>NZ_JACJOT010000008.1:0-1200000 GCF_014695715.1 Microcoleus sp. FACHB-68
GCCGGTTTTCGGTTGATGTGACCCACTCGCAGAACCGTTCCCAAACGTTGGCGCTTTCGCGGCGTTGGAGAGTTGTGGTCATTTGTTTATGATTGCTATTGATTTTTCGAGGTTCTTATGATGTTGGGCAGGTGTTTGCCTGCTTGAATATTATATTACTCAGTTTTCTTTACATTTAGCAACATTTTAAACATTATTTTTACTTGTACCTGTGTTTTGATTAACTTATCTAAGATTCAATAGATCGAAAGAATAGAAGCTTGCTGTGAGCTGTGCCCCGTTGCGTTCCTGTAGCGTGTTGCCTTAACTCAGTCAGGCCGGCAACTCCCGTAGAGGAAAACCCCATGAACTTCTTCGACAAATTGCTTTATGCGATTGAACGCAATCAGAGCTTACTCTACGCGGGACTTGACCCCGATCCAGAGAGTTTACCTGAGCGATATCACACCGGCACCGGCACTAACAGTCTCCTGACAGGTTTGCGGGATTGGTTGCAAGACTCTATTACCCAAACCGCAGATTTCGTTTGCGCTTACAAACTCACCCTCGGCTTTTACCAGGCGCTTGGTGTTCCGGGACTAGAATTGCTCCAGCAAACCTTAGCTTCCATTCCGGCGCTGATTCCAGTCATTTTAGATGCCAAGCACAGCGACCTCAACACCAGCACAGTTTTTGCTCGAACAGTGTTTCAAGAGTGGGGCGTGGATGCTTGTACCTTAAGCCCTTATGCCGGCCTTGATCAGGTTGCCCCCTTTTTGGTTTATCCCGGCAAAGCAGTGTTTGTTCTTTGTGCCACTGCCAATTCTTCGGCGGCAGAATTGCAGGAATATCCAGGTCAAGAATTGCCCTTTTATTTACACTTGGTGCAGGCAGCGAAAACCTGGGGGACTCCCGAACAACTGGGTTTAGAAGTGGGTGCAGCGACACCGGAAATTTTGGCCCGCATCCGTGGGGAAGTACCGGAACGCCCCATTTTACTAGAGGGAGGCTGGCGAGATGATCGGGATCTGGCGAAGATCCTGGGTGCCGGCTTGAACGCTTATGGGGACGGGTTGTTGCTGCCGGCACCTTCACATTTGTTGGCAAGCGAACAGCCGGCTGAGGAACTGAGGGCATTACGCGACACAATTAATCATCAGCGATTTCAAGTTATGCAGGGAAGCCCCACCTGTGACTTATGGCTGCCAGATGTTTGTTTTTTACAGCATTCCGCCCACCGGGATTTAATATTGCAACTTTTTGACATTGGCTGCATTACGTTTGGCGAGCACGTCCAAGCCTCTGGAGCGATATTTCCCTATTATATAGACCTGCGTAAAATTATCTCCCAGCCGCAAATTTTCCATCAAATTTTAAGCGCTTACGCAGGAATTCTTCAACATCTTGAATTCGACAGAATCGCCGGCATTCCTTATGGTTCCTTACCCACTGCAACCGGCTTAGCACTGCGCTTGAAGCGTCCCATGATTTTTCCTCGCAAAGAAGCGAAAGCTTATGGAAGTGGACGGGTGATTGAGGGGAATTTCCATCCAGGGGAAAAAATTGTTGTGGTGGATGACATTCTGATTAGTGGAAAAAGTGCAATGGAAGGTGCGGAAAAACTTCAGTCTGCCGGTTTGAAGGTGGAAGATATTGTGGTGTTTATCGATCATGAAAAGGGCGTAAAAGATCGGTTGCAGGAGAAAGGATATCGCGCCCATTCGGTTTTAGGCATTTCTGAAATCGCTGAAACTTTACACCAAGCAGGCCGAATTGATAGTGAGCAATTTAAGATGTTTGCAGACGCACACTGATTGCCGCTCATTGACTTAAATTTACTTTGCTTTTTCAATGCAAAGGAGTCACGTAAAAGACTGGCAAGAAGTGTTAGGTTTTGCCGGCAAAGTTTTTGCTATCGGCTTACTTGGAACCTTCTGGGCTGGGAAGTGGAAGTAAGGTAATTTGAACGCCTTGGGTTCCTTGCGGAATTAATTTAAAATAAATTTCAGGAATGTAGGAAAGATTGTCATTTTTGATGACGCCGGCAGCAACCAGAGAATCAAGACAACTGCCAACAATATTGTCTCCATCTGCGTTCATTCGATGTTTTCCAATTAAACGAACTTTGACGGCTGCCCGTTGCAGGGGAAGCACCGGCAGCGAACTTTTTTCGCCCAATTGCTTAAAAATTTCAACTTCTGCATGATTTCGCCACGCGCGATAACGGGGGGGTAAAAATGTACCGTTAGCCGTGACTCTAGGGCGGGCTTTGGGAACTACACCACCTGGAATAAAAAAGGTGAGGGTATCGGTTGCCGGCACCAACGTTTCTTTGGGGGAAATTGGGGGTGCCGGCTCTAAAGTGGCAGCAATTTGAATCGGTTCCTCAACATTAGAATACAGCTCAGCTCGCTCACAATCTCTCAGCGCCAAGGCACTCGTTTCGCTGGCCGGCAGAATGGCGGGGGATGGCACTAATTTTGGCCAGCCTCTAGCTATTTGCATATAGGTTTGTGCAGTTCGTTCCGAGACGGTGCAACATTCCTTCAGCCAGGAAAGCCACCCTTCAGGAGTCAGTTGCTCCTGAGCTTGTAAAAGCCATTCTCCGGCGTTGCGGGCGTGTAGCAGCGCCGTTGTGGGAAATGCCACGCACTGCTGATGGGCGCTGTTAATGCGTGCTGCCAGTTCCGCTTGTGGGGGAATGGCCTGGGATTCCTGCACGAGCCGTTCTAGGAAGGGGGGTAGCAATTGGGTTGTTTGTGTCAAGGATTTTTTTAAACTCGCCGCTCTCAAGCTACCACAGCCAACCTACTGGGCAAATAAAATTAGCCGGTTGCCCAATGAATGTAGGGTTAAACCCCACCGGCTCCCTTACGGGTTCACGCCCCTACATCCACACTTTTAGGCAAAAGTCAACCCAAAAATTAAGATCCGATTAAACGCCCACTTATTTTTTGGCCCCATCCTTTTTCGCCTTCTGCTTTTCTCGCTTTGCCGCATCCTTTGCTGCTTTTTCTGCGGCTATCTTTTCTTGACGAACTTTCTCCTTTTCCTCTTCAATCTTGTTCAAATAATACTGATAATCTCCCAGGTACTCGCGCAACTCACCTTCGCGAATCTCGACAATTTTGTTAGCGACCTTAGAGATAAAATATCGGTCGTGGGAAACGAGAATCACCGTTCCCTCATAATTTTGCAGCGCTTCCTCCAGCATTTCTTTGGCCGGAATATCTAAGTGATTTGTCGGCTCATCCAAAATCAGTAAATTAGCCGGTCGCAGCAGCATTTTTGCTAAAGCTAGCCGAGCTTTTTCTCCACCACTAAGCGCCGCTACTTTTTTGAAAACCGTATCGCCGGTGAAGAGAAAGCGCCCCAAAAGGGTACGAACTTCTTCATTTTTCCATTCTGGAACTTCATCATGAATCGTTTCCATCACGGTTCGATTCAAATCTAAAGCTTCCGCTTGATTTTGCTCAAAGTAACTGGGAATAACATTATGCTCACCGAGTGTCACCATGCCTTCGCTGGGTTTTTCCATCTCCATAATTAGATGCAGCAAGGTGGATTTGCCTGACCCATTTGGCCCCAAGAAAGCCACGCGATCTCCGCGCTCAATCAGCAAATCTGCGCCTAAAAACAAGATTTTTTCGCCATAAGTATGAACTAAATCTTTGATGATGACGACTTCACGACCACTGCGCGGGGGGTTAGGAAATTGGAAGCGCAAGCTGCGGACATCTGCAACAGGTGCGTCAATGCGCTCAATTTTATCCAGTTGTTTCTCGCGGCTTTTGGCTTGTGTGCTGCGAGTGGCGCTGGCACGGAACCGATCCACGAAAGCTTGCTGCTGTTCAAGTTCTTTTTGCTGGCGTTCGTAGGCGCTGAGTTGGGCTTCTTTTAGCTCGGCTTTTTGGTTTAAATAAGCCGTATAATTACCCAAGTAGGTGGTAGAAACGCCGCGCTCGGTTTCGACGATTTGGGTGCAGAGCCGATCTAAAAATGCTCGGTCATGAGCGACGATCACCATTGGAATCGTTAAACCTTTGAGATAGGTTTCTAACCATTCAATGGTTTCTAAATCTAGGTGGTTAGTCGGTTCATCTAGCAACAGAAGATCGGGATTTTGCAGCAGGATTTTTCCTAAACTCATCCGCATCTGCCAGCCACCACTGAAGGCGCTAACTAAACGCTCGCCATCTTCAGGTTCAAATCCCATTTCTGGCAAAATTTTCTCAATTCGAGCGTCGAGTCCATATCCATCTAAGCCTTCAAATTGACGTTGCAGGCGATCCATTTGATTAATCAGTTTATCCAGTCTTTCTGGATTGGCTGTTTGCATTTCATGGTGTACCTGCGCTAGCGCGTGCTGCACGTCATTTGCTTCCTTAAACACCGTCCAAAACTCTTCGCGCACGGTGCGTGTGGGTTCAACCTCAAATTCTTGAGTTAAATAGGCGATGTGCAAACTCGCAGGACGAATGACTTCACCGGCACTCGGTTCAATTTCACCGGCAATGATTTTCAACTGAGTGGACTTGCCGGCACCGTTGACCCCAACCAACCCGATCCGATCGCCTGGTTTAACCTCCCAGCTCACGTCTTTCAGAACTTCGCCCGTGGGATAGATTTTACTAATATGTTCTAATCGCAGCATCAGAGTCTCCAGAATCAATGAGGTAACGGGAAATCAAATTTCTGAGTGAGCGCTTGGCTATCTCTTAAAAGTTATCAGCTACCCACTTAATCTTGCCAGAAAGTTTCCTCTGCTGCCGAACTTAAAACTTTCTCATTTTTCTGCCTTGGCTGCACCTCCTCAAATGCCGGCTCATCCTGACACCGGCTGCAATTTTTGCAAAAATTTCAAATAAGTGATATGCTTGTCGATTGTGTCTAAACAAATCTAGACAATGCCTAAACTAAAAACTCGCAAAGCAGCCGCCAAGCGTTTTAGAGCGACCGGCAGCGGCAAAATTATGCGCCGCAAAGCTTTCAAAAGTCACTTGCTACAGCACAAGAGTTCAACGCGCAGGCGCACTCTTTCTATGATGGCTGTGGTAGATGAACGTGACGCAGACAATGTGCGCTTGATGCTCCCCTATTTATAAGTCAGTCAGCGCTCAGTTGTCAGCCGGCTTTCAGGCTTGAAAAATGCAACTGACAACGGAGAGCTGCCAACTGAACCCTGAACCCTAGCAACTAACACGTAACCAACTAGCCATGACACGAGTTAAACGCGGTAATGTAGCCCGCAAACGCCGCAAAAAAATTCTCAAACTAGCCAAAGGATTTCGGGGTTCTCACTCGAAACTCTTCCGCACAGCTAATCAGCAGGTAATGAAGGCGTTGCGGAGCGCCTACCGTGATCGCAAAAAGCGCAAGCGGGATTTCCGACGTCTGTGGATCGCCCGCATCAACGCAGCAACGCGTCAACATGGCATGAGCTACAGCCAGTTTATGGGGAATTTGAAGAAAGCAAATATTCAAATCAACCGCAAAATGTTGGCTCAATTGGCAGTTCTTGATGCTGAAAGTTTCACCAAAGTGGTGGAAATGGCCAGCCAAGTCAAGTAAAAATTTCTCCCTTACCCCGTTTCCAGTAGAGGTGCGTCAGCGAACTATCTCTACTGGGAACGATTGAGAAATCAAAAATGAAGAAAAAGTCTCTTCAATTTTTAAGTTTTAATTTTTTATTTTTAATCGCTTTAGCATTTTGCTTGAGTGTAATACCGGCAGCCTTCACACCACCGGCACCCGTAGCGGCAGCAGAAATGAAAGCCATCCAAAAACGGGGCCGGCTGATTGTTGCCGTCAAGGATAATTTGCCGCCTTTGGGCTTTAGAGACAGCGCCGGCAACTTACAAGGGCTGGAAATTGATATTGCTCGCCAGCTGGCGGCAGAGGTGTTAGGAAGCCCCGACGCCGTGGAATTGCAGCCGGTAGCCAATCAAGACCGGCTTTCTGTTGTGTTAAATGGCCAAGTCGATATTACCATTGCCGGCGTGACTGCAACCGAAACGCGAGGCCGGTTGGTTGATTTCAGCGTTCCCTACTACCTGGATGGCACCGGCTTTGTCACGAAAAATGCCTCGGTGCGCCGGTTAGAGGACGTGGGAAAACAGACAATTGCCATGTTAGATAACTCTGACTCTATTGCCAATGTTCTGTATTTTTTCCCCAATGCCAATCTTGTTGGGGTAGATTCTTATGAAGCAGGACGAATGCTGATAGAACGCGGTGAAGCGGGTGTCTTTGCCGGCGATGGGAGCGTCCTTGCCGGCTGGGTGCAAGAGTATCGAGATTACCAGATTTTACCATTTCTCCTATCTGCTGAACCGCTATCGATCGTTATGCCAAAAGGATTGCAGTATTCCCCACTTCGTGTGCGAGTGCATAATGCAATTCGCCGGTGGACAGCAGAAGGTTGGTTGCGAGAACGGGCGATATACTGGGGCTTGCCGGTGCCTCAAGAATAGGCCGGCAAAAACTTTAAAAACCCCTATTTCCTCCCCTCAAAGATTTAGCACTATCTGCCTATACCTAACGGCACGGTGCGCTATCATCTGCGATTAAAAAATAAATTTTTAAAAAATATAGTTAAAAAGCTGCGACACGAATTTAATGGAATATCTAACTTATTAGATCTCATCAAAATTTTATTTTTTGATAAGATACACAGGAATTTCTACCACAAACTCCGCACCCTTTTCTGGGGATGAATAACACGTTAATTGTCCTTTGTGCTTTTCTACCACAATTTGATAGCTTGTTGATAAGCCTAATCCACTTCCTTTTCCTACCGACTTTGTTGTAAAAAAGGGATCAAACAAACGCAATAGCACTTCTTCGCTAATACCGGCACCATTATCTTTAACTCTAATCGTTATATTCTCTAAGCCGGTTAACTCAGTGCTAATCCAAATTGTTGGAGAAGAAGATTCTGGAAAATCTTTTCCTGTGCCTAGCTCAAAAGCATCTATAGCATTTGTTAACAGATTGAGAAACACTTGATTCATCTGGCTAGCGTAACAGGTAATTAAAGGTAAATTCCCATAGTTTTTGATGACTTTAATTTCTGCTCGGCTCCCTTCCTGTCTGAGTCGTGGCTGCAACAAAACTAAAGCGCTATCAATTCCCTCATGAATATCTACAGCTTTAATATCCGATTCACCCAAACGGGAAAAAATGCGTAATGCCAAGATGATTGTGTGGACGCGATCAACTCCCGTTTGCATAGAAGTGATCAGTTTCTCAAGATCGACCACAAGGAAACTCAGATCAATTGTTTGAATAGCTTCTTGAATAGAAATAGAAGGATTGGGGTATTCTTGCTGATAAAGATTGAGCAAGTTTACCAATTCATGGATGTATTGCCGGGCGGGACTAAGATTGCCGGCGATAAAGCTAATCGGGTTATTAATTTCATGAGCAATCCCAGCCACTAACTGATTCAAGCTGAGCATTTTTTCTTTATGAATTAATTGGGCTTGAGTTCTTTTGAGTTCGCTTAAAGCTTCTTGAAGCTGTGTGTTTTGAGTTTGAAGCTTATTTTGAAGATTTTGGATGGTTAGTTGATTTTGAATCCGAACTAAAATTTCTTCAAGATGAAAAGGCTTGGTGATATAATCTACGCCCCCAACCTGAAATGCTTTAACTTTATCTAAAACATCATCCATTGCACTTAAAAAAATTACTGGAATCGTTCTCGTTTTCTCGTCTTTTTTTAAAAATTCACAAACTTCATAGCCGTTCATTTCCGGCATATTAATATCTAACAAAATTAGATCAGGAAGCACAGTTCTTGCTGCAGTTAATGCCATTTTTCCATTAATTGCTTTACGAACACTATAACCCTGTTCTAGCAAAACAGAAGATAAAAAGCGAATATTATCCGGAGTATCGTCAACAATCAAAATATCAGGTTTTTCGAGAGCGGGTGGATGGTGAATCATTTGGCTCAACAGAGAAAAGTGATTTATGAAAATTTAGATGCTTCAAAAAACTGTTTTTAAAGTTTATAATCTGATATCTTTACCGAACAAAGTAATATAAATTAACAGCCTCAAAAATACTTTTTTGCTTATACCCTAACCAACTACTCTCCACCGGCACAAGCCACTCAATCTTCACACATCTTTCACCACTGAGGGGCTGATATAATAAGGTCAGTTGCCTGTTTTTCTGCCAAAGGTTTAGAAAACAAGTAACCTTGACCAAAGCTACAGTTAAGATTCCTTAATTGAGCTAACTGTTCCCCTGTTTCAATGCCTTCTGCAATGACATTCATTTTAAATGCCTCGGCCATGCTCATAATGGCTGGGACAAGTCCTAAACTATCTGGGGTTCCGTCTATATGACGCACAAAAGCGCGGTCAATTTTGAGGTTATCAACGGGAAAGGAATGCAGGTAACTCAGAGAAGAGTAGCCCGTTCCGAAGTCGTCAATACTCAACTCAATGTGCCGTTCTCTAAGTTGTTGGAGAATTTCAGCAGCGGATTTAGCGTTATCCATAATTACACTTTCGGTAATTTCTAATTTGATGGTGTGTGGCTCAAGTTGCGTTTCCTTCAAAATTTGGTCGATTTGTTCAATTAAGTCTGGTTGGGCAAACTGACGCACCGAAAGATTGATACTCATCGTGAGGGGATAATTTGTGAGTCTTGCCTGATTCCACTGGTGAAGCTGATGGCAAGCTTCGCGTAAAACCCAGGTGCCAATCGGGTTAATTAAACCTGTTTCTTCGGCGATAGGAATAAACGCTGCGGGAGGAATCAGCCCCCGTTCCCGGTGTTGCCAGCGTACTAGAGCTTCAAATCCAACAATGGTGCCGGTGTTAAGTGCAACAATTGGCTGATAGTGGAGGATAAATTCTTGTTGATTAACAGCCCTGCGAAGATCCGTTTCGAGATGCAAACTTTCGAGGGCTGCATCGTGCATTGCCGGCTCAAAAATGCGATACTGACCTTTCCCGGAAGTTTTCGCGCGGTACATTGCTGTGTCTGCATCCCGCAACAAATGTTCAGGCTGCTCGTAACTAAAATTTCCTAAAGCGATGCCTATACTGGCATTAATAAACACTTCTTGTCGTTTCAGTTGAAACGGTAATGAGATTGTTTTAAGTATTTGATCAGCGGCTTGGGTGGCATCGTTAATCGTTTCAATTTCTGTCAGCAAGAAGGCAAATTCATCACCACCAAAGCGAGCAATCGTATCGTTTTTGCTTAGTATTTTTTCTAAGCGACGAGCGAGGGCTATAAGCAATTCATCACCGGCTAAATGACCCAGAGAATCATTGACGACTTTAAAACGGTCACAATCGAGAAATAAGACTGCAAATTGATAGTCTGATTGTTCTTTGGCATAATTGAGCGTCTCTTCCAGACGATCCATAAATAAAACGCGGTTAGGCAAACTCGTGAGATCGTCATAGAGTGCCATCTTCAGCAGCTTATGTTCGAGGATCTTGCGTTCATTAATCTCCCGTTGCAATTCTTGATTCGCAACTTCTAGCTGATGGGTGCGCTCTTTAACTCGTTCTTCAAGTAAGATATTAAGTTGTTGGTTTTGGATTTCTGCTGCTCTTACCGCTAGTTGATTTTGAACTCTGACTAACACTTCTTCTATTTGAAAGGGCTTGGTAATATAGTCTGTCCCTCCAACTGCAAAAGCTTGAACTTTATTAAAAGCCTCATTGGAAGCACTCAAGAAAATCACCGGAATCTTGGCGGTTTTCAAATCTGCTTTTAGCTTTTCACAAACTTCATAGCCATCCATCATCGGCATCTTAATATCAAGCAAAATCAAATCGGGCACAAGCGTTTGTACAGCCGTCAAGGCCATCTGCCCACTCAACGCTTTGCGAACGTTATACCCCTGACCGCTGAGCATGGTAGAGAGAAGACGCAAGTTTTCAGGGGTGTCGTCAACAATGAGGATGTCTTTTTGGGTAAGGTTAACCTGATAAGAATTCATCTCAAGTTTGTTTAAATTATTGATTTAAAGCTGCTCATTGATGTGGTACATGGTAAAAAATTCCAAAGTTCCTCTCAATCTCCCGATTTTAGCCCAAAGCCGGTTGAGATAATTCCCTAACCTTATCAAAGCGAAAATTTTCCACTAAATCAGTCAAAGCGATAGCCAAAGAGGAATATTCTGGTGGAATCTGCTCAATTAGTTGCAACATCAACAAATCGCTACCTTGAGAGGCGGCATGATAGAGCTGTTGCACCCAATGAGCCGGCATCACTTGCAAAGCAGACGGCTCCAGCCGTGGCGAAATGGGGCACTCTTCAGGGGCAAAACCGGCTCTAAATTGGTCGTTGGCTGGAGTTTGATAGAGATAGCGCACCCCTAAATGTTGGCTGATTTTTAGCAGCATTTCCTGTTCTCGGAACGGTTTGCGAACGAAGTCATCACAACCGGCATCCAAAATCACTTGGCGATCTTCTTCAAAGGCACTAGCAGTCAGAGCAATAATCACCGTCGATTGACCCAATGCAGTGGCTTTAATGCGTTTAGTAGCTTCATAACCATCCATCACCGGCATCTGTATATCCATCCAAATTAGGTGCGGCTGCCAGCTTTGCCACAGCGTTATACCTTGTTCACCGTTCTCAGCTTCTTTCACCTCAAAACCGAGTGAAGTTAACATTTTGAATAGAAACAGTCGATTTGTTGGTTTATCCTCAACGATCAATAGTCGGTAGGTTGGTTGATCGGGAGCTAATCCCACGATCTTCTCATTGGCCGGCCCGATAGAATTGAGTTCACAACTCAAAACCGGCACCACCTGAATATCAAACTCAAATACACTGCCTTCCCCAACCGTACTGCTCAGGCTAAGGTTTCCCCCCATTAGTTGCACAAACTTTTGCGAAATTGGTAAACCCAAACCTGTGCCGGCACCTGACTTCAAGCCAGAAGTGGTTTGTCCAAAGGCTTCAAATAACTTATCAAATTCCATCGGGTCAATGCCCACGCCGGTATCACTGACCTCAAATCGCAATTGCATCCCCTTGCCGGCCGTGAATTCTCCCACCTCTACCCTCAGAGTTACACGGCCTTTTTGCGTGAACTTAATTGCATTTCCCAGCAGATTAATTAAAACTTGACGCAATTTACTTTCGTCTGTTTTAATAAATTGTGGCACGGATTGAGCGTGTTCAAAGCTTAGTTTTAATCCTTTATCTTTGGCTTTGATTTGCAGCAATTCAAACAGATTATTTAGCAGGCGATAGAGGTCAAATTCATTTTCATGCAGTGTTGTTCGCCCTGCCTCAATTTTTGACATCTCCAAAACATCGTTAATCAATTCCAGCAGATGTTCCCCACTGCGTGAGATGATCCCCACTGACTGCCGGTGTTCTGTATTTAAGCTGGAGTCTCGGTTCATCAGTTGAGTAAAGCCGAGAATCGCGTTGAGTGGAGTTCTTAATTCGTGGCTCATATTAGCCAGGAATTCACTTTTAGCGCGGTTCGCGCTATCGGCGGCGACTTTAGCTTTCATCAGTTCCACCGATTGTTGTTGAGTTTGGGCCAGCAGGTGCGCTTGTTGGATGGCCACTCCCAATTGTGCGCCAATCTGAACGACCATTTTAATTTCCGCCGATTGCCAGTGGCGAGGGCCGCTATTTTGATAGGTGGCAAGTAATCCCCATAACTGGTTACTGCAGAAGATGGGCACGATGATGTAGGCTCGTGCTTGAAATCGTTCTAACAGTTCCAGGTAACATTGATCGAAACCGGCCTCATAGACATTTGGCACGCACGTGTAACTGCGTCCTTGTTTGTAGATTCCGCCGGCAGTTTCTTGTAGGTAGGTATCGTGTACGGTGCTGTCCTCTGTCCCCAAAGTTGGGACGATGCAATCAACTTGATTAACCGCAACTTTGTTGAGTTCAAATTCCTGCTTTTGTTCTTCTACGAGCGCTTTCCAGCCGGCTGCCAGTGATTCTGATACGAATTCCCCACTCCAGTCTGGGTTGAAGCGATAGACTGCTACGCGTTCGCAGTTTAATGCTTGGCGCAACTCTTGGGTGGTGGCGCTAAAGATTGTCTCAATTTCTAAGGTTTGCCGCATTCGCTGGATCACGAAGGCGATGGCTTTTTCTCGTTCTGCGCTTTCTTGCAAGGCTAACTCTGCCTGCTTGTGCTCTGTGATGTCAGTCACCAAGCCATCCCAGATGATACTGCCATCTGGTTGCGGATCAGGCCGAGAGTTGCCTCGTAGCCACTTGAGTTCGCCGGCAACGAAAACTCGCCAGATGCAATCCCAAGGTTTAAGCGTTTTTGCTGAAGTTGCAATTGATTGATTGACAATGGCAATATCATCAGGATGCGTCAGCTTCCAAGACATATTAGCATCCTCTACCACCGCCTCTGGTTCTATCCCAAAGAGTTCTCGGCAACCGGCACTGGCATATAGAAAAGCCCTTGAACCATCGGGGTAGAGAATAAATTGATAAATCATCCCCGGTACGTTCTGTGCCAAATTCTGATACCGACTATTGCTCTGTTGCAGTGCCGCTTGTGCTTCTTGACGAGCCTGACTGATGGCGATAAATTCATTGACTAATCTCAGCCAATTAATCTCTTCTTGGCTCCAGAGCTTTGAGGAGTGAACCGCATCCAGCCCCATAAAGCCTACAACCTTGGCAGAGTAGAGCGTGGGAACGGCAAGCCGGGATTGAAAGGATATAAGTTCCTGATCGGCTACTTCGGTATCTGTGAGTGAGAACTCGGCGGGGATTTGAACAGTTTTGCCCATCAATAGCTGGCTGTGACCCCACACATCTATCTCGACTGGCCATAGTTGGAACTTATCGATCAATGGCTCAATTCCCTTGTCGCACCACTCGTGGGTCATCATTAAGTAGTGCTGGTTGTCGCAGTAACGGAAAAGATAGGTGTGATCGCTCCCCAGGAACTCACCAACGGCTTGCAGGGTGAAAGTGATAGCAGTGTCTAGGTTTTCGTCAATGAAAATCCGGGAAATACGGCTGAGCAAACTGTCCATTTCAGCTCGTTTTTTCAGCAAGTCTTCTGCTAATTTACGCTCTAGTTCTGCTCCCGCTCTAGCGACAAAAATTTGTAAAATCATCTCTTTGCCCGGATTTTGAACTATTGGCTCTACATCCAGCACAACTAAACTGCCGATTGTCTTGCCGGCAGAATCTAAAAGCGGAATTCCCCAGTAGCTTTGTGCCCCTAATTGAGCCAAATCTCGGTCGTTCGGAAAAAGTTCTTGCACTCCGGATGGGTAAAAATGGACGATTCCTTCCACAACATTTTTGCAAGGGGTGCCGGCTAATTCGTACTCAAAGTTTTCGCCAAAGTCTTCGCCCTTCCAGAATGCTAAGGTTCGTACTTTGGTTTTGCTATCATTTGCCACTTGGGTAACTAAGGCATAACGAACTTCCAAGACTTGGGCGAGATAATGGACACAGGCACGAAAGAACTCATGGCCGGTTGCAGAAGCTGTCCCCTCAGCAATTAATTGCAGTGCGGCTTCTCTCTGTTTGCGTTCGGTAATATCGGTATGGGAACCGGCCACGCGGTAGCTTACGCCCGAACTATCCCACAATGCCACTCCACGGGTGAGAATCCAACGATAGCTTCCATCCTTATGTAATGCTCGGAATTCTACCTCGTAATTAGGAATTTTTTTGGCTAAATAGGCAATCAGCACCGCCAACACCCGCTCTGAGTCTTCTGGGTGTATAACTTTTTTGAAGGAATCTATGTGGTTGGGAATTTCTGAGTCTTCATAGCCCAACATACTTTTCCACCGGGGGGACAGATAGGCATAGTCGGAGGGAATATTCCAGTCCCAAATCCCGTCGTTGACTCCTTCTACAGCCAAGGCGAACCGCTCTTCACTTTGGCGAAGTGCCGCTTCAGCTTGCTTGTGATTTGTGATATCGCTGAGGGTGCAAACAATTCGCTCTACACTCCCATCCTCTGCAATCTGCGGATCTGCATTTACTAGCAGCCATTTTTGAAGAAACGGGGATGAAGGATAAACGATGAAGGTAGAACTTTTTTGATCGTTTATCCGTCCTGTTTCAACCTTTTTTTGGATTCCCATGACTGTGTTGTGAATGGGTTGGCGCAGGGCGATGGCCTGTTGCACAGGTAGCTCTAGAGTTCGGAAAGGTGTACCATCTTCATGCAGAAAAAGCCAGTCCTCACCAAACACCTGATGCGGTAAATCCTGTGGTGGCTTGAGATTGAGAAGATTAGTCGCAACTTGATTGCAGATGAGAATTTCGGCATTAACATTGAGCAGCAACACACCCACTGGCATTTCGCGGATCAGCATCCGAAAGCGTTTTTCACTTTCCAGTAAGGCTTTTTGTCGTATTAAATGAGCTGTCAAACGCCGGTCGAACAGAGAGGTGATCAGGGCTAAGCTTAAAATGAACAGAGTGGCAATCCCAATGGCAATAGCCAGCCAGGACTGATTCATTGCTGGGGACTGCTGTACCGGCAAGAGGCTGTAAGGAATAAAGTGAGTCGCCATCATGCCGGTGTAGTGCATCCCGCTGATGGCCAATCCCATGACGAAGGCACTGCCGCATTTCTGCCAGATCAGCCCTTCTATTGATTGATGCTGTAGCCGGAAAGCCAGCCAAAGTGCGGCAAAAGAGGCTGTGATGGCGATGACGACTGATAGGCTGACTAACCTCCAGTCATACTCTATTCTGGCCGACAGTTGCATCGCTGCCATGCCGGTGTAGTGCATCCAAGCAATGGCAATTCCCATGCAAACGCCACCGCCGGTTAACAGATGGATTGAAACAGAGCGACTCAGCAGCCACAAAGCAATGCTAGATGCAAGAACCGCGCACATCAGCGAGAATAGGGTGATCCACATATCGTAGCTAACGGATTGAGGCAATTGGAAAGCAAGCATGGCAATGAAGTGCATTGACCAAATGCCGGTTCCCATTGCCGCTGCTCCTCCCAGAAGCCAAAGTAGGCGTCCCCGTTTCACCGCAGATTGCACTCGCCCTGCTAAGTCTAGGGCGGTGTAGGAGGCAATGACCGAGATCGCAAAGGAAAGGGTCGCTAAGCCTAGGTTGTAAGTGCCGGCCATTTCGATATGCATATATCTTTTTAAAGTTACAGATTGCTAAAAACTGATTAGTATGAAGTTCCAGAAGAAACTTACTTGATGATAGCTTTCCTTTCCTCAGATTTATTTATTATTGATTTAATGCAGAACTAATCTTTTTTTTATTAAATCGTTTAAAAAATAGTCATCAAAAATTTTTCGACAAAAAAAGTAAATTTGTTATTGCAAATTAATCGGATTTCTTTGAATCTATCTTTTTAATTTTCGAGCTTTCTAACCTACAGGAGATTGAGATAATTCCATAATTTTATCAAAGCGAAAATTCTCCACTAAATCAGTTAAAGCGATAGCCAGAGCGGAATGTTGTGGTGGAATCTGCTCAATGAGTTGCAACATCAACAAATCGCTGCCTTGAGAGCCGGCATGATAGAGCTGTTCCGCCCAATGAGCCGGCATCACTTGTAACGATGAAGCAGAAAGCTTAAACGCACAATCAAGCAATTCATCCTGGATGGCTTCGGCTTGTTCCCTCTGTAGGGCGTTGTTGGCTTCGTAAATATATTGCACCCCTAAATGTTCGCTGATTTTCATCAACAGTTCTTGTTCTCGGAACGGTTTACGAACGAAGTCATCGCAACCGGCATCCAAGATGCCTTGTCGCTCCTCTTCAAAGGCGCTAGCAGTTAGGGCGATAATCACAGTAGACTCACTGCCGGCACTGGCTTTGATGCGCTTGGTGGCTTCATAGCCATCCATCACCGGCATCTGCATATCCATCCAGATCAGGTGCGGTTGCCAGCTTTGCCACAGGGTTAAAGCTTGTTCACCGTTCTCAGCCTCTTTCACCTCAAATCCCAATGAAGTTAAGATTTTGAATAAGAAAAGTCGGTTCGTCGGCTGATCTTCAACAATCAACAGCCGATAGATTGGTTGGTTGGGGGCTAACCCCAGGATCTTCCCACTAGCTGGTTTAGTGGGGGCAATATTAGAACCCAAAACCGGCACCACCTGAATATTAAACTCAAATACACTGCCCTCCCCAACCGTACTGCTCAGGCTAAGGTTTCCCCCCATTAGTTGCACAAACTTTTGCGAAATTGGTAAACCCAAACCTGTGCCGGCACCTGACTTCAAGCCAGAAGTGGTTTGTCCAAAGGCTTCAAATAACTTATCAAACTCCATTGGAGCAATACCTGATCCTGTATCACTCACTTCAAATCGCAATTGCATCCCCTTGCTAGCAGTGGATTCTCCCACCTCTACGCTCAGAGTTACACGGCCTTTTTGCGTGAATTTAATCGCATTTCCCAGCAGATTAATTAAAACTTGACGCAATTTACTTTCGTCTGTTTTAATAAATTGTGGCACGGATTGAGTGCGTTCAAAGTTCAGTTTTAATCCTTTATCTTTGGCTTTGATTTGCAGCAATTCAAACAGATTATCTAACAGGCGATAGAGGTCAAATTCATTTTCATGCAGTGTGGTTCGCCCTGCCTCAATTTTTGACATCTCCAAAACATCGTTAATCAATTCCAGCAGATGTTCCCCACTGCGCGAGATGATCCCCACTGACTGCCGGTGTTCTGTATTTAAGCTGGAGTCTCGGTTCATCAGTTGAGTAAAGCCGAGAATCGCGTTGAGTGGAGTCCTTAATTCGTGGCTCATATTAGCCAGAAATTCGCTTTTGGCACGGTTAGCGCTATCGGCGGCAACTTTAGCTTTCATCAGTTCCAGCGATTGTTGTTTGGTTTGGGCTAGTAGTTGCGCTTGTTGGATGGCCACTCCTAATTGTGCGCCGATCTGAACGACCATTTTAATTTCCGCCGATTGCCAGTGGCGAGGGCCGCTATTTTGGTAGGTGGCAAGTAATCCCCATAACTGGTTACTACAGAAGATGGGCACGATGATGTAGGCTCGTGCTTGGAATCGCTCTAACAGTTTTAGGTAACATTGATTGAAACCGGCTTTGTAGATGTCTGGGATGCTTTTGTAACTGTTTCCTTGTTTGTAGATTCCGCCGGCAGTTTCTTGCAGGTAGGTGTCTTGAATTAATTTAGGACTGCTTTGTAGAGTTTTGGCTGTGCAATTGCCGGTGTTGACTGCGATTTGTTTCAGCTCACTTTGTTGGGTTTGTTCCTGTACTAGCACTTTCCAGCCGGCTGCCACTGATTCTGATACGAATTCCCCACTCCAGTCTGGGTTGAAGCGATAGACTGCTACGCGTTCGCAGTTTAATGCTTGGCGCAATTCTTGGGTGGTGGCGCTAAAGATTGAATCGATCTCTAAGGTTTGCCGCATTCGCTGGATCACGAAGGCGATGGCTTTTTCGCGTTCTGCGCTCTCTTGCAAGGCTAACTCCGCCTGCTTGCGCTCTGTGATGTCGCGCACGATGGAGATCACTTCAGAGCTGCCGCAGGCTACAATCCGAGCCTCATAATCGTGAAGTTGGTCATCAATGGGTAATTCATACTCTAAGCGTTGAATCTCGCCTGTTTCAAGCACTTGATCGCAGGCGGAGCGTAGATACTGAGCAAGATTTGGTGGGAAGATTTCTTGTAACGTTTTCCCCAAAAATTGGTCGGCAGGGAGAAAAGTTTTAATGTCTTTGGCCGGCTTGAAATCAATAAAAGTGCCATCAGCGCGGCTGCGGAAAATCATATCTGGTATCGCATTCAACAGAGCGCGATTCGTTGCTTCGCTTTGACGCAGTACCTCTTCTGCTTGCTTGCGATCCCGTGATTCCATCGCTAAGGCAGCCATATAGGCCAAATAACTGGCAAAATTTTGCTCCTCAATCGGCCAGTGTCGCGCGGTTCCCCTATGTTCTAAACAAATGACTCCCACCGTTTGCCCTTTGAAGTGAATCGGGACATCCAACATGGAGGCAATTGACAAAGGAGTTAGATAGGCAGTGCTAAACTCGCGCGTTCTCGGATCGGTATGAGCATTTCTTGCTGCAATGACTCGGTCTGTCTGTAAGGCTTGGAAATAATGGGGATAGTCAGTTATAGCAAGCGTCATCCCCTTGGTATGCCGGTTAGGCGTCAATTCATATAAATCAGCACAATACAAAGAAGATTTATCTGGCTCATAAAGCCACACACTGCCTCGTTCAACGTTGAGAATTTGGGTTGCCAGTTGGGTAATGGCTTCTAAAGCGGCACTAAGATTGCCGGCATACAAGCTCTTACTTTTTGCGAGTTCAAGCAATCCAGCTTGTTGCTTTCGCAGGCGAATTCCGCTTTCTCGCAAAGCAGATTCTGCGGCAATTCTTACGTTAATTTGTGTTTCCAAGACAGCGTTTGCTTGTACTAACTCAGCGGTGCGTTGGCGCAGTCCTTGAGTCGCCTCATTGACCCGAATTTCTAATTCCTCATAAGCATGACGCAGCGCCTGTTCTGCTCTCTCGCGCTGGAGTTCGGCTGCGGCTCTGGCAGCGAACACCTTCATAATCATCTTGGCGCTTTCTTCATTTGCTAAGGGCCGGTCATTGTTAATACATAGCGTCCCGATTACCTGCTGCTTTCCATCTAACAGGGGCGTTCCGAGGTAACATACTGCTCCCATTGCTTTCAACCCCTCAGCATTGGGGAATAGTTCCCCTACTTTGTCTCGGTAGTAGCATAAAGTGCCTTGCTCGACAACCGGCTCGCAGGGAGTGCCAGCTAGGTTATATTCAAAGTTCGTCTCTGCGTTGCTACCGGCCCAAAAAGCAAGGGTTTTTAAACTTTGAGGCTGTTCGCTCCCCAGTTCTGCAACAAAGGCGGAGCGAACGTTTAAAGCCGTTGCTAGATTCTGCACTAAGGCTGGGAAAAATTCTTCTCCTGTTACAGAAGCGGTTCCTGCCAGAATACTTTGTAAGGTTTGCTCGGTCTGCTGGCGTTCTACAATTTCTTGCTGTAGTTGCCGATTGATTGCTTCCAGTCTTTCTGGAGTTTGAAGCCCTAAAAATTGAGGCAGCAGCTTTACCAGTTGTAAGGCTGTGCAACAGGAAACTAAGGCGGTTAAAGCTTGCTCGATTCCTGTTAACCAGTAAGCTGGATGCCACAGCGTCCAAATGTCTAGCAAGTGTCCTGTTCCACACAGAATAATAAACGCTCCGAATAAGGCAAATCTCCCTAGAAAGGGCACATCCTTTCGCTTATACACGGAATAGATGAGCATTGCCGGTATTGAAAAATAGGCGAGGGCAATTATTAAGTCACTGACAATATGTAGCCCTACCAGCGGGGTTTTCCACAGGTAGCAGTGACCATGAGGCATGAATTGGCTCGGTGAAACGAAGTTTTTAAATATTTCCCACATTGGCCAACGCTCTAAAATCTCTCTAAGGTTAATTGTGCTTTATTTGAAATTTTGAAGCAGCCAAAATAAATTATTTTTTGATATAAATGCATTCATTAAAACTAATCAAAAGCAACGCGCTCAATGAACGCCCACCTTTTTTGCAAATCTTCATATATTTATGATATTTTCTTTTTACCGGCTTGTCCACTCTGAGCAACTACAGCAGAACTCGGTCAAGGGAAAGAGGTAGCTTAACTGCTTAACACAAAAATATCTTTTTTTTAAATAGATTATTTTTCATAATTCATTATTTATCTACTCTACAAAAATAGTATCTTGTGTTATATAGAGTCGATAATTTCATCATTAATGGTTACTAGGAGTCTCTTATTTAGAAATCTCTACATATTTTATAATTTATGTCAATTAGAAAATGTACTGTTTTTTTTAGACAGTTTATATTAGCCTGGACGGTTAAACGTTCGCTGTGGCGGGTTGGGAAAACAGCTTCAACATCTGTTGGCTAGAGGGCACCTTGCGTATAACTTTGTTAGCACAGAGTGTGATCATCCGGCAGATAGATTTTAGCCCTGATGGTTAGATGAAATAAAAGGGGAAATCGGGTGAAGGGGAGATGGGGTGAGGAATGCGCGGAGTTTAGCCGGCTCGTTTACAAGCCAAATGAGACGCGCCTTCGCTTAGTGGGTTGCCGGCTAGTGCAAATTAGATGTACGTTTCTGTAGTGGCGCGCCGGCAAAGTAAGGAGTCGTTCGCAGAACTGCCAAGCCAGATACAATAGTTAACAGATATTGAACTGTAGGCCAGATGACGCCTTCCCCAAAACTGGAGACTTCAAAATCAGTGAGCCAAAAATCGGCACTGCTATAGTGCGCTTGAGGTTGAAACGGCTGACTGCGCTTAAGAAAAATTTTCTCGATCACTTTGAAATCTTACTAAATTGGAGTGGAGAAAGGGAATGGCTGATGAGACAGCGCCACAGGAAAAGCGCGTCATTCAAGTAGCGCACGCAATACCGGGACGTGTGCGCCTGCGAATTACGGACAAAACCTTTGAACCGGCACTCGATGCCTTAGCGGATGAGTTACGGTTGCAAGATGGCATTTATGAAGTTTGTAAAAATCACGAAACCGGCAGTGTACTGATTTCCTTTAATTCAACGATGCTGCCGTTGCCGGTGTTGTTAGAAGAACTTGAAGAGTATGGGGTTGCCGGTTTAAACTCTCAAATATCGGCAGCAAATCAAATTGATCCGCTGGCTGCCTGGAAAAAACAAAGCCAGTCATTACTGCCGGTGATTGCCGGCTTACTACTAACCAGAAGTTTAGGATTGTTCGGCTGGCGGGCGATCTTTGCCTATATAATTACTGCCGGCACAACTCGCGAAATTATAAATATATTAGATTCGGAAAAGCCGATTATGCAATCTTTTAACAGTCCAGAAAGCAATATTAAAAATGGCAGCAAGGAAGTGAACGAAGCACAGCATTCAGTTGAAAATTCCACCTCTAGAATTGAATATCGCCTTCTCCATGCAATTCGCGGACGGGTGCGGTTTGGGGTGCCTCGCCTCACCACCGATCCAGAATATGCCGCACACTTAGAGCAGTTGAGCGCAGCAGCAGCCGGTGTTACAGATGTTCGGGTGAACCCTACAGCCGCATCTATTGTTATTAGTTATACTGCCGGTGCGATTTCTGATGCTCAGATGCGTTCTCATCTTGCCGAGTTAATTCAAGCTGCCGGCAATTCTCAAATTTTGACTGAACCTGTGCCAACTTCAGAAATTGAATCTGAAGAACTTACTGATTTACCGCCTAAATTTCCAACCCTTAATTCAGAGGTTGAGCCTCAGATATATCCGCCAAATGATCAAGCCTTGCTCTCAAAAGTTGAGTCTGAAATATCTCAGGTAAGCTTGGATGAGGTCGGAGAATCTCAACGACTTGATCGATTAACACCCAGTGAGCTATTACCGGCAAGCCTTGAGGTGCCGGTTGAGAGTCAATCGTTTGATAATCAGCTTGAAATCGAAACTCTAGAAAAACGTTCAACTGATCTAGCTTTGCTGCCGGCACCAACTGATAGTAGTATCATGCCGGCATCCGTCGATCAAGATGACGAGCTTGATGAATTCCCCGATGATGTTGAGATGTCTTTGTTCGATCATTTGGAAGAATTGCGACAGCGGATTTTTTATTCGCTGATCGCTGTATTCCTAGGTATTGTTGGCTGTTTTGTCTTCGTCAAGCCAATTGTACAGATATTAGAAGTGCCGGCTCAAAGCGTCAAATTTATTCAAATTGCTCCCGGAGAATATTTCTTTGTTTCCATGAAAACTGCCGGTTACAGCGGTTTGCTAGTAGCCACACCCTTTATTCTCTACCAAATTATTCAATTTGTATTACCTGGACTGACAAAGCGCGAACGCCGGTTCTTGGGTCCCATTGTGCTAGGTTCTAGCTTTCTATTTGTAGGCGGTTTAGCGTTTGCTTATTTTGCGTTAATCCCGGCAGCCTTGCAATTCTTAATCAGCTACGGTGCCGATGTCGTTGAGCAATTGCTGTCAATTGATCGCTATTTTGAATTTATTTTGCTGCTGTTGTTTAGCACCGGCATCGCCTTTCAAATTCCCGTCATCCAAATGCTACTCGGTTTGCTGGGTATTGTTTCCTCAAAGCAAATGCTGTCTGGCTGGCGTTACGTGTTCCTGGGTGCTGCCATTTTAGGCGCGGTTCTCACGCCTTCCACCGATCCTTTAACCCAATGCCTGCTGGGTGGTGCTGTCGTTACGCTCTACTTTGGCGGCACGGGTTTAGTGATGCTTTTGGGGCGCTGACATCGGGCCGGTTAGAAGCTTTGATGCAGTTATTTTATCTAGTTATGCTTCCTGAACAATCGCCAAAGACCTAGTAAAAAGAAGTATGTAATCAGTTTAAGGGTTGCTAGCACAAGAAAATTAGATGTAAGTTTGCTTGCCAGCGACCAGGCCGGTTTTGCTGAGGGTTAACCATGCCCTGTCCTGCAGTGTGTCATAATTCTAGGTATAAGGCACTACCGCGTTTAGGGCTAGGGAGAATGTAGAATATCCCAAAATAGCATTCCATAAATGTAATCAATACATTTTATAAAATATTTTGTAATGACAGATACCCATTCACCCACTAAATTTTCGTAACCTAGTATATAGCAAGCTTTTTATAGTTAGGAATGGAAACCCAAAAACCCGGATCTATACCACTGATGAAAAGCATCACCCTGAACCTCTAAAATTCCTTACCTCTGCTATAAGGACTGGATGACATCTACCGCTCAGTAGCGTTTAACCCTAATTGTTTGCGGTCTTAATTGAATTGCCACCCCCTGATGGCTGCATACGTTAGGTTAGAAGAGAAGATCCGTTGACTGGAACCATACAGCGTTTGTGACTTATCGAGCGTGCTAAACAATGTCTTTGAAAGTCGAACTTCTAGAGCCTCACGTAACAGAGTTTGAATCTAGACTCCTCTCCAGCAGAGAGCTAGCTGAGCAAATGCCAACGCCAACTGAAGTCATGTACCGCAGCTTTGTGGAAAACGCGGTTGTGGGGATGTTTCAAGCAACAACGAGCGGGCGTTTTTTAATGGCAAATTTGGCATTAACTCGCATCTGCGGTTATGAGATGCCGGCAGAAATGACAGCTTGTGCTATTAATCTGAAAGCTTTATTGTATGTCGCTTCAGGCCGGCATACAGAGTTGATCCATTTGTTGCAGCACCAGGCAAACGTCTACAAATTTGAATCTCAGATTTATCGCCTAGATGGCAGTAAAATTTGGATTTGTGAAAACCTCCGCGCTATTTTTGATGCTAACGGCAAAATGCTCGGTTATGAAGGGACAGTCGAAGATATTACCGAGCGAAAACAGGCAGAAGTCTCACTGCAAGACGCACTGCAAAAAGAAAAAGCACTCAAAAATCATTTCGTTTCAATGGTGTCTCATGAGTTCCGAGCATCTTTAACACTGATCGCAGCGGCTAGCAGCCTCCTCAAGCTTCACAGTCAAAAAATGACCTCGGATCTGAGGCAGAAATATTTCAATAAAATTTCTGAAGTTATCAACAACACAGTCGAGCTAATTGAAGGATTTATCACCATTAGCAAGGCTGAAGTTGGAACTTTAAAAATCAACAAATCGCCTCTTCTTTTACCCAAACTTTGCAAAGAGGTTTGGCAAGATGTTCAAATTATCACTGAAACAAACCATCGGCTGATTTTTTCTAATAATTGCCCGTGGGATACAGTCATTGCTGACAAAACCCTGCTTCGCCAAATCCTGCTTAATTTGTTCTTGAACGCGGTAAAATATTCACCTGAAGCTAGTTCAATCAGCTTAGAACTTGCCGGCATCAAGGGTAAGATCATGATTCGCATCAAAGATCAGGGCGTAGGGATTCCCTTGGAGGATCGGGAACACCTGTTTGAGCTTTTTCATCGCGCTCAAAATGCTTCTGCCTGCGCCGGCACAGGATTAGGACTAGCAATTGTTAAACAAGCAGTGGAACTGCATGGCGGCAACATCTCGGTTGAAAGTGAAGTGGGAGTTGGCACAACGTTTACCGTAACGCTGCCGGTGTTACCCGATTCAAATTGTTAGTTTAATGAATCTTGTTTCCAGCACAAAAAAACAGCTTAATCGGCAAAGCTTCTCGATTAACGAAACCCAATGCCTCAACCTTAAAACTGTTCCAGCAGCCATTCAGACGCTCGTTCACCCAAGTCTAAAGGAATGCTGACCGCTTTGCCAAGGCGGGGGTTTTCGCGTGTGTGCTGAATATACTTTTCCACTTGTGCCACGCTATCCCAAGCATGAAGATAACTCGCAATCGCATCGAGATGGGCTATATAATCTCCCTCATCCATAGGAAAAGAGGCTTGTTCCAGGTACTTCCACATGACCTGAACAAAAATTTTCCCTCGAGTCCGCCGCAGTTGAATATCGTATGAGCGTCCCCATTTATTCAGCAACAGTTGGCGCAGATCGTTGCCGGTCATTGATTACAATACCGATTTTTGATTTTGGCTGTAAAGCTAACGAAGCAAACGCTTTAACAAAAGCGAGTGCCAGATGTCTGGCTGCTGAGAAACGTAACTTGATAATAAGCCTTTAACGCTAGCATATTTTTGAAGACTAGGCTAGCGCCTTTACATTTATTAAGAATTCGATACTAACTTCAAAAAATGCAATAATACTCTCACAAAGCCTGTAACGTGCATTCTGAAAGGAATTGTAGTATCCTGGCCGGTTGGTGCAGACTGACTAAAATCACAAAAGTAGTCTGCCTAAACCAATTGTCTTATGGTTGGATTAGACAAATAACTTAACACATACATCAGCATAGGTCATGGCTCAAGCTTCTGGATCTGCAGACGTGCCCAGCATGGGGCGTCGTCAATTTATGAATTTTCTAACCTTTGGTGCAGTCACCGGCACAGCGCTGGGTGCCCTGTATCCAGTGATCAAGTATTTTATCCCGCCCTCAACCGGCGCTGCCGGTGGTGGTGTGACTGCCAAAGATGCGCTGGGTAACGATATCAGCGTCACTAAATTTTTGGCCAGCCATAATGCCGGTGAGCGTGCCTTAGCGCAAGGTCTCAAAGGCGACCCCACCTACGTTGTGGTAGACACGAACCAAGCGATCTCCAATTACGGTATCAACGCCGTATGTACCCACCTGGGTTGCGTTGTCCCTTGGAACGCCAGCGAGAACAAATTTATTTGTCCTTGCCACGGTTCTCAGTATGACAACACCGGCAAAGTCGTTCGCGGGCCGGCACCCTTGTCTTTGGCACTCGCTCACGCCACAGTAGCCGATGATAAAATCACCTTCACGCCCTGGACGGAAACAGACTTCCGCACCGGCGACGATCCGTGGTGGGCCTAATCGCGTTTAACTTTTAGATTGTTCTTTGTCTTTTGTCTTTTGTCTGCAAGCTTTTGAGAAATGACGATGACAAATGACCAACGACCAATGACAATTGATTGACCTTTGTTGCTGAAATCTTCCAATTCCAGATGAAGAAATTTGACTTGTCGGTGATGTTGCTTGGCAGCTACCGGGTTGTTGCCAAAAGTGTGCTGATTGCAATCGCAACGATGGCCATTTTTTTGGCCGGCGATCTAGCCTTGCCCCAGTCTGCTGCCGCCTATCCCTTCTGGGCGCAGCAAACTGCCCCTGAAACTCCCCGTGAAGCCACGGGTCGAATTGTTTGTGCCAACTGTCACTTGGCTGCAAAACCTACGCTCGTAGAAATCCCTCAATCCGTTCTGCCAGACAGCGTGTTTGAGGCAGTGGTAAAAATTCCCTACGACACTAGCGTGCAGCAAGTCTTGGGTGATGGCAGCAAAGGCGGACTGAATGTAGGTGCCGTCGTGATGTTGCCAGAAGGCTTCAAAATCGCTCCTGAAGACAGAATTCCCGAAGAAATGAAGGAAAAAGTCGAGGGCGTCTATTTCCAAACTTATAAAGAGGGTCAAGACAACGTTGTGATCGTTGGCCCATTACCGGGTGAGCAATATCAAGAGATTATCTTCCCCGTACTTTCTCCCAATCCGGAAACAGATAAAAATGTCCACTTTGGGAAATACTCCGTTCATGTCGGCGCAAATCGTGGTCGCGGCCAGATTTACCCCACCGGCGACAAGAGCAATAATGCCGTTTTTAACGCTTCCGCTGCCGGCACCGTTGCCAAAATTAATAAGCCCGAAGATGGTGGTTATGAAGTAACGATCCAAACCGCAGATGGCAAAACAGTGGTTGACACCGTGCCAGCCGGCCCGGAATTGATCGTTTCTGAAGGACAAGAAGTTGCAGCCGGTGAACTCTTAACTTCTAACCCCAATGTTGGCGGTTTCGGTCAGAGAGACGTTGAAATCGTCTTACAAAGTGCTACCCGAATCAAAGGATTAATGGCCTTCTTTGGGATTGCCACCTTGTCTCAAATTCTGCTCGTCCTGAAGAAAAAACAGGTCGAGAAAGTTCAAGCCGCCGAGATGAATTTCTAGAGATTGCTTAGCTCAGCATTTCAGCCATCAAAAAACATCTCAAACATTACAACACCGGCTTGCTCTGAAAAACCGGCAAGCTAGTAAACTAAATTTCAAAAGCGTTTCTTCAAAAAGGAACGCTTTTTTTTAATTAAAAATCAGTCAAGCAAAAAAGCCGGTTTTCAATAAACCTCTCGTAGAATTCAAAAATCCTGAATCTGTGATTTGGATTAAAAACTCCGACTTTTGCAACAAGTCTAACAGGTTTCTTTCAGTGAAAAAATCTCCTGATCCCCGCGCTGCCGGCTCAACTTCTCACTTGAATAAAAACATTTAATCCAACACCTTCTGCAACACCTCAGCCAAATATTCATACTGCTCTAGGGAATTATAAATCTGTGCTGAAATGCGAATCAGCCGGTGAGGAGCAGCCGGCCAAGGAATCACCGGCACCTCTAACCCAAACTGGTCAAACAACGTATCGTGCAACGCTAGATAGTTGCCGTCAGACACCGGCAGCGCCGCCATCGACCCGATCATTTCATCCGGACAGGGTGCCGGTATCCCCAAGCGTTCTAGGAGTATCTGCCGCGCCGCTAGCACCAGGGTTTTATTTTTTGCCATTAATTCCGGCCAACCGCCGTCTAGCAGCGAACCCATGAACGCAATCGCCACCGGCACGCATAGGGACGCCGTTGGATCATCGGTTCCCATCCAATCAAATTCGAGCTGGAAGCGGGAACGATCCTGGCGCGGTGAGTTGGCACCGTGGCTGATAGTCAGTGGGCGAATTCCTTGCTGCCGGTCGGATCGCACATACAGAAATGCCGCCCCTTTAGGCGCACACAGCCATTTATGACAGTTGCCGGTGTAATAAGCCGCCCCAATTTCGCGTAAATTGAGCGGCAGCATCCCCGGCGCATGAGAACCATCGACCAGCGTATCCACGCCGACTTCTGCCAGCCGGCGGACTATTTCCTGAATTGGGAAAATCAAAGCAGTTTGACTGCTGACATGATCCAGCAGCGCCAGCCGGGTTTTGGGTGAAACGCGCTCTAACACCGCTTCAACCACCTGTGCCGGTGATTCGATGGGAAACGGCACTGGCGCGACCACAATGCGCGCACCAGCACGCTCTGCGATAAAATTCAGGGCGTTACGGCAAGCGTTGTATTCATGATCTGTCGTGAGCAGCTCATCCCCAGGCTCAAAATGCAACGAACGCAGCACCGCATTGACGCCGGTTGTCGCATTGGGGATAAACGCCAACTCATCAGTGCCGGCACCCACAAAGTTTGCCAGCCGGTTGCGGGCTTCATCCAACAACGGTTCCAACTCCCGGACAAAAAACCGTACCGGCTCTCGTTCCAGTTGCTCCCGCAGCTGTTGTTGAGCAGCCAGCACGCTTTTGGGACAAGCTCCGAATGAACCGTGATTGAGATAAGTCACCGCCGCGTCAAGCGACCATAACTTAGCCCAACTAGATGGCTCACATGGCAAATTTGCAGATTGGGACATGAATTGATCAAATTTCAAATCTTAGGCTCCAGATTTTAGATTAAGTGTTAAATCTAAAATTCTCGCATCTAAAATCCAAAATTTTTTAACTCCCCGGGCCGGATTCGAACCAGCGACCAATCGGTTAACAGCCGACCGCTCTACCACTGAGCTACCGAGGAACGCGTTTTTTATAATAACGATACTTTAGGGGATTTGGCAAGTACCTTTATCAACTTTTTTTTGGGGGAGGTCGTGAGCAGTGTTTGGATCACGGTCGCCGGCCCATCCGCAGCTGCGCTAAACGCTGCTGAGCTATAGGGTCTAAAGAACTTGCTAACAGACGACGAGCCGAAGGCTTCGAGGATTGCTGTTTGCGTCGCACTTGATTGCCTATCGCTTCAATATCATACGCTAGTTGTTGCGCTGACATCCATTCTGCCCCATAACCGACAACGGTGAGTTGCTGTGCCCGGTCTGATGTGGCCACAATCACCCGCTGTTTTAACTTAGTAAATTCGTGGCGACAGTTGGCACAGATTTTTTCAATGTAGGTATCTGCAGTTTGCCCAAAGCCGGTGTAGTGGACTGATACGTGGCGCGTAATTTCTTCACGAGTGCTGCCCGTGTCTTGATATTGCGCGTCGAACACAAGGCGCGTCTCAAATCCCTGGAAGGCGCTGTAATTGACTAAAGCTTCAATTAATTCCCTCCGTGCTGACTCCATGCCATCATGATCGCGTGTCTTTGTCAGGTCGGGCCAAATACCAATGATGTTGTAGCCGTCCACGAGCAGGACTGTCGGCAGTGATGGGGGTGCCATTTTTTTAAAGGTGCAATTTTTTAGGTGGGCATATTTACCTTTTTTTTATATCCTAATCTTGAATTTTTTGCTAAGAGGGGCATTGGGCATGGGGCATGGGGCATTGGGCATTGGGCATGGGGCATTGGGCATTGGGCATGGGGCATTGGGCATGGGGCATTGGGCATGGGGGTATTCTCCTACTTGGCTTTTAGCAATCCTTTAATCCCTCCAGCCGGGATTTTGGTGACGTAGTAAACTCAGCTCTAGACTTTGGCCGTTCGGGTTGGGGGCGACGTTAATAATTGGGTCTGAATGACCTGTGAGGGTGGATTTCAATTCCCCAGTTTGCACGTCCCACAGTTTTATCGTTTTTTCTGTACTGCCGGTGGCAAGGGTTTGACCATCGGGACTGATGGCAATGGCTCTGACTGTGCCTGAATGCCCTGGAAGAGTGCTTTTTAGTTCGCCGGTGTCTAGATGCCAGATGTCAATTGTTCCGTCTTGGGAGCCACTGACAAGGGTTTGATCGTCGGGACTAATTGCGATGGAAACGACTGGATCTGTCCGCACCGGCAATATTCGCAGCACTTCGCCGGTGTCTAATGACCATACTTTCAGTGTTTTGTCAATACTGCCGGTGGCGAGGATCTTGCGATCATAACTAATGGCTATCGGTCTGACTGTGCCGGCGTGTGCTGCTATCCGGCGCTGTAGTTTGCCGGTTTCTAAATCCCAAATTTTTAGTGATCCGTCGTAACCGCCACTAATTAGGATTTGTCGGTCTGCACTGATAGTAATGGAACTCACGCCGCTACTATGGCCGGCAAGGGAATGACGCAGTGATCCGGTTCCTGCATGACATTGATAAAGCTTTTTGTCTGTGCTGCCACTGGCGAGGATTTGCCCGCCTCCGCCGGTAGCGATGGGATAAAATGACCAAGACTGCCCTGATAGCGCTGCTTGCAATTCTTTGTTATTCAACTGCCACAGCTTAACGCTGCCGTCATAATTGCTACTGGCAAGGATTTCTCCATCTGCGCTAATTGCAAAGGGATAGACATAGTTGGAACTGCCGGTGAGAATATGTAACCCGTCACTGAAGCTTGATTCTGTTTTGAAAGATTCTAGATAGCTGCGTAAGCCTCCTGCATAAAGCAGGTCTGCGATTCCCAGGTTGACTTGCCCCTGACGAATTGCAATGGTATTGGTGGGGGCAAAACCGGCCACAATGGCGTGATAGATTTGCCGGTCTGCACTGACTTCTTCTTGAAGCAAAATGCAGACTATGGCAACATTTTGCTTAACTTCTTCAACAGAGATAGACCACCGAACAGAATCCATGTTGCCGTATTCTGTTTTGACCTGAATGCCAAGGTTTGAGTCAAAAAGTAAAGTAAAATCGACAGAATCTTGCGTTTTTCGGCGTCTTAGCGGATCTATTTCCACTGCCAAACTTTCTAAATAGGTGGCGATCACTGCTTGACCCAACTTTTGTTTTAAAAAGCTAGGTATTATATCACTAGCTGGAGAGTGTTGCTCGATATTTACGGCTGTCTGCCGGCAAAAGTCTCGAATTTTTGTCAACTTCTCACCTGAGAGAACCATCAATTCACTGTGGCAACCTCTGGTTTGAGAGTGCAGCAGATTTGCCGCATCTGACTTCAGCCTTTTAATAAAATCAGCTTGTTGAAATTTCAGGGGAGTTGTCCAGTCCATGTCCAGCTTCTATGAATCTCCCATGATTCTACCTAGCTAGAAGCGAATCAGCGCAGCTCGTTTCCAGCGAAAGTGCTGAATTCTGGGCTTTCCCACTGCTCTGATATCTTACAACTTTCTCAATTATAGGCAGCTTCCCACCTTCTTCAGCCAAGATGGGTTTAGGAACCGATCGCTACAAAAAATTATCAATTTACGAGATCCAGTGGTGACATTTTGCCGGCACCATAGTCCCATCAAAATTGCCGGCTAGAACCCAAGAGAACACGTTCCGTCACATTTCCCAAATGTTAATTGTTGTGTCACGGCTGCCGGTGGCTAAAGTTTCTCCATTTCGACTAAAAGCGACCGACAACACCTCTTGAGAATGACCGGCGATTATTTGTCAGTATTTGGTTGCAATTTCTGCGACTGAGACAACTTGAAAATATTCTGAGTCTTCTTTTTATTTTTTAGACATGAATTTCTGTTGCTTTAATCGCTCTCATATTTATTTTGCCGGCTCGATACTAACGATGCCCTCATGCTAACGGGTTCACCCAACCCGGTGAGGTATTCTTGCGCCTGCTGCGAAATTTAGCCGGCTATTTTAGGTGTCTGCGATCACGATCACAAAATAAATAAGAAAATTTAAACCCTTGTATGAGAAGGTTTCCAGCTTATGTAAAGAAATGTAACAGAGTTTTTATTAAAATATATTGCACTCTCTTGATTTACTTGTTAGGGTGTGCATAAGGCTGATTCTGGTAGATACTTGTATCGAGGAGATGTGCCATTTATGCTCTACATCAATCCTGTCCATTTAGTAAGGAATTGATTCCTGGTATGACTGAAAGATGTTTCTCCAAATGCTCTGCTTCAACGTTCTTCAAGAACGTCAGAGAAATATCTTGATAGCTTAAAAAACGCTGGAGGATACTCTATGCCGTTACTACATCAAATCCTTTGCGTTTTGCCGGCTCAACCCAGGCTTTCCTAAAGTATTCCTGATCACAATTTCTCAGATTCGTCTAGATAAATCCGGTTCTACTGTGAGTTTCTGGGAAATATCAGGTTTTGAAAGGTTTAGTTTCACGAATCATGCAATGAGTTGTCAGTGTTTGTGTCTTTGATTGCTCAGGGTTGTGGATACAAAATTTTGACCCAAAGCAAATGTGAAAAGTACAGCAGTGACTGCTCAACTCTGGAGGTTTTAATTATGAACGTTCAAGGAAAAACAGCTCTAATTACAGGCGCTTCCCGTGGAATTGGGCGAGAGATCGCTCTAGAAATGGCACAACAAGGAGCGAAGCGGTTGTTATTAGTAGCGCGGGATCACGAACGATTGGCTGAAGTTGCCGCTGAAATTGAAGCACTAGGCGCAGAAGCGATTATTTTGGCTTTGGATTTAGCGCAGCCGGTGGAGGTGAATATTGCCATTGCCCAGGCTTGGCGAAATCACGGCCCTATTCAACTTTTAGTGAATTGTGCCGGTGTCGCCCATCAAGCGCCTTTCTTGAAAACTAAATTGCCAAATGTGCAGCAAGAAATTGCCATTAATTTAATGGGAATGTATACGATGACGCGCTTGGTTGCGCGGCGGATGGCAACCCAACGGGAAGGCACCATTGTCAATGTTTCGAGTTTGATGGGTAAGGTGGCAGCACCGACGATGACGACTTATTCTGCGACAAAGTTTGCAATTTTAGGGTTTACGCAAGCGTTGCGTGGCGAGTTAGCGCAATACAATATCCGGGTAATCGCTTTGTTACCTTCTTTAACGGATACGGATATGGCGCGAGATTTGCATTGGTTTCGCTGGGTAGTGCCAACAACACCCAAAAAGGTAGCGCAAGCATTGATCACCGGCTTGCGAAAGAATTCCCCCGAAATTTTAGTTGGTTGGCAAAGTCATTTAGCTGTCTTGGGCAATCGCATCGCGCCTTGGTTTTTGGAAAGGGTTTTATTGATGGCTGCACCGCTGTCTAGAGATAGCCGAAAGCGCTATCACAAACTTCGAGAGGCTGACGCGATTTCACGTTAGAATCGTTTAATAAATAGGGAGCGTGGAGGCGGTTGAGCGTTGCTTATTGCTTTTCCACCTCCCTATTATTAGATGTTGGATGAATTTTTAGAGCCGGCACTGCCGGTCGTTACAAAAACTGTTAATCGAGCCGAGCGAACTTGAATGAGTTTAATCAATCTAGGATAAGGAGACTTTCCTCTTCAGATTTGAAGTTAAGATAAATTGCGGATAAGGAGATTTTAACAGTGAGTCAGAATCGTCAAATCTTGGATGATATTGCTAAATTCGCTCAGGAAATTGTCAATGCTGAAACAGCCGTCGTAGCGCTGGCGGAGTCTGGGGGAGAAGTTGTTTATTATGCGGCGGCGGCAGGTAAACACGCTGAGGCGATTGTAGATAAAAAAAATACTTCGGCAAATTCTGGTTTGTGCGGCGTTGCGTTTCAGGGACGGGTGCCGGTTTTAGTTTGCCAAACTGAAGGGGATAGCCGAGTTCGTCAGGATCATGCTAAAGCGATGGGGATTAAAACTGCTTTGGCCGTGCCGGTTATTTATGAAGATAAACTTTTGGGTGCGCTGATGGCTTTAAACCGCACAGATGGCAGTGCATTTGATGAGGAAGCCGAGAAGGTTTTAGCCGGCTACGCTGCTGAAGTGGCTCCTGTTATTTTGCAATTTTGCATTATTAGTTGAAAATAGGATGCCGACGGCTATTTTACTGGATAAAAAGTCTTTGCAGGAGAAGCCGGCATAAACCAGAGCGACCGTAATTGCTCGCACATTTACAGTCGCTCTTTTACCGCTTTCTTAACGTTTCCTTATCTCACGTCATAACCAAACAAATTCGGATTAACTTCATCTAACTTTAAATCCGCTAAACCATACTCAGCCCAACGACGCTCAACCATCGCCGCTACATCCGGATCAGACTCTAAAGGTTCGCCCCATTCATGCTGGGTTTCCGGCGGAATCTTTGTTGTTGCATCAATTCCCATCCGTCCTCCCAATCCAATCTTTTCACTCGCAAAATCCAATGTGTCAAATGGTGTCTCTGGCAGAATAAAAACATCTCGCACCGGGTCAACTTTTGAACTAATTGCCCACACCACTTGACGCGGATCACGAATGTTGATATCTTTATCGACAACAATCACAAACTTCGTGTAAGTAAATTGCGGTAGAGCACTCCAAAACGCCAAAGCTGCCCGCCGCGCTTGACCCGGATACGCCTTATCAATGGAAATAATTGCGGCTTTATAACTGAGCGCTTCCATTGGTAGGAAAAAGTCAACAATTTCTGACACTTGCTGCCGCAAAATAGGCGTGTAAATTCGATTTAGCGCAATTGCCATCATCGCCTCTTCTTTCGGTGGACGCCCGCTAAATGTCGTTAGATAAATCGGATCTTTGCGATGCGTCATGCAGTGGAAGTGAATCACCGGCGAATCTTCTACGCCGCCGTAATATCCCATGTGATCGCCAAAAGGCCCATCCGGCAGCACCTCCCCAGGCGTAATCGTTCCTTCTAAGACAAATTCTGAGTCCGCCGGCACCTCCAAATCCACCGTCTTACACTTCGCCAGATTCACCCCAGAACCGCCGTAAAGCCCCGCAAACAGCCATTCTGAGAGGTCTACCGGAATCGGAGTTGCAGCCGCCATGATAATCATCGGGTCAACACCGAGGGCAATCGCCACCTCCAACTTCTTCCCCTGTTCCGCCGCTTTCCGTAAATGTCGCGCCCCACCCCGAACCGACAGCCAGTGTACCGTCATCGTATTGCGAGATTGCAACTGTAGCCGGTAAACCCCGACATTCGGCGTTCCTGTCTCGCAATCTTTAGTAATCACGAGTCCTAAAGTGACAATTTTGCCGGCATCCCCCATATAAGGGCGAATCATCGGGATTTTCGTCAAATCTACAGCTTCCCCTTCAAGCACCACCTGATGACACGGCGGGAAAAAATCGCGTCCCGGTTTCGCCTTGAGTACATCAAATAACACCTTGCCAAACTCTACCGCCTGGGAAATTTTCTTCGGCGGTTTCGGCTGCTGTAGCATCGCCAGCTTCTTGCCCAATTCCTCCAATTCTGCCGGTTTTTCCATATTCATCGCCCAGCAAACCCGTTCCTCGGTTCCCAGCAGGTTGATCGCCACCGGATACGCTGCGCCTTTGACATTCTCAAACAGCAGCGCCGGCCCGCCTGCTTGCAACATCCGGTTAGAAATCTCTGCAATTTCCAAATTAGGGTCAACTAAGGCATTAATCCGCCGTAGTTGTCCCCGTTCTTCTAAAATTTTGATAAACCCGCGCAAATCTCTCGCCATGATTAAGATGTGTAAATCTCCGTCTCTTATTATGGGGTGAGACTCCACTCCATGTTGTAATAGCTATGCTAGAAGACTCCCGTTTAAAGCCGATGAACCATTCATCTGTTATCCAATCAATTAGTCGCTATGTCTGCCAAGCCATTTTTTCCATCTATCTAAGCCATCCTGAATGGCTGAATGAAAAATTTAAAAATCAGCCGTGGGAGAGTCAAAAATTTCAAGATAAATTTTTCGTTAAAGTTGTTGAAGAATTCAGCAAAACGGAAGATAAAAATGAATTAATTGTCAAAACCATTAAAGTTTTTGATAATTTTTTGTTACCTAGCTTTTTTGTGTCTTCAACTTTCAGTGAAGTCATGGAAAATCTTCGTCAAATCACCCAGACAGAAACCGTTATTTCCTCGAATCAAGTAGAGGAGTCAAAGCCGGCAGACAATTTCGCCAGGGTAAGGGCGGAATCAACGGACTCTGCAACGGCGGTTCTGCTTCTTGATGCCGAAAATTTACCGCTAAATGTTGAAACAGAAAACTTCCTAGCCGGCTGCTGCACCTATCCAATTCGGATTAAGATTGCCTTTGCAAATTGGCGCAGTATGGGTAAGCAAGATATTGAATATCACGGACGCAGTTATGAACTTATTCATGTCCCAGCTTCTAAAGATAGCGCTGATATAAAAATGGCAACTGTGGGGGCATCAATTTTCTTGCACTACCCAACTGCAAAAGAAGTATTAATTTGTTCGTCAGATAAGGCATTGCTACATCTTCGCAATACATTACAAGCCCAAGGATTAACGGTTTATCTCGTTCGCAAACAGGGAGAAACTATCATAGTTGTCAATAGTATCACCGGCAACACGCAAACCTATGCAATCAAACCGATCCCGACGATTGATCAATTTATTCACCAAGTTAAAAATTTAATATTAGAAGAACAAAAAAATACTTCTAATCAGTGGGTGAAACTTTCGCGGATCTCACAACTTTATCAAGTTAAATATAAAACTCAAATTAACCAAGTGGTGACGGGCCACTTACCGGGAAAAAAAGCCCAAGATATTTTTGTGAATTATCCTGCCGATTTTGTGGTGCATCAGCCGGCAGAAAAATCGGAATTCTATGTTACTTTATTTCAGCCGGCTCGTTCGTCTGCTGCGCTTGAAACTCAAACACCTGACCAGATAACTACAGCGAAAGTTCTGTCTCAAACTCCATTAAATATTACTTCTAAAGATGAGATGGAACAAGCACTCGTGAAAATTGTTATGGCTTTAACTGCTAACTCTCCGGAAAGCTTCGTTTCACTCTCAAATGTGGGCGCTGAATTTTACAAGCACTATGGTCAACCGATTACTAAGGTGATGACAGCCTTAAAGTTAGGCAGTAAACTCTCTAAATTTTTGTTATCTTGTAGCGGTTTTAAAGTCAAAAATATTGAAAATCAGTATTTAGTTTCTCTTTCGCAAGTTTAAGTTAATTTAAATTTTATTATTGTAATTAAAATTAAATGAATTTAACGAAAATCCTATTTTTAAATTATTTTTATAAGCCACGCATGATAGCGTAGTATGCCGATTAGCATATACAGATGTTTGTCAAAATTGTTGGTTTATGTCAAAGGTTTAATCTATTAAAAATAAGTATAATTTAAAAATCTTATTTCATTAAAAATCCTATAAGCTCTTTAATTAATGATTTGTACGATTTGATAAACGATGACGTAGCTCACCTTCATTTGAGGGCATTTATGCTTTGCGATAAGTAAGAAGATTTGAATCGAATTTAAAATTGCTATATTTGATCGATTACTGGCACTCCTCATGTTGTTGGCGTTGAAAGCCTCAAATAAGTTTTTACATATTTATGAACAACAAAAAAAAGGTATAAAATAAATCAAATCAGAGCAACCCTGATTTCTACTTTACCGGCTGGTTCTTATGCTTGCATCTATCAACAGAATGATTTATAGTCGGCTTACAGTTTATCATTTTAAATCACCTTCAAGAGCCACAAAAAAGTATTTTTGTGTGTATTATAGCTAAAGTCATAAAGAAACATAAAAAGCTATGCAAGACAAAGTCGTTGTCGTTGTTGGAGCCACCGGCGGCATCGGTTCAGCAGTTACACGCCAGCTAGCCAAAGCCGGCGCACAGCTTGTACTCGCCGCCAGAAATAGTTCGCGCTTAGATGCGTTGGCAGCGGAATTACTCTCGCCGATGCAACTGATGCCGGTGCCTTGCGACATTACCGATCCGCTGCAAGTTGATAGACTGATGAAAAAAGCAGTGGGCCAATTTGGTCAGATAGACGCTTTGGTAAATGCAGCCGGTGCCGGCATCTTAAAACCGGGCCACCAAATCGAGCCGGCTGAACTCAACGCAATGATAGATGTTAACCTCAAAGGCAGTTTCTACACCACTCAAGCAGCCGCACAGCACATGAAAGAACAGCAGTCGGGTCATATTTGCAACGTGGTGGGAATTTTAGGCAAGCATTCGATGGCAATGGCATCGGCTTACTGCGCTTCCAAATTTGGGGTTGTTGGGTTCAGCAAGTGCATGGCAGATGAACTTAAGCGCTTTGGCATCAAATTCACACTGCTGTACTTTGGCGGCGTCGATACTCCTTTCTGGGATGACATTACCTTAAAAGTAGACCGGAAAAAAATGCTGAGTGCTGAAACGGCTGCCGGTGCGATTGTTTATGCCTTGTCTGCTGAACCGCAGGCGGTGCCAATGGAGATTAATATTCAGCCAGAAAGTCACTTATTCTTTTAAACAGTATTGACTGATATCAGCCTTGGCTAACGATGAGTGCCCTAAACTTCAAGAAAGCCACATAGCTGATGGCTAAATGTTGACTTTTAAGTGCAGCTTAAATTAGCAAATAGCAAAGTTCAACAAATTTATTTGACCGTTCCAGCGAATTCAGTTTATCTTCATGCAGATTGACCACGTTCACTTCTACGTTGAAGATGCAACAGCGTCACAAGACTGGTTTGTGAACCAGCTGGGTTTTCAAGCCGTCGCCAGTTTCACCGGCAACCACACCCGCACTGAAATTGTTAAAAATGGGCCAGTTTACTTTTTTCTATCTTCACCCCTAACAGCGTCCAGCCCAGCCGGCCAATTTCTTCAACAACATCCAGACGGTATCGCCGATGTCGCGTTTCGTGTGCAAAATATTGACGCGGTGATGGCTAAAGCCATCGCTGCCGGCGCTCAAGTATTACAGCCGGTGCGGCAGCAGCCACTCAATCGAGGGCATCTGAAGTGGAGTCAAATTGCCGGTTGGGGCGACCTAAAACATACTTTAATCGAAGCGATAGATACACAGGAAGACGACGTTTGTAACTTTTTGGGGCGAAAGAGTGCGGCGGCTATGGGGGGTGTCGAATTCACCCTTCACCCCCACTCAAAAGTCAAAACTCAAGACTTAGCACTTCAACTCACCGGCATCGATCATGTGGTGCTTAACGTGGCTGCCGGTGACTTAAAGCGTGCAGTTGCCTGGTATGAGAAAACTTTGGGATTTCAGCCGCAGCAGGCGTTTGCAATTCAAACAGAACGTTCGGGATTGCACTCTCAGGTAATGGTTCATGCCGATGGCGTCGTGCAGTTGCCGATTAATGAGCCTACCTCTGTCAATTCCCAAATTCAAGAGTTTCTGGACATTAATCGAGGTTCAGGAATCCAGCACATCGCCTTACGCACCGGCAATATTGTCCCTTTAGTCGAGCAGTTGCGCCACAAGGGTTTGCCATTTATCCAAGTTCCGCCAACTTACTACACCCAACTGCGATGCCGGCATAAAGTTCATCTGGCGGAAGCGGAATGGGAGGAAATTGAGCGCAGCCGAGTTCTAGTGGACTGGCATGAAGAGACACCCGACGCCTTGCTGTTACAGATATTCACCCAGCCCATTTTTGGCCAACCCACGTTCTTTTTTGAGCTAATTGAGCGCCGGTTACACGCGAGAGGGTTTGGAGAAGGCAACTTTCGGGCTTTATTTGAAGCGATCGAACAAGAACAGCTCAAACGAAGCAGCCGAAACGACACATTCCTTCACCAAACCCAACGGCAAAAGTGAGCTGGGATTTATAGCCGATTTCCACTCGCTGAGGTGAAAGTAGGGTGCTTAATAGCCATGCACCCCATGTTTCTTGTTGGTTTCTGCCGATTGAAAGCACAGCTAGACAAATAAACCCTCGGCTGTAGACTTCGCTTGTCTAGCCGCCTTAGGGTCGCATTGCCAAGCAATATTTTATTCGCCCAAATGCTTAACTTGACACGAATGTATGGGAACCGCCCCCATATAAAGGAAGTGAGCGGTGTTCAAAGCTAGCGCAAAAAGCTGCTGACTAACCAGAGGACGACAAACGTCACCAAGGTGATGAACTTCTCCTCTGTCAAACCAGTTGCACCAAATTGCGAAAGCAGCCCCCCTAAGACCAAACCAAAAACCAAGCCGGTGATCGTCAGTAATACAGCGCGACCGAATCGGTTTTCCTTACGATTAAGAAAATAGAGCGTTGCCCCCACACCCAAAGCCAGAGCAAGTTGCAGTAAAGATGCACCGGCTGCTGAGGTGATGCTGAGGACACTCAACGTGGCAAACAAGCCAGCCGGCCATAAAATATCTGTCCGGCTGGGGGTATCAATGAACTTTTGCAACCAAGCAGGACCTTGCTTCGGTGGTGCCGGCGCGGGTTTAGGTGGCGCTTGGGCTAATTTTTCTGGAAAACGAATGCCTTCCGGAACCTTGATTTTGCCTTCTTGACGCTGCCGCAACCGATCCATCAGGATGGCATCATAAGCCGCTTCAATCATTTCCACACGCTTACGATCCCCGCCGCACTGCTGCACCAGTTGATTGCGTGCTTCTTGGATTTCATCAAACGTCGCGTTTTCTGTAACCCCTAGCGTTTCGTAGTTACTTTGCTCACTCATTATCCAATAGACCTCCCTCCCCTTCAACTTAGCTTAGCCTGATATCTGCCTACAAGTTTTGCATTCAGCAAAGACTCTTTGAATGACGTTATTGTTACAAGACGCTGTAATTTTTTAATTTAAATTAATAGAATTCTTTCTCCCTTACTATCGCGATTGGAAGCCGCTGCTAGGAATTAGCCACTCCCCCATTTGACAGCCCTGTATTATACCGCTTGCTTAAATATAACGGTTCTCACTGCCATTCATCCGCCACAGGAGGGGATCAATAGATGATTGCGTCCCTACAGTGTTTCAAACGCTGTGGCGCACCGAATTGAGAATCCTGATAGAAGCCGGAAGGAGTCTGAGAAGGAATGAACCGGCATCGACAACGCGCAATCGGGTGGCCGGCAGCAATGAAAAACCGGCAGGCCAATCAGGAAGTTGTCCTAATTGAGAAGAAACCTGCCGGCTCAGTAAAAGTCACATCCCGATTTGAGTTACACACCACACTCCGCACAGCTTTCTGGTTACCGCTGTTAATCTTGATGCCACTTGTATTGTTTGAATACAACAGGTTTAAGCGAGGTTCAGGATCGCTGAGATTGAACCGGCCTATTTGTTTGCCGGCTTGATGCTGACAATCCCTGACCACTGCACCTTTTTCAAGTTGTCCCGCCGGTAGGAAAAAAAGTATTCGGGGGATTGGTACGTGCAATAAGGTGCGATCGCCACTTGCTCAGCAGTAATTCCCAACTGTTCCAGTTGCAGTGAAATCGTCCGCCGCACATCCAAGCGCACCCGTCCTGGCTCAGGATCTTCTAAAACCGGCGGATTCGGCAGCCGGTGTAGGGTAGACAGCACAGAATCTACGTCCTCAGTTGGGGCAACTGTAGCTCCCACCTGAGCCGCCACCTCCTCAGAAACTTGGTAAACTTCACCCGCGATCGCAGGACCCATCGCCACACGCAACTGATGCAGTTGGCTGCCTTCCTCCTGAAGTCTGGCAATCGCTTGCGGCACAATTTTAGCCGCTGTACCGCGCCAGCCGGCATGAACAGCCGCCACTTGACCTGTGTGCGAGTCAGCAATCAGCACCGGCGTGCAATCCGCGCTGCAAACCCACACCGCCTGCTGGGAGTTTTGTGTCGCTAAGCCATCCGCCTCGAAAAAATTCTGGGGTTCATCTGCCGCTTGCGTGGCAGCATTTTCCTCCTCAAAAGATTCTCCTCTGACAACAGACACCGGCATCACTTCACCTGTTTTGAAAACAGTGTTGCCGTGTACCTGTTTCACTCGGTAAACCTCAGCAGATGGCTGCAGCGCTGCCACCAGTTCATCGGGGGATTGTGGCCAAAACTGGTGTGTAAAAAAACCGTGTGGCCATTGCTCCAAAAGGCTACAGGTGAGATAAGACCGTCCGTTCCAAGTGCGCCAGTTCCAACTATACATAGGAATTTTTAGGGATTTAGATTTTAGATTTTAGATTTTAGACTCATCCAAAATCCAAAATTCATCCGCCAGCTAATCGGTTTTTGTGTTAACTTAGCCCTCAGTCTATCAACTTGACAGCTACTGTGGGATTTAGTCAAGAGCGGTTGGAGACAGCCCTCCAGTCAACCTTAAGACTTGGATGCGACCAGACACCGTTTACCGTCCATATTTTTAACCGGCTCGTCTCGACAAACCAGACGCTCTGGGAGTTAATTGATCAGGGTGCCGGTGCGGGAACGGTTGCAATTGCCAGCCAGCAAACGGCTGGACGCGGTCAGTGGGGCCGGCAGTGGCAGTCTCAACCGGGGGGATTGTATCTATCTCTGGCGATTGAGCCAAGGTTGCCGGCTTCCCAGAGTGCTCAGTTAACCCTTTGCAGTGCTTGGGGTATTGCAGCCGCCTTAAGAGAATGGGGCATTCCCGTCTCGCTCAAATGGCCCAATGACTTAATCCTAGCGGAACGCAAATTAGGAGGCATCCTAACCGAAACTCGCGTGCATCAAGGGAAAATTGCGAAAGCGGTCGTGGGTGTGGGCATCAACTGGGCCAACGAAGTTCCTGAAACCGGCATTAATCTACAATCTTTCTGTACTGAGGAAGTGTGCCCTTCGATTGCATCGCTGGAAATGCTGGCCGCTGTTACCCTGCGAGGGTTGGCGTCCGGATACCAGTTTTTGGCCGAGAAGGGAATAGCAGAGTTGCTGCCGGCTTACTGTGCATTTTTGACAAGCTTGGGCAAGCCGATTGTCGTAGAGGGGCGTCAGGGAGTTGTCGTGGGGGTCTCTTCTCAGGGTGAGCTACAAGTCCGCTTCCATGCCGATCCAGCCGGCTCAGAAATTTGTCTCCAGCCTGGAACAATTGCTTTGGGTTACAAATATTAAGTGTATAACTCCCTTATCAGGATAAAATTATCGGTGCCCCTCTTCCTGCTTCCGACAGATATTCTTTTACAAGGAAGGAAGAAGTATCAGGGTGTGCCGCATTAAGGGTGTCATGGCCAATCACTAAGGCACCAAGAACACCAAAAAGCGCTCTACTCACACCAGTTATCAGTCAATTATCTATCTATCAGCGATTTGTCCGCTTGTCTAAGTGATAGATGAGATAGGGCAAATGAAATTAGTTCATTACACAAGCAGTGTTTCTCAGATTCGTGTGGGGATGTTATGCAGCAACGTTCAGCAAAGCCGGGTTCTAATCATACCCCGCTAGTACGGGTAATGAGTTGGATTAGCAGTATTGGAATGCTAAGCAGCGGCATGGTGTGGGCGCAAAGCCAGACAACACCGGATGCAGCAATTGATAAAACTGCTTATGAAACGCCCGTAAGTTTGGAAATCGCGCCGGTGGAGCCGGCACCTGTGGCGCTTGAATCCGCTCCCTCTATAGAAATTCCTGAAAAAATTCCTCAGTGGGTGCAACCGGCTCCAGCCGCCCCAGAACCCGTCCCTGTAGAGGCGATGGCACCCGCACCGGCTCCAGTAGAACCGGCACCCCTTGCTGCCGATCCGGTGCCACCGCCTGCTGCCCCGGAACCAGCACCCCTGGCGGTGGAACTAGAACCCTCTCCAGTGCCGGTGGAGGCGCAAACGCCAACGGCTGCAGAGCGGTTAGTGCCAAAAGAACAGCCGCAGGTGGCAACAGAACCCATCCCTTTGCCAAATTCAATCGCCCTGCCAGAAACTTCGCCCGCTTCTGCGCCTACAAAAGCTCAAGCTCCTATTGATTACAGTAATGTTTATATTGACCCCACAAGCTACAGCCTTGGGGCAACAAAAACTTACGAAGAACCCAATTCAGTGGTTTTGTCTGAACGCTCTACCGGCTGTGAAGCGGTTGTAGGGAAAGGGCAAGGGGTGTCGGGCAACTTGTGTGACAGTGCCACTCAACCCCAGTCTCCACCGGCAAGTAATTCTTTGATTCTTCCACCGCCACCGCCTCCCGTTGCCGATCTGCCGACTGCCATAAATGGCGGGACTTTACCGAGTCTGGAGGCGCAGCCTTACGTTCCCCCGCAGCCGGTGCAGCCTTACGCGCAGACTCTGCCGGTGCCACAGTCTATCCAACCTGTGGCGACGCAGCCTTATGTTCCCTCACAGCCGGCGCAACCCTATGCTCAACCTGTGCCGGCGCAACCCTATGCTCAACCTGTGCCGGCACAACGCTATGCAGAAATTGAAGAAGCGCCGGTGGCAGAGCTTCAGCCGGTTTCAGTTGGAGTCTTTGAGGTTGCGTCCGGTGGAGTTAGTGTTGGCAATGTCGCGCCTCCCAGCACGGGTGGGTACTACTACAACCCCTCATCGCCTCGCCTTCTCGGCTTACCGGGTAATGGCAATACCAGCCTGCTCTTTCCGCTGAGTATGCCGGCTCCGATTACTTCAGCGTTTGGATGGCGAATTCATCCGATTTCTGGCGGGAGTAGTTTCCACGCCGGCACGGATATCGGAGCACCAATGGGAGCGCCGGTTTTAGCTGCCCTTACAGGTAAGGTAGAAATCGCAGACTATCTAGGCGGCTACGGTTTAGCGGTTATCTTAAAACACAATCAGGGCACAGAAGAAACCCTCTATGGCCACCTCTCACAAATTTTAGTCAAACCAGGCGATGTGGTGGAGCAGGGATCGGTGCTTGGCCAAGTCGGCAGCACCGGCAACTCTACCGGCCCGCACCTCCACTTTGAATTCCGTCAGCTAACGGCAAAGGGTTGGGAAACCCTCGACCCCGGTGCTCAGCTAGAGTACGCCTTGGCTCGGCTTGTTAAAGCCGTAGAAACGGCTCAATCCGCTCCCAAACCAACGGCTCAATCAGCTCCTAAGCCAGCGACTCAATCCGCTCCTCAACCCGGTGCTAGCTAACGGTTAAGAGAGAATTAAGGCAAAGGAGCAGGGTCAATCAAAGAAATCCATGCTCAGCTAAAAATGCCGGTGAGATGTCATCCCAGCCATTATCAGTAGCGGGTGACTCTAGCGCCGGCATTTCGGCTGAAGATTGATTTGAGCCAAAACCAAGAAACTTTTCCACGTATTTGCCTAAAATATCCCCCTCCAAATTCACCAAGCTACCGGGTTTGAGGTATTGCAGGTTGGTTTCGGCAAAACTGTGGGGAATGACGGCAACTTTAAACCAACTGCCGGCGCGATCGCAATCAGCCACCGTTAAGCTGACACCATTAACGGCGATACTGCCTTTCGGGACAATGTAACGAGCAATTTGTCCTGCCGGCACCGTAAAACTCATTTCCCAAGAAGTCGCAGTTTGCACCGACTCTTGCAGACAGCCGGTGCCATCCACATGGCCGGTGACGAAATGGCCCCCCAGCTTGCTGCCTACTCGCAGCGACGTTTCTAAATTAACAAAAGCGTTACTCAGCTCTTGGTGTCCCAATGTGGTGCGGCGCAAGGTTTCTGGGGACGCCGTCGCCACAAAACCGCGCTGTAAAATTTCCACCACTGTTAAACAAACGCCATCAACAGCAACGCTGTCTCCAATGGCCAAATCTTGCAAAATTACGCTGGAACCAGCAGAGGCGCATAAAACTTGCAATTGCTGCGAACCCAGGTAATTAATCGTGCCTAATGCTTGAATGAGTCCTGTAAACACGGTTTTTTAAGAAAATTTGAGTTTAACGTGCGTTTTTAACCGAATGATAAAATGCCGGCAACGATCCCGCCTTCTTCCAGTGTCAACTTTTTTGGCAAATTCTGGGAGCAGTCATTGTCAATCGGGGTAAAGATCAGGGCATACTGGAATGCAGGGAGTCTATCGAGCGGCTAAGCGGCTGAATGCCGGTGCCCATCTTTTTGATGGAGTTGCCACTTTATTCTTGTTTAACTATATCGACTTTAAATCAGTTACTTTTTATTATTAACTGGATGTTCAAGCGGTTGATTTTGTGGCATTAAAAGCCCGTTGATTTACGCCTAGCTCGTTCCTATCCTTTGCCGACAGTGTTCTAAGAGGCTGAGCAGATGATTGAGATGAAAGTCGCTGGAATTGCACTGGATGCAGCAACCCGCAGCCCAATAGTGCTGCTGAGAGATGCTGCGGAGCGACGTGCGCTTCCGATTTATATTGGTCAAGACCAGGCAAAGGCAATTATTAGTGCGCTGGAAAACCAAACGCCTCCCCGGCCCCTAACCCATGACCTGATGGCCAATATTCTAGAAGAATGGAATTTGACATTAGAGCGGGTGATCATTCATTCGCTACAAGACAATACATTCTATGCGGTGCTGACGGTTCGCCACGGGGAGGTCAAAAAAGAAATTGATGCGCGTCCTAGTGATGCGATCGCTCTGGCTTTGCGTACGAATACCCCCATCTGGGTGATGGAAGAAGTAATTGCCGATGCTTCTATTCCCGTTGATCGAGACGCAGACGAAGCAGAACGGCAAGCTTTCCGAGCGTTTATTTCTAACTTAAGTCCTGAAGATTTTATCCAACGCGGGCCTTTTAGCAGTGGCGAAACCTCGTAGGGGCATAGCATAAGCGCACAAAGTCTCTGGGCTGAAGCAAATACTGATCCGCTCATGCTTCGCCCTCCGGGCTGCGTTTAACTCAGCACTCAGCACTCAAGACTCAGCACTGACGATGCACTACCACCGGCTTGGTAAAACCAATCTGTACCTGTCGGTGTTTTCTTTAGGAACCATGCGCTATTTGGCTTCCCCAGAAAACGCTGTAGCGACAGTGCGACAAGCGGTTGCCTTGGGAATTAATCACTTAGAAACCGCCAGGGGATATGGCAAAAGTGAGGAGTATCTGGGGGCGGCATTAAGGGAAATGCCGGCAAGACGCGAGCATTTGTATATCACCACTAAAATCCCTCCCACCCAAGATGCCGGCGAGATGAGCCGGTGTATTGATGAATCCTTAGACCGGCTGGGTGTAGAGTGGGTGGACTGTTTGGCGATTCACGGGATAAATACGCCCCAGCATTTGGAGTGGGTGCTAGCTGCCGACGGCTGTATGCAAGCAGTGCAGCAGGCAGTTGCAGATGGCAAAGTGCGGCACGTTGGCTTTTCGACACATGGCCCGCTTGAAGTGATTTTAGCCGCAATTAATTCAGATTTATTTGAATTTGTCAATCTGCATTATTATTATTTTTTCCAACGCAACGCACCGGCAGTGGAATTGGCCCACCAAAAAGATATGGGTGTGTTAATTATTTCGCCGGCAGATAAGGGTGGTCAACTTTACACGCCACCGGCAACCTTAGAGCAGTTGTGCCATCCTTTTTCGCCGTTAGCGTTGAATTATCGATTTTTATTGAGCGATCCCCGCGTCACCACCCTCAGTCTAGGTGCTGCCAATCCAGAGGAATTGGAATGGCCACTGAGCGTTGCTGACCAAGATGAACCCTTGATGCCGGCGGAAATAGAAGTATTTAAGCGTCTGGAAACTCACGCGCTAACTGCCTTGGGTACAGACAAGTGTAGTCAGTGCTACGCCTGCTTACCTTGTCCGGAAAACATTAATATTCCGGAAGTGTTGAGGCTGCGGAATTTGGCGGTTGCCTACGAGATGAGCGAGTATGGGAAATACCGTTACGCAATGTTTGAAAATGCCGGCCACTGGTTTCCCGGTATGAAGGGCAGCCGGTGTACTGAGTGTGGCGACTGTTTGCCGCGCTGTCCGGAACAATTAAACATTCCTGCTTTGCTGCAAGACGCGCATCAGCGCCTCAAAGGGCCGGAGGGTCGCCGGCTTTGGGGTTAGGGAGAAGAGATGAAAATTGGATGTTTTTAACCACAGATCCACACAGATGATAGCGGAGCGTGCCGGCAGGCATATACAGATAAACACAGATGGGTTCAAGGCTGGGGGTTATAAATATTGGCAATTGGGGATTTTTCCCAGAAATTTATTCGTCATAGTCTGTGGAGATTCTTGGGAAACTACGGATTTTTGATTGCTATGAAAATTGTTAAGCCAAAATCGCAAACTGCAAACTGGTTATTGTCATTACTGATATTGAGTGTGGGTGCAAGCGTTGCGCCGGCAGCACTCACTCAAACACCCGCCACTGAGTTTGAAGAGATTCCTCTGGCACAAATTATTCAAAGACAATGTGCTGCACCGCTACCGGCTACTGAACCGCTGGATTTAAATCTTTTAGATGCGGCATCCGTCCCACCAGCGCCCATCATTACCCGCAATACGATTTCTCAACAAGGCATCACCAACCCTAGCTTGTGGTGGGCGGCAGAACAATTTGGGGGCAAGCTGCTGGATAATTGGCTGGCTTATCCCGCTGCCGATGGAGGCCGAGTGGATCTCGTTGTTAACCGGCAATTCTGGAGTTTGCTCAACTATTTAGAACGCTACCAATTTCTCAACGAGTTTGGCCTTGTTGCTCAGGATTATCGCTACAATATCCGCGTCTTCAACCCGCAAGGTGCATTTTTAGCGGCTTACACCTGTACCGGCGAGTCGGCTTCATCAGTTTGCCGCATCTGTCTTGATTCTACCGTCAGGGCGGGGGGAAATTAAATCAGAGAAGAGGTGAGGAGAGGCAGAATCCTTTCCTCGAAACTGTGAGAACCGGGCATCAAGCGCCTGTTGCCGCCGGCCCTAATCGCGTCTCCAACCACAAGGATTTATACTGCTCAAGGGCAGTAGTCGGCAAAGGTTTAAGAAATTCACTCTTGCTGATAATTTCAGGATCAGGCAGTAGTAACGTTGCTTTCTGTAATTCCTTAGACAACTCGGTTCGCTTCGTCTCTACAAGCACCGGCGAGGCACCTTTGCTCTGGCTAGAGAGTAAACGGGCAATCTGGGGCTGCCAGCAAAAGTCCATCCACTTGTAGGCGAGTTCGCTGCTGCTATTGTTACTGACTTGTGCCGGCTTCACCCATAAATCCGCCCACAGAGAAGTCCCAGACTTGGGTACAACTGCCGCAATTTCTTTGTTTTGGGCCATTGCCGACAATATATCACCCGACCAACCTACGGCAACCCAAGTATCTCCTAAAATCAGGGGTTGCAAATAAGCATTAGAACTGTAAAGTTTGGCTTGCCGATGCAGCCGGCTCAATTCCTCTTTTAGGTTTGGAACTTTATTGAGTTCTTGGGTATTGTAAGACTTGCCAAGTTTTTTTAAAGTTAAGCCGATGACTTCGCGGGGCTGATCGAGCAGAGAAATCCGTTCTCGCAGATCCTCTCGCCACAGATCACTCCAATCTTGGGGAGGTTTTAAGCCCAAGGATTTAAATTTTTCGCGGTTATAGGCAATTAAAACTGTACCCCACCGATAGGGTGCTGCCCAAACTTTGCCGGCTGGATCGATTTGTCCCTCTGCATTCCGCCGTACCAGTGTTTGCCACGGCTGGGGCAGATTCTTCCAGTTTTGTAGCTGTGCTGGATCGAGGGGTTGAATTAATTTCTGCTGGATCGCCTTTGCCAACCAATAATCCCCCAAAGTCACCAGATCGGGAATTTGGGGGGCTTTGGAAGCCATAAAAGGAATTGGCAGCGGGAAGCTTGAGGGCTTTTTCTCATTGGCTGCCGGCTGCCGGTGCAGGGCTTGCAGTTGCTCAAATAAGACTTTCACCTGGGACTCTGGCTTAAAGTCCAAAGCAAAAGCTTGCCCGATTTCCTTGCGAAATAAGCTCAACACAAGGGCCGGCAGAGAATTTTTCAGCAATTGCACTCTCAAGGTTGGCCGGCTCTGATCACCACATCCCGCTAGCAGATTGGTGAGCGTTAAGGTGCCGGCACCCGCGATAAAAAACCGTCGATTCACTCTATTTAATGCGCTTTTCTAAATACTGCCCGATCATCACCTGTTCGCCGGCATTTGAAATAATAGTTTGTCTTGTGCGATAGCTGTGACCGATTTGTTTTAATTCTTCTTCAAACACAGAGCCATTGTACTCTGTCCGCAAGCACAAGGTTTGAGGATTGGGCATATAAAACTGGGCTGTCACCGGCTTGGGAGTCGCAAAACCGCGATCTCGATACAAAATCTCACCCAATACTCCAAACAAGGTGGAACCGGCAGATTTTTTGCGATTAGAGACGGATTCTCTGCTTTCCCAGCTAACCTGTGTACCACAAGTTAGGGCAGTTTCGTCACTAAGCTCGTGCATTTGTGCCAATTTCAGCAGTTCTGGACTTCCTGCTGCCAGAAACCTAACTTTGATGAAACTGACTAGCTCTTGGATTTCTCCCTCCGGGAGTGTGTAGTAACGTCGCTCTGATCGCCATTCTCCCTCTGATTCGCGGAAAAAGTCTGCAATCAGCGATTCGGCGGTTGATTGAGATAGTTGTGCTATAGATGTCATGTGGCCCCTTTTTTGTTTGAACTACGTTTGACAGGGTATCAAGCTATCGCCCAAGCGTGGCGTCAAGTTTGTTACTTTTCTTCATAATATCTACATTATCTAGAATTTACCTGAGTGGCCACTGTCTAAAGAATGATGCGCGGACGGTGATCGGTGGATTTCAGGAGTGATAATCAATTGCAAAATTAGTGGAAAAGTAGAGAATGTTCCTCTGATATCTTGCAGCCTCTTCTAGAAAAAGACTTCTGCTTTCAAACGTGCGTTCCCAGTTGACAAGGGCTGTGACGAAAAAACACCCACAGAAACTGGAAGTGGATCTCGCAGTGGTGCAGCCAGCCGGCTTTTAAACCATCCCGAATCAGTTATAAATGGGGGGCAATGAAAGCACGCATTCTTACTCAATAAATTTCCCTGATTCAATCGGTGGCCACTCACATCAAGTTCTACTTTTTTGAACATTTGTTCTCAAAAGTTAAATAATCTAGAAATTAATCCAATTTTTACCAAGTGTTACCTAAGATTAAAAAGTAATAATTTAAGGGCAAGAGGGCGTCAAATGGAGTCACTGCAAATCCAAGTGAGTGCGTTGAACCAAAAAGTCGATGGGCTGCACCAAGTGATTGAGCAGCTCAGTAGCAAGATAGCCCAAGTGCTGTCAGAGCCAGAGTTAACTGCCGGCAAACCTGTGGCACCTGTAGCATTAAGTGTCGGGAGATACCATTATTCAAGCTATAGCAGTTTGGATATCTGTATGGAACATAAAGATGTCCTGGTTGATGCCAACCGCTTAGAAAGGAACGCTCACAGCTCAGAGCAAGAATTAACACCAGAAATTCAAATCCAACGACTGACCGCACAACTGACTGCTGCTTATAATCGGATCGCGGCTTTGGAAGAACAATTACTCGCCCAGAGAATTCACTAAAAAAGCGAAAAGCTGTCAATTTTAAGAGTAGTGAACCCTAATTGCTGAGTTTGCAGTTAAAACTCTGTAAGGGTGCATTTAGGAAGTCCATCTGTAAAAAACTAAAAACTTTTTATAAGCTGAAAGCTTCAACAACGCCCGACTAACGCTTCAATAGCATTGAGAAGTTGGGTTTGATTCCAGCCCTGGTAAAGGTGAGCCGCAATCGCACAGCCACCGGCACCCATGCCTTCCTTGACGTAGCCCTGTTCATAAACTTGCAGCACCCCATAGCGAGAGGCGGCAAACGTTAACCCAGTCGCTAGCAGAGGCACCGATCCAATCGCTTTGGCGAGTCCCACAGTGTCGCCACTGGGGTCTTCTGCCACCCATCGGGTCGTTCCCACGACAATTTCCTCTGAACGCCACTCTAGGGCGTATTGGCGGGCGATGGCCTTGATCAGGGCATAGACGGCGAGCATTTGCGTGCCGCCGGCTAGTAAGACGCCAGCAGTGCGACTGGCTGCAATCGCCATTCCAGCAACCGCGATTTGCATAGGATCTCCCACAGCTGCGATGAGTTGTAGGGGATCAGGTGAGGAATGTCTAGAAGTCAGGCAATCTCCGGGCCAAAAACCGGCTCGTTGCAAACCGGCTTGTACCACAGCCCCTTTTTGCCCATGATTGCAGTTGGGATGGCTGCTATTGACTTTACCGGCAGCCTGAACGCCCAAGCCGGTTAAAACAGCTAAGGCGGTTGTCGTTCCCCCAACCACGCACTCGCCAATGATTAAATAGTCAAAGTCTTTGGCTAATCGCTGCCCCCACTCTAGCCCCTGCTCTAGTAACAGTTTTACGGTAGAAAGTTCTAAGGCGCTGCCGGTGGTGAGACAACGTGCCGGTGTGCCGCCTAAATCAATTGCCGGCACAGTAAGCTTCACCGGCAAGCCGGCATTCAACAAATAAACAGGAATGCCTAACGCTTCCACAACCGCGCGGGAAATGAACACCGGCGAGGCACCGGCAGTCAGAGGCGGTAAAGGATAATCAGGTTGCGCTACAGGGCCGTTATATAAAAATTCAGCATCCGCCACTGCTGTGTAGCGCCGATCATCTGGTGTTGCACCGGCAGCGGAAATACCCGGAATCAGGCCGGTTTCGGTAAAGCCTAACACGCAAGCAAAAGCCGGTGATCGTCCCCGATACCGTTCCAGCCATCGCCGGCCCTGTTGTATTTGGGTGTAAGTGTAAATCATCAAAATTGAGTGATGTCTAGCTGTAAATTTTTCGAGGAATTGCCGGGATTAGGGGATTTGAAGTGTAGCCGGCCCTTCACAGAAAAATTTACAGTCGGGGCGATTAAGAATTTTGAACGAAGGGGAAATTTAACCTTTTTTATTCTTCATCCAGCAACACTTGTACCCAAGGTGGAGGCGGGGGAATCGGGTTGCCCAAGCGTTCTAGCAGTAGACACGCTGCTAGATGCACCGCAAACAAGTAAACAATGTTATTGAGCATCACCATTAACAGGGCAACTAATTGAACCACCGGCAAACTTGGCTCCTGCAGCAATCCCAGCCTTTCAAATCCCCATTGAGTGAACTCTGTAATTTGGATGGTTAGGTAAGCCCAGAGGTCTTCACCCAGCAGAATTGAGACCAACCAAAGCCGGAAGAAGAAGCCAAACGAGCCTATCAGCATTCCAATGAAAATTGAAACACTCCAGCCGGCACCACGCCGCCACAACAACCCCAGCACAACCCCTAATACACCAAAGGGGATCACATATTGAATGCTACGCATCGGACCCATTAGTACGGATAGCAGCAACCCAGACACTAACGCAGCCATCCACGCCGCCCGGTTGCCCCAGCGCAGATAGACTAAAGCGATCGGCACGGGAAAGAAGATTCGCAACACCGGCCCTAAGGGAAAATAGTAATTGATTAGCCAAATCAGGCTAGCGGTACTGGCCAAAAAAGCCGTTTCCACCATGATTAAGGGGGCTGGATTTCCCAGTTTTGGTTGGGAAAGAGAGTTTCCAGTTTCAGCATGGGGATGGGACTCTGGCGTGTCGCTTATCGGCTCAACCCCAGATTCAGGGTGAAGGAATTTTTCCAGATCATTCTCGTTTTCAGTTTCACCGGAGTTGTTGGGATGGGAAGAGTTGCTATCGCTAAAAGGATTGCTCATGCAAGTCACAAAAAAATGGTCAGCCGTCAGCCCAAACTGTCCTTAGAAAAGCCGGTTGCTGCTAGAAAGCCTGAGAGGGAGATTATACCCAGAACTGTGGACAAAAATATTGGTGGCTGTTCAGCCACCTCATTTACTTTAAACTTTATTTCTGACTGCCGGCTCGATCACGGTGCCGGCGCTGATGGGCGAATTACAAAACCATCGATTCTGGCATCTCCACTTGCTGAATCACTAGCACAGAACACGGAGCACGGTGTACGACATAATTGCTGACACTTCCCAGCAAAGCTTCTGCCCATCCTGTTCGCCCCCGACGTCCTAGGACAATCACATCCGACCCCCAATTCTTTGCGACTTGGCAAAGACACTCTCCCGCATCACCGATCTTGTAATCAAATTCCGTAGGGACTTCTAAAGCGGTTGCACTCTTGCAATACTCACTAAGCATTCCCTGCACTTGCTCGATGCGCTGTCCAACGCGCAGATGTTCAGCTTGGTAGTCATTATCCATTAGTTCTGGATACAAACCCAGCTCGACGGGCAGCACGGCTAAAGACTCACCGATCATTTCTTGGCTGAGGCAGTGACACAGCATCATCCGAGCATGATTCGCCTGAGCCATCTCTAGGGCACGGTTAAAGACAACCTTGCTTAATTGAGAGTCATCTAAGGCAACGAGAATCTTTTGAAAACTCATGGCTTTCTCTCCTGGACATGAAGGGTGTTTCAGGGTCAAACGCCGGATGATTAAGCAGTTGTGACTTCAATGGCATTCAGCCGAGCAGCCATTCCAGTTGAGCCTTGAGTAAAAGTTCAGTTAAGGCTGCGCCGGTGTGTTTTCTAACTGAAGGCCACATTCGCAAGATGATAGAACCGCTCTAGGCTGAGCGCTTGCAGTAATCGTTAGGGCGCTCGATTTCCCACCCTCAACTTAGCGCAATTGAGGGCTTTTCCTACGTTTTTGCAGTATTCCTTGACAATTCAACACCGGCTGTTTGCTTCAAGGCTAAACTTGCCTATCTTTGCCGGTATTGTTACACCAAAAGACGCTCTAGAGCGTGCATATCTGGAATGCAAAGAACATCACGTTCGCGCAAGATTAGCCCTTTTTTTTCTAACTTGCTCAGCACCCGTGTCACCGTTTCCCGCGCCAGTCCACTGAGACTGCTTAATTCTCGATGGGGTAAATTTGGGATCTCGGTTCCTTCAGCGGATAGTTTGCCCTGTCCCTCCGCCAAAAACAGTAAAATATCTGCCACGCGCGAGGTACTGTCCGACTCGCGCAACCGCAGGCGGCGGTTAACTTGTCGCAGCCGCCGCGCCATCAGTTGGGCTAGCCGAATGCCAGCCAGGGGTTCTGTGTTGAGCAGCTTGACAAAATCTTGAGCCGGTAAATTCCCAATCGTTGTAGGCGCAAGTGTAATCACATCTGTTGAGCGCGGCACTTCATCAAGCGCTGCCATCTCGCCAAAAAGTTCTCCCTTACCCAGAATATTTAAGGTCACTTCCTTACCATCAAGATTGTAGGTACGAATTTTGACCCAACCATCCAAAATAAAGTACACAGAACTGCCCCAGTCATTCTCCAGCAAAATCACTTGGTTCGGTGGATGGCTGCGGCTAACAATATGAGCGGTGGCTCTGTCAACGATCTCTTCTGGGAGACCTCCAAAAAAAGGAGTAGAGCGAATCAATTGCTCCACATTATGGTTGGACTCGCGTTGGCTGTATCGGTCTTCCATGTGGCCGTTGTGTCATAAAGGCTCTTGAGGATGTATTCAGTTATAGAGGGCGGCTGGCGGGATGGGAAAAGCTGATTGCGTTTCAAACCTGCACGACATCTGGGTTTTGAAGTTTTCTCTAATACCCGTATTATCCAACAAACCTATCTATAATAGTTGCTAACAATACACACACTTCTGTTTTTTAAGTTCGCCAGGAGCAACACTGACGCTCGTCAACTACAATACCCTATCCTATGGTCAAAGGTATTGGAATTGATTGATGAGTTCACTGGCTCAACCCCTAGATGCTGGGGTGAAGGTAACTCTTTTCCTGCTGCTGAAATTTAACAGCATGGGTGGAAACTGCATCAGCTAACTTGCCTGGGCCGGCAATACAGCGATTGACGAGTGCCTGTTTCCTCTCTAAGCGAGCTTTGCAGTGGCTCTCGCTTTAGCACTTATATCATTAAAATATATCACTTATAAGCTTTATAAGCTCACACGAGTGCCCGGTTGAGAGGCTGAGCTTGGCAATGACTCGCAGCTCAACTCCACAATCATCAGGCCGTCTAAATAAAAACCTTGGTAAGTCACGCCCTCTGAAGGGTGCCACTCATAGATTGGGAAGCTTTGCTCTTCATAATTTTCTGGAGTCATCACTAGATATCTCACCCTATCTTTTTGGGAAAGTAGCATCACTGGGATTTGTTCGCCGGCTGGGGCTACAAGTTTGTGAGTTGCTTCAAAAACACGCATTCTAGAAACCTTTTATGAATTCTCAGCTTGGAAATGTGGGATTTGAAACCTTGCCTTTTGATTCCTATAAGCATGAATGACTGAGCCACCGAACATGGTGATGCAATATCTTTATCAAAGGTGACAGTACACTCCTCAGGGTGTGATCCATATCATTGATAGCGCAAACGCGGATAAAATGCGAACTGTGGGCTAAATTGCCAGCCAGAGCTTAATAATCGGCATCCAATTGAGTTATCTGCGAGGCGGCTCACACCTGGCTCTGCTGCTGAAACCATTCTAAAACTCGATTCCACGCCCACCAGGGATCAGGATCGCCGGCTAGACGTTGACTCGTTTTGCTACTGATATAGCCCACATGACCGCCGTACTGGGTCAAAATTAAATCAATCGCCGGATTGCCGGCACAGGCTGCTTGTAAGTCAGGAATGATTGCCGGCTCAAACATCGGATCATCAGCGGCGTAGAGAATCAACGTCGATTTGTTGAGGTGAGGCAACAGCGGCAGGGCGCTACTGGCATCATAATATGCTTCTACTGAAGGGAAACCCAATCGTTCGATCACCAGTTCGTGGTCAAATCCCCAAATGCTATTCGCCCGCTCGATAGCGGCTGGATCGATTGCTTGGGGATGAACTTTATGCAATTGCCAAGCCAACTTTTTTAGTTCTCGCGCGATTGCCCGTTCTAAATACTTCCCCCAAGGATGTTGAATTAAATACGATAGAGAACGGTTGGAATCGAGACTCGGACAAATCACCGCACCGCCTCCAATGTCATTTGAGCTTAAGCCAAGCTCTTGACACAGCGTTAGATCCTGTGAAGCTTTGACAGCCCATAACGCTAATTGTCCTCCCAGAGAGAAGCCGGTGAACCAGAAGGGGGCGGGGCAACCCATTGCTTTCGCTTGTGCGGCAATACGGACAAAATCTTCTCCCTCGTACAAACCATCAGACGTCAAGGTGGGGGAGAGCAAGCCGGTTTTGCCGTGTGCTCGCCAGTCAAATAAAACTACTGCAAAGCCTTGGGCAAATGCTTTACGTCTTAACAGTTTCAGAAACCATTGATTCTCCAAATCGCCGGTGATTCCATAAGTGCCAACAATTGTGCTGTGGGGGTTGTCAGGGATGGCAACAAGTCCAAAAATCGGAACGTTGCCGGCACCAGAAAAAACCGTTTCTTGATAAGGCGGTTCTGGGTGTGGTGTGGTTTTTTCCCACTCAAGGCTAGCCCTGCGAGCCGCGTAGAGGGTCATTGCTAAGCCATTTCTCAGCAGAAAAGGTGGGATGTAGGCAGGATAAGTCATAAATCAGCAATTTCATCAAAAAAATTAAAAGCACGCATTAAGCAGCCAAACAGTGCCGACACCGGCTCAATTTTTTCTTTTGGGAGTGCCGGTTGGGCTTAGCCGTTAAAACGTCCTGTAGTGGTTACTCTAGCTACTTTTTGGCATTGAGCGAGCGTCCGCTTCCTCTCCTTATTTTGCCTGTTTTTCCCAGCTCATCTCCTCAAATAATGTATTTTTACTTATGCCAGAGCTTATGCAGTTCTTATGTAATTTGTGCGATCCCTAGGCATCAATCCAAGATAGGATAAACGTTAATTTTGATTGCAAATTTTTCTAATGAAGCTCATGAAGCACTATTTGTCACGTTTGCTGGCTCTGGTTTTAGCCGTCACAATCGGCTTGATGGGTTGTTCTGGGGGCGATGTGTCTGGTTTTACAGGTGACTACAGCCAAGACACTTTATCCCTTGTGAACAGCCTCAGAAGCGCCATTGAGTTGCCAGACGATGCTCCTGAAAAAGCAGCAGCGCAAGCACAAGCCCGTCAGCAAATTAATGATTTTGCCGCTCGCTATCGCCGGGATCAGTATACGAAGCTGGCATCCTTCACTACCATGCGGACGGCGCTCAACTCGTTAGCCGGTCATTACAATTCCTACCCCAACCGGCCTCTGCCTCAAAAATTGAAGGAACGAGTTGAGCAGGAATTAAATCAAGTAGAAGTAGCGCTCAAGCGAGGCGCTTAACTGATCCATTGAGGCGAGGGGCAGAGTACCTATTGAAACCGCTAGTGCCCAGCTGTTAGAGTCATGGCGCTTGGCACAAAGTTTGCTTTCACAAATTCCTGAAGGCTTCTGAGTTTTCCGCGATTTGTGTTTGGTAGGCTTTGCCCATGCAGCCATGACGTTAGCATGACTGTAAACGAGGAATTTCGACGCGGCAGGGTGTTGCTGTCTTTGGATATTGATGCCCCAGTGGCTTTATTAGCTGCTCAGACAACCGCGATTAGATTTCCTGATGTCGGGGTGCATTTGTGGAGTATGAGGTACATCATCTGCAACCACAGGGATTTCCCCTGGCATTTTGTTGTGCGATCATGCTGAAGCAGTCCATTGGGACTGAATCATCGCAACGTAGCTTTCCTTTCGTTCTGCACGCCGGCATGAGTAACTGTCTTATAAAATTTTACCGACCTCTGTTAGCTTTGCGACTCTGGCGGTCAGGGTATCGCGCTTTAGTGACCGCTATGGTGACTGGTGGACTTGTTTATCCCCAGATGCCAATCAAACCCGCCCTAGCAGAAGCCACCGCCTATTGCCAGTTATCTGTAGAGGAAGTTAGTGAAACTGATAACCTGCGCCAAGCTGCTTTTAAAGGGGGCAAAGATGCCCAAAAGCGCTACAAAGAGCGTCTAGCTGAATATGCAGAGCGCTTGCGGCAGTGCCGCAGCCGGACTTGGCCCCAAAATCAGGCGATTTGGCTGCGCTTATATCCCTGCGATATCCAAGAGGGGGTTTTAGAGGCTGTCCTTGATCGAATTGTGGCGCGGGGCTATAACCAAGTTTATGTTGAAGCGTTTTATGATGGCCAAGTGCTGCTGCCGGAGGCAGAAAACAAGAGTCCTTGGCCCTCGGCTGTACGAATGCCAGGCGCAGAAAAGGTCGATCTGCTAGCAGAGGCGATTAAAAAAGGCCATGAACGCGGCCTGAAGGTTTACGCCTGGATGTTTTCGATGAATTTTGGCTATGTCTACTCCCAACGTTCAGACCGGCAGCAAACGCTAGCGCGTCGGGCTAATGGCCAGACCAGTATCTCTGAACCTTCTAAAGATACTGAAACCGACATTAAGGCGGCTGAGGGTGATGTGAGTAAGGTTTTTATTGATCCTTACCACCCTCAAGTGCGACGAGATTATATGTCGGTGCTCAACGCCATCCTGCAGCGCAAACCGGATGGGGTGTTATTCGACTACATTCGCTATCCTCGCAGCACAGGGCCGGCTTCGGTGGTGAGCAAGGTTCAGGATTTGTGGATTTATGGGGAAGCTGCCCAGCAAACGCTCTATCAACGTGCCCTTAACCAGAAGGGTCGGGAATTGATCCGGCGATATGTTACGAAAGGGTTTATTTCTGCCGGTGATGTTGATGAGATTAACGCTCTTTACCCCAAAGAGTCAGAACCCATGTGGCAGGGTCGTAATCCTCAGTCTAGTAAGGCTTTGCAGTCGGTGGCGCAACTGCAATCGGAGCTTTGGTATCTCAGTGTCGCCCATGCTGTGCAAGGTGTTGTTGATTTTCTCACCCTTGCGGGGCAGCCGGTGCAACGCCAAGGAATTCCCGCAGGGGCGGTATTTTTTCCCGGCGCGAATAAAGCGGTGGGTCAAGGCGGGTTTGATTCTCGCTTGCAAGCTTGGGATCGTTTTCCCGGTTCGATGGAGTGGCACCCAATGGCCTATGCCAATTGTGGGGATAAGAATGCCGGCTGCATTATTGAGGAAATTCAGCGGGTTTTGAATATGGCACCGAAAGGAACCCAGGTTATCCCCGCCTTGGCCGGCACTTGGGGCGCTTCGATTAAAAGTCGTCCTTCCCTAGAAGCTCAAATGCTGGCCATTCGCCGAGCGTTCCCCCAAATTAATGGGGTGAGTCATTTTGCTTATTCCTGGCAAGAACCAGAGGCTGATCGCGACCGCAAATACTGCCAGCAACAGTAGTTTTCAGTAATTGTTCGTTGCGCGTTGCTGACTTTCGACCTTCGAGCAATGAACAATTACTGATTGGGACTTAATAAAATGCTGCCGGCATTCATTTTTTATGAAAACCTAAATAACTAAACGATTAAATTACATTATTTAATCAATTCAGAATAATAGAAATAATTGCTAAAAATTTTGGCATAATGCGCCAGGGATGTTGACATTATACAAACGTATCAGAGAAGGCAAGTGACTTTTAGCCATCATCCGGGGTAAACTGGAGTGATAGATTAAGTGGCGAACAGTTGACTTTGAAAAAAGGCTTGATAGAATTTAGGTAGTATTTTTACGGAGTCGGTTAAGTTTTATCGCCCTTAGCCAACCAACTTTTTTAGGGAAAAATCGTTTAAATTAGGATACAGCAACGTTTTAAGCCTGTTATCCTCCCTTCAGTGGCAAATTTATAAGTTCTGCTGAGGAGGTGGCTTTCCAATTTCCACTGCAATTTTGGGCCAAACTGCTGCTAAGTGCAATAGAGTCTAACCCATGAAAATGGTCTAACCTAGCAAATATGACCTCATCTATCCTGCCTTCGCTCCAGCAACTTCAGCCCGCCGCTCTTGTTTCAGGGATGGCACAGGCAGTTGTTTGGGGTGGATGTAGCCTTAAGCAGCAGCGTTATATCCTTAAGTGCCGGCTTTGGGAAATCAAGGCGTTGCAAAACAAGATTGAACAGCACATATTCATCCCATCTTTTCAGCTCGCTCGAAACAGCGACTGTTTTTCTATTGAAAATCTTCAGTCGGCAGCATTCAAACACAAATGCCGGGTTGGTGTGACAGGAAATTTAAAAGCTTTAACAACTTCTGGGTTGGCTAAGAATGAGGAATTTTTAGCACAAATTTTTCAGTTCGTGTCGGCAATTTGCCAAGTTATAAATCGGCTCTTACGCAGCTTAATTAAGCCTGGCGGCACCCCAACCGCAATTGGCGCTCAACTCTTAATGGAAAACAGTTACGGGCAATTGTTAACGAGGCAAAGAGTCATCTGGAAATCCACCATTAGCCAGCAGGCTCAAACGCTTTTGGAATGCGGCATAATAGCTTTTTTTAATCAACCCGAAGTCAACCTTGATCCCAAGAATCATCCGAAAGACACTTTGCGTCTTTTGGTGAGATATCGCAAACTTAATAGAGGAACCAGAAGGGACAGAGTAGTGTGCTGTGGGACGCGAATATTTAGCAAAAAGCGAGTCAGCGTGTTTGCTGGATGGATCAGCAGTGGATCAACTCTGTAATCCCCTACTCATTAATCAGCTGGAGCCGCTTCAGCAAACAACCGCCTTGTTGCTTTGAGCAATAGTGGGCTAACAACACAAAAACGATAAAAATTAACATGGAAACAGAACAAATTCCCCAATTATTATCAATTACCAAGCAGGCCAGACCATTGCAGCAACTACCACCCGTTGATAACGCTGAGTTTACCCCTCCACCTCAAAAAGGATTAAATCTGCGTCCGCTGCTGAGGACTTTGCAGCGGAAAGCTCTGATCGTTATAGGAATTACAGGTTTGGTAGCCGGGGCGGCTTGGTATTTAAACAAAAAATCTCTGCCGACTTATCAAGGGAGTTTTCAGCTTTTAGTCGAACCTGTTTCCTCTGAAGCAAAAATGAGTGAACCCTCTGCTCTTGCTCGGACTGAGGGAGACGCGCCCAATGAAAAATTATTTAGCCTAGATTACCCGACTCAGCTTGAGATATTAAAAGGGCCGGGAATGCTATCAAAGATTGCGGAAGACGTTAGCGCCAAGCACCCCGGCTTTAGCATCGGTAATCTTTACGCCAATTTAACGATTGAACGCATTGGTAAAACGCGACTTAATCAAACCAAAATTCTCCACGTTAGCTATCAAGGCTCAGATCCCAAACTTGTTCAACTTGTATTAGAAAAGACTGCTGAAAAGTATTTAAAATATAGCCTTGAAGAACGAAAAAGCCGCATTGGTGAAGGGGTGAAGTTTATTGACGCTCGACTGCCGGATTTGCAGACGCGAGTTAATACTGTTCAGTCGCAGATACAAAAGCTGCAAGAAAAATATGCCCTGACTGATCCGAAACAGAAAAGCGATGAATTATTTACACAAGTTCGAGAAATCTCAGCCCAGCAATTAGACACGCAAAGACAGATACAAGAGCTACGGGAGCTATACACAACCTTACAGCAACAATTAGACTTAACCCCTCAAGAAGCCCTCGCTGCATCAACTTTGAGCGAAAACCCTAACTATCAAGGGTTGCTGGCAAAGTTGAAAGAAACAGAAAGTCTGATTGCTGTAGAATCTGCCCGGTTTCAGCCTGGGAACCCTTATATTCAAGCTCTAGTGGCTCAACGCCAACAGCTAGTAGATTTGTTGAATCAGGAAGCACAGCGAATTCTTGGCTCGAATCTATCAGATGCGGTCAACACTTCTGAAATAATGAACTTCCAAAACTCTACTCGCTTAGAGTTGATCAAGCAACTGGTTGCGACAGCCAACCAACTTCAGGTGCTAGAGGTTCGCGATCAAGGAATCACACAAACTAAAGCGACCTTGCAAATGCAAGCCCAACAATTCCCAGCAATTGCAAGCCAGTACAGTGAATTGCAGCGGCAGTTAGATATTGCGACTCGGACACTTGATCAACTGTTGAGTCACCGGCAAAAACTGGAAGTCGAAGAGGCTCAAAATGAAGTACCTTGGGAGCTTATTTCTAAGCCAGAACTTCCTAAAGATGCTACCGGCAATATAGCCCCAATTCCCGGCGATTCTAGCAAAAAGCTGATCATCGGCGTGATAGCAGGCCTTGTCCTGGGTACGGGGACTGCTGTCTTCCTAGAGAAATTCCGCAATATTTTCTACAGCGCTAACGATATTAAAGATGCCATTCCTTTACCTGTCTTAGGTGAGATTCCCTTCAATCAAGGAGAGACAAAAGGCTCGAAATCAAGAGCAGGAAACGGCTTAAGAAAACCAATGAAGGACGCTCATAATAGTGCTTCTGAGTATTTGGAAGCTTTTGATTCTCTCTATGCCAGTATCCGTTTTCTGTTTGACAATCAACCAGTCCGTTCCTTGGCTGTTTGCTCGGCTGAAGCTGGGGATGGTAAGTCTATGATCGCTTTACAGCTAGCTCAGACGGCAGCAGCAATGGGACAGCGAGTTCTTTTGGTAGATGCTGATTTACGCCGGCCTCAGCTTCACGAGTGGTTGAATTTACCCAATAGCAAGGGACTTAGTGAACTGCTTGACAGCGAACTTGCTCCAAACAGCTGTGTCCAGCGCTCAACCCTAGCAGAAAATCTTTTTGTGCTGACTGCCGGCCAACCATTACCAGAATCTACCAGATTGCTGGCATCCGCTCAGATGCAATACTTAGTGAAGGAATTTCAAACAACTTTTGATTTAGTAGTCTACGATACTTCTCATCTTCTTAACCTGATGGACGCTAATTTCCTGGCTGCCCATACAGATGGAATTTTAATGGTGGTGGCACTTCGCAAAACCAAGCAGTCTGCAGTTAAAGAAGTTTTAGACCAAATAAACGTTTTTGGATTACCCACCTTAGGTACTGTCGTGAATCACGTGCAGGCTTAGTAAAATCAGAGCTATTTTATTGACAATATTGGGTTTATTTCAGCCCTCACCAGCATTTCAGCGTTTGAGAAGCTCGGGGCTTAGCTGATGCCGTTCTAGCAACCGTGATGCCGGCACAAGCCAAGGACAAGGTGCGAGGAACTGGCTGACGTGCTAGGCATTGAGGGGATATTACCCATGCATAGCCATGCAGCGCTCTTCATAACAGTTGCTTCATTCCTGCTGTTTTTACAGCAGTAGGTGCGTTCGGCAAAATATTCTGCCAATTTGGCAACATCCCATTGTCTCGTCAAGCCAGAATAGAGTGAGGACAGCGCCGATTCACCTGAAACAAACTTGTTCTAGGGGAACTGGCCTGATTAACTGACTGAAACAGAGGGCAAGGCTGCGCCAAACTAAAGTTCTCGGTGCTTGAGGAGGCAAAATTGTGAAAGCTTTAACCCTTAACAATAGCACTCTTAGAGGTTCTAGTTAACTTAAGCTGAGTGTAAGCAAGGTTGTTAAAGTTTTCTCTACCAAAAAGCATATTTTCTTGAAATTTTCATGCAGTCTTCACATTTCTTTGCTAAATTCAGATTAAACTAGGGTTTATACACAGGATGTGGGTGTAGGAGGGTTAGATGATAAAAACTTATGACCATAACAATTAAAGTGGCTATGCACCCCAAAGATAACCTGTTTGGGGCGGTTCCGTTACAGCTCGCAATTTTTAGTCACTGAAAGCTAGAAATACTTGGTTGGATCGCTGTAATTGATTTTTTAGAAGTTTCGTCAGTTAATTAAAGAGAGGTCACAAATGAAAAAAGTAAATATTCTCAATGTTTTCATTGATAACCTATCGATGTCCGAGCTACTAAAAGCACTCGATGTATCTGGGGGTGTGGTATTTACGCCTAATGTCGATCACTTGATTAAGTTACAAAAAAATTATGACTTTAACAAGGCGTACAGTATCGCTAACTACAAAGTTTGCGATAGTAAGGTTTTAATGTATGCTTCAAAATTTTTAGGAAGTCCCCTTAAAGAAAAAATTTCCGGTTCAGATTTGTTCCCAGCTTTCTATGAATATCATAAGAACAATGAAAGCATTAAAATATTCTTGTTAGGGGCGGCTGAAGGTGTAGCCCGGAAAGCCCAAGAAAAAATTAATCGGAAAGTTGGGAGAGAAATTGTAGTTGGTTCGTACTCTCCACCTTTTGGGTTTGAAAACGACGAACGAGAAGCTCAGAATATAATTGAGCGGATTAATGAATCGGGAGCGACGGTACTGGCAATTGGAGTCGGTGCGCCAAAACAGGAAAAATGGCTTTTACAATACAAGGAAAAGCTAAAAAACATCAAAATATTCTTGGCGATCGGTGCCACGATTGACTTTGAAGCCGGCCACAAACCCAGATCGCCAAAATGGATGAGTGAGTTGGGAATAGAGTGGCTGTTTAGACTTCAGTCTGAGCCACAGCGGCTATGGAAAAGATATCTATTAGAGGATACGGCTTTCTTCTGGCTGATCTTAAAGCAGAAGCTTAATCTCTACCGCGCTCCCCTGGCAACGCATGATGCGGGTGTGAAGCAAGTAACACCAAAAGCTCAAAACTTAAAACCCATCGGTCAGCTTTTGCAACAGGCAAACTTGCTCTCACCAGATCAGGTGGCAACAGTCCTCCAAGAGCAGGCTAAGCAAAAACACCACCAGCGGTTTGGGGAAATCCTGGTGCGCCTAGGATGGCTTAACCCAAAAACGGTTGACTTTTTTGCCGAAGAATTGCCAAAGTTGACGACGACTAGCTACAGACAGCCGTTAGGTCAGTATCTCAAATCTGCCGGCTTGTTAAATGACGCTCAAATTAACACCATCCTCAAATACCAAGCCCAAACAGGGTTGCGTTTTGGAGAAATCGCTGTCAGCCAAGGGTGGGTTAAGCAAGAAACTATCAATTTTTTACTGCATTACATTTCTCCTAACCAAATGTTAGTGCCGGTAGAAGCATCGGGAAATTCAACTCACCGCCAAGTGGTACAAAGTTATTAAACACATCTTTAGAAGGTGAAAGCAAATATTGAGTGTCTGATTTAGCAGAACCATTATTTGCTTAACCCTTCGTAAAGAGCGAACCTGAGCAAAGTTAAATCAGCGTAGCAAAGTTTTGTCACCCATTAATCAGTGAGCTTACTTCTTGACATTTTTTTGTTAGTAATTGCGCTCGGACTTCTCGTGCCGGTCGCAGTTCTTTTTATTGAATGCTGTGCAGCCTTACTGCCGATTCGCTCCGAATCAAACAGTGGTGAAATTCCTAGACCCTGCATTGCTGTTTTGATCCCCGCTCACAATGAAGCCTCTGGAATTGGCGAAACTTTAAAGACGATATTGCCACAGCTAACCGAGCGCGACCGCTTAATCGTTATTGCTGATAATTGTAATGATGAAACAGCACTCATTGCGCGTAGCTTTGGCGCAACCGTCCTCGAACGAAAAGATGCTGAACGAAGAGGCAAAGGGTACGCCTTAGATTATGGCTTGGGGTTGATTGAGCAAGACCCGCCTGAAGTGGTTGTTTTAGTCGATGCCGATTGTATCGTTCATACCGGCACAATTGATAGAATTGCCCGACTTGCTGCTGCAAAGGGGCAGCCGGTGCAAGCAACTTACCTGATGGAACAGCCGGCCAACCCAAAACCCAAAGATGCAGTTTCAGCACTAGCATTTACAGTTAAAAATCTCGTTCGTCCCAGTGGATTGAGCCGGCTAGGGCTGCCTTGCTTGCTAACAGGTACAGGGATGGCATTCCCGTGGTCAATCATTCGCGAAGCCCCTTTAGCGAGTGGCAATATTGTTGAGGATATGCAACTTGCTTTAGACTTAGCAATAGCCGGCCACCCAGCAGTATTTTGTGGCGAGGCGAGAGTTACAGGGCTTCTACCCCAGCAAGAGCAAGCAGCCACAAGTCAGAGAACGAGATGGGAACACGGTCATTTGCAGACCCTGCTAACACAAGTTCCCCGACTGTTAAAAGCCTCAATTCAGCAAACACGTTTCGATCTTTTATCAATCGCTTTAGATTTATTCGTCCCCCCGCTTTCCCTGTTAGTCATGCTGTGGGGTGCTGCTACGGGAGGCGCATTACTAGCAGCAACCTTGGGATTTTCATCGGTTCCCGCGATTATTTTAGCCTCACAAGGGCTACTCATTTTTATCTCAATATTCGGCGCGTGGGCAAAATTCGGGCGTGCAGACTTACCTATCCAGACACTTTTAGCCGTCCCGTTTTACATTCTTTGGAAAATCCCACTTTATTTCGCTTTTCTGATTCGGCCTCAAACAAAATGGGTTCGCACAGAACGAGATTCAGTGAACGCACCAAAACCTTAAACAGCTTTCCCACGTCAACCCTTAACTCAACATCTCATTCTATTTCCAACTATCAACAGATCCCTGACTGCCACCCTTAACCCATCTGCGTTTATCTGCGGTTAAAAACCTTAGCTTCAACATCTCACCCTATTTCCAACTACCCGCAGATCCCTGACCGCCACCCTTAACCGATCTGTGTATGCCTATGCCTATGCCTATGCCTATGCCTTCGGCACGCTACGCTTAACGGTAGGCTACGCTATCATCTGTGGTTGAAAAACACATTCTTGTTCCTCAAACGCACCAAAAACAAAAGTGAAGAGTGAACTAAAAACCAGCCCACTCTTCACTTCAAAAGTTAAACTCACACCTTGCCTTGATGCACCGTCTTCACCCATTTCAGGCGCTTAGGACGCACCGAAATCCGGGCAGTGACACTAGCCATCACAACGATCCAGTGGAACATATATAACATCCCGCGCAGCGTTTGCAACAGCGTGACAAAAAAGGAAGAAGAATGAAGCGATAAATTCTTCTGAGAAAGCAAAGAAGGAGAGTGAATTTGAGACTCATCCTTCAGAGTTCCTAATTTATCCCGCCCCAGACGGATACGCTTGATGCCGGTAAACATCGCCACCACAGACATCACGAGCATCACAGCACTAATTGGACTGTACACCGGCATCCGTTTAAGCGCCAGCGCCATCAAACTGTCTGGCACCGCCGCGATCGGCAAGAAATACTGGATAATCCAGAACATAAACATATCCCAAGTTTTCCGAAAACCCATGCGGTTGCGGAAAATCAGTGGCCAGTAGTCGAGATAGCGCTGGTAGCCCCCTTCTGCCCAGCGGTTACGCTGATGCCATAGCGCCCAGGGATGAGTCACGCCTTCCTCATCCACCGGCACCAAGGTAAATTCAATGTCCCACCCTTCCAGGTGCAGGCGCACGGTTAAATCCAGATCATCCGTGATCGTCAGTTCATTAAAGCCGCCGCAGCCTTCTAAAGCAGACCGGCGAATAAACTGGCCATTACCCCGAAGTTCTCCAACACCACCGATAGCTATGCGCTGCTGCTGAAAGTAAGAGTCTAAAGCCATCTCAGCCGCTTGGCCACGAGTCCAGAAATTAACATCCGTGTTGGCAATAGCTTTTTGCATCTGCACCGCCCCCACTTCTTCGCGTTCAAACAGTGGCAGCACCCGACGCAGCATATCCGGACTAACGTGGGCGTCAGCATCAAAAACAGCCAAAATTTCGCCACGGGTAAGCGGTAAGACTTGATTTAAAGCCCCAGATTTACCCCCGCCGGCACCGGCAGCCCGATGGAACACTTTAAGCTGTTCGTATTCAGTTTCCAGTCGATCTAACAGCTCTGGCGTGCGATCTGTGCTGTGATCATCAATAACCCAAAGCTCGTAACGGTCTGCTGGGTAGTCAAGATCACACAGCGTCTTCACTAACTGGGCAATGACCGCCTCCTCATTTTTGGCCGCCACTAATAAAGAGACAGACGGCCAATTATCTCGGCTGTCATCTGACAGCGGTTCAGGGGTTTCACCGGGCTTGGTTCGCAAGACACGCACCCCATGAATCACCATCGCCCCTGTAAAACCCAGCACCAGCCAGGTGCCCCAAGACAGTAAATGGAGAGCGATCGTACCGCTCCAGACAATCGTTAAGACAACAGCCGCCTTGCGTCTGCGACCCTCAGAGAACTGCCCTGTTTTGAGTTCTGAGTCTTGTGTGGGTTCAGCAGCAGAGGAGGATTCGGGCACAGGTGAAAAATTTCCCGCCCCTGTGCTCACTCGCTCCTCTGCTTCCCTACGCAAGAGTTCTGCCTCAGATGGATCAGCAAGATCAGACCACAGCTCGCTGTAAGAATCGTTTTCGGGCCACGAATTCGCCGGCATAGGTTATTTGATTCAAAAACCAATATTTGTCAACACCCTTAAAGAAACTGGGGATCAAGTAACACCATACCGTACAACCTTCGCACACGGATAACTTCCCTTGAGAAACGCGGAATTTTTCCACTTCTTCTGACTCTCGGTAGAGTTCATACAGCTTTCCATCAATGGGAACGCCGGCTTGGGCAAAGTGGTAACAGGGTAACAACAGCTTGTTATCTGGCGAAATAGCAATTACAGCTTCCACCGCTTTGCAGCGAGGATTGTTAGTGTCGTTGCCCCCAGCTTCAATGAAAGCTAATGCAGCCTTATTGTAGCCAAGATTGCTGTACTTCTTGCCTGCTGCTTCAATGGCAGCCACCATATCTGGGGTAGGGTTTTTCTTGGAGTTGTAGTTGTCGTGGGCGGTGAAAGCAGGGTTGAGCCACACTCGAACATTTAACTGTTGGCCGAGTTCTGCGACTTCTCCCAGGCGATTGTAGTTTTGGGCAGTGACGGTATGGTTGAGCACGGGATACTCACCCAGAGAAATGGCGATTTTGACTGATTCTACTAAGGTGTCAAAAATCTTTACGCCCCGTGATTGGTCGTGCGTTTCTGCATCTCCACCATCTAGAGAGAAATTTAAGAAATCTACTAAACCCTGAATTTCTTTGGCTTTTTTGGGATAAAGGATGGTGTTCGTGGTCATGCTGGTCACGAAACCCTGTTTTTTGGCTTCCGTGTAAATCTGGCCAACATCTTGGCGCAGCAGAGGTTCGCCGCCGGTGAAATCCACATATTTAACGCCTAAGCGCCGCAAATCTTTTAAATTTTGCTGAATAGTGGCAAAATCGGCTTCGTTGTTGGCTTCTAGCGCCCAAATGTTGCAAAAGTGACAACGGGCGTTGCAGCGATATGTTAGGTAGTAATTGGCTACGAGTGGGGCCATAGGTTCCTATCGTTTTGTTGCGTACTGTTAACCAATGAGGGGTTTGGGGAGTTATCGCCCCGCGCTTACCCGAAAAAGTCAGCGCCCTTGATATATGATGAACGCCTCAAGGCCGGGTGAGGGGTAAGTGTGCCCGAACACTGCCAATATCTTACGCTACTCATCCAAAATCTTTGTTATATTCATTGGGATTATTGCCTTAAGCAATAAAGCATAAAATTATTAAGGCTGAGGCAGGCTGTCAAAGACCGCATTTAGCCTAACGAGTAAGAACACTACATTCGCTCATAGCTTTGGCTGTGCTCGTTGGAATTATGCGCTAAATCAGTTCATTGAACTTTACAAAAAGACAGACAAGGCACTTGGGCAATCTCCTCTCAACCCATTGCTGTCAGGGCTGAAAAGAAAGTATAAATGCTGGCGCGAGTGCTACAGTCAGATATTTCAAGCAACCATACTCAACTTGACACCGGCTTGCCAAAACTTTTTTGAAAAACGAAGGCGAGAAAAGAAGCCCGTACTGTATGCGATTTGGGTTGTTCACACTTTTTCATGAAAATTGAGGCGGCGTTGAAAAACAGTCAACATTTATATTAATTGGAAAAAAGCAGTCGGGTTGGTTGCCGATGGCCGGCTTTTTCGCCTGAGCTAAGGCTAAGATCGGTTGACGGTAAGGGTGAGAGAGGTGGAGGGGCAACCCTAAATCCGATCTGAACGGGTAGCCGCTACTGAGGCTGAATGCAAACAAAACGGTGCGCTTGCCCAGTCGTGATCCCTTAACTCTGCCGGCGCTGATAGTGCCGGCAGCGAACTCGCACAATTGCCCTACTGTAAAGAATTCAGGGAAAGGAAACACAGAAAAATATGAGTATATCGGTAATTGATCAACTTCAGCCGGCAGATAACCGGCAATACAGTCTCTATGTGCCCTACTACCAAGGCAACAAGCGCAATGTTCTGCCCCTGGCAATTAGCCTGTATATGCGGGGAAATTTGGAAGGGGCGCGAAAAATAGAGGGCGGTGAGAATATTCCGTTTGTGGCGACTTGGAATGTTTCGACGATTCCTGCGGATCTGACAAATTGCCGGATGCAGTTTGATACCAAGGGGGAGCAACTGAGTTATGTGGTGACGATGGCCAATTTTGAGTTTATCGATTTTTTAATCGATATGATCGTCAATTACAAGCGTTCTGAAAAAAATTCACGATTGGTGGATTTTTCAACAGGATTTTACCGCAAACTGCTGCGCCGGGATGAATGATCTTTTGGTCAAAGAACCTTTGTTGGGGTGAGTGGCGGCGGGAGGCGAGAACCTACGGATGACAAGGAAAGGAGACGCATAGGGGCGCTTGGGTGAACCTGTAGTCATTAGTGAGGGTAGAGCAAGAGGGGCTGAAAGAGGTACACAAATCGGTCATCTGATCCGGGAAGGAGAATGATCACCGGCAGTTGTTTTTTAATCGACTCTGACAGCGCTATACTTGCTATTCCCCTTTTTCTCGTTTCACTTTTGTGGGGAAAAGATTCTTTCGGCATTTTTTAAAAGTCTTGGAATAAAGCGCTGCTGGGAAAATACTGGCTTTTGAGTTGGGTTTTTCCCGTGCCGGTTGGGGCGCAGTTTGTAAAGAGTCTTTAAAATTGGGTAAAAGACCGGCCTACGTGTGGATTTTGAAATAAGGAGTTAGGATGTGCCAAAAATTGCTAAGTATCTAGTGATTGGATCGACAGAAGCTTATAGTGGCAAGTCAGCAACGGTTGTGGGTATCGCCCATCAGTTGCAGCAAAAAGGAGTCGATATTGCTTACGGCAAACCGCTAGGAACCTGTCCTAGTGAGAATCAGGCAGATGGGATAGATGAGGATGTGCGGTTTGTGGGGGAGACTCTGAACCTTTCCGGCAACCGGCTGCTATCTCCTCTGGTGTTTCTGGATGAGGAGACGATTACTAAACGCCTTCAAGGGGAAGATCGAACGAATTATTCAGAAGCACTGGCCCAATCGATGCAGGGTCCAGCGGGTTCTTTAGTTTTGCTGGAAGGTGCCGGCACAATGGATGAAGGCATTTTGCTGAATTTGTCTTTGTTGCAAGTGTCGGAAAGACTGGACGCGTCGGTTCTATTGGTGACACGTTTCCGATCAGCCTTGACTGCTGGAATTGTTCTGGCGGCTAAACAGCGGTTGGGCGACCGGCTGGGAGGAGTGTTGCTCAATGATATTCCTCAGCAACAGATGGAGTTTGCGGAAACGCTGGTGCGCCCTTTTCTAGAGTCTCAGGGAGTGCCGGTGTTGGGGATGCTGCCCAGGAGTGCGCTGTTGCGAAGTGTGAGTGTGGCTGAGTTGACACACCGGCTGAAAGCAGAGGTACTGTGCCGGCCTGATCGCTTGGATTTGATGGTAGAAAGTCTCAAGATTGGGGCGATGAATGTTAATTCCGCCATTAAGTATTTTTCTGAAGGGAGAAATATGGCGGTGGTAACGGGTGGAGATCGCAGTGATATTCAGATTGCGGCCCTAGACAGTTACACTCAATGTTTGATTTTAACCGGCTCGATGGCTCCCTCTCAAATCGTTTTGAACCGGGCTGAAGAAATGGAGGTGCCGGTGCTGTCGGTTGATTTGGATACCTTGACAACGGTGGAAATTATTGAACACGCTTTGGGCCAGGTGCGGCTTCAAGAGCCGGTGAAGGTAGAATACATCCGTCAAATGATGGCTGAGCATTTCGATATTGACCGCTTGCTGGCACGGCTGGGATTGGAGCCGGTGGCGGCGAGGAAGTAGAACTCAGACGTTGACATCCTCCCACCGCTAACTCAAAGTAGCGAATATAGCGGGGGATGCCAAGGTGAATCGTCGCAAACAAGGGGCTATTACTTCCCTCACCCGCGCACCCCAATCTTCCCTACAGCACCGGCAGATTAACTCAGCGTCGTTCGACGACGACCCGAACCGGCATTACTACGCCGAGAGCGACCCCCTCGCGGTTGAGGTTCGGGTTTAGGCGCGGTTTCCTGCCCCCCCTGTGCAATGGGGATCGTAAAGTGAAACTCACTGCCCTGGTCTTTTCCAGGAGAGAGTGCCCAAATCTGGCCACCCCAGCCCGTAACAATTTGCCGGCAAATAGCCAATCCTAAGCCGGTGCCGCCGGCTGTGCGCCGCAACGCCCCTTCCTCTTGATAGAATCGGTCGAAAATAGCATCCAGCCGGTTGGGTTCAATCCCGCGCCCCGTATCTGCGACCAGAACTTCAACCAGTTGTGAGCCGTTAGAGTGAGCTTCGATCCTCACCTGACCCTGAGATTGGTTAAATTTGCAAGCATTGTCAAGTAGTTTCGCCAGCACCTCTACCAGCCACTCGCCATCAGCTTGCACCAAAGGCAAATCCTCTGGCACTTGCGTTGTAATCTGGATCGGCGCTTCCTCGGAACGACGGGCGCGAATACTGCTGAGAGCGAGTTCCACACACTCTTGTAAAGGCAAGGGTTCTGGATGCCATTCTACCCGTCCGCTTTCTAAGCGGGACAGGGTGAGAAAGTCTTGCACCAGTTTGCGGAGCCGGTCGGCGTCTGCTACAGCCGAACTCAGCATCACCTGTCGGACTTCTATCGGCATATCTGGATCGCTAACCATACTTTCCAGGCAAACCTGGATTGTGGACAAGGGCGTGCGGAGTTCGTGGCCGGTGATGGCAATTAAGTTGCTGCGGGTGCGGTCGAGGGCTTCTAACTGCTGGTTGAGGTCTTCTAGGTTGGCGTAGGCTTCTGCTTGAATCAAAGCAACGCCGACTTGAGCGGCAATGGCATCTACTAGCGCTAATTCGTCCTCCTCCCACCGGCGGGGGGTTGAGCTACAGTGCTGCAATTCCACCATGCCGACTAACTGGCTTTGATGCAACACCGGCACCATTAACCACGAACCGATTTGCCACTGACGCACGAGGGCTTGCATTTTTGCGCCGGCTAACCGAGTGTCTGTCTCGGCATTCTCCACGTAAACTCGCTCCCCGTGTCGCACTGCTTCTTGAAATAGGGGATTACTTTGAATTGGCCAGATCTGGCCGGCCAGGGGCTTGATGCCGGTGCCTAAAAACTCGTACAAAATCGTTGCGGTGGCATCTGTTGCCTTGCACCGATAAATCAAACACCGGCACGCATTCAGCGCCTGTCCTAATTCTTGTACTGCGACTTTAAAAATTTCTGCTGGATTGAGTGATTGCCGAATTGCCGCAGTAATCGAGTTAACCATACGCTCTTTCCGCTCTTGGGCGGCAATCGAGCCATAAGTCTTGAGCAACTTGTGCTGTCCTGCTTGCAGATAAGTCACCAAGCGCTGGGCGAACGGGCCGGGATCGACGTTTTGAAATCCCAGCTCTCCTGCTGCTTGCGATGATGTTGCAAGATTATAAAGATTTCTTGCCCGCTCTATTTTGTCAGCGAGTTCGGGCCGGTATTTCAAAATTCGGCTCAGGATTAACCCAGCGGCGGTGGAACTCACCTGCCGGTCAAATGTCCAAATTCCCTCAAACCGGCGAGCTTGATCCATTTCCGCCAGATCGGGAAGCTTGCCGGTCTGGCCGGTGCTGCGTTTGCTGCTGGCTGGCATCTCTCGTTCTTGACAGATCAAGCAGGTGGCATAAGCCGGCGCAATCACGATTAAATGCCACTCCTGACTCAACCGATCAGTCGGCTTGAATGCCACCGTCTCGTATACATCTGAGGCATTGGTGAAATCGGTTTCCGGGGCCGCCAGCACATAAACCTGATCGGTTTTTTGGGCGATGCGCCGATAACGGTGCGCCTCCTGACGGTAAAAGCGCTCTCGCTGGAAACTGGCAATCACCAAAGGCTGCTCCGAGCCGGCCAGAACTTGGTCTTCAATTGCGTGGGAAAGCGCCGTTAAGGAAGACTTGAAATAAATCTGTGACCGCAGCTGGGGCAAGGCTTGCAGCAGGTCTTCGAGCACGGAATTAGAGAAGCTCATCGATCGTCTATGTCAATCCAATCTGGGCAAAATCCATGACACAGCGGCGCGGCGATGGCTGTATCTGACGCCCAAGCCCCACATACAGCTACCCTCTTGCTCGTTGGCCATTCACACATCTGGGCACTCCACGGCAGCCAGTAAAGCTCGGCATCACCGGCAATCTGTGAGTGCAGAGGCAGCGGCGGGGAACCCGAAGCCTCCTTTAGTTATTGGAGCGCAGTTGATGCAATTGCCGTGGATAAGCGCAACAATCGGCTATTAGCTAACTATACATTTTCCGGGATCGCACAGCTGTTATAAGCCAAAGAAGAGCCGACGAAAGATGTTTGCCGTACTTAAAACTTAATCATTTGAGCAATAATTACTTACCCAATTTGAATTATTAACACACGTTAACAATGTTGAAGAACCGTTACAGTTCGTGGGGAAATGTTTATATCTGGGTATTTTTCTAGATTGAGCCGGTAGAGTCAGGCAGATGATGGACGCAATTGCCCATCATCAACCGACCTATCCCTAAGCGAGTAATTCACCTGTTTCTTGGAGGGTGTGAAGTCTTTGGTAAATGCCTTCTTGGCGCAGCAATTCTTCATGGCTACCGACTTCCACAATCCGCCCCTGATCGAGTACAACAATTTTGTCAGCTTCCCTTACGGTACTAAGCCGGTGAGCGATAATAATTGTGGTGCGGGTGCCGAGGATGGAACCCATCGCCAGCTGAATTGAGCGTTCTGATTCATAATCTAAGCTGGAAGTCGCTTCATCAAAGATCAGCACGTCGGGTTCAACCAGCAACGCTCGTGCAATTCCCAGCCGCTGTTTCTGACCGCCTGATAATCGAACGCCTCGCTCGCCTACCATTGTGTAGTACCCTTTGTCAAGGGTATTGATAAATTCATCTGCTCTGGCAATACGGCAAGCTTCCTGCACTTGCTCAAACGTTGCTTGTTTGTTGCCATAGATGAGGTTATCGAGCAAAGTGCCGTTGAAGATATCCACATCTTGGTGAACGATGGCTAATCTGCGCCGATACCGGCTGACATCGAGGGTGCGAATATCCTCGCCATCCATCAAAATGCGGCCTGAATTCGCTTCAAAATACCGAAACAGCAATTTTACTAGGGTAGATTTGCCTGAACCGGATCGCCCTACTAAGGCAACCGTTTGATAAGGTTCAATTAACAAATTCACATCCTGCAATACGGGACGTGCGGGATCGTAGCCAAAGGTAAGATGGGAAAATTCTACTTTGCCGGTGAACTGATAGAAGGATTCTGAAGGATTAACCTTGCCTTCTAAGGTTGGGGGTGCCGGTTTTGACAAGGTAGCGGCATCAATTCCATCTGGCATCTGCATAAATTCATGAAACCGCATCATCGAGGCATAGCGCCGCGCAAAGGTTTCAGCCAGTTGACTGAGAGGACTGAGTTCTGAGTAAGCCATGCTGGCTAGGGTAAAGGTGGTAACAAAGTGTCCCAGAGACATTTGTCCGCCAAGTGTGGCAACGAGGGTGAAGCCGAGAACCGAAAACAGACAAAATTGCACAAAGGTGGTTTGCCAAGTGCTTAATTGGGTGTAACCCCGGTGGATGCGATAGTCAACAACGGCGAACTCGCGATTTAAACGCTGGCGCTGCCGGTGGAGTTCCACAGATTCGGTGGCAAAGGCTTTGACGGTTTTGATGTTTGTGACAATTTCTGAGGTGCGGCTTTCGGTATTTTCCATGTAGCGATCTAAAATCTGCTCTCGCTCAATGAGTTGTTTGAGATTTTTGATCGTGAAGCTGAGGACAAATATGAAGGAAAGCAGAAAAAATACTGCGATCTGCCACTGCATTAACCAGATAATTGCAAAAATTCCTAGCAGCCGGCAAAGTTTGGGAATGAGTTGACCGGCAATTTCTGGATACCCCCAAGTGTGGTTGGCGATGCCTCTGGCAACCCGACCGGCAATGCGTCCGGGGTTATTTTCGTCGTAAAATTCTAGTGGCAGGGTGAGGATTTTTGCCAGGACACTTTGAGAGTGATCCCGGCGGGTACGCAGCGCAATATCCCAGTGAAACCAAGATCCCACCCAAGGTTGCACCGGCGCTTTGAACACGGTTACCAAAAAAGTTAACCCCATTAACACGCCTAATGAGAGGGGTTTTCCTGCCGGTAAGTCGCTAATTTTTCCAATGGTTGCAATTAAGTTTTGAGTGATCCCATCTACTTTGCCATCAGAAAGGACGTTGAGAATTTGGCCAATCGTGTAGGGGACAACCAAATCAATGATTTCAAAGGTACTAGAGGCCGTAATGCTAAAAATTGCGCCTCTTGAATACTGCCGGTAGTAGTTAAGGATATCCCGAAATGTTGCCATAGCCCTCCTTTTCAAAGCGGCTCATGCAGAACTTGAGGGGGAGTTCTTCACAAGCAGGCGCTTTTGTAATATTCGTACTACATTGTAAGCTAAAAAATCCTGCGTTTCTGCTTAACAAAAGTTAAAAATTGGGTTAACTTTAAGCTCTTATGCGGTTAAATTACATATTTGCATGAGAAAGGCAGAGGATATTCTGTTTCCCCTGCCTTTCTGTTTGCCGGCACTCTCCTGCACATTAGATGCATGACGGGCGCTGATACTGGGACGGATAGAGCGGCGTTTGGCTGGTGATAGGCGCTCTGGCTGCCGGTGCAGAATTGTTGTTACCCAATGCACCCAGGTGTCTCAGGCGCTTGCCTTAATTTTTTTTCAGCCTGATAATGAAATGAGATTTAGTTGAATGCGTAGGCCGATTGCAGACCCCACACGATGAGAAAGGCAACGCCGCCCAACACCAGAATTGCCGAGATCGCAATGATGACCGGGTTATCGGCTCCCTTGAATTTCATGATCCCACGGTTTAAATCTGACATAGCCCGTGATTCTCCCTCTGTAAAAGAGATACTTTACATTAATTTATGTTACTATAAATAAAGTGTTGTCGCATTGCGTCGTTCAGCGAGTCCTGATTCTCCCAAGGATGGGATAAATGGCCGGCAGTAGTGTAATATACCAACACCAAGCAACTACGACGGATTTTTAAATACTAGATGGGCAACAAGCCAACCATTGCCGTATCTCACTTAGGTTGTGAAAAAAATCGCATCGATACGGAGCATATGCTCGGCCTGCTAGTGCAAGCAGGCTACCAGGTAGATAGCAACGAAGAATTAGCCGATTACGTCATTGTTAATACTTGCAGTTTTATTCAAGCCGCACGGGAAGAGTCGGTTAGGACTCTAGTAGAACTGGCAGAGGCCAATAAAAAAATTGTTATCACCGGCTGCATGGCGCAGCATTTCCAAGACCAGCTACTGGATGAATTGCCAGAGGCAGTAGCACTCGTTGGCACCGGCGACTACAACAAAATCGTCGATGTTATTCAGCGGGTAGAAACCGGCGAACGCGTCAGCGAAGTTACGGCTGAACCGACTTATATCGCGGATGAAACCACACCGCGCTATCGCACCACCTCTGAAGGGGTGGCGTATTTGCGCGTTGCGGAAGGATGCGATTATCGTTGCGCCTTCTGTATCATTCCCCATCTCAGGGGTGCTCAGCGGTCGCGCTCGATAGAGTCTATAGTGGCAGAAGCCGAGAAACTGGCGGCTGAGGGTGTGCAGGAAATTATTTTAATTTCCCAAATCACTACTAACTACGGACTCGATCTTTACGGCGAACCTAAGCTTGCAGAACTGCTGCGGGCTTTGGGTAAAGTGGATGTGCCTTGGATTCGGATGCACTATGCCTATCCAACCGGCCTGACTCCTAAAGTAATTTCTGCGATTCAGGAAACCCGCAACGTCTTGCCCTACCTGGATTTACCCTTGCAGCATTCCCACCCGGAAATTTTGCGAGCAATGAATCGTCCGTGGCAGGGGCAGGTTAATGATACAATCATAAAGCGGATTCAAACAGCGCTACCTCAAGCCGTTCTCAGGACAACCTTTATCGTAGGTTTTCCAGGTGAGACGGATGAACACTTCGAGAATTTGCTACAATTTGTAAAGCGTCATGAATTTGACCATGTAGGTGTCTTTACATTTTCCCCAGAGGAGGGAACGCCTGCCTACAGCTTGCCAAATCAGCTGCCTCAAGATGTTATGGACGCCCGTCGGGACGCCCTGATGGAAGCGCAGCAGCCCATCTCTCTGAAGAAAAATCAAGCTGAGGTGGGGAAAGTGGTAGACGTTTTGATTGAGCAAGAGCATCCGGAAACGGGTGAGATGATAGGTCGTTCGGCTCGATTTTCTCCAGAGGTGGATGGATTAGTCTACGTTCAGGGAACCGCACGGCTGGGTTCTCTGGTGCCGGTAGCGATCACCGATGCGGACATCTACGATTTGTACGGTTATGTCGCCACGGCGGCAGACCTCTTGCCGGCTCCCCAGCTGGTAAAGCGGTAAGATTTGCCAATTTGTTGCGCGTTGCTTAACAAAAGTTTATTGTTGGGTTAATATTTCGCAAGGATCTGGTAATAGTGGAGAGAGTACAGAGGGTTTGAAGCCCAACTATCCAGACTCAGCAGCCGCTCCATCCCGATCCATTTCAAACCGCGCTCTTCAACAATGAGCTGACGAAAACCTTTGCCGGTGTGAGCAAAAGTGTTATTTAAACGCTTCCTTTATACCTGCCTTCAGATTGCAACGCTCAGCTCGAAGTCTGGCGATTCTGGAACCGCATTGAAATATTACGTTTATAACGGAGATTAAATGGATTTGTCATTCAAGGATCTAGGTCTTTCTGATTCGCGTGTTAGCCATCTAGAGACACTAGGTTTCACGACCCCAACCGCAATTCAAGCTGAAGCGATTCCCCATCTGTTGGCGGGTCGAGATGTAGTAGGACAAGCACAAACCGGCACAGGCAAGACGGCAGCGTTTTCTTTGCCGATGTTGGAGCAAATTGATGTCAGCAATTCAGCCGTTCAAGCGCTGATTCTGACACCGACTCGTGAGTTAGCCATTCAAGTATCTGACGCCATCCGCGATATTGGTGGAGATCGTCGGATGGGTGTGTTAGCCGTTTACGGGGGTCAAGCCATTGACCGCCAAATCCGCACCTTACAGCGTGGCGCACAAATTGTTGTGGGTACACCTGGACGGGTGATTGATTTGCTGGATCGCGGCAACCTCAAGCTGGGCCAGCTGAGCTGGCTGGTGCTGGATGAAGCCGATGAAATGCTCAGCATGGGCTTTATTGATGATGTAGAGAAAATTCTCAGCCAAGCACCGGCAAACCGGCAGACAGCCTTTTTCTCCGCCACAATGGAACCCTCGATTCGGGCGCTGGTAAGCAAGCACTTGCGTTCGCCGGTTAATGTCAGCATTAAACAGCCGAAAGCGACACCAAAGCAAATCAATCAGGTTGTTTACATGGTGCCCCGTGGCTGGACAAAAGCCAAAGCTTTGCAGCCGATCTTGGAATTGGAAGATCCGGAAACAGCAATTATCTTTGTGCGGACACGACGTGCTGCAGCCGAGTTGACAAGCGAATTGCAAGCAGCCGGCCACAGTGCAGATGAGTATCACGGTGACCTCAACCAAGCTCAGCGCGAGCGGTTGTTGTTCCGGTTCCGCCAGCAGCAAGTGCGGTGGATCGTCGCAACAGATATTGCGGCGCGGGGATTAGATGTGGAACACTTAACCCATGTGATTAACTACGACTTGCCGGACAGTGTGGAAAGCTATGTGCACCGGATCGGTCGTACAGGGCGTGCCGGCAAAGCAGGAACCGCAATTTCCCTGGTTCAGCCGTTTGATCGCCGCAAATTGCAGCAAATTGAGCGCCATGTGCGTCAAGCGCTGAAAGTTCAAACGGTGCCTAGCCGGTCACAAATTGAAGGTCGTCAGTTGGAAAAACTGAAAAATAAGGTGTTAGATGCTTTAACCGGCGAACGCCTTGCCTCCTTCTTGCCGATTGTGGCTCAGCTCAGCGAAGAGTATGATGCTCATGCGATCGCAGCGGCTGCTCTGCAAATGGCTTATGATCAAACCCGTCCTTCTTGGTTGCGTACAGATGCGCCGGCTGAGGAAGTTCCCGGTGCGCCCAAGCCGAAACTGATTAAGCGGATGAAAACTTCTGCACACGCTGACTAAGTAGCAATTCATTAATCGGCACTTACAGGGGCGCGGCATTGCCGCGTCCCTCTGTGTTTTTGTTGATTGGGCAGACTTCTTATGATGTCGGGGAGATTAGCAAATTGCTAGAACAAATAAGCCCCATTGTCACTGCCAATCACAATGCCATTGTTAGTGGCAGCAGCCGACATCCCAAAATTATTATCATCAGAAGGTCTAGGACTGATAAACGTGTCAGTTAAAGCGCCGGTTGTTCCGTTATACAGGTACGCGGCACCGGCATCAAAGCGCACCGCGTCCTCGACGGGTGCACCCAACAGAATATTATTGCCCACTGGTGTGATCGAATCCCCAAAATCTATAAGTTGACCTGGACGCGGGCTGCGGTAGGTTTGAACAAAACTGCCGGTGGCGCTGTCAATTCTATACACCACTTCTTGGCCGGCAGTCCCCACAAATTCGCTTCCCCTCGTCAAAATATTATTGCCAATTACGTTAATATCTCTGCCGAACCTATCAGATGTTAAAGGAACCGGATTTACAAACGTTCTGAGAACTCCACCCGTTGCCCGATCAAATAGGTAAAGGGTGCCGGTACTCGCATTACCCGTAACTGGGTCAAAACTAATTGCATTCGCTAAAACATTATTACCAACAACGGCGATTGAAGAACCAATCAGCGACTGACTTGGGTTGGGATTTAAGAATGTTTGCAACAGTGCGCCGGTGTTGCCATCGAATAAATAAACCGCCCCTTTATTCTCGCCGGCAGTGTCGTCACCCGGTGCGCTAATCACCACATCGTTGCCGGCAGTCGTAATGGATGCACCAAAGTTATCATTTGCATTCGGAGTCGGGTTCACAAATGTTCGCACAACTGCGCCGGTATTCCTATCAAACAAATAAACCGCCCCCGCATCTGTGCCGGCACTGTCATCATTCGGTGCCCCAATCAAAACATTATTGCCCAGTGTAGCGATGGCATCCGTTCTATAAAAAACTTGCCCCTGATTTTGGTTCGGCAGGCTAAACTTCCGCAGCAAAGCGCCGGTGAAGCTATCAAATAAATAAACAGCATCACTTGCTGATCCAATCAGTACATCCTTGCCGGCACCTACAACAGTTGAACCAAAACTAGCAGCCCCATCAGGGTTTTGGAAAGTTACTTTCGCAGTAGACTTTGCCTCATCATCCACAATTTCCAGAACCGCTGTATTTTGTTCAACAAACGCATTGCCGGTGAGCCTTTCCAAGTTCAAGTTAAGCGTCTCAGTAATTTCGGGCAAGGTATCATTAACAATCGGAATCGTCACCGTTTTAGGTGCTGCGTCCCCATCTGCAAAATTAACCGTTATCGGCGTTGCATTATAATCTGCGTTAGCAGTCGCCGTGCCATCGCTTAGCGACACAACTGCACTCGCTGCCCCACTACTGCCGCCGGTGCGAGTCACTGTCACCGCCGCAATTGGGGTTCCATTCTCATTAACCTGGAATCTGACATCACTAAACGCTAAAGTGCCAGGATTTGCAAAATCAGCACTGTTGATTAGATTACTGCTAACCCCTTGTAACACCGCCAATATCTCTTGTGAGAAAACATCCTGAATAACCGTGCTGCCGGCATATTCAGCAATGCCTTGAGAGATGCTGAGATCCTCATATCTCACCTCTCCTTCTAACCCAATAAAATCAACCCCATTAACAAAATCCGTAATAAAATTCGCTTCAGCAATCGTTGCACCGCCAACGCCTTTACGCAGGAAAAAGTAGTCCGTTCCATCCCCGCCGGTTAAGGTATCACTGCCCAGATCGCCAAACAGAAGATCGTCACCGGCATCCCCAAATAGCCGGTCATTGCCCTGCCCGCCCCGCACAATATCTTTGCCGGAACCGCCCTCAACGGTATCGTTACCTAAATTGCCATTGAGATAGTCATCCCCATCTTCACCAAACAGCCGATCCTCGTCTCTGCCGCCAAGTAAGGTTTCATTCCCCCCGCTACCTTGGAGAGTATCGCTGCCCATGTTGCCAAATATTAAATCATTGCCTTCATTGCCAATGAGCCGGTCATTATCTTCATTGCCGATGATAATATCGTTGCCCAACCCGCCATCAATGGTGTCATTGCCTTCGTTACCAGATAGAGTGTCATTACCGGCATCCCCCGTCACGCCGTCATCATCTTTGCCGGCATCGACTTGATCATCACCGTCAGCCGCTTCAATCAAATCCGCCCCGATATTGCCGGCGATATAATCATTTCCTACTAATCCACGCAAGGTGTCATTGCCACCTAACCCCAGGATGATGTCATTTTCTGGCAATCCTGCAATCAGATCGCTTTCAAAAGTGCCGGTAAAATTAGCCATGATGGAAGTTCCTCGCTACTGCTGAATGGATTCGACCTGTCTAGTGGTGTGGGGATGGGCCGGGATTTGGGGTTGCCTTGAAGTTTCCTGGTCGATTTTTTTTGGTTGTGATGCCCTCTCAAGTGGCAAGTTTGGAGGCAACTTGATGATATTAACAGATAGGGGGCATGGCGCTAAGCAGCTCCCAGCAGAACGGTAAGGATATGGGATCGAAAGGTCTGCCTTTTATTTTTAGGTGTGGTTAGTTCGCAGAAATAAATCCTAACGTTTATCTGTAGAATTGTTGTGAGTTTTTAATAGGAGTCTTTCATTGAAAATTTTAAAATCCTAAATTTTCTATCATTTAAAAATAAATTTACTGTCTCGAAACTAAAAAATATAATTTTGGTGAATAGCCGATTAAGAGTGAAAAAGCAAAAAAATAGAGAGGAAAGCACTTTTATACTTCCCTCTCTATTTTCAATTCATCCTAATTGGACTGCAAGCGTTAGAACTAATTGTTCTTGCTAGCCTTTCTGTTTTTGCGCCATTTCATCAAAGCTGCCAAACCTAACGCTGAACCGGCCATTGTGGTGGGTTCGGGAACTTGTTCGGCGTCCCCACCCGGTCCTGGGTTGGAAGGTGCGGGAGTTCCGGAAGGCTCACCGGGTTGCTCAGGAGTTCCACCACCCGGTGCATCAGGAGTTCCACCAGTGGGTTGCTCAGGAGTTCCACCACCCGGTGCATCAGGAGTTCCACCAGTGGGTTGCTCAGGAGTTCCACCACCCGGTGCATCAGGAGTTCCACCAGTGGGTTGCTCAGGAGTTCCACCACCCGGTGCATCAGGAGTTCCACCAGTGGGTTGCTCAGGAGTTCCACCACCCGGTGCATCAGGAGTTCCACCAGTGGGTTGCTCAGGAGTTCCACCACCCGGTGCATCAGGAGTTCCACCAGTGGGTTGCTCAGGAGTTCCACCACCCGGTGCATTAGGAGTTCCACCAGTGGGTTGCTCAGGAGTTCCACCACCCGGTGCATCAGGAGTTCCACCACCTGGTGCATTAGGAGTTCCACCACCCGGTGCATTAGGAGTTCCACCAGTGGGTTGTTCAGGAGTTCCACCACCCGGTGCATCAGGAGTTCCACCGCTCGGAGTGCTGGGGCCACTGGGTGGATTGACGGCTACGGTTGCTGGAGCTGTACCGGCAGTTTTGCTGCTGAGTTCACGACTGCCGTTAGGATCGCCCACACTCATCAGACGAGCGCCAACAGTCTGAGAAGTAAAGGCACTCAGGGTCAAACCATTACCAGAGATAGTAAATGTGGTGCTTTGATAGTCGTCACCATCAGGGATTCCTTGGCGTCCAACTTCTACACCGGCATTGAAGGATAGCTTTGTCCCTTGCAAGTCAGCGCTATTGCTGAAGCTTTTGAAGTTCCCATTTGTAGAGATATTGGTGAGTGGGCCACCAGCGACGGGTGAAATTGTGAGTCCGCTAACACCCGGAATGTTAAAGTACACACCCCGGAGGTCGCCGATGTAGCCGGTTTTGCCTGGTACAACCTCAACTTTAGCGGTAATTTTGCCAGGATTGCTGGTATCGTCCAGGGTTACCTTAACTGTGGGGTAGTCGGCAGTATCCGTGTTTGTCTTATCGCTGAGGTTGACTTGTACAGTGGCGGCTTTTGCCGGCAGGGCGATTAAGGCAGCAGAGGCGCTCAATAAACCAACAGCCAACAAACTAGACTTCGATGCAAAAAATTTAGCGTTTTTCATTGTATTGAACCTCTGTGGCTTAGTAGAGTAAAATTTCAAAAACTGATTGGTCGAGGGCGGTAGATGCAAGAGTTTAAGTTAATAAAAGCAAGTCGAAAATATTCTTTCAGACTTTACTAGCAGTTCCTAAAACAAGGCGGTTAGATGTCCTGACTTTACTTAAAAGTTCCTAAAATAAGGAGAGTAGATGTTTTTCCGAGGATTGTTTAGCTTGTGGGCGTCGCGTTCCTTTGCTTTCTCTTGCTAAATTTATATTGGCATTTTATGTTGGGAACTGACAAGAGGTAATCGGCATCTTTAATCAAACAATATATTTTTTGATGTCTGATTGAAGATTGATTGAAAAGAGAAAAAATCCGTAGGATTACAGTAGTCACTATTGATTAAAAGTAGCTTGAAAAAAATCTAAACCTTTAATTTATTGATTTGTACGGATAAATCCTTTCAAAAAATTTGAAAAGGGTAAGAGAAAACCCTGGTATTTTGCAGATTGGATAAAGCATAAGGGGCGAAACCCCCCGCCACTCCTACAGATTTCGCACCGGCAGGGACTGGAAGCGCAGGAAATCAGGCGTCAAACGCTTTGCCGGCAGGGTATTGATGAGCCGGCTACACTGGGGTGCGACTTGTGCCAGAACGTGTAGGAAACTTAACGATGACCTGTGGCAAACACGTAACGGGAGTGCGGAATGGGAGATGGGGAGATGAAAAAAACCGGCATCAGTGAGCGATGCCGGGATGGGAGTTATCAACTTTGCGTTTTAAAACGGAGATCAGTCTGCCGGCTGCGGTGCCGGTTGAGACAGAGTTCTTGCTAGGGTATGTAACTCTAACCACCACTGCTCTTTGGGTCGTTGGTAATCTTTGTTCACCATACGGGGAAGATCGCCTAAGTCAAAAAACTGTATTTGCCCAGCCTGTAAGCCGATGAACGCACTCACCGGCGATGCTTTTTGAGCTTGTTCGATTAGGAAATCAAGACCTTTGGCGGCAAAGCGGGTCGCTTGAATGCGATCAAACGGAGAAGGATCTCCACCCTGTTGTAAGTGCCCTAAAATCGCTTGGCGGACTTGGAAAAGCTGCCGGCCTTCTTCTTCAAAGAGAGCGCAGATAAAATCTGAGGTGTACACTGTATGAGCATTTTCATTACAGATAATTAATCCCACCCGTTTGCCTTGCTTAAACCCATCTATTAGATTGGTTAAGTCTTGCTGCAAGTTACTCAGGCTCACGCCTTCTTCGTGAAGGTAAATTCGTTCAGCGCCGGTGGCTAAACCGCTCATTAGGGCTAAATAACCGCAGTAGCGCCCCATAACTTTTACGATAAAGCAACGGTTGGAAGCAACAGCAGACTGCTTAATTTTATCGACGGCTTGAATAATATTATTCAAAGCTGTATCCGCACCAATGCTCAGTTCGCAGCCGGGTAGATTATTATTGATGCCGGCAGGTAGGCATAAAATAGGAATGTTGAACGCCGAAAAGGTATCTCGCTGAGCGTAAAGCTGGTAAGCTGCCTCGTAACCGCTCCAGCCACCGATGATTAATAATGCGTGGATATTTTGCGCTTCGATGTGCCTTGCGATCTCGTAAAAATCTTTAGTTTGAGGAATTTTTCGGCTGGTTCCCAATTCAGATCCGCCGGTTGTCGCCCAACCCCGCACGCTTAGCCAATCCAACTCTTTGATACTGCCGTCAATCAGTCCTCGGAAGCCGTGTTCAACTCCCAGCATGGTTTGTCCTTTGTCAATCCCCAACCTGACAGCAGCCCGAACTGCGGTATTCATTCCAGGTGCTGCCGCGCCACAGTTGAGGACGGCGATTCGCAGGGGTGAATGGGAGAGGGTATTTTCTCCGGTGTTTCTTTCCTGGGAGGGGGAAGCTTGCATTAAAGTATGCAGGGTATGGAAGGCTTCTTTAAAGCTGTTGCCGCGCAGATCCATTGCAGTTTCGTAGTCACCGGCTGCGATCGCATCGGCAACTGCGTGGGTTTGCTCGACACAGTGCATTAAAGGTGGACGGGTGATGCGGTTGCCTCGCATTCCAATCAGCACCGGCTCAGTTGCCGATGTAGCTGACAGCAGTTCTTCAACGGCTGCATGACCTAATAAGGTGCTTAAATTGCGATCAAAGGCGCTAGGAGAGCCGCCGCGCTGTACGTGACCTAAAATTGTGACGCGGGTATCTTCATCAAGTCGTTCTTCTAGAACCCGTTTGACATCATCGCAGTGAATCGGGTGGCCTTGCCGGTCTTTTGCGCCTTCCGCCACAATCACAATGCTATCCCGACGCCCGGATTCACGACCGGCTTTGAGCACGGCACACATCTGCTCTTCCCAATTGTCTGTTTCTGGGGGGCATTCTGGAATCAGTACCCAGTCAGCGCCGGTGGCGAGTGCCCCCATTAGCGCTAAATAACCGCAGTGACGCCCCATCACTTCTACAACAAAGGTGCGCTGATGGCTGGCAGCCGTTGAGGAAATGGCGTCAACGGCTTCGGTGAGCCGGTGTAGCGCCGTATCCGTGCCGATCGTCATATCGCTGCCATACATATCGTTATCGATAGAAGCCGGCAGCCCCACAATTGCTAAATAAGGATGTTGATCCGCCAGTTGCCGGTCGATTTCGCCAAGCTCTACCAATTCTGCCAGTAGTTCCGGCCATTCTGCGCGGAACGTATCCGCGCCGGTGAGGCTGCCATCGCCTCCGATCACAACTAAGCTGTCAATCCCGTTTTGCAAAAGATTTCGAGCCGCCACCCGACGTCCTTCCCGGCTGCGAAATTCCAGGCAGCGTGCTGTGCCGATGATGGTGCCGCCTCTGTGCAAGATGCCGCCCACGTCGTCCCAGTTGAGTTGACGGATACAGGGGCGAATATTACGAGATGGGCTGGCGGCTGTTTCAGAGATGCGGCATTCGCTCCCATCCACCATGCCTTGGTAGCCTTCGTAGATTGCATACACTTCAACACCTTTCGCCAGTGCTGAGCGAACCACCGCCCTCACGGCAGCGTTCATTCCAGGCGAGTCGCCACCACTCGTTAAGACACCTATCCGTTTTTTACCCATATAAAGACTCTCCGCACAACCGGCCCAGGCACCTGAGAACTCAATCAGGAGTATATCGTAATAGCTTCATTTAGTTGGTAGCTAACTTGGCGACTGGTTATAGATAGTTACAATAGGACTGGTAAGTTGCCGGCTTCCGAAAAAAGTTTCCCTTTGCAATCGTTAAGCCCGCCTGCCGGTGGGCTTTTTTATGTTTGGATTATTTGATAATTTTTTAAAAAAGTGAATAAAATACCCTTAAAAACAAGTGACGACGATGAGACGCTGGCAACTAGCATTAATCAAAAAAATCAGAATTGCAAGTAGCTAGAAATTGTCAGTATGAGGACTACACAGAGCAATACCTAGCTTCTTGCAATTCTGAAAATGTTTAGGCTGAATGAAAAATGGACATTTATGCTATGTTTACTATAACGCCATCTTGAACTCATAATTTGATATGCCACTTGAGATAACAATTAAGAACTATCGGTGCTTCTCTGACTCTAATCCGGCTCGTTTTATTATTCAAAAAGGTTTCACGGCTTTCATAGGAGTTAACAACTCAGGAAAGTCTTCTCTACTTAAATTTTTTTATGAGTTTCGCTCTCTCTTCACTTCTGTTTCAGAACGCCGCAACTTTGTGGGAGCTATGTACGGGCAGGCGCAAAGCTTCAATTTCCCCAAGGAAGTTTTAGATCCTCAAGAAGTATTCTGTAACGTTAATAAGCGGCCGCTGATAATTGAATTGAAATTTTTCTATGAAAATGGTGCTACAGAGAAAGATAATCTACCAATTGCTGAAAAAATCATCATTACCATTCCAAGAAATAATACTTACACTGCCCAAATATATTCAGCTAACAAAATTTTACCTTCTGGAGGTGACGTCTCGGAAGAAATGAAATGGATGTTCGAGAAAACACCGAGAATAGATGTATCTGATATTATTAAAAGTTTTAGAGATTTAAGTAAGACGCTGTATATAGGCCCATTTAGAAATGCTCTTAGTCTTATAGCAATTTCCGGCTACCAAAGACAAATAGATTCACAATACTTAGATTATTTTGATGTCAAAGTTGGGCGAGCTTTTATTCAAGAATGGCGACGATTAAAAACAGGTTTTGACAGAGACCTTAATTCAGTAAGTATTAAAGTTACAAATTCTATTCAAGATATTTTTAAATTTAGAAAATTAGAAATTAATGCCTCTGATGATGATCAAACACTTAAATTTTTTATAGATGAAAACCCCTACACAATTTCCGAGCTAGGATCGGGACTTTCCCAATTCTTTTTGGTTCTTGCTAATGCAGCTATAAAAGAGCCATCTTATATTCTTATCGATGAACCTGAACTTAATCTTCATCCCTCGCTCCAATTAGACTTTCTAACGACTCTGGGTCAATATGCTAGCCAAGGAGTTTTCTTTGCGACACACAGCATTGGGCTAGCAAGAGCTAGTGCCGAGCGAATTTATACAGTTCGTAAGGGTGATGAGAGCAGCAAAGTTATTAAGTACGAAACAAGTCCAAGCTTGGTAGAGTTTCTAGGAGAACTTAGCTTCTCCACTTACAGAGAGTTTGGTTTTGATAAAGTTTTGATGGTTGAGGGCAGAACAGATATTAAAACAATGCAACAGTTCCTACGCAAGTATGGAAAAGATCATGAAATTTTAATCTTATCGTTGGGTGGAAGCAGTTTTATTACTCCTGAATCCGAGTCTGAACTTGAGGAAGTTAAACGTATTTCTGATAATATTTTTGTTTTAATAGACAGTGAAAAAGAATCTCTCGATGAGACCTTAGAGCCAAAAAGACAGGCGTTTGTGGAAATGTGCGAACAAATCGGAATTACCTGCCATGTGCTTGAGCGTCGAGCTACTGAAAACTACTTTACAGATAGGGCTATTAAGAAAGTTAAAGGAGAGAAGTATGGGGCGCTGGCCCACTATGAAAAACTGGAAAACGCACCACATGGCTGGAAGAAAGCAGAGAATTGGCGGATAGCTCAAGAGATGAGCAAAGAGGAATTAGAAGCAACCGACCTGGGTAAATTTATAAAAGCTTTGTGTGGAATCGAGTCAACGACAAACTAAAGTTAGGGCGAAGGCCAAAATCGCGCCTTGAGCACGTTAAACTACCCTTTTTCATTCAGGCTGGAAGAAACCGGCATTCCTTAAAACACTCACAAATTGGGTTTGATAGCTACTCAGAACAAGACCTTGCTTAACTAGCTGGGATATCTCGCCTCGGCTGAGTGGTTTTTCTCTGTTGATGAATGGCAGAGAAATTGCACAGCCGGCTAGAGACAGGATGAACTAAAGAAACCTTAACCGGCAAATTAATTCGAGTCAGCCGGCACCCGACATGACGATGATGCCATCGTCAACACCGGCATTCCGCTAAAATTTAATTAAAACGTTCTATTTATCTAAATACGCACCTTATGATATTCAAAGAATTAGAATCCCAACTTCTTGCCTTAACTCCTGAAGAAAAAGCCGAAGCCCTGGAAATTTTGACCAAAATTTTAAAGCCTGGTTCACAAGGAATTACCAAAACTCCGGGTGTCTGTGGCGGGGATGCCTGTATCGCCGGCACTCGTATTCCAGTTTGGGTATTAGTCAATGCTCGTCATTTAGGAATCGATGAAGCGCAACTCCTATACGACTACCCGCATATTAATGCTGCCGATTTAGTCAATGCTTGGGCTTATGCAGAAGCGTATCCTAATGAAATTGAACAAGCCATCACAAAGAATGAGGAAGCATAAATCGTGGCCCGTCTGTATGCCGATGAACAATTCCCGCGCAAAGTCAGCGAATTACTATCTAGTATGGGCCACAATATCCTGACGGTGCAACAAGCAGGGAATGCCAATTTAGGAATTCCCGATGAAGAAGTATTAACATTTGCTGTGAGTGAGAATCGCGCAGTTTTAACCATTAATCGGTTTGATTTTATTCGATTGCATCGGTTACAGTCTGACCATGCAGGTATCATTGTTTGTACAGACGATGTCAATAGAAATCAGATGGCCATACGCATTAATGAAGCGATTTCTGCTGAAGAACCATTAACCGGCAAATTAATTCGAGTCAACCGGCCCTCCTCATAACAGGCATGAATTCCCGAATGCCGGCCCCTATCCAATCAAAATTTATCGAAGAGATTGCTTAAATAGACTTTAAATGATCTAAATCTAATAAAGTGAAAGGAAGCGTTCTACCCAATCACCTTCACCGTGTCCTTACTAACTACAGTCCCTTTGCTCGCATCTGACCCTCAATTGTGGCTTCAAATGACCGTCGTTGGAGTCTGGATGGGAGGGGTGTTGTTGTTGGCGGAGTTGTTAAACCGCTTTGCCTCTGTAGATTCAGAAATTACCCGGAAAATCGTTCACATTGGCACCGGCAACGTGATCTTACTGGCGTGGTGGTTGCAGATCCCGGCATGGGTTGGGATTACAGCAGCGGTTTTAGCCAGTGCGATCGCCCTTCTATCCTACCGGCTTCCCATCCTCCCAGGCGTCAACAGCGTTGGCCGGCTCAGCTTTGGCACATTATTCTATGCCATCAGTATTGGCGTTTTAGTTGCCTGGTTCTGGCCGCTGCAACAACCCCAGTATGCGGCTTTGGGGATTTTGGTCATGACCTATGGCGATGGATTAGCCGCCATTATTGGCCAGAAATTTGGCAAACATCCTTACAAACTCTGGGGAATACAAAAAAGTTGGGAAGGATCTCTGACAATGGCACTCGTCAGCTATGTCGTTAGCTGCTTGATTTTGCTTGCAGTTCAGGGCGCTATATGGCCCACCTGGTTAGTGCCGGCAGTCATTGCGATCTCCGCTACCAGCTTGGAAGCTTTCTCTAAATATGGCATTGACAACCTTACCGTTCCTATCGGCGGCGCGGCTGTTGCCTTTTTCTTAAATCAATTCCTGATGTCAATTTATTTGTGAGTAAATTAACCCAATAAAAATCGGTGGAGACAGTATTTATCCCCACCGATCTTTATGAAATCCACCAAACGATTGCGGTGGCATGAGTTCGCCACAACACAAGTGATTAATACCTGAAGCCAAAATTATCTGTCCTTAACTCCAATTATTCCATCCACTGAGAACCTTCGTAAGGATCTCCATCAAACGGTTGAACACCGACCATTGGGTACGCATCATCACTAGGGCTGAAGATCCGGGCAACCGCAGCAAAAAGATACTGCATGGCACTAGAAAGCGATTGAGAAATATTCATAAACCCTCCGCTGGGATCAATGAGTTCGCCACTTCAACTGGTCTATAAATAGTAGTGTAAGGGTTTAGAGAATCCCTGCGTTAAACTCTCAATAATTTGATAAGATTCCCGGAAATTAACAAAAGATCAATGATTCATTATTGAGATTTGTTGTTATTAATTAAGTTTTGTTTAAAAAGTTTGAAAAACCGTGTCTATTTTAATTTTTTGCAACAACCAGGGAGGAGTTTTGAGTTTTGAGTCCCATGCCCAATGCCCAATGCCCAATGCCCAATGCCCATACCTTTAGGTTGGCGAAGCCTTGCCCCATCCCCCATGCCCCATGCCCATTTACTGCTGAAAGTTCCAACCGGCAACAGCTAAGCAAGCCCAACCAATCATAAAAGCGACTCCCCCTATCGGCGCAATGGCACCCAGCCAAGAAATGCCGGTGAAACTCAAGGTATATAAACTTCCTGAAAACAAAGCAATGCCGGCAATAAACGCAAATCCAGCAACGACTAAGCTTGTTGGGGGTTCACCGGCACGACTCAACAGCACAGCCACCAGCAGCAAGGCTAGGGCGTGATACATTTGGTAGCGAGCGCCGGTTTCAAAAATCGTTAGCGCTTGAGCGCTGAGTCTATCCTTCAAGGCATGAGCTGAAAACGCCCCAATTGCCACAGACAAGCCGGCTAAAATCGCCGCCGTTACCAGAAAAAAACGAACAATCACGTCACTATTTTCCCAAATCTTATTAATTTAAAAGTGCTAAGGAACCTCTTGTTAAGCGAATTCTAAATAGCACTAATCAACCCGCCGCCACTTTTTTAATTCCCTTCATCGTTGTTGCCGGTGTCGTTAGTATTGCTGAGATTCTAGCCGGCTCATTAAAGAACCGCTATCCCCCCAGCAGCACCCGATCATCGATTACCGGCGAGTCGCTTCCAGAATGCGCGAAAAGTAAAAACTTGTACTCGTCATTCCTTGCCGCTGAATTGAAAAACCGTTATTTTCCAGAATTTTCACAACATCCGCTTCCCGGTGTTGGTAAGCGCGAGTGGCTTTACTTGGGCCTGGAAAAAACTCCCCAATTTTCTTTAGCATCGTCAGCGCTAAAGTTTTCGGCGCAAAACTAAGAATCATCCGAGATTCTGCTAAAGAACAAAGGTGAGCGATCATATCCGCTGCCTTTTCTTGCGGATAGTGAATCAACACATCCAGGCAAATCACTGTATGATAGCGACCACTCAAACTTTCTAAATCCTGGGCTGTAAATGCGAGATTATTCATTTGAGGCATTACAGCCTCAGCTCTTTCATAAGCTTCTCTCACCATTTTTTCAGAAATATCGCTGCCGTAAACCCTCGCGCCGGCTTGTGCGAGGGGAATGCTGAGACTGCCAACTCCGCAGCCGGCGTCACACACCGACAACCCAGGCAAATTGCCATCAGCACTCAGCCAGCTAATCACAGTATCGACGGTTCGCTGATGTCCCTCGCGGATGTCACGCTGGACTTTATTCACCTCGCCATCGCCATAGATTCGCCGCCAGCGATCAAAGCCGGTGGCATTGAAATATTCTTTAACAACGGTCTTATCATCCAGTGCGTTCATCTACTTTTTTGATTCCCAATAGCTCTCACCCGTTAAATCTTATTGCTTAACTGCCCTTTGAAGCTAGCCGGCAGTGCGGATCTGTAACCAAGTCAAAATCAATGGGTATCATCCCTGTGCTGTGAGAACCCCTTCTTGACAAAGATACATTCTAAATGATATATCACAGCTATCTAGGTGCGGGATTTTCCCTAACGACTTGTTTAATGCAGAGAGCGACAGAGGGAAATAACCCGAACTCATGCCAAGCCATAGAGACAGAAAACTTGGCATAAGTTAAGGCATCGAAGCACAGCCACAGGGTTATCATGAGGCACATCTTCGCTAATGTAAACCGAGGCATCATTCTTCGCACGTTGGCAAGACTTGCGCTGATTGGCTCAGCAACTTTTGGTTTGGCAACCGTCTTGAACTGGGGAAGATATAACGGTTATTGGAATGGAACCCATTACCGAAGCCAGACTACAGATTTCAAGATTTTAGCGCGTCAACTTCCGGCTAACTTATGGGCTGCTTTACTGTCAGGAAGTCAAACAGAGATTGGGGAAGCCGGCAGCAGCAACAATGGCAAATTAGGCATTCTCGTAACTAATTGCAAACTCGAAAGAAAAGACTGCCCCGCTCAACAAATTCTTTACGCTTCCCCCTCTTATTTTGCCCTCCAAAAGCCGCTAGAAGTCGCTGATTTATCTAGTTACCCTTACGCCTTACTGCGAAACCCAACTCCCCTGCTAGCTGGAAAAGATTCTGCCCCCAAAAAAGATGCAAATATAGAAGCCGGTAGCCGAGAACAAATCGGTGAAATTATCGGGCGCGTGTACTATTTTCGAGAAAATCCCCCAAGCTTTTTTGCCGACTATACAAGCTGGTTATTTCAACCGTGGAATCTTAGCGGTCTTCATAAATATTACTCTTTAACAGTCGGATTACTGCTTGCCAGTGGGATTGCCGGCTGGGCAATTATTGAAACCATTCTCTGCCGCAAACGCCGGCAGCAAAAACGAGTACAAGATGAACTCAACCGGGTGCAGCGCGAGTTACAAGAAAAAAATCAACGAATGCACTTAGTCAGCCTAATTGCGCCTAAACTAATCGCTCAAAAAGAGCGAATTCTTGCTGAAATGAAGCGCTGTCAAATAGAACAACAGCAGACTATACAGGAATTAGAAACCGAAATTGCTGATTATGAAAACCAACTCACGCAAAAAGAACAGCAACAGCAACAGGGTAGCAGCACCTTAGAGCAATTGCAAACCGAACTCATAGAGATGCGGCAATCTCAGAATCAAGCTCAAGCGGGAATTCAGGAATATGAACAAGCGCTCCATAAACTTCAAAAGCAACTTGTAGCCTGGGAAGCAGAGAAGCACAAAAGATTGCGAAGTTTGAAAAAACTGGAGGAAGAATTGCAAGAAACACAAATAAAAACTTTAGCCTTTGAAACTCAAGTAGAAGAAAAAAATCATCTTATTCAATCTCTATCTAAAAAACTCGAAGAAACCGAACAAGAAACTTGGTTCTTAGAGGAACAACTAGCCGAATCTGAATCAGTAAAAGCCCAAGCAATAGCCAGAGAAGAATATTTTTGGCAAGAGTATCAAAAAGATTATGAAAAATTAGAAAACGATTATAAAGATTTACAAACCGAATGCGAAGAACTCAAACACCAGTACGAAGAAGCTTGCAAAACCATTGGAGAATTAGAAGAACAACTTCACGACTGTGCAGAAAAAATAGTTGAAACCTCATCAACTATCGACTTATCGCACATTCATTTAGGATTAGTTGGAGGACAACCAAAAATCCGACAGTGCGTGCTTTCAGAATTATCTAAAAACTATGGATTGCGAGAGTATAGCGAAATCGAGCATCCAAACATGACTGAAAAAAAAGTTAAAGACAAACTAACCAGTTGCAACCTAATCATCTTAATCAACGGCAGCGTCAGCCATAGCATATATAAACACGTCCGCAGCTTAAAAAGTAGAGGAGCATTGCAAGGAGAAGTCCTGCAACTCCCCCTACGATGCAACGCCACAAGCAGCATCGTGAGAGTCATCCTTGCCCACTGTGCACCCAAACATTAAACCTCCTACCAACCACCCATCATCAAAAAACCTATCCTCCCAACCCTAAACCCATCTGTGTTAATCTGTGTGCATCTGTGGTTAAAAAACTCTTAAAATCCCCAAAAACCTATCACCCTAACCCGAAACCCATCTGCGTTTATCTGCGTTTATCTGCGGTTAAAAAAATTACAACCGGCACCAACAAACATCCCGCGTCACCTCATCCAAATGCCAACGCAATAAACAAGCCGGCAACCCAACCGAAAATCCCGGCAACCCAATCGCTTTCCGAGGTGCATCAGTCGCCAACAAAATCGCTTTTTCAACCTCACAAATCCCCCATTTCACCACATTCTGCACACCCACCAATAACGGCAACGTTGTCCCCGCTAACGTACCATCTGATAGACGACAAGTGCCGGCATTCACCGTAATTTGCCGAGTATCCCAAGGATAAACACCATCCGGCAAACCCACCGGCGCTAAAGCATCACTCACCAAAAAAATCCCTTTTTCATAACCACCGGCACGCAATAATAAATCAACCATCGTTGGCGAAACGTGTTCCCCATCCGCAATTAACCCACAATAAACACCCGGATGGACAATCGCTGCACCCAATAATCCCGGCTGCCGGTGATGTAAACTCGGCATCGCATTAAACGCATGAGTCACCATCGAAGCACCCAAGTCAAAAGCTTTCTCAGCTTCGGCTACAGTCGCTTGCGAATGCCCCAAACTAACAGTAATCCCCAAAGATCGTAAATAAGCAATCACTTCGCCTGTGGCATCTAATTCCGGCGCTAAAGTGATGACTTTAACGATGCCGGCAAACTCACCTAACAAACCCTTAACATTTTCAACCGTTAGCGGCAATAAATATTCAGCCGGGTGAGCACCACGCTTTTCAAAATTAAGAAACGGCCCTTCTAAATGTACTCCCAAAATCTTCGCCGCCGGCAGATGATCTTGAGGGTTGCGTTCCATAAAATCAGCCAAAGTTGCCAGTGATCTCTGAAAATTTTCCACCGAAGTTGTAACCAGCGTCGGTAAAAATCCATCCACACCCTGCTGCCACAAAAATTCACAGATCGCCGGCAGTTGGTGACGATTTTCTGAGTTCAAATCTGGAAACGCCAAACCCAGCGCCCCATTAATTTGAAGATCGACACCACCCAAAGAAATCCAGTCGCCACCGGCATCCAAAACATCAGACTCTGAGGAGGTGCCGGGAGATACGCCCATCGGTTCAATTGAGCGAATAATACTGTTAGCATCGATTTCAAGCCGGTGTAAACCTTCGTATCCCGGCAGTCGGGCGTTAATAATCTCCACATTCACCAAGCCAGTATCAGCGGTTGAAGTTAATTGCCTTGTTGCTTCTGTCATCACTTTCGCGAGAGGATAACAAACCAGTCCTAGGATTTTTCAGGAGCACAGTGCTCTAAAATCCACACTCTAAAATTGAAAATCCCATGAGTCAACCACAAATCGGCATTATCATGGGCAGCGATTCCGATCTGCCCACCATGCAGGCTGCGATCGCTGTCTGTGAAGAATTTAACATCCCCTGTGAAGTTGCCATTGTCTCCGCCCACCGCACACCGGCACGCATGGTAGAATACGCCGAAACTGCTCACGTGCGCGGCTTAAAAGTAATTATCGCCGGCGCTGGGGGTGCTGCTCATCTACCGGGAATGGTAGCATCGCTAACACCACTGCCGGTGATTGGGGTGCCAGTGGCAAGCCGGCACTTACAGGGTGTTGATTCTCTTTATTCCATCGTACAAATGCCGGCAGGCATACCTGTCGCCACCGTCGCCATCGGGAATGCAAAAAATGCCGGTTTACTCGCCGTACAAATTTTAGCCGCCCACCAACCAGATTTATTAGAGCGGGTGCAGCAGTACCGGCAAAACTTAGCTCAATCCGTGATAGACAAGCAAAAACATCTGGATCAGGTGGGCTATCAGGAATATCTCACTCAAATGAGCTGAGATTTTTTCGGCTGTCTGCATAAATCTTCACCCCCTGTCTGAGTTAAAATTCTCAGGCAGAAACTTCAAAAAATGTTTTAAAAAATACAGATTATATTAGTTACCAATTGATTTAATGAGTCATTTACCTGACTTATCAAAAGTTAGGGTAAGTTTTGACTTCAACAGACAAGCTTTTTTTGTCTTGTGTGGCTGGAAAGCCACTTTAAGTATGTGTTTCATTGGGAGGCTATATCTTTTTAAAAGTCAGAAAAACCTAGGAGTGTTGCAATTTGGAAATCAGAAAATAAAAGCTTCACTTCGAGAAATCGTGCGGCTAAACCTAAGTTAAATAAAAATATTCGATTAGGAGGTGGAAGCCAGCCTGAATTTAAAAGAAAGCCAGTATTCTCTACAGATTGTATTCGCCTGGGAATTGCGGGTGCCGGCAATTTCCGAATTCCACTCACCTTCGTCACAGCCTTGATTTCGAGCCGGCTGAGCCATCTACTCTGAACTTGCAACCAACAACAACGATCAAACTCCACAGTTTCAGGTAAACTGACTTAACCGTGTTTGGGATCGAGTACGCTTAATTACTCATCATGAGCCATCGGGTTCAGCACCCCCCGATTCGCCCTAAACGAGAACCGCTCAGATAAGTTTTGAGCAAGTGGTTTGGGAAATGTAATCTAAGATACAGAATCAAAAGGTCGAGAATTGGTGCAATCGTTGTGATTCGTAGCGGGTTGAACTGTACTGAGTTGTTTTTGTAACACCACCACTTAGAGATCACCAGACCTTTGGGGTGTCAAACAGAACCACCCGCCGCTCGCCTCGGAAAAACTGCACTCAGGAAAATGCCGGCTGTGGCTAAGTTTCACCTGATTGCGAGTCTCCTCACTCAAACTGTTATGTCTATTGCCGCTTGAGGGAAACGTTGACTGATGACGTATAAACTAACGCACAAAAAGAAGTTAAAAACTAGAAATCGGCGGCTGTCGCCCCAGTGGGACACCCAGTTTCCCGCAACTGCCAAGCTGCTTAAACAGTTGAAATTAGCAATTGGACGGCTATCTCCGAGTTGGCAAGCTTGCATCCCCTTAGCAACATTGATTGTGCTGATTTGGGGTTACGCAGCCGTTGCCCAAGATCCGACAGCAATACCCGCGTCGCCGGTAGACTTAGCCCAGGCGACAGCCCAAGCGACAGCAGACCTGAAGGTGGGGCTAGACACCATGTGGGTGATGGTGGCTGCGATGTTGGTGTTCTTTATGAACGCCGGCTTCTGTATGCTAGAAACCGGCTTCTGCCGGCAGAAAAATGCGGTCAACGTACTCGCCAAAAACTTAATCGTATTCGCCCTGTCTACGATCGCGTACTGGGCAATCGGGTTTGGTCTGATGTTCGGTGATGGAAATCCCTTCTTTGGAACGAGCGGATTTTTCTTAGCCGGCGCAGATAACAGCCCAGCCACAGCAGACGCCTATAATGGCGTTTTCGACGCGCTCAATTGGACGGGCGTGCCGCTTGCCGCCAAATTCTTTTTCCAACTCGTCTTTGCCGGCACCGCCGCAACCATTGTTTCTGGGGCTGTCGCTGAGCGGATTAAGTTTGTTGACTTCTTAATCTTCAGCCTGCTGCTGGTAGGGATTTCCTATGCCATCACCGGCCACTGGATTTGGGGCGGTGGCTGGCTGTCCGTTGCCGCTGGAGCACCTGGATTCTGGGATTTTGCCGGTTCAACCGTCATTCACTCGGTTGGGGGCTGGGCGGCGCTGATGGGGGCTGCCATCCTCGGCCCTCGCATCGGTAAATATCAAGACGGTCAACCCGTTGCGATGCCGGGGCACAACATGAGTATCGCTACCTTGGGCTGTTTGATTCTCTGGTTGGGCTGGTTTGGTTTCAACCCAGGTTCCACAATGAGTGTGGGCTGGACGATTGCTCACATTGCAGTCACCACCAACATGGCAGGGGCAGCCGGCGGTATTGCGGCGACCATTGTCGCTTGGCTGTATCTGGGTAAACCGGATCTTTCGATGATCATTAACGGCGTCCTCGCCGGCTTAGTTTCTGTTACCGCATCTTGCGCCTTCATTAACATTCCTTCCGCTGCCATCATTGGTGCGATTGGCGGCATTTTAGTCGTTTTCGCGGTGCCCTTCTTCGACAAGTTGGGCATTGATGACCCCGTGGGTGCAATCTCAGTCCACCTGGTTAATGGTGTCTGGGGAACCCTAGCCGTCGGTCTGTTCGCCCTAGGGCCAGGATCTCGGATTGGGGAACTCGAACTCTATGGAGAAGGTGCAGGGCCGGCAGCAGGACTATTGTTCGGTGGTGGTTTGACCCAACTCATCCCTCAAATCGTCGGGATTCTCTCCGTCGGCGGTTTCACCGTTCTCATGTCAACTATTTTCTGGCTGGTACTCAAGTCAACCCTTGGCATTCGGGTGTCTGAAGAAGAAGAAAAGAAAGGTTTGGATATCGGCGAACACGGCATGGAAGCCTACAGCGGATTCCTTAAGGATAATCGCGGGTAGTTAGCGGCCCTTAATTGTTGATTATTTAATGATTAAATATGCGGTAGGAGTGTTTTTCAGGCGAGCAGCCACTCCTAGCCGCATTTTTTATGTGTAGTTAACTTAAGCGCTGGTTGAAAGGTTCTGGTTGAGTGTCGTAGTCTAGTGGGAGACGCGGTACTGATTCTTGTTAAGAGAGGGTTGAGCCATTGCAATTAAAATCTGCTAACCCTATTCCTGAGCGCGTGTCCATTGCTTTAAAGAAAGCTCCTACATGGGCATTGCTGTCTCTTCTAACGAACATCCTGTTAATCCTGACTATCTTTGTGCTGCTGCTACGAAATGAATTTCGTTCAGCTAGCTTGCAAACGAGTGAGGGGAATACAACAAAGCTTGAGCAAAAACAGCCGGTGCCTCCAGAATTGGGTCCACGCCACCAGTGGACTTACCAGCAGTGGGTGGCCCAACTGGAACGCGAAGCCCAAGCAGCAGCGCAAAACAAACCCAAACGTTTGACGGTTCTAGCCGGCGATTCTCTCAGTCTATGGTTTCCTGCTAAGCTACTGCCTGCCGGTCGTGCTTGGTTGAATCAGGGCATTTCTGGAGAAACTTCAAATGGTTTGCTGAGGCGTTTGACACTGCTAGATCGCACTCAGCCGGAAACGGTTTTCGTGATGATCGGCATTAATGATTTAATTCGCGGGGTAACGGATGAAGCAATTTTAGATAATCAGCGATTGATTATTCAGGATCTTCGGTGGGTTCACCCTAATGTAGAAATTATTATCCAATCGATTTTGCCCCACAGTGGTGCTCAGGCAACTTGGGAGGGACGTGATCGCTTACTAGCAATTCCGAATAGCCGCATTCGCGAACTTAACCGGCAATTAGCTTTACTTGCCGAAGAAGAAGGCGTAAAATTTCTTGATTTATATCAGTTATTTACAGATCCTCAAGGAAATCTGCGGATTGAACTGAGTAGTGACGGGTTGCATTTGAATGAGCAAGGTTATTTAGTTTGGCGCTCAGCATTACAATTGTTTACCCAATTGGAACTAGATCGGCAACCGCCGGCAGAGTATTAAATCTCGAAATTGGGCATGGGGCATTGGGCATGGGGGATGGGGCATGGGGCATGGGGCATGGGGATTGGGCACATGGGGTGATCAAAGCTGAAAACTCTCTTTTCCCCTTACTCAGCTTCCCCAATCACGGTGAATGCTGCCCAATCTCTGGGGTTGGGATGTTGCTGCTTCGTTGTTAACATCGCTTGCCGCAATGCCTGGGCTTTATTCGGGTCTTGCTGTAAATTTCGATAAAATTGACTCATTAAATTTGCGGTGGGAGCATCGGGAACTGCCCACAAAGACACAATGACTGTTGGGGTGCCGGCGCTAATTAACGAGCGAGATAAGCCGATTACTCCATCGCCGGTGATTTCTCCCCTGCCGGTGTCACAGGCGCTTAAAACTACTAATTCAGCATTAATTTTTAAATCCAGAATTTCCCCAGAAGTCAGCAACCCATCCTCCTTGCCACCAGGGGCGAGGGCAACCGCGCCGGGAACACCAAACCCAAAATCATCAATCAATCCGTGGGTTGCTAAATGGACGATTTTAGCCCCATAAATTTGCTGTTTAATTGCCGTTTCTGTTGCTTGACTTCCAATCAGCGGTTGTGTATTAAAAAGTTTGGCAATTTCCTGAGCTTCTGTCTCTGCACCCTTTAATTCTGACAGTTGAACCGGCTCCTCTCCAACTTGCAGAGAAATGCTCGGCATCGTCGGATTGCCAACAATCAGCATTTCTTTACCTAATACAGTTTGTCGCTGCTTGCGGGTAAGTTCCAAAACTTGAATGGATGGAGCCGTTAAAATCGTATGCTTGTCAATTAAATAAGTGCCTTTTTCATCTTGTAAAGCAGCGAATGGCACGAGAAATAAGGCTTGTTGGGGAATAAAAACCACCGGAGAATTCGCATCGGAGGGCAAGAGATCCGCAATCGGTGCAATCAGCAATTGATGAAGTTTTTGTAAGGATTGTGTTTGATTGGCTTGCTGTTTTTGAACCGCTTCCGGGCCGAGTTCAACGCTAATAATGCCCAGTCCTCTCACACCGATTGATTCGCGGGTAACGGTGACAAGTTTAGCTAAGTTGGTATTTTGTTGCTGCCACAGAGGTTTGAGATCCGCTTTGCGGAAGGTGACAACACCTGCGGGGTTAATAACCCAGATATAAAGTTCTGATTCCCGCCATTCTTGTTTGTCCCCAATTTTGAATTCTTCGCGAATAATCGAATATTGCACCAAGGTGGCATTTTGCGCTTTGGCAATTTGCTGAATTTGGGTGAGGGTGGGTTTGAGAGCCGGCAAATTGTTGGGATTATTAGAGAGTTTTTGCGAGAGTAATTCGACAAAGGCTCTAGCTCGTCCCCGTTCCGCAACTTCTAAGGCCGAATTAGTTTTATTTTGGGCGATTAACACTTTCTGCAAAAATTCGTAAGCTCCCTGCTGCGTTTCAAAAATAGAAATTTTCTGAGCATCAGTTAAATCGGGGCGTAGAGATTCCATAACTTCAAGAGCAGCCACTAAGTTGGTTTCCGCTTCGGCATACTGTCCTAGATTGTTGTAAACTGACCCAATATTGCTCAGAATCCTCCCGTATCCCGCTTGATCGCCAACTTCTTTAGCAATAGCTAAAGCTTGGTTGTAAAATTCCAATGCTTTGGGATACTGTCCTAGACTAAGGTAAACTGACCCAATATTGCTCAGAATCGTCCCGTATCCCGCTTGATCGCCAACTTCTTTAGCAATAGCTAAAGCTTGGTTGTAAAATTCCAATGCTTTGGGATACTGTCCTAGACTAAGGTAAACTGACCCAATACTGCCCAGAGCCCTCCCGTATAGCGCCTGAGCGCCAACTTCTTTAGCAATAGCTAAAGCTTGGTTGTAAAATTCCAATGCTTTGGGATACTGTCCTAGACTAAGGTAAACTGCCCCAATACTGCCCAGAATCCTCCCGTATCCCGCTTGATCGCCAACTTCTTTAGCAATAGCTAAAGCTTGGTTGTAAAATTCCAATGCTTTGGGATACTGTCCTAGACTAAGGTAAACTTACCCAATACTGCCCAGAATCGTCCCGTATCCCGCCTGATCGCCAATTTCTTTAGCAAAGGCTAAAGCTTGATTTAAGAATTCCAAAGCTTTGGCATACTGTCCTAGATTGCGGTAAACGAACCCAATATTATTGAGACTCTTGCCGTATAGCGCCTGATCGCCAACTTCTTTAGCAATGGCTAAAGCTTGGTTGTAAAAGTCTAAAGCTTTGGAATACTGTCCTAGACTGACGTAAACTGACCCAATATTGTAGAGAGTCGTCCCGTATAGCGCCTGATCGCCAATTTCTTTAGCAAAGGCTAAAGCTCGCTCAAATGTCTCTAACGCTTCTCTAAACCGGCCTTGATTATACTGCTGAAGCCCTATCCCGTTAAGCCGAATCGCTTCGTTTCTTCTGTCTTGCGTGGTTGACACCGGCACGGCAATTACCGGCTTTCCTAAACTTATCGGCAGCAGGGGAATGCCGGCATTTGTGAGCAGAACAAGGGTGAGTGAACTGAAAGAAAATAAAGGCCGGCGCATGGGTAGATGCCTCCGCAAATCCGATAAAATTTGGTTGGTTTAATCTTATCTATGTTTGGCCGGCGAACACTTATGCAATTTTAAAAAGAAGAACCGGCTTGTTTGAGAAATTCCGTTTCTTCTGCTGTAGATTCCCGTCCCAGAATTTCGTTGCGATGGGGAAAGCGCCCAAATTGCTCAATGATTTTTAGATGCCGAATTGCATAATCAAGGGTTAAGGCGCTGTCGGGAGAATCTTTTAGTTGTTGAAAAAGCTCAACACACTGGCGTTGATGTTCTAAGTTTTCGCTGTGTTCAAATGGCAAGTAAATAAACTGTCGCTGCACCGGCAGCAGTTGTTGATCAAATTCGTGATCAACGGCATACTGAGCGGCAGCTAACGCTTTATAATCCGTCGCAAAGGCTTGTGGTTGACCGCGAAACATATTGCGGGGAAATTGATCCAGCAAGATAATTAAGGCGAGACAACTTTGGGGTGATTCTTGCCAAGAATCATAGTTGCCGGCTGCTGCTAATTCGTATTCAGTGAAAAACCGCGAACGAATTTCTTCATCAAATACTGGATTTTTGGTATACCAGATGTTCCGAGTGTTGCCATATTCTGCATCTTCAGGATGACCAAACCAGAAGTTTAAGATTTCATTCACTTGTGGATGTAGATTCATAGTATTTGTTAGGTAAAGGTGAGAAAATGAGGCCAGAATTTAGGGGATGTAAGGTTTTATAGCGAAATCTCCGAGGGTGAGGGTGTAATTTTGTTGGGTGCCGGTGCCGGCGAAGGTAATAATCACTTCACAGGCGACTGCTACGGTGAGCATAACTAAATTTCTGGCAAGTGGATAGTCGCAGATGTCATCATTGGCAGGAGAAGGAACGCGGTAGTTGTCATTCCAAATGATTTCAGCATAATCTGAAGCTAACCCGACGTGCAGGCAGGGAACGGATGCGCCGGCACAGTAACTTTTTACGGCGTTTCTGCTTGTACTGTTGTCGAAAGTATCGATAACAATAGCAGGTTTTCCTAACAGTTGTACGGCGTTTTGCTCGGTTAATTCTTTAGTTTGCGCCTCTACTTTTACTCCTAAAGCGCGGTAAAGTGTATTTGCCAGAATTTTAGCTTTAAAAGCTCCCACATCTGAGCGATAGTAAGGTTGGGTGGATAGGTTGCGTTCTTCAATGCGATCACGATCAATCACTTTGAGTTGAGCGAAGCCGGCACGCGCTAAATTTTCAGTAATATTGGCACCTAATGCGCCGGCACCGCATACGATTACAGGCAATTCACGGATTTTTGCCATGACTGCCGGTGTTCTGTGAAGTTGTTCGTGAAAAAAGATAGACACTCTTACCTCCTACTTATTAACAAAAAATTGATAATTTATTTTGAAATATTGCAGCTTTATAAGAATGAGTTATTGCCAAATAACATTGCTAAAGTAACTGAAAAGATTGCAGACATATAATCCATAACTCATGATTATTTATTTCTAATTACAGAAAAAACAACAACAATGAGTTGTTGCAATCTTTTCAAGATACTTAGATTAAATAGGTTAGCCGTTTTTATACCTAACGTGCTAATACTATCTTTACCGATCTTCAACAACTCCGACGAGAGATTGCAGGTCAAAATTACGATCCAATCCGCTAAGGCAGATGCCGGCGCTGATGGCGGTGAGATCGTTTTTGGAAATCGCACTGGTATGTTGTTCGCCATTGCCGGTTGTCCACTCAACGATCCAATAGTCATCGCGATCATGGAATTGTTGCAGTTGACCTCCACCCATTTGCAATGCTTTTTGCAGGCGTTTTTCATCCCATTGCTGTTGCATTTGAGCTTCAAATTCTTTGGTTTGTTGTGCCACGAGTTGATAAACAGTCCGCATTTCGGGAGTCATGCCTTTAAAGCGCACCTCTGCCGGCGGTGTCACTTGCTTTAGCGCTTCTCTTAACGCTTCAGCCGGCATGGGATCGGCGCGGCGATCAGTTTCTTCAAACCACCAACTGCATCCATCCCATCGAGCGATAATTGGCTCAAATGTTGCACCCTCACTCACCAAATACACTGGCACCGGCTTGACACAACCCAGACGCTGACGGACATCTGATTCATTAACAGGGTAAGCGAACCACGTTTGTTTTTGCAACTTATAGGCTAGCGACAAACGCACCGCCGGCAGATGTTGCAGATATTCTGTCACCTGCGGTAAGTCGGCTTCTTCAACGACTTTGGCGACTTTACTGGTAGCCGGTTGAAAAATTCCCCAACCTTCAAAATTTCGGGGTTCAGGGGTGAAGGTATACACGATTCCTGCTACTTTTGTCCGCACTCGTCCTCCACGCACGCAAGGTGCCAAAAATTGAGTGTCGTGCAGTTGATATTCCTGCACGGAAAGTTGCTTAAGAAGTTTGCGAATATTAGTCACTGCTTTTACCTCATTGTTGGATTGATAGATGCAAAACTAACTGATTTTTTTAAAAAATTGCTTAAAATGCGACCTATTTTTAAAGTTAACCCTATTTCATTTTCTTAACCTTTATAAAATTTATTCAAAATCAGGCGCTTTATAAATGTATTCCTTTTCAAAAGTAAAAACTTTTGCACAGTTACCAAGATATACAATTTTGTCCAAATCGAATAAATCAAAAATATAATCGATTAACTCATGTTCATTAACCCAAGGGCGGTTATAATAATAATTCCCAATAATATCTCTATTAACAATTTTTTCTTTGATTAATTTAGAGCGTATTGGCTTAATATAACGATAGAATAATACAACTTGAGTGGAATAATTTTCTTGTAATTCAAAAAATCTTTGCTGTTCAACAAAACTCATAAGAAATAATAACTTTGACATTTCAACCCCTAAAATAAAATTAACTAAAATATTCAAATATTCATTAGTCACTTCTTCAGGAATTACGCCAGTGATTGTATAATATTTATAATAATATTCCGCGATTTCTTTTTCTGATAAAGGTTTTTCAATAAACATCCTTTTTAAGACAACTTTAACATTTTGATGTAAATATTTTTTAGATTGCTCAGCTAGATTCATTAATTCCGATTGAATTAAATCATTTAAGATTTGATGTTGTTGCTCAGGGGAAATACTGGCAAACAAAGTCATGGAATTTAATAAATAACGCCGGGTGCTAGCATCTTTACTCCGAAAGTCCTCTAAAAATGAATAAGGGATAACTCCAAATCTATCTAAGCGTCTGTTAGAAAAATCTTTATTCATACAAAACCCTCAATAAACCCTTTCTATTTCGATGGGTTGCGGAATTGCTCGCTTTCCTAAATTCTCAGGCTATAGCAGGAAGGTTGGGAAAGGGAGTATTAAAATGGTAAATCGATCTAAGCCGGTAAAGGAAAAAAAAATAATAATTTAATGTAGGGGGGTGAAAATCGGTTCGGCTGCCGCCACCTGTTTCTCAGTGCATTCAGCAAGGACAGCCATCGTTGCTAAACTCAACAAGCAGCAAGTTAGGGTGGGTTTTGCGCTCAACCTTATCAGCTGGCTAAACTCACCCTAACAATCCTATCAATTTTAACCAACTGGAACACCCGTGCAATTGCCGGTTTTGCCTTTGTCTCACGGCAAAAGTCAAAGAGCCGGTAAAACGAGCTATTCTACAAATCGGTGATGAAATTCATACATCAAATCAACTCTTCCTTTGCGTAAAACGGCAGGATCGAGCCTTTCTGTGGTATTGCAAGTCATCAAGATTACCAGTTTTTGCTGTGATTGAATTCCCGATTCTTCAATCACGCTTTGATACAAAGTTCCATCCAGCAAACTGAGGATATGTTCAGTTTTAGTATTACCTTGAGCGGCTAAGCTGGCTCGATTTTGAGCTAAATTATCAGCTTCGTTAATAATGATACAAATCCGCTCTAAGTAACTGGGGGGAACAAAGTTTTCCACGGCGTCGTGGTCTAGAATAAAAATGACATATCCTAGAGGTACAAGGATTTCTTTTGCCACCGCTTGTGTCCAGGCAGTTTTACCTGTGCCAGGATCTCCATAAACCAGTACAGCTAGCTGATTTTGGTCAAGAATTGCCTGCTGCACAGCGTCGGTAAAGCTTTGAATGTCTGCCGGAAAAGTCCGAATAGGAAATTGGCTGTGAACTTGTCCCACACGGCTTTTGTAACCACTGAGAATGACCGCTAAATTATAAGTTGCTTTGTTAATTAGCGGGGCTAAATTTTGAGCGATCAGTGTGTACTGTTTGCGGCCTCTATCGAATCTGTCAATTTGCAGCCAAACCCCGTATTGAGACCAATAAGCAAAAACGGTGCCAATTGTTTCCAGACGTTCCCAATTAACAAAGCGTTCAACAGGATAGTAAAAATACCGCTCCAAATAATATTGAGTAATAATATCCGGTTTTCCCAATAACTCCAAGATTTTGAGAATGGTAATTTCCTGTAGCTTATTCAGCACATAATCAATGGGAATACTGGTGCGGCTGACAAGTTGAGCGACCGGCGTTTCAATATTTAAAACGTCTTTAAATCGATAATCTGGCGCTGGTGGTTCTGGAGTAATATAATTCCAAAACTCATCAAGTTCGTAGCGCGTATGCTCAGAAAAAACGTTTAAAATATTGGCCCACCAAGTAAACTCATTGCGTCCCAAAGCATCCGCAATATCACTGGCAATATCCAAGGCTTTTCGGCTAAGTTCCCATGTGTCTGTAGACACAATATGCCACAAAAATCCCCAGTCAATATCTCGATTTAGCGGTCGCCAGCCGGCTCCTAATAAGCCTCTGCTTTGAGGGTGGTTATATCCGGATGCGTCCTCATTTCCAAAGTTTCCTGATGCCATAAATCCTGTATATTCGATAATGACTGGCAAATCTTCAGTTAAAGATGAAAAATCGCTTCTTCTTGATTTTTAACTAGGCGTTTCTATTTTTTTCCTTCACGTTATTTTCAAGTATTTGGAAGGAACATGATCCACCAGCCAAACTCCATTATTAGAACAGTAAAACTTATAACCGGCCTGATGCATGGCGGCAGCATTCACCGCAAATACAACGGGCCGTCCGTGACGTTTGCCAACTTTTATGGCAGTTGCCATATTGACCGATAAATGAACGTGGTGCCGCGACATTTTGCTCAAACCCATTTGCAGAATTGACTCAACTGCACCCTGTCCTGTTCCGTGATATAACACCTTTGGCGGAACAGCTTCCTCTAGCTGTAAATCAACCTCTAGGCTGTGCCCTTGGTTGGCGCGAATCTGGGTGCCGGTGGAGTTGAATGAAAATCGTTTTTTATCATTAGAAGCAACGACTTCATCCAGTTCATCACGCTCAATATCAAACGAATGTTTTTTAGATGCAGCTAACAGTTCATCCACCGATACCCAGCCACCCGGCGCAAGTTCAAGACCAATTTTATCAGGCCGATGTCGTAGGTGGTAACTCAAAAATTTGCTAATTTTAATGGCGCGAGATTCGTTTATCATGATCTTATTTTACTCTAAAAAATTAACAACATCTAAATTTTATTAGATCAATTCTATTTTAAAATTCATTGCTTTCTTCCTCCAAAAATTGCAAAATTGAGATAACGCCAATGACAACCGACCTCTTCAAAACCCGCTGACTTCAACCACTGAAGTTGATCTTCAACTGAAGATGGTCTATCTTCTTTAAGGTAATTCTGAAACCACTTTTCATCATCTTCCCCATTCGCTTTCATATACTGACGCCACAATCGCTCATACTGCTGCGTTAGCTGGGGAGTCGCACCTGTAACGGTATCTCGAATCAGCAGCAAGCCGCCGGGATTTACTGCATGAAAAAGATCCTGGTACAGCTTTTGTTTTTCCGGCTCGTCGAGGTGGTGTATGGCTAACCCCGATATTACCAAATCGTACTCAGAACCTACATCATCTTCCGCAAAGTTTCCCTGATGCAATTTTACCCGTTCTTGATACGCTGAAAGGTTTTTTTTGCAAGCTGCGATCATGTTATCAGCCATGTCAAATGCCACGACTGTTGCATTCGGAAATGCCTGAAGAATTAGGAAGGATAAAACACCAGTGCCGGCTCCTAAATCAAGCACCTTCAAGCTAGCCTCGCGCTCGAACGGAATTAGCTCTAGCATCAACCCATGTTGCTCGTGATAGTGCGGAATTAGCCGGGGAATTAGGCCATCATAATCAAATGCTTCTGCCTCAAAGTGGGCACGTACTACGTCTAGACGCACAGACTAATCCTCCTAAAACTTTCGCAACTGTGAGAGAAAAGCATCAAACCCATTTATCACTATCAGAGCCATAACAGTGCTGGTGTAAGGTCGAGCTTAGTTGATAATTGATTGCTAGGAAAGACAATTTTTTCTCAAAACTCACCCATACAACGACTTCTCTTTTCGGAAAATGAAACAGCTTCAATCGGTTAGTAAATAACCTGCGTAAAAGTTACCAGATCAATGCGGTTTCTTCACTCAGAAGGAACTCCACCGGCTTGTTATTACACACTCATTAAAGGATAGCTACTTTTAAGCCAACCTACCGGGTTCTTTGTGCCTTCCTCGCTTCACGCCCGACAACTATGGTGTCGTTACTCTTCCTCTCGTACTAAGTATGTAAGCTCTGCCAATTAAGGTACGCAGGTATTCGTATTATATCGTACTACATTATAAGTTGACTGGCTATCTTTGGAGCCGGCATTTAATGCGCTGACTTTAGTATGCCGGCGCGAAACTGCACGCACACACCGTTGGGCGACTAACTCCGTTGAGGTTGCCGCACTCTGTAACTGCGCGAAGTTGAGCGTGTTTGCCTCAATGCCGGCACTTTAAGGCAACTCAAAATATCCTCAACGCGATTATAGCTGCCAGAGAACACTGCCACATCGCCAGGGAGGAGCCGGTTGAGAATGGCCAAATTCTCTGCTGTTCTGCAAAGCGCCGGCGCACCCGCTGCGACTTTGCCGGCAGTTTGCATATCGTTTATGACCTTATCTCCACAATTTAAAAAAAGCCAATAACCGCCTGGTCATGGCGATTTTTTATTATTTACAAGGCATGATTAAGGGGTTTTTTAATCTTGAGCGAAACGGCTTATTGCCTTGAAGAAAGGTTAACTTAAGAAAATCTGCATTTTATTTAACCCATAAAAATTTGCTGCTTTAATAATATAAGTTTATAACTCCCTAATTCTCGCAGGAACGTTCCACCATGTTTCACCGCTATTTTCGTCGCGTTATCGTAGCTACAGTGTTCTCGTTACCTATTGTTTCATTGATCGTCCCATCCGCCCAAGCAGAGGATCTGAACTTTACACTAAAAAACGAAACTTCCGGAACGCTCGTAGAGTTTTACGTGGAGCCTTCCGACCAAGAGAACTGGGGTTCTAACCTTCTTCAAGGCCAGAATATCAAAGCAGGAGAATCCGGGATGGTAATGATTGGTGATGGTAAAACCACTTGCGTTTATGACATCTTGGGCGTTTGGGCGGATGGGTCGAGAACAGAAGACTATAAACTGAATCTTTGCGAATTAGGCTCCTACACTTATACCGAATAGTTATTCAGTTGCAGCAGTCATGTGAACTTCTTTCACTAAATTCTTTTTAGGCATGGCTGCGCCTCGAAATTGTCTAAATATCACTGTAATAAAATCTAACAGGATATGTTTTGCTAAACTTGCGAAAAGCCAGGTTATAATTAGGAGGCGTTTCAGTATATTTATTTAATAAAAGCGGTTTTTATAAATGCCTGTAAGTGCCGAGTGTCGAAATGTACTTATTTAATTTGATAACATTTTTTTCCTGAAAAAATGAATTAACAATCTTTTCATTAGCTGTAATAACCTCCGTGAATACACGGATTCTGAAAGCAAAAAATTATGTTCTGATATGGATGTACCGGGAGCATCAGTTGAGACAAGAGAATAAAACAATGATTCATAAATCTTTCCGCTCCATTACAGCATCTGCCCTCCTAGCACTACCACTCGTTGCATTGAGCATCCAAAGTGTTTTAGCTGAAACTGAAGCTGTTACCTTTACCCTTACTAACGGAACCGAGCGTGTTCTCGAAGCATTTTATGCCGCGCCTCCCTCTTCAGATGATTGGGAAGAAGATATCTTAGGGGTGGACGTCCTGCTTCCTGGAGAATCCGCTGAGATAACCATTGACGATGGACGCGAAGACTGCAAATATGACTTCAAAGGTCGTCTTCGTGGTACAGAAGACGGCACAGTTGGTGAGGGAGAATTGATCCAGTCCGCAGTTCAAGTTTGTGATGGTGGAACTTACACTTATTTCCCGAAGTAACTAGCCTTTGTGCTAGTTAGATAACTACTAGCATCTATTTAAGTTCGGGCGCAGCAAAATCATATAAAAGTTCTTCTGCCTCACGAATAGTAAAGGGTTTACAACGCCGGGTTGGCGTTTCATCAGACTGGAGTTTGCTCTGACTCCAGTCTTTTTGTTGTGTAAATGCCTGAACCGGCAACCCCTCAAGAATCCAATATTTTTAGCTGCCGGCGTCAAGCATCTATTAAATTGAGCATCCCCTAACCCACCCTCACCAATTGCAACAGATCAGTACGCGGTAGTAACTTTAACAATGCCCTGTACGTTTGTAACAATACTGGGCTTAACTTGTTAGTTTGTGGCATGGCCCATCATGCCGGTAAGGTAGCTGTTCAGGCCACAATTCCAACTTAATCCAGTTGGCGGATTGCACTCGCTTCTGCTGTATTGGCTACCGACTTGCTCAATCTAATAATTCAGTATTCCAGTTTGCTTCTTGGATTCTAGTATCTAACTCCCGATAATCTCTAGCAAGCCGATCCATGTAGCTTTGCAGTTCCGCAATATTGACGGTACTGAAGGACTTGATTTCAGCTTGACTATACCGGCTTTGATTAACAGCGGCTGCATTCACTAAAGAATCATACACGCTTCGCTTTAGTAAAAGTGTATCTCTAGCAGCTAACGCATCTGAAATTGTCCCTTCTTGCAAATTTGTCAGAGAATTGGTTTTGTTGATTCTCTTAATCAAATCTGCGAGTTCATTCACTGTCGCCTCTAATTCTGCAATTAATGCTTGCGGATTTTCTGGCGGTTGATCTCCCTCTTGCACTTGGGCACTTCGGATCAGTCGTTGCCGCAGTTGTTCAATCCGCTTTTGGCAATCAGCTCTTAAAATTAAAGCTTCAGATAATTTCATCAGTTTTTACCTGATAATAATGGAACGGTGAAATTTTGGCAAACAATTAGCTAGATCTAATTTCCCAAAAAATTTGATAAAGTGCCGACGGGTGGATTGCTTTAGGCAAATTAGGCTCAGGCTACAAGAATGTTTTGAGGATTGTTGGCAGGTTGGTTTTTGGATCTATCTCCTCTTTGAAATTCTCACCGGAGTAAGCTGCTTCAATGTGGATTTTGCCAATGATATGGCGGTTGAATTCTGCCAGTTCTTCAGCCGGCACCCACAATTCTTGATGAATCCGGCTGCCAACCACATGAGCCTCAAACTTTTTCACATACTCATTTTCAACCTCAAACCTTGTAACAAAGCCGGCAAAACGATTGCTTTTGGTATTCCAATCCCGTGCAATCTGCTTAGCCTACTCAAAATTGAGAACAGGATAAAAAATAGGCTGTTCGGGCAGTCGAGGTGGAAATGCCTTAAAGTCAGCTTTAGCAATGAGTTCAAGTTCTCTTAAACCAACAGGCCGGTAGAGTTTCATTGCCTTCCTAGCCTCCTATCGTATTTAAGTAGGGTGTGTTTTGCACACCCTACAACAGTTATTTATCATCCCGCACCGGCAGCGATGTCTCCATAATTTCCATCAGCAATTCTAAACGTGATGGACGAGACAGCAACGGCACCAAATTTGGCAACGAGTAATAGTCGCCGGCAAAGGTAAAGGTTTCCACCGGCACCTGCTTTGCCTTCAACTGATTCTCCACATAATTACTCGCGTATCCCACCTTAATGAGAACAACATTTGGCATCACTGCCAAGTCACGGCAATAAGTTGTGTAAGCATCCACGAAGTAAGGCGCAGCGTTTTCACCTTCATCTGTCACCAGAATAATTTGCTCAACCGCCTGCTTCTTGATCCGCATCGCCTCCACCGCGCAACCGCAACTCGTACCGCCGCCGGCACGAATCAGCTTAAACGCCTTCTCCCAATCCGTCAGATCCTGACCTTCAGCCTTCACTGGGTAAGGCATCGTGTCAAAGGCGTAGACAAACAAATCCGCTTGGGAAATGCCGGAAATCAGCGAAGCGAGACGCTTACCCACTTCAATCGCATTTTCCATCGAACCCGACTTGTCAATTAACAGCGCCGTTGCCTTTGCGATCGCCCCCCGCTTCTTCACCTGCTCATTGGTGACTCGTTCTAGCTTTGCAGCCGTCGCTTCATCCAACTCGGCAACATCAGCCGCAACCCGCGCCTTGAATGCAGACACGCGATCGCTCTTTGCTGCCTTGTCAAGCTTCTCATCGATCAGCGCCTTCACATCCGGGTGATCCATCGCACCACGAGTCTGTAGAGACTTGAGGTTGTTGATGATTTCCTGCGGCGACATCGAATTAATCAGCGCCACCAGTACAGCCGGTGTCAACTGCTTTACAGCGCCCACTGCCACGGTGTAAGGGATATTGTGCTCGACAATAATCGCCGCCTGTTCTGCCGGCGACTCTGCCTTGGCAAGCTGCTTTAGCATAAAAGCAAGGCTGTCTTCCGGTGGCTTTTCCTTAAACAGCACCGCATCCGCACGCGCACCAGGTTTGATGTGCAAGCCGGCATACAGGTGCTTCATTGCCTTGCGTCCCCGTGCAGCAGCGCGATCGAAGAACTGCGGGTTCTTTTCCCGCGTCTTCAAATAGCGTGTTACAGCTGTGCGTGCGGAACGCGGCAGCTTGTTTTGGTGCTGCTTCATAAAGTCCACAATCCGAGACACCTGGTAAGGTGGGAACTCTTGCAGCATCACAAAGCCGGCATCCCGGTGTTCAATCACTGGAGAAGTGAGCAAGTTGCCAATAAAGACTTCCTTGTGATCACGCACATCACCGTTTCGCTGATACCAAACTGCTAAATGACCGTAAAAAAGCGGGTCAAGTTCAACAATTAATTTGTGAATTTCTGCAACCTTTTCTAGCTGCCGGTGAGGTGTAGTTAGCAAACTATTCAGCATTTCTAAACGCAGATCGCGCTCATCCTTATTCATCGAAACTACCTCCTTTAAATGAAGAGTATTGAGGAGATAGATGTCGCACGTCGTAAAGATTATATGGATTGCATCTTTACAAGACGCCGCGCAAGTTTAGAAAGCTTTATGTTTTACCATTACAAGGTATGTAAGCTTTCTCGGTTGGGGCGCAGCGACAGCTACCTAAATTACTACAAAAACTTTTATCTCATTACAGAGATTTCAAATCTGGTTCAACCCAGGTGATCCGAGCTTTCCAGGACATCAGCCGCTCACGGGTGTAATATTCAAGCGGCAGAGAGGGATTCCCACAATTGTGAATTAGACTCTTAGCCAGATTTACAAATGTGTGGTTTTCACCTTCACTTAAGAGATGCCGGCTCACCATTCGTATCCAAAAAAGGGTGATTGTTTCGTGATAACCACTGTCTTTTGTGGTTTGAACTCCATTAGCTCGATTAAGTTGCTGGATGTTCTCACGAATGCGATTTATTGCCTTTTGTTCTGGATAACGAGTGAGATACCACAACGCAACAATTAAATGTGCATGATGTGTCCATTCGCATCGAGGAAGCGTACAGTTCTCGAAGTTCCGAATTAGACTTTCTATCTCACTAAATGTTTGAAACACTAAAGTGTTATTACTCATTTTTAGGTACTTGCCTCACTTGCCATTTGTAAACTTCAAGATGAGGACATCGCCGCGCAAGTTGAGGGAGCTTTTTTATGCCGGCTATAGGTTCCGGCTTGCAGCGTACAACCCTTGTACGCACCTTTTTGTGTTTTGGTAGGGTATGTAAGCTCTCTCTGTCGGGACGCGGCGATAACCACGATTAATGACCTTTTGAATTAGGCAGATAGAATTTACCGAGTGCAGTTTATTGTTAGTACATGGAAACTTTCGCGCCGGCATCTTCTAGCTTTTGCTTCATTCCTTCAGCATCCTGAAGATTAATCCCAAACTTGACGACTTGCGGAGCCGAGTCTACAAAATTTTTTGCGCCCTTCAAATCCAAGCTGAGTATTTCCCGAACTGCCTTGAGAATCGCAATCTTTCTATCTGCCGGCACTTCTTGCAAAACCACAGTAAACTCAGTTTTTTCTAGAGTTTCGTCTGTCGTCAAATTAAGCTGATCTGGTAAAACTGGAATGATTAGCTTAGGCGAAGAAGCATCTACGTTAAAGGTTTCTTCAATACGCTTAACCAGTTCAGCCGTCTCCAGCATGGTTAGGGTTTTTAATTGTTCTAAAATTTCAACATTTTTATTAGACATAATGACCCTCCACAGAACGTATCTACGGCATTATAAAATCATGCCGGCACTCAGACATTCCCCAAAACAGCCTTTTGATTAAAATAAAAAAATCACTCCACGCAAGTTCACAAAGCCTTTGCTAAAAACGTGGGAATTGAACCCACATCCCTTGCGGGACTTGATTATCAGTCAAGCGCCTGTACCAATTCGGCTAGTTAGTATGTAAGCTTTGCCGGTTGGGGCGCAGAGTGAAAATTCATCTGGCTGAAAAGGAGCATGAAACTTGAATAAAATATCACTTCGCGCAAGTTGATAAAGCTGTTTGTTCAGACGCAGGATTTGTTCGCGTAAGCGTCTCCGTTCGCGCAGCGTTCCGCAGGAAAGGAGATACCTGCAAGAGCTTGAATTAAAATCAAGTGCCTTATCCATTTGGGCGAGTATGTAAGCTTTGCCGGTTAGGGCGCGAAGTGGAAATTTTAAAATCTGAAAAAACTTACAAAAATTTCAAAAAACCTCAATTTTTGTAGGAGAGAAAGTCACTTCGCGCAAGTTAAGAAAGCCTTGGTGACATATACGGGAGTTGAACCCGTGACAGTTTCCTTAAGAGGGAAATGCTCTACCACTGAGCTAGTATGTAAGCTTCCTTAGTTAGGGCGCGAAGTGAACTTTCAACTACCTGATTTCTCTCTCGCACAAGTTGCTAAAGCTTTTAACATATATGCGCTCTATCCGTTGAGCTACATCCCCAAAAAGAGGGGATGATAGGAGTCGAACCTACAACCTCTGGCTACGAAACCAGATGTATGTAAGCTTTACCTGTTAGGGTACGGGAAAGAAATCTTTTGATATTTTAGATTTAAGATAAATTATCTATCTAAAATCTAAAATTGATTTAGCCGTAAACAGCTTCTGGACGTACAATTAAGTCACCGCTGGGACGCCGATCCAGAACGTAAGAATCAAAGCGATTGCGGCTGACATCAAAATGCTGGGCGAGGCGTTCTTTAATGGCGCTGTCATTCATGCCGGCAGCCACGCCTAGCTGACTTTCGGTAACATCATAAGAACGCCCTTCAAAACGAATGTGAACCATGCCGGCACCTCCTTAAACACTGATTTTTAAGTAATTCAATGGATTTCAACTGAACTGCCTATCTTGGAACGAGTACGCTCAGTTTAATGAACTTGCCAGCAATTAAAATATTCAAAATGCTGAGAAATTCTACAGCAGAAACCGCCGCTCTAAATGATAGACTTGCTGAATGCTCCGGATTTCATCCCCACATTTACTCTGATTAGAGACAGTAAAATTTTCTTGGGTTAGATCCGTAACACATTGACTGAGATTAGGTTGATGCAGTCTAAATTTTGACTCTGAATGAGTCTCGTCCCGACTGCTCAATCTGGTGTAAAGTAACAACATAACACTGTAATCTCTGTTACGAGATTTTCTGAGTTACAACGATTAAATTCCGATTTGTTATTTGATTTTCAAGGTTTAGATGTCGAACTAAATGTCGAAGTTTTTGCCTCTTTTTTGTTCGTCACGTTTTTATGCTACATTTATACTACAAGGTTGTCAATAGATTGGGAAAAAAAGTTTTTAGAGCCTCAAAAGCGATGTAGTTCAAAGACTACACATCTTTAACTGAGGCAACATGATTGTGAACTTTGCCCCAACCGGCATCCTCTAGCGCGAGAGTGGGATGCTACGCCTCACTTTTCGGCTGCCGGTGAATCGAGTAGGTGGTATAGGAGTTGAACCTATCTAGTACCGGTTAAAAGCCGGTTGCACTAACCGCTCTGCCAACCACCCATTAAATTGATGCCAACGAAAGCTAGAGGAATCCTTTGTAGGCAAAGGAACAATTCTGCGTCCCGCCGGCAACAAAAGCCCCTCTGGATGGAATCGAACCATCACAGCCGGTGTTCGTAGCACCAGCGTCATCTCCATTGACAGAGGGAAATCCACCAGAGAGGTACTGCCCCTCCTGTTGCCGCGTTATCAGCACGGTGCCTCACTTTTCGGCCTCTGGTGGGTAAGAAATAAAAAGAAATCGTTAGGAAATACCTTAGTTTTCAAGACAAATTACCGACTATTTAGCAGCATCCTTCTAGAGTGCAGACTTGGAGGAAGATGGAAGAATCGAACTCCTACGGTTATCAGCCGTACCACGGTTTTCAAGACCGCTTGCCGGCCATTCGGCGGCACCTTCCTTAAGGGTGTCTGACGGGAATCGAACCCGCTTTTACTGGCTTCACAAACCAGCGTCTCGACCGCTTTGACTTCAGACACCATTTTGTTAGTGGAGAAACTAAAATTGCGTAAACCTTATATTCTCCACAACAATGGAAACTAGGGGAGTCGAACCCCTATCTCGACTTTGCAAGAGTCGGGTGTTACCGTTACACCAAGTACCCATGAAAACGATTAGTCAGTCAAGCAACTTTTAAAAACAACCGAGAATAATGTGCGATTGCACATCCGAAAGATAGCGTGCAAGTTATTAGAGCATTTTGCGTTTTCTCAGTTACTAAAGGGACTCCGCCGATGAGTTACTACACACTCTTTAAAGGATGGCTACTTCTAAGCCTACCTATCGGGTTCTTTGCACTCCTCGTTCGCAAACGCCCACTGTATTAGAACAGCGTTACTTTTCCTCTCGTACTAAAGTATGTAAGCTCTGAAGATTGGGTCACGCTGCAATGTGCAATCGCTCCATCCCGTGTAATTAATAGCAGAAGAAGACAACCTCCTTTTTGAACTGTATCAAGCACCCCCACCAGGATTCCAACCTGGGACACTCGCCTTAGAAGGGCGCTGCTCTGTGCACTGAGCTATAGGGGTAATAAATGGTAGTCCTGACAGGGTTTGAACCTGTGACATCCTCTTTGTAACAGAGGCACTCTCCCAACTGAGTTACAGGACTACAAAAGCGAGTGATGGGACTCGTTCGCGTAGCGTCTCCAAAGGAGATACCCATGCGCTGAGACTGGCAGACTCAGATGCTAGCCGCTACATCACACCTGCATTGTGGAAAACGGATAACTAGAGCGTTTGTCTAGAGCCTATCCGCATTCTGAAGCTGGTGACAGGAGTTGAACCTGCAACCGACTGATTACAAATCAGTTGCTCTGCCGGTTGAGCTACACCAGCACTGACTTTGGTGACGGGGGTGAGAGTTGCACTCACTGATTTCCAGGGTATGAACCTAGCAAGCCACTCTTGCTTTATCCCCGCAATATCACCCAATACTTCCAACAGGATTTGAAAATTGAAAATTATGTGATAATCATTTTATTGCCATCTCTCATAATTATGAATCAACAAGTAGAAGTAGTATGCAATTACTGCAACCAAAAATTTATGCGCTTTGTTAGTAAGTACAACCAAGATGTAAAAAAAGGCTGGAGGCAGTTCTGTTCAAAAGAATGTCATTGGCTAGCTCAAAGCAAAAGAAAGCAGGTTGTTTGTGCATATTGTGGTACTACATTTATCAAAGAAGAAATCCAAATCAAACAAACAAAAAATAATTTCTGTTCTCGATCTTGCTCTGCTAGCTACTCAAATCGAAATAAAACCAAAGGTAATCGCAGATCAAAACTAGAGATTTGGCTAGAATCTCAGCTATCTATAATCTATCCAGCGTTAGAAATACATTACAATCGTAAAGATGCTGTTAACACTGAGTTAGACATTTATATTCCATCAATCAACCTAGCCATAGAGTTAAATGGAATTTTCCATTATGCTCCTATTTATGGAAAAGACAAACTATCCCAAATTCAAAACAACGATCAAATAAAATTTCAAGCTTGCTTAGAAAAGGGTATAGATCTATGTGTTATTGATACTTCAAGCGTTATCTACTTAAAGATAGATAAGGCTCAGAAGTACCTACAAATAGTTACTCAGGTTATTGAGAATAAATTAGCTCACCCGAAAATTAAAGGGAGTTGACTTATTCCGACTTGAGTAGCGAGGTCGCCACGCTTCACATATTTAGGTTTAACACCTAATACCCCTGACAGGCATCGAACCTGCAAAAACACTCGGTCTGAGCGAGTGATGTTTTCCAATTACATCACAGGGGCAAAGTCGGGATGGTTGGATTTGAACCAACGACTCCATGCTCCCAAAGCATGGCTTCGGGCCACTGAATTACATCCCGTTGATACTTTTGGTGGGAGTCGTTCGCGTAGCGTGCCAAAGGCATACCCACAACAAATAAAACAGATTTTAAATCTGCCGCGTCTGCCAATTCCGCCACAGGAGTGCGTTTTGGCTGCCCCGCCAGGGATCGAACCTGGATCGTCTGAGTCAAAGTCAGATATGCTGCCGAATTACACCACAGGGCAATGAGTGGATGCCGGGGCAGGGAAGTGCTTCGCACCGCTTCGCTAACGAACCTGCATGACTTCTGCTTCAGAGGCAGAGGACTTTACCAATTCGTCTACCCGGCAATCAATGAAAGGCTGCCTCAGTAGGACTTGAACCTACAACCTTGCGGTTAACAGCCGCTTGCTCTGCCATTGAGCTATGAGGCAATGCCGGCCCCCCAGGTCGGTTTCGATCCGACGACCTCCTGTTCTTCAAACAGGCGCTACTACCAACTGAGCTACCGGGGGAAAAGCGGAGAGAGAGGGATTTGAACCCTCGACGGTCGTTAAACCGCTCTTTCTTAGCAGGAAAGCGCCTTAAGCCACTCGGCCACCTCTCCATGTTTGAACGCGGGAGAAAGAATTGTTATCCCGCAAAGGGTCGGGCTGGATTTGAACCAGCAGTGCTGATAGCTCCGGTTTTACAGACCTTTACCTGCGCCAATAGGGAGCCGACCCAGAAAATTTGGTAGTGCTGACGGGACTTGTTCGCATAGCGTGCGCTTTAGCGCATACCCGCAAATCACCTGATCGAAAGTCAAGCGGCTTAATCCATTTGCCTACAGCACTATGATTGGCGAAGGGACTGAGATTTGAACTCAGATCTACGGTTTTGGAGACCGTGATGTTGCCAGTTACACCATCCCTACATTTGGTAGCACCGGCGGGACTTGTTCGCATAGCGTGCGCGTTAGCGCATACCCGCATTACCCGGCTTATGAGGCCGGCGCTTTACCAATTAAGCTACGGTGCGACGCCAGAGGCTGAGGTGGGATTTGTTCGCGTAGCGTCTCCAAAGGCTGAGGTGGGATTTGAACCCACGAGAAAAATCAGTTTTGCAGACTGACGCCTTCAACCACTTGGCTACTCAGCCATTTGAAGTCCCGACGAGATTTGCACTCGCAATCTTCACCTTGAGAGGGTGACGGCTTAAACGAATTCGCCTACGGGACTGTAAATTTGCTTCCCAGAATCACTGCTGAACGAGGCTGACGGGTCTCGATCCCGCGACCTTCTGTTCGACAGACAGATGCTCTACCAACTGAGCTACAGCCCCATGAAATCAGCAGTTTGTCTTCTGGTTTTTGGACTTCTCGGCGGTTGACTCGGTGGAAGATGACCCAAGGGGGCTATCCTCAATGTTGTAGTACGAACCGCCGTTGTCCAATTTTTAATGACATGGCCTTTTACTTATTCAGTTTTCAAGGTTCAGAGTTTGTATTGCTTTCGGGATAAGCTTTTCAGCTCTTTCTCTCTCGCTCCACATTTATATACTACAAACATAATACAAAAAGTGTCAAGGGGTTGTGCAAAAGTTTTTTTACGCGGCACTCTAAAGCAGAAAAGCCTTATAAAATCAAGTATTCAAGAGGTCTATGCCTAGAAAAAGCTCAGACAAGGAGGCAAAGAAGCCAAAAATTTCTTCCGTACTACACCGGCACCGTACTACACCGGCAGATCACAAAGCCGGCATTGAGCCACCCAACCCATATATAAAGACAGCTCATCCCTCTTTCGCTGCTTGAGGAAGGAATTGCTTTCAGTTTGAAACACCAAAAATTACTTCGACTTCACCGGCAGCGCGTTAAACTGGGCCATAAACCGGCGATCAATCCAATCCTTCCACCACCACAGCAATGGCGAAGGGCCAAAACCCCAAGCGCCACGGGATGCAATTGCCGAACCAGTGCCGGTGCCAATTAAAGAGAGATATTGCTTCTGCGGCTGATATGGCTTTAAGGACTCTGCTAGCAAACTTCGCCGCAGGTTTTCATATAAAGGTTTGCCTTGCCGCACTGCAAACACCCCAGCCTTGGGGCAAGGATTCTGTATTATGGTGGCAACATCACCGGCAGCGAAAACCTGGGGGTGAGAGATAGATTGCAGAAATTCGCTCACTTGGATAAAACCGCGCTCATCCGTCGCTAAACCGGCATCTTGAAGCCAAGCCGGTGCGGATGCCTGAGTTACCCAAAAAATGCGATCGCACTCCACACTCAAACCCGACTCAGAATGAACTATTAAAGATGAATTCTGCTTTTCTACCGCACAGACGGTTTCCCCTAGATGTAGTTGAATAGCGCGTTTTCTCAGAATTTTCTGTAAGCGCCGGCGTACCCATCCGTTATAGCTGGGCATAATTTCACCGTCGCGATGGAAGATATGAATTTGTAGAATATCTGCCGGCAATTCAGTCTGCTCAAGAATTTGCCGTAAGCGTGCATCCATAGTCAATGCCAGTTCCACACCACCGGCACCCCCACCAACAATGGCAAGACTGAGGGGTTTTTTAGGAATTTCTGCAATTTCTTCAAGCAGCCGGTGCCAAATCGCTAACAACTGCGGCACCGGCTTTGCTGGAATTGCAAATTCAGTCGCACCGGGTACTGATATTGTGGCGGGAGTGCTGCCAATATCAACCGATACTACATCGAACGCCACCGGCAAACTATTGGCACACAACACTTTATTGTTCGCTAAATCTAAACCGATTGCTTCGTCAATAATTAGTTTAGCTCCGGCAAACTGTGCTAATTTTCGTAAATTTATATGACACTCATCAAATTTATAAAAGCCGGCAACATAACCAGGCAGCATCCCCGAATAAGGCGCATGAGGTGTATTTGAAATCAGCGTTAGCCGGATTCCGGGCAGTGGGTTTATCCCAAATAGTTGCAGTACAATCGCATGACTATGACCGCCGCCAATCAGCACTAAGTCTTGATCAATGGGTTGTGAGATTTGCTGCATTAAAGAGCCGGTGCTGAAACGTTAAATACTTCGATCAAAAGATTATCCACCACAACTTCCACAATCTGCACCGCTATAATTAAGTATTCCACAGGCAAGGTCAGAATGGCAGCCGGCGCATCCCTCCCAAGCTTCAAAGCCGCAGCTAATCGCCTCACAGCCATCTTCAAGAAACTCAGAACAACGACTGTTTGCCAGATTGCCGCCATTCCTATCATGACGCCGACGTTGTGCTTCCTTGTTTGGATCGGGCGTTCCAATCTTAGATTTCAGAACTTGATTGGCAGCTTTGCAAGCTTGCAGCCAATGTCGAGAGATAGCAATCGCCTCAATTAAACCCTGCTCTAAGATAGTACGTTTGATAAATTCCGAGCAAGACTCTTTTCCATGTAGTACCCGATACGCACAGGAAAACCCTTTTTTGGGGGAAATATGTTTTTGATAGCCACGGCTCAAAGCTGCTGCTGAGCTACGAGTGACTGAGTCAACCTTTGTTGTGATAACCATCTGTTGGATACCAATCTTAATGCCAGTATCTACAATGGGGAGCGTTTAACAAATGCTGAGGCACACTTTTTAGTTTTATTTATTATCTGATAACTGTAGGTAAACTGCCGGCATTTTTATAATTTTTTAATTGTTGAGCTTTTTATCCTTTGGTTTTATCTTCATAGGTGTAAGTTTTGTGATTTTCCTATCTTGAACTATGGCTCATAGTAAAAGTCTTGCTTTTGAGGGCGCGAATTGGAAGTAAATGTAACATTTTTTTAAAATTAAATAGATTTAATAAAGCTGGAATCAATCAGGAAACGCTCAAGGCTAGCCAAGCCGCTCTGAAAAGTATGCGGATTTGCACTTAGCAAGTTTTCTTTGCAAGAATTTAACCTTTTAACCATGAAAGTTTAGCTGGCTTCAGAAAATTATTAAAAAATAAGATTTAATTTTTAACAGTCATTTTAATCTTCAGGCTTGACAACTCTTAAAAATCGAGAAAAAATATAAGTTGAAAGTCAAAAAACTATAAGAGCCTTGTTTTAAGCTTTAATTTAAAAAATTTTAAGGTAGCCTATTGTGTTAGAGATTTTATTAATTTTTATCTTGGGTTTAACACCGCCCTTGCTATCTTTATGGAGCCGGCGGCTGGCAGAAGCGCGGGCAACCTCGCGGCTGAGGGCGGCGAGGGAAGCAGCAGCAGCACGGGGGCTGCGAAGCCTCGCACTTTCTCCAGATACGCGTCCTCCTGAAAGGGTGGGCCAATTCCTTGGCGATCCTTCGTGCCGGTTTAATGCCAAATCGGCTTATATTCGCTGTGCGGTTAATCCCATAGGGCCATGCCAGGATTGTCCTCAGTATCAACCACGGGAGGATATCAATTTTGGACTTTGATTTTTAACCGGCCAGTCTACTTAAACTCATTAATTAACCGGAATTTTTACCCAAATTAGCAGTTCCGTGTTTGCGTCGATTTGTCCACCGGCATCACTTTCTACAAGATAATTGTCACAGGCAAAACTGGCCACCTTCAATTAATCCAGCCAATTTCTTGACACAATCGGTAAAAATTTATAACAATTGTAGGTTGGCTGTCTATTCAGGCTCGGATCAGGTATGGCCTACGGTCAGGCTGCGCCAATTGGCAAAGCAAAAGCTGGCCCTCGCCCCATGAGCGGGATCGCTCAGCTACCTGTACGGCAATTTACTCAACAAATCCATGACTTACGCAATTATCGAAACCGGCGGCAAACAATTACGGGTAGAACCGGGCCGCTTCTATGATATCGAGCTGCTTCCTGTAGAACCAGACGTAGACCTCACCATCGACAGAGTCTTGTTCGTTCAGCACGACGGCGGTGTTAGTATCGGTCAGCCCTTCGTCGAAGGCGCAACCGTCGAAGCCACAGTGCTACAACACCGGCGGGGCCGGAAAGTGCTCGTCTACAAGATGAAGCCCAAAAAGAAAACCCGTAATAAGCGGGGACACCGGCAAGAAATCACTCGCCTGATGATTAACTCCATCAGTCTGAATGGCTCAGTGTTCAGCGCCGACGAGTCGGCATCTACCGCGCCAGCGTCTCAGCCAGAAGACGCCTATGAAACTGCGGCAGAATAAGTAAAGGGAATGGGGCATAGGGCATAGGGCATGGCTGCGCCAACCTAAAGGTACGGTTATTGAGAAGTCTTTCTTTCCCTCTTCCCATACCCCTAGCCCCAAAAACAAATTGTAAAGAGACTCGGAGGAAACTATGGCTCATAAGAAAGGAACCGGCAGTACACGCAACGGACGCGACTCTAATGCCCAGCGCCTAGGCGTCAAGCGCTTCGGTGGCCAAACCGTCCGAGCCGGCAATATTTTGGTACGCCAGCGCGGCACCAAGTTTCACCCAGGCAACAACGTCGGCATTGGTTGTGACGATACCTTGTTTGCCCTGATTGATGGCGTTGTCACCTTTGAACGCAAAGGAAAAACCCGCAAGAAAGTAAGTGTTTACGCCAACCCAGTTGCTGAGACTGAACCCGTTGCGGCTCAAGTCTAAGCATCATTGGCTAGTTAAGATAAATCGTGAGGGGTGCATGGCTGTGCACCCCTCTTTTTATGGAAATGTTACAGAACGTTACCTAAATACGCTTTGTTAGGGCAGCGACAAGTTTTAGACTGGATCTTTGATATTTTTTGACCGTTAACAAACGCCATGTTTCCAATCCATCGCCCTCGCCGCCTTCGCAGCCATCCTCAGGTGCGTCGGATGGTACGTGAAAATGTAGTGACCACAAGCGATCTGATTTACCCTCTATTTGCCGTGCCAGGAGAGGGGATTGCTAAAGAGGTCAAATCCATGCCGGGAGTTTACCAACTCTCGGTAGACAAAATCGTACAAGAAGCCAAGGAAGTCTACGACCTCGGCATCCCCGCTATTATTTTATTTGGCATTCCCGAAGATAAGGATATTGACGCCACCGGCGCTTGGCACGATTGCGGAATTGTGCAAAAAGCCACGACAGCCGTTAAAGAAGCGGTGCCGGATCTGGTTGTGGTTGTGGATACTTGCTTGTGTGAATATACCAGTCACGGGCACTGTGGCTTTCTGGAAGTCGGCGACTTGACGGGTCGAGTTTTGAACGATCCCACCCTGGAGTTGTTGAAAAAGACAGCCGTGGCGCAAGCAAAAGCCGGTGCTGATATTATTGCGCCTTCTGGGATGATGGATGGGTTTGTGCAAGCCATTCGGGAAGGATTGGATGCTGCCGGCTACCAGGACACGCCGATTATGTCCTACGCGGCTAAGTATGCCTCGGCTTATTATGGGCCGTTCCGCGATGCTGCTGACTCGGCACCGCAGTTTGGCGATCGCCGGACTTACCAAATGGACCCTGGCAATGGACGGGAAGCGCTGAAGGAAATTGCCCTAGATATCGCAGAAGGGGCGGATATGCTGATGGTGAAACCGGCATTGGCTTATATGGATATCATCTGGCGCGTTAAGGAAGCAACAAACCTGCCGGTGGCTGCTTACAACGTTTCTGGCGAATATTCGATGGTTAAGGCGGCTGCCCTTAATGGTTGGATTGATGAAGAGCGAGTGGTGATGGAAACCTTAACCGGCTTCAAACGTGCCGGTGCTGACTTAATTCTCACCTACCACGCCAAAGACGCCGCCCGCTGGATACGTTAGAGTCCTGAGTGGGAGAGGGGAAGAGTGGGAACACAAGAAAATGCCCCATGCCCCATGCCCAATGCCCATACCTTTAGGTTGGCGCAGCCTTGCCCCATTCCCCATATCCCATTTAGTAAAGGCGCGATCAACCGCGTCTTTATTTTTATCTTTGAACACATTAAAAAAACTTCTCTAATCTATAAGCTAATATTTACAGTTACTAACTCAAGTGCTTGATTAAATGTCAGCAAATCTCAACAAAAATCTCCTGCTAAATCTTCCTAAAGGTTGAAAGTTTCTGTAAAAAGCAATACTATTTTGGATAGAGAATCAAAATTTATCTATGTCAATTTAAAGTTTTAAAGGCGGCTTAAACAGCGCAATCATCGCGACTAGACCGTTGAAAAGCTTGCCGAGACTAAATGAGTAAAAATAGCTAATGATAACTCTTGGTTCTCCAAACCGCGCTAAGCATTCTACAGTGAGACAGCAGGGCAATCATAAACTTAAACATTCCTGACCGTACATTTATGAGCATCTTCTAACATTCATGACCGCACGCTTGCTAGTTTTCCTGTGAAATACAGAAAATATTTCTATTGAAAGATTTATTCTACAGGGGTAGGTGCGGAAAAATGAGTTTGTGCAAGGTATAGTCAGTATCAAAGCAAATCCAGGTAACAGGGAATTAAAAACAATGGATTGCAGTCATATTCAATTTTGCGACCGTAAGTCAAAAATCGATCTCAAGCAACTTCAAGAGCTGTTTAAGTTAGCGGCTTTTTGGGCACAGGAGCGGCAAATCGAAGATTTAGCGATTGCAATTGCCAATAGCGAACCCGCCATTAGTGTTTGGGATGGGGATCGCATGATTGGATTTGCTCGCGCTACATCCGACGGAATCTATCGAGGGACGATCTGGGACGTGGTGATTCATCCAGACTATCAAGGTGCCGGCTTGGGACGCAAGTTAGTGCAAACTGTTTTAAGCCATCCCCGACTGAGTCGCGTTGAGCGGGTTTACCTGATGACAACCCACCAGCAAAAGTTTTACGAACGCATTGGTTTCGAGGAAAACCAAAGTACAACAATGGTACTGCACAATCCTCTGCTCGTTAGTCAGATTCCGGCTCAGGAATTACCAGTGGAAGTGAGCATTGAATTCTGATCTGGTTGGAGGCTTCTGAGGAAGATGTTGGTGGCGCTACAACTTCTAAGCGCCCATTCATCATTTCTAGGAGATTCTGATTCATCAGCAGTTTCATGCCGGTTGATAGATCAAAGTTGGCGCTAAATTCACCGTCTGTCACCGGCACTAATGGTACTGAGTCTAAAGGTTCGTTCCAACCCAAGCAAACAGCTTTATCCCAAACTGCCGGCACGGGGGTATCAATCCAAATGTAGGCGACTCCTGATGCCGGTGACGAATCGGCAGAAATAGCAATGCTGCCGTGTTGCATCTGGGTAATGGCGCTGTCTACCAGATAAACTAACACTTGGGTGAGGCGGCGAGCATCTGCTAAAACGTAAATATCTGGATCAGGCAGTGTGACTGGCAGACGCAAATTGCGATTCTCTGCCGGCAAATGAGTCAAATCTTTAACTGAATTTAAAATCGCAGCTAACTGTAGTGGCTGAATTTGCATCCTATCTGAGCCATGCTCAGTTTTAGCAACAACGAGGATGCTATCTAAAAGTTCTAACAGTTTTAAGGCTGATTCATGAGCTTGTGCTAAAAATTCTCGTTCTTCATTTATGTCGTCACACAGATCAGCCAAAATTAATTGATAGGCACCGATCATGCCATTAAGTGGCGAGCGCAGTTCATGAGAAGTTCTTGCTAAAAAACCCCCTTTAAACCGGCTCATCTCTGATGCCATCTCATACGCTAATGTTGTTTGTTTTAACTTTTCCAAGAGCGCCGGCACGTCTTGATTGGGCGCTGCAGCCTCTAGGCTAACCGGCTCGTTAGATTTTCGCATCGAGCTTTGTGAGCGCAATAGCCAACTCCCGCCAACCCCAAGCCCCAGCCCAAAAAGTAGATATACCCAGTTACTCCAGTCCATAGTTTTGAGTTAAAGCGATTAGCAATTAATAACTAGCATTAACAATTAGCAATTAGCGAATCGCTGGCCGCTAACTCATAACTGATCTTCATTACGCTTAGATTAACTTTAGCGCTCCCTGACGCAAGATTTCCCAACTGCGGCCAGTCCACTTGGCGACGGTGGAAGGAATGCCGGCGTTTGGTGAGATTAACTGGGCTTTATCTAACCGCAGCGTGAAAACTTCAGGGAAGTGCGCTTCAATTTCTGCCATTGTTTGCAATGCCGGCTCACCGCTGCGGTTGGCGCTAGTCGTGGCGAGTGGGCCGGTTTGCGCTAGGATTTGCCTTGCTAGGGCGTAATTTGGCACTCTCACGCCAATAGTCGTGGGTTCTAGGGGGTTCATTACTGCGGGGACGCGTTCGCTTGCCGGCAGCACCAATGTCAGGGCACCGGGCCAGTATTGATCCGCCACTTGTTGCCAAATTTGCAATTCTTCAGGGGTGCCGGTGACATAAGGCCACAGATCGGCTGAGCTTGCCCCCATTAAAATCAAAGGTTTATCGGGTGTGCGCTGCTTGGCAGCAAAAATCAATTCCGCACAGTCAGGCCGGCTAGCCAATGCCGGCACCGTATCCGTTGGAAAACTCACTAATTTGCCAGATTTTGCGCCGATTACGAGCGCGTCGAGTGAAACTTGTGTCATGACTGTTGCACCTTCACCTATCTTGCACTCGCTGATTAACGGGTTGATGCCTGCATCACTAATCACTAAAAATTAAGCGCGAATGTAAGCCATTGCAAAGCGCTCAACACCGGCTAAATCGGGGAATATTTGAATTCTCTCATAACTTTCTTGCCGGCTGAGTAATTCCACCACAGCCTCGGCTTGTCCCGCCATCATTTCAATCAGCCAAATACCACCGGGACGCAAATATGCCGGCGCGGTTTCTACCAAATGCCGGATGCAATCTAAACCATCCTCACCACCGGCAAGCGCCAGATGTGGTTCGTGTTTGGCGACTTCGGGTTGCAACTGCGCTATGATGCCGGCGGGAATATACGGCGGGTTAGAAACCATGCCACTGAGTCGGTTTTTTAGGGCGTCCAAAGGCTCAAACCAAGAACCTTGATAAAACTGAATTCTGTCTGCAAACCCTAACTGCTGGGCGTTTTGTTGCGCGATGGCCAAGGCAGCAGGGCTGAAATCGACTGCATGAATTCGTGATTTTGTCAATGCTTCAGCTAGGCCGATTGCTATCGCACCGCTGCCGGTACCTAAATCTACCCAATGTCCTTGCTGCATCTCCGTTGTAGAACCGGCAACCGCCAAATCGATAATACACTCGGTTTCCGGACGTGGGATTAGGACTGCCGATGAAACAGTGAGGGAAAAATTCCGCCAAGGTGCTCGTCCTACTAAATATTGAACCGGCACTCGTTCTGATAAGCGCCGGTTCCATAGTTGGGTGAGTTCAGGCAAAGGCAGTTGCAGGGGAATTTGCGAACGTTCTTTAAAAGATTCCAGCCGCAGCGCTAAACGGTCAAGACCGGCTACTTCTTGCAGTAGCCAGTCCACTTCTGCCGGTGGGATATCTGCCGCTACCGCACCCGCCTTCGCCTCAACTCGCCACTGCCAAAGCTCTAACCCTGAGACAACCATGCAATTTTAGATTTTAGATTTTAGATGATTCTAAAACCCAAAATCCAAAATTCCTATCGTTGAGGAGCCGGCGCAGGTGCGTTTTGACCTGCTGGAGTTGCCGGTTGGTTGGCGCGTAAATAGTCAATCGTTTCGCGGGGTGGGATCAGCACCAGTTGGTTCAGTTGCGGATCATCACTTTTTTGCAGCGTCTCAATTACGCCTTCGAGATCCACAACCTTAATTTGCACTTTGCCGGCTAAATCAGGCTGTTGTTGCTCAAAGCGGGCAACCATCGTCTGCAAGTCATCTTTGTTAAAGAAGATAGGGATCACGCTTTGCTCACCCTGCTGAATCGTCAGGTAGCCTTTATCTGGCCCACCTGTCGCCACAAACATTGGCACCCCGTTAAATTGGCTAACTTGTTGTCCCTGTTGCTTTAGCAATGCCACGGCTGCATCCACCTGCTGCTTCATCGGCACATAAGCAATTTCCAGCTCATCTGGTTTGTCTTGGCTGGCTTGATCCATCTGGTAAACTTCAGCCAGGGACACCGGCACGACTTTCACGGTTCCTGCCAGTTGAGGATCTTTGGCTTTTAGCTTATCAATGAATGCTTGAGCGTCTAGCTGACTAATAAAAATGCCGGCAACTGAAGTCTGCTTGTCTCCATTGGGAACCGTCGCTGTTAAGGGTGCTCCCTGTGCATCAGTAATGGTGAAGACCGGCACCAGTTTCAGCTTTTCCATAATTTGATCTTCGGGCAATGCCAGCGCTTTGATGCTGCCGGTTAGCGGTGCTAGCAAAACAGTGCCAATTAAACCCAGCGTAGCGCTCCACCGAATCAGTGATTTCATAATTTCTCCGAGTCTTGATATTGCAACAGTGTTAGAAAAAACGGAACTTTTGTGCGCTCAAAACATCTTTATTTTTTTCTCAGATTTATCTGGCTGAACGACTGAGCGGCTAATTTTCCTTAATATATTTTCAGGTTGCTCACTCATCGTCAAGCGTTTAATTTCTTCAATACTCCTACTACTGGTTTATAACCTCTGCCGGCTGCTGTAACTGATCTGAGCGTTAATCGTGCCACCCTTGGCCTGATAAAACAACTTGATCAGGCTAACACAAAATTGTTCTCCACTACAGAATCGTTTAGATCCGTTAATTGTTCCCGAATCTATAGAGTGCTGCCGGCTTTGAGGACTCAACCGTACTTGACTCAGCCTTTTAGGAAAGAGTTCCACTTATAAGTTGAACCCAATTGCCTTTCAATGCATAGGAATTATGTTTATCCCTCGGTAACTGGCTGAGTCTTGCTGGTAGGATGTTAACACAAACGCCGCCCTTTGATTGCTGGAAATCATACTCCTTTCAGGTGATTGCCTCTATTTGGTTTTTCTGAAAGGAAAAATTTACCGGATCGTTCTACTTTCTTTGTGAATGTTTAAACTTATGGTTAATCAATCATGCCTTATGGCTATCACTTTATTTAAAGTATGCTGATAAGTATGCTTTTTATCCTGTTCTTAGCAGAATAAACAGATGCTTGCCATTTACTAATAAAACACTACTTAAACGGAATTATTAATAAATTGTCCTCTCCCTGTTTGGGATAGCCGGCACTTTTCCTAACCGATGATAGGAAAATATCTATCTTTAGGATGAAGCAGTTGCTAAGTTGTTAGACCAATAGCATTCAAGCCGGCAACAGAAGTGCAGTGACGGCTAGTCGGTGTAAAAATTAAATCGGGATGACAGGATTTGAACCTGCGGCATCCTGCTCCCAAAGCAGGCGCGCTACCAAGCTGCGCTACATCCCGTTCTTCTCTCGTTCTATTCTATGGCAGTTAGCACACAGAATGATACACGTTTTTATCTTTCTTCTGATCTTAGCTAACGACGCACCTCTTCCCTAGGGTCAAGGCGACCAAACTCCAAGGCGCGATAATCAGCAAACCCGCATCTCACACAATACAAGGTTTTTTTAAACTTAGCAACCCAAGCAGATGTTTCTTGTCTTCGCTTGTTTTACCGTGCTTGTTTGCAACACCGGCACTGATGACGCCTGTAAGTTTTGCCTTAACGGTAGCACCGGCACCAAAGTTTCCTTCAGATTGCTCGGTTTTACAGGATTTGCAAAGTTTTATTGAACTTGCCAAGCCAGTTACCAAGCCGCGCTTTATTCCAGCAGTTTTAGATTATAGTACACTTTGCCTCCAAATGATCAGATGCCGGCAAAATTTTGTGCTGCGGTGCCGGCTGCTCTATTGGGCAAAACCGGCCTAACCGATAGGATCGAAGGATGTTTTCCGGGACAAATAGCTGTTTGGCCCTCTAAAATGCTCCCTGATCCAGTTGGATAATTAATAAAGAATCCCAGTTGCTTGGGACAGGGGAAACTGCTTTGCCGCTTTTGAGTCGATACAATAGTTGCACCGTTTCTTTTCCCCCGGCTGTTTTGTGAGTGGCCCTCTCTTTTTGAGTTCTTCTGCACTTTCAGTTATTTCTAGCTTGTATACTGCTGAAATTGGCTATCCTCCCTCTCTATTTTCATTTGACGCACCCTAGTCCATTTTTAGAGAATGAATATAATCCCTGCACTGCATGGTTCAGGGGACAGTGAAGAGATTTTCCGGTGAGGCTGATCCTTCATCAAATAAGTGAAAACGAAAGATAAATTTGCTCCATGACAACTCCAAACATTCTCCAATACGAATCTAAAATCTGGGCAACCGCCGATCTGCTGCGAGGCTGTGGCATCAAAGAGTCGGAATGGCCATCATATATGATGCCGTTTTTTGCCCTGGTGATGATTGAAAGCCGTTTGGTCAGGATGTTTGATCTACTAAAGGCAGAAATTGGTGAAGAGGCGTTAGAGGATATTCCTCAAGAAGATTTAATCGAGCTAATTCAGGACAGGGGACAGGGCTATAACGTTTATATTTTTGAGAAGAATCAAACTCTAAAGGATATTTGCCACAACGATAAATCCTTTGATATTGATTTTGAGGCATACCTACACGGCTTTGATGCGGAAACGAAAGATTTGTTGGGAGTGGATGCTGCCGAGGGGGAGAAGTTTCTTGATATTAAAGGCATCATTGCCAAGCTCAAAGCGAAAAAGGTGCTGTTGGGCTATACGAAGGAATGGAGTGGCATTGACCTCAAACCCTTTGATAACTCGGCAATTACGACGCTAGAAGAACACATTAAACGTCGTTGGGCAGACATTTCGGCAGAGACGGCAGGGGAACAGTTCACACCTGACGATGTAATTGGGCTGATTGCTGAGATTATCGCTTCTAAGATTGAGGACTCGGATCGCCTGTTGAAAATCTATGACTGCACCTGTGGCGGCGGTAATTTGCTCTTTGGGGTGGAAGACCGGATTAAGGCCAAGGTAAAGCGGCTAACTCAAACCTTTGGGCAAGACTGGAATGATGCGCTTTACGCCTTAGCCAAGATTGAAAGTCGGTTTCGACTAGATTCTAAGATTGAGCACGGTAACACGCTCACAGATGACAAGTTTTATAACGATGAATTTGATGTGGTGATTGCCAATCCGCCTTATGGGGTGGACTGGAAAGGCTTTAAGAAAGACATTGAGAATGACAAAACTGGGCGGTTTGAGTATCTGCCGTCTATTTCAGATGGCCAATTGCTGTTTATGCAGCATTTGATCTCGAAACTCAATGCCCTAGGTATGGGAGTTGTGGTTCATAATGGCTCGACGCTGTTTAGTGGTGATGCAGGTTCGGCAGAAAGCAATATTCGGAAATGGATGCTGGATTCGGACATTGTGGAAGCGGTGATCCAGTTGCCGACGGATGAGTTTTTTAATACGGGCATTTACACCTATCTCTGGGTACTGAACAAGAATAAACCCGTCAATCGCCGTGATCGCGTGATGTTGATTAATGCCAGTGAGAAATTTAAGCCGCTGAAAAAGAGCAAGGGATCTAAGCGGAAAGAGGTGGATGAAGCTAGCCGATTGGAGATTGTGGAAACTCTAGCTCGATTCGTGGATAACGATTATGCACGAGTGTTTGATAAAGAGTTTTTCTATTTCAATAAGCAGGCGATTAGGCTCACGAATGTGGATGAGCAGGGCAGGACTTTTGCCAGTCGTCTCAAGGAGGGCAAAACCAGTCAGAAGCTGTCGCCGCTGAAGTTGGAAAACGGGGAACGGACGTTAACGGAATTTACGATTACGGAGTATGATTCGGAGCGGTTTGGCTCTTTGGCTGAGGTGTATGAGCAAGATATTAAGCCCTTTGTGAGTTCGCTGGACTACAAAGAGCAGCCATTGGTTGTGACGACGGAAAAGGCGCTGTATAGCTTTGATGCTGACCAGGAAACGCTGATTAAAGAAGGGTTAGGTAAGCGGGAGGCGTTGGGTTGTGGTCAGATTGTTGTGAAAGCAGCGTTTAAGAAGGGGACGAAAACCCAGCCTGAACGAATAGAAATTACGGTGGAATTAACGCCGGATTATCAGAAGGATTATGAGATTATTCCGTTTCATCGAGATGAGGCAGCGAACTGGGCAGAGATCCAGGCGTTTATGGCGAAGTATATTACTAAGCCGTTTGAGTATTTGGAAAATGTGGTGGGAGTGGAAATTAATTTTAATAAGGCGTTTTATAAGCCTGAGAAATTAAGAAGTGTAGAGGAGATTTTAGGAGAAGTTACCGCTCTTGATGAGGAGTTAAATAAGGTTGAAAAGGGGCTGGCATTATGAAAATTGAACGTTATCAAGCCTATAAGGATAGTGGGATTGAGTGGATCGGCGAAGTACCTCATCAGTGGAAAATAACTCATATAAAGCGAATTTGCAAAAAAGTTACTGACGGCGCACATACCTCACCTGACACATCATCAGAAGATTACCCCTTCTTAACTGTAGTAAATCTAAAAAATGGAAGTTTGGATTTCGAGAACTGCTTATATACATCTAATTTGGACTATCAAAAATTAGTTCGCAATGGCTGCAATCCAAAATTGTTTGATGTTCTTTACAGCAAAGATGGAACAATATCTGAATCAGTTGCAATATATGAAGAAAAAGATTTTGTTGTTGGCTCATCGTTTATTATTTTGAGACCAAACAAGAAAGATATTAATTCAAAATATTTCAGTTACTTGCTCACATCTTCTATCATGAGATTTCAAGCCAGTATTTATATTAAAGGTGCTACTTTACCCAGAATCTCTATTTTCAATGTAGCCAAACTATTTTGTATGGTTCCATCTCTCACCGAGCAAAAAACAATTGCCCAATACCTCGACACCAAAACCGGCCAAATAGATCGCAAAATTGACTTACTCACCCAGAAGGCAGCGCTATACGGCGATCTCAAGCAGTCTCTCATCAATGAAACTGTGACACGGGGGCTTGATAAATCTGTGCCGGTGAAGGATAGCGGAATTGAGTGGATCGGTGAAGTGCCTGAGCATTGGGTTATTAAGCGTATCAAAGATTTGTCGTTCCTTCAGAGTGGAGACAACATTGTTTCAGAACAAATAGAAGACACAGGTCAATATCCAGTTTATGGCGGCAATGGTTTGCGAGGCTACTGTTCACAATATACAAACGATGGCGATCATATTCTTATAGGTCGCCAAGGAGCCTTGTGCGGCAATATTAATTATGCCTCTGGAAAGTTTTGGGCATCTGAACATGCAGTAGTTGCATACTTAAAGCCTTTCGTCCACATCAAATGGTATGGAGAAATACTTAGGATTATGAATCTTAATCAGTATTCCCTATCTGCTGCTCAACCTGGCTTGGCGGTAGATAGAGTAAAGCGGCTATTGCTACCTGTTCCACCTCTTACCGAACAAAAAGCGATCGCCGACTACCTCGACACCAAAACCGCCCAAATTGACCAAATTATTCAAACCATCAACACCCAAATCGAAAAACTCAAAGAACTGCGTAAAACCCTGATTAACGATGTTGTCACAGGCAAAATAAAGGTAGTCTGACCTATGAGTGAACTGCACCTGCAAGACAAATTCCTCATCCCCTTTTTTCGAGAAAGTTTAGGCTACCAAGAAGTTAAAGCCAACACAATCACCAATTCCCTGATCATCGAGGAAGACTTACAAACCTTCATCTCCACCACCGAACTCAACGAAAAGCCCTACGAAGCCCTACTCAAAAAATATAGCGGCAACGCCCAACAACTGCTAGCAGATCTAATCGAACTGATCCAAGAGCGCATCGCCAGCAGCCGCAACATGGCCCTCTTCATCAATGCCAACAAATCCGTTACCCTGCAAGGCATCAAACTCCACCTATTCTACACCGACGACAGCGTAATTCACGACAGCAGCCTCTTTGCCCAAAATATCTTCTCTGTTGTTCAAGAACTGCCCTATAAATACCACTATCAAAGCAAACAAATCTTTTCCTTCCGTCCTGATCTCTGCCTCTTTGTTAATGGCATTTACCTCGGCTATAGCGAACTAAAATCTAACCTCAGCAACCAAACCGCCCGTAAGAATGGACGGGGTAAAGTCATCAAAGACTACTTTGATGCTGTCCGAATCTATCACGACACCTTTGATCAAAATCCTCACCTCAGCGACAAAGAAAAAGACTCCTACCGCAAAGACTTTCTCAAAATCTTTGAAAAAGCCATTCACATCACCACCACCGACATAGCCGAAACCTACGTCATTCGGACGCTCTCTGACTATTTCGACGACATCCTCACCACCTGCCGCGAAGGGAAGTTTGATCGCGAAGAGTACGAAAAGAAAGTTGTCAAAGCCTTCAAACCCTATCCACTGCTTAATTCCACCGCTGAACAAAAGGAAAAACTCAAAGAACTCTTCATTGCCCACTACGGCAAAAGCTTCATTGAAAAAGAAATCCTCTACTACAACTTTATTGAGCGGGATGTTTACGTTGTCAACGGTAAAAAGGAACTCAAAAACGAAATTGGGCAACTAATCTCACCCCGTCCCAAACAAAAATTCGGCACCGATAAAATTCTGGCTAAAATTGACGAATTCTTAGAACATGAAGCCGAAGACGACTACTTCATTCACCAGCTAGAACAGCAGCTAGCCCACGTCTCCACCGCCAAACGTCAGGAACTTATCGAAAAGCGCAAAGCCTACGCTAACAACAAAAACGTCTATTCTCTCCTATTGCAATATGCTGCCGGGTTCGGCAAATCCAACATTATTGGCTGGACAGCTCTACAACTCAAAGATCTACGCCGCAACGGTGAATACATTTACGACAAAATTATGATTGTGGTTGATCGCCTGCAACTCCGCAGCCAGATCGACTCGAAAATGCTGAATATGAACATCGATAACCGGATGTACATTGAGGCACATAACAAAAAAACCTTCCAAGAAGCCCTCCGATCCGACACCCGTTTAGTCATCGTCAACCTGCAAAAATTTGGGGCTGTGCGAGAAATGCTCGACTCCGACACCCTACAAAAACTCGCCCAACTCCGCATCGTCTTTTTGATCGACGAGATTCACCGCTCCAACAGTGGCGATCAACACGAAGAAATGGTCAATATCTTTGACGAACTGCAAACCCCCTTTGACTCACAGCAGCAATACAACCAAACCCGCACAAAGAAAAACCTGATAGTCGGCTTCACTGCCACCCCCGACGATCACACCCTCGCCCGCTTTGGTGAATTTAGCGGCTATGCCGAAAGCGAAAAACTCTGGGTTCCCTTCGACTCCTACACCATGAAAGAAGCCATTGAGGACGGCTTTATTCTCAACCCCCTGAAAAATATTGTCCCCGTCGCCTCTAAGATGCTGTTTGACATCCCCAGCAATGAACTGGAGGGCTTCACCGAGCCAAATTACAAAGATGCCGATAAAAAGCAAATTTATGAAAACCGCGAGCGCATCAACGCCATTGCCCAATATGTTGCCGATTTGCTGGTGAAAGATGTCTATCGGCAAATCCGAGGCACCGGCAAAGCAATGCTGGCGGTGTATTCGATTAAAGCAGCAATCGCTTACAAACAAGCTGTAACCCAACATTTCAACGAACTCATCAAACAGCCCAAATACGCCAAATATGCCGGCGCTCCTATCCATATTGTCTACTCCAGCAACCAAGACGAACAAAGCGCCACAGGACTAAACGAAGGACTCACCGAAGAAAAAGTCTTAGAAAGCTTTGCCCTCAAGAAAAATGGCTTAATCATCGTGGTAGCCAAATTACAAACTGGCTTTGACGAGAAAAAACTGCACACCCTATTTTTAGATAAAGAAATTAAAGGCATTGCCGCGATTCAAGCTATCTCACGGGTAAACCGCACTGCCAAATACAAAAATGATTGTAAAATCGTTGATTTTTCCTATAACAATGTCAACGTCCAAAATATCAAAGATGCCTTCGAGCATTTTTCGGATGTCGTTGTTAGTGACTTCGATCCTCACAGTGACAAACGAGTTTTAGAAATTCTGTTTACAGAGCTTAAAAAATCCGATGTTTACGAGCAATTCTTTGAGGTCTTTCTCGCAATTTTCAACAATAACGCTAAACGCAATCATCCTGAAAGTTGCCTCGACTTAGAAAGCAGCATCGAAAAGTATATTGATGCCAACCCCAAGCGCACTGCCGGCACCAAAGCTAAAGCTGCTCAGTATTTCACCATCCTCAACCGCATTGAGTATGTGATTAGCCTAGATGAGAAGTACAGCGAACCTAGCTTGCTAGAATTCCTGCGTCTGTTCAATACCATTTACAATAGACTACACCGGACTGATGATATTAAAGACGCAATCGAAGTCTATTTTGATAACCAAATCGGCATCATTGAAGTTGAAACCCAAGAACCAGAGCCAAAGAAAAAGAAACCCACTAAGGTTGCTGAAGGCAAAGAACCTAGCAATACAGCATATCAATTTGATATTCTTGCTATCCTCGATGCGCGTAATGAACAAGAAGCTTTAAAAGGAGAACGTATTCAAGAATTTGCCTTAAAAATTAGCGATCTCTTTGAATATGTGCGGAATGCTGAGGACGGCAAACGTTTGATTATTAAGATTAAATCAAATGTTACAGAAGAGGAAATCTATGAAGACTTTGCCAAAATCTATCGCAAATATAAAGTATTAAATCGAAAACAAGTGGGAGATTATTTTTTTAGAGAAATGGAAGATCTGGTTAATAAACTTTGCGATGATTTTGAAGTGACGGTTCGTAATGCTGATCAGCAAAGTATTTAAGCACTGAGTGGGTTCTGAGTTGGGCTAGGGTATGTTTTGCTAACCCACCCTACGACACTACTGTCGGCTTGAATGTCTAGATGAATCGACACTTGAAGAATTTCTGCCGGCACCCACTTCAATTAAAAAATCACTGAAAAAACTGCATCGAAAAGTTAGCTCAATTTTAAAATTGAACTGTTAAATTGAGTATTTATATTCAGGGAAGATCGCAATTTCTCTCGTTAAAATCTATTGATAGATTTTGCCATTGGGTAAGGTGGCTCCCTTCAGCTTGATTCCCTGACGATTTGCGTCTGCTACATTGGCATTTCGCAAGTTTGCTCTCGTCAAATCTGCCTCAGACAAATTGGTGCCAATTAGATGTGCGCCACTCAAATTCGCGCCGGCAAGATTAGCACCGCTCAAGTTCGCTTGAATCAAGTAAGCGCCACTGAGATTTGCTAAGCTCAAGCCGGCACCACTCAAGTTCGCGCCGGTTAGCAGTTTTCCGCTTAAATCAGCACCACTCAATTCTGCCCCACTCAGATTAACCCCACTCAAATTAGCCTGCTTTAAACAAGTATTTCTTAAGTCTGTCTTGCTCAAGTTTGTCTTGCTCAAATTAGCACGTCCTAAGGTTGCTTCACTTAAATCGGCTTCACTCAGATTCGCCCCATTTAAGTGCGCGTTGTTTAGATTCGCTGAGCTTAGGTTCGCGCCTGCCAAGTTTGCCTGAGATAAATCAGCCTCGCTCAGGTTCGTTTGCCTTAGCTTCGCCCCCCGGAGGTTTGCCTTGCTTAGGTTAGCCCCACTCAAGTCTGCCTTGCTCAAACTAGCTTGGGTGAGATTGGCTTCCCTCAAATCGGCTTTGCTCAGATTGGTGCCAATCAAGTAGGTGAGACTGAGCTGACTTCCGCTGAGATTGGCTCCGCTGAGGTTAGCGCCGCTCACATCTGCGCTTGTCAGGATCGCTCCAGTCAAGTTGGCTCCGCTCAAGTCTGCCCAATTTAAGTGTGCGCCGCTCAGATCCGCTCCGCTCAAGTCCGCTCCACTCAGATTTGCCCCACTGAGACTTGCTCCATGCAGGTTAGCTTTAATGAGTTTGGCTCCCCTCAAATCGGCTTTGCTCAAACCGGCTCCACTGAGATACGCCCCACTCAAATCTGTCTCACTGAGATCCGCTTTACTTAAGCTTGCCCGACTAAAATCTCTCGCCCCTGATGCATAGCGTTGCAGCAGTTCATCGCGGGTAAAGCTCGGTCTAGGCCCAGTCGTCACGTTAGCTATCATAATAAGTACACTTTGTTAAATTTATTTAGGGTTCTATGAAAATTGTATTGAAAATTACAACTTAGTATAAACTGCAAATTCCCTGAACTTTCATTAAAGTTTATTTAAACGTATAGAATTATTTATTTTTTTAATAAAAATTAACATTTCGACAAATTTTGAGGGATTTTCCACATACTTCCAGAGTTTTATTCTTGCCGGTCGCGGCACTCTTTTTCCTCTGGGCCATAAGGATGAATGGCGCAAATTAAGTAGTGGCCCCCATAGTGCTGACCATGATAGTAGCGGCAGCCTAAGCAAGGCTTTGGAAAAGTATTAAACCGGCTATTGCCGTGTGCTGTGTGATCGCTGCCCTCTGCCGATGCCGGCATCATTGGCCGGATACCATAGTCGATCTGAAGCCGTTGGATCATGCCATCGGCTGAATGGATAGCGCGACGAATCACTTCCAGTGTTGAAAGCGCCGGCATTTGTAATTCCATTAAAAGTTGCCGGTTGAGTGTGTCCGTTTGCACAGTGCAGTGGGTGATGCTACCGCCGTTTTCCTCCAATGTTTGAGAAATGGCCATAAGCACCCCACTAACAGACATACAATAACCAGATAGATGAATGCGTTCTGTGTTGGTGGTGGCTTGAATAATCAAGCTAGCAGGAGTAATGAACTCATCGGGAATTGCTGAGGAGTTCGGCTTAAAAGAATTTATCATTGTTGCTTTTAACTAGGAGTGCGCCCTTCTTTATTAATCAGATGCTTTACATCTAAGGGCGCGAGTGTCTTCTCTAAATCCCCCCAAAGATAGATTTGCAAGTATTTTTGAAAAGTTATTTTCAGCCGTTAAATTTATTTTTTCCTTTCAAATTGCAGCACCCCAAACTTTCACTTGTGTGTTCAGATTGCCAGCCTTTAAACTGATGGAATAAATTAAAGATTGAGCAGCGAATAATATGGCATTAACCCCATCAACAATGTTGGCGCTAAAAACTCAAGCGCCAGATTTTCATCTGCCGGATGTCGTTTCCGGTCAAACAATTTCTCTGGCCACATTTGCCGGCAAAAAAGCCCTACTGGTAATGTTTATTTGCCGGCACTGTCCCTTCGTCAAGCACGTACAAGCAGAACTTGCACAAATTGGCAAAGACTATAGTGGCAAAAATGTTGGCATCCTGGCGATCAGCGCCAACAATGCGGCAACCCATCCAGAAGATGCCCCCGACAAACTTAAAACAATGGCGCAAGAACTCGGCTTCACTTTCCCCTACGGTTATGACGCCAGCCAAGAAACAGCCAAAGCTTACACAGCCGCTTGTACACCAGACTTTTTTGTATTTGACGCCAACCGGCAACTAATCTATCGCGGCCAATTGGATGATAGCCGGCCTAGTAACGGGCTGCCTGTCACAGGCAAAGATTTACGATCTGCGCTTGATGCAGTGCTAGCCGATCAGCCAGTTAACCCAGAACAAAAGCCGAGTATCGGCTGCAATATTAAGTGGAAACCAGGGAATGAACCTGGGTATTAGCAAAATAGAAAACAATCAGGCTAAATTTCTTGCCGGCGCAGAAATGGAATCATTGCATTACACACCTTTTCAGACCAATGTTCTTGGGGGTAATGCCGGCCTTCTTCTAGTTTGACAAATTCTGCATTTTGAAGGCTGTTAGCAAAGGTTTGTGCTTGGGAAAAAGGCAGCCAAGGATCGTTCATTCCCCAGATCATCAAAGTGGGTTGCTGCCATGCAGGAAAGCCGGCGGCAATTTCTGCCATTGCTGGAACCATCTGCATATTTCTGACGGTGTAGAGCAAACTGCGCCCAGCGTCGGAACTCTTGAGAAACGGACGCCGGTAAACATCTAAATCTTTATCAGATATTTGGTAACCACTGCCGCCTTCGAGAGTTCGGTCAACCAGTAGCGGGTCTTGGGTCATCATATCTCCCACCAGCGGCAAACCCAATTGCTTAATCTTCCAAGGCAACTTGGAATCAGTCGTTACCGGCGTATTGAGAATCACCAAGCGCTCAATTTGCTGTGAATGACGCAGCGCATATTGCAAACCGGCAGAACCCAAAAATCCCTGAACAACTAAATAAAATCGCTCAATTTCCAAAGCTTGAATAAAGCCGGCAAGCACGTCAATAAACGCATCTGGGGTATAGGCAAAGTCGCGCCGGTCTGGTTTAGACGATAAGCCAAACCCGATCCAGTCCGGGGCAATTGCGCGAAAACCTTGCTCTGCCAAAGCCGGCAAAACTTCATTCCAGCTGTAACTCTGGGAGGGTAAACCGTGCAGCAACAGCACCGGCAGCTTATCACTTTTGCCAATGGGCTTAGCTTGCCGGTAAAACCACTTCAGCTTGCCTACCTCAATCAATTGTTCGTCAATTGCCACAATGTTTCCCCATGCCCGTGCTCGCTAACTGTTCGAGCTTACCGCCCAACGGGATTACTGAGCAAGCCGCTTGCCGATCAGATCAATTCAGGGCAGGGGAACGCAATCGCGCTAAATTGAATAAATCCCTTAGTCGTTAGCTTTTGGCAAACGCATTGCGAATTGCTAAGTGATAAAACCTTTGTTTGCTGGCTCCTACGATGACTGAAACACCACAAGACACCCCAAATCCCGAACATAAAGACTTAATATTCTCCCTGCGGCGCAAAGAAGGCACCTGGGTAGAATGGGGACAAGCCTGCCAAACCCTGCAAAAAGCCGGTTATCAACCCCAGGAAATATTTGAAGAAACCGGCTTTGAACCGATCCAGCAAAATCAAGTAATCGTCGGTGCTCAAGTCTACAGCTCAATGGTGAGTACCGGCGTTTCAGAGGCAGCGCGAGAATACTTTGAGCGTCGCGGCAGTGAGATCCTGTATGAATTACGCATTCTGACGCAGCCAGAACGCGCCGCCGCCGCCGAATTAATCGTTGCCCAATCGCTGGATGTCGAAGCTGCGCGTGATGTTGCTAAAGCGATCAAAGACTTCTCTCGGCTTGGGAAGTTACCAGAAGGCTTTACCAACCATCCGGGTGATGCTACTGCTTATTACTTTTGGAAACTCGCCAAACAAAAAGCCGACTTACAAGAGCGATCACGTTTCATTGCTCAAGGCTTGAGGTTTGCACACACTCAGACAGCCAGACAACAGGTAGAGAAACTGCTGACAGACTTTAGCGTAGTGTCATCACAACCGGCCCCTCGCTTGCCGGTTTACCGTCTGGAAACCTCCGATGAACTGCCCCGAGTTTTGCCAATTGTCGGCAAGATGCCCCTGACATCAGCAGAATTGGAAGCCGTGATGCCGGTGCAGGAAACCGGGCCATTTAAAATCATTCATTCAGTCGCAAACCAAGCCTGGGTTCCCATCCCCGGCTGGCAAGTGCTGCGCCAAGCCGAAGATCCCATCGTCATTTTGTGTGACAGCGAACAACTGCCTAGTCCACTTCCCGGCAAACCCGAAGAAGTGTTAATCGTTGTAGACAGAACCCAGCAAGAATGGGATGCCAACAACTACTTTTTAGTAGAAACTGCCGGCCAAGCGCAATTGCAGTGGTTTCCAGAAAACCCCGACATTCCCATTATTGGGCGAGTCATCCTGATCATGCGTCCGAAAAAAGTTTTGGATGAAGAGTTTACAAAAGATCCTTGGCAGATTGACGAATAAAAGCATGAGGCAAAACTGCGCCCACCGAAATGGATGGCTTTTGTTATCGTCATTCACCATAACTGAGGAATGAGGCAAGGGATAGGGGTTTAGGAAGTAAAAAGTTTTCTTGATACTTCCCCTTTCCCTCTCTATCTTCTAAACTGTTTTTCCACAGCATTCACCTTTAGGATCGTGCTTAAAAAAGCAAAGGGTGAACTGTCGCACCCTTCGCACTTGAACAGATAACCGGCATCATCGCTAGATAGTTACCGGCTCAAACACCTGCCGGCCCAATTTCACACTTCACTTAGGAAGATAGCCGGCTGCTTCTAACTTCTGCAAAACCTTCATCGCACTTTCTTCCTCACTCTCTTGATCGGTGTGACATTCCACATCCGGGTCAGTGGGTGACTCATACGGGTCATCAATGCCGGTGAAGTTCTTAATTTGTCCCGCCCGCGCCTTTTTGTAAAGCCCTTTCACATCGCGATCTTCACACACTTGCAGAGGCGCATTCACATAAACCTGAACAAAATCCCCGATCCGTCCGCGCACCTCATCCCGAATCTCACGATAGGGCGAGATCGCAGAAACTAAGACAATCACCCCATTACGGGTCAACAGATGCGCTACAAAGCCGATGCGGCGGATATTCTCGTCCCGATCTTCCTTACTGAAACCTAACCCTTTGGTCAAGTTCTCACGCACAATATCCCCGTCGAGAACTTCTACTAAGTACCCGCGCTCGCGCAGTTTGTTTTCCACTGCCCGACTAATCGTGGTCTTACCGGCACCACTGAGTCCTGTAAACCACACTGTCACCCCACGTTGTTCCATCTTTGCTCAACTCTCGACTTTTTGCGATTTTAGATTTTAGACTTTAGATTTTAGCCTTGCGTGCAGTCCAAAATCCAAAATATACTGCAAGCCGGTACAAAAAGTGCGGATTAGGTGGCCGGTCATTTTCCGACATCGCTGAAAAGTCCACCTTTCCATCACCCCGCGTTTGGGCAATCGTACCGGCAGCCAGTGTCAATTACTCTTCCTCAATCCATTCGATTTGTCCTAACATCTTCTCTAATTTGCTAGCCAGCGACGAGGAACCGCTCACCATAACCGTTGTAGGTTTCTGATTTAAAAGGTCTTGAATGTATTTTTGAGGCGACATCTCTTTAACATTCGTTTCCACAGCAATCCCCGCTTGAAAAAACCGGCTTTGCGCTTCCTCTAGAATGTCTGTAGCCAAAGCGCGATAGCCTTCTAACATCGAAGTTTCTAGATTTCGCAACGCCCCAGAACCTAGCCAACCTTGCTGGCCCAAGCCGCGCACTATATCAGCGACAGAACCCGGATCGATTAAAAACACCACATTCATGCCGGCACCGGCAAGCTTAGCTGCCTCCAGCGCCCGATTCAGTCCTTTTTCGTAAGCATAGAGGTTCGTCAACACGAGCACCTGGGTCGCCATCCTACCACCTCAAACCCACGAGAGGCCAGTACAGTTTACTCATCGCTAAAAAAACCAAAAAAGTGAGAATATCCAGCCAAATTCCTAAGCGCAAGACGGCTAGGGGGCGCACGAACCCGCTGCCGACTGCGATCGCAATCGCCGGCGTGCTAACGGGAAACATGAAGCCCAAGCCGGCAGGCACAACAACACCTAGTGTAATCGCATGGGGATCGATGCCGTAGTTAGATGCCAAAGATAGCGCCACCGGCATCAGCATTGCCACCGTTGCCGCATTGCTCATAAACTCTGTCAGGCAAAGCGCTATGAGTACAACCGCAGCAAAAATCAATAGGGGTGATTCAATTCCCAAAGCAAGTAGTTGCTTTGTCAGCGCTTCCGCTGCGCCGGTATCTCGCAATGCTGCACTCAGGGCGATCGCACTGCCATACATCACAAAAATTCCCCAATTTACATCCTCCTCTACCTCGCGCCAATCGGCAATGCCCAGCACAAATGCCAAGGACACCCCTAAAAATCCTACTGTTGCCAGTCCTAAACGATCTCCTTGAAAGATCCATAGAACAATCGTCAGCAGCATCACACCGGCAGTATAAATTTCCCGCCGGGAAATGGAACCCAGCTTGTTATTGCGGGCTTCTAGAAACTGCTGTGCTGCCGGTAGAGAAACCTCTTCGCCTCGCCCCGCGATCACCAGCACGATGCCGGCTGCCAGCAACAGTACCAGCACCACTGGAATTGACCACAGTGTCCACTGCACGAAGCTAATCGTCTGGTTGGTAGCATTCTGCAATATTCCTAAAGCTAGCGGCCCTCTTGCGCCGCCTAGTAACGTTGTATTAGAACCAATCACCGCACCCCACGCCATCGCCAAAAAAGCCGCAAAACCAAAACTCCCTCCCGGCTTGCCACCGGCGGCGCGGACGACCTCAAGCACGATTGGGAACAGCATCGCGGCAACTGCGTGGGCGTTAATAAAACAAGACATCACCGCCGCCAAACCCAAAATAGACAATATCAGCGCACTTTGATTGCGGCCAAACCGGCTCACCACCGCTAGGGCTAAACGAGTGCTGAGTCCGGATCGCATAATGGGGCTGGTGAGGATCAGTGCGCCCAACACGAAAAACACCGCTTGATCGCCAAAGTAAACGTAGGTACTTTTCGTAGAAATCGCGCCGCTAAAGGGTAATAAGAACAGAATCAACAAGCCGGTGACAGCGAGTGGTAGGGTATTAGTCGCCCACAAGAAAACAGCCACGCCAAAGACAGCTAATGATCGCCTAGCTTCTATTGAAAAACCTGGAAGCGGTAACACCAGAATTGTTGCGTAAATTGCCGCTGCCATAATGTACCAGAGCCAGCGGCCCTCTTCAGAGCGGCAAAAGCGCCCAAAAGAGCGCAGACCATCCAATATCAACGAAGAAAACGGTTTGCTGTCCATGCCTCTTTTGAAAATTTACTGAGCCACAGTGATGGGCGAAGTTTGTAATGGAAATTTGGCTTTTTACTGGCTTAGAACTCGCATTATTTACTGTCAGCATTCCAACACTTTTCTAGAATCTCGATTGAAGCTGACACGCAAACTTGGTCGGTGTAGCAGCTTGAGAATACTAACAGACTGATGCACGACTTTAAATCGGCTCATTTTATATTAAGAAAATTTAACCGATTGGGGTAAATTGTTTAATCAGGGTTATACAGTAAAAAGCATTTCTTTAGCTCGCGCTAGATTGCTGTAGCTTAGCGGCCTTCTGGCGGGCACTCTAAAAGCAATCAATCAGTAAGGTTGTGTCGTTATGTCTCGCCTCAATAATCGCGCTTTTGAAATTTTGCGGGTCGAAGTCTTTAAATGCTCTGGAAATGATATCGCCGGCAAAGTACAGCGGGATATTGCCCTGAAGCGGTTAGAAAAGCTGCGGATGCAAAATGGATCGCCGGCTACCTTTGCAGAATTGCGTCAGACAATGAGCGATATTTTGCCAAATTTCAATGAGAAAGTGCTGAAGGAGGCGGCGAATGCCAACAAGCCGAAGGGAATGTTCGGTTTACTCATGTTTGCAACCGTTTCCGTTGCCGGCGCGGCTGGGTTTATCTGGGTGGCAAATCTCCCATTTCCGATGATTCGTAAGCCGGTGGCTTCAGTTGCACCTCTGATCTTGCTGCCCAGCTACATTAAGATGGATAACGACTACCGGCAAGCCATCTCCTTGGTGGAACAGGCAGACCAACTGGTTAACAAAGCAAGCGGGCCGGCTGATATTAATTTAGGCGCAGAAAAAGTTACGAAAGCGCAAAAACACCTGAACGGACTGCCGGTGTGGTTTTTGGGCTATGAACCGAAGTTTTATTGCAGTTTCTTTGGCTGTAGTTGGAAGTTTACCTATGATGAATTTGAAAAAGCCCGTAAACAGATCGGGCGCATGGAAGCAACAATCTTCCAAGAAAAGAATGCTCAAACTTTGTTATCTCAAGCAGAAGAAGGACTGAACGCCGCCAAACAGCAATATCAGCAGGCTAAACCAGGGGCAGATCAACAAAAAGCGATTGCGGCTTGGCAAGTCAGTATTGACCAAATGGGAGAGATTCCAGAATCCACTTTAGCAAATCTCATGGCACGGAAAAAACTGCAAGCTGCTCAACGCGATTTTGCAGAAGTGGTGGGAGACACTGCCGGTCGTCAGCGCACAAATACATTAATTGAAGCTGCCAAAACATTTGCAATGGCAGCAGCAGAATCTTCCCAAAATCCGCCCCATAGTGCAGATGAGTGGGGCCAGATTGCTGATCTGTGGGAACAAGCAATTCATCAACTCAAGCTTGTGCCATTACAAGATTCTGGCTATACCGATGCTGTTGGGAAAATTGCTCAATATCAAAAAAATCTGGGAATTGTCACCACGCGCCAGAAAGCTGAGCAAGAATCTGTGGAAGCGCTGCAACGAGCAAAACGTTCGATTCCAAATTTGCAACGTTTAGCCAGTGCTGAAACTGAAAGTGGTGCGATAGCCGGCCAACTACAGGAAATTATCACCGATTTGGAAAACGTTAAAACCGGCACAACCGCTTATTCAGAAGCCCAAGATTTATTGAAATTCGCACGAGAAAAACTGAAGTAACTTGAGTTTGAAGGAATTTAGATACTTGGGATCAAAGCCGGCTCATTGCAATTCGGGTAAGTCGGCTTTTTTTCTTAACCTATCCCATCGGTGAAAAACCTTTAAAAGAATTTCAATTCCAATAATCAGGCATTTTATTTAAAACATTTCTCTTTTATTATAATTTTTTTAAAAGAAACGGTATGTTAGCCCTCACCCCATTTTGTAAGAAATATGCCGTAATCTTTTTTAGTAACCAAGACTTTTCCTATGAAATCGGTAATCTAAACGGTTAAACTCGACCTTGGAAGAGGATGCGACATCTGCTTATTCGCGCTACAATACCATACTTTAATCGATAACAGCATTTAGCGTGGGTGCGGTAGTGGAACAAGGAGCAGAATTTGTGGCAGAAGTTGCAACACAGCCCCACAGCAGTCGGGGCACTTTTACCTAAAATCGTAAAATCGAATATTTTTAAGCGGTTAAGTGATGAAAATATCGAGTTATTGACGCCGGCATCAAACAGGCAAATATTTTGAAAAGATGCAGTAGGATTTAATTCTGCACTGCCAAGACCCGTGATCTGCTGCCGGCATCAAGCTGGAACATCCCCCAACAAATAAGCATCAAGCGCTAACAACACAGCCAAAGGGCGTTACTCAAACCGCGCACCAGCGATGCCCTCGCCTGGGGTACGGGAAAACTTAACATAGATTCAATCTGCTGATTCCTTGCCAATATGAGCTATTGCCTCAATCCGAGCTGCCCGCAGCCGCAGAATCCGGTTACGGTTAAGTTTTGTCTGAGCTGTGGGACAAAATTACTACTCAAAGATCGTTACCGTGCCATTCAGCCCATCGGGCAGGGGGGTATGGGGCGAACCTTTTTGGCAGTCGATGAACACCGGCTGCGTGCTCGCTGCGTGATTAAGCAATTTTTACCGGCACCGGAAATTCAAGGCAATTCTGATGCAATGGCTAAGGCTGTTGGGCTGTTTGAGCAAGAAGCGAGACGCTTACTGGAACTGGGGGAACAGCACTCGCAAATTCCGGCTTTGCTGGCGTATTTTGAACAAGATAAAAGCTTGTATTTGGTGCAGCAGCTAATTGAAGGGCAAGATTTGTGGCAGGAGTTGGAAGAACAAGGGGCGTTTAGTGAAGAACAGATCCGGCTGCTGTTAAATGATTTGCTGCCGGTGTTGCAGTTTGTCCATGAAAACCAAATCATCCACCGCGATATCAAGCCGATGAATATTATCAGACGTCGCAGAGATGGGCAGCTGGTGGTGATTGATTTTGGTGTCTCCAAACAGTTAAGCAGTACAGGTTTTGCCAGAACGGGAACGCGAGCCGGTACAGAAGGTTACGCACCCATTGAACAGCTTCGCAGTGGCAAAGCCTATCCAGCCAGTGACCTTTACAGTTTAGGCGTGACTTGCATTCATTTGCTGACTCATACAGCGCTCGAAGAATTATTTGATCCGCTGAATGGACGGTGGCTGTGGCGTTCGGTGCTAAGGCAAAAAGGGAAAGATGTCAGCGCTCAACTCGCGCAAGTTTTAGACAAAATGCTGAAAGAGTGGGTGAATGATCGCTATCAGTCGGCATCGGAAGTGCTGAAAGATTTGAAAGCAGAACCCTTGAAGCCGGCAACTTCACCCCATGTGCCGGCCACCTTGCCGATGAGAGGCATTCAAATGCCGCAAACGCCACCCATCACGGTTAGGCCGGCATCCAAACCGCTGATTACCAGTACAGCAGATAGCTTTCTTCCTTTCAACGCACCGACGACGTGGAAACGGGTTCAGATTCTTACGGGACACTCGCGCTTTGTTAATTCGGTTGCGATTAGTCCAGATGGTCAGATCCTTGTCAGTGGTAGTTCTGACAAAACGATTCAACTGTGGCAGCTAGCAACCGGCGAGCATCTGGGTACGTTCACAGGTCATTCAGATGATGTCACCTCGGTTTGCTTTAGTCCAGATGGGCAGACGATCGCCAGTGGCAGTTTGGATAGAACGATTAAGCTGTGGCAGCTTTACACCGGCAAACTATTATGTACGCTCACAGGTCATTCAGACTGGGTGCTGTCGGTTGCTTTCAGTCCGGATGGCAAGACGCTGGCGAGTGGGAGTTGGGATAAGACGATTAAAGTTTTGCATCTGGCAACTGGAAAGCTGATCTACACCCTGACGGGGCATTCTGACGGCGTGAGAGCGATCGCCTTTAGCCCAGACGGGAAGATTCTTGCCAGCGGTAGCTGGGATAGAACCCTTAACTTGTGGAATTTGGCGAATGGGCAACTGCTGCACACGTTAGCCGGTCATACCGATCCGGTGAGTTCTATTGCAATTAGTCCCCGTTCTCTCACCCTTGCTAGTGGCAGTGAGGACAAGACGATTAAACTGTGGCAGTTGGGGAATGGTGGGCAATTGCAACAAACTCCACTCCGCACCCTTGCCGGTCATTCAAATTGGGTGAATACCCTGGCAATGAGTTCCCGCGCCCAGATCCTCGCTAGCGGTAGTCGGGATAAGACGATTAAGATTTGGCATTTGCCCACCGGCAAGCTGTTGCACACGCTTTCTGGGGAATCTTACTCAGTGAATTCGGTTGCTTTCAGTCCGGATGGTCAAACCCTGGTGAGTGGCAGTGAGGATAAGACGATTAAGATTTGGCGGATGTCGCCGGTGGTGGAAGCGTGAGGTGAAGAAAAATTTTAAGTTGTAAAGTATTGCGCCGGTGTTGAAGTGTATGTTATGTTGATAATCCGTTCGGACGCATAGCTCAGTTGGTTAGAGCACTACGTTGACATCGTAGGGGTCACTGGTTCGAGTCCAGTTGTGTCCATTATCTGAAAAGCCTTCATCGAAAGTAATTTAAGCTATTTTTGAAAATAGCGATTGCTAGCGATTTGATGTGGAGAAGGCGCTCGCATTCTTAAAATTTGGTGTGCCGGTGATGCCGGTGTGGTTAAATCAAATTCATCAGCATTTGGCATCTAGGTTAAAGAGATAGCTAAATTTCACTTGGGCGTAACCCGAGTTATTAATATCTAATCAGTAGTTATAGTTTTTATGTCTCGTAACGAAGACCTGACTCGCAAGGAACTAATTGATCCCGTTTTAGACTCTCTAGGTTGGAAAGCCAACCTGATCAGACGTGAAAAAACTCCTGGTGGAGTCGATATTATTGACGGTAAACCTCGTAAGCGTAGTGAGCGAGTTGATTATTTGTTGTGTTTGCCTGCCACGAGAGGCAATCAACCTTTGCCTGTCGCGCTGATTGAAGCCAAGGCAGAAAATAAATTACCAAGTTTAGGGATACAGCAGGCACTAGATTACCAAAAACGATTTAATGTGCCCTTTGTTTTTTCCACTAATGGGCATTTATATGCAACATGGGGTGAAGATACGCGACAAATTGAAACGAATTTGGATATAGCTAATTTTCCAACGCCTGAAGATTTACGCAGCCGATGGGAAGCTATTAAAGGGTTTAAGTTGGATACGAATGCTGCCCGTGCTTTATTTATATCTCCGAAGGGGGGAGCTAGAGCTTTATATTATTTCCAAGATGCAGCGATTAGGTCGGCTTTAGAAAAAATTGCCAGAAGAGGTGATAAGTGGAATAGAATTTTAATTCAACTGGCTACGGGTACAGGTAAAACTATTTTAGCTACTCAATTACTGCATAAATTGGCAGAATCAGAGCAGTTGACTAGAGCTTTATTTGTAGTAGATCGGGACGAGCTTCGCAGCCAAGCTCTAGGCAAACTAATGGCAATTTTTGAGGATAACGCTAGAGTTGTCACGACTGATAAACCTAATACAAATGCTCGGATTCTTGTAGCCAGCTACCAAACTTTATTAGGCAAAGAAGAAAATGAACCGCTGTTTTGGAATCAATATTTTAAAGATTTACCATTGAGCCATATTATTATTGATGAGTGCCATCGCTCGGCTTGGGGTTCGTGGAGTATAATTCTTGAAGATCACTCCGAGGCAGTACATATTGGTTTAACAGCAACACCTCGCATAATTATCGGCGGTGAAGGAGAAACAGCTAGACAGGACGATGAAGAAATTACAGCACATAATTTAGAATATTTCGGTCAACCTGTTTATGAATATGGGATTACTGAAGGTCAAGCAGACGGCTATTTAGCGGCTTGTGAAGTTATTCGCCGTGCAGTAGATTTAGATCAAATAGAAATTACCCGCGAAGATATTGAGATGCGCTCGGTTATCGATCCATATACAGGTAAAACTGTAAATCCTGGGGATATTGCACCGAGTTATAGTGTGAAAAGTTACGATCGCTTGCTGCTTTTACCAGATAGAGTAACCGCGATGAGCGAGGATATTTTTCAACATTTACTAGATACAGGAACACCGTATCAAAAAACAATTATTTTTTGTGCTAGTGATGCTCATGCTTCAAATGTTGCAATTGAACTGAATAATATTTACTCTCGCTGGTGTCAGCAGAGGCAAATTGAATCGTGTGAATGGTTTGCTTTTATGTGTACTGGCAATCCAGACTTAAGACCGCCTGCAAAAAAGCTAATTCCTGAGCTTAGAGATAGTAAACAAAGCCATTATATTGCGACAACGGTTGATTTACTGTCAACTGGGGTGGATCTTCCTAATTTAGAAAATGTAATTTTCTTTCGTTACTTGGAATCACCTATTTTGTTTTATCAAATTATCGGAAGGGGAACCAGAATCGGCGATCCATCAGGATCGAAGGTGATGTTTAGAATTTATGATTATACAAATGCTACGCGCCTATTCGGTCAACCTTTTGAGAGTCGCAATAAACCGACAACAGGAGGGGATGAAGAAGGTGAAGGGAATCAGCCAGAAGGAGATAGCAGCAATAAGGACAGACCAACACGGCGAAAAGCTAATCTGATTCAGGTTAAAGGGTTTACGGTTAGTGTGGCAGGTGAAGGTAAATCAATTTTATGTAACGAAGATGGGACGGATGTTTTAGTACCAGTGGAAGAGTATAAGCAACGGGTAGCGGCTAGGATACTGGCTGAAGCGGAGAATTTAGATTCGTTACGGAAGGTTTGGGTTGTTACCCCCAGGCGGCGTAAGTTGTTGCAAAATCTGCCAAAAGGGGAATTATCCCTGCGATTAATTCGAGAGTTGCAGGATCAGAGGGATTGCGATTTATTTGATGTGTTGGCAGATTTAGTGTATGGTATTGCTGCTAAGAGTCGTGCTGAAAGAACTGCGGCTTTTAGCTATAAAAATCGTAATTGGTTGCGGGAATTACCGGAACCAACTGCTAATGTTTTAAGTGCGATCACGAGACAATTTGAGAAAGGTGGTATTGAGGAACTCGAAAACACAACGATTTATGATGAATATGAGGTAAGAAATGCCGGAGGTTTTGAAGCGTTAATCGGTTTAGATACTCCGCCAGAACAGTTAATTCAAGAAGTAAAATTGAGGCTTTTGAGTGCATGATGGAATTGAAAAAACTTCACAAAAGTTGGAACTTGGTGAAACTAGAGGCATTATGTGAAAAAGATACCGGCACTAGAGATCCTAGCTTGGAATCAGACAAATCTTTTATCTACGTTGATATATCCAGCGTTGATAATGTAACTAAACGCATTATTAATTCTCAAAGTTTACTAGGAAAAGATGCACCAAGTCGAGCTCGTAAAGTAATTCATACAAATGATGTTATTGTTTCGACTACTAGACCGAATCTAAATGCAGTTGCATTAGTGCCGCCTGATTTAAATGAGCAAATATGCAGCACAGGTTTTTGTGTACTGCGTGCTAACAGTGATTTAGATCCCAACTATCTATTTGCTTTTGTTCAGAGTACAAGGTTTGTAGATAGTTTGACTAATCTAGTATCTGGCGCACTATATCCAGCAGTTAATGATGAACAAGTTCGTACGCAACTGATTCCTTTACCCCCCCTCTTGTCAGAACAGAAAGCGCTCGCATCTCGTTTTAAGCGTCAAATGGAAGAAACAGAGCGAATGCGGCGAATCGCAGAACGTCAATTAGAAGCAGCTAAGGCAATACGGGATTCTATACTTCGTGAAGCATTTACTGATTTAGAAATACAAGAAATTCCCATAGTTACGATTGATGAAGTTACATCGTTAGTTATTGATGGCCCTCATGCTACACCTACTTATGTAAAGCAAGGAATACCTTTTGTTACTGTACAAAATATTCGAAATAGAAAGTTATCTTTTGACAACCTCCAATATATTTCGCCTCAAGACCATGAAGAGTTTACCCGTCGTGGAAAAGCAGAAATTGGTGATATCTTAATGACAAAAGATGGAACTTTAGGTATCCCTTGTTTAGTGGATGATGCCCGCGAGTTTAGTTTCTTTGTAAGTGTTGCTTTAATTAAGCCAATAAGAGATCGGATAGACAGCGAATATTTTTTTTACGCTCTTGATAGCCCCTTGGTTCAAAGTCGCATTGATGAACAGTCAGCAGGCGCAGGTCTTAAGCATATTGTTTTAGAAGAGATAAAAGCGCTAGAAATCCCTCTACCAGAGACTAAAGAAGATCAAATTGAATTCGCCCAAAGCCTCAGATGCCGTATAGAAAAATTAGCTCCGATTATTGCTACTGCTGAAAAACAATTAGAAGCAATCAATGCCTTACCCAAAGCATACCTACGCGAAGTCTTTGGCATATTTGAGCCACCGGAACTAGACGAACGGCCAGATATAGATGACGAGGCTGAAGAATGGGAGGAAGAAGATAAGCAGGAAGATTAAAAGAAAAGGAGACGCGGTCAGCGCAATCGCCCTGTAATCATAAAATTTTGACAATTTGAACTAAAAGGTGAAACAAATATGGCAAAAAATAAAAAATCAACTAATGCTAAGGGGCGTGTTATTACAACCCAGGCCCAAATGGATAAAGCGATTTGGAGTATCTGCAATCTTTTACGCCGTGACAAGTGCAAAGGCGCTCGGCTTTATGTACCTGAACTGACCTGGATGCTATTTCTGAAAGCCCTAGATGTCGCTGAACAAAAAGAGAAAATAAAAGCAGTAACGCTCGGAACAGAATTTTCTGCCAGTATTAAAGAGCCTTACCGTTGGGGAGATTGGGTGGTTGGTGATAAACGTAAAGAATTACAAACAGGGGCAATAGGTTCAGTGCTGAAATTTGTTAACGAAGAACTATTCCCCTATTTAAAAAGCTTAGATGACATTGATAAAAATCCCACCCCAACTGGGCAACAGCGAGTTATCGCTGAGATATTCCGCAACAAAGAAAAAACGATTATTTCTAGTGAAACAAACCTCATGGATGTACTCGATGAGGTAGAAAAATTGTCACAAGCCGAATTGAGCGATAAACATATATTTCCGATCTCCCAAGCATTAGAGGGATTATTGCTTCGGATGGGGGACAGAAAAAATGACGGTGGACAATTTTTTACTCCTCGCGAAATCATCCGTGTCATTATTAAGGCAGTAAATCCTCAAATCGGTAAAACAGTTTACGATCCTGCTTGTGGTACAGGTGGATTTTTAATTGAAGCCTTCAAGTATATAATGGCTCAAAAGCCCACGGGTACGCAGATTAAAACTCTGAAAACTGAAACATTTTGGGGAAGAGAAGATGCCCCAGAAGCTATCCCTATTTGTTTAGCAAACATGGTATTACACGGCATAGAATTACCCCGAATTTGGCACGGCAACACTTTAACGGGAATTGCTACCTACGGAGAGTTATTTGAGGGCGCACCTGCTCAGTTTGATTATATCTTCACTAATCCCCCTTTCGGCAGTAAAGAAGGCGAAGCAGCACAGCAAAACTTTAAATATCAGTGCAATAAAGCCCAAGTTCTTTTCATGCAGCATATTATAGATGGTTTAATTGACCATCTCAAAGATGGTGGGACTTGCGGCATGGTAATTGACGAAGGGCTATTATTTCACACCAAAACTGATGCGTTTACCCAAACCAAACGCAAACTGCTAAGTGATTGTAATTTATGGTGTATTGTCAGTTTACCTCCTGGTGTCTTTGTGAACGCAGGAGCCAATGTCAAGACAGATTTACTATTTTTTACCAAGGGTAAACAAACCGATAAAATATGGTATTACGATATAACCATGACAGCAACTTTAGAAGACCGTAAAGTTGGTAAAAAAACACCACTTTTAGCAGAACATTTCGATGATTTCTTTGCCCGATTAGCCTTAGATCCAAACGATCCAGGGCGTGAAAGTGAGCGAAGTTGGACAATAGACTTTACTAAAAGAAAGCGGGAAGCGAAAGCTAAATCTGATACCCTCAAGCAGGAAGCAGAGGAGTTTAATCAAAAAATTAAGCAACATCGGGAAACTCTTAAAGCAATGAAAAAAGCTGGACAAGAGAATACCCAGCAGTATCAAGACCTTGACGAAACAATTAAAGAACTAGACAAAGAAGTAAGAGAATTACTAGCTAAAGCCAAAGCGATCCATGATGCAGTCTATAACATTAAGGCTACTAATCCTAATGCACCAGATCGGACGGATAAGCGAACACCGGAAGAACTTATCGCAATTATTGAGGAAAGCCAAAAGGAAATCATGGCAGGCTTAGAGGCGCTACGAATGATTTAAAGAATATCTTTATATATCTAAATATATCTAATCAACGCCTTTTGATACTTCTCCATTTGTGCAAACCTCATAAAGCAACGCTGATACCACCCATCCACCCACAACACCGGCATCCTATACCTTGGCCTTGCCTTACAATTGAACACTCCGACAGCTAACTTAGCTATCGCACCCCGTTGTCCTCTTCAACCGCCACTCCATCCGATGAGCAGGCGACTGCATAACAATAACGAGTTCCTTCCAAGTCAAAATTACTGGGAGTTAATTGCTTCTGTTAGCTATCTAGTCATGCTCTCGTTCATCTGTGACTTTTCCCCTCTCTTTTCTATTGCCGGCTATGATTTTCCTTGTTGTGGTTGTTTAGACTCCACAATGGCTTTTGTTGGTTCTAGTCTTCCAGTAGATTCAACAGCAGCAGCTACCTCGTAGAGAGCATCAAGCCGGCCAGTAAAAATTTCACAACTCACCACAAGAGATTAACTAATTGTTCGTGGTAACGCTCACTTCTTCTGGGGTAGATTTCGCGGTGGTACAGCACGACCCTCATAAAACCGGCGCTCTAACTTGCCTAACCCCCACCATGCCAATGCCGCAGTAACCGGCAGCAAATTTAGGAACACAGAAGCATGATTCAATAACGGCAGAATCGCCCACAAAATTATGCCTAAGAATGCCACAATCAATCGAATTCGCTTCAAGTTGGCAAGCGCACCACGGCAGCTCGAACAATTCACCGTATGAGAATGGTAGCGGTCAAGCAACACTTCAGTAGATAGCGGCGGCGACAACGATTCACCAGGAAAAGGCTCAGCTGCAAACACGTTCACCCATTGACGTAATTGTGAGACAAAGGCATCTGCTTTCGTAGGCAAATAAAACGCCTTGTTAAAGTGTTCACTACCCCCCTTGGCTTCTAAATAACGCTCTTGGAAATGCAAAAAGATTTGGTCATCTTCTAAGATGTTATTTTGCCCAATGTGGGAATACCAGCGCGGGGTTAGTTTGATAAAAAAGGCGGGAAGTTTGGAGGAAAACTTAAAGGGAAACCGAGCAAACACCCGACACTCACCCTTACGAATCGGTGTAGCATAAACCACGGTCATGGTTCTGCCAAACTGCTTTGAGGTCAGGTCATGCCACATTAAATTGGGAGCAATAAAGCGAGTGTGTTGCTGCCCTAATGTGCCTTTGCGTGGGCCTTCTTCCCACAAGCCGGTGAAACCTTGCTTACTTGATGAGCGCACTTCTAACTCAACCGGCGCAGCATTGGCGCGGTTGCCGACTGATTCATGGTGCGTAAATGGCACATGACTGGCATCCAGCACATTTTCCAGTAGTGTCAGCGCATCATAGGGCAGATCCCGAAATGTGTTGAGGCAAATCCATCCGTCAGGCGATTCCTCAAGCGGTTCAATAATTGGGACTGCAACTTTTGGCGCATTGTCCGGTTGACCCGGATACACAAACAGCAATCCTTGGCGCACCGCAGTCGGCAACGATTGGACACAAGCCCGTTTTGATTGTTCTGGTGCTGTCCCAGTCAGCGCTTGCGGAATACGCTCACACGCACCATCCCCTTGAAATGCCCAGCCGTGATAGGGACATTCCAGCAATCCATCTTCAGCAATTCTCCCTTCAGAAAGCGGCGCTAACCGATGGGGACATTGATCCTCAAAAGCTCGCCAGCAGTTAGCTTGAGTGTCCCACCACAACACCAGGTCTTGACCGAGCAGGGTAAACTTATTGGGCTTAGTCTTGTCTAAATCTTCAACATAATGGACAGGATACCAGGCTTCCTTGCAGTCAAATCGAGTCGGGTCAGTGCCGCCGGCAAGAAATTCATTCGGCTGGTTGACTGAGACTTGCGCTTCGGTCAGCATATTCAAATCTAGCTTAAGAATAAAGATACTTTACACATCTTAACAACTCACTCACCTCATGCAGGGAGTGATGATTGTGCATTGCCAATATTTAGCGATTCATCTTGAAGTCACAGGCTGCTGAGTTTCCTCGCCGGCACATCGCAGGTTATGTAATAGCAATTCTTTAAACGCTCACGAGAGACAGTTGATTAGTCACTTCAACCCGACCACGACGTAGAGAGTAAAGCAGCCGGTCAATGGCGGTGAAATATTCAGAAGCAATTGATTCATCCAGCAGCGCAGCCAGCAATCCATAGCGGTCAGCCTTGGTGATAGGATGAGTGCCGGTGACGGTTGCGCTCGACACTCTAGGTCTGCACCGCAAATTGTTCTGGGTCAATATCCCAGTTCGCCCAGCGGAAGCTTCTCTCTTCAACAATAACGAGTTCCTTCCATTCAAGGTTACTGGGGGTTAATTGCTGCTGTTAGCGATCTAGTCATGCTCTCGTTCATCCGTGACTTTTCCCCTCATCGTCTTCAACTGTGCTCGCTTAGTTTTGCTATCGAGACGTTTCCTTTGAGAACTGCGAGTTGGTTTGCCCTTTCTGCGGGGTTTGGGTAATGCCACTGCTCGTTTAATCAACTCTTGCAGCCGTTGCAACGCTTCTTCTTTGTTTTGCTCTTGGCTACGGTGTTCTTGAGCTTTGATTACTATTACCCCTTCCTTGGTAATGCGCTGGTCATTTAGCTTCAACAGTCGCTCTTTGTAGGGTTCGGGCAATGAGGACGCCATGATGTCAAAGCGCAGGTGAATGGCGGTTGATACCTTGTTCACGTTTTGTCCACCGGCACCCTGAGAGCGCACTGCACTCATCTCAATCTCAGGTTCCGGGACGCTCACGGTGTTAGAAATTTGCAGCATCGTTTATTAATAATTTTAGGAGAAAATCAAAGTGCTGTCCAACTGACAATTCCCAAGCTTCCAGAGTGCAATTGCTGCCGATTCTATATCCATTTTGCATCCAACCGGCAGATGCCTTTACAGTTAAAGAACCCACCTCGATAGGAATGCCGGCAGGTTGCGTTCGCTTAGTCGCAGGAATAATATTGAGCTACAGCCATCCTAAATCGGTTGCCAGAAAATTAAGAATTCCTAATCACCCGAATCTTCTTTTTGCTCTTCAGGGAAAAGCTGAGAAGCAACATATCCTCCCAATTCTAAAAGCTGATCGAGCAAGAAGCTGGTAATGCTGAGATAAAGAATTGCCACAATTAAATCGCTAACTTTCTTAAGCTTATAAGCCTCCCAGATTGAAAAGCCGATTCCTCTAGTGCCGGCCAGCATTTCCGCAGCAATCACGGCAAACCATGCTACCCGAATCCCCAACCTTAAACCTGTAAAAATATAAGAAACACCCAAGCTATTAGAATTTTGTTGAAACTGTCGTACCCCCATTGAAGTATGAATAATAATCTGTAAAAGAGCGCTGATAAAACTGATAAAAATAATCGCAATCTGCGTTTGTTTGAAGGCAAGGAGGGCGAGGGGCAATAAAACAATAGAAGGGATGGTGCCGGGTATTTGAAAGAGTCGCCTAAATATATGATAAGACAAGCGGTTCTTTCCAATCAAAATGGCAATGGGAACTCCCAAAATAACAGCAGGAATATAACCCCAAAACAATAGCTGTAGGCTGGCTAAAATTGCCGAAGGTAAACGCCACTGTGTCTCTAGTTGCACGCTGGCTAAAATTGCCAAAGACATATCCTGATTTATCCTTTCATTGCGAACATTCCGCAGGAATAACCGAAAAGCAAAAGCTTCTAGCAATAACTCAAATCAAAAATGCGGGTAAATTCGCAAATATTCCAGCCAGAAATCAACTGGAAACATCCCAAGCGAATTGCTAATTGGTCATGGGCAATTGCTACCCATTTAAACCCTAAGATTTAAAAATCTAAGATCGGCTATCTCGCCGCCCTAACTCATAGACTCCAGAACCAATACAGGCAATCATCCCCATACTGATCGCCCAACTGCGCCCCAAACCAATTTCCACGCCGTAGTTGCAAAGCGCACCTACTAGGAAAAAGGGCACAATGCTAAACAGGGAAGCATAGAATGAATTTTGCGCTTCTCGACCGGCACGAGTTCTGTCAAACTCCTCGGCAGAAGTGTAAAGAGATCGCTCAGCAAAATTAAACCAGCGGTTTAGCTGTTCTATCACCCATTCACTAACCGGCGAGAAGCCCAAATACAGAGCCAGCGACCACAGACTCACCCCAGCGATTACTGTGGCATCGAGAGCGAACTTAAACGGAAATATTTCAGTCAGCATCGGTCAAAAAACCATTTAAAGCAAGGTATTGGTAATAGTTCTTAAAGATTTTAGCCTTTGTGAGATTTTAACCTAAAATTCCGCCTGAATTTTTTGCACGATTGAACTCAAATCATGCTTTAATAGTCTTCCGGATCGGGTGCGTTGAACTGGAATGATGGGCTAGCTTTGAAGACTGAATTAAGTTAGTGGGCTTAATGAATTTGCAAGCATTTTGCTTGACAAGAATCAAAATATAGTATAATGCGTTGTTCTCAAACTCACCTGGCGGTTGAGGAGTGTCACATAATGAAGGGAATGGGTTTAGCGCGTCTGAGACGCTTATTGTTCGTGGCCGGTTTAAGTGTGTTCGCTGTAGTTGCCTTAGGCTCTCAGCCCGATCCAATCAGAGCGCAAGCCGGTGAACCACAGCAAGTTGCCACCGGCAGCACTTGGCAAGGTGCATCCTTTCCTGTAGAAAATTTTCAAGATTATACCTCTGCCTTTGGCCCACGGGGATATGGAGATTTTCACTACGGACTTGACCTCGCTGCCCCACAAGGCAGCTATATCCGTAACTGGTGGGCCGGCGTCGTTGTAGAAGTCATTGATGATGGTCGATGTGGCACCGGCCTTGTCATTCAATCTGGCCCCTGGGAACACGTCTACTGCCACCTGGAAGGTCAAGTCGCCAAAGCCAACGGTCGGAATTATCTCATTGATCGCGCCGGCGGACTGCAAATTTGGCACGGCCAACAGATCCTAGCCGGTGCCCGGATAGGACGGGTTGGTATGAGCGGTCGTACGAGCGGCCCGCACTTGCACTGGGGGCTGAGATACTCCAACCAGTGGATAGACCCAGCCATTGTCCTACGGGCAATGTACGGCCAGCAAAGAGCCTCAGTTTCCAGCAGAACCCAAGAATAGCGAAGGACTAGGAACGCTTTGAGGGATGAGGGATGAACGCCATAGGCGCATTTCTCCTACTCTCCCACTCCAGTCCCTAGCCCCTATTCCCTCACGCCGAATGGCTTGAGGCCATCTGATGCTCCGGCAGTTGTGTGAATTCACTAACAATTTTGCGGAACTCATCGCCCTCAATGGTTTCCTCGTCTAACAGGAGCTCCACCAGGCGATCCATCAGGGTGCGGTTTTCGCCGATCAGCCGGCAAGCTTCGTGATAACAGCGAAGCGCAATCATCCGAACTTGCTGATCGATTTTAATCGCCACCTCCTCTGAATAATCAGAGCGTGCCATCCAGTCTCGACCCAAAAACACTTCATTATTGTTCGGACTTTCTAAAGCCAGGGGACCCAACTCAGACATCCCGTAGCGTGTGACCATTTCCCGCGCTAAATCGGCCACCACCCGGATATCATTGCTGGCACCCACCGTGATTTCCGCATCGCCAAACACGACTTCCTCAGCCGCCCGACCGCCCAAGGCAATAGTGATTCGATCTCTCAGCCAAGCCCGACTGTAAAGACCGCTATCCACCATCTCTTCATTAAAAACCTGTTGGGCAAAACCGCCAATCCCGCCTGAACGGGGAATAATGGTGACTTTATTCAACGGATCAGAGTTCTTCAGCAGTGTCATCAGCAGAGCGTGGCCCACTTCATGATAGGCAATCAAGCGCTTTTTCTTGCTGTCGAGCAACGGCGTTAGGGTGAGTCCAATGGTGATGCGATCAATGGCATCGTCAACTTCCAATGACCCAATCGCTTCTTTGCGCCGGCGGGCTGTCAAAATCGCCGCTTCGTTGAGTAAATTGGCCAAATCCGCCCCGGAAAAACCGGGTGTGCGCCGCGCGATCGCGTCGAGTGACACTTCCGGTGCCAGCTTCTTATTGCGGGCGTGAACCTCTAAAATCCCCAACCGGCCATTGTAACCGGGTAAATCAACCGTTACCTGCCGGTCAAACCGGCCTGGACGCAGCAAGGCAGCATCAAGCACGTCAGGACGGTTGGTTGCGGCAATAATAATAATGCCGGTGTTCCCCTCAAACCCGTCCATTTCGGTGAGCAACTGATTCAGGGTTTGCTCCCGTTCATCGTTGCCGCCACCAATTCCGGCACCCCGCTGCCGGCCTACTGCGTCAATTTCATCGATGAATACTAGGCAGGGAGCGTTTTCCTTCGCTTTTTTGAATAAATCTCGTACCCGTGAGGCACCCACCCCAACGAACATCTCGACAAATTCCGAACCCGACATACTGAAGAACGGCACACCGGCTTCCCCAGCAATTGCCTTGGCTAGCATGGTTTTGCCGGTTCCGGGAGGGCCAACCAACAGCACGCCTTTGGGAATCTTCGCACCCACGGCTGTGAAGCGTTCTGGCTTCTTCAAAAACGTGACAACTTCTTGAAGTTCTTCTTTCGCTTCTTCAATACCGGCCACGTCATTAAACATCACGCCGGTTTTGGCTTCCATCTGGAACCGCGCGCGAGTTTTGCCAAAATTCATCGCTTGGCTGCCGGCTTGGCTCGACCGGCGCAAGATCATCATCAATCCCCCAATTAACAGCATAATCAGCAGTAAATTGGCAACCAGCCCCACTGCCGCGCTGTGATCTGTAGAGGGCTGCAGATCGAGTTGAATATCCTCGTTAAGCTTGTTTTTTTCGCGAATTGCTTGATAAATCTCTGGGTATTTCTCCAATAAATGCACTTCATACTCTTTTTGCTTCGAGTCCTTCAACTGGACTTTGGCAATTTCTTGAGCGGGATCAATCTCAACTTTTGTGACTTCACCGGCATTTATTTTCTGCAACAGCTGGCTGTAACTGAGCGTTAAACGCTCTGCCGCCGCCAGACTCGGCGTTGCCAACAATAACCCCTGCACCATCAACCAACCAGCAGCGAGAGAGCCAAGGCGGCGTGCCGGCTCACGCAGCATTGAGCCTACGCTTTTCGTTGCTAAAGGCTCTGTCGTCGCCCGATTGACCTCAGATCCGCCTGCCGGTCGCTGCCCCATGCTTGCTTTCATCCAGGAACCTTTCATCTCACTACCGCCTGCTGACTTGTCTAACTCTTGCTTACGATCCTCAGAAGCTCGACCCACCGGCACGAGTTGAGAAAACCTTTTCAATCTTTAGTTTATCTTTCCCGATTCTAGCTTTAGCAGCGGTTGCCTTGCATCTGCACAGCAGTTACCCCCCTGCAACCAAGCCGGCAAGTTGACAGGAAATTTTTCAACTCGCTACAATAAACGTAGTCATAACGACTTCGTTTTACAAAAAAACTTGACTCAATACTGTCCTTACAAAGATCGGAGAAACAGCCACTATGGTGAAAATTGTTGGAATTGCTGGAAGTTTGCGCCCTCAGTCCTACAGTCACCTCGCACTGCAAGCCGCAAGCCGGCGGATAACCGCACTCGGCGCACAGATGGAAATCCTTGATTTGCGCCAGATGCAGTTGCCATTTTGCAGCGGCGAAAAAGAATATCCGGATTACCCAGATGTTGACAAACTTCGCAATGCCGTAAGCCGTGCGGACGGACTGATTTTATCGACTCCGGAATACCACGGCAGCGCCAGCGGTGTGATTAAAAACGCCCTGGATCTGATGAGCTTCGATCAGCTCTCTGATAAAGTTACAGGTTTGATTAGCGTTTTGGGGGGTCAGTCTAACAGCAACGCCCTCAATGACTTGAGAGTAATTATGCGTTGGGTACACGCCTGGGTAATTCCCGAACAAATCGCCATCGGTCAAGCCTGGACAGCGTTTGGCAAAGACGGCAAGATTGTGGATGAAAAACTTTCCCAGCGCTTTGATCAATTTGCTGAAAGTTTGGTAAATAATACCGCCAAACTCCGAAACGTTGCTTGAGAATCTCCTCGTTTTTCTCCGCGTTTGGCAGGAAGCTGAAGCCGCCGCCTCGGTCTTTTCTTAAGAATGTTTTATGCGATGGCAATGAGTAGTAAAGCAGCGAGAGTCAGGGTTAAAGCTTGCAGCGCGATTGTTCCTGCCAGCCATCGCAGCGGTTTCCAAGTAACTTGCATAATTTATTTTCCTCAGCACCTGAGGTGGACTGACGAAAATTATCCTCTAATGCTCCAAAATATGCCAGCGATCCCCAGTTTTTAATACAAGAAATATTTCAATGGTGAAGTTGTTCGCCTTTGCTTCTCAAACCCTCGCTCACAGGCAACTAAAGCCACTTTTAACGGTCTAAAACTCTCTAAGTAAAAACTCGCACACAAGCGCAACTAAAACTTTTCAAAAACTCTCTAACTCACTCAGCGCTCAGCATTCAGCACTCAAAACTTAAATCTGTAGAACCGGCATTAAGAAAAGATTAAAAAAGTAGGGCCGGCATTGCCGACCCTACACAATCTATAGCAATTCTTAATGATGATGGTGGTGATGAGCGCCATCGTGAGCGTGGTCGTGATGGTCGTGATGCTCGTGGTGCTCGTGATGCTCGTGAGTGTGAAGCGCCGGCAACGCCATCTGGGGATTGACAGATAACGCTTGTTCTGAGAGAAGCGCTTCAATTTGGGGAACCGCCCACTCAGCCGCCATCTTGAGAAACTCAGGACTATCGTTCACGCAAGCCATTTGCACATAAGTCACATCTGGATGCCGGCGTTGCAGCGAGTGAATGATGTGATCCACATCTAGCAGCGTTTCGTGATTTTCCGTTGCAAAGCCAATCGGCATCATCACAATTGCTTTGGCACCCAAATCAATCAAATTGCCGGCAGCTTGATCTGCATTCGGCTGAGTCCACTCAATCAACGGCGTGTCATGGTTGAGCCAGCCCACAGAAATTAACGGATAGCGATACATCAGCTTTTCGCGCACCAGTTCGTACATCGCCTCACTTTCAGCGATCCCAGAGGTAAATCCCTTCGCCTTGTGGGGACAGCCGTGGTTCATCAAGATGATGCCAATTTGAGAAGGCAGATATTTATCAGCCAATTCAGCGGCAATTTTCTCCTCAACCAACTGAGCGAGCAAATCGATATAAGCCGGCTCATTATAGAAAGAGGGAATATAGCGCATTCCCTTCACCCAGTGTTCATCCCCATCCGCAAGTTCAGCCAAGGCTTTGTTGACTTGCTCGACGGCAATACCGCTGGTGAAGATAGAATCCACCACTAACAGCGGGTAAATCAGCAGCTTGTCGAAACCTTCCGCCTTTATTTCTGCCAGAACTTGAGACGGCAGAAAAGGGGCGCAGAAGTTAAACGCTTTAAACACACGTACCGACTCACCCCAGCGGTGTTGCAGTTCGTGTTCAATACCGGCACGTTGCCGCTCAAAAATCGCATTATGCGGTGAAATAAAATCGTGATGAGTGTGTCCCCACTCGTGCCGGTCAAAAATCGCCAGCAGTTTTGCTAAGGGCGGGTAGATCCAAGTCGGAACCGGCGCAAATTTAGCCGTGAGGAGATTGAGCGCCTGTTCGTTGTAGTTGGCGAAATCTTCGTAACTTTCAACCTCGCCATAGCCCATTAGCAAGACGGCAACCCGATCATTACCGGCAGCCGAGTCAGGGGGGTGTGCGTGCAGTTTTTCAGGGGTGGCAACCACGTCAGGTTCCTCCAGAGGATTAGTAATGAGGAGTACAGCGCTGGGGCATGGCGTTGTGGTGCTCTTCCAAATTGCCAGCGCTGCACGTCCATTCTCTTAGGTTAGCATCCCCTCCAGGGGCATAGGATAAAAGACTTCACAAATCACCTTAACTTAGGACGCTGTGGCAACGCGATCCCGTCCCTCTTTCTTTGCGCGATACAGCGCCGCATCAGCAGCGCGAACCACCGTCGAAGCATTCACTCCGTGTAAAGGGGAAGTTGCCACCCCCAATGAGAGCGTAATCATTCCCAAAGGCTGCCGGTGGTACTGAACGTGCAAGTGCTTCACACCCTCGCGTAACTGCTCGGCTCGTTGCTGCGTTATCTGCAAAGACGCTTCAGGCAAAATCAGCGTGAACTCTTCACCTCCATAACGGCAGGCAACATCTGAACCTCGGATCGAACCTTGCAAAAATACGGCCAATTCTTGCAGTAGAGTATCCCCGGCTTCATGGCCGAATGTATCGTTGAAGTGCTTAAAGTGGTCAATATCAAGCATGATGATGCCCACCGAGTGTTTTTGGCGTTCAGCTCGGTGTAATTCGCGTTCTAGAGATTCTTCGAGATAGCGCCGGTTAAACAAACCCGTCAGGGGATCGCGAATGCTTTGGTTTTTGAGCGTTTCCCGCAGCCTTAAGTTAGCCAATGACAAGGCAACGTGTTCGGCAACCGTCACTGCCAACTGTTGTTTAGCTTCTGTAAATTTCCCCCGTTCTGATCCACTCAAAAACAACAGCCCCAAGTTTTCTCCCTGTGCTGTCATCGGGACGCAAAAACATTCCGCCGGCAAGGGTTGGGTAAAGTGCTGGCAGGCTAAACCACTATGGGTATTTTCAAATAGATGCGCTCGGCCACATCGAATGGCCCAGCAATCATTAGTTGAGAATACCAACTGGCTGGAAAGCTCCGATCCCCAAGTGGTTGCCGCCTCCACCATATTTCCAGAAGCGCTGATCGCATAAATGCCGCCTGAGTGGTGGGGGAACAGTTTTTGGATTAATCGCGGGATCACCGTGTACGCTTCTTCTAAGGTGAGACACGCTTGGAGTGAATCAGTGATGCGGCTGAGCGAGCGAATTTCAAAGTTAGCCTGTGAGAGTTCTTCGACAAGCTGTTCAACTCTGGACGTGTGGCGCTGGAATCTCAGCAGATAAATCGCAAAACAGCCCGTGAGGATCAGTCCGCTGGCAAGCGCCATCCACGCAATCCAAGGTCTGTGTTTTAAGAGGTATTGAGGGGTTGGGACGATTAGAAGCGACCACTGCCGGCTGCCCACATTCAACAGGCGAGTGCAAGTGCTTGGGTTGGGACAGACCAACTTGCTGTTCATTTTGAGCCGATCTTTGCCGGTGGGTTCTGTTAGAGCGCGATTCGTGCTTGATTCATAAAAAGCAAGGAAGTTTTCTGTAGCGCCTGGAGTTTCGTCGTAAAACGCAATATTGAGATCCTCTAAGTCCAGTCCTGTGATGGAGGTTTTAACAAAATCAGCTAGCAAAAAAATACTGATGACAAACCCTTTCAAGTTCTGCCGGCGTGTCAGAAGTGTGTTGTGGGGAACGCGGTTTTGATAGATGGGCAAGGCGACTAAGAAGCCCGGTTGATTGCTCAGTAAATCGAGCCGGCTGGTGGCGATCGCGTTGCCGGTGTCCCGTGCTTGTTCCAAAGCTGATCGGCGTCTAATCTCTGAGCCATAGTCGAAACCAACTCCCAAGTTGTAGTTTCCCACCGGCTCAATGTAAGCAGCCGGGAAATATTCTGCTCTCGCAGCCGCCCTGACCATTGTCCCCTGACTTTGCTGTTCTGTAATCTGGAAAGAGGCGTCACCTTGCGCCTTACGGACTGTCTCGAAAGCTGCTCGCTGGGCATTTGTGACACGGGGAATCCACCCCAGCGCTTCAATACTGCGATGGCGAGACAGCATCTTCGTGCTTAACTGGCTGAACTCCTGCCGTGTTACCTCTCTAGGGGAAACGGTATAGAAGTCACCAATGGCTAGCAGCGCTTCAAAATTTCTGTCGATATTTTTCTGCAATGAACTCGCTATGTTGTCGGTTCTTTTTTGGAGTTGAAGGTTCAGTCCTTCCTGTTGCCAGTGCCGCACGACAAAAAACGCTACGGCTGATAATCCCACCCCAGCAAAGATCATGAAGCCAGCGGCGAGGTAACGACGCACAAATAAATCCCTGATGGCTACATTTAGCGATTTGCCCTTGGCACTCATTTGATGTACCTGCTGGATGTTTTATCCAGATATAAACTTTTAGTGGACAGGAAAGTGATGTGCACATCACAGCTTTCCCAGGACTAGCGGTGTCGGTTTTAATGTACCCAGTGATTTAAGGGCAGTAACCAGCGCCTTTGATAACAATATTTCACTCTTGAGTCGTACTAAATCTTGTTAAAAATTTGTTTTTAATGAATTAGATTGAAAAGTTAATCTATGCAAAGTAAAAGTGAGTAATATAACAAGGATGAGGGCCACCGGCAAGGAATTGCCCTTAGGTTGTAGGAAAGCAGGCGTTTAATTCACCGGCTTCGTCTCCAGCTCTAGGGTGCTGCGAGTTCCCTCCCGTGTCCGTGAGATAATCTAACAACTTTGACAGCAGAGCGCCTCATCCAACAGCAGTAATTTTTCAGGGTTCCGACTTGTCGGTAGATAGTCATAACATTTTGTTAAGCATGAGACTGGCAACTCAGCAAGTCGGTTCCCGAACACGACATTGTGCGATCCCCATAGGAGAGCAAAGACCTCAATCAGTGTCATTCCTGAAGAGGAGGCATCTAAAATTAACGAGCTTGCAATTCGCAAACGAGAAAATCTGTGAGTTTAATTATTTGTCCGGGCATTCATCACCCACGGTTGACAGAAACCTTTATTAAAGAGTTACTGGATCAACTTCAGGAACGGGGCTCGGCTGCTTGTCAATCCGAGACATTACTGGTTTTCCCAACTCAGGACTACCCAGCTTATTGTGCCCCTGAAATTTTCCAGTTTTTGCAAGCGCATCTGGGCAGTGGCGCAACCCTGAGACAGCCGGAAGCGTCGTTAATCTTTATCAGCTTTAGTGCCGGCGTTGTCGGTGCAATTGGGGCGGCGTGGGCATGGCAGCAAATCGGCGGGAGGGTAAATGCGTTTATCGCCTTGGATGGTTGGGGGGTGCCGCTGTATGGGGATTTTCCCATCTACCGGCTCAGTCACGATTACTTCACCCACTGGAGTTCTGCTTTACTGGGAGGCGGGGATGAGAGTTTCTATGCCTCACCGCCGGTGGAACATTTAGACTTGTGGCGCTCACCGCAAACTGTTCAAGGATGGTGGTTTCGCAAAACCGGCTTCGGGTTTGAACCGCCGATCCCCACAAATGCCGCCCTGTTTTTAGCTACCCTTATAGAGCGTCACGGTGTACTCCTCCCACCTGTTTGTGAGGAATAAATCGTTTTATCTTAAACCACTTATTGCTAGATTGTTTCTATGCTTCCAGTCACTCCTCCCCCCTCTGGCAGCGGGTTTCGCACCTTATTCCAGAATCGACCCTTTATGGCGCTGTGGAGCGGACAAATAGTCTCCCAGGTGGCGGATAAGGTCTTTTTTGTCTTGCTGATTGCGTTACTGGTGGAGTATCAACCACTCCCCGAATTAAGAAATTCTATGCGATCAGCACTGATGGTGGCTGTCACGCTGCCGGCAGTTTTCTTTGGTTCGGCGGCGGGGATCTTTGTGGATCGTTTTAACAAGAAGCAAATTTTGGTCGTCACCAATGCCATGAGAGGGTTATTAACGCTGGCATTGCCACTGCTGCCCAAGCAGTTTATCTTCTTGTTAGCCATTGGATTTTTAGAATCGATTTTGACGCAATTTTTTGCGCCGGCTGAGCAAGCGACAATTCCGCTGTTAGTCCCCAAGCAAGGGTTAATGTCAGCCAACGCTTTGTTTACCACAACAATGTTGGGTTCGATGATTGTCGGTTTTGCCGTCGGGGAACCTTTGCTCAGCCTCAGCCAAAGATGGGGTGGAAATTACGGTCAAGAATTCTCAGTCACAGTGCTGTATTTGATAGCAGCAGCTCTGTTTTACTTGATTCCGCTCAAAGACAATACCAGAGACGATGCGATTGTAGCGGTTCACCCCTGGAGCGATTTCAAAGAGGGCTTGCGCTATCTCAGGAAAAACCGCTTAGTGAGTAATGCAATGCTACAGCTGACCATTCTCTACTCGGTCTTTGCGGCGCTGATGATATTGGCGATCAATCTGGCCCAGGATATTGGCCTTAAGCCAACTCAATTTGGCTTTCTGCTGGCGGCGGCAGGCGTGGGGATGGTATTTGGGGCGGCAGTCTTAGGGCATTGGGGTGAGCGCTTCCACCAAAAGCCTTTGCCATTGATTGGATTTTTGATAATGGGCTTTGTGCTAGGCGTGTTTACCCTGGTTCACGAACTTTGGCTGGGTTTAACGCTGAGCGGGTTATTGGGCTTGGGAGCGTCGCTGATTGGGGTGCCGATGCAGACTTTAATTCAGCAACAAACGCCAGAAAGTATGCGGGGCAAGGTTTTCGGGTTTCAGAATAATGTGGTGAACATTGCTTTGAGCGTGCCCTTGGCAATTGCCGGCCCGCTTACCGATATGGTTGGGTTACGGGGGGTGATGCTGGCGATGAGTTTTGTCGTGTGCATCGTGGGGATTTGGGCTTGGCAAAATACCCGCCGGGTGTTGCAAGATGTAATTTAGGGCAGGGGGCAAGGCTGCGCTAACTGGAAGAAATTGGGAATTGAAAATTTTCTTAACTTTTCCTTCTTGCCCTTTGTTTTCTCTAACTCATTGCGCTTGGTGCTTTTACGCTTCCCCTCGCCCGTTCTGTTTGGCTTTAAAACGCATCAAGATGTTAAAGTCTGATCAAAATTGCGCTATAGTTATACCTTCTAAGGCATGATTATTAAATAAAATCATCGACTATTAATCAATAAAAAAACTCATTGCGTGAGGTTTGTCTGTGCAACTGCAAAGAAGTGTGGCAACCAGTATTGCAACTGGTGCCTTTGCCCTAATTGATAGTCTCAAGCGCCACGGCGTTAAGCATATTTTCGGTTATCCGGGCGGCGCAATTCTGCCGATCTACGATGAGCTGTACCGAGCTGAAGCTGATGGCGGTATTCAGCATATTTTGGTTAGACATGAGCAGGGTGCGGCTCATGCGGCAGATGCGTACTCTCGTGCTACCGGCCAGGTGGGAGTGTGTTTTGCCACGTCTGGCCCCGGAGCGACGAATTTAGTCACCGGCATCGCTAACGCCCACATGGACTCGATCCCGATGGTGATTATCACGGGTCAGGTAAGTCGGGTGGCAATTGGCACGGATGCGTTCCAGGAAACGGATATTTGGGGCATTACGCTGCCGATTGTTAAGCATTCTTATGTGGTGCGCGATCCCAGAGATATGTCGCGGATCGTGGCGGAAGCGTTCCACATCGCCTCCACGGGGCGTCCAGGGCCAGTTTTGGTGGATGTGCCAAAAGATGTGGCGCTGGAGCAATTTGACTATGTGCCGGTGGAACCGGGATCGGTCAAGTTACCGGGATACCGGCCAACGGTAAAGGGCAATCCCCGCCAAATTAATCAAGCGATCACGCTGATTCGGCAATCGCAGCGTCCGCTGTTATACGTGGGAGGCGGTGCAATTGCTGCCGGTGCTCATGAAGAACTTCAGGAATTAGCGGAATACTTCAACATTCCGGTGACAACGACACTGATGGGCAAAGGTTCGTTTGATGAAAATCATTCGCTAGCCTTGGGAATGTTGGGGATGCACGGCACCGCTTACGCAAATTTTGCAGTGAGTGAGTGCGATCTGTTGCTCGCAGTTGGGGCGCGTTTTGATGATCGCGTCACCGGCAAGTTGGATGAGTTTGCCTCCCGCGCTAAGGTAATTCATATTGATATTGACCCGGCTGAGGTCGGGAAAAACCGCGCACCAGAGGTTCCCATTGTCGGGGATGTCAGGAAAGTTTTGCAGGAGTTGCTGCGCCGCATTCGGGAACTGAAGGAGCCGGCTGATCCTAACCAAACGAAAGCATGGCGGGAACGGATTGATCGCTGGCGTGAAGATTATCCGTTGGTGGTGCCTCGGTATGAGGATAGTTTGTCGCCGCAAGAAGTGATTGTGGAATTGGCAACTCAATCTCCCCACGCTTACTACACGACGGATGTAGGCCAACACCAAATGTGGTCGGCGCAATTCTTGAAAAATGGCCCGCGCAAGTGGATTTCTAGCGCCGGCTTGGGAACGATGGGCTTTGGGGTGCCGGCGGCGATGGGTGTCAAGGTGGCACTGCCTGATGAACAGGTGATTTGTATTGCCGGTGATGCCAGTGTCCAGATGAATATTCAGGAGCTGGGAACCCTTGCACAGTATGGCATTAATGTCAAGATTGTGATTGTCAATAACGGCTGGCAGGGGATGGTGCGCCAATGGCAGCAAACGTTCTATCAAGAGCGTTACTCGTCCTCGAATATGGAAGTGGGGATGCCGGATTTCGTGATGCTAGCTCAGGCTTATGGCATCAAGGGAATGAGCGTTAGCAGTCGGGATGAGCTGAAGGATGCGGTTGCTGAAATGCTGGCGCATAACGGGCCGGTTTTGATGAATGTCCACGTCAAGCGCAATGAAAATTGCTACCCGATGGTTGCCCCCGGCAAGAGCAACGCGCAGATGATCGGTTTGCCAGAACGCAGCAAGTTGGAAAAAGCGGCAGAACTGCTTTACTGTAGTAGCTGCGGTGCTAAGAACATTTCTAGCAGTAATTTCTGTCCGGAATGTGGCACGAAGCTGTAACTTAATACCGGCTTGTTGATTAATTTGAAGAGACGCGAGAATTCGCGTCTCTTTTAGTATGAGTAAAAGTGAAGGGTGACGTCAGCTTATCTTTCTATTTGCCGGCTGCCGGCACGAAAGTTAATAATTTTCACGCGCTGCCGGTGTTGAAAAGAAACTTAATTGATTGTTAATTATGATACCCTACACGTTAAATTTTCATGTTTTGTATTATGGCAACTTTACCAGGTTGCCTTATTTTTTTAGAATAAATACCTACTAAGTTGGTAGTCAATAATTACCAATAATTGCTATATATAAAACATAAAGCGCAGTTTAATAAACGTCAAGCAAATTAAGGAGATATTATGCCCAATCCGCGAGGCCGGCCACGACTAGAACGCACCGTCATCATGGCACGGGTTGCCCCGGACACACCCACCGCCTTACGACGCGAAGCGATTAAACTGGGGTTTATTCACGGCAAAGGGGCAGCTTTGGGGAAACTGCTAGATGCTTGGGCAACCGGAGAGTTTGTCTTGATTCGCCGTGAGTACCTGGAAAAACTTTCGATTAAATGATTGACATCAATAAAGCAAGAGTTCTGGATTTTTTTGCTTAAAGCCGCGTTCGCCACGCCCTCCCAATGCTGGGAAATTTTAAATGCTGAGGCCGGCTGGCGAAAATTTTTACTTCCGCTTTCGGCGATCTTAACAGGTCGTCTTTTTTGTTTTTATAGTTTAAGATATTGCTGAAGCCGGCACAGTAACATTTTCAAATCAGAGTCTCTGATAGTTCGCTGTGCTCGGATATTGATGGCTTAAGAATTCAAGTTAAATCACTTGTTAATCGATAAATAATTTACCAACCTAATCTCTCTCTATTTTGAGACAGGTTAAAAGTGAGATCAGCGCTTGTAAATCTTTATCGATTAACGATAGCAACTTGGGTTAATATCTAAACCAACTTTTTAATATCGCCATAGGCACGATAGAAGCCGCCGTGTGCGGACTCCCGCACCTCTTGAACAAGATAACGTTCGCCTTCGTTGCGAATATTCTTGGGAAACTGCACATTCCATGTCGAATTATATCCGGGAGAGACAGCGCGAACCCTGAGCTTTCCTCCCTCCCGGAAGCACTCAACAATCACCCCTTGATCGGTGTTTGATGTGGTTTCTAAAGTGTTAGAAGGTGCGGCACCTTCTGTTTTTGGTGCTTTAATCGTTACAGTTTCCGGAACTGTGCCGGCTTGTGCGGCTTTGATCGCAATTTCGCTGGCGTCAATGCAGGCTAAAGAACCATCTGTCGTGACGATGTAGATGCAATTACCAAAAAACTGCATCGATAAAGCTGATCCGCAACCACTGCCAAGCTTCCACAAACGTTCTCCAGCTTGGTTAAAACAGTAAATTGAGGAAGAGTTGTCGCCGGCAAACACATATTTGCCATCCTCAGCCGTGGCACAAGAGTAAACCGCAGCATCACACTTGTAAACTGTGCGAACTTCGCCTTGCTTGCTAAAAGAATAAACTTTTTTATCACTGGTGCCGGCATAAACAGCCGATGCTTCTTGCCAGCCAAATAGGACAACACCGGCAGTTTTTTGATGCCAAAGCATTCGACCTTCTTTTGCATCATACATCGTCACCCCATTGCTGTGACCATGATAGACACCTGCGCCGTCACAGCGCACCATCCAGCCATCCGAACCCTGACTTAGGCGAGTCCACTGAGACTCGTCCTCATGATCAACTGTTGTCACACCTCCGTTGGCATCAGAGACTCCTAAAAACCCATCTTTGATATCCAACCAATAGATATCAACATTTTCATCAATTTGGTAGGCGACACGCGGGATCTTGCCGTTTAAATCGTAAACATTTCCATCATCGCAGCCGGCATAAATCCAGATATCATCGGCAACCAAACATTTGACCCCATCAGGAAGTTTAAACTGATTCAATACTTGACCATTTTGATCCAGAGCAAACACCTTCCCATTCTGATTTCCGACCCAACAGTGTTCTGCATCAATAAAAATCCCAAAAGCAGACGAACCAGAGGCAAATTTCCAGATCACCGGCGCTTGTTTCGCTGTTGAACTTTGGCTGGCCACTTCCCGCCTGGTTACGGAACGCTTCTGCCGTACTCCCTCAATGGCCGGTTCGTAACCTTTTTTCAGCTTTTCGTTAATCTTTTTAGTTGCATCCGCCTTAGCTTTTTCAACAGAGGGGTACGTTTTGGTCTGAGTTTGTCCAGCATCGCCAATACGACCATATCGGATAGTTACTTGAGTATGATTAATCGTGACTTCATAAAATTTATGACTTCCGCCATCTGTCTCAGAAAGCTCTAGATAGGTCTTTTCTTCAGCCATAATATCCTCCTCTCTAATAAGGATTATTGTTAATCAGCCAAAGGCTTACAAACGCAACTTTCCCGCATCACCTGTTTGGTACGAAAAGAGTCTTGTCTTATCAATAATTTTTAGAAACCTCTAAAAGCAAATAAACAAATGAAAATCTCGCTACAATTTAAACTCTTTTCAAGTCTAAATTAGTTGCTGTAAAAACTTGTTCAATTCCCTGCATCAAATCTAGCGGCTAGCTCCTCACGAGATAATTGCAGGATCAATTGAGTGCGTTCTAGTGTTGAAAGTTGCATTATAGTAGGAATAACTTTAGATATGTTCGTCGATTTTCTCAAACTTTACTTGCAGCAGACTTTCGAGCATCAGTTGCATTCCTCGCTGCTCTCCTTGCTGTAAAGCATCTTCTTTCCATTGCACATAAAGTGGGGATAATTCCATCAGTAACTCCTTCTCTTCTTCATCTAAATTTTGACTGCTTTGCAAATTCGCTCGCAAGTTTGTCAGTAGCTTTAGTGCGTTTGAGCGTAACGGGTTATCTTGGGAAAGTGCGGCAAATTCAGCAATAGCTTGTTTCTGAACATTTCCCTTACCCAAAATCCAGCGAATTTGCAAAAAAGCTATCGGCTACTTTCTAAAAACGCATCCACTTCTTCTGCTGTCGGCTGCGCGGCGATTGCTCCGGGTTTTGTAGCAGTTAGCGCTCCTACCGCACTCGCATACGTCACGACTTTTTTTGCAATTTCAGGATCTTCTAAACTGTGAATTCCATGCCGGCACACTTGATGAACAAAACCGGCAACAAAACCATCCCCCGCGCCGGTTGTATCCACCACATCCACTGAAAAAGCCGGCAGCTTCCCTTCATTGCCTCCCAAACAGTAAGCACTTCCTTGGGCACCGGCAGTCACCAACACACCTTCCAAAGAGTCCAGACGATATTTAATCGCACCGGCATCCGTCGTATTAAACAGCCACTCAGCCTCTTCCTCTGCGATTTTTAAGAAATCAATTTGCTTGATTAACTCTTGAATAATCGGCTGAGCTTGACTCGGATCTGGCCAAAACATCTCACGCCAATTCACATCCACCAAAATCTTAATATCGTACTGATTTGCCAACTTTAAAGCTTGATAAATTGCCTGCCGGGTGTCAGGATAGGCAAGTTCCAAGGTTCCCAAAACCAAAAACTCAGCAGTTTCAAATAATTGCACCGGCAGCCGATTCGCCTGCAAATAAGTATCCGCAAATTCGGTTGTTTTTAACTCCCCAAATCCAGAAAACACCCGTTCGCCGGCTTGGGATCTCACCACATAAATTTGCCGTGTTGGTGCCGTTTCATGGCGCTGCACACCGGCACTATTTACCCCCACTTCTTCTAGCAAATTTACCAGCGTATCCCCTGGTTCATCCTGCCCTACACAGCCAATAAAACCAGTCGGTGTCCCTAACTTTGCCAAAGCGCAAGCAACATTCGCCGGCGCACCTCCCGGATAGGGTGTCCAGGATTCAACCTCTTCTAGTGCTCGCCCTGGTTGATCAGCCAGAACATCGAACAGAATTTCACCGAGGCAGAGTACACGGGGATTAGACATATCAATTTTGGATAGATTTGAGCTAGCAGTTTGTATGGGCAGGTTTTACGGTCAGGTTATGTGTTAAAAGTCAAATTAATTTCCAAAACCCGTCCGACTTTCCACCTTTCACAATCTAATAAGGCAACCCTCTCGTCAAGAGGGTTGCCTCATTTCAGAAATTTCCTAAAACGAACAGATTATGCAGACCGGCTTTCACCTAGCTGGTTTTCTTGGCGCAGATACGCCTCAATATACGGATCAAGATTTCCGTCCATCACATCCGCAATATCAGTCGTTTCAACGCCGGTACGCAGATCCTTTACCATCTGATACGGATGGAACACATAGTTGCGGATTTGGTTACCCCAAGCTGCTTCTACCATGTCCCCCCGAATCTCAGCAATTTCCTTGGCGCGTTGCTCTTGGGCGATAATCAGCAACTTTGCCGTAAGAATAGCCATTGCTTTTTCCTTATTTTGCAGCTGGGAGCGTTCCTCCGTACAGCGTACAGCAAGGCCGGTGGGGATATGAACAATTCGCACAGCCGTTTCCACCTTGTTGACGTTCTGGCCACCTTTACCGCCGGCACGAGACGTGGAAATATCTAAATCCTTGTCTGGAATGTCAAGCTTTACGGATTTATCCAACACCGGCATCACTTCCACGCCGGCAAAACTTGTTTGTCGCTTGCCATTGGCATTAAACGGCGAGATCCGCACCAGCCGATGCGTTCCTTTTTCAGCCTTCAAATAACCATAGGCATAACGCCCTTCAATTTCCAGCGTCACCGATTTAACGCCGGCTTCATCACCCTCAGAAATCTCCGCCAGATGCACCTGATAGCCGTGGTTTTCACCCCAGCGAGTATACATCCGCATCAACTTTTCCGCCCAATCTTGCGCGTCAGTCCCACCAGCGCCGGCATTAATCGTCAGTACCGCACCACTTTCGTCATAAAGCCCAGAAAGCAGCTGTTGCAACTCCCACCGATCCAGTTCTTGGTTCAGCTTGGTAACATTCGTTTGCGCTTCTTGCAGCAAAGCCTCATCTGCTTCTAATTCCAGCAATTCTAAAACCGCCTTGGCGTCTTCCAAACTCGTTCGCCATCGGTCATACTGCTGCAAGTGAGATTTCAAATCGTTAAGTTCTTGCAGGATTTTTTGGGCTGTAGCTTGGTCATCCCAAAAGGCCGGTTGCCCCGCCAACTGCTCCAAATCTTGAATTTTAGCCGTCAGTGCAGGGATGTCAAAGATAGTCCTGGGTTACACCCAGGCGTTGAGACAGCGTTTCGACTTCACGTTTTATGTCTGAGACTTCCATAGTCAAAGCTTTCTAGAGAATATAGTTGCTTACTTCATCAATCCTAATACCATTTTACCGTTTAAATTTTAGATGTTCAGATTTTGAAACGCTGATGGGTAGGGAGTTTCAAAGTCCTGAGTGCTGGGTGCTGAGTAAGTTAGACCGTGCTTTCAACGAAAGCGCACAAAAAAAGGCACGATCACCGTGCCCTTATACTTCTAAATGTGTAAAACGGTTTCAATCTCTGCTATTTAAAGCAAGCAGCAAACGCAGGATGAAAACAAACAAGTTGATGTAGGTCAAGTACATTGACAAAGCCGCACTCAGGTACTGATCATCGCGGTAGGTACGCGGCAGGACGAAGAAATCAACCACTGCAAGGCCGGCAAATATAAACACGCCAATTCCAGAAATGGCGATTTCTAACCAAGTCGGAGTGTAAACCCCAAAAAACGACAGCAATACTTGGCCAACTATCACAACCAGCAGGGCAATCAGCCCTAGCTGGACTGTTTTAGCAACAGCCATGCCGTCTTTTTCAGACAAATTCGAGCCAATTTGTCGCGCCGCAATAAAGGTAACGCCACAACCTAAAGCAGCAGACCCAATTCCAGGCAATCCAACACCGGCATTGCTCAGCGCCAAGAAAACTAACCCGCTGAGGGTATAACCCGTCAGCAAACTGAAGGTCGCTAGCAGAGGCAGTGCAACACCGTTATTTCCTCTTTCTGCAACGCCACGCGCCACAAAAAACAGAATAAAGTACAGCACAAATGCCCCCCACATAGTGGGCATAAATATTTCCGGGTTAACACTCATCACCCTCAAACCGCCATAGGTGCCCAAAGCCGTTAAAACCAGGCCACCTCCCACAAAGGGCAACGCGTTAGCAATGACGTTGGGACCCACCAGTGTTTGGTGTTTGGCATCCCGAATCGCTGCTCGGAAGTTACTGGTACTACTCATAAACTTTCCTCGGATGGGCAAGCAGAAATATCACTACTATGCTTATTTTTACTTATTTTTACTTAAATGGCCGGCACTGAGTTAGAGACAAGAAGGAAGGGTCATAAGTATCTTTCTAAAGAAACGCTAAACCCAATCGCGCTATTGGGCCAAAACTGTACGTGTTTCTGCTGAGACTGGATTGGAGTGCCCCTGGCAATTCAGTAAATGAACGATAGTTTCTCATTGGCTTCTCACGCACAATAAGCTTAGCTTTGATTCAGATGGGATATAAAGCGTCCAGTTTGTTAACCAGCCCAATTCTCTGAACCAAAGGGTTTCTACCTTTGAGGATTTTCTAAGCATGGCAACTCAATCCTCTGTCCGCTCTCGCGGCATGGAACTGTTGATTTCTTACAAACACAATCCCTCTGTCGAAATTCGTAATCAGCTAGTGCGGTTGAATATTGGCTTAGTACGCAAAATCGCTCATCGCGTCAGCCATCAGTGCGCCGAACCTTACGAAGACCTCGAACAAATCGGTTATCTTGGCTTAATCCGGGCGATTGAGCGATTCGATCCGACACAAGGATGCGCCTTTAGCTCGTTTGCCGTTCCCTACATTCGCGGCGAAATGCTGCATTTTCTCCGTGACAAGGGCAGTTCTGTTAGAATTCCCCGCCGGTGGCAAGAATTGCAAAGAGAGGGGCAGAAGGTGCGCGAAGAATTTACCAACAATCAGCGCCGTTCCCCCAGTGAGGCTGAAATTGCCCAACAACTTGGAGTTTCTGTACAAGAATGGCGCGATAGCCAGTTAGCCACACAAAATTGCACTCCCCTCAGTCTGGATGCCACAGTTAGCCAGCAAGTTGAGACACCGATGACGTTGGGTGATACCTTGCTTGATGTGAATTACCAATCACTGCAACGGGCTGAAGAGGAACGTCAACAACTACACAGCGCTTTGGGCGAGTTGGAAGAAAAAACCCGCGAAGTGATTGAATTTGTATTTTTAAATGATATTTCCCGCAAGGATGTGGCCAAGCAAATTGGCGTCAGCCCGATGACCGTAACCCGGCGAATTCAAAGAGGGGTTGAAGAATTAGTCTCGCTGTTGCGACCTCAAATTGCCTGAAAGAAAGGTAAAAGGTAACAAGCCAGCCTAAAAAATATTCTGTTTGCCTTTTTCCTGTTTTCTCCCAGTGGAGGTCGCTTGAGTTCTCAAGATCAAATTAGGGAGCTTTGTTTGGAGGGTTGGCAGACTGGGCGCTAGAATTCACGGGCGACTCAGATGGGACAACATCAGGCAAAGACCGGCCTGCTATGTAAAGCCACGCTAAGCCGGCTAACCCCAAAAGCATCCCCCCAACACTCACCAGTTGAGCGATCCGCACCGGGCCAAGCATTAAGCTATCTGTCCGCAAGCCTTCAATCCAGACTCGACCGGCACTATAAGTTGCAAAGTAAACAAGAAACAATGTGCCCAATTTCAGATGTGGCTTGCCCTTCAGGCTTCGGAAAAATAAGGTAATTAGTAAGCCAAATACCGCCAAGTCCCACAAAGATTCGTAAAGAAAGGTGGGATGGAAGTATTCAAAATTGATGTAGCCTGCAGGACGCTGTGCTGGAGGAATATAGAGTTTCCAAGGCAGATCGGTTGGCCGGCCAAATGCTTCTGAGTTGAAAAAATTTCCCCACCGGCCTATTGCCTGACCCAAAATTACAGAGGGGGCAACAATATCTGCCAATTGCCAAAAGGAAATTTTTTTCAGTCGCGCAAAGATTAAAGCTGCGATGATGCCGCCTATAATCGCGCCGTGAATAGCAATCCCGCCTTTCCAGATCGCAATGATATCGCCTGGATCTTTGGCGTATTGCGGCCACTGAAACAGCACATAGTAAATGCGGGCGCAAGGAATGGCCGCTAAAACCAACCAGATGGCTAAGTCGCCGATTAAGTCTGGGTTGACGTTACGGTACTTGGCCAAATACTGGGAAAGTGTCAATCCTATCAATACTGCCGAGGCGATCAACAGGCCATACCAGCGCACGCTAAGCGGCCCTAGGCTGAAGATAATAGGGCCGGGAGAAGCAAATTGAAAGGCTAAGGGAAAATTGAGAATATCCATCATAAGATTTCTTCAGAGGGCGCAAGCCTGTTTGTCCCAAGGCGAATTAGCGGCAACTCAGTCCACATAATGTCCTGTGGTGAGACCGGCTTTAATTATTATCAATGTTTAACTGGGGTGCAAGGATTCGAACCTCGGAATGGCTGGACCAAAACCAGCTGCCTTACCACTTGGCGACACCCCATTGCTGTCACCTTGATTATATTAACACCCTACCACCTGAAGTTGTCAAGAACTTTTATATTTTTCTGAGAACTTTTTTTAACCCCTCCTTTCTGGCCAGCGAGAGGGCTTAGGAGCCAGGGAGCCGGTGGGGATAGCTTTGCGAGAGTGCCCACTTAATTTAAGGCGTACACTTTTTTGGGAAAGTCACCATTTCTTCAAATAACCTGCCATCTGTAACTTTCTTATCGTAAATTTTTCTAACCTTATTTTTAAAAATAAGGCTTAAAGAAATATGGTCACTTTATAAATGCAGGATAATATCCCCTACAGAAAAGCCCTTTCACCTATCAGCCGGTGAGAGAGCAAACAAGAGTAACAATTTAAATATCATCCCGCCTAAAACCCAATTTTTCGCTCCCTGAGGGCAACACAGGGAGCGAAATAAGATGCCTAAGCGTCAGATCACCACTCTTAACCCTCGCCTATCTCAAAATACTTAGTCTTTTATTAAGCAATTTCTAAGTGTTGTTGCAACTTGTGTGGTAGTCCGGCTGCTTTTTCTAGATTCAGGTATGGTAGTAAGGATGCTGAATAATTAAGCAAATATAAAGACAGGTTCGGCTGATCTTCCAGCCTACCAATTTAAAAACGTGTTCCTCACCATCTCCATCCGAGATGGGTAAACGATAGAAGGAGGTTGTATGACTCCCTCAATGCTTCGTCACCTATGGGTTGTGGTTGAAAAGGCCCAAGCAAACTTTCTGTTAAACCTTGATGATGCCAGCTTAGAGCAGTGGTTGCTCAAGCAGTTCAAACAAGAGCGCTCGCTCAATCATGATGAAGTGAATATTTTAAATTCCTACATCCGATCTAAACTGTCACTGATCCGCGACCTCGCTCAGGAGCGGCAACTGACAGAACTGTTCGGACACGGGTCTCTCTGCTGAAAAGCTTTGGCCCAAGGAAGCGTTTAGGCGTTTTGAGCGCGAGTTCCCCTGCCGGCCACCGGCACCCACTCGCCATAAACTTGACATCAAACGCCTATTATTGCCTTCATTGCTAGCAACCAAGGGCAAGGCTTGTCAGCTTGTCGTTTGTTCCTATTGTGGCTCCGCTTTTTCTACAGATCCATCGTTGACACCAAGGGTTAGTTCCAACGGTGTGCCAGAAGCGTGTGCCTTAATTGCCTGCCGATAGACTTGGTAGTTGGTCGGTAGTGTAACGGTTTGTACGCCCTCTTGATAACTCAGCTTGTACTCCACAGTTTTCTGAAGCTGTGGGGAACTGGCTTTTTCCAGCGGTTTCTGTAGTCGTTTCTCAATGTCATCCACTGTGGGGCGTGGCGGGAGTGCCGGCCACCACAAGCCTTTGTCATCAGGGCCGGTGGTTGCCCCTTCTGGCTTCTCGCCATTACGGTTCAGTAGAAAAGTTGAGCCAAAACTTTCGCGGCGGGGCATTTTATCGCCGGCAGGATTTATTGAATATTCCACTTGCCAAGTATAGGTTGTTAGAGCGGTTGCTTCATAGCGCTCTGCGGTTACAGTGTTGCAACCGGCAACGGTTAATGCCACAACAGTCCCAACCAAACACCGCAGCCTACCCATGCCCATTCTTTCCCTCTGAGTCCGCACTCTTTCGCCTCTGACCCCAGCATTCAGACAATTACTACTGTTTGTCTTAACAATCATATCAAATATATTTGTTGGATAAACACGATTAAACAAAATCCCAGTCTATAGAAGCAATAATAGGAAAAATTACATCAATATATTTCAATTCAAAATTCAAAGTTTAAAATTGATTAAGAAGTACCTACAGCAATTAAAATCGTGCAATTAGCGCCCCTATTTCCGATTGTCTATCAACTTCTCAAGCCGGCCTTTCCCAGCTGCCTGTGGACAGGGCCAAATACTTCCCCTGCCATTGCCCTAACCTTTGATGATGGCCCGCATCTCGAACACACCCCTCAACTGCTAGAAGTTTTAGATCGCTACGGCATTGTCGCCAGTTTCTTTTGGTTAGGGGCGTGCGTTGATCGGGTGCCGGCAATCGCTAAACAAGTTTATCAGCGGGGTCACTGGGTTGGCTTGCATGGATACGAGCATCGTGCCTTTCCCCAGCTTAGCGAAGAAGCTCTCAAACAAAGCTTAAAACAAACCCAAATCGCGATCGCCAATGCTTGCGAACTGGATCTGCAGTATGTCCAGCAGTCTATGCGAGACGTGCGTCCTCCTAATGGGATCTTTACCCCTCAAACTTTGCAGTTGTTGCGCCAGTGGAACTACCGGCCCGTTATGTGGAGTGTAGTCCCAGAAGATTGGGTGCGTCCCGGAGTGGATCTTGTGGTGCAGCGGGTGATGCGGCAAGTTAGACCGGGTTCCGTGATAGTTTTACATGACGGATACTTTGGCGGACAAGACGTGGCGCAGACAACCGCCCAACTAATTCCCCTGTTACTGGAGCAAGGCTATCAATTTGTTAGCATCAACCAGCTGTGGAAGGCAAATCAACTTTAGATTTTAAGTCTAGATTTAGTTTGACCCAAAAAGCTCATAGGCTTTTTAAGCACAAGAACAGTGCGATTTCATAGCAAAGTCAGTTAAATCGATTTTTGATATTACGGATCGAAACCCTCCACTGCCGGCAGCCACCCAATCTTCCCCCACAGCAACTCTATTCGTGGGTTGTCCCATCCGGCATAATCGCTCCTCTGAGATCGGCATCACGCAAATTAACCCGAACCAGATTAGTGTCAATCAAGATAGCATCCCGCAAATTTGCGCCGGTGAGGTTTGACCAACTCAGTTTAGCCCGATACAGCGTCGCCCCAGTCAGATTGACTTCCCGTAAAGTTGACCAACTTACATTGGTTCCGCGCAGTTGAGCCTTACTCATATTGGCTCCCGCTAAGTTAGATCCACTCAGCTTGGCTTTGCTCAAATTTGCCCGACTCAAGTCTGCTCCTGTCAGGTTCGCCCCATTCAAAATCGCATTCGTTAAGTTGACTCCTTCTAGGATAGAGTTAATCAGAATCGCAATTGTGAGGTTGACCCCTTCTAAGTTGGCGCGGCTCAGATCGGCTTCAGTCAGGATAGCCCGACTCAAATTGGCGTCGCTGAGATTGGCTGATTTAAGATTGGCTTTCGTCAGTTTTACCTCACTGGCAATCACCTCACTGAGTGTTGCTCCCTGGAGATTGACCTCACTCAAATTTGCCCGACTCAAGTTTGTCTCACTTAAATTTGCTTTTTCTAAATTGGCTCGGCTCAGATCGGCTCCGATTAAGTTCATCTCACTTAAAATAGCCCCACTCAAGTTCGCACCCTGAAGTTTAACTTCCCGCAAATTGGCTCGGCTGAGCTTAGCTTCTTGCAAATACGCCCCACTGAGATCTGCATCCCGTAAGTTAACTCCACTCAAATCTACTCCCTGTAGGTGGCACCCGCTCAGTTTTAGATCGCGAAAATCTCGTTCACCGGCTGCATATCGCTTTAGAAGTTCGTTGGCATCCATGTCCTGTATCTCACACACTATATAACTTACACAATCTACTGAGGCCGGGTTTTAATTTATCGTCTCAGATGACATAAGATTTTAGTTCTAACCTTTTTCAGTCTGCCCAATAAGTGTCGCTCCATAGCAACCGCCGCAAAGTTGTCTACAAATTGTCTCCTTTCACCGGCACAAACCGCGCAAACAATCATAGATTCTGAGACAATCAGAGTTGTCATGGTCATTGGTCATTGGTCATTGGTCATCAGTCTTGGGTAATGACTGATGATTGACGGTTCATCGTTCATGCCAGCAATGAACAATGAACAATGAACAATGAACAATTAGAAATTAGCAAGCTCACAACTGACAAATGACAAATGACAATTTGAGAAGCAGCGTTGTGACCCAAGGTGTGCAGCGTTCGCCAAACCGGGCAATGCTGCGTGCCGTTGGGTTTGGTGACGGAGATTTCACGAAACCGATTGTGGGAATTGCCAATGGTTACAGCACGATCACACCGTGCAATATGGGATTGAACCAGTTGGCGCTGCGGGCTGAGGCAGGAGCGCGGGCTGCCGGTGCCATGCCCCAGTTATTTGGCACGATTACGATCAGTGATGGCATCTCGATGGGAACAGAGGGGATGAAATATTCCCTGGTATCGCGGGAGGTGATTGCAGACTCGATAGAGACAGTTTGTAATGGCCAAAGTATGGATGGGGTGCTCGCGGTTGGTGGCTGCGATAAAAATATGCCAGGGGCGATGATTGCGATCGCTCGTTTGAATATCCCCGCAGTTTTTGTCTACGGCGGCACGATTAAACCAGGCCATCACAACGGACGGGATCTGACAGTTGTCAGTCCTTTTGAGGCTGTGGGTGAATACAGCGCCGGCAAAATTGATGAGGCAGAACTACTGGAAGTCGAGCGTAAGGCTTGCCCCGGTGCCGGTTCTTGCGGCGGTATGTATACGGCTAATACCATGTCTTCTGCATTTGAGGCAATGGGAATGAGTTTGATGTACTCTTCCACGATGGCGGCTGAGGATGCAGAAAAAGCAGACAGTGCAGAAAAGTCGGCATTTGTTCTGGTTGAGGCAATCAAAAACCAGATTTTGCCCCGTCAAATTTTGACTCGCAAGGCGTTTGAAAATGCGATTTCGGTGATTATGGCCGTGGGTGGATCTACAAATGCAGTGCTGCATTTGCTGGCAATTGCCCATGCGGTAGGTGTCGAGTTAAAGCTTGAGGACTTTGAAACGATTCGCGCCAAGGTGCCGGTGTTGTGCGATCTCAAGCCGAGTGGTCGCTATGTTGCAACAGATTTGCATAAAGCCGGCGGGATTCCGCTGGTGATGAAAATGCTGCTAGAGCACGGCTTACTGCACGGAGATGCGCTAACTGTAACCGGCAAGACGATTGCAGAACAGTTGGCAGATGTCCCATCTGAACCGGCAGCCGGTCAAGATGTGATCCGTCCTTGGAATAATCCGCTTTACGCTCAAGGGCACTTGGCAATTCTCAGCGGAAATCTGGCGACAGAAGGCGCAGTTGCCAAGATTAGCGGTGTCAAAACTCCTAGTATCACCGGCCCTGCACGCGTGTTTGAATCAGAAGAGGAGTGCTTGAAAGCAATTATGGCCGGCAAAATTCAAGCCGGTGACGTGCTGATTGTTCGCTATGAAGGGCCAAAAGGTGGGCCAGGAATGCGAGAAATGCTGGCTCCTACCTCGGCGCTTATCGGTGCCGGCTTGGGAGATAAGGTGGGGTTAATTACTGATGGCCGGTTTTCTGGGGGCACTTATGGCTTGGTGGTTGGCCATGTCGCACCCGAAGCCGCCGTTGGGGGGACAATCGCCCTGGTTCAGGAAAACGATAGCATTACCATTGACGCCCGTACCCGTTCGTTACACCTTCATGTACCTGATGAAGAATTAGAGCGCCGGCGCAGTGCTTGGCAGCCGCCTAAGCCCCGCTATACAAGCGGTGTGCTGGCTAAATACGCCAAGTTGGTTTCTTCCAGCAGTGTTGGGGCGGTTACGGATTTAGGTTTATAGGGGAATTGGGAATGGGGCATTGGGGATTGGGGATTGGGCATAGGAGGGAGTGCTGAGTAAGAGAGGGGGACAGTATTCTCTATATTTATTAACCATTCCCCATGCCCAATGCCCCATGCCCTCTTTAATTATCTTTCAGCAGAATTTGCCGCAACCGTTGTGGCAGCAAGCGAAAGATCAAGCGCTCGATCTTGGGACGCCGGCATTGAGACAAAAGTCCTAAAGAGATAATGGCAATCCCCACAACCGTCAGGGTAAAGGGAGAAAAGACGGAGTCTTGAAAAATTTGATAGGCTAGGTTGCTGAGATATCCCAAAACGCCCATCCCGCCAAACAACAAAAACACTCGCCGTTTTAATAGTGCTGAGAGGACGATTAATCCGCCATTAATTAGGCAGTAAAGGAATCGCTGCAAATCGCTGTCTCCTCCCATGAGCGATAGGGCAATCCAGAAAGAAAGTAACCCGAATAAATATAGCCAAAAAGCATAATCTTCTTGACCTCTTTTAGTGTGAAGATCGACCCAATAAGCAACGACTAAACACGCTAATCCAAACCATAATCCAACCAGCAGTTGCTGTTCCCAAGTAAACGCTATCTGCCCAAACAGCAAAGGCGTTAAATCCATCGACATATACCAGAGGGAGAAGGTAATGGGAGCGCTCAGAAAGGGAAATGGGATAGCTTTGAGAGCGACTGCGCCGGCTAGGATGGTTGCCAGTTCTAAGAGGAACCGGCTGCCTTTAACCCAAATATAGTAATCTTGGTAATTGCCGGGATTGCCTAGTGGCCAAATTCCCAGCCATCTTTGCAGGCTATATGTTGCGAGAGGGGCAAGACAAACGGCTATCGTTACCAGCAAGCCGCCCAGAACTTTCAGGTTTTTTTTGTACCAAAGAATAGTGCCGGCAAGGAAAAAGCAGAGGATGTAGAAGCTTGCTGTTAGACACACCCCGCCACTGCCAAAGGCTTCTTCAGCGAGAAGCATGAACCAACCCATCGCACAGATGACGATGGCGGCACCAAAGGAGTAGGCTGCATTCGCCATGCCAAATTGTGAGCGGCTCTTGTTGCGCTCTGAGAGTGCCTCCCAGAGCGCTTCTGCCTGTTCAGGGGCGATAAGTTCCTGGGAGGCAGCCCATTGAAAATCCTCTTTGGATACTTTCATTTGTCAAAGTTTCAGTGTTCAAGGTCAGCTTCCAGCAATTTTTAATTTTAAAGAACTAAACGGAACTGTACCCAAAAGCTGCCGGCCTTTAATCAATTTTAGATTTTAAAAAATGTCAAAGCCAGTAGAATCCTCTTTCTAATAGGGTTTTAGCGTTTGTTAGCAGATTTAAGCTTAACTTTGCCCCACCGGCTTTGAGGAGAAAGCAAAAAGGGCGCAGTTAATTGCGCCCCGGTTAGTGTTGTCTTGTCAGTCTAAAAGAAGTTTAGGAGTGAGTTGCAGTTGCTCTCTCTGATGCCTCACCGGCTGCCGGTGCCGGCTGCAATGCGACGTAAAGCCGGTTGAGGGCATTTACATAAGCATGAGCGGAAGCGACGATAATATCAGTGTTGGCCGATCGCCCAGAGAACACGCGCTCTCCATGCTTTAGACGAATTGTCACTTCTCCAAGGGCGTCAATGCCGGCAGTTACAGACTGCACCGAAAACTCAATCAACTGATTCGGCACATTCACCACGCGGTTAATCGCTTTATACACAGCATCCACGGGACCTGTACCAATGGCTGCATCGGTTAATTCTTCGCCTGTCGGTGTCCGCAGCGTCACGGTTGCTGTGGGACGAGCACGATCTCCGCAGGAAACCTGAACCAATTCCAGACGGAACATTTCAGGCGGTTGTTGAATTTCATCATTAACAATCGATTCGAGATCCCAATCGGTAATCTCTTTCTTTTTATCCGCAACGGTTTTAAACTTGATAAACGCGTTATTTAGCTCGGTTTCTGACAGTTCAAAACCCAATTCTTTGAGGCGGGTTTGGAAGGCGTGCCGGCCAGAAAGTTTACCCAAAACAATTTGATTCTGGGTCAGCCCAATCGATTGGGCGTCCATGATTTCATAAGTCAATTTGTTTTTGAGAATGCCATCTTGGTGAATCCCTGACTCATGAGAAAAAGCATTTGCCCCAACAATTGCTTTATTCGGCTGCACCAACATCCCGGTGAGGCTAGAAACCAAGCGGGATGTTTTGTAAATTTGCCGCGTGTCAATATTCGTGAGAGGCGCTTCAGAATCAGCCGGACGCCCTAAGAAGGGATTAAAATACTGACGCCGGACGTGTAAAGCCATCACCAATTCTTCCATCGCCGCATTACCGGCGCGTTCACCGATGCCATTGATGGTACATTCTAACTGCCTTGCACCGTTCTTTACGGCTTCTAGAAAGTTGGCAACTGCTAAACCTAAGTCATTATGTCCGTGAACGGAAATAATTGCTTGGTCGATGTTGGGGACATTTTCTTTAATTCCCCGAATGATCGCCCCAAATTCCGAGGGAGTGGTGTAACCGACGGTATCTGGAATATTCACGGTTGTTGCGCCGGCAGCAATGGCTCGTTCTAATACCTGATACAAAAATTCTGGATCTGATCTGCCGGCATCTTCTGGCGAAAATTCCACATCCTCGACAAAAGTTTTGGCGTAGGCAACCATTTCTTCGGCAATCGCCAGCACTTCTGCGCGGGTTTTCTTGAGCTTGTATTCTAAGTGAATATCAGACGTGGCGATAAACGTGTGAATCCGCGCATGAGCTGCCGGTTTCAAAGCGTTTCCAGCGGCTTCAATATCTTTTTTGGTAGCTCTAGCTAAACCGCAAATAATCGGCCCATCTTCTGTTCCCACCAGTTGGGCGATTTTCTGTACGGCTTCAAAATCACCCGGACTGGTAAAGGGGAAGCCGGCTTCAATCACATCCACGCCCAGTCTGGCTAATTGTCGAGCAATGGTTAATTTTTCATCCACATTTAAGGTGGCTCCAGGGGACTGCTCCCCATCCCGAAGTGTCGTGTCAAAAATGATAATTCGGTCTTGTGTTGGTTTCATTTCAATTACCTCTTCTAGCTTGAGCTTTTTGTCTTGTGTATTGTCTCTTTTGTCTGGAATCTTGTGCCTTTTATCCTTAATAAACGAGCGAGGACGGGAATTTAATAATCTATCTTTTCTATATGGTCGCGAATTTCGTTGAGATCGATATACCGATCTGTTGCATTCCGCAGTTCCCTAGCAATCATTCCTTCTGTAGACACTACGGTGATATGAGTATTTTTGGAGCGCAGCAGTTCAATTGCTCGTTCAAAATCTCCATCTCCACTAAATAGAACTACTCGGTCATATTGGTCAACCGTATTAAACATATCAACAACAATTTCTATGTCTAAATTTGCTTTTTGTGAGTAGCGTCCGGAGGAGTCATCGTAATATTCTTTCAGAATTTTTGTGCGGACAGTGTACCCCAAACTAATTAATGCGTCTCGGAACCCGCGCTGATCTTGGGGATCTTTCAGACCTGTATACCAAAAAGCATTGATTAGTCGCACCTCTGGCTGTTCACTTCTGAAATATTCCAACACTCTTCTGGGATCGAAAAACCACCCATTTTTTTGTTGAGCGTAGAACATATTGTTTCCGTCTACAAAAATAGACAGACGGTTCATTGAATAATTCATAGAAAGTTAGGTCTAAAATTTGTAGAAAACTACATTAAGCAGAATAGCCTATTCTAGCAATTCCCTTTCAAAATTGGTACTTATTAATAAGTTTTTAGGGACTAGATGTTTAACCGGCAAGTTCGATTTGGGCAAAACTGCCTGTTAATCGCACTTATGAGGGATTTTTGCTTTTCCTAGACTCGCAGTTCACTCGCTTTTGGGTAAGCGAATGAACACTTAGCTCATGATGGTAAGACGTTATCGGCTGCTAATTGAATGTAACAGAGTGCAATTCTCCTAGATATTTCAGATTTTAATTTAAGTAGCACCTTTAGGATGATAATTTTGTAACCCTTTGAGAAAGATAGATGCTTGGCAAGGCGAGAGATTTCGCACCGGCTGCGTCATCACCATCTTTCAACTTTACCTCTAATTGACACGCTCTAACTCGCAGAAAGCCGGGGTCAGGATTTTGTCTGAGTATGCGAGTGTGTCAAACACGAGCCTGACAAAATGCTAGCCGAGGGCGCTTTTGCCGGCGCGTAGGGGCGCAAGATTGTATGTGCCCAAGAGTTACAGGTTACTTTGGCTGCTGCGATTTTCCCTTGTTGCAAGGTTAACCGTGGGGTTGCACGGGTTGGCAATGGGGGTACTGTGTATGACAACAGAACGTCCAATCTGCCAGTTTTTATGGCATCCACAGGTTACAGCCGGCGAAAACCTTGTATTTATTTTCTCATACTTTGTCTTATCGGCGAGTTCTTGCAAAAGTGCCGGTTGCAACGCTCAACCGCCAGCTTTCTCGCGTCAAAAATGAAGCAAAAGTGGGACTGGGAGGGCGGAAAACCCAATAACTAATCGGCTGTAGATGCCTGTAACCGGCGCAGTGTGTTTTATTATGGTTGCCGGCTATAAGCGCCTACTGGCCTCAGCTTGCAGCTATTGTGGGCGCTGAGGATTACACTATGAACTCGCTTTGCATAACCCGCAGCGTTTGTGATTTCGTGGAGTGATTGCCGGTGCTTCACCCCACAGATTTGATCACCATCAAATTGCTCCCTTGCACCCCTGAAATACATAGACTCAGCCTCAAGCCATGTTGGTTTCAATCGCCCAACGCGCCAACTCTGTGCGGTTGTGAAGACTGGTTTTGCCCAGCATATTGGAGACATGGCTTTCTATTGTCCTTTGGCTGACATTCATCACTTCAGCAATTTCACGGTTTGCCATGCCCCGCGCCACTAACTGAACGACTTTTAGTTCGGTAGGAGTTAATTCCACATCGAAGGGCACCTGAATTTTCGGCCCATTATCTCCTGCTTTGTTTTGATGATTGATCAGGCGGTTTGTGTGTTTGAGGGAAGATTCTACTTGCGCGACGAGTTCTTCTGGCTCAAACGGCTTAACCATATAAACATCAGCCCCTGTGTTTAAGCCTTTCACCTTATCTTGGCTTTGTCCTTTTGCCGAAAGGAATAACACTGGAATCCAATTTGTTTTGGGATCTTGCCGGACGTGCTGTACAAATGCATAGCCGTCCATTTCTGGCATCATCACATCACAAATAATCATGTCTGGATTTTCTTGTTCCAGAATCTCCAGCGCTTCCCGACCGTTTTCTGCTGTGATGACTTCATACCCTCGAAATTCAAGGTAATCCTTGACAAGCAAAATTAGGTTTGGGTCATCATCAATCAGTAAAAGTCGCCGTTGATCTCGTATGCTGGTTTCCTTCATACTGTGCAACTCGTATTGCCTGAATTAAGGGTTTGTGTGAGCGATTTTCTTATCAGTAGAATATACGATTTCATGTCTCTGCGGCTGCACTTGCTTTTCCTTTCTTTATCAAGGAAAAACCTCTATTTTTTTTAGATTATGCCCCTTTAAATTGAGAACAACCGTAGAGATACGGAGGTCATACACTTTACTATGGTGCTATTATATAAGATTTGGCGGTGGTTGGCTACTTTTAAGGAAATTAGGATTGAGACAGTGTGGCTGCCAGTAGATGGGAATAGGAAAAGAGAGAGGGAAAATCTTAGAGTTTTGGCGCTTAATCCCGTTGTGATTCAATCGGCGACTGTCAGAGTTTAGATGCCGGCTGTTCTGGGATCACCGGCTCAAGCGTCCCGCCATCTGCCGGTTTTTGTTCAACAGGTTGCGCTAAATCTGCCGGCACCTCAAGGGGTTGTGGCAAAGGATGCGTTAAAAAGGCATATTCTGCAACCACCTGGTTCCCGATTAAATGTTCTTGAATAATTCGCTCGATCACTTCAGGAGTGGCATTGCGATACCAGACGCCATCTGGATAGACCACAATAATTGGCCCACACGCGCAAACTCGCAGGCAGTTGGCTTTCGTCCGGAAGATGCAGTTGGGGCGAGTTTCAGTGGGTTGATCGAGTTTTAATTGCTTTAGGCGCTTTTTCAAATACTCCCACGATTCTAAACCGGCTTCCTTTGTGCAGCACTTGGCATTGGTTTGATCGGCGCAGATAAAGATGTGTCGCTGAATTTGCGGCAGTCCCAAGCTTTGCACACAAGCTGCTAAAGCTTGGTTATTGAAAGATTCATCGCTCTGGGGTGGTTGAGTGACAGACGAAGTCATATTAAGCGTTCAGAGGTTAAAGGGATTTTGTTCGGGGAGTTTCTAGGGTTGAGCGAAAAGTTTTGTTTAAACCTGCCATGACTTAGAGGCAAGCGGCAGATCGCCCTCACACTGGCTCCACACGTTAAGTATTTCTACTGTATAGCCGGCATAACAGGTTAAGTTCGGGAACCCGTACAGAAAAATTAGTTGCGCTTTGGGCGCTGACTCAGGTAAATTAGCACTCAGGAGTTGAGAGTGCTAACTCAAGACACCAGCTCAGAAAAAGTCGCAACCCCGGAAGGATTGACAAATCGAGAAGCCCTGATAGGTATATCAGCGGTGAGTCGGTAAAATCGAGTACCAGCCTTTAAGGAAATATCGGGCTGACTTCTGAGAAAGGTGCGTTCTCAATTTAATTCAATTTAACCTGTAGTAGGAGCGAATTTTTATGGCAGCTGTATCTCTGAGCGTTTCCACAGTTAAACCTCTAGCCGATCGCGTTTTTGTCAAAGTGACTGCCTCGGAAGAGAAAACCGCTGGTGGCATTCTTCTGCCTGACACCGCCAAAGAAAAGCCCCAAGTTGGTGAAGTGGTGCAAGTTGGCCCTGGCAAGCGGAACGAAGATGGCTCCCGTCAAGAGATGGAAGTCAAACCAGGAGACAAGGTTCTCTACTCGAAGTATGCCGGCACCGATATCAAACTGGGAACCGAAGAATACGTTCTGCTCTCGGAAAAAGATATTCTCGCTATCGTTTCATAGCTTTTGTTAAATGCCAGCAGTCAAATGACTGATGGCAAATGACCTCTGACAGAATTGACACATCCAAAATCTAAAACACGGAATCGCAGACATTTTTATGGCTAAGCGCATCATTTACAACGAAAACGCTCGTCGCGCTCTTGAAAAGGGCATGGACATTCTGGCTGAAGCTGTGGCCGTTACCCTCGGACCCAAAGGCCGCAACGTAGTTCTAGAAAAGAAATTTGGCGCTCCCCAGATTGTGAATGATGGTGTAACCATCGCCAAAGAAATTGAACTGGAAGATCATGTTGAGAACACCGGCGTTTCTTTGATTCGTCAAGCGGCTTCCAAAACCAACGACGCTGCCGGTGATGGCACCACAACCGCAACAGTTCTGGCTCACGCAATGGTGAAAGAAGGGCTGCGGAACGTAGCTGCCGGCGCGAATGCCATTTCCCTAAAGCGCGGGATTGACAAAGCAACCCAATTCTTGGTGAGCAAGATTGCTGAGCACGCCCGTCAGGTAGAAGATTCCAAAGCAATCGCTCAAGTCGCTTCGATCTCTGCCGGCAACGACGAAGAAGTTGGCCGGATGATCGCTGAAGCGATGGACAAGGTGGGTAAGGAAGGCGTCATTTCCTTGGAAGAAGGGAAATCGATGACCACCGAACTGGAAATCACCGAAGGGATGCGCTTTGACAAAGGCTACATCTCTCCTTATTTCGCAACTGATATGGAGCGGATGGAAGCGGTTTTCGATGAGCCGTTTATCCTGCTGACGGATAAGAAGATCGCCTTGGTGCAAGATTTGGTGCCGGTGCTTGAGCAAGTTGCTCGTTCTGGCCGTCCTCTGGTGATCATCGCTGAAGATATTGAGAAAGAAGCTTTGGCAACCTTGGTGGTCAACCGCCTGCGGGGTGTGCTAAATGTGGCCGCTGTGAAGGCTCCTGGCTTTGGCGATCGTCGTAAGGCTATGCTGGAAGATATCGCAGTGCTCACCGGCGGTCAATTGATCACCGAAGATGCCGGTTTGAAGCTGGATAACACCAAGCTGGATATGCTGGGTAAGGCTCGTCGCATCACCCTCACCAAAGACAGCACCACGATTGTTGCAGAAGGCAATGATCAAGCAGTGAAAGCTCGTTGCGAACAAATCCGTCGTCAAATGGACGAAAGTGATTCTTCTTATGACAAGGAAAAGCTGCAAGAACGTCTGGCTAAGCTAGCCGGTGGTGTTGCAGTGGTTAAAGTCGGCGCTGCCACTGAAACCGAAATGAAGGATCGCAAGCTGCGTCTGGAAGATGCCATCAACGCCACCAAGGCGGCTGTGGAAGAAGGGATTGTTCCCGGCGGTGGTACAACCTTGGCTCACTTGGCTCCTCATTTAGAAGAGTGGGCAAATGGCAACTTGATCAATGAAGAATTGACAGGTGCTTTGATTGTCGCTCGTGCCATTCCTGCGCCTCTGAAGCGGATTGCTGAAAATGCCGGCATGAATGGTGCTGTCATTGCTGAGCGCGTCAAAGAGAAGGATTTCAATGTTGGTTACAATGCGGCGACTAATGAGTTCGTCGATATGTTTGAAGCCGGCATTGTTGACCCTGCTAAGGTGACTCGTTCTGCGCTGCAAAATGCTGCTTCTATTGCCGGCATGGTGCTGACAACTGAGTGCATTGTGGTTGACAAGCCTGAACCGAAAGAAGGTGCCGGTGCCGGTGCTGGTGCCGGTATGGGCGGCGGCGACTTCGATTACTAAATCGATAAAGTTTGGGATGCCGGCTATATGCCGGTGTCACAAAATCGTTGCTACATCTAATTTTGGGAATTTTTTCAGCCGCTTCTACACAGAGGCGGCTTTTTTATTGGGGGTTAATTCCGCTAACGGAGTAGAGTAATGTAGGGACGTAACCTCAAACTTTAAATCATATTTAAAATAGACAAATTACTAGGTCTAATACTGAAAATATCTGTTAAACATATCAATTATGGTTCTTGTAAAAGCTTTATATACGACAAATTGCGGTGCTGCCTATGCCGGCGACTCGCTGGAATTACTTGATGAGCTTGAAAGCGATTCGATAAATTTAGTCATGACTTCACCCCCCTTTGCGCTGCAACGAGAGAAGAGTTATGGAAATGTTGATCAAGATGCTTATATAGATTGGCTTTTTGCTTTTTGTAAAAAGGTGTATCGCGTATTGGCACCGGATGGCAGTTTTGTCCTAGATTTGGGCGGCGCTTATCAAAGTAAACGTCCAGTGCGATCACTCTACAATTACCGGCTTTTGATTAAGTTATGCGATGAGTTAGATTTTCGCCTAGCTGAGGAGTTTTTTTGGTATAACCCTTGTAAGTTACCGTCGCCGATAGAATGGGTTAATAAGCGCAAAATTCGGGTTAAGGATGCTGTCAATACGGTTTGGTGGCTGTCAAAAACTGACTATCCTAAAGCTAATGTGAAGAATGTTCTGGTTCCTTATTCGGAACGCATGAAAAAACTGCACCAAAATCCTGCTAAATATTATAAGCCGAAGGAACGGCCTTCAGGTCATGATATCAGCGCCGGCTTTGCTACAGATAATGGCGGCGCAATTCCTTCTAATTTATTGCAAATTCCTAATACTGAAAGCAACTCTCAATATATTCAGATGTGCAAGGCGGTTGGTGTTCCTGCACATCCGGCGCGGTTTCCCCAAAAACTGCCGCTATTTTTTATTAACTTTTTAACAGATCCCGGAGATACTGTTATTGATATCTTTGCCGGCTCGAATACGACTGGATATGTTGCTGAAACTTTAAACCGGCAATGGATTGCTTTTGAGCAGAATCCTTCTTATCTAGCAACCTCTGCGTTTCGATTTATAGATAACAATCAAAATATTGAAGTTATTTCAAGCTTATTTAATACATTGATTAAAAGGCAAGAATCGATCAATATTCCAATTCATTTGCAGTTTTATAACTAAAAATATAGTAATCTTAAAAGAGCTGGGAACAAGCAAATAATATAATAAGCTCGCTGTTTGGGTATTTTGCCGGCTTGCCGCCATTTTCGGGAGCAAGATGCTCTCACTCCCTATATTTTGGCAAATTTGGGATACACTTAACTGGCTTTCTCTGATTTTATCAGCGTTGCTAATTCTTGTAAAAGTAAGTCTTGTTCCTGTTTAATTTTGTCGAGCCGGCTCAGAATGTTTGTCATTCGCTCTTGGCGATCACTAGAGGTATAAATTTCGTTTGAGTTTGTGGCAACTAATCCACTCGCTTTCACTTTTCCTGGAGATTTAGAACCCAAAGCAAAAATAAACTGAATGAGTTTAAACGGTGCTTGCAGGAAAAATAACCAAAGTTTTTCTGTCAAACTGGAAACTGCTTTGAGCAATCCTGAGAAAAGGAATAGAATTAAAAGTAAAATTCCGGCTGTTTGCAGGGGATGATTCACTAACCAAAAAAGTCTGGGGTGATCGTAAATCCAAGCATTGAGGGATGAGCTGATAGCTGATTGAATGCCCTCTGAAAGAGAATGGTTGAGAGATTCGGCTTGTTGAATTGTGTTTTCTAAAGATGCTTTTGCTTTGTCGGTGGCTTCGGTAACGCTATTAACAGCTTGATTCCTTGTTTCAGTAACAGTAGTAAGAGCTTTTGCTGTGGTTTCAGACAAAGCGCCTTTGGCTTTTTCTGTTACCTCAGAAACACTTTCGACTGCTTTATTTGTGACTTGATTGAGGTTGGTGAAAGCTTGGTTGCTTGTTTGAGTGATCGTGTCTTTTGCGTTGCCGGCAGTTTCAGATAAAGATGTTTTAGCTTTTTCAGTTACTTCGGTTACAGAGTTAAGACTTTTGCCGGCAGTCTCAGTAAAAAAATCTTTAGTCTTCTGAAAGTTTTGTGAGATTCCTTGAAGTAAGGCGATTTCTAGCATAAACTCATTTCTGTCTGCTCAATTTACTCTGCCAATCAAAATTCTATCCTTTTTTAAGTTTTTTAACTACAGATAAACGCAGATGATAGCGCAGCGTGCCGGCAGGCATATACAGATTAATGTAGATGGGTGATAACTTTCAAGAAAACGAAAGAAGCGGATTAACAACCCGCTTCTTAGATGTTTAACTAGGCTTTGAAAGAAAGCTTAGAATGCTGTTAGGCGATAACAGATAAACGTTCCATCAAGGCAGAACGGGCGTGTTCACGATCATCGAAGTGAATTTTTTCGGTTCCTAGAATTTGATAGTCTTCATGTCCTTTACCGGCAATTAAAACACCGTCCCCAGGCTTAGCGAGTAAGATCGCTGCACGAATTGCAGTTGCGCGATCACCCAAGACTGCCGGCTCAGCAGATGCGGGAATGCCGGCTAAAATATCTTGCAAAATGCGTTCCGGATCTTCAGTGCGTGGGTTATCTGAAGTCACGACAACTTTATCAGCAAGTTCAGCAACAATCTTACCCATCAACGGGCGCTTGGTGCGGTCACGATCTCCGCCGCAACCAAACACACAAATCATATTACCCGGAATAAAAGGCCGTGCCGCTTTCAGCAAATTCTCCAAACTATCTGGCGTGTGGGCGTAATCTACAATCACGCTGATATCTTGATCAGCTTTGATCTGTACCCGTTCCATCCGTCCCGGTACTCCCGAAAACTGTTCCAGTGCCTTAGCCATTTGTTGCAAGTCTAAACCGAGATGCAAACCGGCACCTACTGCCGCCAACATATTCGCTAAATTGTACTGACCTACCAAGGGCAAATTAAATTCAGCATCTCCAGCCGGCGTGTGCAGAATTCCCTTAACGCCGGTGGGAGAGTATTTTAAATCACTTGCCCACAAATCAGCGGTAGAATCGGAAGTGCTGTAGCTCCAAACTTTTTCTGCCGGCAACTGAGCAATTAACCGTTTGCCATAAGCATCATCCGCGTTAATTACAGCACGTTTTTGCAGATAATTCGGGCTAAATAGCAGCGCCTTCGCCTCAAAATAATCTTCCATATCGCGGTGAAAATCCAGGTGATCCTGAGTCAGATTGGTAAATACCGCGACTTCAAAGGGACATCCCAGCACTCGCCCTTGTGCCAGTGCGTGAGAACTAACTTCCATCACACCAACTTGAGCACCGGCTTTTGCGGCTGATGCCAGTTGTTGCTGCAATTCCACAGCAAAAGGCGTTGTGTGAACCGCCGTTTGCACAAAACCCGGCCAACGCGCGTACAGGGTGCCAAATAAGGCTGTGGGCAGCTGAAGTTGGGTGGTTAAAAATTCTATCAGATGGGTGGTTGTGGTTTTGCCATTGGTGCCGGTGACACCTACCATTTTCAACTGTTGCGCCGGCTGTCCATAAAACGCAGCCGCTACATAAGCACAGGCTTGCGTCATATCCGTTACAGGAATCACACAAGCACCATCCACTGGCCCGTTTTTCTGGGCAGCTTGGGGCGAAACGAGGGCAGCCACAGCGCCGGCAGCCAGCGCACTCGGCCAAAAATCTCCCCCATCCACTCGCGTTCCCGGCATCCCAATAAACAAATCTCCCGGCTTACAAGCGTGAGAATTGGTCGCTAAACCCGTCACTTCAACGTCGGGAAGCATTTCTGTCGGCAATTGCACAACGTTCGCAACACTAGCCAATAATTCGCGCAGTTTCATATCAGTGAGTCCTCACACCACTTCATATTTTGCCTATTGTTAACGATTATTCGGGAAATATTTCTGTAACATTTGTGCCAACTGCCTTAAGGAAGCGCGGGGAGAAGGGCGGGGCAATGGTTCTTCGACTGCCGGCGCTTCGCTTGCAGCGGCAGTTCTGCACAGCACAGGAATCTCATACTGATACGCTTGGAACCAATCCTCACGAGTCGTAATATCCCGGATTTCCAGCTCAAAATCGATTCCTTGAATTTGTTCGAGCTTTTCTTGCAACCCCTCGCACAAATGGCAACCGGGCTTACTGTACAAAATTAAACGCATATCATTTTTGTAAATTTTGTTCGACCGGCAACCGAACGGTGTTAGATCATCCAGAATTATCAGCCTTTAATAGCCGGTAAGTAAACAAGTGCAGGATCAACTTCCGCAGAAACTCAGAGGCTGTTTGTCAAGAAAATCTCAAGGCTTTCAGAAGCGCCTACGTCAAGAAGGACAATGTAGTAAAAGTAACAAACTCAACAAGCCTACTCAAGCGGCTTAAACAATGGGGAGTAGCAGTTACTAGCAACGCTGAGGCCGGCTGCTAAAACAGATGGTAACAAGCACACAGTGCCAAGCCGCATTCGTATCCCAGAGAAAAAAACAGAGAAATCCAGACCTCCTATGGATCTTATTCAGAAATGTTGAATCGAGATACAAAACTTTACTTCATAAACAGCCTCTTAGACCTGGTACGATGGGATAAAACCATTGCTGTACTTACCGCTTGTGGATCGGGATATAGGAGTTACTTCTCAAGAGTATGTTCCTATTAGAGAAATGGACAAATGGATTATTTGACTTGGAATGATTTAATCGCCTCTCATTTCTTCCAAGCAGAAATGGCGGGTAGCACAGTTTATCTGTACGTCACAGAGGAACTAATAATAGAGCTGGGTCAAACAAGGGGTGCTGACCTTGCAGATTTTATCAAGGCAGTTAAGACTGGCCCTATTGGAGTGCATGGGAAGGGCATCTGCCAAAAAGCCTTGCAGAGCATGAATGACTGGAAGTACCGACGCGGACGAAAAGGTTATCCTCTCTACGTCGGCTATTTGGCACTGTTTGTCCTTGCTGCTGGTATAGAAGAAGATTTTGCACCCCATGCCTACTACCCTCGTTTGCGGAGATTATTGGGTGAAGAACATACATCTGGACAATATCGGGACTTTGACCAGATGGGGATACTTTGGGATGACTTAGGGCGGTGGGCGAATGAAGACAAATTAGGTGAAGTGGGGATCTTCAATATCAACATTGCTGGAAATTGGATTCATGTTGGCAGACCGATTGCACAAACTCTTTTGACTGAGGAAGAGCGTCGCTCACTTCCCTATATTTTTGCTTCTGCTGACTTAGATCCGACTGCACCTCCCTCGGAAGAGGTGATCGCATTCCTATTAGTCAAGCACGGAGGTAAGTACCTACGAAACCAGACACTGAAATTATTAAAAGAAAGCAGCGACACCGAGGAATTACGTCAAGCGCTGCTCGGAAGAATTATTGATGAGTTACGCGAGTGGGATGGAACTGCTGAAGTGCCATCATCTGATGGAAGCAAAATTTATGGATTCTTGAAATTGTGCTGCAACCTCGATGAGAGCGCGGGACGTGCTACCTTGAGTCTGCGTTGCACTACCAAACATGAATTTCCTGAAGATGACCTGTTTTTGTCTTTAGAAGATAATTCTCAATCCTTTTCCTGTTACGAAGATGGTGGGAGTTGGTCTTCACAATTAATATCTGAGTCAGACGGAAAACTGCTGGTAGCCTCTGAATTTGATTGGTTGAAAGATTTGCAATTGCGATCTGCTGATTCTAGATGGTGTTTTAGACTGCCACCATCTCCGATTCGAGTATTCGTTGAGGGAGATACTGAGGGATTACCCGATCTCGTTGAAGTGCGGCAACTTCCCACTCAAAAGACATTTTATTTAGCTGCCTATGAAGACTGCTGGGAATTACTAGAAAAATGGGGAAAATCAGAGTGCAAAGACTTTGAAACATTGCGAATCACAGAGGGTTTACCAAGTCGATGGCGCTTCTTCAAAGCGGCATTAGCTTACAGTGACAAACTAATTAAACGTGAATATCCTGTGCTGGCGTTTCCAACCACTGTGCGACTAGAGTTGAGGGGAATACGCCTTGACAGAGGTAATAAATTCTTCAAATTTGCGCCTCCAAAAGTAGTTTTACAAGGGAAGAATGAATCAATTAAATTATATTGGAATGACAAGCTATTACATTCCAAAGACGTAGCAGATATTTATGAATTACCTACAGAAAGCACATTGGATAAACAACTACATATTGAAGCCCGTAGAGGTAAAGAAATACTTAGGCGTTGCTCTCTTTCTTGGGTTGAAGAGTTTTCTTCTGGTAGTTGTTTACCTACGCAAAAGTTAGATTGCTTTGGAAATTTTCAAAAGGATGTAGATAACAACACGGTAGGTGTGAGGGGAGCCTGGATTGAGGGTGTAGATTGCCCTCCGTTTAACTTTAATACTCTTTTGCCGATCCAAGACGGGCAAAAAATTGTCTTTGTCGGGAAAGAAACCGGACAAATTGTCACTTGTCCCGATGAAGCACTTCCTATAGACTGGTATCCTGTTTGGGCGATCGCAAAAGGTCGTCTGCTGAATAAAGCTATGTTTTGTGGCTCCAGTCTCAAGGAATCAGAACCTCATCGCTCAACTTGCAACGACAAGAGAAAATTGCAACAATGGAAAGAAATCTTGTGGGATAGTTCTGGTCGGACTTTACCTCCTATGGAAGATAATCGTCTAAAAGATTTATGGAAAAAGTTCCAAAAGGAGGCAAAGCGTGTCAGAATCTAGTGATGAATTAGTCTACGTTATCTCCGCTAAACAAGAAATGTCTTGGTTAGCTTTTAAACAGGGATTTGATTCTCTTTACACTCTTCATTTTGCAGGGAATCAATTAGAAAAAGAAGAGTTAAAAAGCAAAAGAATGGCAACGGTTCGTACCCTCAACGCATTAGCTCATTGTGAATTTGATTTTACAGAAAATTATAGTAAGGTTTATGCAGCTCCCCCTGTATTGGTGCGATTGCCAAGTGCCGGCTTTCCTCAAGCCATTTTAGCAGGATCGCGATCGCCTACTACTATTCAACAATTATCAGATGCTTGTCAGTCTGTGGGAAATCACATCAACATTGAAATCCAAGAACAAGCGAGTGAATTAGGGCTGATACCGAAGCGAGTGGCTGTACAAGCAGAGGATGTAAGGGAATTGCAGGCGATCGCATCCTCTCTCAGCATACCTTTTATCGAAACGCCCTCAGCCTGGTCTTTGCTGCATTTTGCCGCCAGTATTGACGACTACTTAGCTACTCTCAAATGGGCTAACGCTCCAGAATTGAACTGGAAACACCAAACCTTTGAGCCTAGTTCATTACAATTTAAAACCATCGAAAAAACCGACACTAATATCCGTATCAGCCGATACAGTCATCCCTCTCGAAACACAAAGACTTGTTATCTTTGGCAAGACGAAATGTGTACCGAAATAGACATTGATTGGGGAAGGTATGCCGTTCTCAAAGCACTGCGGCGGAATGTCCTAATCTATGACAAATGCAGATTCACTATGGCAGTACCAGCCAGCGCCAATCTGCCGCGACTCCTGGAAAGAGCCTTAACTCTTTGTTCCGGTTATGCAGCAACATATGTAAAAAAAATGCCGCACGATCCGCAAATTCAGGGATTCAATTTATTTTCCGCTGTACCACCTCAAATAGCAGAAATGACCGCAGCTAAATTAGGGCAAACACTTTTGCCCCAATCTTTAAATATAACATAGTGAGGGAATTTATGCACGACCCAATTAACGCCTTTAACACCATCAGCGACAACTTCCTACTGTACATAAAAACCGCTTTCGGAACTCAATTTCCCGAACTAGAACGAGAACGCGAAAGACTGCTGCGCCAACCCGGTGCATTCCATCAAGAACCCTGGATTGAACCGATGCCCCGCTATCAAAGATCGGGTAAAACTATCTATGATTTAGATATTTCCAATGTGCCGGGATTAGATGAATCAGCCCTTCAAGATTTTAAACAGCTTGCCTCCTGCGGACTTGTAGGCAATTACGAACTGTACAGCCACCAAATCCAAATGCTGCGGCAGGCATTAGCGGGTCAAAATGCTGTAGTAACGGCGGGTACTGGTTCAGGAAAAACTGAATCTTTTATGTTACCGCTATTTGCTTACCTTGCCCAAGAATCGAGGAATTGGACTGCTCCTAAATCAGAACCAGCCTACCTCAATAACTGGTGGGAAAATAAAGATTGGCAGAATGAATGCAGCCCATTGGTGAAGACAAAAGGCAGTTTTAAGAAATCTTATCGCGTCCCTCAGAGAAGTCACGAAAACCGGGATGCTGCTGTTCGTGCCCTGATTTTATATCCCATGAATGCCTTAGTTGAAGACCAACTTACCAGGCTGCGTCGCGCTTTAGATTCTGAAGCGGCGCGAGAGTGGTTTCAAAATAATAGAAAAGGCAACCGAGTTTATTTTGGAAGATACAACGGTGTTACACCCGTACCGGGGCATGAATACACAGAAAATCGTAAACCTAATAGCGAAAAAATAAAAGAACTGCTGGAAGCCATACAAAAAATCGAGGAATCAGCCCACCGAGCTAGTGAACACGCAAGTCAAACTGGCGATAATGATGTGAGGTTCTTTTTCCCGCGTTTAGATGGGTCAGAAATGCGCTGTCGCTGGGACATGAAAGATGCCCCGCCAGATATTTTAATTACTAACTATTCTATGCTCAGTATCATGCTGATGCGCGATATCGATCGAGATATTTTTGAACAAACGAAGCAATGGTTAAACAAAGATGGCAGCGTCTTTCATTTAATTGTTGACGAATTGCACTTATATCGTGGTACTTCGGGGACTGAAGTCGCTTATTTGCTGCGACTGTTGCTACAACGCTTGGGGCTGCATCCAGGTCATCCAAAATTGCGGATTCTTGCCTCTAGCGCATCTCTGGAACCACACGACCCAGAAAGCTTAAAATTCCTGCTTCAATTCTTCGGTATCGAATGGGATTCCCAACAGATTATACCCGGTCATTTAGAACCAATTCCACCAATTGAGGGTCAAGAATTTCTGGAAGCCCAACCGTTCATCTCCTTGGCATCAGCACCAGAAATAAACAATATAGAAACGTTGTCGGAAACGCCTGCATACAATGCTTGTCGCCAAATAGTGGCATCTGAAAATGCGACTGTTGGCGCTAGAATGGTCAATGCTTGTACAGTTGATGACAAAATTCGTGCCGTATCGCTCGCTGATTTTGGTCAAAAAATGTTCGGCAATGACTTAACAAATGAAAATCTCAAACTGGCAGTAAGAGGATTGCTTGTCGCTCGCGGTTTGTCCGACCAAACATCCTTGCCATCCTTCAGGCTGCACTGGTTTTTCAGGAATATCGAGGGGCTTTGGGCTTGCACTAAACCAAATCACGGGTGTCAGGAAAACGAAATCAGTGAAAACAGACCAGTAGGAAAACTATTTGTAGAAAATCCTCCCATACTTTGCGATAATTACCGAGTTTTAGAAGTTCTTTATTGCGAACAGTGCAAAACTGTATTTCTTGGGGGAAACAGGCTAACCAGACAGAATAATGGCGGATGGGAACTTTTGCCTACAGAACCAGATATTGAGGGGATTCCTGATAGACAAGCTGGAAAATTTCTCGCTCGGAGGACGTACAAAGAATTTGCTGTATTTTGGCCGTCCAGACAGAGCGATATTGATGAATATGCGAAGGGTTGGGGACAGTCTAAAAAAGCAGAGTCAGGTTGCTGGAAGAAGGCATGGCTAGATACTCGCAGCGGTATAGTTAGTTTAGGCGACCCTCATTCCTCTGATGACTTAACAGTAAAAGGCTATATTTTTTATCGACCGAACCTGTTACCAGAGGAACAGGAAAAAGTTAAAGCTTTGCCTGCGGTTTGTGCTTGCTGCGGTGCTGACTACAGCAAGCGACTGTATCAAAAATCTCCAATCCGTGGCTTCAGAACAGGTTTTTCTAAAGTGAGTCAACTGCTGTCTAAAGAACTGTTTTATCAGCTACCAGAAGACGCGGAATCCCGCAAATTAGTAGTGTTTTCTGATAGTCGTGAAGATGCCGCTTCTATATCCAATGGAATTGAGCGATCGCACTATGACGATCTAATACGAGAAGCACTTTTTGATGAACTTGGACAACTCGCAATCGGAAAACCCCACCTGTTAGAAGATATTCAACAATACGGTCAGCCTGCTCGTTCTGAATCTATGTTTTTTGTTCAACGTCACCCCAATATAGTAAGCGAGTTAGAGGAAAAGCTTGAATTAGCTAACTCGACCTGGCCAGCAGAACTTTCGCCTGTGGTAGTAAAAAACTTGCAGGAAGATCGAGATAACGCTCAGAAGGTACTCAACGAAATCCAGCAAATAGGCAATACCCGCACAGTTCCTCTCAGAATACTGTTTGAAGGCGACAATCAAGAGCCTGGTTTGCTCATGCAGCGATTGAAAGTTTTGGGGGTCAATCCTGCGGGTAACGATGTCGATTACCAGGAATTTAACTACGACAGTAACTGGCATCATTGGACAACATTATTTGATTTTTCCTCTGATACCGCAGGGTGGAAATCTGATTTATCTTCTGGCGCAGAGGAAAGGCGAGAAAACAAACTCCGATCCAAAGTCAAATCAGAGGTTTGTGACACCGTTTTTAGTCGCCTATACTTTGGCATGGAAGCATCGGGTTTGGGTTATATTCGCCTGAATTTACCTCAAAATCAGAGTGAACATTTAGCAACTAAATGCGGACTTTCAATCTCAATTTTTGAAAGCATATGTGATAGCTGTTTGCGAATTTTAGGTGAATTGTACAGGTATCCGCAAGAACCTCAAGATTATCCGTTAGATGACTGGAAAGACTGGGGTGATGCGCGGTCAAAATTTCGTAAATATATTAAAGAGTGTGCAAAAGCTTGCGGAATTTCAGAACAGGAATTGCAGCAGGCATTAAAATCTGCCATTTGCGAATGCGGTCAGCACCACCACTTTAAACTTAATCCCCGGCATTTATCTGTACGAGTTGCAGTGTCCGATGACCCGGTGTGGCAGTGCGATTCTTGCCAGCGCCCTCACCTGCACAGTGCAGGAGGTATTTGTACTAATTGTTTGGCAAATTTATCAGCGGAACCTAATAAAATATGTGCAGATTTATACGATCGCAATTATTTCGCCACCCAAGCTGTAAATAAGCGTCAACCGTTGCGGTTGCACTGCGAAGAGTTGACCGGACAAACGGACGATCAAGCTGAAAGACAGCGACATTTCCGCAACATCATCGTGAATTTTGGCGAACAAAAAAGAGATTTTATCCCAGCGGTAGATATCATAGATATTTTGAGCGTCACTACCACAATGGAGGTGGGAATTGATATTGGCAGTTTAATGGCTGTTGTGATGGCAAATATGCCGCCGATGCGCTTTAATTACCAGCAGCGTGCGGGTCGCGGGGGTCGCCGCGGTCAGGCTTTCGCGATCGTACTTACTCTCTGTCGGGGTCGATCGCACGATGAATTTTATTACCGCCACCCTGAAAAAATTACGGGCGATCCGCCACCAGTTCCTTTTCTTTCTATGTCACAGGTTGAGATTGTGCAACGCCTCCTAGCCAAAGAATGTTTGAGACGTGCATTTAAGGATGCTAGTGTCACCTGCTGGGAAGTAGAAAAAAAACCGGACAGTCACGGTGAATTTGGAACGCTTAAAAAGTGGAAGGAAACGGAAGAACGCCGCGAACAAGTTCGTAATTGGTTAGAGCAATCAAAGGAAGTCACCGAGATCATAAATTCTCTGCTAGTCGGTGTTGAAGGTATCGATCGCAACAAACTTGAAGAGTATGCACGTCAGGATTTGTTTAAAAAGATTGACGAGTGTGCCAATAACTTAGAATTGACTGGAGATGGATTGGCAGAACGCCTTGCTGAAGGCGGGGTTTTGCCAATGTACGGGATGCCCTCAAGAGTGCGTGATTTGTATCATCACGATCCGTCCCGAAAACAAAAAGTTCCTACTATCGATCGAGATTTAGATTTAGCTGTCTCTGAATTTTCCCCTGGTTCAGAAAAAACTAAAGATAAGCGCATTTATACTGCGATCGGGTTTACAGCATCGTTAATTCCCGACACTAAAAACGGGTTGGTTCCTGCTGGCGAACCTCTGAGCGATCGCCAATGGATGTTAAGATGTCAGCGGTGCCAACATACGGACACTTCTAAGACAACCTTTGAAGATACAATCTGTCCGAAATGTGCGGCAACTGAGGAAGAGGGATTTCGAGTTTTTCAGTGGGCTGTCCCTTTAGCTTTCCGGACCAGCCTCAATCCTGGGGCTGACGCTAAAGATGAATACGATGCGTTAATTACAGGTGCAGCCAGCGTAGCCGAATCACAACCTCAAGATTTTGAGTTAGTAAATAAGACAAATACTCAGACAGCTTTTTCTGAATCCGGCCGCGTTTTCCGGGTGAATGACAATCGAGGACAGCTATTTAAGGGAGCAATCGGAAAAGCAACATTTGGAAGCGGTGATAAACTGTTACCAGATCAGTGGATTGATGAGCGATTTCAGAATAAAAATAATGTGAAGTTTAAACAGCAAGGCGAGTCAGAGCAAATTGCGATCGTTGCCCCAAAAACCACTGGCGTACTACGGATAAAACCCGCTGCTGTACCGGATGGATTGTGCCTCGATCCTATTGCACGCGGTTCCGCTGTCAAAGCTGCTTTCTACTCAGCCGCTTTTATGGTTCGTGCTGTAGCAGCACAGGAGTTAGACATCGATCCTGAAGAATTAGATGTGAGCGGTTTGCGACAGGCTGAATTAGAAGATACTGGGGAAAAAGTAGGAGAAATTGTAATTAGCGATCGGCTTGCTAATGGCTCTGGCTTTACCTACTGGCTAGATAAGCACTGGGAAGACATCCTTTTAGACAAAATTCTGAATTCTCAAAATAGCTTTGCTGAGGCGATAATGTCACCAGAACACCGCCAAAAATGCGACTCTTCTTGTTACGATTGCTTGCAGCAGTACCGCAATATGAACTATCACGGTTTGCTGGATTGGCGTTTGGGGCTTTCCCTACTGCGGGTATTAGCTAATAGTGATTTTCGTTGCGGATTGGATAACGATTTTTCTACTCCTGATTTGGAAAATTGGGTACAGACAGCAACTAAACTGCGTGATACATTTTGTGCATCGTTTAGCCACTGTTCTCCAGAACAATTTGGCATTTTACCAGGTTTGGTAGTAGGTGAGAAAAGAGTTATTATAGTTCATCCTTTATGGAATCAAAACAACAGTATTAGTTTATTGGCTGATGCAATTGCCACCGTAGAAGCTTCCACCCAGATTCGATATCTCGATTCCTTCAATCTCCTGCGTCGGCCAAGTTGGTGTTATCAATCGCTAGGTAATTAGAACGAAACTATAAAATTTTGGTGTTGATTTAATGAAAGTATTTTTCTATGTTCAGCATAGCCTGCGAACCCTGCTGGTACTGACTGTGCTTGCTTCGAGCTTCCTTTTGCTTCTCTGTAGTTTGCTGGAATAATTCTTAGAATTCCCGTGTGTTGAGCAGGTCTTTTTTTTAGGTTACGTGCAGTTCATGTCTATTGACTGTCGGCAACCGAACAGTTTCAGATCATCCAGAATTATCAGCCTTTAACTGCCGGTAAGTAAACAACGGTCGGATCAACTTTCGCTGAAACTCTCGCACCTGAACGGCTGCGCCTGTGATCTCACCTGTTTCCGGTGAAAACTTTGATGGAATAAAACTTACGATTACCCTCTAGGAAATCTTTTGGGGATCTGTAACGCTGACATATTTAATTTTATTAACGGGTGTATCAGTCGGATCGCAGCGATCACCACCCGCCCAATCACGGATAATTGCTGGTTTTAGCACAGGAAAATTCTTATGAACAACTTGAATACATCCGAAAAAGAAGCGTTCAAGCAAGAACGGCGCGAGGTTCTGGAACAGTTAGAAGACTGGCTGGAAACACCCATGCTAATCCTTGGCTTTGTGTGGCTGGTGCTGTTAGTTATTGAGCTGATCTGGGGTCTAAATCGCCTGCTTGAAGTCATCAGCAACGTTATCTGGATCGTCTTCATCTTGGACTTTGCCATGAGATTTAGCCTCGCCCCCAATAAACTCGCCTATGTGCGAAGCCACTGGCTAACAGCGATTTCTCTAGTGCTGCCGGCGTTGCGCGTTTTCCGAATCGTGCGCGTTCTCCGCTTGGTACGGGCTAGCCGGGGGCTGCGGTTGGTGCGTGTGGTGAGTTCGCTTAACCGGGGAATGCGTGCCCTCAGCGGCAGTATGAACCGGCGCGGGTTCGGCTATGTTGTCCTACTGACTCTGGTTGTGACACTGGTGGGGTCAGCAGGAATGTACGCACTTGAAAGCAATCTTCCTGATGGACAAGGCTTGCAAGACTATGGTGAAGCGCTGTGGTGGACGGCAATGCTGATGACCACGCTAGGTTCGGAATACTGGCCAAAAACGCCAGAAGGTCGCGTGCTCTGCTTTATCTTGGCGCTGTATGCTTTTGCCGTGTTTGGCTATATCACGGCAACGATTGCCACATTTTTTGTAGGGCGTGATGCGGAAAACGAGGAGGGAGAGTTAGCGGGGGCTAAATCGATTCAGGCGCTTCATGCTGAGATTGCCGCCTTACGTGCTGATATCGCACTTTCCCGCCAGAACCCTCTAGGATGATGCGTTACTGCTTACAAAACAAAAGGCAGCCGCGTGATTCGCTACTGCCTTTTTTGGGCTTCTATGAGGCTAAGTTTGAAACTGCCGGCTCACAACTTAGCCGGTAAATCAGCGATGGCTTACCAGCGGCCTTCCTGATCAGCGGGGTCGCCGTAAGGATCTTGGCTAGCTGGGAGCACGTTACCGAATCCATCGTCAACATAGCCGCTATCCGCTGGGTCGCCATAAGGATCTTGGCTGGCTGGGATCACGTTCCCATATTGGCCGCCGTATTGATCCGCTGGATCGCCATAAGGATCTTGGCTAGCCGGGATCACGTTACCGAATTGGCCGCCGTATTGATCCGCTGGATCGCCATAAGGATCTTGGCTGGCGGGGATGACGTTGTCATAGTTTCCGTAATCAGCCGGATCACCATAAGGATCTTCACTGGCTGGACGTACCTGCCGATCGTCGTAAGAGCCATCTTGATCAGATTGCTGATCGCCATTGCCGAGGGCATCCTTCATCAATCGCAAAAATCCATCTACCATGATTTATCTCCGTTTTTGTTTTTAAAGTGTTGTAAAACGGCTATTTGAGGGATATCTCCCGCTTGTAAATAGCCGTCTTCTTTCCTTTGTTTCTCGTCCCTTTTCGGGCGCTTGCTGTCAAAACTAATACTGCTGTGCTGGAACTGGGGCGGAACCCAAGCCGGTGAGATCGCGGCCTGTAGGCTGGTTGTTATAGCCTTGGAAGTCACGATATTGTTGCGCCTCTGCCTCTGGAACTTGAATTCCACCCTGAGGCGGCGTTACCCAGTGGGGGCGATTTTGGGCGTCGCGGTAATAAACGCGTCCGTTTTTAGAAAGGTAATACTGTCCCTGCGGCCCTTGGCCTTTGGCGTTCTTTTGCTGGTTGTAGAGATAGTAAAGAGCGGCTGCGCCGGCCAAAATTGCTACTTTTTGGGTATTCGATAATCCCTGACGCGCCCTAGGTTGTTGTGGAGAATTGTAGGGGACTGATCCACCACGGGTGTCGTCAACTGGCGGTGGCGGTGCGGCTGTTTGCGAAGAGCAAGCTGTAAACAGCGGAAGCGCTAGTAAAGCTGTCAGCAGCAGCGCTAGTGGACGTAGAAATTTTCTGCCCTGTGAATAATGTGTTATTTTCATCGGCTCTCGTATTCACTCTACGTTACAGGACGCCATGTTTAGGCGCTATCTTAATGAGCCAGGGCTATTGAATAATAATTCCCCAGCCTAAATCCAAAGAATTTGCTAATTGCCGGCAACACCGCAGGTGCAACATTTCCGGTTCCATTTAATCTTGCTCGACTTTGCCGATCCTTCCATCCCGCTCTAGGCATAACTACTTTTTAAGGTTTCATCCCTGAGGAATATACAAGAATTAATGATGAGTTCGCATATCAATTTATTTTATAATTTAAGCTTTAAAATTCAAGCTTATTTACTTTGAATATTAGTTGTAAATAATAAATTAATTTAATTTAGTTAGATATTTTATTTTATTTTAATCAACAGAAAAGCAAGTTTTAATGAATTATAATACTTTGAGTGAGCAAGATGCCCACATACCCAAATTTTTAGAGGATTTATTACCTAAATTCTAGCCCAGGATGGCACGCTGCGAATTGCGCCCATCCTGGGCTATTTGCAAAAACGGGTGACGACTATTAGACACCGGCAGGTTTTAAAACCTAAACATCAACGTTTGCAAATCATCAAAAATCCAACACATTTTTAAGCCAAAAAACAGGCGGAAGGAAATATCAGATATTCCAAGAAAAAGAGTTTCCAAATAAATTGGTAAAACTGTGCGATTTCGGCTTTATCTCGCAAATCTACCTGCTTGCTGCGCCACCACATCAAACTCAAGGCAATCAGATGCGTGATGGTTAAGAATAGCGGATTAACGCTCGGCAACCAAAGCCAACCGGCAAGCGTGAGGGAAAGGTAGCAGACGGTTAACACCCATCGGGCAAGATTAAATACTGCCGGCGCACCCATTTGCAGGGTAAAAGTGGTGATGTTGTATTGCCGATCACCTTCCATATCGGGGATATCTTTAAAGATGGCAATTGCAAAGGTAAAGACCAAAATAAACAGCGTCAGCGCCCAAATCGTGGGGGGAATGCTCGGGACGCTCAGCTTTTCTAACTGCAAGAACACCCAGTTAAAATGAAGAAACAAGCCTAAATTAACAACCACTCCCCGGACGGTAAAAATACAAAAAGATGCCCAAAAGGGAAAGCGTTTTAAGCGCACCGGCGGCAGGGAATAAGCCGTTCCCAAGGCTAAACTGATACTCACCATGCCCAACAACCACGGCCCTAACAACAGTGCCAGCAGCAGGGCTAGAATGCCGGTAATTGCCACAATCAGCTGGGCTTGCCGGCGCGAAAACTCACCGGCAGCTATCGGCAAATGTGGCTTATTAATTTTGTCAATTTCTACATCTTCTAGCTGGTTTAGCCCGACAATGTAAACATTGCCACACAGACAGGCAATCCAAGTGCCGAAGAGTTGCACCCACGGGATGCCGGTGAAACCAGTGCCGGTGTTTTCAGCATAAGTGATTGAGTACAACGCCAAAACACTCAGACTCGTGCCAACAATTGTGTGGGGGCGAGAGAACTTCCAGAAGGCATAAAGCGAGGAAACTGATTGCTGTAAAAAGCCAGGTTTGGAAGACTCAGGTTGTGAAGTTGGAGATTTTTGAGAAGAAATCTGGCTCATGGACGCCCTAAATGATTATTTTTGCCTAATCTTAAGTTTAGGGGCGCGTGGCAATGCTTCTCTACATCTGTTGCGTCTGCTTTTTAGCGTTAAGGCGTTAGGCAAGCTGGAATCTTTCAACCGCAGCCTCTAACAGATGCGGCTTAAGAATTCTGATTGGGTTAGAACTACGCTCAAATAACTCGATGCAAGGCTCGATCTCAGCGTTTTGCCGGGTATTTGTGGCTGCTATTCCAATTGGGGAATCAGTTGCAGTGGGCCGAGTCCGAGGTCTTTGGCTGACAGTGATCTCACTTCAAACAAAGCCAGCATATCTTTAAGCTTGGGATTACCCCGCGAAGCACCTGTCAGCCCTTGGGCAATTATTAAGCCACAGTAACCCTTCGTTTTTTTACAGCGCTGATCCCACTTTTTGCGGGCAGCGACGTGAACTGGATCGTCTTCAATAAATTCACCAAACAGGTGCAACTGACCATTGCCCGTCTGTAAAATTCCCAGATCGTAGACAACGTCTTCAAATGAGTCTTCTCCGCGATTAAAGCAAATTGCCTTTAACCCGCCGGCATCTTGCAATTGCTGAATCATCGCTTTGGCTTTGGGGCGCGAGGTTTGAATCATTACCACCGGCAGCCCTTCGCCGGCAGCGGTGACTGGGCCAGATTGATAGCACTCAACGCCGCTGCGAAGAAATTCCACGGTGTCCCAAGGCACTACACCCAAACTCAGAAATGAATTTGCCGGCACCAAGTCATCTCGCAGCAGGGGTTGGCCAGCCTCAAAATCCTCATCATCTTCTTCGTCTGCAGCGTTGGCCATTTCCAATAGTTCGCTTTCCAACTCAGGCTGGGTGGCAACTTTAACGGAGATGGTTGCAGGTTTGGCATCATCGACTGCCGGTAGAGGAATGCGATAGCGGCTGTTTAACTTCGGCAACGCCTCCCCTCCCAGTTTTTGACGTGAAGCCCGCCAAAAGCGATGCAGGGCTTCAAGTGCCACCCAAACCGTTAGCGCCTCTTCCTCGTAAAGAAACGAGCGCAGCCCTTCGAGTGGGTGGAGGTTGCCAAAGCTTGGTTGAATTTCAGATAGGGGCAGATCGGCGAGATCAAAGTCGTCTTCATACTCATCTGCGACATCGCCAATACTTTCAAAACTCAGAAACAGGCAGTCTTGACCGAGGAAGGCTTCTTCAAGCTGGTTGATAGACTCATTCGCCAAAACCCGCTGTCGAAAGCGCTTGAGCGAATCGATGGAACGATAAAGCAAAATTCCATAATCGACGCCCAGCATTCCCAAAACGCAGAGATATAGAGTATCGATGTCCCACTGGTTGAGTTCGACCGATAGAATTTGGTGATCGCCTAGTAACTCCCAAGGTGCGTCGCGCCAAATATCATAAGCTTTCTGAGTTAAAACTTCAGCATACTGAGGCGGCAGATGGGGCGGCTTGGTGCTAACAACGTCTTGAAATCCTCTGAAGATTTCGTCAATCAGAGGTAATTCTGGTACATACTCAATGGTAATATCCAGCTCTTGCAAGACACCCCGTAGGTAAAACTTCAGTTCTCGGTCTTTGACAACAATTTTTTGAGGTCGAGCCGGCTGTGCGGGACTGTGGGGGTGTTCGATCGCCCGCAGCAATGTCCGAACGATCGCTTCTGGGCCGGTATCAATTGTCACCATATCCATCGCCCGAACAAATCCTTGTGAACCATCCACCCAAAGAATGCACTCACTGGTGCCGGCTGATGCAGAAACTGGGTCTGCCCACTCTTGGCTCATAGCATCTTCAGCCGATAAGGGGCGACGATCACCCTCCCACACGCTGGGAATTTGCGGTAGATTTTGCAGGCGACGACGGGTAGAGTGATTGAGAGCTGTCATAGACTCAGTCAACTGGATGAGGGAACAATCATACATGAGGGAGTGGCGAGAAGCCGCAGTTTTTGATAAGTCACTTCCTGCTGCGGGCCGTTTTTGAAGTTGATGCAATAGCTGTTCAACTTGCCTGCCGGCACTACCCTATTTCCTTACGGTTGAAGACTTTAAGCAACTGGATAGACTTCAACTTACTATTACCAGCATAGAGAGTTTTTTGCCCCTGCAGTCTGCCAAAAGTCTACAATCTCCGAGTTCTCGATAAAATAGATGGACAAGCTCAAGCAGCCTGTATCATCTCGGCACAAGGAGTCGTGTAAACCAATGACACAAGCAACTCAGTCTCAACAACGGGGTATCCAAATTACAGAAACCGCCTTGCAGCAGGTTAAGTCACTGCAGCAAAGCCAAGGCAAGGAACTCTGTCTGCGTGTGGGAGTGCGCCAAGGTGGCTGCTCAGGGATGTCCTATACGATGGATTTTGAGGATCTCAGTAATATCCGCGAGGATGATGAGGTTTTTGACTACGATGGCTTTAAAGTTATCAGCGACCGGCGCAGCCTGCTATATCTCTACGGTCTAGTGCTTGACTACAGCAATGCTATGATTGGCGGTGGCTTTCAGTTCACCAACCCGAATGCCAATCAGACTTGTGGCTGTGGCAAGTCATTTTCTGCTTAAATTGAAACCCAACCTCCTTGAAATTGGAGCATAAGGTTTGGGGAATTGAGCATTGAGAATTATTTCTACATTTTCTCTGCACAATTCTCCCCGCTTCCCCTCTTTCCTCTCTTTCTTTATTTTCCTATGACTCAAACTGCTGAAACGCTTTTTACTGAAGGAATAGACCGCTATAAAGCCGGTGAAGGCCCAGATACGCTGATTCCAGTTTTTAAAGATATTTGCGAACGCGCCCCTAAAAATAGCCCCGCTTGGACGTGCTTGGCGTGGCTTTATCTGTTGGATAATAAGGCCGCTCAAGCTTTTAAGGCTGCTCAGAAGTCTGTCAAGTTAAATCCGCATGACGCTCAATCTAGAGTCAATCTCGCGATTGCAATGCTTGAAAGTAAGCAAAAAGGCGTGCGGCAGCACATCGACATGGCGCAGCAATTAATCATGGTTTCTTCAGAATTGCGGGATGAAGTTAAAGACAATCTTGAAGAAGGATTAAGTAGAAAAGCGGATTGGGATAGCTTGAAGCGCGTCAAAGCGTGGCTATTTGAGGGTTAGGCCGGCACAAATTGAAGGCCGGTGCCGGTATTTATCCCTAAATTTATTCTATTGTGTAGGAATTGTAATAATTCCTTACTTAAATACACGTAAAAAAAGTGAAATCTAATGATAAGATTTTATGAACCGAAGGATAAAAGAATCTTTTATCTCGTCTTTCAAACATTTTGTACATCATCCGGAGTTAGACTACCATGACTAATGAAAACGTTGAAATCAAACCAGAAACCCGCAACCACAAAGGATTCTTCATTCAAGAAGCTGCTTACAAGCTGATGGGCATTGATGAGTCCGGTTGGGCATTAATTTGCATTGATGACGCAGTTTGCCATTATGTTGACCCAGACAATCTTCAAGCACCAAACGAATCAGGCGGCAGCTTCGAGTAAGCAGACGTCTATGCCACCAGAAGGATTTTTCTCAATATCTTTGGATTGGACGGCTGTACTTGCTTAAAGTGCAGCCAAATTTTTTGAGAAAACGCTATCAATCAAAACTATTTTAGCTTAATTGAAACGAGCTGAACAAAAGTTAAAGCCTTAATTTTTGGCAGTTTATTTAAAAACCTAACAAAAATTAATATTAACCATTATCATTGAGCCGGCAACGCCCTTGTGTCTCGCACTCAATTCGCTTCTGGCGATTGCTAACAATTGTTGCTAAATTTGGTCGCCCAGTCAGACTCAGCCGGTAATCTGCCCAAATTTCATATAACTTATCAACAATTGCCCCAATCACCGGCAACTTGGTAACGGCATAAATCCAACCCATTCCCAGGATTTCATAGACGCGGCGGAAGACTTCCACATTCTTAATAACCGTCCCGTCAGGAAGCACCGCATGGATTCGCCCCATTGCTGTTTCAAAATCAACCCCGCCATGCGCTTCTGGGGTGTAGTCATCGTCAGCAATGTCCACAAACGCCACCAAACCTCGACCGGCATCCCGTCTCTGCAAGAAATTCACCTCTCGCAAACACAAAGGACATTGACCGTCGTAGAGTAGTTCAATCTGCCATGATGGCGAACTGGACTGGGTTTGAGTCGTCACTTCAACGGATTCGGGGAAGTCAGTCTTAGACGGAGGCATCGGCAGTTCTCACTTAAAATATTCCTCAAATGAGGAGAAACACACACACTCAATTATTGTTTTCACCGGCTTTAGATGTACAGTGACAAATTACTGAACACTGTACATCTAGGCTTTACTTTCACTCTAACGCGTTACGCCCTACTTCACAATTTCATTACTCGAAGTTTTGCTGGTTTTACTGGGGTTGGGAGTTAACTCCGCTGGGGGTGATTGAACCGCACCCCAATCAATTAACAAACGATTGAGAAGCACTTCTTGTTGAGCGCGAAATTCATCCTGATTTTCTCCGCCATTCATAATCGCAACCCAGACAGAACCGAGCTTTTGAGTGGGCATGGCACCGGCTAAAGAACTCACCCGATTTAAGGTGCCGGTTTTCAGAACAGTATAGGCAGGAATTTTGCGAGCTTCTAAGACGCCTAAATCTTTACCGGCAATCGCAAATACATCGGCAATGGTCATCTGATAAGGCTGCAAATACCGCTCAATTGCCTGAAACATTCCCACGGCTGCGCGAGGAGAAATTCGATTTTCTTCACCCAATCCAGAACCATTGATTAGTTGAATTTCTTCCGCCGGCACTCCGGCTGCTTCCGCTGCTTTTTGGGCAACGGCTTTTGCACCGCCGGCAGAATCTGCTAACATTTCAGCCATCAAGTTGTTACTGTACATATTCATCTTTTTCAGCAGTTCTGCAACTGGAAAAGAAAGATGCCGCACTAAAGGCTTGAATGACTCAGGAGGAGAAGAGATAACTTGCACTGAACCATCAATTGCAACTTCAGGTCGGGGGGTTCCTTGAGGTAACGTTAAATATTGATCTTCCGCTTCCGCCGGCCAATCTTGAGAATTCAAGCCTTGTTTGAGAAAAGTCCCAGATGTCTGCGGTTTTGGCTCAAAGTTCATGTAAAAATTGCCGGCGATCACCAAATTGCCGGTCACTCGCTTAATACCCATCTGATTTAAGGTATTACCTAAAGCAATTGCTTCTTCCCAAACAAAGAAAGGATCTTCTCCTCCTTGAATGACCAGATCGCCTTTTAATACCCCATTTTCAATCGGGCCGGTTGCGCCAATCAGCGTTACAAATTGATGCTCTGGGCCGAAAGTTTGCAGCACAGCTAGGGTTGTTGCCGCCTTTGTAACTGAAGCTGCCGGTAAAGGAACGGTGCCTTGATGATTCGCTAAAAGCACTTTGTTTGCTTCAATCCACACGCCTTGCTTTTCTTTAGAAAATCCTTGAGCAGCGAGTTTATTGACATATTCCTCAATTTTTTTGTCTGTAACAGAGTCTGGATTATCTGGTGATAAAGCCTTATTGACAGGTTGTGTAAGACTTATCGGCTGTGACCCAGTATTCTCTGCACTTCCTGCGTTATTTCCTAACGGTTGAGTAGCGTCAGACTGAACTGAGACTGAAGCCGCGCCGGATGGATTAGAAGGAGAACATCCAGCTACAAGCGCTAAGATTCCTACAGACAAAACCGCCGTCAAAGATCCGATTTTTAGCATTGTTTCTTGGGATTTAGACAAAATAGAAAGAAAAACTTTAACAGCCATTAACACCTTCTCTGATATTCAACCATTGTTGCTGCAAATCAGTTTCGGTTGGAAGAATTTTTCTCCCTCCTAACTCAGGATGTCTTTGATAAAAAATGTAATCAACGACCGCCGCACATTGTCTGATTTGCGCCCATTCTTGTGCTAAATATGTTTCATTTGGCTGGATTTTTCTCCCTGCTAACTCAGGATATCTTTCGGAAAAAATTCTGTCTGCTATATTATCTAATTCTTTGGCAGTTGGCACCGCCGGCACGGGAGGAGTTGCAATGGGGGTGACGGATGGTGCCGGCATTACAGGGGGATTTGGAGAGGCAACCGGCGCGGGATTGGCTGGCGTAATCTCTGGAGAGGGAACCGGCGCTGTATTGATAGCTGCGGCTGCCGGCATCATCGGTGGATCTGGAGAGGGAACCGGCGCGGGAGTTACTGGAGTTGGATCTGCAGAGGCAACCGGCGCGGGAGTTACTGGAGTTGATTCTATCGCCTCTTCAGATTTTGGTGCCGGTGATGGAGATGCTGCCGGTTGCACAACCACCGCCGGCTGCTGACTTTTTGCTAAAAATACGCCCGTTATCACCGACGCACCCACTAGCAAGCCGGCAACGAGGACATTTTTTAATCTACCTCCTGTTTGGGCGACATGAGTAGCCGGCTGGACTGTTTGGGGTGGTGCTGGGGAAGGAATTGTTGCTTGAGGCGGGGTTGGCGGTAATGTCACCATCGTTGCGGCAACAGTTGCGGAATAGTGCAAAGCATTGAGCATTTCCCTGGCTGTGGGGTAGCGCTGCTGGGGATGGGATTGAATCGCCTTATCTAAGACCGTAACCAGCGCCGGAGTTACATTTAAAGCGTGCCGGTGCCACAGAATTTCGCCAGTGTGCGCGTCTGAATCCAATTGTTGCGGAAGTCTGCCGGTGAGCAAATAAATCGCCGTTAAGCCTAATGCGTACAAATCACTAGAATACACCGGCTTACCGGCTGCTTGCTCTCCTGGCATGAAACCGGGCGTTCCAATCGCAATCGAGCGGCTAGAGTTTTCTTGAGAACTCAACTCTGTATTCATCGTTTCCTTCACCGCGCCGAAATCAATCAGCACCGGCAAGCCATCCCGCTGTCGCCAAATAATATTATCTGGCTTGATATCCCGATGAACAATTCTTTTAGTGTGAACATAATCGAGCACGGGCAGAATATTAGCGAGAAGCGCCCTCACCGAACTTTCGCTGAGTAATCCAGCGGTTTTTAGCTTTTTTGTCAGGGTTTCGCCCTCAACCCACTCTTGCACCAAGTAAAATTGAGCGGCTTCTGAAAAGTAAGCATATAACCGGGGAATCTGAGGGTTGCTATCACCCAATTCTTCTAAAATTGCGGCTTCTCGCTGGAAACGCTCTTGAACAATTTGGTTGATTTGGGGGTTATTCGTCACCGGCTTGAGTTGTTTAATCGCACACCGACGTGCTGATGGCATTTGGGTATCTTCTGCTAGAAAGGTTTCGCCAAACCCGCCGCTTCCTACTGTTTGCAGGATTTGGTAGCGATTGTTTAACAGTGCCGGTGCGATCATCGCAGTTTTTGGGGTAAAAGTTTTCCTTTGAAGATAGCATTCTGTATAAGAAACAGCTACCCGTTAACGGCAAAGTTAACATATTCTGTAAATTGCCTAAAAATTTAATATTTACAACGATAGAAAATTGCCTCTTATAAAGTTTTCTGAGGAAAGTCTGGATTAAAAGATGTGAGAGGCTTTGAGCTGTATTAAAAAGTTAGATTATTGAAGTTTTTGTCTTAAAAAAAATTATTTTTTTATAATTAAATCGATTAAAGTTAAGTGAGTTATTATTAATTTATCAAAGATTTGCCAAAATTCAAACTTTTATCAAATTATAGCCTTGAGCGGTAAGCATCTCATTTAAAATCAAAAATATAAAAAATTTAGAATCAATATGACCGGCAACACAGAACAGTCAACCATTATTAGCAAGTATCCATACTTACAGCTCAACAATCAGGGGCATCTAATCAAACTGGAACTGAAGCAAGACCGGCATATTTTGGGACGTGCGCCAGAACAGGCGGATCTGTTGCTTCCGCCAGATTGGCGAGTGATTTCTGCTTGTCACGCCGTACTTCGCAAAGCCGGTGATGACTATTGTATTTATGACGGCGACACTCAAAATCCCAGTACGAACGGATTGTTTCTTGATCGCACGCGCATCACCCCGTCAGAAGGGCATCATCTGAAGGATGGCACTGAGATTCGCATCGGTCAAGATCCGCGCAACCAAATTTTGCTGACTTATTTTAATCCCTTCAGCCGGCAGCCTCTCACACCACCGCGAGAGCAATTTGTGGTGCTGAAAAATCGCTCTGTTTTGCTCGGTCGCGATCCAAGTGCGACATTGCAGCTAGACGCCCCGACTGTATCGCGCCGGCACGCCACGATTGAACCCGCCGCTCAGGGAGGCTACCAGCTGCAAGACTATAGCGCCAACGGCGTGTTTGTAAACGGGCAAAAGGTAACGAATTCAGCGCATCTAGCAGAAGGCGCAACGGTTCGGATCGGGCCGTTTACCCTCGTTTTGCGGGGTGATCGGCTGGAGGTACTGGATCAAGGCAATCAAATCCGTTTGGATGCTGAAGGTTTGGCGATTCAAAACCGGCTGGATAACATCTCCTTGGCGATTGAACCCGGTCAATTTGTGGCTTTAGTTGGGGGGAGTGGTGCCGGTAAATCAACCTTGATGCGAACGCTACTGGGAATTGAGCAGACGACTGCCGGCAAGGTGTATTTAAACGGAGATGATCTGCGAACCAACTTCAACATCTACCGCACGCAAATTGGCTATGTGCCGCAAGACGACATCATTCACCGGGAATTGACGGTGGCAGAGGTGCTGACTTACGCCGCACAGTTGCGACTGCCGCCGGATCTCGATGTCACAACGGTTGTGGAAAAGACGTTAGCAGATATTGAAATGTCCCATCGCCGCAGCGCTTTAGTAAGCGATCTCAGCGGCGGTCAGCGCAAACGGGTGAGTATTGGGGTGGAATTGCTAGCCGATCCAAAGCTTTTCTTCTTAGATGAACCGACTTCGGGACTCGATCCGGGGTTGGATAAAAAGATGATGTTGCTGTTACGAAAACTGGCAGATCAGGGACGCACAATTGTGCTTGTGACTCATGCAACTGCGAATATTAAACTCTGTGATCGCGTGGTTTTTCTGGGTCGCGGCGGGCACCTCTGCTTTTTTGGCCCTCCGAAAGAAGCCTTTGACTTTTTTGAGGTCAAAACTGAGGATTTTGCGGATATTTACAACAAGTTAGAAGAAAACGACAAAGCACCGCTAGCGTTTGCGAGCCGGTTCGGTCAATCGCCTTATTATAAGCAGTATGTAGAGAATCACCTTAGCCGGCCTGCCGGTCAGCCGCAACAGCCTGCCGGTGTGGTTGCCAAACAGGTGAATCCTTCCCCATTCAAGCAGTTATCGCTCCTCGCTCAACGCTATTTTAAGTTAACTGGACGAGATCCTGTGAATTTAAGTTTAGCGCTTTTAACTGCTCCAATTGGCATTAGTTTAATAACCCTAGCGATTCGAGATAAAAATCCTTTAATTCTGGGAGATGAACCCGATCCGACTTTAGCGCCTTTAGCGTTACGAGTGTTATTTGTCTTTACCTGTGCCGCCATTTGGGTGGGACTTTCGACTTCTCTACAAGAGATTGTTAAAGAATCGGCAATTTATTTGCGGGAACGGCTGGTAAATTTAGGGTTGTTTCCTTATTTGGGTTCTAAAGTCTTAATTTTAGGCGGCTTAGCACTGCTGCAAACACTGTTAATGGTCGGGGTAATTCTAATTGGGTTTAAATCTCCCCAACCCGATTTAATTTCGTGGCCGGTGGGTTTAGGAATCACAACGTTCCTGACTTTATTAACGAGTATGAGTCTGGGATTAATGGTTTCAGCTATCGTTAAAAATGGCAGTCAAGCGAATAGTGCTTTACCGCTGTTATTACTGCCTCAGATTATTTTTTCTGGGGTTTTGTTTAAGATGGAAGGTTTGGCCAGTAAGCTTTCTTGGCTGATGTTAAGCCGGTGGTCTGTGGGCGCTTATGGGGCGTTAGTGAATGTGAATGGGATGGTTCCTGAACCGACTAAATTGCCCGATGGCAGTACAATTCCGCAGCCATTTGAGCCAAGTGCTGTTTACGATCCAACGTGGGAAAATTTAGGTTTAAATTGGGGTTTGCTGTGTTTGCATACAGCGGTTTACTTAGGGGTAACGTGGTGGATGCAAAAGCGTAAGGATATTTTTTAAAATTCCTGGCAATAACAAAAAGAGGGAAAAGCAGCCGGCTTGTAAATTCTCGCTTGTTTCCATACAAAAAGGAAACTCTCCATATAGGGTCATCAGTGACTTTATATGGAGAATTTTAAAAATTCAATACGCTTGCTCTGGTAAAGACGTGCTATCTCACATCCTATTACGAAGCCATTAATTGCCTTTTTCGCCAGAATTGGGCAACTTTTTGCTGCCACCGGCACCAATATTTAGTCAGCTCTTTACCCTCGAATAAGGTTACTTCAGCCTCATCCGGAGTCACGACAACTAAGAAAGCGTGTTTGAGCATTAAACCATACTGCCGGTTTAATGCACCACAATAAGCGGCTAGCTGCAAGGGTTCATCGTAAAGAGGCTTAATTCTATCAGCAAATTTGAAGTCAATTACACAGGGAATATCATAAAAATTGGCAACACAATCAACTCTGCCGGCATATCCTTCGTAGTAGTGGAAAACATTGCCCTCAACGAGTTTAACCTCATTGATTTGTTGCAGTAATGGCAGCAAATGCTCCCAGTGGGGTTTAATAAGTTCAGGGCAGGGTATATTTTCATTCTGAAAGTAGCATTCAAGATGCCGGTGTCCAAGTTTTCCGCGTTGAATCGCCGTGCTAATAATTTGGCTAGCTGTTGCCAATCCGACTTGCTGCCGCCAACGCGAGAGTCGGGCTTTGTCTGTCGGTGTTTTGGTTGCTTCTAGGATAAAGTTATAACTTGGGAGCCGGTTGCCACGGCTATCGGCAAGATATCCGATGCCATTTTCCCGTAGGGGTTTTGCTTCGTAGCGGGTTAAGGGTTTATCAGACCAAATTTTTCGTTCAGTAGATTGTTGCATCATAATGGTTTTAACTCCATTGGGTTTACTAACCAAACCATAATTTCTTAACAGCGGAGTTGTCAGTACGAAAAAGTAGGGAAATTGAATTGTGTACTTTTTGTAGGAAAAAGTAGGTTTATGTAGGTTTGTAGGAAAATGTAGGCTTGTGAGCGCAGAAGCTTGAAAAATTTTTATTAAAATCAAGGTGAAGCATGACCCCCGAAGAAGCATTTGAGTTTGTGAATGGGTTATTTATAGAGAAAAATCAACCCAAATTAAGGCCAGTGGAGAAAGCCGTTTTTATAGGAATTTATAATAATTTTACTTATCCGGAAATTGCTAACGAAACCTGCTGGACTTTTCAATATATAAAAGAGACTGGCCCAAAATTATTTAGAAAGCTAAAAGAAATTTTAGAAATCGACGTTGACAAATATGATTTTGTATCAGAAATTGAGAAACTCTGGAAACAGCACTCTGAGAACAGCCAATCTTCCCAAAAACCACTTACGGAACTACCCAATGTAGCCGTTCAAGAGACGCTGCCTCCAGCTTTTCCATCACAGTCAGAAGCAAGTTTAATCGCTAAAAAAAAGCTTTGTAACCCCTTTATCCCTTTAAATGCCATAGTTGATAATCCTCAACAGTTCTTTAACCGGCACCGTGAGATCGAGCGAGTATTTGAGCTTCTTAACAGCAATAGTAGCGTTGCCTTGATAGGAGAAGAAGGTATCGGCAAATCTTCTCTGCTAATAGAAATTTGTCGGCAGTCAGAAAATCGCCTCTTATCGCCGCGCCAGCCGATTTACTTAGACCTGAATCCACTTCATAATGAAGATGAATTCTACAGCGCTTTGTGCGATGAGATTGGGATTTCTAAAAGCAAAGGATATCCCCTAACTCGCGCTTTGCGACAGCATCAAGATCGATTGTTGCTAACTATCGACAATGCGGGAAAGATGATAGGCAAAGGGTTTACTCGTAACCTCCGTGATCATTTGCGCGGTTTGGCTGAGGGAAGTGATGCACCTTTGCGGCTGATTTTATCTGCCGGCGAACCCCTTGCTCAGCTTTTTAAAGAGAGTCAGGAACAAAGCAAAACATCACCATTTTCTGGCATTTTCCGAGATCAAGACATCAAACCTTGGGATGAAGCGACTGCTCGTACATTTATTGAAAGCCGGCTTAAGACAACTTCTGTGCATTTTACTGAAGAAGAAATAACTCAGTTAGTGCAAAAAAGTGCCGGCCATCCTCGGCAACTGATGCAAGGGTGCTATCGAACTTATGCGCGATACATGGAGCAACTGCAATGAGCCAACATCAAAGTCCTGTTCCCCAGTTAGATTTGGCTCCCAAACTAAAGCGCCCTCTCTCATTGTGGAATCCCCTTGATTACTTACGGTTGCTATACTGGGTGTTTTTCTTCCCCCAAGCGTTGCAGTGGTATGTCGAAACCTTTGGAAATACGCTTGTTCTCAAAGGCAAAATGACTTGGCAAACGCGATGGGAGTGGCTGCGCCAAAATCCTATCGAGCTTCACTTCTTTTTACAAGGGTTATTGCTGACTGTTATAACGCCATTAATTGTAGGTGTACCACTTCAAGAAATAGGCATCCCCCTTAATGGGTCATACGTGACAGCTGGTGTGGCGTTTGGCGTGGCGTTTGGCATAGCGTTAAGTGTGACGGGCGGCGTGGCGGTTGGCGTGGCGTTTGGCGTGGCATTTGGTGTGGCGTTTGGCGTGGCGGGGGGCGTGGCGGGGAGCGTGGCATTTGGTGTGGCGTTTGGCACGGTGCTAGGCGTGGCAGCAGGCGTGGCATTGAGCGTGGTGTTGGGTATGGCGGGGGGCGTGGCGTTAGGCATGACGGGGGGTGTGGCATCGGGTGTGGCGGGGGGCGTGGTGGCAGGCGTGGCCTATGGCGTGGCATCGGGCGTGGCGATACTCCGTCCTGAAAGTTGGCTTTTGAATCTACCGCTCGTGCTGTTACAACCCCAGAATGAACGCTGGCGGTTTTCCCGTCTTACTCTACTTCCTCTAATTCACCTCTCCTTCTATCTAAAAAAGTGGCTGCAACAGGATTGGGAGAGGGGGCTGGATAATGTCAATCAACTGCTGAAGTATACGCTTCAGTTCATCCCTGTTATCAAGGCAGTTAACCACGTACTAGCGGAAACACCGCCAGAGGAAGTTATCTGTCGCGTCACTAAACTGGCTGAAGCTCCCTATGATTGGGACTTAGTGTATTTTGTCTCCGCGTCTTTAAGTGAAAATATAAAGTCAAAGGTTGTGGCCGGTTTCTTTCTTGTTCCGCCTCCCTGGAAGCGGCAGATCCAGGCTCGTCTTTTAACAGAACCCCGTACAGACACACCCGCGCGTGCGGCTGCGGCTGGTTTTTGCCACTTATACAAATTCGAGCCAGCAAAAGCAGCCGAAGCTTTTGCCGTCGTGCGTTTTCTCCCTGATGGAGCCGAACTATTAACCTTAGCTGAAACTCTAACAGCCTTTTACCGCATTGAGTCTCTAGACGATCTGGCGCTGATTGAATTGCCCAATCCTCCCCAGGAACCCCTACTGCGTCCAGCTACTTGGAAAGCGATTGCTAGCTTGCGTCGAGTTGCTGAGGATTTCCGGGCTGTTCGGGGTAGCGTGTCTCGCTCGATCCGCTCTTTCGCCCTCAACCGAGCATTAGGAGAGCTTAAAAGCATTTTAGACGCAGGCGACTGCTTGCCCCAAGCAGAGCGAAAGCTAATCCTTGACATTGCTGAAGCTTTACAAGAATTGCTGCTGAAGGTCGCTACTGAAGTCGGGGAAATATCCATCACTGAACCTGTCCGCAATCCTTATGTTGTGGGCGATCCAGTGCAGGGGAGGCTTTTTGTGGGACGGGAAGATACGATCAGACAGCTAGAAGAGTTGTGGGTATTGGGCAATCAACTACAGTCTGTGGTTCTTTTCGGTCATAGGCGAATGGGCAAAACTTCTATCCTCAAAAATGTGGCAAACTGTCTTGGATCTGGGGTAAAAGTCGCCTACATCAACTCGTTAAACCTGGGAGATATCTCTCAGGGAGTTGGGGAAGTGCTGATGGCAATCAGCGATGAGATTTCTCGGACGGTCAACCTCCCACCCCCTGCGGATGCGGATCTGCTAAATCTTCCCACCCGCACATTTGAACGCTATTTGAAACAAGTTGAGGCAAATCTAACCGGCGGCTTAATTATTGCCTTAGATGAATTCGAGAAAATCGAGGAACTGATAGAAGCCGGGAAAATCTCGAAAGATTTTATGGGAGTTCTGCGGGGGATGGTGCAAATGAGTCCGCGAATTGCTTTTGCATTTGCCGGCCTTCATACCCTCGAAGAAATGACAGCAGATTACTTCCAACCCTTCTTTGCTAGTGTCATCCCGATTAAAGTTGGCTTCATGGAACCTGCGGCAACCGGCTACCTTCTCGCTAACCCGGATGACGATTTCCCCCTCGACTACAAACCAGAAGCGCTGGATTTGATTTATGAACTGACTGTCGGCCAACCTTATCTCGTCCAGTTGATTGGATTCGGACTCGTTCGCCGCTATAACGATCAAGTATTTGAAATCGGACACCCCCGCGAGCCAATTTTCACCGTAGATGATGTGGAAACAGTCATTGATGACCCTGAATTCTTTACCCGGGGACGCTACTACTTCACCGGCGTTTGGGGTCAAGCCGCGCAGGGTGCAGTCCACCAGCAAGCAATCCTAAAAGCACTCGCCCCTCACCCGGAAGGATTGAGCCTAGAAGCGTTAGCTGAGACTGCCGATATTGATGAAACAACATTAGGCGAAGCCCTCAAGACTCTCACACGCCATGATGTCGTTGAAGAAAAGGAGAGCCGGTGGCAGATCATTGTGGAACTGTTCCGCCGGTGGGTTTTAGATTATGTTTAAAAACCTGCAAGGACTTGATAAAAAATCCGTTGCATTTCCGTCAATATTAGCCAGAAATTTATCGTTAATTGAGGGAAAAATAACAAGCTGACAAGGGGGTAAAGTTGAATTCATTTCCCTTTTTACCCCAAATTTCCTAAAAATTTTACTGTTCGCCCCTGCTATCCAACCAAGTTATTAAATCCTGATTTTCTTGAAAATCCAACAATGCTTCACCCAACTCTTCTAATTGAGAAATCGATAATTTCTGAAGCCGGTCTTGTACAGCCGGTTGAATTGCACCCAGCCGGCGAGTAAGCAAACGCATAATTAGCGCTAATTCTCCCTCCTGCCGGCCTTCCTCACGCCCTTCTTGTCTTCCTTGTTCTAAACCTTGCCGCAGAATTCTTTGATAAATTACAGATTCTTGCATATACCTCTCTCCAAACAGTTGGTCAATTAACGCTTCATCAAAACGCAAGCCGGCAAGTACCGTCACACTTGCTGATAAATTTTGCCGCTGTTGGGGTTCTTCAATTCTAGCAACCTGTAGTGCTACTCGCTCTAATAAAGCATTGGGCGACTCGCTTCTTGCTAAACAAGCCAGTGGCAATAAAGCGGGATTTGCTAACAGTGGATCGGGATCTTGCTCCCACAAACGGATGACTCGATAGCGGTGTCTGGTATTGGGTGCCTCAAATAGCTCTGTAAACACAATTTCAGAGGTTGTGGCTTTTAAAAAAATCACCACTTGCTCGATATCAGTTCCGTACTGCCGGCGAAGCCTCACCCAGTAGTCCAGCATTCGGAAAGGAATTGCCGGCTTTGATTCCGGCAAAGTTTGAAATTCTAGATGCAAAATTTGGTCATCAATTTGCAGCAAAATAATCGCATCAGCGCGAATCGGTTCTACGCTTAATTCAGTTTTAAGAATCTGGATATCGGTCACTTCTTTTGAGAGCAACCAGCGAACAAAAGCACCCGGTTCCTGTTCAGCTAAATATTTGCAGATATTATCAATCGTCAATTTTAAACAAATTCTCCTTAAAATTTAGGATAAGTGTGCCGGTAGAGACACGATGAATCGCATCTCTACAAGTTATTCAAGTTTTCCAAATAAGGGGTTTAGTATAAAAGCTATTTTCAATCTTCATAACTAAACCCCTCAATTCTTCCTGCTTTACTCTGCGGCATCCCCACCGACAACAACATTGCGGAGGCGCAAACTTGGCCCACCACAACCTACCGACAAGCCACTTTGGCCGCCTTTCCCGCAACCGCCGGACTCATCCCAGTAGAAATCATCCCCAATGGCTTCAATATCGGCCAAAGTGGTAAACACATTTCCAGAAAGCGTTACATCGCGCACAGGCTCTGCTAATTCGCCATTGCGAATCATCCACGCTTCACCGGCACTAAAGGTAAACATCTCCCCATTGGTCATTCCTCCCAGCCAGTTCCGGGCATAAACACCCTCTTGAATATCTGTAAACAAATCTGGCACTGCTGTATTGCCCCGCTCAATCCAGGTATTAGTCATGCGGACAATGGGAGGATAGTGATAACTCAAACAACGGGCGTTGCCGGTGGCTGCTTCTCCTAACTTTCCAGCCGTCTCGCGGGAGTGCAACCGGCCTACTAAAACCCCATCCTCAATGAGCTGGGTTGTGCTTGCCGGCGTTCCTTCATCATCGTAAAAATAACTCCCGCGATGGCCTTCCGGAGCGGCACCATCAAAAATTTGCAACTCTTTTGGCCCAAACCGGCGGCCTAATGTCATCACCTCCAGCAAATCCGGATTCTCATACGTCATATCCGCTTCCGAGAGGTGCCCAAACGCTTCATGGACAAATAAACCGCTGAGAATCGGGTCAATCACCACTGTGTAAGTATTGCCCTTCACAGAGGGCAAAGAGAGCGCCTGCACAGCCCGTTCTGCCGCGCCGCGCACTTGATCGTCTAGGGTGGTCATATCTTCATACGCCTTGCGCGATCCCGTGGTTTCACGGCCCGTTTGCACCGTGCTGCCGGCCCTGGCAGTGGCCGCAAACCGCATTTCCATATCCACCCAAGATTGTTCCAAAACCGTGCCTTCTGAGGTCACCAGGATGATTTTCTGGGCGCTGTCGCTGTAGCGTACAGACGTGGTGGTGATGCGTTGGTCAACACTGCGAAGAATTTCCCCATAGTGATCGCACAATGCTTTCTTTTGGGTGAGGGAAATCCGGCGGGGATCAGTGCCGGTCATCGGCAACTGGCAAATCGCTTGCACCGGCATCACCTCGGCCAGCAGGGTTTCTTCATCCCCCACCAACCGGGCGGCTGCGATCGCTTCCTCAATTCGTTCTGCCAACGTCCCTAACTGATTGAAACTGGCAAAGCCCCAACCACCCTTATGGCAAGCCCGGACTTGCCCGCCAATCGACACCCCTTCACTGAGGGTTTCAATCTTTTCTCCCCGCAAAAAAATATCAGTGCCTTCAGATTCCTCCAATCGAATCGCCAAATAATCCACATGAGGTGAGAAGCGAGCCATCAAGTCAGACAGCAAATTTTTAGCGTCATTTAGCAAAGTAGACATGAGCGACGGCCAGTTAAATGAACTGCCTTCATTTTGCAACAGCGCAAGGGAGATTGTCCTGATTGGGACTGATGAGCAATTGGCCCATGCACGGAGATTGCGACTAATTAGTTCGGTTCTTCGACTGTCCTTAACTGAAAAATACCGATACTCTGAAGGAGAAGGGTTCTGCCCCCTTGCCCTACAGACGTAATTGAGTTATCGGTTTTACTATTTTGAAGAGCGGTTCTGCTACTAATTGCAATCTGCCAAGAGGGTTTACTGCTATGGATCAATGGTTTTTACCGGCCCTCAGTGAGGTTTTATCCCTTACCGGGGCAGAGTGTGGATTTGAAGCGGTGGCGGGTGGTGGAGATGTTGCCGGCAATGTCTCTTTAAATCGCAACCGGCACCGTTCTGCCGCTGAGGCTACTCAGCAACGCCTCAAGGCGGAACGGGAATGGTGCGGTGCCGTTGCCGCACTTAACTGTCTTTTGCAACAACAATTGGCCATAACTGGGCCGGCCACAATTAAACATCCTGCGATTGGCCAAGAAGCAAGCCACGCCCAAGATTTTGACCCATCACACGGCTTGATCTTATCCGGGCCGATGCCGGTGTTGACTCACCCAGCCCTTGTTTCCCGTGTGGCGTCTTGCACATTCACTTCCGATCCGCTCAACCCAGCCCTTTGGTTACTGGGAGAACGCAATCGGCACAGTATGCCCCTGCTGCCACTCCCGGAAGGATGCGCTGCCCCGGCTTCTCGTACCCGTTCATTGGTTCCCTTACTTTCAGATGACCCTTTGTCAGATGAACAGTTTTGTGTGGTATTAACTCACAAATTGAGTCTGGTGATGGTTCTGGGCGTGGACAGCAACGGGGAACCGGCGTTTCAGTTTTCTTTTGACCCGGAAGTGGTTGCACAAGCTTGGCATTCGCTGCGTCCCCGCGTGTTACTGGCCGGCAGTAATGCTCAGTTGAGCCAGCTGGATGATTTAATGGAGCGGTTTGCGCCGGCAGCCCCAGACTACAAAACTGTGATGCAGTTTAGCCGGCTGCTTCTGAAATATATGCCGGAGCCGGTTGAGTGGGAAAACAGTCGCTCAGACTCCCCAGTGCGTTTGCTATCGGCGGCAGTACACGACTCGCAGCCAGTAGCCACTGTAGAGGCAGCCGGTACATCCAGCAAATCGGCTTGGCGTTCGCGTAACGCTAATCGCAGCCATTCCGACTCTGCCGGTTGCGTGAATGAGCGTACCAAGAGGCCGGCTGCTGTGAAAACAAACTTAAATCGAGAAACCCTTGAGCAGCGCCTAGAGCATCTAGCCGGTGGAACCGGCACGGCAGCGAATGAGCGATCTCAAGCGCAGGATGTGGAATTGCTGCAAGCGATCGCCCACGAAGTTCGCACGCCTTTGGCGACAATTCGCACTTTAACTCGCCTATTGCTAAAACGCCGAAACTTAGAGCCAGAAGTGATTAAGCGTTTGGAAATGATTGATCGCGAGTGTAGCGAACAGATTGATCGTTTTGGTTTAATTTTCCGCGCTGTGGAATTGGAAACTTCTGAAACAAAACGAGCGCCGGTTCATTTAACATCTACTCCCCTGACGCAAGTTTTCGACAGTTGCATTCCTCGGTGGCAAAAACAGGCAAGCCGGCGAAATCTCACCCTAGATGTCGTTTTGCCGCAGAAGATGCCCTCGGTAGTGAGCGATCCGACAATGTTGGATCAGGTACTCACCGGCGTAATTGAAAATTTCACCGCCAGTCAGCCGGCAGGAGGTCATGTGGAAGTGCAAGTGATGCTAGCCGGTGATCAATTAAAAGTGCAGTTGCAATGTCAAACCGGCAGTGAAAAATTGTCGGCAAATGCCTCAACTTCACCACTTAAATCGATTGGTCAGTTGTTGGTATTTCAGCCAGAAACCGGCAATCTCACACTCAATCTCTCGGTCACAAAAAATCTCTTTCAAGCCCTAGGCGCAAAACTAATCGTGCGACAAAGACCTGAACAAGGCGAAGTGCTAACGATTTTCCTGCCCCTAGAATAGCGACTGACAGAGGCGAGTGCTGAGTTGTGAGTGGTAGAGAGGGAGAGCGGCTAAAAATGCCCCATGCCCCTACCTTTAGGTTGGCGAAGCCTTGCCCCATGCCCCATCCCCAATGCCCAATCCCCCTATTCTTTATGATAAATCGGCAGCAAAACGTTAAAAGTCGAACCCTGACCAAGTTGGCTTTTAACGGAAATTGAACCACCGCAGCGCAGCAATAACTGTTGCACAATCGTTAAACCTAAACCGGCACCGCCCGGATCGTCATCGACGGCTTGGCGAACGCGATAAAATCGTTCAAAAATTTTGTGAAGTTCGCTAGCAGGAATGCCGATGCCGGTGTCGCGAAATTCTAATTGGATATAATCTCCCTGCTGCTTTGCCTGCACCCAAACTTGACCGCCGGTGGGGGTAAACTTGATGCCATTATGCAACAAGTTGATCGCGATCTGCTTCAGCCAGGGACGCAAACAGGAAACGGGGGGCAAGTTGTCTGGGATTGTGTAAGCTAGCATCACGCCTTTTTCTTGGGCTAATGGCTGGTAGGTACTGACAACCCCAGGCACCATTTCTGCCAAATACAAAGCTTGCATCGCTGCATGATCTACCAAATGATCGAGCCGCACCAGTTCTAGCAAGCCGTTGATCAGCGAAGTTTGGCGATCGCACTCGGTATTGAGCAGTTGCATATACCGATCACGCTGAGCCGGCTTGAGGTTGGGGGAACCCAGCAGGGTGAGTGCTGTTTTCATATTGGTTAAGGGTGTCCGCAGTGCCTGACCCACATTGCTGAGAAATTCGTCTTTCAGGTGCATCGATTCCAGCAACTCTTGGTTTTGCAGTTGCAAGGCTTCTGCATCGACTGCGTGCTGCCGGTAGTGGGTGATACTGCGCCAAACTTCTTCTTGCTGCTGAATTTGTTTGGCCCATAAGTGCCCTGCGTGAGATGCAAACAAAGAAGTTTTTGTCAAGTCAGAGGATGGGAAACGCAGAAACAGGGAATCCCAATTTTTTAAGAGTTCGTCAGTGGTGACAGAAACCGACGTTGGGATTTGTGCTAGAGGGATTGTTCCTACGGTTGGCTGAGCGGTTGGGAGAGTTTTTGACGGGCTAATGGTAGCGATATGTCGCAAGCCGGCTAATACGTGTTCAACTGCCGGCGCGTCTGTAGAGCAAATTGCTAAAAGTGGTTGTTTACGTTCCGAATTGGTCTCTGTGGCGTCCACCGGCAGCCGGATAGATCGAGGCCGGTGGGCCACGATCACGCTACAAAATTGCTCTGAGAGGACGAAGATAAAATATTCCCGTCTTAAAGAAGATTCAGCCGGCACATTCAGTTCAAAACTTGTTGAGGTTGCCGGTGCCGGTGTGCTTTGTCTCGCCTTATCCTGAATCAGGGATGTCTCGCTGTCAGCGATTGGCGCAGACTGCCTGTGCGTCTGGAATTCAGATGTTGGGCGGGAGTATCTTTGCTTTGCCGGTGGCGATTCGAGTTCTGCTGGGTGCGATAATATTTCCCCTGAATTGTCAGAATTATCCTCATCTGCCAGACTGGCTGCATTGCGCCCAGAAAGGTTGCAAACATAAATTCCTTGACAAACTCCACTTTGCCGGTAACGCTCAAGCTCAGCTTGCCACGCATTCCCGCGCGGGAGTTTGACTAATAATGTTGCCGGTATCTCTTGATCAAGCAACAAGTCAATCAGCGCATCTACCATAGATTTGAGCGTCGCCGGACTGACTTGCAAGGCATGGGGCGGCTGCTGGGCGCTGAGGGCTAGTTCGTACAGGGAGATGTCTTGAGCTGGTGATAAATTCATTGACTCAGGAAGAAAAAGGCCGGCGATATTTGGCACCCTGATGGCACGAATCGAGGCGCAATCGTGATGCGACCTTGATTTTCTCTCGGCTGGAACTCAACTTAGTTTAGCAAGGTTCGAGAACGACCGGGATGACAAATTGCCTAAATCTTTTAACATTTCGACTTAATTAGAAATTTCTTCACCCACAAGTTGCGCGAGTTTTTGTGCCGCACCGGCATCCCCTCTGACACTGCGAAGACGATCTCGCATCGCGTCCAATTTTTCCGGATGGTTGAGGAAATCAATCACCATTTCAGCAACGCTTGCCGGCTGCAATTGCCCCACTAATTCTGGCACGATTTCCGCTTTTGCCCAAATATTCGGCCAAGCAAATAAACGTCCTTGCCGCAATACGATCCAGTTAATTGCTTTAGCAAAAGCTGAACCCACTCCCGGCAAATTTGCTAACAACCCCGGTAAGCCATCCCAAGCCCGCATCGCATCTAATTCTTGGGTGGGAATTAACACAATCATTGGTACAGCCAGAGAACCGAGTTCGGCAGTATTTGCACCGACCGTTGTTAAACAAAGCCGGCATTGCGAGAGCAAATCATAAGCCGGTGCAGTTGTATGAAGTTCGACTTGCAAGCCGGTGCCGGTGATTAAAAAGTATGAAGAATCCTCATCCTTAAATTTTAATTTTGCAGACGCCCATCCCAATTGCTCAATTAGGGGGTTTTGTTGAGGATCGCCAAACCGCGCCAAGGTTGGTAAATCCAAGGTAGGCGCAACGGGAATCACAAACCGTGTTTGAGGGTTGATTGCATGAACTTTCTCGGCAATTGCTAACAGTAACGGCACTCCTTGAGAAAGTTTTGCCGGCTTCGATCCGGGAAGGAGTCCGATTAATTCAATGGTATGGGAAGAATCTTTAATTTCTTCTGTTGCGATTTCTTTAGAAACTTCTGCCATTAAATCACCAACGACGGTAAATTTATGGGCGTATTTTGCGGGGATGCCGGCAATAATTTCAGGCTTCATTACCCCAAATCGGTCTATCCAGCCATGCCATCGGGCATCCCATTCCGCATAAACAACGGTACGATAATCCAGCCGGTGACCAATGATCACCGGAAAAATTTGATCGCCACCGAGAAAGATTACAATGCCCGATTCTCGCCAATCCCAATTTTCTGCGGTTTTTCCCAAAAGTAAAAACTTCCAAAAATCTTTTGCCGCTTGAACTCGGTCTATTTCCGGATAGGAACGGGCAATTTCAACTTCTTTGCCGGTAGCATGAGGACACGGAGACAAAACGACAGAAATGCGAATTTGTGAGCGATCTTCGCCCATTTGCTGCCGCAGTTGTTGCACCACAGGTCGCACCCAAGTCATCAATTCTCCAGGGCCATTGGAGAGAATTAAAATATCAACTGCCGGCACTGAAAAGCCTCCTTTTACGAATTAATGACTACACTAAAATTGGAGGGGAAACAGCAATCCCGCCCCTACCGCTATATCATTATCCTCGCGCACTCGCAGAGTCTGAAACGGTGAGGAACCGACCCGATTTGTTAGGTACAATTCAACTTGAGGCCCAAGATTCCTGGTTATCGGCCAGTTAAATAAAGATGCGGCATTCCAGCGCACCCCTAAAGCCCAAGGAATCAGATTTTTGCGGTCATCATCGACTAAGGCATTGCCATCGCCTGTTAAATTGAAACCGGCTTCCGCAATTGCCGTGAGATTTTGACCCAAAGGAACCGATCCGCCGACATTAAAGCCGGCAATTTCTAATCCATTTCGCTGTACATATCCCAAGGTTGGCGTTAACCAAACTGCACTACCATTTTCTAACTGATAGTGCATGGGTGCAGACAGAGTAATCAATAAACATTCCCCGTCGTTCCCCATAACTCCACCGTTATCGGAACAAGTTTCACTGCTGAAAACAAATCCTTCTTCCTCCAAGCCTCGATTTTCTAATTCATTGCCGTTTCCGCTCAACAAGTTGAGTATGACATTATTTGACTTGGAAACTGTTACCAAACCGCTTAAGGTAAACGGATCGCCATCTGCTTGATGCAAAAAGCGAATTTTTCCACTAAGTCCTATCTCTGATTCGTCTGTATCTCCAGAAACAGAATCTATAAATCCCCCAATTTCAAAATCGTCTAAAAGTCCGTACTGAATCGAGGCCAATAACCCTTGACTACCTGCTTGTAGCGTGGTAATCAATTGCTGATTTGCAATCGTTCCTCCATCCAAAAAGCCAAACCCAGCAGGAATAAAAGGAGGCGGATTTTGTGTGTCTCCAAAATGCTGTGGATACTGGCGATTTGCAGCAGTAAAAGCGGGTAAAAACGTTATCCCTAAACCCAGAGAAATAGACTCTCGATCTGCAATAGCTGATAAAGCGCCGGTGTTACCCAGCGTGTTAGAAATAAATAAATCGGTTGCCAGCCTGGGGTTGACTAAATACCGCAAGCCGGTGTTAAAAGCAATATTACGCGCGGGACGTCCTGTATCTTGATTAAGGCTATTATTTCCAGTAAAGGGAATAAATGTATCTCCCCAGAGGATGAGTCTGGGGTTAACCTGATAGCTGACTGCGCCGGCTAAACCTAAAGTTGTGCTAAAAGAATCATCGTCATTGTCTGGAAGCCTGCGAAAATACAAAGCATTATCTTCTGGCAAAAAAGCAACTTTTGGAGATAAGGTGAATTGCCAGCGATCATCTGTTTTTACAGTAAAAGGTAATTCTAAAGAAACAACAAGTTCTTGCGTATTGCTTCCCTCGGTTAATGCCTGATTTTCACTACTAAAAAATTGGTAAGATCGAATTCCTCTAGAAACAGCTATCACGCCACTTAACGCCGAATTGCCTTCAGCATTTTGCCAAATTCGCTGTTTTGCTTGTAAGGTCAATTCTTGAAAGAAATTCCCACTCCCATTAGCAGTTGTTCTGCGAGCTTGTAAGTCTCCTTGCTCACCAGGCCCAGCATTATCAACTGTCTGAGCGTCAAGGGTAATTTCTAAGTTATCTGTTGCGCCCCAACTAATTGCAAAAGTTGGTTGTCCTGTCAATCCAACATCACTCGCTGAACCGGCAGGAAAGGATTGACGATAACGAAAATTAGTAAGGATTTCTCCCCGCTGTAAGTGATGAGCTGTGGTTAAAACGGTGGGGCGACTTCTTAAAACATCTCCGCGCAATCCCGACTGTGGGGCAGGTTCAATAATAACGGCGTCCTCGCCGGCTCGGTTAATGGGTAAAGTTTCTAATTCAAATTTTTTCTCAGGAGGGAGGGGTTGCACTGTCGGAATTAACTGAGCAGATAGTTCAGGCAAAATAGCGCTATTTACCTTAACATCTTGATCCATTGATGCTATTTTTTTAGGAACCTGACCCACATCTTCGGTATCTGCCAGTACAGCGCTAGACATAACTCCTAGCCATAAGGAAACAGAGCATGAAATTAATCGAGCAAATGTCATAAACTTAAGCTTTTAGATAAGATAAATGGATGTTGGATACTGTATCTGCTTAGATATACCCGCTTTACCTCTGCTAACTGGATTGCGATGGTGTCCTCTTTTGTAGGAAGTGGTTAACTAGCAGCGTTCCGCACTGGATCTGCACGTAATCAGCGCTCTCATGCGGCAATGCCCGAAGTTACTCTACCGCAATCAGTATGCCTTGAGCTTAAGCGGACAGAGGCGGTGGCATTCTTTAAATGGGCAAATCCCTGGGCCGGCCAACCGGCACTCGCCAACTCTTCAGGATTAATCGAGACGCTGAAAATATCAAGGGCGATGCACCCATTACAATCCTGAGTTTTGGCTGTTTTGCTGCCGGTACAAGATCGCTTTGTTCCCAGTCGAGTTCCCCAATTGTTAAATTTGCCAGACAGATCGAGTGACCCAACAAGATGCGAAAATACGTTTTTGGCACAAACTTGTTCAACCGGCATTGGGTTTTGAGGAGCGTGTAAAGCTATGACAGATTTAATCGAAGCAGCAAAAAGCAGTGACGCCCCTACCGTCCAAGCCTTGATAGACCAAGGGGCGGATGTGAATGGCACAGATGCAGAAGGATTGAATGCTTTAACTGCCGCAGCGGAAGCCGGCAATGCTGAAATTGTGCAAACCTTGCTCGCTGCCGGTGCAGATGCAAAAGCCGGTGATGCCGATGGCTGGACAGCGCTGATGAGTGCGGCGGCTGCCGGCCATCTTGAGATCGTTCAGCATTTGCTAGCAGCCGGTGCTGAAGTCAATGCCAAAACTAACTTTGGCTTAACTGCCTTGATGAGTGCTGCCGGTAGCGGACACGCCCAAATCGTGGAAAGTTTACTAGAAGCCGGTGCCGATCTCAAGGCCAAAGACAACAACACCATGACTGCCCTCGTTTGGGCCTCCCAAGAAGGTCACCCGGAAGTGATCAAGATCCTCAAACAAGCTCGTGAGCGCCAGTCTACCTAAACTTTTGTAAAGGAAAAGATGAGTAGTTATTTACATAATTTGTAAATAAATGTAAATAAATATTGAGAGTTTTTTGTCGAATTGTGTCAGATAACGGCCAAAACCCTCATCAGGTGGTCATTTTCTGCTAAAAAAACTCATGTGCCATTTTTTGAAGTGCTGAGTGCTGAGTGCTGAGTCAGCAAAGTTGGAAGGTGTCAAGCAACCCGCCCCACCTGCCGACGCTGTTCCTCAAGACTCAGCATGAAGTCATCAGCACACAGTCCTGAGAAGAGAACGCGCATCGTAAAGGAGCCTACCTGAATGTTCACTCACGTCAAGCCCACCATTCGACACATCGCGCCTGACAACCTCCAAGGGCGAGCCTTACTCAAGGTGGTCTATGTCGTGCTAGAAGCCCAGTATCAGAGCGCTTTGTCTGGGGCGGTTCGTTCGATTAACCAGAACAACCCCAACTTAGCGATCGAAATCAGTGGCTATCTGATCGAAGAATTGCGTGACCCTGAGAACTATGAAAACTTGAAGCGGGATCTTGCCGGTGCCAATGTTTTTATCGCATCCCTGATCTTCATTGAAGACTTGGCCGATAAAGTCGTTGAGGCAGTGGAACCCTACCGCGATGCCTTGGATGTCGCCGTAGTCTTCCCCTCCATGCCGCAGGTGATGCGCCTGAACAAGATGGGCAGCTTCTCGATGGCTCAACTGGGTCAGTCGAAGAGTGCAATTGCACAATTCATGAAAAAACGCAAGGAGCAATCCGGCTCATCCTTCCAAGATGGAATGCTGAAGCTGTTGCAGACCTTGCCGAAAGTTTTGAAATACCTGCCAATGGACAAAGCGCAGGACGCCCGCAACTTCATGCTCAGCTTCCAATATTGGTTGGGAGGTTCTTCCGAGAACTTGGAAAACTTCCTGCTGATGCTGGCAGATAAGTATGTCTTCAAAGGCAACAAGCTGAGCTTTCAGGAGCCGGTGGTTTACCCAGATATGGGTATCTGGCACCCCTTGGCACCGAAGATGTTTGAGGAAGTCAGAGATTACTTTAATTGGTACAACAGCCGTACAGACATCTCTACTGACCTGAAAGACCCCCTAGCGCCTTGCGTAGGCTTAGTGCTACAGCGCACCCACCTTGTCACCGGCGACGATGCCCATTATGTGGCAATGGTGCAGGAACTCGAAGCAATGGGGGCGCGAGTGATCCCCGTGTTCGCCGGCGGCTTAGACTTCTCCAAGCCGGTGGAGGCTTATTTCTGGGAAGTTGGGGCTAAAGGCGTTGCACCGTTACCCTTGGTGGATGCCGTGGTTTCCCTCACCGGCTTCGCCCTAGTCGGCGGGCCGGCGCGTCAAGACCACCCCAAGGCCATCGACTCCCTGAAGCGCTTAAACCGGCCCTACATGGTGGCGCTGCCTTTGGTCTTCCAAACCACGGAAGAGTGGGAAAATAGCGACTTGGGATTGCACCCGATTCAAGTGGCATTGCAAATTGCCATTCCCGAACTGGATGGCGCAATCGAACCGATTATTCTCTCAGGCAGAGATGGCACAACCGGCAAAGCGATCGCTTTGCAAGATCGCATTGAAGCCGTCGCTCAACGGGCCATGAAATGGGCGAACCTGCGCCGCAAGCCCAAATTAGACAAAAAAGTTGCAATTACGGTCTTCAGCTTCCCGCCCGACAAAGGCAACGTGGGAACCGCAGCTTATCTCGATGTGTTCGGTTCCATCTACAAAGTCCTGGAAGCTTTACAGCACAACGGCTATGACGTGCAAGGGTTGCCAGAGTCCGCCGAGGCGCTGATGCAAGAAGTCATCCACGACGCCACGGCACAGTACAGCAGCCCAGAACTGAATATTGCTTACCGGATGTCGGTTCCGGAATATGAAGAACTGACGCCCTACTCCGAACGCTTGCACGAAAACTGGGGTCCACCTCCGGGACATCTCAACACCGATGGGGAAAACTTGCTCGTTTTTGGCAAACAATTCGGCAATGTGTTTATCGGCGTTCAGCCAACCTTTGGCTATGAAGGCGATCCGATGCGCTTGCTGTTCTCTCGTTCTGCCAGCCCTCATCATGGATTTGCCGCCTATTACACTTATTTAGAGCGGATTTGGGGCGCGGATGCGGTGCTGCATTTCGGCACTCACGGTTCCCTGGAATTCATGCCCGGTAAGCAAATGGGGATGTCTGGGGATTGCTATCCCGACAGCTTGATTGGCAAGATTCCGAATTTGTATTACTACGCAGCGAATAATCCCAGCGAAGCCACGATTGCTAAGCGCCGTAGCTATGCCGCGACGATTTCCTACCTAACGCCGCCGGCAGAAAATGCAGGACTTTACAAAGGCTTGCAAGAGTTGAGCGAGTTAATTGCCTCTTATCAAACTTTGAAAGATACGGGGCGCGGGATTCCGATTGTCAGCACGATCATGGATAAGTGCCGGCTGGTGAATTTGGATAAGGATATCGCCCTGCCTGACATTGAGGCCGCAGACATGACTGCGCTGGAGCGGGATAATATTGTCGGTCAGGTGTATCGCCGGCTGATGGAAATTGAATCTCGCTTGTTGCCTTGCGGGTTGCACGTAATTGGTAAGCCGCCAACCGCAGAAGAAGCGATCGCCACGCTGGTGAATATTGCCAATCTTGATCGTGAAGACGAGGAAATCGTTTCTCTCCCCCGAATTATTGCCAATAGCATCGGGCGCAAGATTGAGGATGTTTACCACAATAACGATAAAGGCATTCTTGCCGATGTCGAGTTATTGCAAAACATCACAATGGCAAGCCGTGCGGCTGTTGCGGCTTTGGTGAAAGAGCAAACCGATGCGGATGGACGCGTTTCTTTGGTTTCCAAGCTCAATTTCTTTAATATGGGCAAAAAGGAACCTTGGATTGAAGCGCTTCATGAAGCCGGTTATAAAAAGGTCGATCCTGAACTGATTAAACCGCTGTTTGAGTATTTGGAATTCTGCTTGCAGCAAGTTTGTGCCGATAACGAATTAGGGGCACTGCTGCGGGCGTTGGAAGGCGAATATATTTTACCCGGCCCAGGCGGCGATCCGATTCGTAACCCGGATGTTTTGCCCACCGGCAAGAATATGCACGCCCTCGATCCCCAATCAATTCCTACAGCAGCAGCGGTCAAATCGGCAAAAATTGTCGTAGACCGGCTGTTAGACCGGCAACGGATGGATAATGGCGGAAATTACCCGGAAACGATTGCTTGCGTGCTTTGGGGAACCGACAATATCAAGACGTATGGGGAATCTCTCGCCCAGATTATGTGGATGGTGGGCGTGAAGCCGGTTCCCGATGCTTTGGGACGCATCAATAAGTTGGAATTGATTTCCCTCGAAGAATTGGGACGCCCTCGGATTGATGTGGTGATCAACTGTTCTGGTGTTTTCCGCGACTTGTTTATCAACCAGATGAATCTGTTGGATAAAGCCGTGAAGATGGCAGCAGAAGCAAATGAGCCGGTGGAGATGAACTTTATCCGCAAGCACGCGATGAAGCAAGCTGAGGAAATGGGCATTAATCTGCGGCAAGCGGCAACGCGAGTGTTTTCTAATGCCTCCGGTTCTTATTCTTCTAACGTCAATTTGGCGGTAGAAAATAGCACTTGGGAAAGCGAATCTGAGTTGCAGGAAATGTACCTGACTCGCAAATCCTTTGCGTTTTCTTCAGATAATCCCGGCACGATGGAACAAGATCGGCAGATTTTTGAATCCACTTTGAAAACGGCTGAAGTAACGTTCCAAAATCTGGATTCTTCTGAGATTAGCCTGACCGATGTTTCCCACTATTTCGACTCTGATCCCACCAAGGTTGTGGCGACTTTGCGCGGAGATGGCAAGCAGCCGGCCTCCTTTATTGCCGATACCACAACGGCAAACGCCCAGGTGCGGACGCTATCAGAAACGGTGCGTCTGGATGCACGGACGAAGATGCTCAATCCGAAGTGGTATGAGGGAATGCTTTCCCACGGCTACGAAGGGGTGCGGGAACTCTCGAAGCGTCTAGTTAATACAATGGGGTGGTCTGCGACTGCCGGCGCTGTAGATAACTGGGTGTATGAGGAAACCAATGAGACGTTCATCAAAGATGAGGCGATGCAGCAACGCTTGATGAATCTCAATCCTCACTCATTCCGCAAGATGGTGACTACGCTTTTAGAAGTTAATGGTCGCGGTTACTGGGAGACAAGTGAGAGCAATTTAGACCGCTTGCGCCAGTTGTATCAGGAGGTAGAAGACCGGATTGAAGGGGTAGAATAATTCTAAGATTTGTGAGGCCGGCAAGATGCCGGCCTTTCTATTTAGAACCAAAATTTGCAACGGTTGATATCATATAAGCAGAGGAATAGCAGGATTGGATTATTATCTGACCCTGATTGTCCTTATAATCTCTCTATTGAGCTGTGTTGCTAGATTCTAGAGTGTGATTTTCTATGAATATTCGAGAAGCGCAACTTGAAGATATTGAAACACTCTTCAATATTAGAACTAGCGTCATCGAAAACTATCAGTCTCTTGAAGAGTTAGCTAGTCTGGGAGTTACTCCGGAGACTATTGCTAATATGTTGCAAACGGACTGTCGAGCTTGGATTGCTGAAATTGATGCAATACCGATTGCTTTTTCAATGGCGAATGTAGCGGAAAAAACGATATTTGCTATGTTCGTTCTGCCATCTTTTGAGGGTCGTGGTGCAGGACGTACTTTGATGCAGGAAGCTGAAAAATGGTTATGGCGTCAAGGAGCTAAAGAAATTTGGCTACTGACAGGCAACGATTCAAATTTAAGAGCTTATGGATTCTATCTCCATCTCGGTTGGACACCCGTAGATATACAGCCTGATGGACAAATCAAATTTATTAAACGTATAGTTATAGAAACAGAAACTTTACTGAAAGGTTAATACTGAATCTAAAATTAAAATGATATGACTGCATTAACTGTTAACTTCAACTCAATTATCAAACTGACAGATGAGCAATTTTATCAACTCTGTCAGGATAACAACGATCTGAGGTTTGAACGCAATGCTGAAGGAGAATTAATTATCATGCCGCCGGCAGGAGGAGAAACCAGCAACCGCAATGGTAGACTAACCCAGCAGTTAATGAATTGGACAGATACAAATGGCACCGGCATTGCTTTTGACTCCTCCGGAGGCTTTAAATTACCGAATGGTGCAGATCGTTCCCCTGATGCTTCTTGGGTAAAGTTAGAACGTTGGAATGCTTTAACTTCTGAGCAACAAAAGAAATTCCCTCCAATTTGCCCTGATTTTGTCGTTGAGTTACTTTCTCCAAGTGATAGCTTGAAAGACACTCAAGATAAGATGAAGGAGTACAGGGAGAATGGCGCTCTTTTGGGTTGGTTAATTAATCGGAAAAACCGGCAAGTGGAAATTTACCGTCCTGGTGAAGAAGTTGAGGTGCTTGATAATCCTGAAAGGTTAGCAGGAGAGCCGGTTCTCCCTGGTTTCGTGCTGAATCTCGAATTAATTTGGTGATTGCTAAAATCTATTACAGGTTTTTGAATTAAATAGAAAAATAAAATTTTAAAACCTTACTAGAATATTAGGAGTGTTTCGATATCCCACTTACTAAATATGTAGAGCGAGTTGAAGTAAAGCAAAACCCAACCGGCATCCCGTACTGTTAGGTTTACTATCTCAACCCGCCCCACCGGCAACACTTTTATTTTTCAGATTCGACGGGTTGCCAAACAGGAAATGGATCAAATGCTGAAGGATTCATTAAATTAACTGGACCCAAACCGGCATCCGCCCCTATATAAATTTCACTATAGCCATCGTTAGTAGATGTAACAGTCATTTTAGAAGAAGTTGGATTTTGTGCCTGTCCTGGCTCCTGACTTCCCCAAATTACTAGAAGCATCACCAACACAAACAAGCCAACAAAAGCCCCGAATTTATCAATCAATCTACCCATCTTAGAATTTTCTCACCCAATTTCTATTAGTGGACGCACAAAGTAAAGATGTTGTTACATCTAAATCGAAAGATTAAGGCGTCTTTATCGCCTTGGCGGTTCCCATAAAATAAAAGTGACTTGTCCTCACACCTGATCCCACCTGACTATGAAAGCACTTTGGCTGGAAAACAACCAACTGCAACTTCGCGATAACCTTCCCATTCCCGAACCCCCTGCCGGCGAAGCACTTGTGCGCGTTTTGCGTGCCGGCATCTGCAATACTGACATCGAACTCCTCAAAGGTTACTACCCTTACACTGGCATCTTAGGTCATGAATTTGTCGGTGTGGTAGAACAAGGGCCAGAAAATTTATTGAACCAGCGGGTGGTGGGAGAAATTAACGCAGTTTGTGGCAAATGCCGGTTCTGTCGTAGTGGACAACCCACCCACTGCGAAAACCGTACCGTCCTTGGCATCGTTAACCGCCACGGTGCGTTTGCAGAGTATCTAACGCTGCCGGCACAGAATCTGCATCCCGTACCGGATAATGTTGCCACAGATGTTGCGACATTCACAGAGCCGGTGGCTGCTGCCTTGGAAATTCAGCAACAGGTGCCGGTGCGTCCCGATCATCAAGTTTTGGTTGTAGGGGATGGCAAACTGGGGCAACTGGTGGCACAGACACTCGCACTCACCGGCTGTGACCTCTTAGTAATTGGACGTCATCGTGATAAACTACAAAACTTGGAGGCACGCGGGATCAAAACCGGCCTCGCCGACGCTGTTACAGACCGAACCTTTGACATCTCCGTTGAATGCACCGGCAACCCAGAAGGATTTGCGATTGCCCGTCGCGCCTTACGTCCACGCGGCACCCTCGTCCTTAAAAGCACCTATGCCGGCCACCTAACCTTCGATGCTTCCTCTTTAGTCGTCGATGAAATTACCCTCATCGGCTCCCGATGTGGCCCGTTTCCTCAAGCTCTCCAGTTATTATCGCAAAATGCCGTGGATGTCAAGCATCTAATCCACGCTCATTATCCTTTAGATGAAGCCCTCACAGCCTTTGACCGTGCCCAGCAGAAAGGGGTTTTGAAAATTTTGCTCGATATTGGTTAGGGGCATGGGGCATGGGGCATTGGGCATGGGGCATTGGGCATGGGGCATTGGGCATTACTCCCCTTCTCCAAATCTCACCCACTCAGCACTCAGCACGCAGCACTCAGCCCTACTCCTCCATCTCTATTCCGTATCTCAGGTGCATGGTTGGCCGGTAGTCGGGACAGCCAATTGCATCCTCAGTTAAGGCATTCGTAGGGCGCACGGGACACTTGAGCCGGTAGTCGTTGGTAAAGAATACACAGTTAGCACAAGGAATTTGGTGCATACGCTTGGCTCTAGACATTCCATCAGCGGCGGCGCTGTAGAGACTCCAACCGGCAATAATCACCACCGCCCAAGCGCAGACAAAGCAGATCGGCACCAAAAACGGCTGGATAGCTTGAATCAGAAAGTACAGTAGTTGAAACACGGCAAAATCTTTTTATGAAAGAATAAACATCATAAGTGAGATTCATCCCTCATATTAATACAACAAATTAGATGGAGTGATGAATTGTAAAAAAGAGCTAAAATCCCATCGGATAACCGGGGTTTTATGGCATGATGCCCAAGTAGATCGATCTATAGCTCTTAAACAGACCACAGGAACGCTGCTATGACCCTGCGCTTAGGTGATACCGTACCCAACTTTACTCAAGCTTCGACCCACGGCGACATTAATTTTCATGAATGGGCCGGCGATAGCTGGGTGGTGCTATTCTCCCACCCCAAAGACTTCACGCCGGTTTGCACAACCGAACTCGGCGAAGTCGCCCGCTTGAAACCCGAATTTGACAAGCGCAACGTTAAAGCGCTCGCTCTCAGCGTTGATGACGTTGAATCTCACAACGGCTGGGTGGGAGACATCGAAGAAACCCAAGGGACAGCCCTCAACTACCCCATCTTGGCAGATCCAGATCGGAAGGTTTCTGACCTTTACGACATGATCCACCCCAATGCCAACAATACCTTAACAGTTCGCTCGGTTTTCATCATTGACCCCAGCAAGAAACTGCGTCTAGTGTTCACCTACCCGGCTAGCACAGGACGCAACTTTGATGAAATCCTGCGGGTGATTGACTCACTGCAACTGACTGACAACTACAGCGTTGCCACTCCCGCCAACTGGAAAGATGGCGAAGATTGTGTGATTGTCCCTTCTATCCAAGATCCAGAAGAGTTGAAGGAAAAATTCCCCAAAGGCTACACCCCATTGAAGCCTTACTTGCGGATGACTCCTCAGCCAAACAAATAGGCCATAGGGCAATGCCCGTGCCGGTTTAACCAAAGTAAAATGTTGTAGGGTGGGCGTTGCTCACCCCGCAATATTTTTATTTTGTTCTGTCGCCGGCAGCCCCGATTGATCCGAAGCAAACTCATCTGAAATTTGAGCGAATCATCATGCTTTCATCTCCGATTGTGTTGCGGATGCCACCCGAATTGCAAATGACAGATGACCAGTTTTTTGAGTTCTGTCAGATTAACCGCGATTTAAACATCGAACGCAATAAAACTGGAGAATTGCTGATTATGTCTCCAACCGGCGGAACCACAGGCAATCGTAATTTCAATATTGCTGTACAGCTCGGAATTTGGGCAGAGCAAGATGGCACGGGGATTTGTTTTGATTCTAACAGCGGATTTAAGCTATCAATGGGTGATAAGTCGCCTGATGCTTCGTGGATGAAGCTAGAGCGGTGGAACGCTTTATCAGAAGAACAGCAAGAAAAATTTGTACCCATTTGTCCAGATTTTGTCCTTGAATTACGTTCAGCTTCTGATAACCTGAAACCGTTGCAGGAAAAAATGGAAGAATACATCAGGGAACCTGGATGTCAGCTAGGATGGTTGATTGACCGCAAACACCGGCAAGTCTACATCTACCGTCCGGGACTGCCAACGGAATGTTTAGAAAATCCCGATACCGTCAGCGCAGAGCCGGTATTGCCAGGATTTGTTTTAAATATGAGCAAAGTTTGGTAACTGAAATTTCGCCCTTTTGTTAAAAGGATTTTTTTTTCGAGTTTAAGCGCCTAATCAATTAATATTTTTAAAGAAAACAATTTAGGAAACCGCAAAATGGATATCAAAACCGGCTTTATCGGGGCAGTAGGCAACACACCATTAATTCGGATCAACAGCGTTAGTGAAGAAACCGGCTGCGAAATTTTAGGAAAAGCAGAATTTCTCAATCCGGGTGGCTCGGTGAAGGATCGGGCAGCTTTATATATTATTGAAGATGCTGAGAGAAAAGGCTTATTGAAACCAGGCGGAACCGTTGTTGAAGGAACCGCCGGCAACACCGGCATCGGTTTAGCGCACATCTGCAACGCCAAGGGTTACAAATGCCTGATTGTAATTCCAGATACACAATCTCAAGAGAAAATTGACGCATTAAGAACGCTGGGTGCAGAAGTGCGAACCGTGCCGGCGGTTCCTTATAAAGATCCCAATAACTATGTAAAACTCTCCGGCAGATTGGCATCTGAAATGGAAAATGCCATCTGGGCAAATCAATTTGATAATTTAGCAAATCGGCTGGCGCACTATGAAACAACCGGCCCGGAAATTTGGGAACAGACAGCCGGTAAAATCGATGCTTGGGTAACAGCAACTGGCACCGGAGGAACCTTTGCCGGTGTTGCAATGTTTCTCAAAGAAAAGAAGCCGACGATTAAAAATATATTAGCCGATCCAATGGGTAGCGGACTCTATAGCTACGTTAAAACCGGCGAAATTCACACAGAAGGCAGCTCGATCACCGAAGGCATTGGCAATAGCCGCGTCACCGCCAATATGGAAGGAGTTCCCATCGATGATGCGATCCAAATTGATGATCATGCAGCTGTGCGAGTGATTTACCAACTCCTCAAAAAAGACGGCTTATTTATGGGAGGATCGGTAGGGATTAATATCGCGGCTGCGGTAGAATTAGCGAAACAAATGGGTCCAGGTCACACGATTGTAACCGTACTCTGCGATGGCGGTTCGCGTTACCAGTCTCGGCTGTTTAATCGGGAGTGGCTCGCCTCAAAAGGACTTTCTCCCGATTAGTTAGGATTCAAAATTCAATCGCACAGGATAACAAATTATGCAAATTAAAACACTGGCAGCCCACGAAAAAGGCGCGGAACTCAAGCCGTTTACCTTGGAAGTGGATTCGCCCAAAGGGTATGATTGCATACTAAAAGTGTTAGCTTGCGGCATTTGCCACTCAGATATTCACGTCATTGATAATGACTGGGGAAACTCACGCTATCCCGTCGTTCCAGGTCACGAAGTGGTTGGGGAAGTGATAGAGTTAGGCGACCAAGTTAAGCATTTAAAAGCCGGTGATCGCGTTGGAGTTGGCTGGCAAGGTTCGGCTTGTTTACAGTGTCGTGATTGTCTCAGGGGAAATGAAAATCTCTGTGATAAAAATGAAGGGTTGATTATCAGCGGTTATGGTGGTTTTGCTGACTATTTACGGGTGGATTCTCGGTTTGCTTTTCCGATTCCAGCCGGCATCAAAACTGAAGCAGCCGGCCCTCTGTTGTGCGGAGGAGTTACTGTATACTCGGCTTTGCGATACGCCGGCATGAGTTCAGGTCAAGAAATTGGGGTCATCGGTGTCGGAGGACTGGGGCACATGGCTGTGCAATTTGCGAGTAAATTGGGCAACCGCGTCACGGTTTTTACCACTTCTGACGATAAAGCTGAGTTTGCAAGTAAGTTAGGCGCACATGATGCAATTGTTGTACCTGCCGGCAGTTCACCACCAGAACCAGACCGAAAATTCAATATCTTAATCAGTACCGTTCCTGCTTCTGTCGATTGGGCGGCTTATATAGAATATCTTGATTCTGATGGCACTTTAACGATGGTCGGAGTGCCCGATGAACCCCTCTCAATTCCCTTGTGGTCGTTGCTTACTAAACGTCGCAGAGTCATGAGTTCTCTAATTGGAGGTCGCGCGATTATCACTGAGATGCTTGACGTTGCAGATCGCTTTGGAATTGAGCCGATTATTGAGACGTTTCCCTTGGAACAAGTGAATGAAGCGATGGACAAAGTCCGTAGCAATAAAGTTCGCTATCGGGCTGTTCTTACGGTTAGCTAATCTGATAAATTAATCGTAATGTTGCTATCTCAAAAATAGTCACTTACTATTAACGTTTAAGCTACGCCCGCACAAAAAAACACATGAGCAAAACAAACGTTCAGTTGCCTTATTTTGATGAGCTGCTTGAGCAACTTCGCAAAGGAAATCCTGACGCCATTCAAGCTTTTGGCCGTCATGTCCATTGGGGTTACTGGGAAAACCCTGATGCTGCCGATGGGTCAGTAGCGGACTTTGCAGAGGCGGCTGAACGTTTGTGCCGGCGCGTGTGTGATAGCGGCAGTGTGGGTGATGGAATGCGTATTCTTGACTGCGGTTGCGGTTTTGGTGGCACAATTGCTAGCCTCAATGAGCGCTTTTCTAATGTCCAACTGGTAGGTTTAAATATTGACGAACGCCAGCTTGAAAGAGCAAGAAAAGAAGTCAAACCTCGTGCCGGCAATCAGATTGACTTTGTCCAAGGCGATGCCTGTGAATTGCCGTTTGAAGATGCGTCGTTTGATGTGGTTTTAGCAGTGGAATGTATTTTCCATTTTCCCAGCCGTGAACGATTTTTCAAAGAAGCGCGGCGCGTGCTAAAACCAGGGGGCAAACTAGCAATTTGCGATTTTGTGCCGACATCTTTTATGATGCCTTTCATTAAGTTTATGGATCTTTTTGTTAAAAATTCTGTATCTCAAGTTTACGGCAATGTTAATAGTCACTACACTTTGGGCGATTACCAAAATTTAGCTAAAAATACAGGATTTGTATCTCAAATTGAGGAGAATATTACGAGCAATACCCTGCCAACTTATCCAGTGGTATGCCGGCTAATGCGGGAATCGGGAAATATTGAGGCGGGAAACATCACGATGGGTGCAGATTGGTTAGGTCGGCTTGGTTTAACGCATTATATGATTCTTTCATTTGATGCAAAGTAAAATATTTGCATCAAGCAATAGAGCGAATGTTTATGAAAAGCTAGGATAAATTTTGTTAAAAGGTTATCTGGAAAATGGATAACCTCACCTCTACAGAATATTTTCTGATAAAAATTTTGAACTGGAGTTTAGACTACGAAAAACTAACTTAGTCTTACAGAGTTGCAGTAAGGAGATAAATTGACACTGAGGTGGCATAGCTCAAGCTACCTTGATGTCATCTGTAGGGCAACAGTTGAGCTTGTTTGTTTGCTATGCAGTGTAGTTTGTTGTAACATTGTCTCAGTTTGGAAACCCACAAAGGGGTTATAGATATGAGGCTGTTGCATGAAACCTGCTTTCAATAAAGGGCAACTGACAACCTGGAAAGATGACAGAGGTTTTGGCTTCATTCAACCAGCCGACGGAAGTCAAGAAATTTTTTTGCACATTTCTGAACTGAAAGACTCGACTCGCCGGCCACAAGTAGGCGACACAATTTTTTATTATGCCATAGCTGAAGATGGCAAAGCTCGCGCTTGCAACGCCTTCATTTTAGGAGCAAGAAGTAAGCAAACTTCGACATCTTCTAATAACAAAGCTGCATCTAATAGTGAGTCCAAATCCCCATTTCCAGTGTTGGAGTTATTGCTTCTGTCAATTTTACCTTTGGTTGGCTCACTTCACTTGGTTTGGACGACAGCTAATCCGCTTCCGTTGATTTTCTATCCTGCGATGAGTCTATTAACTTTTATTTTGTATGCAGACGACAAGTCTCGCGCAAAGCGAGGGAAATGGAGAACCGCAGAAACAACGCTACATCTGTGTGAACTAGCGGGTGGATGGTTGGGAGGATTTGCCGCGCAACGAAGGCTTCACCACAAAAGCAGGAAGAAATCCTATCAGTTTGAGTTTTGGACAATTGTCACGCTTCACTATATTGTCTGGTTAGGTTGGTTATTTTTTGGCAAGCTTATAACACGTTAGTCTATGTTTCGGATATTACCTGCTGCCGTTCAGCTTTACCGTTATCTTGCTCTATACGCATAGCTTGCACTCATCCCGCTGGCTAGATCGGTCGAAAGGCAGTGCAAAGCCAGTTGAACATGACTTTATATCAATTTAAATTAATACCAGTTTTAATCTAAACTCCAGTTTAAAGATTAATTTCTTGATTTTGGCACTAAACGAGCAATCAGGGGACGCAGCAGCAGTGCCAAAGCCAAACCCAAGCACAAGTGCAGTACAATATCAAGGGCGCTGTAGGTTAAACCCATTACAGGCCAAGGCTTTATCCCATCTGGATGGGGTTGATTGAGAATAGATTCAATCGGTCGGGGATTGACGGCAGAGGAGACAACACTCACAGCAAAGCCGGCAGCGACAACAGCAACCCATATTTTTAAGTTGCGATCTCGTTCTTTTTCGGCTTCTTCATAGTCTTTTGCCTGTTCCTGCGCGTTGATTTCTATTATTACCCGAATCGCCTCAATCATTTGGTCAAATAATTGCTTACCGGGTTGTAAATAGCGCAAATCTATTTGAATTTGATTTTGAAGTTCTTTAGTTCGATTACAGAAATTCTCTAAAAAATCTAGCTTGTCTTCTGGTAAACTATGAGCGCGAATTTCCTCTAGCTTGGAGAAATACTTTTCAGTAATCGTAACAATTGTGGTGTTGTAATCGTCAATATCATGCAATAGCTTGTTATATTGAAATGCACTCGTTGGGATTTGCTTGAGGCGCTGTTTTAAATCTTCTAGCGTCTCTTCTTGAGATGTAGCAAAATCATCAGCTTTTTGGTTTAATTCTATATAAAGTTCTCGTGCTTTTTGATAGCATAAACGCGCTTGCTCAGTGGCAAAAAGAATTTTATGCCGGCAGTACAACAGTATAAAAATTGAATGATAAGCTTGTTCACCTAAATTCAACGTTGTCGGGTAACAGTCAAACCATACCAAAATATGACATTGATCCGCTGGGTTTTCGCTGCCCGTGTTATATTCAAAGATCGGACTGCCAAATAATTGACCTTCAGCTATCAAACTCACAGAAGTTTTTTCAGCATCTTTTAAAAAAGCTTCAATGCAAGCGTTAGCCAGAGTTTTATAATCGTCTGTATTATCAGATAATTCAGCAAAGATGAGCAAGGTTTGCCCAATAGATGCTTGAATAAAGTGGGGTAATAAGCAACCTTTGGAATTGAATCGGCCTAGTTGGTCTATTTCGACTGTTTCTCCGTAACGAAGAGTTAGATCAACTGCATCGGTATCCTGAATCTTTAAGGGATAAATTTCGCCAATAATTTCAAGCAAATCTGGCTGAGATTCAGACTTTAAACGCAGAAATGGTTCTTTGTCTGATTTATTAGCTTGATTTAATAAAGGAAAATATTCTGCTTTGTCGCCGGTAAATTCATCGAGATGGTTTTTTTCTTCTAAAAGTTCGTTCGGTAAAGATTGGAGTGCGGGAATTTGCAGATGTTTTCCCAAGGCAACACATCGCTGCCAAAGGTGATCTACATTGCCGGCAACTTCTTGAGAATTTTGGGATATTTCGTCACTCCAATGAAAAGCGTAGAGTGTGACACTAGGAGTATTGAGACGTGTATTGCTCATTAGTTTGAGTTTGAGTGTTTGGCAGATATCATATCTTTTAAAGGTAACCGCTTAGCTTGATAAGTTAACTTAAGCTGTTACAGATATTTAAGTTTTACACTTTTTACAGCTATTTAAATAATTTCTACTCAGGCGACCACTGCCAATGTGATAAATTAAAATCTTTACCTTCTATCGCCAAAGCACCCACATAATCGGCAGATGGAATTAAATGTAAAATAGACCACCGGCTGGCTGATTCAACATCACCGGCAACGCTCAACAATCGAGCCGGCTCATCTGGAAGAAACGAAACTTCAATTTGCTCTAGCGGTTTATATAAGCCATCCCCAATGGCTTTTAAAAACGCTTCCTTTCGCGTCCAGCAGTTTAAAAAAGCCGCTTGTTTCTCACTTGCCGGCATTCCCTGAAGTACCGCATATTCTCGCTGAGAAAAAAAGCTTTTCGCGATTGCTTCAGCATCAGGCATCGAACGTACCTGTTCCAGATCAATGCCAACTACCCGATCCAGTACGATTGCATAAAGAGCGAGTCCTTGTGAATGAGATAAATTAAAACAAACCCGCTCATTCATCAAAGCCGGCTTGCCACGTTTTTCATAACAAAACTGTATTTGACTTGGTGCGATCTCTAAATACCGGCTCAAAATATTTCTGAGTATCCCTCTGCCGGCAATAAAACGCTGCCGATCTCGCTCAAAGTAAAACCGCTTAGCGCGATCACCCTCGTCTGCTGAAAGCGTTTCCCGCAAATCATCAATCTGTTGTGCCGGCAGATCGAGTTCAGCAAGCCAAATGTGGACTTCATTTAAAGATAGCCTTAAGTCTGCCGGTGGCTGACACCACAAAATACTGTTTTGAACCATTTGTTATTAGTCGTGAGTCTTGTGTCAAGAATAACTGACAGCAGACACTTGACAAAGGCGCTTAAAATCACTTTTGAGTCTGCTGAGGAGACAATCTGTGCGCGGCTGGGATGTTAAGTTGATTGTGATGTAGAGCCGCTTGCCGGCTGACCGCCCTTGAGCGCATATAAGTATATTTTATAATGGTGATAAATTTTATTAATTTCTGTTAAATTTATAAAAATCGTTTTTACTCAACCTTATCAAACTATCTTGGGAAACAGAATTTAAAATTACCGTATAACCACTTAACTATTTATATTAACTTCATAGAAACTTCATAAACTTTGATACCCTTTTCCAGTATTATACATAGCAAAAAACCAGGTTTTAGAGCTATAAAACAACTTTTTGGCTTAAATCACTTAAGTATTTAAATAGCCTGAAGCCGAGTTATTATAAAGATTTTGTATAAGCGCTAGCAATTAAGAGAAAGGCTATGTAAAAATTTATGAAAGTTATCGGAATATCAATGATTGATTTTTCTGAGGACTGCATACCGCAGGCACTCTGGAAAACTTTCAATCGCTTAACGCCTCTTTGAGGACGTGGCCTGCGTGTTTAAGCATCAGGGAACTTTGAAGCTCTAAAAAAACAACCTTAAAAGCTCCAAGGAAAACGCCGGCTCCTAGTTAATGGGTTTCAGCCTTTAGCTAATTAAAAGAGCTGTGATTTTTCATGCCATTTCATTTTCATTATTGTTTGAGCACCTAAATCAACAACCATGACCCAATCCAAAGTGAATCCAGGCGTTCCCACCGGCACCCCCCCCACGCATCCCGAAATGCTCAGCCAGCCGTCAAACACAGTAGGAAAACAGTCGCAAAAACAGCTTGAGAGCGGAAAATCCCCCTATAGCAACATCCCCTTACTAGATTTGCCGGCAGATCGTCCGCGCTCAGCACTCGGCACGTTTGTAGGTGCATCTCAACATCTCGCACTTTCTCAGACACTCGCGCACAACCTCAAAGCGCTCTCGCAACAGCAAGGAAACCCCCTGTCTATTACCCTGCTGGCAGCATTTAAAGCCTTGCTCTACCGTTACACCGGCACACCAGAAATCGTCGTTGCTTCAGCCGCACCGAAACGCAAGTGGACTAAAAATGAAGGACTGATTGCATTCACCAACACATTAGTTTTACATACTCAAATTGATGGAAATGCAAGTTTTCTGGAATTAGCAGAGCGTGTGCAAACAGTCACCTTAAACGCTTACAACAAGCCAGAATTGCCCTTCGAGACACTGGCGGGTGAGCGGCAATTGCAACAACCCAATCAGACACCCCTATTTCAGGTGATGTTTGCGTTTGACAATCCTAAAATCGCGGACATACTGGATCGTACAGGACTGACGCTGCTCCCCATCAACTTCGACAGTGACGCGGCTGGGTGTGACTTAACGCTGTGCGTGAAGGACACAGAACGAGAAGTGATTGCGGAATTGAAATATAATGCCGAGCTGTTTAACCCAGACACGATTAACCGGCTCATTGGGCATTTCCAAACCTTACTCGAAGGCATTGTTGCAAATCCAGAGCAACCGATTTCACAGCTGCCACTGTTAACCCCAGCAGAAAGGCAGCAGATCCTCATCGAGTGGAATAACACACAGACAGATTACCCCCACGACACCTGTGTTCACCAGCTCTTTGAAGCCCAAGTCGAGCTTACACCCGACGCTGTAGCCGCAGTTTTTCAAGACAAACAATTAACTTACCGGCAGCTCAACACCAAAGCCAATCAGCTTGCACATTACTTGCGTTCGCTCGGTGTAGGGCCAGAAGTTTTCGTCGGGATTTGTCTGGAGCGATCTTTAGAAATGATGGTCGCAATCTTGGGAACGCTCAAAGCCGGCGCTGCTTATGTCCCACTTGATCCAGCCTATCCAACGGAACGATTAGGCTTCATTTTAGAAGATGCTCAGACGCCGGTTCTGCTAACTCAAACACATTTAGTTAAAAATTTTCACCAACATTCGGCACAAGTTGTTTGCTTAGATAAAGATTGGGAAACAATTGCCCAACATAGCGAAGAAAATCCTATTAACTTAGCCGATACCTCTAATCTCGCCTATATTATTTACACCTCGGGTTCCACCGGCAAACCCAAAGGAACCATGATTCCCCATCGGGGATTAGTTAACTATCTGGGTTGGTGTATCAAAGCCTATGCTGTTGCAGAAGGACAAGGCACCCTTGTTCACTCCTCCATCGGATTTGATTTAACGGTTACTAGCTTATTCTCACCCCTACTTGTCGGGAAAAGCGCCGTACTTCTGCCGGAAAATCAAGAAATTGAAGCTCTGGGTGACGCAATTCGCACCGGCGGCGATTATAGCCTCGTTAAAATTACCCCAGCTCACCTAGAAGCGCTTAGCCAATGTTTAACCAGTGAAAAGCCAGCTGGTCAAACCAGAGCATTTATTATTGGCGGCGAAGCACTCTTAGGAAAAACCCTTTCCTACTGGCGCACTCAATCACCACAAACCCGACTGATTAATGAATATGGCCCGACAGAAACCGTTGTAGGATGCTGCATTTATGAAGTGCCCGAAGATGCCCAATTGTTGGGAGCCATGCCCATCGGTACTCCGATTGCAAATACGCAACTTTATATACTAGATAAACATTTGCAACCCGTGCCGGTTGGTCTTCAGGGTGAACTTTATATTGGAGGTGCCGGCCTTGCCAGGGGATATCTAAACCGGCCTGATTTAACGGCTGAAAAATTTATTGCCAATCCCTTCTTTGATACAGGGAAAGAATCGGTTTTCACTTCAAACCGGCTCTACAAAACTGGTGATTTAGCCCGTTATTTACCCGATGGCACAATTGAATATCTCGGTCGCATTGATAATCAAGTTAAACTTCGCGGTTTCCGCATTGAATTAGGCGAAATTGAAGCCGCCCTTAGTCAGCATCCAGCCGTGCGAGAAACCGCAGTTATTGTGCGGGAAGATGTTGCCGGTGACAAACGCTTAGTCGCTTACGTCGTCCCTAGCGAAACGGCTAACTCTGCACTCACAAAAGAACTGCGCCATTTCCTAGAGGCAACCTTACCTCACTACATGGTGCCTTCAGCTTTTGTGCTGCTAGAGGTTTTGCCCCTAACAACCAACGGCAAAGTGGATCGCAAAGCACTGCCGGCACCCGACGCATCTAGCGCACTCGCAGAAACCTTTGTCGCACCCCGCACCCCCATTGAAGCCGCATTAACCGCTATCTGGGCAGACGTGCTGGGACTGCAGCAAGTGGGCATTCAAGACAATTTCTTCGAGTTGGGAGGACACTCCTTATTAGGAATGCAAGTGATCTCCCGCTTGCGTAATAGCTATCAAGTTGAGTTGCCGTTGCGCTCGCTCTTTGAAGCGCCCACGGTTGCGGAACTCGCGCAAAAGGTAGAAACAGCCGGCGAGCAAGAATTGTCAGTGATCGCCCCTGCCATCACCCGGATTTCACGCGATCGCAACCTTCCCCTTTCCTTTGCCCAAGAACAATTGTGGTTTTTCGGGCAACTCGCGCCAGATACCCCGGTTTACAACGAACCGGCCACGATTCGCCTCACCGGCACGATTAATATTCCCGCCCTGGAAAATAGCCTTAACGAAATTATCCGGCGTCATGAAGCACTGCGAACCACGTTTGCAGAAGTTAATGGTCAACCCGTGCAAGTTGTCCATCCAACGCTCACCCTCACGCTGCCGGTGGTGGATCTGCGAGAATTGCCGCACTCAGAACGAGAAGCAGAAGCCCTACGCCTCGCCACAGAAGAGGCACGGCGTCCCTTCGACTTGACAGCCGGCCCGCTAATCCGGGCAACGTTGATCCAGCTAGATGAGTCGGATTGCCGGTTATTCCTGACCCTACACCACATTATCCATGACGGCGTTTCTAACTACAGCGTGCTTGCGCCAGAACTCGCCGCGTTATATGAAGCCTTCTGCGCCGGCAACCCCTCGCCTCTGCCAGAACTGCCGGTACAATATCCAGACTTCGCCCACTGGGAACGGCAATGGCTGCAAACGTCCGTTTTAGCGCCACAATTAGACTATTGGCGGCAACAACTGGCAAATTTGCCGGTGTTGCAACTGCCCACAGATCGCCCCCGCCCCGCAGTGCAAACTTTCCGGGGTGCCAGACAGTGTGTATCTCTCTCCAAATCCTTAACAGAGGCACTGAAAGCCCTCTCGCGCCGGCAAGGTGTCACTTTATATATGACCCTGTTGGCAGCTTTTAAAACCTTGCTGCACCGTTATGCCGGCCAAGATGAGATTGTAATTGGCACTGTCACCTCCAACCGTAGCCGGCCTGAAATTGAAGGGCTGATCGGGTATTTCCTCAACACCCTTGTATTGCGAACCGACTGCTCAGGCAACCCCAGTTTCCAACAGTTACTCGAACGCGTGCGGGAAGTCACGTTAGGCGCTTATGCCCACTCAGACGTACCTTTTGAGCAATTGGTGCAAGCATTACAGCCAGAACGAAGCCTCAATCAAAACCCGCTTTTTCAAGTTTCCTTTGTTCTGGAACCACCCATGCCGGCCCTTGAGTCTGGGTGGACATTAAGCCAACTAGATGTAGAAACCGGCACCGCAAAACTCGATTTAACCCTAGAACTTGACGAAAGACCAGAGGGATTAATTGGTCGCTTTGAATACAGCACAGATTTGTTTGATGATGCCACCATCACCCGCATGGCTGAGCATTTTCAAACTTTACTGGAAGGCATTGTCGCCAACCCAGATCAGCAGATTGAGAATTTACCAATCCTGACAGAATCAGAGCGGCAACAACTCCTCTTTGAGTGGAATTCTACTGATACAAATTACCCGCAAAATGTTTGCATTCACCAGCTATTTGAAGCCCAGGTAGAACAAACACCCGACGCCGTTGCGGTTGTCATTGAAGGCGAACATTTAACATATCAGGAACTCAACGCCAAGGCGAACAAAATCGCTCATTATCTGCGTTTCTTAGGCATTGTTCCAGATACCTTGGTGAGTATCTGCGCTGAGCGATCTTTAGAAATGGTTGCCGGCATCTTGGGAATTCTCAAAGCCGGTGCTGCTTATGTGCCATTAGATCCGGCATATCCTCAAGATCGCCTTAGTTTCATGCTTGAGGATACCCAAGCGCCGGTGCTGCTAACTCAAAGCCGGCTCGTTGAAAAACTGCCCCAACACAACGCCCAAGTTATCTGCCTCGATGCAGACTGGGAAACGATTTCCCAACATAGCGACTGCAAGCCAAACTCTGAGGTAAGCGCCGAAAACCTCGCCTACACAATCTACACATCAGGTTCCACCGGCAAACCCAAGGGCGTACCCATCACCCACCAAAACTTGGTTCATTCCACGTTTGCACGCACTGCATATTACAAAGAACCTGTCAAGGGTTATTTGCTGCTGTCGCCCTTTGCCTTCGACAGTTCAGTTGCCGGCATCTTCTGGACACTCTGCCAAGGCGGAAGTCTGGTTTTACCCCAAGATGGCGCTCAAGCGGATGTGCCACAGCTAATCGAGTTAATTGAGCAAAATCAAGTTTCCCACTGGTTAAGCCTTCCGTCTCTTTACGGGTTGCTTTTATCAATTGCAAAACCCCAACAACTCGGTTCTCTACGCACCGTAATCGTTGCCGGCGAAGCGTGTCAAAAAGACTTAATTGAACGTCACCGGAAACGGCTGCCTCACGCCTGTTTATTTAACGAATACGGGCCGACAGAGGGAACAGTTTGGAGTACCGTTTACGACTGTGGTGATCTCGGAGAAAATACCCTCGTTCCGATTGGTAAACCGATTCCGAATATGCAAGTTTACCTGCTCGATTCTCACTTGCAACCCGTGCCGGTGGGAGTGGCTGGAGAGTTGCATATTGGCGGTGCCGGCTTAGCGCCCGGATACTTAAACCGGCCTGATTTAACGGCAGAGAAATTTATTGCCAATTTATTTAGTCAAGATGCCAATAGCCGGCTATATAAAACTGGCGACTTAGCCCGTTATTTACCCGATGGAAACATCGAATATCTGGGGAGAATTGACCATCAAGTAAAAATTCGCGGCTTCCGTATCGAAATGGGTGAAATTGAAGCCTTGCTCAATTCTCATCCATCCGTGCAAGAAACCGCAGTGATCGCACGAGAAGACGTACCGGGCGATCAGCGCTTAGTCGCCTATATTGTCCCCAGCTTAACGGCTAGTTCAGAAATCATTAAAGAATTGCGTCGCTTCTTAAAAGAGAGACTGCCGGCTTATATGGTGCCTTCTGCCTTCGTGTTGCTGGAAGCTTTGCCACTTACACCCAATGGCAAATTAGATCGCAAAGCATTGCCGGCACCGAATCACCTGAAAGCTGAACGGGAAGAAATTTTTGTTGCGCCTCGCAATCCCGTTGAAAAAATCCTGGCTGACATCTTAGCCCAACTTTTAGGACTTCAAGAAATCGGGATTCATGATAATTTCTTTGAATTAGGCGGACATTCTCTGCTAGCGATTCAATTGATCTCCCGACTAAGTGCTGCATTCGGAATTAAAATTTCCTTACGCTGCTTATTTGAAAACCCGACCCTTGAAGGGATCGCAATTGCAATTGTCAAAAATCCCCAGTACCGCAGCGAAGTTTTCGGCAATCGGCAAATCGTAGAAACTCAAATCCCCAAATCTTTAACTACAGGACTCAAACTCCGCCCAGAAAACATTTATGCCCAAGGTGCAACAGATTTCCTTCCCCTATCTTTCGCCCAAGAACGATTGTGGTTCCTTGAAAAGTTAAGACCGGCAACAGCGTTTTACAATATCGCCACTACCATAAAAATGGTAGGCCGGCTCAACCCAAGCACCCTAGAACAAAGTCTTAACGAGATCCTCCGCCGTCATGAAGCTTTGCGGAGTAGTTTTACAACCGTCGATGGACAGCCGGTGCAAGCCGTCGCCGCAACTGTTCACTTAAAACTTCCCATTTTCGACTTGCGGAGTCTAAGTGAAACTGAGCGAGAAGCAGAAACCGAGCGATTAACCGCACAGGAAGCCCAGCGTCCTTTTGACCTCGCGCAAGCACCTTTAGTCCGGGCAACGCTGCTGCAATTGGCTGAGACAGAACACATCCTGCTGCTGACAGTGCATCACATTGTCTCCGATGGTTGGTCGATGGGGTTACTGCATCGGGAAATGTTAGCAATTTATCAGTCCTTGATGGCAGGAGAACCTTCCTCCTTGGCTGAGGTGCCGGTTCAGTATCCCGACTTTGCAGTTTGGCACCGGCAGTGGTTACAAACTCAGGAAGCCGGTAAAGCATCGCCCCTCGAAACCCAGCTATCTTACTGGAAACAACAACTTCAGGGCGCACCCTCCGCGCTGGAAATGCCCACAGATCGACCGCGCCCGCCCGTTCAAACGTTCCGAGGCGCGACACACCCAGTCGTACTGCCTAAGCCTCTAATTGAAGCGCTGAATCGCTTAAGCCGGCAAACCGGCGCGTCCCTTTACATGACCCTTTTAGCAGCGTTCAACACGTTGCTACACCGTTATACAGCCCAGGAGGATATTGTCCTCGGCACCGTCACGGCTAACCGTAATTGGTCTGAAATTGAGAACCTGATTGGGTTCTTTGTCAATACCCTGCTAGTTCGCACGGATCTTTCAGGAAATGTCTCTTTCCGGGAGTTGCTGGATCGAGTGCGTGAGGTGGCGTTTGGTGCTTACGCTCACCAAGATTTACCTTTTGAAAAGTTAGTGAGCGAACTTCACCCGAATCGGGATTTAAGCCAAAATCCCTTATTCCAAGTAATGTTTGTATTCCAGAAAGATGGGCTGGAAACGTTAGAAATTCCGGGCTTGAATCTGAATTTCTCAAATGTACATTGCGGCACGGCGAAGTTTGATTTAACGCTGCAACTTCAAGAGACACCTAGCGGCGTGAGTGGCTGGTTTGAGTACAGCACAGACTTATTTGATGCCGGCACCATTGAGCGCATGGCCGGCCATTTCCAGACGTTACTGGAAGGCATCGTTGCGAACCCAGAACAGCGCCTCTCAGAGTTGCCAATTCTGACCCCAGAAGAACGGCACAAAATCGTCTTTGAGTGGAATGATGTTTACACTGATTACCCCCACGATGCCTCGATCCAAGCGCTATTTGAAGCGCAGGTAGAACAGACACCCGATGCCATTGCCCTCGTCTTTCATAATTCTCAGGACTCAGGACTCAGGACTCAGCACCCTCAACTAACCTACCGGCAATTAAACGCCAAAGCGAACCAGGTGGCACACTACTTGCGTTCGCTGGGTGTTGGCCCGGATGTGTTGGTGAGCTTGTGTATGGAACGTTCCCTTGAGATGATCATCGGAATCTTGGGGATTCTCAAAGCCGGCGGCGCTTATGTCCCCCTCGATCCTGCTTATCCCCAAGAGCGCTTGGGTTATATGCTAGAGGACTCTCAAGCGCCGGTGTTGCTTGCTCAAGAGCGACTGCTGAACGGTTTGCCGGCACACAAAGCACACACCGTTTGCATCGATACAGACTGGGAAGCCATCGCCCGTGAAAGTGAGGAAAATCCGCCGGTTGAAATTTCTTCACTTCACCTTGCCTATATAATGTACACCTCCGGCTCCACCGGCAAGCCAAAGGGTGTTTGCATTCCTCATCAAGGCGTAGTGCGGTTGGTCAGAAATACCGACTATGCCGACTTGAATTCCGAAGAAGTCCTCCTGCACCTAACCTCAAGTGCCTTCGATCCGGCAACCTTGGAGATTTGGGGCGCTTTGCTCAACGGTGGCCGGCTGGTGATCGCGCCCCCTTACACCCCCTCTTTGGAAGAGTTAGGACAGGTGATTAAGCAACACCAAGTTAGCACCCTGTTTCTCACAACCGGCCTGCTCCATGTGATGATTGATGAGCGGCTTGAGGATTTAAAAGGTGTACGCCAACTGTTAACCGGCGGGGATGTTTTCTCTGTCGCCCACGCCCAAAAGGTTGTGCAAACCCTGAAAGGATGCCGGATGGTTAACGGCTATGGGCCAACCGAAAACTCAATCTATTCCTCTTGCTACACCGTCCCAGCCGTTGATCAGATTGGAAATTCGGTTTCCATCGGTCGTCCGATTGCGAATAGTCCGACTTATATTTTGGATCGCCATTTAAACCCCGTTCCCATCGGTGTCTGGGGTGAACTGTATGTTGGAGGTCCCGGCTTAGCGCGAGGCTATTGGAACCGGCCAGAATTGACGGCTGAAAAATTTATTCCCAACCCCTTCTTTAAAAAAGAGGGAGACTATGTAGACCGGCTCTACAAAACCGGCGACCTCGTCCGATACTTACCGGATGGAAATATCGAGTTCCTAGGACGTATCGACAACCAAGTTAAAATTCGCGGTTTCCGCATTGAATTGGGCGAAATTGAAACCGTCCTCAACCAGCATCCATCTGTACGCGAAACTATTGTGCTTGCTCACAAAGATGCAGCCGGCGACAAACGCTTAGTTGCCTATATCGCTCTTGAAGAAGGCGATGGGCCATCCCTCAATCTCACTTCTAACTCTTTACCCAACTCCCAACTGGGCACTCAAGACTCAGCACTCATTACAGACTTGCGTGGCTTCTTAAAAGAACGGCTGCCGGCATACATGATGCCCTCTGCCTTCGTGCTGCTGGAAGCGTTTCCCCTAACCCCCAACGGTAAAATAGACCGCAAAGCCCTGCCGGCACCTGAGTTTGATCGCTCCCAAGAGCAAGAAGCTTTTGCCGCACCCCGCGATACCTTAGAACTCCAGCTAACGCAAATTTGGGAGACTGTGTTAGGCATTGATTCTATCAGTATTCAAGACAATTTCTTCGATCTCGGAGGGCACTCCTTACTGGCTGTGCGCCTGTTAGATCGCATCGAAAAGGTATTCGGCAAAACGCTTCCCTTGCCTACCTTGTTCAGCGCCCCAACTGTTGAACAATTGGCTAATATTATCCGCGCTTCCGGGGTTGATTCTTCCGAAGAAGCGCTAGTGCCGCTGCGTTTGGGTAAAGATAAACCGCCTCTATTCTGTATTTACGGAATTATGCTTTATCACGCCTTAGCACGCAATTTGGCGGACGATCAGCCGGTTTATGGCGTCTACCTGCAAGCCGAAGTAGATATCTTAAAAGCGGATAACCCAGAAAAACAGATAGCCTCAATCAGTGTTACTTCCCTGGCGAGTCAGTATCTCAAAGAAATCCAAAAACAGCAGCCGGTTGGCCCTTACTATCTCGCCGGTGAATCCTTCGGCGGCTTAGTTGCTTATGAGATCGCTCAGCAGTTGCGTGCAGAAGGGCAAGAAGTGGCTTTATTAGCTTTATTTGATTCTTTTGCGCCGGGAGCTCTGAAAAAAGCGCCAATGCCGGTGCGAGTGATGCTGCATTTGCAAAACTTTTTCCGGCAAGGCTCAACTTATGCTTTCCACAAAGCAAGGCGGAGGCTTCAACTTGCTAAAAAGCAACTGCTTAGACTCACTAACCGGATGTATGGGAAATTAGACTCTATCAATGAGAGTTCTTTATCGAACACCTTCACGGATGCTGTCATCCGCGATCTGCGTGAACTTATTCTTGAGAAGGCATCGAACAATTACGCCCCCCAGCCGTACCTGGACAAAATCACGTTATTCCGGGCGATGGATCGAAATGAATTTGAGGCAACTTACACTGATCCTCAATTAGGTTGGGGTGAGTTTGCTGCCGGCGAATTAGAAATTCACGATATTCCGGGCGATCACATCGGTATCCTTCAAGAACCGAATGTTAAGGTTCTGGCAGAAAAATTGAGTGCTTACTTACAAAAGCCATAGCCAATGAATTGAGCCGGCATCCCTAATTCCTATACGACTGCACTGACATAACGCGGTGCAGTCTTTTTTTTCGGCTATGGCTTCCCGTAATTCCCGCGCTGCCGGCTTAATATCGTGCCGATAAGCTTACCCTAAATTAAGCCCGATTTCTTCCTTGGGTACGCAAGTCACGCACCCGAATGAGCTTTACAATTTGCGAGTCGGCACTCCTGTGAGGGGGATGAAGGCAAGGACTCGCTGTTTTATTTTGATGAAGTCTAACAAACCATTAAAATTCCAAGCGAAATTTTACTGAGTGAAAATACAATTTGTGCTTCCAAATGCTAAAAAAATGCTTTATAACCTCACAAATCTCAATGAAATCGATCTTTTCTGACTGAAACTTTGTTGCTGAATGATCGCAAAAGCAAGAATGAATGCCGATTAAAAAGTCTGTGTAAAGGCTAAAGTTTTTACAGATAAAGTATTGACTGCCGATTCAGCTTTTTTAAGTAATTTCCTCAAAATTTGCCGGTTTCCCGACAGTTCTTGTCTGGGATGCCGGTGAAAAGCCCTGAAACAACCAAAAAAACCAATAATAACAACTTCAAGCCAAGAATCATTTATACTGGGGATTAATAGAAGGCTTGGTCTTAAAGTGTGTAGGTAACACAGAGGCATAAAGCTGCTGAGGCTTTTGTCAAGCAAATTATATAAAATTTTTATTTTTGTCATGTGCCAAAACAACATTCGGCTGCGGTGAACGCTGTCAAAAAAATTACCAAAGCCTCATGGGGCAATGAATTTGGCCGATCTAAACGCCTAGAAATCCATTAATGTTTTATACAATATATTCATGCAACCCCAATCTGCAAGGCGAGAGAATCTGAGACCGTCAAAACAATAGTCAAACGTTGATTGAGCGGAAAATTAGACGAGACAAGGCATTTTAGAAATCGTCCTTAAGGAAGATTGCACCCAGAGAAAGGTTAGTGAATAGGTGGAAAGAGACTCGGAAAAGTTAAGCAAGCCAGTGAGAGGAAGTTCTGATGCAATTAAAAGAGAAGGAAACGCCATCCCAACTGTCAGCAATCGCAATTGCAATTGCAGCGACATTCACGGCTGAGCCGGTGGGGGAATCTCTCGCTTTTTGGATGCAAGAACTAGATATCCCCTCTAAGATTGACTTCGCACCGTATAATCAGGTTTTTCAGCAACTGCTTGCACCTGACAGCCTGCTGGCTCAAAATAACAATGGCATTAATGTTATTTTGGTGCGAATAGAAGATTGGGAAAAGCAGGAAGAACGCGCACACACCGGCATGGCGTTGCAGCCGGCAGCCAAGCAACACATTGAACGAAATGTGGCGGATCTGGTGCGAATTTTGAAATCGGTGGGAGAACGTAGCGCAACCCCTCAACTCGTGTGCTTGTGCCCCGCCTCACCGGCAGCCGTTGCAGACTCCAGCCGGCAGGCATTCTTCCAGCAGATGGAAGACGTGATCGCCTCGGAATTAGACAGCGTTAGAAATACCTTCACTGTTACCCCTCAAGAATTCGCGTCTCTCTATCCCGTTTCCAACTACTACGACGCGCACACAGATGAGTTGGGGCACGTTCCCTACACACCGGCTTTCTTTGCCGCCCTCGGTTCCACCATCGCCCGAAAAATCGCCCGCCTGAGTCGCGCCCCCTACAAGGTAATTTTGCTCGACTGCGACCAAACTTTATGGAAAGGCGTTTGCGGCGAAGATGGGGCGATGGGAATCGAAATTGATGCGCCTCGCAAAGCTCTGCAAGAATTCATGGTAGTCCAGCAACAAGCCGGCACGATCGTTGGGTTATGCAGCAAAAACATAGAAGCCGATGTTTTTGAAGTCTTTGATCGCCGGCCTGAAATGCCCCTCAAACGCGAACATATCGTTTCCTGGCGGATTAACTGGCAACCCAAATCAGAAAATATCAAATCCATCGCCGAAGAACTTAATTTGGGTTTAGACAGTTTCATCTTTATCGATGATAACCCCGTTGAATGCGCGGAAGTGCAAGCCAATTGCCCGGAAGTTCTCACCCTGCTGCTACCTTCGGAAGTCGAAGAGATTCCCAGATTTCTGAATCACATTTGGGCATTTGATCGGCTGAAAGTTACGGAAGAAGACAAGAAGCGCACCGCCCTTTACAAACAAAATGCAGAACGCGAACGATTCCGTAGTTCAGCCTTAACCCTCGATAATTTTTTAGAGGGATTGGGGTTAGAAATTGATATCTCTGAAATGGCAGCGCACCATTTTGCTAGAGTCGCCCAGCTTACGCAGAGAACCAATCAATTTAACTTTACAACCATTCGCCGGTCTGAAAGCGATATTCAACAGCTATGCGAATCGGGACAATTAGAAGGTTTGGTTGTTGAAGTGCGGGATCGGTTTGGCGATTATGGTTTAGTTGGGGTAATGCTTTTTGGCAGCAACCCTGAAGCCATTAATGTCGATACATTCCTACTCAGTTGCCGCGCTTTGGGACGGGGTGTAGAGCATCGAATGCTGGCAAAACTCGGAAAAATTGCTGAGGATCGCGGGCTTTATCGGGTTGATATCGGTTATATTCCAACCAAAAAGAATCAGCCGGCTTTTAATTTTATTGAAAGTATCAGTTCAGTTAAAGAAGCGGTTGGTGATGCCGTGCGTTATCAGGTGCCGGTGGAGGTTGCCGCAGCAGTCAGTTATCAACCCTCAGCAGCATCGGATCTAGCCGAAAGTTCTCCAACTAAAAATGAAACCTCCCCGCAAAACGCGTCGGTACGGTTGCAGGAAAAAGCCGGTCATTCTTCCTCTGCCTTTCACCAAACAGTGATTCGGATTGCCAGGGAATTATATGATGCCGAGCAAATTCTGCAAGTGATTGAATCGCAAAAATTGCGATCTAGGCCGGCAATTGAATCGAGTTACATTGCCCCCCGAACGCCTGTTGAGGAAGTGCTAGAAGGCATTTGGGCGCGTGTTCTCGGCGTAGATAAAGTGGGAGTGGAAGACAACTTTTTCGAGTTGGGCGGTCACTCGCTATTGCTTACCCAATTGATTTCCCGCATTCGCGATAACTTCCAAATTGAGCTATCCATGCAGCGTTTCTTTGAAGCGCCAACGATTTCTGGACTCGCTTTATTGCTGGCCAAAAATCAAGAAGGGCCAATGAATGCCGAAGCGATTGCTGAACTTCTGAAAATGGTTAACCGGCTTTCAGAAGCAGAAGCGAAGGCAATGCTGGAGGCGAAAATGGGAACGTCTATCGTTGATTCTTCACTTTCTCCCAGCACTCAGGATTCAGAACTCAAAGCTCAAGATTCAGCACTGTATACTCAACCCTACCGGATCGGAGATATCGAACGAGTTGCAATTCGCGCCGGCCAAGAATTAGTTTACTCAAGAAACAGCCGCAGAAGTCAACTTTTAAATGCTGATGTTGTGCAAATGCTGTGTGAATGCCGGCAATTCAAAACCATTGAGGAACACGCACAAAATATCTGCCGTAATGTGGGTGGAGATATAGCAGCGATTAAAACTGAGTTAGCCGCATTTGTCGAAGCCGGCTTCTTAATTTCCCAGCAGCAGCTACTAGAAAAATTCGGGCCAAATCAACAGATTACAGTCAAATCTGCTGAGGAATTAAACGCTCATTATCCTGTTGAAAATGACAGTGTAAGAAGTCATTCATTTACGGCTGTCAAAACCCATAGCAATGGGAAACAGTCGGCGGACAAGGATACGACAGACGGCACAGTTGCCTCGGTGGGAATGGTGACGTGCAACCGCATTGAAGGTGCAAAACGCGCCCTGACAAGCTACATCGAAAATAGCCAACAACACGGCAGAACGAATAATTTTGTCCTCATGGATGATTCTGCCAGTTCTCAAACGCGAGATGGCTATCGGCAAATGCTGCGCTCGCTTAAAACGCAGTATGGGGCGGAGATTTTTTATGCCGGCTTAGAGGAAAAACAGCGGTTTGCTCAATCATTAATTCAAAAGGGAGGATTGCCACAAGACGTTGTCAATTTTGCCTTATTTGATGTCGAAAAATCCGGCGCATCTCCGGGTGCAAACCGCAATGCTTTGACGTTGCATACTGCCGGCGACATCATTTTTAGCGCAGATGATGATACGGTGTGCAAGTTAGTGCCTTCTCCAGAATTGCAGGAAGGCTTAACTTTAACTGCCGGCACTGATCCTTCCGATTATTGGGTGTTTGATGACCGCGAAACTGCCTTAAAATCGGTGAAGTTTGTAGATCAAGACCTTTTAGCCCTGCATGAGCAGTTATTGGGTAAAAATGTTGGTGCGATTCTTGAGTCTGCCGGCAATACCGACACCGTTAATATCAACCCAATCGAAAATCAATTTATGCGCCGGTTAGAAGCCGGTGCCGGCAAAGTTTTAGTTACATTTAACGGATTGGTTGGAGACTGTGGATGGGGTGCGCCTTTTGGTTATTGGGGTGCGCCTTTGGGTTATCTTTTACTAGCCGGTAAATCCCACGAACGATTAGTGCAATCAGAGTCAGGATACCGCAATGCGCTGACAAGTCGGGATATTTTAAGAGTCACCAACCGGCTAGGAATTAGCGATGACAGTTTCGGCATGACCACATTTGTGGGATTAGATAATCGGGGAGTGCTGCCGCCATTTATCCCCGTCCGACGCGGGCAAGATTTAATCTTTTCTAATACGGTTTGGAAGTGTTTTCAAAACAGCTTTTTTGGGCACTTACCTTGGGCATTATTACACGAGCCGGTGGAACAACGGAAATTCTGGGCCGGGGAAATTTTCAGAACCGCTTCTGGTTTTGATACCGCTAAATTAATTGTAGAATGCATTAAATCTTGCGAATTCGGGCCGGCATCGCTTGATGAAAAAGAAAGGCTGCGTTCCCTTGGAAAACACCTAATAGAATTAGGTTCACTGCCTCTTGCCGGTTTTGAAGAGTTTCTACGGTTGCAAGTTTGGCGTACCAGCAGTTCCTTTATTTCCCTAGCAGAAGAACATCTGCGAATTTCTGGAGAGTCGCCGGCTTACTGGGCAAATGATGTTAAAAAATACACCGATTTGTTGTGTCAATCTCTAACACGAGATGATTATTTCATTCCCCTAGATTTAGTTCAGGGACGCAATTTAGATGAAGCGCGACAGCTAGCCCAGCGTTTGGTACTTAAATTTGGTCAGTTGTTATACTGGTGGCCAGAAATGATTGAAGTTACCAAACAATTGCGTCATCACGGGGAAAGATTGGGAAGACTAATTTAGCGAACAGGGGGCATGGGGCGTAGGGCATTGCATAGAAAGGTGCTCAGTTGATTTATGTGTGCATACTTGTTGCAAAATCCTATAGCTTCAGCTCAATTTTTATCAGCGTTAATCGGCATCTTAATAAATTGTTCATCAAGAAGGATTCAAAATGGGTGAGTCTATCCAAGATATTGCAACGCTTTCTCCCACTAAGCGGGCACTATTTGAGTTGCTGCTCAAAGAAAAGGGTTTAAATGTCTCTAGAATCCCCAAAATCCTTCGGGGCAGTGAGACTCAATTTTATCCGCTTTCTTTCGCCCAGCAACGGCTATGGTTTCTCGACCGATTAGACCCAGGCAATCCGGTTTATAATGAAACAACCACAGTCCGCCTCACCGGCAGACTTAACATTGTTGCGCTTGAACTAAGTTTGAATGAAATTGTCCGCCGGCATGAAATTTTGCGGACAACTTACGCGCTTGTCGGTGCAGAACCCGTTCAATACATTTCTCCCGCACAACCGATTTCCCTGTCAGTAACCGATTTGAGAAACTTGCCTTTAGAGGAACGCGAACGCTCTTTCTGGCAGTTATCCACTCAAAAAGCGCAGCAGCCTTTTGACTTAGAAACCGGGCCGTTACTTCGGGCTAATTTATTTCAACTCGATGAAGAATCTTATGTATTAGGACTAATCATACATCACATCATTACAGATGGTTGGTCTAGTAGGATACTAATTCGAGAAATGACGGCACTTTATGACTATTATAGTGCCAGCAAACCTTCACTTTTACCCGAACTTTCGATTCAATATATCGACTTCGCCGGCTGGCAGCGCGAATGGATGCAGGGTGAAGTTTTAAACCAGCAACTTTCGTATTGGAAAAAACACTTAGGCGGACGGCTGCCGGTGCTAGATTTGCCAACAGATCGCCCCCGCCCGCCGGTTCAAACATTTCGCGGCGCACGTCAGTCTTTAACCCTTTCCCCTGAATTAAGCACCGCATTGGCTGCATTTAGCCGCGCTGAAGGTGTCACTTTATACATGACGCTGCTAGCCGCATTCCAGACATTGCTAATGCGGCTAAGCGGACAAGACGATATTATTGTGGGATCTCCGATTGCCGGTCGCAATCGCGCAGAAATTGAAGGACTCATTGGATTTTTTATCAATACCTTAGTTCTGCGTACCAATCTTGCAGGCAATCCAACATTTAAAGAAGTTTTGCAGCGAGTGCGCCAAGTTGCTTTAGACGCTTATGCTCATCAAGACTTGCCTTTTGAAAAATTAGTTGAAGAACTACAGCCCGAAAGAGATTTGAGCCGCACACCGCTATTTCAAGTATTTTTTAATATGCTCAGTTTTGAGCAAAATAGCATCGAAATATCAGGATTAACCGTAGAAACGTTACCGCGTCCCGAACTCGAATCAAAGTTCGATATAACACTTTATGCACGAGAAAATCCTGAACGAACTCAGCTAGAATTTGTTTATAATGCCGATTTGTTTGAGCCGGCACGCATGGTTGAAATGCTGGCACAATTCCAGCATATTCTGGCTCAAATTGTCAATAACCCAGAAGAAAAAATAGCTGAAATTTCTTTGGTAACGTCTTCAGTTCAAGCACGCTTACCAAATCCACATGAAACGCTCAATGATTCTTGGGAAGGCGCTGTTCACAGGCAGTTTTCCCAACAAGCAAAGCGAGTGGGAAATAGCACAGCCATCGTTGATCGGCAAGGAAATCTGACTTATTCACAACTCGATAAAATCAGCAATCAACTCGCCGATTATCTGCAAAAACATGGCATTGGTTCTCAGGATGTTGTCGCGATTTACGCATATCGTAGCGCCCCAATAGTCGTGGCTTTGCTGGGAATTCTCAAAGCCGGCGCTGCATTTGTGATTCTCGATGCCAAATATCCCGCCGAGCGATTAATTGATTGTGTTAAGCTAGCTCAGCCGAAGGCTTGGCTGCAAATGTCAGTCGCAGGAAACCTTCCGGAGACTTTAGAAACCTTTATTGGGACATTATCAAGCCAGTGCCGGTTGAATCTACCTGAATCAGCCGTCGAAATTGGCGAGATTTTAAAGGATTATTCAACAGAAAATCCCCATACCGAAATTAACCCCGATGACTTAGCCTATATTGCCTTTACCTCCGGCTCAACCGGCAAGCCCAAAGGTATCTTAGGCACTCACAAACCGCTTTCCCACTTCCTGCAATGGCACGTCCAAACCTTTAATTTAAATCAATCAGATCGATTCAGTGGGCTATCTGGACTCGCCCACGATCCCTTGCTGCGAGACATTTTTACACCCCTATGGTTAGGCGCAACCCTCTGCATTCCTACCCCAGAAGAAATCGGCACTCCAGGCAAGTTAGGCGAGTGGATGAAGCAACAGCAAATCACCATCAGCCACCTAACACCGGCAATGGGACAGCTCTTAACTGAAACTTCCCAAAATCAACAACTAACAAACCTGCGTTATGCCTTCTTTGGAGGCGATGTATTAACAACTCGTGATGTTGAAAAACTGCGAAATATAGCTCCAAATGTTACTTGCGTGAACTTCTATGGAGCCACAGAAACTCCGCAAGCAATGGGGTATTATATCGTTCCGAATCAAGAATTAGAAGAACATACAAACACAGCAACCCATCGACCCGAAAATTCCCTAATACCCCAATCTCGCACTCAATCCCGAATTCCCTTGGGACGAGGCATCCAAGATGTGCAACTGCTAATTTTAAATTCCTCCCATCGGCTGGCAGGAATTGGAGAAATCGGAGAAATATACATCCGCACATCTTATTTATCTCAAGGATATTTGGGAGATGAATCGTTAACTACATCGCGATTTTTCACCAATCCATTTACCAATATCCCCTCAGACCGGCTCTACAAAACCGGAGACTTAGGCCGGTATTTACCTGATGGGAATATATCAGTTGCCGGTCGCGCTGATCATCAAATAAAAATCCGAGGATTCCGCATTGAGCCGGGGGAAATTGAGACAGTATTAAGCCAGCATCCCCATGTGCGGCAAAGTGTGGTGATCGCCCGTGAAGATATACCGGGAGAGAAACGTTTAGTTGCCTATCTTGTCCCCATTCTTGACTTCGGAACGCCAAACAAAACAGCCGACTCAGCACTCAGCACTCAGCACTCAGCACTTAAGAGTGAATTACGCGATTTTGTCAAAGAAAAACTGCCAGATTACATGGTTCCTTCAGCATTTGTGATGCTAGAAAGTGTGCCATTAACACCCAATGGTAAAATCGACCGCAAAGCATTACCGGCACCTGAATACCGCAGTGAATCTGAAAATTCTTTCGTTGCACCCCGCGATGATTTAGAACATCAATTAACAGAAATATGGGAAACCCTGATCCATGTCAAACCGATCAGCGTTAAGGATAACTTCTTTGAACTAGGGGGACACTCGCTGCTAGCGCTGCGTCTGTTCAATCAAATTCAAGAAAAATTCAACAAACTGTTGCCTCTAGCTACCCTTTTCCAAGCACCAACGGTTGAACAACTCGCAAATATTTTACGCTCTTCAGAGCCGTCAGCGCCCATCCGCTCACTCGTTCCCATTCAGCCAAACGGTTCTAAAACGCCCTTATTCTGCATTCATGCCATTGGCGGCAACGTTCTTTCTTACCAAGGTGTAGCCACTTATCTGAGCAAAGATCAGCCGGTTTACGGGTTGCAAGCGCGGGGTATCGCCGGCAAACAGACTCCCCACACACGGGTCGAGGACATGGCATCTGACTATATCAAGGAGATCCGCACGGTTCAGCCTGAAGGGCCATATCTGTTAGCCGGCCACTCGTTAGGAGGAATTATCGCCTTTGAAATGGCTCAGCAGTTAGTGCGGGGTGGTCATAAAGTCGGTTTAGTCGCAGTTTTCGATACCTTCAGTCCCCTGGCATTTGGCAAAGGTACTCCTCCAAAATCTTATCAGTTTGATATTCACCGGCTGAATCTTTCACGACTCAATCGGAAAGATAAGGTACTTTACATTACAGATCGCGTGTACTGGAAAATTGAGGGTTTCATCGAGAAAATTTGGAAAAAGGTTTACAAATTAACAGGTCGAACTTTGCCAGATCCGCTACCCGAACATTTCAAAAAAATCGAAAGTGCAAACCGTGTTGCTGCCACCAACTATGTCCCCCAAGTTTATCCAGGGCAAGTAACCCTTTTACGGGCAATAGAAAGGCCAACTACCAAGTATTATGATCCCCTATTAGGCTGGGGCGAATTAGCAGCAGATGGTGTAGAAGTTCAAGAGATTCCAGGGCATCACAAAACGATCATTTTAGAACCTCGTGTTCGCTACTTAGCTGAAACATTGCAAGCGTGCTTAGAGAGGGCGCAAACAGAGGAAAGATAAGGCGTTAAATCTTTAACTTTTGCCTCTGATATTTGAAGTTCAACCCTGTTTGTATGACAGCTTCTAAAAATGTCTTAGTCTGCCAAAACCGCACCTGTCGCAAGCAGGGTGCGGCGGCGGTACTTGCCAGTTTTGAATCCCACGCCCCAGATGATGTCGCCGTCACCGGCAGCAGTTGTTTGGGACAATGTGGTAATGGGCCGATGGTGCTCGTCACTCCGGAGGAGGTTTGGTACTGCCATGTGCGCCCAGAAGAAGTGCCGGTGGTGGTTGAGCGACATTTGCAGGGGGGGAAGCCGGTGAAGGCAATGCTTTATCCCAAATTTCATCCTCAGTCGTTGAAGTAAAAGTGTAAAAAACGTGATTTGACTATCTTTAAAAGCGCCGATTTGGTTACAAGAAAAGTAGCAAATTAAGGACAATAAAAAAATGAATGGGGGATTTTCTTTCTGGCTTTGTCATGTCAAATTAATGGTTTGTGATCCAGATAAAAGCTCCTGTCATTGGGATTTAGTCTATTGCTCACTTCCTGCAAAAGCCTATGATCATTTACTGGGTTTTCAGAATGAAAATTTAAAAATAATTGCTATTTTTAATTTTCATCCTATGAATCGTTGTGCTATCGCAGAGATTGATGAACCTGAACAGATTAAAGCCTCAATAAAGGTTTTAAGAGTTGAAGATAATTTGTCTAATTTTAGGATATATGCTAAGAGGTTTATTCTAAGATTTAATTTGGTGGCATATTATGGGTTTGACGTAGAAACCGTAATGGAAATTGCAGCTAACAAACAAGTGGATATAATTTTAGTCAATACTGGTTATTCGGGTAAATATAGACAAGTGGATTGGATGGAGAACATCCGAATGTTAAAATCTAACCCAGAAACCGCACAAATTCCCGTTATTTTAACAATGTGGGGTCAAGTCATGGTAGGTGACCGGGACAGATACTTAGAAGAAAGTGGTGCTGATGATGCCATTCGGATGGAGCCTGATAGTTGGGAACTCCTTGTCGAAAAAATAAAATATAACCTCCCTAAGGACGATCCCAGTCCAAACACGAAAATTAATTTAAAAAAAAGATTTAGCCGTTTCCAGACAACTAAAGTAGAAAAAGAATCAGTTTTATTAAATTTTATAGCCCTTAGAATTTACCAGATCATAATATCGATAGCCGGTGGAATTTATCTTTTGATTTCTGCTATTTCACGACGCTACAAGTAATTTAGGAAATGATGCAAATAACTTGTTTGAGTCTAACTGAGAAGTTAGCTCATTTGTCATAACCATATTGCCTAGGGGGAACACAACGTTCAGCAATTCACTTTTATCATTAACGACCAGATGCACTCTTGAAACCAAAGAAGCAGTCAATCGGCCAGTTGACTTCCCACTGAAGTTCAAAGGTTTGACAAAAGTTATCGACACTGAACATGGGACGGGCAGATGGATGAGAATTTAGCACTTTGAGGCTATCTATTTTGCCCTTTCTTGTCCCGAACTGATGTTAGAAAGATGACTGGATTTGTTGCAAAAACACAAGTATCGTGAATTTTTAACCCCAGATTCCGCAGATAAATCATTTATGTTTATCTGCGGTTCAAATAAAAAAACTTACGATTCCTCGCCCTTCAAAAAAGGCACATCCACAACTTCCCCTTCAATATCTCCAACGCGGACTTTCAAACCGGCACCCCCAGCTTTTGTGCGGATATACACCAAACCAAATGGCCCTTGAGCGGTTTCTGTATAACTCGTGAGGGTTCCAACTTTCTCCTCATCTAGCGTCACTACCGTTCCGGGTTCTACCCTAGCACTCAGTCGAACCCCCCAAAGTTGTTGCTTGACGCCTTTGTAGGTTTCCAGACGCGCAATTGTTTCTTGACCGATGTAACAACCTTTGGTAAAGGATAGTGTTTGCAATAAACGCGCTTCTAGCGGATTGTAATCTTCCGTGAGTTCCCGATCTGGTGTGGGGCGTCCCTGTTCAACTCTCAACTGTTCCCAACATTGTTCACCGAGAGGAACCGCACCGGCAGCCGTTAAAGTCTCCCACACGGCGGCTGCGTTGCCGGCTTCGACGATCAGGGTGTAGCCGGCAACTGCTAAGCCACTGCCCACAGCCACACGCACTTGCGCGTCCCCTAGGGGTACTATCTGGTGAGTGCCATAAGGTTGGCCGGCAAGGGCACCGGCACCCAACTGATCCAGTAAAGCATCGCTGTTTGGCCCCATTAAGCTGAATGCAGCCGTTTTTTCGGTTACATCCGTTAATTTCACCTTATCGGCAAAAAAGATATAGCGATCAAGCCACTGCATTAGCTTGGAACGACGATGAGGCGAGACAAGCAGCAGCACCGCATCTTCTGTAAGATATGCGGTTGCTAAGTCAATGGTGCGGGCGGTGGAGGTGACAAAAACCGTATCACAACCCTGTCCAGGCTTAAGGCTGTTGAAATCGTTTGTACTTTGATTGTGCAAAAATCGTAGCCGGTCTGCATCGCCAACTTGAATGCGTCCCCAGTGGGTGCGATCACACAAAGCCACGCCTTCCCGTACCGCGTTGAGGGCGGCTGCATCGTTGCCAAAACTAGCCGGCACCGGCACGCCAGAGGCCGATTCCTCAAATGTTGCCCCACCGGCTGTTTGAAGTTTTTGTAATTCTTGAATCATGCTGTGCCTGAGCGGTTGTCAGTGATTTCTGATGCTAGTGAAACGCAGAAAGCAAACGCGCATCTCATTCGCTATTTTATGCGAGCAGAGCCAATCTCCCTCAAAACTGGGAATTGGGGCATGGGGCATGGGGGATTGGGCATGGGGCATGGGGGATTGGGCATGGGGCACGGGGGATTGGGCAAGGCTTGGGCAACCTAAAGGTATGGGAATTGGGCACTCAAAACTCCTATCCCTTGGGCAAGTTGGCAAAGACTTCTTGTACCAGTTGTTTTGCCTTAGTGTCTAGCCGGTTCCAGTCTACATCGCCGGTTTCATCAAGGAGACTGGTGTCAACTTCAACGTCCACACTCTCCATTTCAGCGTGGGTAGACCTGTAGTTGCTAAAGCATACCTGATAGCACAAATCCCACACATCAAAGGTCACTTGCCGGTCTTGATGTTGCAGACACAGCGTATAACCCGGATAGGGCGTTTGCACTTCTTGATAGGTGCCCTGCCAAGTAGATTCTTCCAGTTGTTTACGGATATTGTCGATGACCCTGATTAGGGCCGGCTGCATCAACACACTAGCTTGTTGCCATGCAACTTCATTTTTAATTTTTGGCTTCATTTGCACACCGCTCGGTATGGGTAAAAAAGCAGACCTCGCCTCTTGCAAAAATCAACTATAGCGGATGCCCCTAGCGCAGGGTGTGCGTCAACAGGCTGCGTTCATCTGTTACAGGCTGCGATTAAGAAAAAAGATATCGACTGTCTGCAAGAGGTTTAGTCTGCCCACGCCTATCCAAAAAGTTAACCAGAGTCAGCTAGGAAGGTTATAAGCGTGGTAGAGGAGTCTTACCGGCATCCCCCTCAGTGCCGGTGTTGGGTGGGGGTGGAGTCTTACCGGCATCTCCCTCAGTGCCGGTGTTGGGTGGGGGTGGAGGTACTTGATCCGCGCTTCCATCCCTTGATGGAGGCATGGGAGTGGTTTCAACTGGGTTGGAATAAGTTGACGCACCCACCGGCTCTAGCAAAGCTCTGAAAAAGTAAACCCGATCACAATATTTGGTATCGCTATTACAGACAGTTTCAACCGCAATATTGCGAACATTGGTGACATCAACCGACAAAGACGCTTTTTCTCCCGGCCCGACTGTGACCGTTTGAGAAGCATCTTGTTCTCCATCTAAGTAAACTCTGACCGTATTGGCAGGGCTACCCCGATCGTTATCTCGCATTCCAAACTCTAATTGCAACGTTTGGAAGTCATATTCTGAAGGCTTCGGTTCGTCTGACTTGATGCGGCACGTCATGCCCGAAAATTCGGAGCCGGCTCCCATGTACAGATAAGAGGTATAAACGGCTCTACCTACAGATACATTTGAAGTAATCCGACGCCAGCGGCCCGGGCCGGTGCTGACACAGCGAGCGTCAAACAGGGAGATAGGCTTTGCCTCTGCCTTTGCGGTTGGCAATAGCGAGGGCGCTATCACCAAAGACAGCACCACACCGAGGAAAAGTTGAGCAATCGACTTGTTTTTTTGCATGGGCACGGGACTGTACAGTTACCCTAACAGGTTTAAATCTCCCTCATAATATCGAATCGCCACGGGCAGTCGCGGCAGTATTACTGCTTCTTTTTCCTAAGTGGGGAGTCCTGAGTCCTGAGTCCTGAGTCCTGAGTCCTGAGTCCCATGCCCAATGCCCAATGCCCAATGCCCAATGCCCCATGCCCCATGCCCCTCTTACCGCTTTGTTGTCCACACGTTGGTGAACATCATCAAAAACGCACCAATTACAATAGCGATAGCAAGACCGCCGGCAATGGCATTTAATAAATCAGTATTTTCCATTGGTTTGTTGAGATATCAGATAAACTAACAGCCTAGCTTATCGTTTTTATGTGATGTTTGACCTTAATACCGTTTCTGAATTCTCCCGCACTCACTGCATCAGCATCTGTGCGTTTCTGGTGCCGGCCAATCTGGTGGCAACCGGCCTGACAGTCGCTTTCACCCTACTGCGTCGCCCTAAAGCACAGGTGTGGAAAGCGGCTGCAATTGCTGCCATTCCCGCTCTGGTCATGGTGTTTCATGTGGTTACTTGGTTTATGATTGGTGTGGTCATGGCTCCCACCTACATCCTGCTATGGCTGGCAGCGACCTGTCTGAGCATTAATTTATGGGCCATTTCCCATCCGCAAAGCATGGTTCGATTGATCAAATGGGCGTGGGGGATGATTTCACCGGCATTCAACCGCCAACATCTCACATAAAGTAATCATTTTGTGCGAAATTTCAGTTGGAAATGATGAAAGATAAATTACTCGATTGGCTAAATCTGTTTTTAGTGGCGGATGTCTTCCTCGTGTTGTTTAGCTTCGCTTGGCTGGCGGCTGCGGTTATAGGGCGCGGGGCTGGGGTTCCTCTAGGACTCGATTTGTGGTACAAGCTTTGGCAGCCGGTTTTTACTCCAGCCATCGGGATTTTGATGGGGGGTGCGATTCTTAGTGGCATTATCAGTCAGATTACTAAGCGCCTGAAATCTAACTAAGCGCTAAGAAAAGCGCAATGCCGACTTTGTAGGGGAAAAGAGATTCTGAATACTTTTCAGAAGAAAGGAATTGCTTAGTGGAATGCAGCGAAGTTCAGCCATCAAACCGGCCTGCCCTTAGCGGAAAATTGGCGTTTAGACAAGCGATCTTGCTGAGGGTCTAGGAGATTCTTAAGGTGGCCAGAATGCGACAACAATCGCATTTAAGGCTTACCTATTTCTTGGAGATTATTAGAAAGTTGAAGAATTGCCAGAAACACCTTGGGGAACAGAAAAGCCAATTTATTAAACAGTCTTCGGACTCATTCAAGCTTGGGCATTTCTGACGAAAAAGTTGATAAAATCCTGCCTAAAGGGTTGATTAATGATACGATATATATACATAAAATAAAATTGCTAATGCCGTCTAATTTCCAACCGCTTCCCCGGCTCAAAGCTAAGCAAGTACGGGAGTATGGGAAGCAATATTATATTAATGAGCAAGGTGTTCGTTTACCGAGTGTGACGACGATTCTGAGTGCCACGAAACCTCAAGAAGATCGGGATCGGCTGGCGCAGTGGCAGCAGCGTGTTGGTGTAGAGGAAGCTTACCGCATTTCTTCAACGGCGGGACGCAGGGGAACGGGCACTCACAAGCACATTGAACGCTATCTTTTGGGTGAGGATGTTATTTGTCCAGATGGGATAAAGCCTTATTGGGAAAGTGTTGAGCCGGTGTTGCAAGAAATTGAGGATGTGCGATTGGTTGAAGGCAATATTTTTCACTACGATTTGCGCTACGCCGGCAGGGTAGATTGTGTTGCGAGTTATCGCGGGATTCCCTGTGTTTGTGACTGGAAAACTGCCGATTCTCCTAAAGGTTCAGTTGAGCGTTTGTACGATTATCCGCTCCAATTAGCTGCCTATGCCGGCGCGGTTAATCATTCTTATCAAGATTGCGGGATTGAAATCAATCATGCAATGTTAGTGGTGGCGATTCCTGAAATGCCGGCTGAGGTGTTTTGGTTTGAGCCGGCAGTCGTCATGGATTATTGGTGCCGGTGGCAAGAAAGAGTCAAGACTTTTTGGCAGCGTCAAAGCTGGTAAAGCTGTAGGAAACATTTACTTTTTTCCCTACAGCTACGCCCATTAAAAACTACTCTTCTACCTACAGCAGAAAATCGATAAATTTATCCAATTTTTCACTATTGTCTGAAGCCGTGTCATTGGCTAATTGTCTCAACTTTTTCAAATTCTCCTCTGACACATTATCCATTTCTGCCATTGGACTGTGATTTGGTATAACCGTATTAATTCTTAGGTATTGTTCTGGGGTTTTGATCGTATCAAAAACCTGAAGTAATTGAAAATGTACGGTTTCGGCAACCCCCGTCATAATGATATTAATAATCGGGTTAACCCATTGGATTTTTCCCCAATCTTTTGCTTGAGCGTAAGAGTAAGATTCTTTAATATCGCCTGTCCCCAAGGATAAGACCACCATATCTTTTGCACTCGGATTTGCTTGTGATGGATCTTCCGGTGTTGGCTTTCGCTGTAATTTTGTTCGGGCTTCGGCATAGGCGCATAGTGTTGGGTTATTTGCAAAAACTCCCCCATCGATATAAGGATAGCTTTTAGAGGCAAGTGATGTAATTTTTGCTACTTCAAAAAACGTGGGCGCGGCAGAAGTCGCTCGCGCTGCATCTCTAACAAAATAATTTTGATCTAAATCTTTTATGGCATCATGCTGAGTAAAAAATCGAGCTTTTCTTGCTTCAATATCATAAGCGGTAATTAAACACGGCTTGAGTAATTGGCTCAGCTTTAAATCTTTAAAGTACTCTGTTAATAAATTCTCTATGGGTGCTGATGGGTATTTTTCATCGGTGATGCCTGCTAAAGATTGCAATTTTTTAAAGAACGGAGCTGAAAAAATTTGGCCTCCTCTATCTAGATAAATATCGACTGCGTTTTTTGCAGTAAATTTAGGTCTTGTTGGATTTTTTTCATCAGGACACAAATAAATGCAGGTTAAAATACCTCCTGTACTGGTGCCGGCAATCAAATCGAAATAATCGGCAATTCTTGCATCTGGATTGCCTGTCCGATTCTTAATTTTTTCTTCCAGTGTTACTAAAACTTGTCCCGGTATAATTCCCCGAATTCCGCCCCCGTCAATTGAAAGAATTCTGGTGTATTTTGACATGGTTATTTGAGTTCCCTGTAGATTGATTTGTTTGCAATCTTAGCAGATGAGAGGTGGAATTTGTTTATCTTGTAACAGATGTTTAAATGTGCCCAATATGGGGATCATAAAAGCTCCGCCAAGCCAATTTTTCGAGCTGCTAGCATATAACGGAAAATATATTCTATCAGCTCAATATAATTATACGCGCTTGCTTGGGAGTCAGCCCAAACCGTGACACCGTGATCTCGGATGAGCAATACCGGCACTTGCGGCGGCTCAACCTGAAAACGCGTGCGAATGTCAGCGGCAATTTCAGGCACTTGGAAATGATTTTCAAACATCGGCACTGTGACTTTAGGATTTTTCTCCCAAATTCCCAGCCCTTTTAGCATTTCGATTGCCGGCAAAGGTAGCCCCTCGTGATTACTCATCCGAGAGATTAAATTTGCTTCAATTGAGTGAACATGATAGCAGGCTTGGGCTTTTGGAAAACAGGCATATATCGCTTCATGAATGCTTGTTTCAGCAGAAGGGCGGGCATCAGGATGGGGCTGCTCTAGCACTGTACCATCAAGTGCTACGCGGATAAAATCGTTAGGTGTTAAATGCCCCTTATTGCGCCCACTGGCAGTAATCCAAAAGCTGCCATCGGGCACCCGCGCCGAGAGGTTGCCGGCGGTGCCAACCATCCAGCCTTGCGTGTAAAAATGGCTGGCTGCTGCAATTAAATTTTGTCTGGGATCGGTGTTCATCTATATAATAGTCCTGAGTTGATGAGTGCTGATTGCTGAGTTTAAGAGAAGAGAGTTTTTGGATAAAAGTTCTGAGTGGAAGCAGAGAGGTTTTTGAGGGGTTTATTAGATTATTTTACAGAAATTTTATTCACTGTCTCTCTCTCCAGCAGAGGCAAGATTTTATTACTTAAGGGGATTGCGAAGATAACCCCAAATGCCGCCCCGGAAATTGGTTTCAACCACTGGATTGGCAGAGGAATCGTATCCTACAGTAGTTTCCCATTTTCCGCCCACATTTACCAGTGCCATGCCATCAGAAAACGAATAAGCGTTGTCAAATTGTGCTGGGAATACAAATTTGCCGGTTTTGTCGATAAAACCGGCTTTGTTGCCGATTCTTACCAGCGCTAACCCTTCCGAAAAGGGTGCGGCTTCAGCTTCTATAGCGTTTTTAGGGCCATAAAATTGCGGCTGAATCACGAGCTTTCCAGTTTTGTCGATATAACCCCATTTTCCCCCCACTCTCGCTGCGGCTAGCCCTTCTGAAAATGAGCGGGAATCTTCAAGTTGTTGGGAAGAAAAGACAAAATTTCCGGTTTTATCAATATAGCCGGTTCCGATATTTGCTAAGCCGTCGGAAAAAGGATAAGCAAAGCTATAGAGTGGCTCAATAACAAAGTTCCCCGTTTTATCAATATACCCCCACTGGGAAAGAGCGCCTTCTCTTTCAGGAGGTGCGTAGACAGCGGCTAACCCTTCGGAAAAGGAATAAGCGAGGCTAAATTTGGGCGGAATAACGAGAGTGCCGGTGGTGTTAATATAGCCGTATTTTTCGCCAATTTTGACTCGCGCCATCCCATCGGAGAAAGCTTCAGCCGCATCAAATTGCTGCGGAGTGACGAAGTCGCCGGTTTTGTTGATATAACCCCATTTTTCGCCTATTTTTGCGGGGGCTAATCCATCGGCAAAGGAACTGGCAGAAGTAAATGGAGGTTGAATGATGAAGTTGCCGGCTCTATCGATATAACCCCATTTTTCGCCTAATTTCGCCGGCGCTAACCCTTCAGAAAAGGAACCGGCGTGATCAAATTTGGGTTGAATGATAAAGTTGCCGGTTTTATCAATAAACCCAGATTTGGTATTAACTGTTACCATTGCTAGTCCTTCTGAAAAGGAAGCCGCCCAATAAAATTGCGGCTGAATGGCAAATAACTCGCTGCCGGCAACATACTGTTTGGGAACTGTATTCGACAGATGTAATGCCTGAGAAAGCATCGCAGCGACTTCCCCTCTCGTTGCATCTTGATTCGGTTTTAGCTGTTTAATATTAGGATAGTTAACAACCAAAAGTCCTGCGGTTGCTGCCGCGACTGCATTGATGGCGTAGTTAGGAATTTGCATTGCATCTTCATAATATCTCTTGAGAATTTCCGAAGAATTTGCAGGGGCGGTATATTTTAGCCCATTTGCTAAGATTACCAATGCTTGTACTCGCTGCAGTTTTCGCGTCGGCTGAAAGGTGCCATCAGGATAGCCGGTAAAAAATTCTTTTTCATAAGCCGTTTTAACCGCTTCGTAAGCCCAGTGAGTTGCCGGCACATCTTTAAAGGTAATAGCGTTGCGTTTTTTTTCTATATTCGGGAACGCTTTGCACATCAAAACAGCAAATTCTGCACGGGTAATGGTTGCATCGGGGCGAAAGCTGCCATCTGGGTAGCCACCAGCTATTTTTAGCGTTTGCAGTTGGGAAATACACGCTTGCGCCCAGTGCTTTTCGATGTCAGAAAAGGAAGATGCCATAAGGTTAGATTAGAAAGTTATATTTGGCATTTTAGATAGAAGCTGATAGGGCTTTCTCTAAAACTTAATGATTTTTCCACCGGCTGGTCAACTGTTTCCGGATATCAACAAAATCATTCCAGGGAATATAAGCTTTTTGCCGCTCATCTAGATAGTCTGCAAGACGATCTCGCGCAAAAACCAGAGATGCTTGCATCGCCATATTTAAATCTGTAACTGAATCTCCAATTGCTATGAATTCATCAGCCTGATATTGTGCCATCACCGGCACCTTTGCCAGTAACTCTGTTTCTCCCTCAAAATCTGAGTGTACTTGCAGATATTCACTGCTCGTTTTGACATCTACAGCATAAATGGCATGGATGCGATTTAACAGGGGTTCAAGCACCGTTTGTACGATCCCCCGCACTCCTCCGGAAACGACGACAAAAGGCACTCCTTCTGCATCCAAGAAATCAAGTAATTCGACTAAACCTGGGCGCATCACTTTGGCGCGGGCGAATTCAATTATTTCGGGATATCTTTGTGAGGGGATAGATTCTAAAAGTTGACGCACGCCTTCTCGCAATGTTAATCGCAAGGCATACATTTCGGGCATGAGTTTGGCGGAAAGTTCGGGGGTAAAGTGTTTGAGCATTCCAACAAAGGTTTCTTCTGCGGTGATGGTGCCGTCAAAGTCACAGAAAACGATTCGTTTCATTTTTGGTTGGTTAAAATTTTTTATATTTTCTCATAGCTTGGGAATTAAAGTTAGGAAAATATGGATTTTTAAATTAACCGCAGATTAACGCAGATTAACGCAGATGGATTATTCTATTGGTGATTAGGTTTTTAAATTTTGATTGGGGAGGATTGCCAGAGGAGGCTGCCGGTTAAACCGAAATGATCAGAAGGAAAGACTTTTGGGTATTTGGGAGAAATTGGCTTTGTTCCCAACATTTCAATCGAATCTGGTTGCCAATTGAGCGAATCTGAGCGGATAAAGATTCGATCAAAGCGGACTTTTCTTTCTTTTCCTTTTCGCTCAAGTCTCATAATATTAATATCTGTATCTTCCGTGTAACCGGCTTCTTCGCTTCTCAAAACTGCCCACATATCTTGGTATCTGCTATCAATATTATCGTTTTCGCTTTTCCAAGAAGAACAAAAGTTAAAATCTCCCATGAGCAAAGCATGAGGTGAATCTTGAATGAGGGGAAAAATTAAAGAAAGCTGTTCGGCGCGAAGAGAGGCGGAAGATTTTTGACTTTCTAAATGTACGGTTGCAATTTTAATAACTTCTCCATTCACACACAGTTCAGAAATTAATAATGTGCGGTTCATGGCGCTAGGTAATTTATAAAAAGATAACCGGCTTATGGGAATTCTCGACAGAAATAACACCCCGTAGGGAGTAACGGTTGCCCCTTTAGCGTCAGAAATATAGTAATTATTTCTTACCCATTCTTGCTGTAAAAGAATTTTCAAAAAGCTGGGGGTGACTTCTTGCAAACTGATGACATCGGCATCGCAATCATGTAATATTTGCAGTAAAGCTTCGCAACGGTTTTTGCGGTAATATTCTGAAAACCAAACATTATAAGTAACCAGCGTTAATTGAGTAGCGGTAATATTAACACCGGCATCTGCATTATCCACCCAAGACCGTTTTTTTTGGTTAAATTTTTGTGGGGTTAGTTGTTTTCCCAAACTTAACTTCATTCGTTCAGGTTGCACCCCACTTTTCAACGGCACGGCGCAAGGGGCCATTTGGTAAAGACTCTAGCTCAAACGCTTTACCTTCTCCCCACCATTCCAGCGCCTCAAAGAAAGCTTGAACCCCTGCTGCCGCCCCATCTGGGTGATCCATGATCCCCGTACCGGCATTAAGAATTACCTGCTGCCCGTAATCTGCCAGCGCTTTGGGGACAATTCCGGGATGGATGCCGGCGGAGGGAACGGGAAAAACATTGCGAACCCGCAAATTATCCCGAATTCGGGCTTCCTCCCCCGCATCAAACGGCAAACTGCCATAGTGGGCGGGATAGAGCACCGCATCTGCCCCGGCATAAGCCATCAGCGTCCCCAACACCACCGAGTAAGCCATGCCATGTTCAGGGGCGGCACACAGGGCACCGGCAAGGGCTGGATGCACAAAAACCGGCACGTCAATTTCCGGATCAGATGCCAGTTGTTCCAAGACTGAAAAGCCGTAGGAAAGCACGTTCAGCAGCAGTGCATTCGCACCTTCTGCAACGAGACGTTTCGCCATTTCTACCGGGTTTTTGCCGGTAACGTTCACCGCATAAAGCACGGTACGCCCGGTTTCTCGCTTCACCGCATCCAGCACTTTGCGGCAAGCTTGCAAGCGTTGCAACGTGGGTGCGCCGGCCAAGTCGCCCATGATTTCATCATCTTTAATAATATCGAGACCGGCACCGGCCACCTCTTTTAAAATCGCGGCATGATCTTCAGCAGAAAGACCCAAAGCCGGTTTAAAAATGGCCATAATTAAAGGCCGATCACGCACACCCAGACGTTCCCGAATGCCGGTGATCCCGAATTTGGGACGTGTGCCATAACCCTCTGGCAGCCGTACCGCCACCACTTTTGCCGCACCTGCCATCGAATATTTCCCGAAAATCATCGTTAGCAGACTGGGTATGTCGTTCTCGACATTCGCCACGGGAAAACGGATCGTCGCTAAACTGTGCCCAGTCGGTTCACTGCTGACGGCAACAACTTCAGCTAAATGCGAACGCAGCGACTCCTCACGGTGGGCAAAACGGGCATCCCAAGTGCCGGCAGTTTGCCCAACTGCAATCATTTTGGCTTGTCGTGAGGCATCGATGCCGGGAGGAAAGCGGTAGTCTACTTCAATCGTCATCGGTCAATTGTCAGGTGTCAGGTGCAATGATATTGATCAACCGGCAACTGCCAGAGGACGGAGGCGAATTTCGGTGCCGGTGTACTCAGGCGTCCATCCCTCGGTGCCGATAAAGTAACGCACTGCTTTAATGCGGCGTCCTTCTGTGAGATAAAACCAGTGTTCCGTGCCGGCGGGTACGTTGATATACTCTTCAGGCTGCACGGTTAGTTCCACCTGACTGCCATCCGGGCGCACAAACCCAAACACGCCTTCGCCGGCGATGATGTAGCGCACTTCGTCATCCGCGTGAGTGTGGCAAGGCTTGAATTTTGACAGCAAGGTGTCGAGATTGGGGATTTCTGGATGCAGTACAATCAGGTCGCGCGATTGATAGCCATCGGTGCGTTGAAGTTCCTCGAAATAGCCATCAAGGTTTTGCAACAATTGCTCTTTTTCAGCATCACCCAGCACATCTTTGGCAAGCAGGGCGCGAGTTTCGGGATTTTCCCCCACCGGCCACCGGCTGAGCTTAATATTTAAAGGCGCTAATTCAGCGGCAATCTCAATCAGATCCGTGAGTTGGGTGCCATTTTCGAGTTGTAGAATGGCCATAGCGCACCTCCGGTTAGTTGTGGGGATAAGCTCAGTGGGCTGAGCGGAACACTGACAACTGTATCAAAAATTTCCCTGGTTTATCGAGTTTAGATGCTGTAATGGTTGGCCGGCGCTGGGTTTAAATCGAGTGCGGCAACGACCGCTTCACAATTCTTAAGAATATCGATTTTGGACGGTAGCCCTACAGGATGTGGCCGGCACCGATAAAGGACTCCGCAAACCTGGCCTGCTTTTCAGCTGATTTATCCAAGAAACAACCAGACTCTTTAACAGGATTTTGTATAGAATAAAATCAATATCTTTCAAAAAAACTTTGATGTAAAGCGGCACAAGATAACTGAAATGAACGTCCTAGTGAGCAGTGTTGGGGAAAACAAAGTCTTTTAAGTCTGTTTTCTAGCAACAGCTTATTTAAAACCCCGATCTTTTTCCATCCGATAACCGTTACAAAACACCTTTTCAGGAGTGTAATTTTACAATGATGCAATCTTTTAAATTAATGAAAAAAAGAACGCAAAGCGTCAATAATGATGAAAGCATGATAGTGCTGGGCGTTCATATGTCAGGAGTGATTGGCTGTGACGTAAAACCACTTCATCTTCCGCGTTCTGTTGTGGAGAAATACTTTAAGTCGCCGCAAGCAAGAATTGCCATACAAAATTGTATAGCCCAAGCCAAAGATAACCCCTTGCAAGTTTACCGGCCAAACATTCAAATTCGAGTGCAAGTCACTCCAGGAATTGCACTCGCCATTAAAACCAGCAATATTCAATCGATCTTGGGTCTTCAACAATTTCTAGAAGAGATCAAGAATGAAACCAATTATTTAACTGTAATAGGCCGCTCTGCAAAAGAAGATGAACTTTTACAAATTTAAATAAAACACAAGGTTAAGCCCAATAAAATGAACTTGTAAAAGTTTTAATTTAAATAATGCCAATTAACCGCATAATTCTTAACAGTAATTAAGCAGCAACCAGCAACATTGCATAGGTAACTGCACCCAAGGCAAATGCCCAAAACTTGCTTTGACGTTGTTCTGGTAATTCTTCTTTAATGACATTGAGAATAATTCCGCCGGCTAAAAAAGCAAAAAGCAGCGCCAGTGCAGGTTTGTGAATGGGAATAGCCAGCCCCATTACCCACCCCACAAGAATTGCAGATGCTAACACCCAACGACCCAATTGATCGTAGGTGGATTTGTGATGTTGCCGCAGGCTGTGATCGTTCACCAGAAAATGCAAAGCCATCGCCATAAAAAAGAAGAAAAGGCTGAGCCAGCCCGGTTCCTCGCGGTGAACAACCAGGTATCCAATTAAAGCGTTATAAGCAGCAAAGGAACCAATATGCAGCCAAAATACTTCTTGACTTGTCACATCTGCGTTTCCTTCTTCCAGATTCTGCCGGCGTGACACTTTTGCCAGTTGTTCCAACCCGTAAAATACGGCAAATCCTAACAAAGCTATGAGGTAAACATGGTGTTCTAAAAAGCCAAGGATAAAAATATTTGTCTTCTCAACAGTCTGTTGTCCCTCGCTAAGTTCGGGGAAAATATGAACAAAAACATAAGCCACAGAAGCGCCGCCGGCAAATGAAAGCCAGCGATGGCGAGGAATGCTATCAAGAAAACGCAGCCGGCCTGAGAAAAGGTGAACAATGGCTAGCCCAGCCGCAAAGAGAAAGTAAAGCATAAATAAAACTTTTACTGATACTTATTGAGGCAACGGCGTTATTGTAGCTTGAGCCGAACTCTCAGCATTCAGCTTCTATGCTAATCTCTACAATCTCAACCCCTCTCTGGCAACAAACTCTTTCCATCTTTAGATAGAGGCAATATTTTAATAATATCTATCTTAAGAGGGATGCAAGTTAATATTTTGTACTAATAAAAGATAATAGCTTCCTGAATAGGGCCTCGGCAACTGTTGAGTCTTCCCAAGTTTATTTTAGGCGAAAGTTCTGTGAAGTGTTAAATAACGCCACTGTCCGCTTTTAGAATTCATCTTCTTCTACTTCAGCGTTACATAGCACTCGATTTTATTTAAAACAGGCAAGGCCATATAATTTTGCTGAGATAGGTTTCAACATAGGTTTCAACAACAGCAATCAATCACAATCTACACCCAAAGGTAGTTTACCTGTTAGCGATCCCAAGGTTAAGTTTATTAATATCAATGAAAATGAAATTGCTTGAGGACAGAGATATGACAATAGAAAAAAAGCCAGTTTCTAAGCATGAAGCTAATGAGAATCCTTTAATCGATAGTCCTTCAACAACCCCGCACTACGATAGAGGACTGATCCCGGCTGAAGTCGCTGCCCGCGAAGAACGGGAGCATGATACGTTCAGACGCACTCCCTCCAAAGAAAACGATCAAGCCGCCAAAACCGACGATCAAACCGATCCAGAGAGCATCGACACCACCTCCGGCTACTCAGTAGACAAAGAAGGTTTGGTTGATAACTTTGCCATTGAACCGGAAATGTACATCAACGAACCCGGTGACTTGCGTGAAAAAGAGGAAGCCCTCAAAAGAGAACACGCTCAAGAACTCAAAGACGCCAACGAAGACGAAGACGGAAAGCTGACAATGGATCGCGATACGCGTCCCAAGGGTCCAGGTCTGATCTAAATTAAAAATTCTGTCTAATTCATTTCTCACAATAACGCTATCACCCGCCTAGCATGAAATTCCAGGCGGGTGATTCTGTTTGGGCACACTCAAAGACACGATTCGCTTAAGCAGAAATAAAGTCTCTGCTAAGTCTTGCTGATTTGGTTTAGCGGTTGGGTAAGCTGATAGGTTCTTGCGGTAAATAACAAACCAACAACTTTAAAAAGTAGATAGGAAGAAACCACTCCATTCCAGGAACTCTTGCGAGAACGTAATTGTGCAGTACAATGCAGCCCATATACAACAAAATTGATTCTGCACGCTGGAGGGGGAGGGGCGAGAGAAGGATGATAGTTGCTGCGATAATCAGGTAACTATAGGCCAATAAAAAGTATGCCCAATCCCCCCCTATATATAACCAGGCGATGACCGCTGGGTGAAGATGGAATGCGATAAACAAGAAGTGATATTTAAACCCGTGTTCTGGCTTATGGTGCCAATTCTTAGTCGTTTGGGTAACGTTGATTATCGCCCCACCCACTAGATCGAAAGCAATGATCGCAGCAATAATCAGTTGCACTGCATTCCATCCGAGTTCATTGATAACTGCATAAAGGGGCACGGTAACCGCAGCTAGAAGGGAAGGAATTAGCCCTAACAATATCTCTGATACGGGCATCCTAGGCCCAACAATTAAGTCCCAGATTCCCAGTAGCCCTTGCCTGGGGATCGGCAAGGCATTCATATCTGTTTTCAGTCCACTCATGGTTTTGTTTATTCTTCTAAATTTCTCAATTTTAATGGATTTTCTATGGCGCTAAGTAACACGGAAAGTTTGCCTTTTAAACTAATTCATTTTGATTTTTTATTTAAATAAAGTTAAGCTATAAAGCTATTGTTCATTCGATTAAAATTTTTTATAATCTTTCTTTTTAAAGGTTATGCCGGCAATCATCACAAACAGACACTGCCCCGCCCATCCTCCTACTTTTGAGCGCGAACCAAGAATTTTGTCGTATCTTCCCAGACTCCCTGATCCGTTGCGAGTCTCTGAATTTCGGCGCTGTACTCAACTTGGAACTGCTCTAATTGTTCCGGTGACAGTTTAGACAGCAGTGGATTGCCTTTAAAGCTTAAATTAATCACCTTCCCTGATAACTTGTCATCACTGAAACTACGATGCCGGCCTGATGGCACAATTTCAATTTGGATATCTCTAAAACCCGCTTGCTGGAGCAAACTTTGACATTTCTTAGGAGTGCCAAGTGGTTCGAGGATATGTGACAGCGATACACCCAAAACTCTAGTGCAGATACTTTTGTAAACATCTGCTAAATAAGCCGTTTCTGGCGGAGAGGTAAATGCAACAAACCCTCCTGGTTTAAGGAAGCGATACCACTTTTGCAAACTTGCAGGGATGTCAGTAAAAAGGACAAATGCCTCACAGCAAAAGATGACATCAAAACTACTATCACTAAAGTTTATAGATTCCGCATCTGCCTCAATTAATTCGATGTTTTGCAAGCCGGCTGCTTCAACCTTTTCTCTAGCTTGATGAAGCATTCCAGGGGTCATATCTATGCCAATGACATAACCCTCTGAACCAACTTTCTCAGCGGCGGGAATCGCAACTAAACCCGTTCCAGTCGCAACATCAAGGATTTTCTGCCCCTTCTGAATTGGGACAGATTCAAGTAGAAGTTTGGCTTCAAGCGGATGGCGAGTTCCTTCCTCCCGATCATAGGCAGTTCTAGAATTGTAAAGTTCTATGACCAACTGCTGATAAGCATCCATAACTCTTTGAAGTGGCAATCTTTCTGAATATCGCTATATTACTTCAATGTGGAGTGAGCCGGTGATCAGGCAGAGGGTGCCGGTGAAGCCGGTGAGGGTATCCAGAAAAGTTTGGCTAAAACCTTGGGGTGCGGCGTGTAGGGGCGACCTAGAAGATGAGAATGGGGTGTCTATCCCACTGTAGGAAGTATTTTTTGACCAGTTGCCGGTAGATATCGGCGGAGACGTTATCGAAGCAAGCTGCCGGCACTTCAGAGGAGTTGGAGGGTTTGGTGGAATCCTTCGGGTAGTAGTAAGATGGAAAAATGAATTCAAGGTTGTTTTATGTCAAATCCTGAATTATTGGCTCAACTTCGCCAGTTATCCCATGCTGAGAAGGTTGAAGTGATGCAGTTTTTAACCGCTGAATTAGCGAAAGAAGAAGGTTTAAAGTTCTTAGATAATGGCGTTCCTTATCGTGCTTGGTCGCCTTATGATTATAGTGAAGCTGCTCAAAAATTAATGAGCTTATTAGAACAAGAAAAAACGACAGAAAATGCGAAATGCTAAACGATTTCCTTTTATCGAACGAAGGAATCAAGCAGGAGAAGCTAATGTTTTTCCCTGCGTACCTATAACTTTAAATCATCAAAATTGCGTTTTAGAAACTGTTACTGAACCAATACCTTCGTGAAGAACTAGGAGGAAATATATGAGCAACATATCTTTTCACGAAATTATAGATTCTATTGAAAAGCTCTCTTTTGAAGAGCAAGATAGTTTGTTTGAACTCATCAAAAAAAGAAGAATTGAAAAGCGACGTTTGGAAATTGCTGCCAATGCTAAAGCTACTTTAGAATTTTTAAAAGAAGGAACAGCAAAAAAAGGAAGTGTAGATGATTTAATTGCAGATTTATTGGACGATAAAGACGATGAAGATAGTTTGGGATAATCGTTTTAAACGTGCTTTTAGAAAGTTTATAAAAAAGAATCCTGAAATGAGCGACAGGATTATTAATGTGCTGACTTTATTAAGTATTGATCATCTGACGCCTTCTTTAAAATCTCATAAATTAACAGGTTCTTTGGAGGGCTTATGGTCTTGTTCGGTTGCTTATGATTGTCGGATTATCTTCACTTTTTCTCAAGACGAGGAATCAGAAGAGTCTCTGATTGTTTTAGTTGATCTTGGCTCCCATGATGAAGTTTATTAATTTGAAACCTCTTATAGATTAGATTTCTAAAATAGTGCGTTGAAGCCAAGTAATAATAGTTTGGATGAGGCGGGGATCTTGGGGTAAGATGGTGGGATGAGGTGTGCCGGCAATCAGGCAGATTGTAGCGTCGAAGTCAATTTTGAGTTCTGTGAGGGTGCGTGGTTTGCCTTCTGTGGATTTAGGGCAGTGGAGTTTTTGATGAGTTGCCGATAGATGCCGGCGGCAGGGTTATCGCAGTTATCGAAGCAAGGTGCCGGCACTTCAGAGGAGTTGGAGGGTTTGGTCGAGGTTGGTTTTGGTGAGTTAGCTTTGTAGGAGTTGGGTAAGCTGGAGGAGGTTGAGGATTGGGATGTCGCTATGCTATAAATATAAAGCTAGCTTCATATTAACTCTCTATGGCTGACACTCACGACTCTATTAGTATTAAAGATTTAATCAATGATTTGGAAAGAGGAAGGATTAGAATTCCGTCTTTTCAACGAGGTTTTGTTTGGGAACCCAGCCGGGTTTGCTACTTCATAGACAGTATTTATAAAGGTTTTCCTTTTGGCTCTGTATTAATTTGGAGAACTAAGACCCCTTTAAAAACTGAAAGAAATCTTGGCCCTTATAAACTTCATAGTAATGATCCAGAGTATCCAATAGATTATGTGCTGGATGGACAACAGAGAATAACTTCTATTTTTGGAATATTTCAAAATTCTCTTACTGCTGAAGATGGTGAAAAGACTGATTGGACTAATCTATTCTTTGAATTCAATAGCAAAGAATCTGTTCCGTTTCAATATTTGGAAGATTATAAAAATTATGATGCTACAAAATTTTTCCCTCTAAAGGATCTTTTTAATCCTGATTATTTGCTGCAATTTTTAGCAGAGAATTCAAATCGTGATTCAGCAATACAGAGAGGAAAACAAATACAGGATTTGTATAACAAATTTAATGATGCTAAGATTCCTGTACAACTGTTTAAAAGTGAAGAACGGAAATATGTTGCAACCGTTTTTGAGAGGATTAATAGGCAAGGGATCGAATTAGATACTTTTCAGCTTTTATCTGTGTGGAACTGGAGTGAAGATTTTGACTTGCAAGAGAAGTTTAGAGAACTTGCTGAAAAATTGGAACCATTCGGCTTTAAACAGGTTGGCTCAGATCTACTTCTAAAATGCTGCTCTGCGGTAGTAATGAATAGTGCAGATCCAGAAGATTTTTTGGAACTTCCTGGTAGTGCCGTTAGAGAAAAATTTGATGAAATTCATACAGGCATATTTAGGGCTATTGACTTTTTGAAGGATGAGCTAAATGTTTTTTCTCTTAAGCTTTTACCAATGGAAAACATATTAGCCGTTTTATCATCTTTCTTCGCGTCTTCACAGAAACAGCCACCGCCTGTACCTCATGAGCAAAATCAAGCTATCAAGAGATGGTTTTGGCGTGCCTGTTTTTCTCAAAGATATGCAAGGGGGGGAGCTAAGAGTACCGATGTAGATTTGGCAGAAGTACAAAATCTTAAGGCTGGAAAACCTCATAAACTTGAAAACTTTGACGTGTCTTTAGAAACTAGCTTCTTTCTCAAAAACTCCTTTCGGATGAGTACAGTTGCAACAAAAACCTTTATTCTTCTTTTAGCACAAGGAAAACCGTTAAATTTTATTTCAGGTACGAGTATATCTTTGGAAAAGGTTTTATCCCAAGGTAATCGAAATGAGTTCCATCATATTTTCCCCAAAGATTACTTAGAAAAGTTGAACAGGTATAAAGATGAGCAAATCAATTGTTTAGCAAACTTTTCATTGCTTGCCAGAGCGGACAACAATAAAATCAAAAATAAACCACCTAGCCAATACCGGACATTAATGCCTGCTGATTCGCAAACTTTCCAGAAAATAATAGCAACACATTTTTGCCATACCAATGCGTTCACAGATGACTACGATAGCTTTCTAAAATTAAGAGCTGAATTGCTACTGCAAAAAGCAAAAGAATTGTCCGAGATTGTTTAGTTTGTAAAGTTCTTTTAGTCTAGCTATCTGCTCATACATTTATTTTTGAGATATCACTGTTGCAAACTGGTAGGAATGTTAATCAAAAGTACAAGTTGATTAGAGCAAAAGATGGCATCAAAACCCCTATATCTAAAGCTTAGGGATGCCGCATCTGCTTAGTTAGTTCGATGTTTTGCAAGCCGGTTGCTTCAACCTTTTCTCTAGCTTGATGAAGCATTTCAGGGTTCATAATCTATACCAATTCGGGTAAACCTTATACCAAATCCGGTTATGACAGACACCCTACAGATTGACCAAATCCTCTTGGAGCAAAGGTTTTGGCTTGGGTGAAAGGAGTTATACCAAAAGGATTTGGTATTAGATCTTGCAGCAACTTCAACAGCACCTTGTCAATAGCACCTCGCAAACCGGCTCGAAAATTAACCAGGCTAATCGCAAAAGTTCTCTTGAAATAAAAGTGGACGATAGCCAAAGGCTGAGCTTTCGGGCTAGTTGAGATGCGACAAACCCAGACACCGGCAACCGGCAGCCGGCTCAAACCCTCTTCGCTCCCCATAAAGACCGTGCTAACCTATACAGCATCGTTAAACTAATTAATAATCCTTTAAGTCTCGCTCACAACCTGGCCACCCAGCCAACATGGTTCACATCAAGCGTCTGGAACTCACCAACTTTAAATCCTTTGGCGGCACAACAGCGATTCCGCTGCTGCCGGTGTTTACCGTCGTTTCGGGACCCAATGGATCGGGCAAATCAAATATTCTCGATGCACTGCTGTTTGCCCTCGGACTTTCCACCTCCAAAGGGATGCGGGCAGAACGGTTGCCCGATTTGGTCAACAACACCCAAAACCCGCGCGGTACAATCGAAGCCAGCGTCACCGTCACCTTCGATCTCACCGATGAACCGGCTTTCCTAGAAGAAAAAGAGGATCAAGAATTCTGGGGAGAAACGGAAAATGGGAATGGGAAAAGCGCCGAAACCGAAGAAACTCCCCCACCGGCACTCCCCTCTCCCCCTTCTACCAGTGAGTGGAGTGTGACGCGCAAACTTCGCGTTACCAAACAAGGCACCTATACCTCCAACTATTACATCAACGGCAGCCCCTGCACCCTCACGGAACTGCACGAACAACTCAACCGGCTGCGAATTTATCCAGAAGGCTACAACGTTGTACTCCAGGGGGATGTCACCAGCATCATTTCCATGAACCCCCGTGAACGGCGAGAGATTATTGACGAACTCGCCGGCGTTGCAGCTTTTGATCGAAAAATAGTTCTGGCTAAAGAAAAGTTAGACGAAGTTAAAGAACACGAAGAACGTAGCCGTATTGTCGAAAAAGAACTGATCGCCCAGCGAGATCGCTTGGCATCGGATCGCAGCAAAGCGGAAAAATACCAAAAGCTGCGAGTAGAACTCCACGAAAAAGAACAATTAGAAATTGTCCTCGTGTGGCGTCAGCTGCAACAGCAGGAGTGGCAACTTCGAGAACATATCGAAGCCGGTGAACGCACTTGCAACGACCTTACCGCTCAAATTAGCACCCTTACAGAAGAAATTTCTCAGGCAACGGCAGAACTCGACCGGCTTAACGCTTGCGTCAAAGCTTTGGGAGAAGAAGAACTCCTCTCGGTGCAATCTACCCTAGCCAGTCAGGCAGCGGAAAACCGGCAACTGCAAAACCGCCGGCAAGAACTGGAAACCGCCCAACGGGAAACAGAAAATTACTTATCACAAACTGAGAAAAAAGTCAAGGAATATCGGCAAACTCTCGAACAACTTACCCAACAGCATCTTCTAGAGACAAAAGCCCTCGCCAGCCGGCAACAAGAACGGGATGAAGCCCAGCAAATCCTTAACGAGCTGCGAGTAAAATCTGAAACAAGCGCCGACGCCTCCGAAGCCTGGGTGCAACAGCAAACCGAACTACACCGGCAGATAGAAACTCTACAGCAAAGCCTCAATCCCCAGCGCACCGAACAAGCAAAACTGCGGGAACGTGCCGATCAGCTAGAACGCCAACTCCAAGAGCAAAGCCAATCCTTGCAAACCTTGGAGGCAGAACTTGCCGGCAAACAAGCTCATCTGGCAGATAACCAACAAACGCGCCATCCCGTATCCCAGCAGCAGGTTGAATTTTTAACCCAGGCGGTTGCTGCTGCTGAACAAGAACTGCAAACCCAGCAAGAAACCCAAAAGCGCCTGCTAGGCGAACAGCGGGAAAAACAGCGCCAGCTTGATAAACTGGAAGCCCAAGCCCAAGCCATGCAAGAAGCAACCGGCACGGGTGCCAGCCAAGTGATTACCGCCGCAGGCATCCGAGGCGTGTGTGGTTCAGTTGCTCAGTTGGGACGCACCGAACCCCGCTTTCAGTTAGCCTTGGAAACCGCTGCGGGGGGGCGTTTGGGAAATTTAGTCGTAGAAGATGATAGCGTTGCCGCCGCCGCGATTGCATTGCTGAAACAAAAACGAGCCGGTCGTGCCACCTTCCTCCCCCTGAATAAAATTCGCCCAGGCCGGTTTTCCCCGCTGAATCAGTTAAACCAAGCCTTGGGATTCATTGACTATGCGATCAATTTAATTGATTGCGATCCCCGCTATGACGACGTTTTTGCCTATGTTTTCGGAAATACCGCCGTTTTCGACATCTTAGACAATGGCCGTCGCTATCTCGGCCAGATTCGCATTGTTACGCTCGAAGGCGATATCCTCGAAAGCACCGGCGCAATGACCGGCGGTAGCACCGGCAGTGCCGGTTCACGCTTGCACTTTGGCACCGGCACTGCAACTGAATCCGGCGAAATCCCGGCCTTACGCTCCCGTTTGCAAGAAATTGAGCAAATTTTAGAACGCTGCACGGCAGCCATTACCCAAGCAACCGTAGCCGTAAAAGCGCGAAATCAGGAGTTAATCGAAGCCAAACAGCAGCAGCGGGAAAGCCAGTTAAAATCTGAGCAAATTCAAACAGAAATCAAAAATTTAACCGCACAACAAGAACAATTGCGGTTGCAACTGGTTAAAAATAACCAAGAGCTATCCGACGCCCAAGGCCGGCTATATATCTTAGAAGTCGAGTTGCCGGCGCAAGAAGCTCAACTGCAACAACACCGGCAAGCCTTAGCCGAACTTGAACAATCGCAAACGCATAGTGAATGGCAGCAAATCCAAGTCAGCATCCGTGCTCAAGAAGCCAAAGTTAATGACTGCCTAAAAGCCGTACGCTCAGTTGAGCAAACTCTGCAAGACTTGGAAAATCAGCGCCAGCGTCTAGAAGAGAAAATTCAAGAAAGCCACCAACGGCTGGAAGAATATAACTCCCAGCGCTCAACCCAACAACAGCAAAACTCAGCACTCACCACTCAGCACTTAACACTACAGCAGCAAATTGTCCAGACAAAAGCATCACTAGCTTTGTTAGAAGAGAAGTTAGGGGAAGAGAAACAGGCGCGGGATCTGGCAGAGTCTCAACTGCGAGAGCGACATTTGGCTAAACAACAGCGGGACTGGCAGCTGCAAAAACACCAGGAAAACCAGCAAGCGCGTCGGGAAAAACTGGAAACCCTGCATGAAGAATTGCAGGCGAAACAGGCGGAATTGCCCGATCCCCTGCCGGCAATCCCGGAAAAAGTCGATGCCAAAGACCTTTCAGCCTTGCAGCAAGACGTGCGATCCCTGCAAAAACGCTTGCAAGCAATGGAGCCGGTGAATATGCTGGCGCTGGAGGAATATGAGCGTACGCAAACACGTCTGGATGAATTAAGTCAGAAATTGGCAACATTAGAAGGCGAACGCACGGAACTGCTGTTGCGGATCGAAAACTTCACAACCCTGCGGCTGCGTGCGTTTAAAGAAGCGTTTGACGCCGTTAACGAAAACTTTCAGACGATTTTTGCCGAACTTTCCGACGGGGATGGCTACCTGCAACTGGATGATCCCGAAGATCCGTTCAGTGCCGGCCTGAATCTCGTCGCTCACCCCAAAGGGAAGCCGGTGCAGCGCCTCGCATCCATGTCTGGGGGCGAAAAATCCCTCACCGCCCTCAGCTTTATCTTTGCCCTGCAACGTTACCGCCCGTCTCCGTTCTATGCTTTTGATGAAGTTGATATGTTCTTAGATGGAGCAAATGTAGAGCGATTAGCTAAAATGATCAAACAACAAGCACAACAGGCGCAATTTATTGTCGTCAGTCTCCGCCGGCCTATGATTGAATCTTCTGAGCGTACCATTGGCGTTACGCAAGCCAGGGGAGCCTACACGCAAGTGATTGGACTGAACCTACAGTCTAAAAGTGCATCTGTGTGATTTTTTTACAGTTACTATGTAATTAGTCTGAAGTCCAGGGTATCGGTGAGCGACCAAAAATCGCTGCAAGCCGGCAAAGGACACTCAGACAAAGATACAAAGGACAATATTAGGATTCGAGAGCAGGACTCGAGCAAGAATGACATCTGAACAAATCCGGCAACGCTCAGACCTCTTAAATACCCAAGTGATCACCCGCACCACCGGCAAGCGCCTAGGGGTGGTTAAGGAGCTATTAGTAGACATTGATCGGCGGGAGGTTGTGGCACTCGGTTTACGAGACAACCTGCTCTCGGTCGCTGGAATGCCCCGGTTTATGCTCCTCACCAGCATCCGGCAGATGGGCGACGTGATTTTAGTTGAGGATGAAAACGTCATTGAAGATATTGACGTTGACGCCTACAGCAGTTTGATCGGCAGCGAAGTGATCACCGAAACCGGCGAACTGTTGGGCAAAGTGCGCGGCTTCAAATTCAACACAGACACCGGCACTGTCGTTTCCCTCATCCTGGCTTCGATAGGCGTTCCGCTGATTCCCGACCAAGTAATCAGTACCTACGAACTGCCGATCGAGGAAATTGTCAGCAGTGGCCCAAACCGGCTGATCGTCTTTGAAGGGGCAGAAGAACGCCTCGTTCAATTAACAGTCGGCGTCCTAGAACGTTTGGGCATTGGCCAAGCGCCTTGGGAACGGGAAGAAGAAGAAACTTATTATGCGCCGGTGGCCCGACCGGAAAACCAATTGGGCACCGGCATCCCCCTCCGCACCCCAGAACCCGTTCGCAGAAGCGAGCCGGTGGTGCAAGCAGCCTGGGATGAAGATGATTGGGAAGAACCGCAACCCGAACCGATTATCGTCCGCCCCTCCCTACGCCAGCAACCGTCTGAATCGATTTACTACGAAGAAGACCTAGAAGAAGAAGAAAACTGGCGCGAAGCCTCCGTGCGGGACGAGTACGAGGAAGAATACGATGATCGCGGCTACACTCCAGCCAAGGTCTACGAGGACGAGTACGAAGAAGAGTATGAGTACGAGGATATAGAGGCCGATGCCTGGGCAGATGATGAATCACCCAAGCCTTATCAAGCCCCCCGCCTCAACATCCCAGAGAAAACCAAGCTGCCAGAGTACGAAGAGGAAACAGGGTACTAGAGGTTAGGGGCTAGGGACGAGGGACGAGGGAAGTAAAGAAAAATGCCCCTCGGCACTCCTCATTCCCCATGCCCCATGCCCTATGCCCCATGCCCCATGCCCCATGCCCAATTCCCTTAACAAGAACGCAAACGAGTCAATAACAGTACAATCTCATCAATTGCTTGACGCTGTTGGCCGGCAGATTGATGAGATTGATTCACGATAATGCTAAAAACTAAAGGCGGATAGTTCAGCGGGCGGGCATATCCTGACAACGCTGAAACCCCGGTAACGGTGCCGGTTTTCGCTTGAACAATTCCTTGGGCGGTTGTATCGCGAAAACGATAGGTGAGAGTGCCACTGACACCGGCAACGGGCAATGAAGTTTGATAAATCTCTGCTGCCGCTGAATTTGCCATTGCCCGAAGAGTTTGCACCAAAGCTTCTGGGCTGACTAAGTTATGACGGGACAACCCAGAACCATCTTCTGGGACGTAGCTTTCTGCGTTAACACCTAATTGAGTTAAGGTGGCTTTGATCGCTTCTAAACCGGCATCTGCGGTATCTTTGCCGGCCATCGCTGCATCTGCCTTGGCAACGGTACCGAGGGAACGCAGCAACACCTCTGCATACAGATTATTACTCTCCTGGTTCGTCTTCATCACCAGTTCAGACAACGGCGGGGATTCAACCGCCGCTAACTCCACTTCACCGGCAGTTGGGGTGCCGGCGGCGATTTGTGCTCGCCCCACAGCAATTCCCTCGGCTGCTAATGCTTGCTGGAAGCGCTGCAAAAAGTTTTCTGCGGGGTTGACAATTGCGACAGCGACCTCTTCCGGTTCTGCGCCGGCACGCAACTGACCTTTAATTCGCAAGATAGGCCGGCTGAAATCGCGCCCTACCTCTAAAAACTCCGGTTCATTTGGCCCAACCGTCACCGAATCGTTCTCAACTCGCCACCCCCTAGCTTCTTTGGGATCATCCCAAGTGACGCGTAAGGGTTGACCGGCAGCTTGGGGGGAGAGCGTCAAATTAATCGCATTTTCATTAACAATTAAACTATTCACCGGCGCACCATAGCCGGCTTGCACATCTTCCCATTCCCAATTCGGGTTCACCGGCTGCCCTTGAAAATAACCATCCTCAACAACCATCTGCCCGACTTGGCGAATTCCCCGACTCTTCAGCTGTTGCGCCAAACTCGCCAGATGGGAATCCGTTAAGCTGGGATCGCCGCGCCCCACAACCCGCAAAGACACCTCTCCTCCATTGACGGGAGTTCCATAAACCGAGGTGCGAATGCGAAATTGAGTCCCCAGTTTCGCCAAAGCAGCAGCAGTGGTAAGCAGTTTTTCATTGGATGCCGGGATGAAATAGTCTTCTCCTTGCCGGTTGTACAGCGTTTGGCCATCTGTGGGGGAAAGCGGTTCCACGAGAATTCCCCAACGCGCCCGACTGAACTGGGGGCGGTTAGCGATGGCATCAATCGCATCGGGCAACTGCGCCGGACAGATCGGCTGCGTTGCTGGTGGTGTTTTTTGCGTCTGGGCAGATGCCGGCACCCCTGCCCATTGCGAACCCAGAATTAGCAGCAGCGCACCAATGGGCTGAGCGAAATTTGCCATCCATTTAACAATCATAGGAAATATTAGAAAGTATTTTTGAACTATACGGCGGAGGAATCTGCCCTATAAACTTCGCACATTACAGCTTCACTCCCGTAAAAAGCCGGCGTAAATTTAAATGAGTTTCCAATGACTTAAAGTGTTTGAGAAAAGGCTTCCGGCTGCAAAGACACTGAGATGAAATGTCTTGCCGGTCTTCGCTGTGGATCTAAATCAAATAAGCTATCGAGCCGATTTTAATTGTTATCTTTCAGCATTCCTCTAAAACTTAGAATTTTTTAGCAGACTTTTGATAAATTTTATTAGTAGGGTTTCAAAAACACAAAACATCTAGATAAAACAAAATAAAATTGATGGGTAGACAAATTCATGCAAGAAATATCTTTAAACAAGTATTCAAAATTGTCTAATAAAAGAAGAGTTTTAAATCGGTTTGAATCGAAAAAATCAAGTTTTATTAACCGGCTGTGCAGATCATTTGAGCAAGCGAGCGGCAGTTAAGGTGAAAGTAAAAAAAAGGGGTGCAGAGGAAACCCTCTATCCGAAGCGATCAATTAGTTTTTTGTTTTTGCTTACTCGTGTGTTTTCAAATGCTTTGGGGATCGAGCCGGCAAATTATTGGCGCAATTGCTCAGACGCGAGGGAGAAGCGCTTAAGTTTTTTTTAACAAAAATCCCCAAGAAAAATAATTCTCTCTTATGGCAGAGGGCACAGACTGCCCGGTTGTATGTAAAGTCTTTAGGATAGCCAAGACTATAGAATACTCATGGTTAGACTGAGCTTATGAAAACACGCAATCAAAATCTTGAAACGTCTAACGGAACCCCCGAAAGTAAACGTCGTGGCAGCAGTTTAAACAGCTTTTTGGCGGGCGGGGCAACGGTACTGGTGCTGTTGCTTGCCGGCGGTGCGTTCTTACTGTATCAAGCCATGAAAGGCGATAGGGTGAACGAACCTGTCAGCCCTGCAGTGAATAATACAGTAGAAACCACCTCCCCTCCCCCGCTTCTAGAAACGCCGGTTCCCCCACCGGCAGTTAATACGGGTGGGCTTCGACCGGGACAATTTGCAGTGGCGGCTTTTGGAGATAAGGCAAGAGTTGAATTACTTTCTGTGCGACGAGTTCCCGGAAAAGCTGAAGAGGTGCGGGTCGAGATGCGAGTCGATCGTCTTGCGGATGAAGCTGCCGGTGAAATTATTGACGTGGGGGCAACAAGCGCTCGTAATTCAGACACCTTCGATACTTACCAACCCATCGATCCCCTAAATCGCTCATCGGGATTAATTTCTTTATTTGAGTTGCGTCGCGGGCAGCCGGTGGAAGGGTATGCGGTGTTGAATGTCCCCCCAACGGTGAATGTGATTGATGTCGTTATCGAAAACGTCGGTGTGTTTAAAAAAGTTCCGATCGCACCGGCAGGGCAAGGAACTAACCCACAAAATAGTTCTTTAGCCAATCCTTCTGTTGGCACATCTACGACGGCCACCTCCCCACTTCCGAAACCGCCTGTTAGCGCCGCTAGTAAAACACCGGCAGCGCAGGCAACAACCGCCGCGACTCCATCACCGAGTCCTACCGCTGCAGCGCCTCAAGCCGGTGCGGAACTGAAACCGGGCGAGTTTGTCCAACAAGCCTACGGCACAAAAGGAGAAGTTGAGCTGCTTTCTGTCCAGCGAATTCAAGATCCAGAAACGGGAAATCGTGATGTAGTCAATGTGCAGATGCGAATTCGCCGCAGTGCGGATCAAGTAGCGGCGACAGACATTATCGGTGTAGGAGAAACAGCCGCCCGTAACCCGCAAACCACCGAATCTTATAAAGCGGTTGATCTGGTCGAACACTCAACCGGCTCGGTTTCTTTATCCCAACTGCGCCCTAATGCGTCGGCAGATGCTTATGTCTGGCTGAGAGTGCCAGAGAATGTGAAAAGTCTGGATATCTTTGTCCCAGAAACAGCGGCATTTAAAAATGTGCCAGTCTCTAATTAGTTTGTTTTTTTCGTGCCTGAGCAGAATGCAAATAAGTTAAGTATTGCTGCATTCTGCTCAAGTGTGAATGCCTAACTTTTTCCCAGAAAGTAAAGTTTTTGATACGACTTTTTAACTCAAAACTTATCACTGAGGACTCAGGACTCAGAACTCAGCACTTCTACTGTAACTTTTGCAAGAATTCTCTCTACGGCAGAGTAGACATTGAACCGTTCCCCACGCAGAAATCCGATTAGGGTGATGCCAAATTCTTGCGCGAGTGCGACGGCTAAACTGCTGGGGGCGGAAACGGCGCAGACAATGGGTACACTGGCAACGAGGCATTTCTGCAATATTTCAAAACTTGTTCGCCCACTCACCATTACAATGTTGCTAGAAAGGGGGAGATAATCTCCGAGAATTGCCCAACCGATGAGTTTATCAAGGGCGTTATGCCGGCCTACATCTTCTCGCAGTGCTAACAGTTTACCTTCTGCATCGAATAAAGCTGCTGCGTGTAAGCCGCCGGTGGTGGCGAAAACTCGCTGTGCACTTCGCAACTTTTCTGGCAGGCTATAAAATATTTCTGTTGAAACTGCCGGCCCTTCAGTAATAACCGGAGAACGTTGCAGACGCAATGCTTCTAAGCTGGTTTTTCCGCACACCCCACAAGCGCTGGTTGTGTAAAAGTGGCGTTCCAAACTGACTAAATCTGGGCAGACATTGCCGGCAAGTTCCACATTCACAATATTATCGTGATTTTCGATATCCACGCCCGGATCGGTGCAGTGAGTCATGCGTTGGATATCTTGCCGGCTGTTAATTACCCCTTCACTGTATAGAAAGCCGGCTGCCAGCTCAAAGTCATTTCCGGGCGTCCGCATGGTAATTGCAATCGTACGCCTCATGCCGGCGACAATCAAGCGAATTTCTAAGGGTTCTTCTGTGGCAAGACGATCTGAACGCGATTGTACTTGCCCATTTTCTACCACCCAGACTTGGGTTTTCGTCTTGCTGCCTGGAGTTGCCTTCATTCGTTGGCTTTTCTTGTTTATTTAGCTAGATATCTTTCAGGTTTGGACTGAAAATTCCGCCGCATCAACTCCCCAATTTACCCAGGAAATTGCCTCTCTCGCTGATTGTACATCAGGCGGAACTCGTAAGGCATAAATGCAGCCGGTGCTAGGGCAAGTCATTTTTATTAAAAATATTGGCTCAACATCAGCATTTTCAATTTTTAAAAGCGTGTATTCTTGCCAAGAATCTAAGGCTTCAGCTTGCAATTCTTGGCAAATTCGCCCGTAACCTATTTCCTGAACTAATACTCGACGAACTTCAGCATTGCGTTCTTCTATTAGCCATTGAGCTTGCCACTGATGTGGCTGTAATTTCCCATATTTTTCAGGTAATGTTACCCCATGATAGGAGTACAGGCTGAATCCATCAGCATACTGAAGGGCGGCTTCGCCTTCCCCATGAAGGCGATTTTCACTATCAAAAGCGAGTTTGACGGGCCGGTTACAAACAATTGCTGTTTTATTATAATAAAAAATCCAGCCAGTATTTTTCACGAGCGACTGAAATAACGACCAAGATTTTTCAGTCAAATTGCAATCTAATACAGTTATACAAAAATCGAATAAGCTTCCACTAGCCGCCCAAGTTTCGGATTTAACAGACTCAGAAAAAGCTAAATTAAGAAAGCTATTTCCGATATCAGGCTCCAAATATCTCTTGAGTTGCGGATAAAAGTTTTCCCACAGTTGTTCCTTGAGTGTTTGCCGAAGTTGGTTTTCTAATTGAGTCAATAATTGATTATCTACTTGACTCAATAATTCGCTTTCCAATTGGCTCAACAGTTGGCTTTTTAACTGATTGCTCAGTGAACTCCATCGGTTCGGGCAAAATTGGTGATGTTTCTTTTTAAGTATGTTTAATGCCTCATAAGGGCTATCATAAAAAAGAATTTCCGGTTCAGGTAAGCCAATCAAAGCATAAGCTTCTTTGACTGTTTCAGAGGCTTTTTTACGATCAATCGGTTGTGTTGCCAGCGAGATTTCTCTCCACTTTTCCTGATAAAGCGGAATTAAAGCTTCTTGAGCAGGCGTTAGTTTTTCAATCTTAATCTTCGACATATCGCCATCCTGCCGGCTCATATTCCCGCTGAATTCGCACCATCCAATCGCCTTGCGGAATGGCAATTGCGTGATGTTCTTCGTGAGTTAAAGTTGCTGTTTCTGATAATATGTGCAGATACAACGTGCCATTTTTTTCATACAATTCAGCGTCTCCTTCACTGATTCGGTGTGCGTGTCCGGTTACTTCCCCTTCTGCGAGCGTTAAATGGGTTAGCTTTTCTCCCTCAATTTGAGGTGCCGACGTTAAAATTACATCGCCTTGTCGTATTGGTTGCATAAGCTTTGTCAACTCATCTTAATTAAATTGAATTTAATCGAATTGAGCGGACGCAGCTATAATTGCCTTTTGTCCCGCTCCAACTCAATTAATTGATTCAAAAATTTACTATTATTTTACTTCATGTTTTAAAGATGTGGGTAAATTTTACCTAGCTCCTAACTCCTGTTTTACCTCAAGCGTGATGCACTGAAGATAAAACCCAGATGAAAATCCTGCCAAAACCCGATTTACTAGCACAGCAATCATCAAGAAACGCTGCTTGATTGTTTGCTGAAATTGAATGCAAGACAAGATACTTCTGATATTAAAGCAATAATCATGGCGGTCGCAGCGGCAATCGCACCCGGCACTCCAAGCTGGACTCCTAAAAACGCGCCTAATAGTAAAATCGTCGTACCAATCCAGGTTGCACGGTTCACGCCTCGCGTCTGACCTGACCCCACCAAAAAGCCCTGAGTGGCATTTTGAGCCGCAACCAGAAGGGGGACAACAGCGCACAACAGCAACACAGGACGGATACCTTCTACCAGAGCAGAATCGTTTCCCACGAAGCTCTGAACAACGATGAGTCCAAATGGGGTCGTGCTGCTCAAAAGCAACAGCAGCGAACACAGCATCCCCACGCTTAGGGCAAATGCGATCAATTGTCGATCAGTAACTAGACCTCTGTTTTTAATAATCACCTGCTGTACCATGCGAGTTGCATTAGCAATCACTAAAACCAATCCCCAAGCTGCCGGCCAAGCAGCTAGTGCAATATCAGCGTCTTGGGCACGGGCGATAATTCCCACCAGCACCGCACGCCCACCCCATAGCACAAGCATCGAACAGGCTAAGGGCCAGTAGAATTTCCAGACGCTTTTGAGATTGGTGGGCAGGTTTTGCACAGAATCGGTCGGTCGAGGGGGACGAGTCGCTCCGAGCCGGCGAGCAGCCCATGTCACGATCACCGCCTCTAAAACGACCCCAGCTATCAAAGCAGTTCCCGCCAGCAGTGCCCCGGCTACCTTCAAGGTAAATCCGACTAAAAGCACAACCGCCACAATCACCAGACGAGCAATGCTAGCGAACGCCACTGCCTGGGAATGGCCGGCATGAATCAACAACCCTTGGAAATAACGTCGCCAAGCAATCGCAAACGGCCACAGAATCATTAACGTCAATACAATACGCACCGTTTCCTGTAATTGGGATGCAATCCCCAACAGGGTGCCACCTAGCGTTGCAAAAACAAATGGCAGCGTCAGTAGCAACAGTAATGCGCTCAATCCGCCCCCAGCTAAAAGCGTAAATCGCCACAAGGCACGCCGTGATCGCTCCATTGGCGCAAGGGCATTCGAGGCGTGCAGGATCGTAATAATCGGACTTTCAAAAAAGATCGCTAGCGATTTGGCGATGCCCAAAGCTGCCAAATTCACCCGTGTGTCGGGTAGGTGAGCTAGAGTGGTGGTCATCATCGGATCGCCGCAAGCCATTGCTACATCGCTGAGGGACAGCGGGATAAACTGCCGCCACAGATTTAAAAAAGTGATTTTAGACGGACTCTGAGAAGCGTTTAAGGTCATGGTCACGCGGGTTGTTGCTGTCGCAGAAGGGTTGCAGGGACGGGTTGGAGGGCGCGAATTGTAGCAGTAAGCGCTGAGTTTGACAAAATTTCAATCCCTTGCTGGGTCAGCCATTGCGGATTGTAGACAGTTTCGAGATAGCGATCTCCCCGATCCGGGTTCAACAATACCATGCGTTGAGAGCTGTGATATTGCGTGCCATAGGCAAGGGCAGCGGCAACGATTGCGCCGGTGGATGCCCCCAGCAGCAACCCCTCTAGACGCGCCAGAGCATGGCAAACGGAGAAGGCAAGGCAATCGGTTACCGAATAAGCTGCATCCAGCACTGTCGCGTCAAAGTTGGGCGGTACAAAGGACAACCCCAACCCCGTCATTTTGTAGGGATGGGAGGGGGTGCCGAAGATAGCTGACCCTGCGACATCTACGCCGACAATTCGGGTTTGAGGATAGCGCTGTTTGAAAAACCGGCTGATTCCCCCCAGTTGTCCAGCAGTGCTGACCCCGATAACGATGACATCCGGTGCGCCGCCAAATGCTTGTTCGATTTCGCGGGCAGTGAATTGCTCATGGGCAGTCGGGTTTTCAGGATTGCGGTGCTGGCAGGGATACCACGCCCCCGGAATGCTCTGGGCGAGTTCTTGTGCTTTTTGCATTCTCGCTACCTGCATCGAACCATTGGCATCTGCCGCACTCAGGGGTACATCCACCATTTCTGCCCCATAGGCAGCTAGCATTCGCCGAAACGGAGGCGCAGTTTTGGCATCGACGACAACAATGACACGATAGCCCCGCGCTGCACCAATCATTGCCAGACCAACGCCGAAGTTACCAGAACTGGATTCAACAATCGTGCCACCAGGGTTGAGCAAGCCGATACGTTCTGCGTGTTGAACCAGATACAGGGCATTTTTCTCTTTAATGCTGCCACCAGGGTTGCAGGATTCCAATTTGAGATAAAATTCGTGATTCTGACAGAGTTCACTCAAGCGGTTGATCCGTACAATCGGGACATTCCCAATCGCCTCCGTGATATCGCTAGACAGGGGCAATTTTGGAGTGTTTTTTAAAACTTGGAGCATAGCTTTAGACCTTCAAAATCGACAATAGCCAGTCATAATGAGCGCTCCGGTAAGCTGGCTCGTTCAGCATCGGAACTCATTAGACATCTTTCCCTTAATGTCAAGCTTTGCCGGAAATAATGAAATTATGATGAAATTGTCGAACCAGATAGATTAGCTGCTCTAAAAACTAAGCGTTGTCTGCAACACGCTAGTTCCTAACTCTACGTTGATACGTGGGCGTTTGCGAACAGTTAACCCATCTACTGTGTTATCCAATTCTGTAATTGCATCAACAATCTGCTATAAATCTCGTTTAAAATTCTGAGGGTAACGGGAATTTTTAGGCAAATCTCGAATGGCTTCTATAGCAATCCTATTTAAGCTGTGAGATATCTGATGTTCAGAGCCTCGACTTCTCTAAGAAGTTGGGTAACTCGTTTTCACGAATTATTAAGGACTGCTATCGTAAAAATTGAATAGATTTCCAAGTTTTCAGCCCAATCATTTAACGGCATTCACTATAATTTTTCCAAACGCACTAAAGCGTTATAATCTGGGATGCCGGCTTGAGGTGAACGCTTGTTTCTATCTAACAAAACATTACCTTCTGGCCAATGAACTTGTAAATTTCCAGGTAATACCGGCGCTGTATGGATTCTTCCTTCCAACTTTCCAAAGTCATTACTTAAAATTACCGCATCTCCCTCTATTAATCCTAAATTCTCCGCATCTTCTTTGCAAATAAAAATTGCTTCTCGCAAAGCGCCGGTGATCGCATCTTTCTTTGCTTGAACCATGCTGTTAAACTGCTTGCCGCGTCGGGTTGTCACGCGGAACATTCCTTGGGGTAACTCTGGCTTAACCGGCAAACCTAAAGCGGCAAAATGAGCTTTTCCATCTGATGTAGAAAAGTTCCAATCTTGGCAGAGATGAGAACCGCCATACTGGAACTGATCACCGGCTTGCTTTAAATGCTGGATGCCATCGTAAAACGGCACAACTTTGGCGATTTCTTCGCGGATGGCTTGAGTGGTATCAGAAGCCGACATTTTATTAGAAAAATGCAGCTTTTCTGCAATTTCTGGGCGTACTTTTCGCGCGATTTCCATCATAACTTCCCATTCAGGACGTGCTTCCCCGATGCGTCGTCCGGGAATTTCTGGACTAAAGATAATTCGGCGTTCGGTACTTGTTGAAGTGACACCGCCGGGGATTTCATAACGAGTGGTTGTCGGCAATAAAACAACGGTATCAGCCGGCTCTAATAGCATTTGGCTGGAAAGTACAATATCCATGTGTACCCGCACCGGCACCCGATTTAAAGCTTCCTCAACATAATCGGGATCTGGCATTACTTCCAAGAAATTCCCGCCGACAGAAAACAGCACATCTAACTGTCCCTCATGGGCAGCTTCAATCATTTCTGAGGCAATTAATCCCGGAGTTGCCGGCACTTCAAAACCCCAAATTTTACTTAATTCTGAGGCACTTTCAGAGGTAATCGGTTTGCCGGCAGGAAAAGCAGTTGCATAAGCGCCCATTTCTGCTCCACCTTGAACCCCAGAATGTCCACGAATTGGCATCAATCCGCACCCTTCCCGTCCAACAAAACCTTTGGTTAGTGCTAAATTTATAATCGCTTTCACATTATCTTCGCCGCATTCATGCTGCGTAATTCCCATACTCCAGACAAACACAGCTTTCTTCGCTTCACCCACCATCTGAGCGAAAGCATACATCTCATCACGAGAAGCACCGGCAGCTTTTTCTAATTCCTCCCAAGATTGGCTATCTAATGCTGCTTTCAACTCCTCAAAGCCGGCAGTAAAGTTTTTAATAAATGACTCATCCAGCCAATTATTTTCAACCAAATGCTTCAGTGTGCCATTAAGAAAAGCAATATCTCCCCCAACATTCACCAAGAAAAAGCGCTCAGCAAATTTCGTGCCAAACAGCGCACTTTCCACAATAGAAGGCACCCAATACCGCTCCATTCCCGGTTCGCGGTAGCTATTAATCACAACAATTTTCGTGCCGGCTTTCTTCGCCCAGTGGAGATATTTAACCGTAACCGGCTGGTTATTCGCCACATTAGAACCGATAAAAACTAATAAATCGGTTCCGATCCAATCTTTATAAGAACAGGTTGTCGCTGCTACTCCTAATGCTTCCTTAATGCCGGCAGTGCTGGGAGAATGACAAATCCGGGCGGCATTATCAATCGAGTTCGTTCCCATCGCCCGCACAGCTTTCTGAGCGGCATAATAAGTCTCGTTAGGAATCCCCCGACTCGTCAGGTAAAACCCCATTCTGTCGCGCTCTTGCACTTTCTTGGCAGCGCGAATGCCATCAGCAACCAAATCTAAAGCGTCATCCCAACTAACTCTACGAAATCCCGCCTCACCTTTTTTGCGTACCATTGGGTAAGGAAGCCGGCCTAAATCGCGCAATTCGGCACTGCGCTTGCCTTTTAACGTAGAAACATCTTCCAGCAGCTTGCTATCGAGTGCCGGCATTGTATTCAATCTGAGCAACCGCAGCCGAACATTGCAAACGTGGATACCATCAACCGTCCAATCTTTCATGCCGGTTGTGCCCAAAGCGCAACCGTCGCAAACGCCCTGATTGAGGATTCGCAGCGCATAGGGAAGTTCGTCTAAATTTTCCCCAATTGCCCGAAACACTTCCCAATAGTTATTCGGATATTGCTCACCAATCCCAAAAGGCTTCCAACTCGCCCAGTGTGCCGGTGTCCAGCCCTTTTCTGGTTTTTTTAACACTTGTTGTGTCTCCCCTAGGATGCGCTGCCTATAAAAATTATAGGGGCATAGGAGAGGGGAGAGCGGGAACTTCGAGTGCCCCATGCCCCATGCCCTATGCCCCATGCCCCATGCCCCATGCCCCATGCCCCATCCCCCATCCCCCATCCCCAATGCCCCAATCCCCAATCCCCAAAGATTCAAGCTACGCTGTAAGTCGCAAGTCACATAGAAACGATGCGGAGAGGGAATTAGGGATGGCTACCCTGGAGTTAGTAAGTCAAGTTGTCGCGCTTGTCAACATAGAACGCAGTCGGGTTGGTTTACCCCCGCTGACTATCGATACTCAGCTTAACAGTGCCGCGCAAGAACACAGCACTGATATGGCTGTTAATGACTTTTTCGGTCAAATCGGCTCAAATGGCTCGAATGCGGCGAGTCGGATTAGAAATGCCGGCTACAACTTTACAACTCATGCACAAAACGTAGAAGCCGGCGAGGAGACAGCAGAGGAAGTTGTTGCTTCTTGGTTTAGCAGTGCTGAGGCGACGAACCTTTTTAGGGCAGATGTTACAAATATTGGCATTGGTTATTACTTTCTCGAAGATGATATCGGCAACTTTAACCAAAATCATTATTGGACTGCGGTGGTTGCCAAACGTTCTCCCGAAGGTGTCTTTATTCCGGGAAGTGAAGGCGTTGATATTGTTGAAGGGGGTGAAGGCAGCAACTTGATCGCCGGGGGACCAGAGAGTGATTCCCTCTATGGAAATATTAGCGATGATGTGATTTTGGGTGGCGGGGGGAATGACTTTATCGATGGCGATCAAGGCAATGATACCCTCGGCGGCAATCCTGGCAACGATACTATTTTCGCCGGCCTGGGCAATGACTTCGTCCTGGGCGGTCAAGAAAATGATATTTTGAATGGCGAGCGAGGCAATGATTCACTCTACGGCGATTTGGGCGACGATACGCTGTTTGGTAATTTAGACAGCGACTTCCTCGACGGGGGCGACGGAAACGACCGTTTGGAAGGGGATTTAGGTTTAGATACGCTGTTTGGTCGAGCCGGCAACGATGTCCTCTTCGGCGGTGTGGATTTAGATTACCTAGATGGGGGCGACGGCGACGATTATTTAGAGGGCAATGAAGGGGCGGATACCCTGTTTGGCGGCATCGGCAACGATCAGATATTCGCCGGCATTGATAACGATGTGGTTGTTGCCGGTGAGGGCAATGATTATGTCGATGGCAACACCGGCATCGATACACTCTTTGGCAATGCCGGCAACGACACCCTCATTGGTGGCACCGAGGACGACTTGGTGTTTGGTGGCAGAGATGCCGATTTTCTCGGCGGCGGCGTCGGCAATGATATTCTCAACGGTAATATCGGGGACGATACCGTTTTAGTAGGAGCCGGCAACGACCTTGCCTTTGGCGGTCAAGATAATGATCGGGTTTATGGCGAATTCGGCGACGATACCCTCAACGGCGATCTCGGAAACGATACCCTCATCGGTGCCTCAAATGCTGACCTCATCTATGGCGGTGATGGCAACGATGTCGTTTATGGCGATTTCATCGATGATAGTTTGGTTGCCGGTCTCAGCCCAGATTCCGTAGCCGGCACTGAAGCCCCTGATACCCTTTATGGCAACGCGGGTGATGATATCCTTGTCGGCGGCTCCGAGGGCGATCTCCTTTACGGCGGCCAAAATAACGATAGCGTGTTGGGTGGTGGTGGTAACGACACGTTATTTGGCAACTTGGGCAATGATACCCTCATCGGCGGCGACGGCAGCGATACGTTTGGCCTACAGCTAGGCGGTGTTGCTCGAATCAACGATCTGCTTCGGGGAAATGATTATTTATTCTTGAGTGAAGGTTTGACGTTTGAGGATCTCGTCTTCCAGCAAGGCTCGGAGTCCAACACTTCAGAAATTTACGCTCAGTTTCCCGCTGAAGATACACTCAGAGGCGGCACCGGCCCGCTTGTCACAGGTTCCGACGGGAAATCTGCCCGCAATGTGCTTATCGGGGTCGTTGTGGGTGTTCAAGCTGAAAACTTCTCCAGCGACAACTTCATCACGACTTTTGAGAGTGACACACTAGCCGGCACCAGTCCCTAGCTCTAAGGCAGTTTAGCCCTTGCTTAGCGTGATCGCTTCTCCCGCAGCTGCCGCCGGCGATCGCGCCACTCGGCGGCTGTTAAATACAGCACTCCACCTGTCACAACGACCATCAGCCCGATAGCCATGAAAATCAGACCATAAAAAACCGTATTTTCCATAAAACCTCCGGCGGTTTTAGATTCTAAACTTTAAATTTTAGACTAATCCAAAATCTGATCGTGAAAATGAGGGGGAGGATCTTCGGGGCTAGGAAGAATAAAAGAACGGATCTCAAGCTCCCCCTCCCTCCTCTCTTCCTCAGTTAGCCCCTCTACGCCTTAGCGGCTGGCTGAGTTACGCCCATGCGAATTTCCGAGCAGAAGGAAGCAAGGCTAAAGCCATCTGAGCGCTTAATGGTGCTGGTACGCAGCCGTAAGTTTGGACTCTCGAACCACAGGCGCTCCTCGACAGACATCGTGGGGCTTTCGGTAATCAGTGTCAGGGCATCGTCACTGCCTAGAATATAACGACCCGTTACCGGCGAATCTTGGTTGGCTGTTTTCTGCAACAGTTGGCCGGTGTTGGGGTTCTGGGGGTTGGCGATGGGAACTAAAACCGTCGAACCGGCTTGTTTGCGCTGATCTGCTCCCACTGTGCCATCCCACTTGACACGCAGACCTAATAATGCCGTAGAAGGATCGATCCGGTACTGTTCGCAGAGTTCGATCACTGCCGGATCGCTGGAAGAAAGAATTTCAATCAATAAGTCTGTCTTACCGGCTTCTAAATGCGGATTCGCCAGATAGTGGTTGCTGCGTTGGGAAAACCATTTGCCAGCACTCTGTTGGAAAAACTCGATAATATCCATGAATGAAGCAGTCCCGCGTCAATCGTTCTCAATCTTTACTATGTTAAGCCCAAGATGACGCCTGCCGATGATGGATGTGGTTGCGCCTTTGGGGAGGATCTGCGGGGATGGAAAATTATTCACCAAGCACTCAGGGGATCGCTCTCCTCCTTGGAGAGGTTGAGTCACCTAAAAGCAAGCCGGTTTTAACTACAGGCATAACTTTCTTTTAAGGCAACTCAACCGCAGCCAAAAATTGCATTTCTATCTATTTCTAGAAGTTGAATAGTATCAATGCAATCCTGGATTCTTCGGTGATTGATAGTAAACCTTAGAACCCTGATCGGGAACAAAATGACAAGCCCAGTAAGAGCGAACAAAACTCTTCCAAATCGGCTCATTTGAGCAGCGATAATAGTCGCCCAACACCGGCTTAATTGCCTCGGTTGCGGTTTTTAAGTGATAGTGGGGGATGTTCAAGAAAATATGATGGGCTACATGGGTGCCAATATCGTGATGGATCGGATTAATAAAGCCGTAGTCACGATCAATGGTAGACAAAGCGCCTTTCAGGAAGTACCAATCATTCCCGCGATACCAGGGAATATCTGATTCTGTGTGATGCAGGAAGGTGACTAAATCCAACCAAATCACAAACACCAGATAAGGAACCAGGTAGTATTTCACCAGAAATAACCAGCCAAACTGATAGGTTAACCCACCCAGAAGGCCGACCATTAGTACCCAGAGTGCAGAACTGGTTAACACATCCCATTTTTCTGAGGGACGGAACAGGGGGCTATTTGGCAGAAAGTGGGAACCCTGCCGGTCAGGTGAGCGCATTACCAGATAAATTGGATAAGCGATCAAGGGTAGATAGAAGCGTAAGAGCTTTTCATACCACGCCATCTGCTCGTACTTCGTCTGCGACACGGGATACCAGCTTTCATCGGTATCAAGGTTACCCGTGTTGGCGTGATGAGTTCTGTGACTGATGCGCCAACCGTGATACGGGACGAGAATGGGGATGTGAGAAAGATGCCCAATTAGGCTATTCAGCCATTTCAATTTAGAAAAGGAACCATGACCACAGTCATGCCCCACCACAAACAATGACCAAAACATGGTTCCTTGCATCAACCAGAAGAGTGGGAAAAATAACCACGAATCTAGCCGATAGGCGAGCACATAGAGTCCAGCGATAATAGAAATATCCAGGAAGAAGTAGCTCAGAGACTTCCAAATAGAAGGTTCAAAACAGGAAGCCGGTATTGCCGCCTTCAAATCTTGGAGGGTAAAGGGTAACTCTGCGGTACGAGTGGATGAGGCTGTAAGCGTTGCCTCTGTGATCACAGTGTTTGCGTTTGCTTGCACGAAATTTCCGATTTAACGTGATTTGAAAACCGACATTTTGCCTTTAACGGCTTGCACTCAGCTATTTGAGGGCAGGATTTCTACTCGGCAACGGTTATAAGTGATAGAACGCCACTGCCAACTCAGGGGCTTGTTGAACGCCTGTTTGGGCAAAAGCGCTGCGATCTCCATTGCTTGATAAAAAATCTTATGGGCCAGTGAAAGTGCAATATGCAGGTTATAAACGGAATTCATTCTACCCCACTCCTGCACATTCTCGACTATCAGGCCGGCTCAAAAAATATTTGCGACCGATAGATTCACTGAATTCAACAACTCTTAACCGTACAAGGAAACAAGCTTTTTTGCAATGTCTTAGCTAGATAAACAAGTCGGATATAAGCACATTGGGGTAGCAGTTTCTCGCGCTTTCTCCGATTTTTGTATCCGAATGCAACACCAGCAAGCGAGCGAGTTCTACTGAATTTTACGAGATCGCTTTTCTCAAAAATGCACTAGAGTTTTATGATATAGCAATCCTAAATCATTCGTGAGATTTTACCGGAGTGCTTTCGCGTAGCGTGTGCGTTGGGTCGCGCTCAAGATGCCGGCACTCCAATATTTGACAATTCAAATAGGATTGCTGTAGCCCTGTCAAGGTGATTTTAACGGTCTTACCATCATTGACGACAAGTTGATTGATAATTTGTAGTTAGTGACAGCGTTAAATTGTAATTGATTGCTTTTCTAGCGGGAGTGAGAATTAAATTTCAGGGCGAATAATTTACACTAAAATAAAATCCTTCATCTTGGGCGTTATTGCCTTTGTCGTCTATTTTAACCAGTGGAATCGCATAATCTATCCGGATGTTTAATCCAGGCAGCAATTCCCACAATACGCCTAAACCGGCCCCGGCTAAAAACCTTTGTTCTGGTAATAAGTTAGGATTTCCTCCACTATTTCGCACCATACCCAAATCAACAAAAGGTGCAATTTGCACGATAGCCGCACCGCTGGCAGAATCTCGTTGCACCGCAATTCGATCTTCAACGGAAAATCGGAAGCCACTGTCACCTGATCGGGCGTTTTGCCGGTAGCCGCGCAAGGATAAACCGCCACCGATCACAAACTGCTGTGAGGACAATAAACTATCCGGAGCAAGCTGCAAGTCGGCTTGCACAATTAGTAAGTTATCATTGCCGATACGCTGCACGCGCTGTACCTGTCCAGTCCAACTGATAAAGCGGCTATCAGGAACGGGGTCTTCATTAATTGTGGCGTCTAGTAAGCCGGTGCCAAAATTAAATTGCGAACGCAATGCCCAAGCGCCCACCGTATCGCGACGCACATAATCTTGACCGAATTTAATGATGCTGGTGCGGCTGATGCCCTTTTCATCTGGCCCAGATCCAAAAGGTGTTGGTTCGCCGGCAAGAAAGGTCTGACTTTCCTGATAAGCAAATCCTAAAGATAAGGCAAATTCTTGACTGGGTGAGCGCAGGATTGGCTGCCGGTAGCTTAGTTCATAAAGCTGGGATTCTCCCTCAATACCAAATGCTTTAAAGGGTTCTTGAACAATTGCATTATTATTAGGTGCAACCCTCACCTGTACTGTGCCGTTCATGGCATTAACCGGCACGCGATAGCTTAATTCATAAACATTGGAATCCCCTAATGATTGATAGTAAGAGGCAAAAACTTCATCTCCAATGCCGGTGAGGTTGCGATAAAGTACGCTTGCGCCGGCTCGTTCTGAACCAACGCTGGGTGGAGAATAATTGTCGATTCCAAAGTTACTAACCAAGGGATTTGCTTCAGTCACGCGCACGGTGAGAATGCTCTGACCAATTTCCTCTCCTGCCCTCAGACTCGCTTCGATATTCTCAAATAATGGGTCTATCCGCAGCAGCCGTAATTGATTTTCTAAGGCGGCGGTGGAAAGGGGTGTGCCGGCTCCCAACCGCAACCGGCTGCGGATATAGTTTGGATTTAAACGGCGCGTTCCTTCAACTTCAATTTCTTCTAAACTGCCTTCAATCACCACAATTTGCACGATGCCGTTTTCAATGGTTTGGTCTGCTAAAACGGCTCTAGAGGTGATGTAGCCTCTGTCAAGATACAATTGGGTGATGGCATCAGCAACTCTTCTCAATTCTTCAAGCGTTACTGTGTTGCCTTCAACCGGCGCTGTGATCGCTTTAATTTCCTCTTCACTAAATAGCGTGCTGCCGGTTACTTCGATTTTTTGAACTGGAATTTTCTGCTCGGTTTCTGCCGGCGGGGTTTCTTGAGACGGTGCCGGCGTCGGTGGGGTTGGCAAAACCGGCTTTTGTTCTTCTGGTTGCGGTGGCTGCGGTTCTGGTTGAGTTTGTGGGATGCGATCGCGGTTCGGATCGGGTTGCGGGTTCACCGGGGGTGCCGGTAGCGTTTGCGTTTGAGCGATCGGATCTTCGTACCACGCTCTTGCCGGTTCTGCGGCAGTCGCCCCACTTGTAAAGATGCCAGCCATCACAACGGCACCTGGAATTGAAACCCCACACCAAAACATTCCAAGGCTTAAACGCCAGTGCATAAAATTATTCTCAAGCTTCAGTTTTTTGTTTGTCTGACATCTTGCATTCGAGGCACTGTAGCAGCTTTTTGGGTCAAGCTTTCGGCTTCAGGCCGCACCTATCGCACCCACCTAACCCAAAATAATATGATTAAAGGAATGAATCATTTTTTTACCTGATTATTTTTTACTCTTTCGCTCATTTTCCTTAGCCGAAATGGCATTTTTATAAAAATGATACTATCTTGTCCATCTTCTTGTCCACTCTTTTTTCACTTTGATTTTTTAAAGTCTTGAAAACTATTAATTTTTGTGATTAAGCTTAATCAGCTTCGTTTCTAATCTGTGCGCTTGCTCTCCTGGTAATTAAAGGCACGCGCTGTTTATAATAAAAAATTATTTAGTTTTTTATTGTCTGATTTTTGCGTTAAACTTAATTCCGTCATAGCTTCTGGAGAGCCAAGGGATGAACTCGATCCCCACAATCTTAGCCGTATAGCCGGCAAAAAGCCAAAATCTAAGCATTTTGATATGAAACACTAACGGCAGCGCTTCTGTGACGTTCAACTAATTTCCGGTTTCGGAAGGAATTTTAACTGACTCTTAATAAATGTAGCTGAAAAGTGGAGAAAAAATCCTAACTGATTTTTGCCGATAGCTTGCCATGAAGCATTACAGCATCTTCTTATCTGAGAACTGAGTAAAATTATGGGGATTAATTATCGGGATCTCTTCAATCCTGAGTTTTATCTAGAAGCGAACCCCGAAGCAGCCGAGGCAATCACCAAAGGCCAGTTTAAAGATGGATTTGAACACTTCGATAAAATTGGCCAATTTTCCGGACTCGCTCCGAGTTCTCTCTTTGATCCAGCATTTTATTTGGCGGCAAATCCAGATGTAGCGGAGGCAATTGCTAAAGGCAGCCTGAAAAGTGCAATTCAACATTTTATCAAGTTTGGTCAATTTGAAGGACGCAACCCCAGCCTTCTGTTTAATTCCCAATTCTATCTCAATAGAAACCCAGACGTAGTCAATGCAATTATGAATGGCCCTTTTAAAAGTGCGATTCAACACTTTATTGAGTACGGTAAATCTGAAAACCGGCAGGCTGCGCCTACCGCACAATTGGCGTTTAGTGTGGCTGAATTCAGCGCAATTGAAGATGGCACACCCATCGCTGCTGTCGTTTTGACTCGCACGGGTGAAGTTAATCAAGCAGTGAGTGCCACTGTGATATTAGCTGATGGCAGTGCTGCCGCCTCAGCAGATTATGAAAATAGCGCTGTTGTAGTCGAGTTCGCTCCGGGAGAAACAGAAAAAATTGTATCAATTCCGCTTCTTGATGATGGTGTGCCAGAAAGCGATGAAATTCTTAATTTAACTTTAAGTGAATCAACGGGTAATACCGCTTTGGGAGCGCAGAAAACGGCACTTCTCACAATTATTGATGATGAAAAGCCGGGTCAATTAGCGTTTGCTGATGCTGAATTTAATGTTTTGGAATTAGATGTTCCGACTTTAGCGGTGAGTGTGATCCGCACTGCCGGCAGTTTCGGAGAAGTTAGTGCCACGATAAACTTGAATGCCGGTACTGCCACCGCCTCTGAAGATTATAATAGCACTCCGATTCCTGTAACCTTTGCAAATGGGGAAATCGAAAAAACGGTCGCGGTTCCCATCGTTGCAGATACTGTAGCAGAAAACATTGATACGGTTAATTTAACTTTAGAAAATCTTACGGGTGGTGCGACCGCCGGCACTCAGAACGCGGCTGTTCTCAATATTCAAAACTTTGATTTTTTTAACGATCCGATAAATTTTCAAACGACTGGAATCAACGTTCAAGACTTAAGGACAGTTGTTTTACAAAATAGTCAAGGTGAATGGCCGGCAGCTACTTTAGGAACAGTTCAGGGGGGTGAAATTGCCGGAGAACTTATTCCCAATGTAGATCGAAATGTTCGACGTGTGGGTTTTCGAGTGCTTGCAGATTCACCTGAAGCAAAGCAAACATGGGTCATTATTCATGGGTGGAATAATAGTTCTCTCACAGAAGGAATTGACTCTTTAGCCAAATCAGTCGCTGCAGCAAGACGTGGAGATCGCGTTTTAGCACTTGACTGGAGAGAAGTTGCTTATAATGCGCTGCGTGAGGATCTCGGCCCAATTGGCACGGCATACGCCTCTGCTGCCGGCGGCAATTTGAGAGCGGCTACATGGATTAGCACTGTTGCAGAATTTGCGGTTAAAAAGTTAAAAGAAGTATGGGGAATTGATTCACAAGAAGCCTTAAAAAGTCTAAATTTAGTTGGACACAGTTTAGGTTCCTTAATGAGTGCGGAAATCGGGCGAATTTATCGAGATGATACGAATAGAGCCGGCACTCGATTAAACCTAACTAATCCTAATGCAGTCGGCGTTAGAACAATTACCGCCCTTGATCCGCCTTCAGAATTTAGAGGAAGGTACGACTTAGACAGTAGATTTGGCGGAGAAGATAGACCTGAAAAATTTAGGGATGTTTCAGAATTTTCTAGAGCATTGGTTGGCTCTAATAGTTTGGCCGGCAATCAAGATTTTGCAGTAACAGCGGATGAATCTTTTCAAATTGATTTTGGCAATCGAGCTGAACGGCTTACTGATATTGGGAATGAACACGGTTGGGTGATAGAAACATTTACCCATTTAACAAATGAACCGGAAAAAATGGGTTCTCTGCTGGGGATGAGAGCTTATGACAATATTGAAGAATTGCCGATTAAAAATTTTGGTGAACTGGAAATTCGGAAACGGGAAACGGGCTGGCATAAAGGAATCCTTGTTGTACCAAATCCAAAATCAAACGAAACAATTCCCAAACCAAATCCGGCTCAAAAACCCACATTATTAATTGCCCGCTCCCCATCAAATCAATATAACGATATTGTGATTGGGAGCTTTGCAAACGATAATATTAAGGGGGCTGATAACTTTAATTTTACAGCCGGCGATATTCGCTACACCGGCTCAGGCAATGATAAATTTTTGGGTGAATCGGGTCATGATCGGCTCAATGGCGACAGCGACAATGACACCTTAAGTGGAGGATCAGGAAACGATCAGCTACTGGGAGGTGGGGGCGCTTTTGATTCGGGAAATGATTGGCTTTATGGAGGAACCGGCAAAGATGAGCTAACAGGTGGTTCGGGCCGGGATACATTTATAATTGAGCGAGATGAACGCAAAGCCGGCAATCAAAATGAAGCCGATCTGATTACAGATTTTAAGGCCGGCACAGATATCATCGGTCTGATCGATCTATCCTTTGAACAGCTCAGTTTTCAACAATTTAATCGCGGGCTATTTGGGATTTCTCAAGATACCGCTATCACTGCCGGTGGGGAATTTTTAGCATTATTGAAAGATGTTCGCCCACAGCAAATTAACAATTCAGCTAACTTTATCTCTGCGGACATCGCAATTTTCGATATTGTCTAAAAAAACTAAGTAGAGACACAGCATTACCGTGTCCCCACATGAGAGAATGAAGCTGTCAATTAACGACTAAATCTCTAGCAAAAACCTCAAGTGCCAATTAACAGATCTGTGATTAAAAAAGACTTTTGCCAGAAGTCTACTCATCACTCAAAACTGAGATTTTAGAACTTTCGACCTTACCAGTTAATTTGTTATGGCTGAGTCGTATCAACAAAGGGTGCGTTTGCCAGATTCCCCAGTTCCACAGAATTCAGCAACTCTTCCCAATTTTTTGCCACCGTTGCATCATCCGGTTCCAGCCGGCGTAACTCAGCGAGAGAGGAAACCGTATCGAACCAGATTGCCTCTCTTGCATAAATACTCGGACGATCAATCGCCTTAGCACTCTCTAATTCCTGCAGGAGTTTAGGGCTAAGCTCAGAGCGTTTAATCCATCCCCCTCGGATAATACTCGCTTCCGGTGCATTATTCTGACAGAGCAATGAAAAAGACCAATAGTAGTTTTTGCCAACTTCTAGCGGTGGTGCGCCTTCCGGCATACTGACGCTAATCACTCCAGGCGTTCCAGTCAGACTAAAAGTTGTCTGATAAACTTCCTTTTCATTTTCTTCATTATTAGCGTCTGTAAACTCAGACAGCGTAAACTCCATCGGGAGTGAGATCGTTGCCGGCACATACAAATAGAATTTAGGCAAAGCTGATGCCGTTAACCCAGCATTTGTTTGAGGGCTTAGAGCAGTGATTTGCTCAGAACCATTGGGACAAGGGCCACGCACACCGCCGCCTTCTTGCCGGCCTCCTGGCAGTCCTGTACTCGGTGGGTTAAACGCATTCCAATTCCCTCCTACTCCTTGACCTTGAGCATTTGCATCTGGCTGCGATATCTGTGCCTGCACCAGAGTTGGGAAACTGGAGGTTGCAGCAAGTCCAAAGGACAGGGCTAACGACAATGGAAGCAAATAGAGAAAAGACTTCTTCCTAGCCATAATATACCAGTCTTCTGGTGAGTCGAGTAACTTTACAAGACGGCTGCATAGGAGCTTGAGTTCCTACACAGCCGTAGAATCAATGTACTCAATACTAACTCGCTTGAGACGGATAAGCATCAAGAAAAAAGTGCCCAGTTCTGAGTCCTGAGTCCTGAGTCCTGAGTGAGAGAGTAAAGAAAAAAGTGATCAGTTCTGGGTTCTTAGTCTTGAGTGAGAGAGTAAAGAGACAAATTCTGAGTGCTGAGTGCTAAGTGCTGGGTTAGACAGTAAACCGATAGAGATTGCCGAGGCTGCAATTTTTGCTGGCTCTTGAAGGATAAATTGAGTTGCCTTCCAAAGCGAGAGACAGCTCACCAGACGTTTTGACCGGCGCATCAAGAAACAATTATTCAAAAATCGGTTACTTTTAACAGGTTCGTTACGATACTACTAATTATCATCTACCATAACTTACCCACCCTATTCAAGATGGCTCCCGATTCCCCAGTTTCCCCCCCGACACAAAATCCCTGGTTACGCACGATTAGACCTCATGCAGCCTATGCGCTGCACGGTATGGCATTTGTTGAAGATGCACTGATAGCCATAGATTCAGCGCGCGGCCATTTGCTCCAGATTGATTGCACAAACGAAAACACCACCATTCTTAATCCCTATCAGGCGGCAGATTTTATCGATGCCACCGGCTTGGCGGTATGGGAGGATACCCTTTGGTTTACCCTTGACGAAAGTGTGTACTTCTGCAAGTTAGGTGAGTTTACACCGCAACATTTTGTGACCTTGCCTTACCTCGCTAATGGCGTGGCAGTGTGGGGTTCAACCGTTTATGTTACCTGCCAAAAAGCCGGCTACATTCTGGTTTTTAATCGCAACACCGGCAAGCAAATTACCAAATTCGACGCCCCTGGTATTGGAATCGAGAATATTACAGTGCGGGAAGAAGAACTTTGGCTGTGCGACACCAGCGAGCAAAGCGTATACTGCTTAGATCGGGGCACCGGCCAGGTTCGCTTTAGTGTGTTGACGCCCTTTGAATCTCCCACCGGCTTAGCATTTCATGCGAACCCCGAAACCGGCCAAGATATTCTTTATGTGGCCTACGCCGGCGAAGAAGCTTATATCCGGGACGATCCCAACTCACCTGATCCTCATCAGCTAACATTTCGAGACCGCACCTTCATTCATCCGCTTTACGTTCACTATGACGAAGCCGGTCGTTACGCCCTCTCCAATGGCTATCTGATCGAGATGTCTTATGTAGAGGAAATGGCCCCCTTAGACGAGGTCAGTGTAGACAATTTAGAATGGCGCATCGCCCTGCCGTCTAACACGCACCGGCAAAAAGTCAGATCCATCGAAGCCGTCGGGTTGCCCTTCACCGAAGAAATTCAAGATGGCGAACGGGTTGCCGTGTTCAAATTTGACACCCTCAAACCCAACGAAGCCCGTATATTTGGTTGGAAAGCTTTGCTGGAAGTCCACAGCATTAAGTATCGCCTGACGCCCCGCGATGTTGAAAACGCGCCCGAAATGCCGCCAACTTATCCCGCGCTTTATCTGGTGGATAATGACAACTTGGCAATGGATACTGAAATGGTTCGCCTAGCTGCCGGTGAAGCAATTGGTACAGAAACCAATTTGCTGCGGAAAGTGCTAAGCATTCGGGATTACGTCTACGACAAGCTATCCTATGGCATTAAACCTTACATTGACACCCCCGATGTGGCCCTAGAACGCGGTGTTGGTTCCTGTGGGGAATATGTGGGAATCTTACTGGCCCTAATGCGCCTGAATGGCATTGCTTGCCGAACGATCGGGCGCTACAAATGCCCAGCCTATGCTGACCGGCTATTAGTACCCCTGATGCCAGACTTTAATCATGTGTGGTTAGAGTTCTACGCACCCGGATTTGGCTGGTTGCCTATGGAATCCAATCCCGATGATATCCAAGAACAAGGCCCATACCCGATGCGATTTTTCATGGGGTTGGCTTGGTATCACATTGAAATTGGGAAAGGAATCCGCTTTGCCACGCTGACGCAATACGGGCAGCCGGTGGACAAAGAAAACGTTTCCATTGGCGATCTTGCCATCAATCACGTCCGGTTCAAAATCTTAGAAGAACTGATGCCGGCAGGAAACTGAGTCAAGAAGTTGGAGAATGCCGGCAGGAAAAGCGTTTCTCCTGCCGGCAGCGCCGAACCCGCTAAAATCCTAGTCTTTTCGCCATCGGTTTCTATCTCCCCATCAGCCACTGAGCAAGGCTTCCACAAACTCATAGCTGGAAAAGGGGCGCAAGTCTTCAATGCCTTCGCCGGCACCGATAAACCGGATGGGCAAACCGAGCTGTTTCACGACAGCCAGGGCAATGCCCCCTTTAGCACTTCCGTCCAGTTTTGTCAAGACTACCCCACTCAACTGGGCGGCTTGTGCGAACACTTCGGCTTGCCGCAGACCGTTTTGGCCCAAAGTTGCATCCAAAACAAGTAGGGATTGAATCTTGGCATTGGGGGCTTTTTTATCGATAATCCGCCGAATCTTACTGAGTTCCTCCATCAGGTTCTTCTTGTTCTGGAGGCGACCTGCCGTGTCTACCAGTAGCAGTTCCGTCCCCCGCGCTTGAGCTGCTGCAATAGCGTCAAACACGACTGCTGCGGGGTCAGTGTTTTGCCCTGGATTGGCAATCACGTCAACTTCACTGCGCTGGCCCCAAATCTTCACCTGTTGGACGGCTGCGGCGCGGAAGGTATCAGCGGCGGCAATCAAGCATTTATAACCGGATTTCTGGCCGATGTGGGCAATTTTGCCGATGGTAGTTGTTTTACCGGCACCATTAACCCCGGTGATTAACCAGATATTCAGCTCGTCTTTTTCCGGGGCAAAGGTGGGATTGTAAGACTTGCCGGTGGGCTGGTCTAGCATATCGCGCAAAATTGTTTTCAGATAGGCAATCGCCTCCTCTGGGTTCAGCGCTTCCTCTCGCAACTTTTTCTGGAGGGCGTTAATAATGTAATCGGTCGCCTCCACCCCAACGTCTGCTTGCAACAGCAGCGACTCAATTTCCATCACCCCAGCTTGATTCAGTGGGCCTTGACCCACAATTGCCTTGAGCTGGTTAATTAAGCTGCGACGGGTTTTATCTAAACTTTGCCGCAGTTTTTTGAGCCAAGTGATTTCTTCGATAGAAATGTCTTCAGGACGCCGGCCTTGAGAGGCCAAAATTTCTGCTGACCAGAGGAAACCCTCGTCAAAGACAAAATCGGTAACATCTTCAGTTTGGACAGCCGCCGGTTTGACAATTTCCGGTTCCGTTGAGTCAACCGCTGAGGCTTTGAGCCGTTCCAGTCGGGCTTGCCGGTCTGCTTCTGCCCTGGCCCACAATGGCAGTGGTGAGTCCTGAGTCCTGAGTTCTGAGTCCTGAGTGGTAAGTTCTGAGTCCTGAGTCCTGAGTTCTGAGTCCTGAGTGCTAAGTGCCGGCTCAGTCGTGGGTTCTTCCTCAGTGATCAGGGCCGGCTCAACCTGTTCAGTCACTTCGCCGGCTGCTGCACTTTCGGCGGCGGTTTCTGTGAGGACGGCTGGTTCCTCTGCTATCGGTTCCTCTGCTGCGATTTCAGGCGCTGCCGGCGTTTCTTCTGCGGCGAGTGCCGGCTCAGCAATCGGGGCTGTTTCCGGTTCTGCTGCCGGTTCAACCTGTTCAGCCACTTCGCCGGCTGCTGCGCTTTCGGCGGCGGTTTCTGTAAGGGTGGCGGGTTCTTCGGCTGTCTGCGCTTCCTCAGTTTGGGTGCCGGCAACCAAGTTGAGATCCTCAGCCGGCGCAACTGCCGGTGTCGGATCAGCCGTTTCTGGTGCTGCCTCGGCTGGGGTTGCCGTTTCCGCTTCTACTCCCTGCTGTTGCTTCTGAATATTTTTGTAAGCTGCCTTCGCCCAGTTGAGGTAATCCGCTGCCACCTCTGGTGATTGCTGCTCAGTTGATGCGGATTCTGAAGCAGATTCAGCAGATTCTACTTCAGGCTGAGTGGCAGCCGGTTGAGACTGCTCCTCTTCTTTTTCGTCAGATTTCTCACTAAACTGGCGGCGGAACCAATTAAACACCATTACCCTTTTCCAAAATGCTGCCGGCGATGTTGATTTTCAATTTTAGATTGTCGGCTGTCAGTTCGTTACCAGCTCAAGGGTGGCGGAAACCCGCCCCTAGCCACTAACGCTTGACGGTTACTGATTTTTCGTGATCCCTTTGGTTGCGTCAGACACCCGGCGCAACACACCATTGATAAATCGGTGTCCGTCGTCGCCGCTGTAGCGTTTGGCAATTTCCACTGCTTCGTTAATGGCAACTTTGTCAGGAACCCCCAGAAACTGCATTTCTACCACCGCGATCCGCAAGATATCTTGGTCAATGCGGGCCAAGCGATTTAACTGCCAATCTACCAGTGCTTCTGAGAGGATGCCATCGATTTGCTGCCGGCGCTCGCTCAGCACGCTGAGAATCTCTAGGGTGTAGGCGCGGACTTCTTTTTGGTTGGCAAGCTGGATAAATTCTGGAAGTTCCAACGCCATCCCCAGCCGGTTAATCGCTGTTTGGCCCAGTTCAACGGCTTCTTTAACCATCACTCTGGCACCTTCGACTTCGGTGGTGCGGGTTTCGCTGCTCAACAGGCGATCGCTGCTTCGTTTCAGTTCTCCTGCAGCGGTTTCGAGTACGTCATGAACTTCTGTCGTTAGGGTACGCACAGCCGCTAATACCACATCTTGTAACTGCTGCGCTGCTAATTTTTCTAAATTGGCACTCAGCTGGCTCTGGCTTAGCAAAGCCAGTTCACGGGAAATTCTTCGAGCTTGCATGACGGCTAACCTTGACCTTTTTTCCTAATTTTTATATATCTTCTTCTGCCGGTATCGGCTGCCGTCGCCCCTCAAAGCGCAATGGTTCCAGTTTTCTGTCTGGGGCGTTAGCCAAAGAACAGGCGATGATTGAGGAGCTTGGACTGACAATTCCACCGGAAATGACCACTTTAAAAGCATCTTCTATGGACATCGAGAGGTTAATCGCCTCTTCTTCTGGGACAATTGCGTACCAGCCGGTGGTGGGATTTGGCGTGGTTGGGATGAAAACGCTGAGCATGGAGCCGGACAAGTGAGACTGAATATCGGTGCTGAGCGTCCCTGTGACAAACGCCAGCGCCCATATACCCTTGCGGGGATACTCCACCAAGATCACGCGGCGAAACTTGCTGTTAGAATCCTTTAGGAGCGTTTCTAGGAGCTGTTTGAGAGTTTTATAAACCGAGCCGGCGAGTGGGATGGCTTGTAGGAGGCGCTCACCGAAATCGAGCAGCCACCGCCCCACAAAGTTGCGAGCCATCAAGCCGATCAATAGGATACTCAGCAATGGTACAGCCAGTCCCACCACTAAATTCAGCACATTGACCAAGATGGGATGCAAACCATCAAAGGGATTAATCTGCTTGGGAATGCGGGTGAGAAAGTTGATCACCCAGTTAGCGATGGTAATTGTCAGCCAGATGGTCGTCGCTAGGGGAATCACCACCAGCAGACCGGCAATTAGATCATTCTTTAAGTCCTGCATGAAGCGCTGGGTCACAGATAGCCTACTCTCCTTGAACTGGCTGTGGAAATTATGGCACTCCCAACTAAGCGCTAGGAGTTGCTGGCGGCATGATCAATGAGATTTTCAACCCAACACCCCGGTGGGGCGAACTGCCAGCGATTCTGCCTTACCGGGCTTTACACGCACCTGTCTCTACTGAGTGGGAGTGGCTGGGAGCTCTACTCATTATTGTGTCAGATTTGTAAAGAACTGTTTCAAATCTATTAAACCCTAAGTCGCATCGCTGCCTCTGGCTGAATCAGCCCAATCTTACATAAAAATAATAACTAACTCGCTCCAGTCCTGAGACGAGGGCGATCCCTTCTATGTTTGAGGTTTGCTTACTGAGGGAAATGAGCAGATGACGAGCTATTTGGATAGCTTAAAATAATTAGTATCAAATTTAACATTAATTTTGATACCGCCGATCTCGGTTAAGCTTGTGGCTCAGAGAGCGCTCTGGCCGAATCAGCGTTGGACTCTTCAGCAGATGGAGTTTTTGGGTCAAGTGTGGGAACCGGCAGATTCTCCATTTCCCAGACTTTCAGCAAAATTAGGTATTCGTAAAAAGCTTGCAAGGTGCACCAGGCAAAGCCGGCCCTGCCATCGAGAAAACCACCCAGCAGGAAATACATATAGAGAAAGCGCAGCAAGGGTCTGAAGGGTAAGCGCAGGGACAAATCTTTGAGGGCGCGGCGTCTGGCGACTTCCGAGTGCCCCAGGACTAAATCCCGTAAACTGACGCTGCCTTTCTCTAGCTGGCGCAGGGTTTCAGCGGCTTCATCGGTGGAGTAGCGGTTATGTTTTTCAATCCACCGGCTCAAACCTTTACTGCAAGTGTAATGGGGGTAAGTTTCTGTGATAAAGCCGGTGGGTCCCTCGCACACTTCTCTTTCGGTATGTCCGTAGTCACTGAACCAGACTTTGTCTTTACGGAATAGCCGCATTTGATAGCGCGGATACTGGGTGCTGCGCCGAATCCACCGATCCATGAAGATAACTTGCTCAGCCACGTAGTAACCGATGTATTCCTCTGTCTTCGTGGCTTCCAGGCATTCTTGAAACAGTGCCGGTGTCATTCGTTCGTCGGCTTCAAGAATATAAACCCATTCATACTTTGTCGGAACAGATTGCAGCATCCAAGTTCGTTGCTTTCCGTGAGTTTCAAACGGGTGCTGCACTAAGCGCACAGGATAGCGGTGGGCAATTTCAACGGTGCGATCCCGACTAAACGAATCCACCACGATAATATCATCCGACATTAGGGCTGATTCAATGCAAGCCGCAATATCAATTTCTTCGTTGTAGGTGAGGATATAAATAGAAAACATTTCTGGGAAGCGCGTGAGGAGCAACGAAGGAATAATTAAGCCTTAAAAATTAAAAATTAAAAAAGAAAAGTTACGTGATCATTTTTTAATTTTTAATTTTGTGGGTTTAACTTCTTCCTTAAGAAAGCGAATGTCTAAAGGAGCGATCCAAGGGTTGATTAACGGGGTGCGTTTTTGCGCCGGCCTACTTTGACATAGCCTAAGTTTTTTAATCCAGTCCAGCCTATGGCCATATAGCCAAATGCCAAAAGCAAACTGCTAATGCCGGTTTGCAATCCAGATTTTAACGAAGTCAGTTTCGTTTGTTCTTCAAGTTGCTGCCGATTGCCCCGAATTCGGCTCAGTTCCCGATTGCTAAGGGTTTCAGCATTGAATTGTTGCTGAACAAATTGGTCAATCGCCTGGGGATCTTGCTTAAATCTCTGAAGTAAATCTGCTTGCTCTTTAGGAACGCGACCGCTTTTAATCGCTTCATCAAGTTTCTGTGGGTCTTTGACGAGTTCGGCTAACTGGGTTTTGACGAGTGTTTGTTGCTTTTCAATTTCCTTTTGGATTTCGGCGTTACTGACTTGACTGGTGACTTGGAGTTCAGCTTGGTCTGCACGGCTCGTAATTTGACCGAGTTTTTCATTCCTGTCAAGACGAACATTGTTGAGATGCAGGGGAAATAGCAATAAGAAAAGCAGTCCCAACAAGCTAGAAAGCACTAAGCTCCAAAATTTTATGTCGAGAAAAGGTTTGCGGTTGGAAGGCGATCCGCCGCCGGCGTTGCTCTCAATCCCATAGCCGGCGAAAATCAGGCCCAAACCTACCATCGGGAGAATTCCCCGCTCGACGATCTGGCTGGTGAAGGCCATCTGCCAGGGTCTGTCTAGGAAGTTGGGCGGAAACAGCACAATCGCACAGTCAAGCAGATAAGCCACGATTAAGATTGTGCCAACAATCGTGAGCGTTCGAGCGGCTATGGAGGAAGGTTGACGGCTATCAATCATAGAATTCTCAGCTTTGTTGCTTGTTGTCTACTTCAAAGTTACCGGATTGCTCTAAAAAAATTCCCGTGTCTAATAGAAATGACACATCTAGTTGGGAAAACCGGCAAGAAAATGGGGGAGAGGGGGATAGGAAAGAGATTTTCTCCCCTTGATTGCCCCAGAAAAGCTTAGAAAGGTTTGTCAGGCAATGATCGGCGGTGGATTGATCAACTTTTTTGCTGCCGGCGATACCAGCGTGCTAGGCGAGTGGGTGCTACGCCTAGGAAATAGCTAATAATCACCAGTTGGTTAATCAATGTGGTTTTCACTACCCCAAGTTTCTGCCACCGGCGTCCCGATGTCAGCACCGGCATCGCTACAATGTTAATCTTTCCCAGCCGTCGCAGCCGGCGCATCATTTCAAAATCTTCCATAATCGCCATTTCTGGAAAGCCGCCGACGCGCTTAAACACCTGTGCCGGCATAAAAATCGCCTGATCGCCGTAGGGCATCCCAAACCACCGTGAACGCCAATTCACGCCGGTTTCAATGAAGCGCAGCCCCCTGTGTTCGCCGTCAATTCGCAATTCAAAGGCACCGGCGATGGTGTCTGAGTTGGAGAGTGTTTCTGTAATTACTTTGTCAAACCCTGGGGGCAGTTGGGTGTCGCCGTGGAGAAATAGCAAAATGTCGCCGGTGGCGATGGCTGCACCGGCATTCATTTGAGCCGCACGACCGGCTGGGGGGTAAATTACTTTTACACCCATCGATCTGGCCAAATCGTCTGTGCCATCCTCACTGCCGCCGTCGGCGACAATAATTTCTACTTGGGTGGATAATTGAGCGGTTCTCAGGGTTTTCTCAAGGGTGCCGGTCTCATTTAATACCGGCACGATGATGGAAATTTTGGGTGTTACGTGCTTGAAATTTGCAAATCGTTCGTCTAAAAGCGCTAAATCTTCTGGTCGATCTATATCGGCTCGCTGCGGCAAAAGGCTGTAGGATAACTGCAATTGATTGGCAATTGTCAAGGTTTGTTGCAAAACGCTGCTGGTGCCCCAGGTGATACCGGCGAACAAATCTGGGATAAATCGGCTTAATCCGATTAAATAATAGCCTCCGTCTTCTGCAGGGCCAAGAACTAAGTCGTGCCGGTGTAGTTCCTCAAAGGCATTGGCAAGCAGGGGGGGATCGATGCTGGGGCAATCTGTGCCAATGATCACGACTCGCTGGCTGCCGGTGGTGAATGCTTCTTGAAATGCCCTTGCCATGCGTTCACCGAGATCGCCTTCTCCTTGAAGTCGGCAGGTAATTTCTGCGCCTAACCAAGCTTGCATTTGCGCTTCTGTGGTGCCGGTAAATCGGATTTCTGTGGTGATCGAGCGGTTATTTGCGAGTTGTTTGACTTGGTTTAGGGTGTGTTCGGCGAGGTGCCGGTGTAGTTCGGCTGCTTTTTCTGATCCGAGGGCGGGGATGAGTCGGGTTTTGGTTTTTCCGGGTTCTGGATACCGGGTAAAGATGATTTGGTGTTCGCGACTGTTTTCTGTTGAGTTCACGGTTTATTTTTGACAGGAAGATTTGGGGGATTTTGTTTGGCCTTAAGTTTTTTAAGATTTAAAGTTTATTTCATTAGATTCCTGGCAAATTTAGATTTTTTTAACCGCAGATAATAGCGTAGGTTTCGGTATAGCCAGATGATAGCGCAGCGTGCCGGCAGGCATATACAGCTGAGGTCTATTATTCTATTTTTAATATTCAGTCATTATTTTGTTCTTTTCTAGAATGTGGTTAATTTTTTTATTTTTTGATTAAAAAGGTTTATTTCCTAAGGTTTTTATGTTACTATTTTTATAATGAAAATCTGTGCAAATTTTTGACAAATGCTGCTATCCCATTATGTAAATAATATCATGTCAATGCCTACTTTTATTATAAAAAATGTAAATATTTCTGCGCCGGCATACCTTGAACACCGGCATGACAGATAATTAGCTAACTCTAGACTAATTTTTAACCTTGGCTTCTGATTTAGAGCTGGCAAAAATTATAAAATCTTATGAAACTAGCGACGATTGCCTCTATTATTTATCCATTGCTTCTAATGACAAGCACAGGGCCGGTAAATGAACCGAATCACCGGCAAGCAGCAAAAACATTTGAGATTCAGCAGCGTTTTTTCCCAGCAGTACGGGAGCTATTTACCCAAATGTTACAGGAAAATCAAATAATTAGTAATCTTGCCGGCCCACGTAGTCGTGTCAGTCTTAATAATAGCTGGAAATTTTTGCGGGAGGATGTTAAAGGGGCGGAACTTCCTCGTTATAATGACGCTGGTTGGTCAGTTGTGAATTTGCCTCATACTTGGAATGCTGAAGATGCGTTTGATGAGGTTCCCGGTTACTATCGGGGTGCCGGCTGGTATCGCAAAACTTTGGAAATTGACAGTAATTTAAAAGGAAAAAATCTTTTTCTTTATTTTGAGGCAGTTAATCAAGTTGCTGATGTCTTTGTGAATGGAAAACTGGCTTGCCATCATGAAGGCGGTTATTCAGCCTTTGCTTGTGAAGTAACAGATTTGGTAAACTTTGGCGGGGAAGCCGGTGGTAATACCATTGCGATTAAAGCAGATAACAGTTTTAACGAGAATATTGCCCCACTTTCAGCAGATTTTACATTTTACGGCGGCATCTACCGGGATGTGTGGCTGATCGCAACTGAGCCTTTACATATCAATGTTTTGGACTTTGCCTCGCCGGGAATTTATATAGATACGCCTACGGTTTCTGAGGAACGCGCAACGGTACGAATTCGAGGAACGGTTGTTAATAGCACAGCCGAAAACAAACAGGTGCGAGTTAAAAATACGATAACAGATGCCAGGGGGAAAACGGTTGCTTCTTTGGAGTCTTCTGTTAACGTGCCGACAAACGGAAAAACTACGTTTGAACAGCTTAGTGAATCTATTAATAATCCGCAACTTTGGTCAACGGATAACCCCTATCTTTACACAGTCGCTACGAATATCTATGACGGTGATAGCGTGGTAGACATCGTTGAAAACCCCCTCGGCTTTCGCTGGTTTTCTTTTGATGCAGAAAAGGGATTTTTTATCAACGGTAAACCTTTGAAACTGCAAGGAACGAACCGGCATCAAGATTACAAAGGCATGGGAAGCGCTGTCAGCAATGAAATTCACCGCAGCGATCTCCAGATGATCAAGGATATGGGGGCAAATTTCCTACGGTTAGCTCATTATCCTCAAGATCCGGTAGTCTTGCAAACTGCAGATCAGCTTGGTTTAATTATATGGGAAGAAATTCCCTTAGTTAACTATATTACTCCGTCTCAAGCATTCACCGAAACAAGCAAAGTGATGCTAACTGAAATGATTCGTCAGCATTATAATCATCCCTCGGTGCTGATGTGGGGTTATATGAATGAAATTTTCCTAAAAGGGCCAGAAAAGACACCAGAATACCAGCAAAAAACCTTAGAATTAGCTCAAATTTTAGAAAAATTGCTACGTCAAGAAGATCCAACAAGAACGAGTGTAATGGCAATGCACCGCATCCCACTTTACAATGAAGCTGGTATCGCAGATGTCCCCCAAGTGGTTGGTTGGAATATCTATGCCGGCTGGTATAGTGGCGTATTTACAGATTTTGGAAAATTTCTAGATAACCAACACGAAAAGTTTCCTAGCCGGCCTATAATTGTCAGTGAGTACGGCGCTGACAGTGACTCAAGGTTGCATTCCTTAAATCCTCAGCGAAGAGATTTTACTGCGGAATATCAACGCAGGCTCCACGAAAGTTATTTACAGCAAATAGAAGCGCGAGCTTTTGTTGCCGGCAGTTCTTTATGGAATCAATTTGATTTCGGTGTTGAAGATCGCGGCGGTTCTATCCCTCATCTTAACCAAAAAGGTATCCAAACCTTTGACCGGCAACCCAAAGATATCTACTTTTTTTATCAAGCCAAATTCTCTAAAAACCCAGTTATTTATATCGCAACGCGCGAATGGTTGCAACGTTCAGGAAGCGCACAAGCAGCCGGTAAAATAAATATAGAAGAATCCCAAAATTCTCAACTGCCGGCAAAAAGTTCACTTTCCACAGTCCAGCCGGTGGAAGTTTACTCAAACTACCCAAAAGTCGAACTGTTTGTCAATAATCAATCTTTAGGAATGAAGGAAATCGACAGTAGCCGGCAGGCAACTTGGGATGTACCTTTTCAAAATGGCATCAATGTTATTAAAGCCTGTGGATTTCAAAATAATTCTTTTTCTAAAGAAGAAACTTGCGACCGCGTTGAGATAAACTTTAATGAGCAACCTTTAAATCTTGCCGATCCATTGCTTCCATTTAAAGAACTAGCCGTGAATGCCGGCTCTGATGCTCAATTTATCGATGATAATGGCATAATTTGGGAGCCAGATCAAGAATATCAACCAGGAAGCTGGGGATATATAGCCGGTGAAAAAACACCGCCAGCAGAAGTTGAAAACATTCGAGGCACAACCGCAGATCCGCTTTATCAAATGATGCGAACCGGCACGCATCGTTATCGATTTGATGTGCCGGATGGAGAGTATGAAATCGAATTACTTTTTGCAGAAAGATTGCTAAAAGAAGCCAATCAACGCGTATTTAATGTTAAAATTAATAATCAGATCCTCCTAGATAATCTGGACTTATTCAAACAATACGGAATGTTTCAAGCAGTGAATCAAACCTTTAAACTAAAAGCTGTTGAAGGAAAGGGAATTGAAATTCAATTGATAGCAGGGATAGGAGAGCCGGTAATGAGTGGAATTCGGGTTCGTCGGCTGCCTTAATTCGTCATTGATTTCTAATTTTTATTTTGATTAAATTACAGAAAAGATTACTCACTAAACAGTTTAAAAAAGACAGCCAAGTCTTCCATTGGCAGGCACCCACATAGTGAGAGGGAAATGGAGAGAAATCCCCATTCCCTATGCTCCCGTTCTATATCAAAATGGCATTTGGATGAAGGTGATAAACAGCAACCGGCTCATCAATTCCTTTCAACTGTAACTGAGACGCTTGCCCAACGTAATCTTTAACCAGCGCGGCGGCATTCGGATCTTCTAAAAAGGTGCCGGTGACGGCGATATCATTGCCGTGGCTGGTAGCTTGCACACGCGCTGCAGTGTTGACAGTGGTGCCAAAATAGTCAGGGCGACCGTTAAGATTAACACTAATACACGGGCCGACTTCTATGCCAATTTTGAGAATCAACTCGTCTTCTGGTGGCAGTTGTAACTGCCGATTTAACTGGGCGAGTTGCTGATGCATAATGATCGCAGCCTGTAAAGCATCTGCCGGCTCCGTAAAGGCTGCCATAATCGCATCACCGATGGTTTTAACCACCACTCCATTGCACTCGTCTACGACGGTAAATAAGTGATCAAAATGGTGCCGTACCAAACTATAAGCCACTGTATCTCCGCGTCGGGAATAAAGTGCAGTTGAGCCGGCCAGATCAGTAAACAAAATCGCCACCCGCCGCACAATCAAACTCTCATTCGGTGGAATTGTTTCGCGGGGAAATAGGTTGCGAAAAGTTTGCAAAGTTAACAGCCGGTGGCCAGAAACTACGCCATACTGAGTATCAATTTTGCCCCTAAACTCTGGATCATCTGCCGATAAATCGAGTTGGCGCAGGCGATCATCAATGCTGAAAGTCACTCGCACAGCTCGATCTGCATCTGTCAGCGCCGATTGACGACAGCCAGGACAAGTGTGATGAGTGTGTAATTCACCCAACCCTTTAATGCTAAGATCAATGCCTCCACAGTGAGCGCATCGAATGTCCCAATTAAGCGTAACAATCCCTTCCTTAAGCGCAAATACTAAAAGTCGCAGCGTTTGCTGCTCGCTCAATTGCAACCGATCAGCAATCCGGCGGGGATTGGCGTGATACAATTCTCGGCTGTCCTCCGCCTGTAAAAAAGTTTTTAGCCGGCCTAACACCTCTGGAGTGATGCCATAAGCAGCTAAGGGATCTGTAGCTTGTGAGAAATTCCGAACCGACTGCCTGCCCCAATTACCCAGCTTTGCAAACGGGTGTCCGTGTTGTTGAAAAAAGTTCAGCATGGTCAGGTCTATCTCCTACCTTGCATTTTGCAGATTTTATCTGGTATTCGACTTTTTTGGTCAAATGCAACCCGCTTAAGCACACTTTAACAAATCTGCTGTGATGAAATTTAATGGCTCTAAATTTCCCCGCTAAATGCTTTTATAATGACTGGTGCCGACTTCTAAGCCGGCGGCTGCCGATTTTAACTTTACACATATAAAAAAATCCCCCAAACTAAGGCGGGGGATTTTTTTTGGAACTCAAGAGAAAGATTGCAAGAAAATCAAGCCATTCACTTAAACTCCCACAAGCATCTAGTTCCTTTTGAGGAGACTGATTGCCCTTTTGATGTGAGTGGCAGCCTGCTGAAACAAGCTCTAAAATCAAGCCAACAATTACTGTTCGCTTTCAATGTAGATAAACAGCAGACCCATCACTACAGCAGGCATCAACCAGGTCACTACAGGAATCAGAATCCAGGGCAGGTACGAAGCTGCGTATGCACCTGTCATATTAAATTCTCCTATCTAAAGTTACAGGGTTTCCGAGAGGAATCTTACTGTACCTTGTACCTAAGATTCTTCCCTCTCAAGATTCTTAACAAAAAAGGATCTGAATGCATGACATTCCGATCCCAATTTGTCAAATAATAGCCGCCTCTAGGAAGGCTGACCATCAAAGAGCCAGAAAGCGACTCGCAAATGAGATTGACTGCCGGCGCAAGTTGGAACAGGACGCCATCAGTGTGAAGGTGGCCCATCCAACCCAAAGAAGGTCTAGCTATTAACCAAACCCCGGAAAATCGCATCCACACCAGAGAAATTCTCTAGCAGGAAGTAGGCAACGAAAGCGCCACCCACAGCACCCAGGAAGAAGCCGGCAGTAAGCTGGCTCCAGCCTTCTGCAGTTTTCAAAGGATTGGGAGCTTGAGGATTTTCGCCTGGATAGCCACTGTCCTGTTGGAAAGAAACGATGCCATAGAGGGACATCCCAGCCGTCGCGATTAAAATCAAACTCAGGGTTGAAATTAATCCGCCTAGATTGGCTGCCTCTTTGTAATCACGCAAAGGACCCAATGCAACCCACGGCCCTACCAGGAAATAACCGTGAGCCAGACCAATTTCCAGACCCCGTTGGATCGCAGAAATGCCTTTACGGTAGGCTGGTAAATTACCAATGAAAGCTTTACTGAAAGCAGAAGAGTTGATGGGAGTTTCGAGATTACCAACAAATGGGTCGCCATTAAACGGCTTGACCACTTCCATATCTCTAGGATCTGCCATGCTTAATTTTTCCTCCCTTTCTGAGAATCGGTAGAAGAACTTAAGCTCATATTCTAAGCAAGGAGGGGTTGCCTAATCGCAGAATTGGTTGTGAGCTTTAGAAAAGTTCATTAAACCGGCTGATGCAACTCGATTTTGTTACAAATTATAAATTTCAGTTGATTTTTCAATTTTTCAGTCAATGTTTTGTCAGGTAAAACCCGCACTTAACCGAGAGCTACCCCAAATTTCCGTGAAATGCTCCATTAATTTTTGTTAAACAGGCCAATGGGATTTGTTTGACCCCAAGCACAAACGAGGACAGAGCGAACGTCCTGATTGTGGCCATTGTGACTGGCAAAGGTAAGGCAGTGTGTGATGGAGTCAAACCCCATGAGCGATCCCTGTCTGCTGGCTATTGGGCTGTTAACCAAAAAACAAATGTTAGACTGCGCTCCACCGGCACCCCCCCGAACGCAGTTAGCAAGTCCATTTAAACTGTCCGATACCCTTGAGGGTGCAAAAGCAACAAAAACAGTCCCAACCGTTGAAATTAGCCCCCTGGAATTCAGCAAACCCGCCTTAAGTCTGCCGGTACTAGCGCTGCCGCCTTTGCCCCCAGCTACGGCCTTTTTACCGGAAAACTCGGCCTTTGAGAACCCCCCCACAGAGCTATCTGAGACGGCCATTCCCTTATCTCAATTTGCCAGCGTCACACCAGAAGCACCCCCTGAGTTGATGGCATTTTCTAGCAGCCGCAACCACAGACCTGTATCCGGTTCTCAGCTTTATCGCCAAAGATTAGCAGCGCTTAACTATGGCCAGACTTACACACGGTTGCCAAGTGATAGCTTTAGGTCATCCTGGGCAAATGCCAGTGAGCAACCGACTTATCAAGATTGGATACGTCTTCTAGAACAAGAAGCCAATGCCCTGGCAAAAGGACAAGGTGGCAATTCTCTCGCCGTCTTGGTAGGAGATTCTCTGAGTATGTGGTTTCCCCCAGAAGGACTGCCAGTCGGTCGGTTGTGGCTCAATCAAGGCATTTCTGGAGATACTGCCGGTGGCATTTTAAACCGGCTAGACACCCTTTCCCAAACCAGAGCCGGTAGCATTTACATCATGGCCGGCATCAACGACTTACGCCGGGGAGAGAGCGATGAAGATTTACTCTGGAATTCCCGCCAGATTGTGCGTCGCCTGCGCCAAGATCACCCCCAAGCGCAAGTAATCGTGCAATCGATTCTGCCCACTCGGCTTGCGGCGATTCCCAGCAGCCGGATTCGTAAACTTAACGAGCAGTTGGCGGAGATTGCCCAACAAGAAGGCGCGAGGTACTTGGACATTTACACTTACTTTACGGATGAGGGAGGAAATTTACGCCGGGAATTAACCACAGACGGCTTGCATCTAAATCCTCGTGGCTATGGAGTCTGGCGGTGGGCGCTGCAAAAAGCGGAATCGTGGATTGCCCTAAATCGAGTGCCCTGAGACAAAATTGCCGGCAGAGATTGCTTATCAATCGCTGAAAACGCTTGAAGTGCCGGCGCACAATCGCTATTCTGATTTAATAAGCACTCTTCTTGGCTGGATAAATTGCAGTAATATTAAAACCGAGAAGGGTTTATGCAAACTTATGGCAACAAAATTCCCAAAATTTAGCCAAGACCTGGCGCAAGACCCAACAACACGCAGGCTATGGTACGGGATAGCAACAGCCCACGACTTTGAAAGCCACGACGGCATGACAGAGGAGAATCTTTACCAAAAGATATTCGCCTCACACTTCGGTCACCTGGCAATCATCTTCCTGTGGACTTCGGGTAGCCTGTTTCACGTAGCATGGCAAGGCAACTTTCCGCAGTGGGTAAAAGACCCGCTAAACGTGAGGCCAATCGCCCACGCAATCTGGGACCCACAATTCGGCGCACCGGCAGTCGAAGCATTCACCCAAGCCGGAGCATCAAACCCAGTGAACATCGCCTATAGCGGTGTATACCACTGGTGGTACACAATCGGGATGCGGACAAACAACGACCTGTATCAAGGGGCAGTATTCCTACTGCTGCTATCAGCCGTATTCCTGTTCGCAGGGTGGCTGCACCTGCAACCAAAATACAGACCATCCCTAGCCTGGTTCAAAAACGCAGAATCGCGACTGAACCACCACCTAGCCGGATTGTTTGGCGTCTCATCCCTAGCCTGGACAGGACACCTAGTGCACGTCGCCATCCCCGAAGCACGCGGACAGCACGTCGGCTGGGACAACTTCCTAACCACCCTGCCGCACCCAGCAGGACTAGGTCCATTCTTTAGCGGGAACTGGGGCGTATACGCCCAAAACCCAGACACAGCAGGACACGTATTCGGAACCACACAAGGAGCCGGCAGCGCCATCCTGACATTCCTGGGCGGATTCCACCCGCAAACAGAATCCCTGTGGCTGACCGACATCGCCCATCACCACCTGGCGATCGCAGTGATCTTCATCATTGCCGGTCACATGTACCGCACAAACTTCGGCATCGGTCACAGCATCCGCGACATCCTCAACACCCACCGGCCCCCAGAAGGCACCCCCTTCGGCGGACGCTTGGGAGACGGACACAAAGGACTGTACGACACCTACAACGAATCGTTGCACTTCCAGTTAGGCATCCACCTAGCAGCATTAGGCGTCGTCACCTCCCTCGTCGCGCAGCACATGTACTCGCTGCCGCCCTACGCCTTCATGGCCAAAGACTTCACCACCCAAGCCTCCCTGTACACCCATCACCAGTACATCGCAGGCTTCCTGATGGTCGGAGCCTTCGCCCACGGCGCAATCTTCTGGGTCAGAGACTACGACCCAGCAGCCAACCAAAACAACGTCCTCGACCGCGTTCTGCGGCACAAAGAAGCGATCATCTCCCACCTGTCCTGGGTCTCGCTATTCCTGGGCTTCCATACCCTAGGCTTATACGTCCATAACGACGTCGTCGTCGCCTTCGGCACCCCAGAAAAGCAAATCCTGATAGAGCCGGTGTTCGCCCAATGGATTCAAGCAGCCCAAGGCAAAGCCCTCTACGGCTTCGACGTGTTGCTGTCCAACCCAGATAGCCTCGCCACCACCGCTTGGCCCAACTACGGCAACGTGTGGTTACCCGGCTGGCTAGATGCGATCAATAGCGGCACCAACTCCCTGTTCCTCACCATTGGCCCTGGAGACTTCCTCGTCCACCACGCCTTCGCCCTCGGTTTGCACACAACGACCTTGATTCTCGTCAAGGGAGCATTGGATGCCCGTGGCTCGAAGTTGATGCCGGACAAAAAAGACTTCGGATACGCCTTCCCCTGCGACGGACCCGGACGCGGCGGCACCTGCGACACCTCAGCCTGGGACTCATTCTTCCTGGCCATGTTCTGGATGCTCAACACCATTGGTTGGGTCACCTTCTACTGGCATTGGAAGCATCTAGGAATCTGGCAAGGAAACGTGGCTCAGTTTAACGAGTCATCAACGTACCTGATGGGTTGGCTGCGTGACTATCTGTGGCTGTATTCAGCTCAGACGATCAACGGTTACACCCCTTATGGGATGAATAATCTGTCGGTCTGGTCTTGGATGTTCCTGTTCGGCCACTTGGTGTGGGCGACCGGCTTTATGTTCTTGATTAGCTGGCGTGGTTATTGGCAAGAGTTGATCGAAACCCTGGTGTGGGCACATGAACGCACACCTTTGGCGAACTTGGTTCGCTGGAAGGATAAGCCCGTGGCCATGAGTATTATTCAAGGTCGTCTGGTGGGCTTGGCTCACTTTACGGTGGGTTATGTCCTCACTTATGCGGCGTTCTTGATTGCTTCGACTGCAGGTAAGTTCGGTTGATTTTTCCCTTGCGCTTTTAGTCTGTTTCTCAAATCCCCCGCCATGAGGCGGGTTTTTTTTTTTCAGCTTTACGGACTGTAACCGGCTTGTCTGTCCCTTGCCACACTTGTTAATACCCAAAGCCAGCCTTTTGCCTCAGCAACGCACAAGCACTTATTTTTTAAAACGGCCTCAAGAATAAATAAGCTAATCTGGAAATAAGGCAAAAAAAGGAGGGAACCGTTGGTACTGTTAAATTTCTGTGACCCTGAAGAAAGACCGTGGCCGAATCCGCGTTTAAAAACGGCTAGCATCATTGGGCATACCACCACGACAAGCGTCCGCCTCTGGCTGCGGGTGCCACAGCCTGGGGATTATTGCTTAGTTGTAGCGAAAAATCCTATTCCAACAGATGGAATCCCACACATTCAGAGTGAGGGAAAAATCGAGAAATTCGCATTAATGACCGGGAATAAAATCAAAGAAATTGATCCAGAATTAATTTATCCACTCAAATTTGTTTATGACAATGATTTAACAAACGTGGTGGATATTAAAGATTTAAAACCCCAATCTCGATATTATTATATTTTATTTCAACCGAATGAAGACCGGCCTTGGATATTAGGACATGAAGAACCGCTTTCTTTTCGGACATTTCCAGAAAATCCCACAGAAGTGAATTTTGGACTGTACAGTTGCCACCAGCCTTATCATGGGCAAACCACAGTTAATTTGAAAATGTGGGATAAATTTTATCAAGAATTGTGGGATGCTAATGCCCAGTTTGTCCTCGCCGCCGGCGATCAGGTGTATGTAGATGGAGAGAAAGAATTAGATATTTGGAAGTGGCTCAAAAATGTCAAAAAGCACAACCCGTCCCGCAATGACATGGTTTCTTGGTATCGGGATATTTACCAAGGTTATTGGGGGTTACCTGAAGTGCAGCGGATTTTTCAAAGTTTTACCACTTACATGATTTGGGACGATCATGAAATTGTGGATGGTTGGGGTTCTTACACACCACAAGAACTGGCTGCCAAGTTAGATGTTTCTTGGGAATTGAGAAACTTCAAAGAACATATAAACTTGGCTCATGAAATGTTCTCGGCTGCCAAGCAAGTATATCGGGAATATGAACATTCTCATAACCCGCATACAGACCCTAACCTGGAGCAATTTGATTATGAATTTAGTTGTGGAATTTCCCATTTTTATGTGCTGGATATGCGAGGTCACCACGATTTTAACCGGCAGGAATTGCGATTACTGGGTGCTGAACAATGGCAACGCTTTGAAACTTGGTTAAACGCTCAGTATGATTCGAGTGCACGCGTTTTGTTTATTGTATCGCCAGTGCCGGTGGCTCACTTCAAAAGCTTTGTTGTCAATACCTTCGACGTTCCTTATTTTAAATACACCGACGACTTCCGAGATCACTGGGATCACGACTCCAACTGGTCAGAACGCAATCAATTACTCGAAAAAGTCTTTCAGTTTTCCCAAGAAACAAAGCGACCTGTGGTTTTTCTCAGTGGGGATGTTCACATGGGCGCAGTTTTTAAAATTTCCCATCAAAAATTCCCTTCAGCTAGAGTATTTCAGCTCACATCTAGCGGCATTTCTTATGCTTCTATGAGCGAATTTGGTCGTCACCTTTTAGAGAATTTAGTTCAAAAAAGAGGCAATCTTGGCGATCACCGAGAAAACATTCCCTACCAGGTAGAAAATTTATATATTTGCCGGCATAATAATTTCGGCATGGTTCGCGTCAAGGAAATGAATAATGGAGAACTATCCATTAGTTACGAGCTATTTTATAGCAGCAAGCAAGCAGAGGGAATCATAGAAATGCAACGAATCGAGCTAGATCAAATTCCTTAAACCGGCATCCTTTCCGATTCTTCAGTAAAAGCAAAGCAGCCAAGCTTGGGTTTCTTAAAACAAACCTCGCTTCCCATTCGGCCTGACTGTCATCCAATTCGTCTTTGCCGTCGCTAACTGCTCATCACTCACTCTAGCACCCGTAAGATTTGCCCCACATAGATTTGCCCCTCGCAAATTTGCGTGAGTAAGATAAGCCTCACTCAAATCCGCACCTCTCATATCCGCCCCTTCTAAATTGGCGTAGCTCATATAAGCTTTCGTCAAATTCGCATCCCGCAGAACCGCCTGATTTAAACTGGCTCTGCCAAAATTAGCATTAGACAAATCGCTTGCCAAAAACTTAGTTTTTACCAAGCTCGCCTGATGAAAAATTGCTTCTGCTAAGCTCGTTCGCGATAAGTCTAGAAGATTGAGATCGCAGGCGGCAAAATCTCGCCGGCCTTTGGTATAAGCTGTTTTTACCCCAATGGCATCCCACTTTATCGGGCCTTTCATTTTCGCACTGGAAGCACCTTTGCCATCAACCGTTGTTGCGGCAGCAGCTTTGGAAACCATCCCCGGATTTCGGCTGTCCCTAATCGGCACACGAGTTCCCCCTGAGCGACCTTTACGTGCCCGAATAGCCTCAGCCAGCCGAGACACTTGCGATCCTCCTGCCCCCCCTCCACCAGACTCGATATCCGTAGGCTCGTCAGAGAGAGTGCCACTACTCTTGGGTTGATTGATCATGCCTTGAGAGAGGCTTTCCCGGTGAAACTCCACCGCCAACGCTCTGAGGACATCGTTAGCAGACTGGTAACGCAGGCGGACAGAAACCTCTAGCATTTTCTCCAGCACATTCACCAAGCGCGAACTCACATTAATGTACTCGCGCCAGCGAATCTCACCCGTAATCGGATCGTAACCAAGGTGATTAGGAGATTTTCCCGTCAGCAAATAAATGCAAGTCACACCCACCGCATAGATATCACTGGCATAAACCGGGCGTAACGCCATCTGTTCTGGGGGTGCGAAACCGGGGGTGCCAATTGCAAAAGAGGTCAAAGCCGTCTGATCTGACGTACTCATCAGCGCTGTTTGACTCACTTGGTCTTTAACCGCGCCAAAGTCGATTAAAACGAGTTTGTGGTCGATTGTGCGGCGAATAATGTTAGCCGGCTTGATATCCCGGTGAATCACTCGGTGATCGTGGAGGTATTGCACCACCGGCAGGATTTCAGTCAAAAACTGTCTGACACCGAGTTCAGTCAAAGGCCCACTGCGCTTCACTTCCTGCTTCAGAGTCGCCCCACTGACATATTCCTGAACTAAATAAAACTGATCATTCGTATCAAAATAATCTAGCAGACGGGGCACTTGAGGATGATTGCCAATCTTGCCGAGGGTTTTCGCTTCTCGCTCAAAAAGCTCCTTCGCCATTTCCAGCACCCGCTCAGAACTGGCCACCGGGCGCAACTGCTTGATCACAGAAGTTGGCTGACCGGGCAAAGAAATATCTTGGGCGATAAAAGTCGCCCCAAACCCACCTTGGCCCAGGGCTTGAGTCACTCGATAGCGATCTCGCAGCAGCAACTTTTCGCCACAGGCTTGACACCGAAGAGCGTTGTCTGGGTTTTCAGGATGGGGACAGGCTGGATTTACACAGTAGCTCATTCAACTTTACCCGGATTATGCTCAGCTGTTGGACAGCTAACAGGCTTACATTAGTAGACGCTCAACTCCCTCTGGCCTCAGGGATTCTTTCTTCTGGGCCGCTTAGGTATACCCTACCTTATATGATGTAAGGCGACTATCGGGGTATGAAGCGGGAATCCCTTGAAGTGTTGCCGAAATAACTTTGCTCGCGTGGAACCTGTTTGGTACTGTCGCCCTCAGTTGGCACCTTCAGACCTTCCAAGTGACACTCTCCCTATATTTAAAATGCCCTAAAATTAGGCTTCCAAACAATAATAATCAATATCTTAGTGGGATATTTACAAAATTGTGTTGGTTCCATGAAGAAGTTTCGCAGTTCCGGCCCTGTGTAACAAAGCTGGGAGGAAGGGTGGCAAACACCGGCAACTCGTGTGAGAGGGCAGTCTCCTAGGAAGGATAAAATGATCAGGCACAAGGATCAGGCTATCAGCCTAGCCTAGGTGAAGGCGAAGCGTCTATAGCGAGCGAATCTCATTGATCAAGGCTGACAACTGACGCCTAGGGCAACTCATGGGAGGTGCCGCTACCAACTGACCACTATATGGGCGGGTTTAGTCGAGACTTTTGGCTTAACTCCAGACGATCGCTGAACAAAACCGGCCCTTACCCACTGACAACTGACAATTAGCAATTAGCAATGCGTATCTCTCTGAACTGGCTGCGGGAATTGGTGGACATTACACTCTCTCCAGAAGAGTTGGCCCAGATGTTGACACTGGCTGGATTTGAGGTAGAAGACATCGAAGACCGGCGCACTTGGGCCGATGGCGTCGTGGTCGGGAAAATCATCGATTGTCAACCCCATCCGAACGCCGATAAACTGCGGGTGTGTCAAGTCGATGTTGGGACTTCTGGCGACCCTTTAAATATTGTTTGCGGCGCACCCAACGCCGGTGTTGATCTCTATGTGCCGGTGGCGACGATTGGCACTTACCTGCCGACGATTGATTTGAAAATTAAGCCGGCCAAATTACGCGGCGTCCCCTCTCAGGGCATGATTTGCTCATTAGCCGAACTGGGACTCGCCAAAGAATCTGCCGGCATTCATATTTTTGCAGAGGGCTTAAAACTAGGTAGCGACGTTCGCCCCCTGCTCGGTCTAGATGATGTAATTTTAGACTTGACAGCAACCGCAAATCGTGCGGATGCCCTGAGTATGGTGGGCATCGCACGGGAAGTGGCAGCGCTCACCGGCACCTCGTTGCGACTGCCGGCAGCCGGATCACAGGAGATCGGGAATTCGGCGGCAGGCTTCTCAATGGACACGTCATTGCAAGGTTGCCCCATTTACATCGGCACCGTCATCGAAGGCGTTAAAATTGGCCCCTCCCCCGAATGGTTGCAACGACGTTTGCAAGCAGCCGGCGTGCGCCCGATTAACAATGTTGTGGATGTCACCAACTACATTTTGCAGGAATGGGGTCAGCCGCTACACGCCTTCGACCGCGAACGCTTGCAAGCCGTTGCCGGCAGTCAAGATTTAACCATTGGCGTGCGGTTTGCCAAAACCGACGAAACCCTCAAAACTTTGGACGGACAAGCCCGCACCCTGCAAGAACAAAACCTGTTAATTACCGCCAATGATAAGCCGGTGGCACTGGCCGGCATCATGGGGGGCGAGGAAACCGAAGTCCATGACGGCACACAAAACTTGATCCTCGAAGCCGCCATATTCGAGCCGGTGGCCATTCGCCGATCTGCCCGGAGCCAAGGGTTGCGAACGGAAGCTTCTACTCGCTATGAACGGGGCGTTAATCAGGCAGAATTAGCAACCGCCTGCCAGCGTGCCGTGCAACTACTGGCAGAACTCGCACAAGGCGTGCCGGTGGCTCAGGAAACCGCCGGCAGCCAAGCGGATAGGTCAGTATTCACTCGCTCCATAGAACTGCGTCTAGACCGCGTTAATCAGCTTTTAGGCGCGATTAAACAGGGAGACGCAACGGGTGAGTTGCAACCGGCAGAAATGGAGCGCACTCTCACCGCCTTGGGATGCAGCGTCACTCCCACAGAACAAGAGCGGGTTTGGCAGGTGACGGTGCCGGCTTACCGCTACCGCGATTTAGAACGCGAAATTGACTTAATTGAAGAAATCGCCCGTCTCTACGGTTACAACAACTTCTGCGAAACCTTGCCGAGTAAAACGGCTGCGGGAGTGCTGCCGGTGGAACAAAAGCTCAACCGGCAAGTGAGAGCGGCTTTTCGGGCTGCCGGTTTGACTGAACTGATGCACTACTCTCTCGTTCGTACTGAGGGAGATAATCAGGTAGTGCTTTCTAACCCGCTATTTGTTGAGTATTCAGCGTTGCGGACAGAGATGCTATCCGGACTGATTGATGCTTTTCAATACAATCTTGAGCAAGGAAATGGCCCCTTGAATGGGTTTGAAATGGGCCGAATTTTCTGGAAAGACGGGGAAGTTTTAAAAGAGACGGATGCGATCGCAGGGATTATCGGTGGCGATCCAACGGAAGGCCGGTGGGTGCGAAGTGGGCGCGAACAGCCGCTAAGCTGGTTTGAAGCCAAAGGCTTGCTGGAAAGTGTGTTTGAGCGCTTAAATCTCGCGGTGGAGTGCAAAGCCGATAGCAGTGATCAGCGTCTGCATCCGGGACGTACCGCTTCACTATGGTTGCGGGGAAGCCGGCTGGGTACATTCGGCCAGTTGCATCCCCAACTCCGGCAAGAACGGGGGTTGCCTGATGAGGTTTACCTGTTCCAGTTAGATTGGGGAGTGCTTTTAGCTTCCCTCTCCCACGAAGCGATCGCGCGCCGGTTCCGTCCCTATTCCACTTTCCCCGCAGCCGGTCGAGATATTGCCTTCTTTGCGCCGGCAAATGTCTCGGTGGCTGAGATTGAAGGAGCGATCGCAAAGGCTGCCGGTGCCTTGCTGGAATCTGTGGAATTGTTTGATGAGTATCGGGGTGAAAATGTGCCGGCAGGACAGCGCAGTTTAGCGTTGCGGTTGGTTTATCGCGGCAGTGATCGCACCTTAACCGATGAAGATGTCGAGCCGGTGCAGCAAAAAGTGCGCGATGCTTTAGTTAAAAACTTCTCTGTCAGCCTGAGAAGTTAAAACCTCGAACGCAGATAAACGCAAATTTTTACATCTGCGTTTATCTGCGTTTATCTGCGGTTAAAAATCCAAATAAATCTAAACCCAATTCCTTGTAAAGGGTGCATCTCATATTTGCAAAAACAAGGGAGTGGGAGCATCTTGCTCCCTAAAATTACACAAGCGAGCGAGATGTTTGTGCTGACGCACACGCTACGCGAACGCACTACAAATTTTCAAAAATGAGATGCTCCGGCTTGTAACCATCTTTAAATCTATCCAAAGAGAGATTTATTCAGATCCCTGATAAAAATTAAATAGAAAAGAGCCTTCTCTTCGCTCAATGGCACTTTTTCAAACGAACTCATGAACAAAAGAATGCGACACCGCAAACGCAAAAATGCCTATTTAAATGAATTAGATGATTTAATTCGGGGTATTTGCGGTGGTTTTTTGTTTGGCATTCCGCTGTTCTATACAATGGAAGTTTGGTGGATTGGCTCATTTGCTGAACCTGTACAAAGAATCAGTAGTCTTGCTGCAACTTTTGTTGGGGTTTTATTACTCAATCGCACCGCCGGCTTTCGTAAAAGTAATAATATCCGCCTTAAAGATGCAGCGATGGATAGTGTGGAAGCAATGGCACTTGGCCTTGTCTGCGCCTTATTTACCCTCATACTTTTGCGCGAAATTACTTTTGATACACCTTGGCGTGAGATTTTGGGAAAAGTCATCTTTGAAGGAATGCCGTTTTCAATAGGAGTTGGGCTTGCGCGTTCATTATTAAGTGGAGATCGCAACCAAGCTCAGTATGAGCAAGATGATCATTCCCAAAGCCAGAAGAAACCAGAGCAAGCTAATTTTAATCCTACTGTCCTAGACCTCAGTGCCACCTTACTCGGCGCAACTTTCTTGGCGTTTAACATTGCGCCAACTGACGAAGTTCCCATGCTGGCTGCTGCGATATCGCCTCCCTGGCTATTAGCAATTATGGCTGCATCACTGCTAATTTCTTATGGAATTGTGTTTCAAGCCGGCTTTACTTCTGAAAACTTGCGCCGGCAGCAGAAAGGACTTTTTCAACGACCGATGAGTGAGACAATTACCGCTTATTTAGTCTCGCTTCTGGCAGCAGCATTGCTCTTAGCTTTTTTCCACAAATTGACCTTTAAAGATCCGTGGCAATTGTGGTTGAGTCACACATTAGTCCTTGGTTTACCGGCAACAATTGGTGGCGCAGCAGGACGGTTAATGGTATGAGTCAGTCAAACTTACAGAAAAATTCTCCTCCCGAACTTAAACATGAAGGAAGATCGCCGGCAGAGTGGGTGACTTTTAGCATTTCTCTTTCCATTTTGGCAGCAATCATCGGACTGGTGTTTTATGACTGGTTTACCAGGCGAGATGAACCGCCGGTTTTAGCAATTGTCCGTGATGGAGAAATTCGTAACACGCAAGGACAATTTTATGTCCCGTTTGAAATTAAGAATACTGGCGGAAATACGGCTGAGTCAGTACAAGTGATTGCTGAATTGCGAATTAATGGAGAAATTGAGGAATCCGGGGAGCAGCAGATTGATTTTTTATCGGGTGGAGAAGCTGAAAACGGCGCGTTTATTTTCACCCGAAATCCGAAAGAGGGTGAGTTAGTTTTACGAGCCGGCAGTTATAAGTCACCTTAATAAGTTGATAACTCTTGATAAAAATTGAAAGACAGCATAGAGGAGAGGAAGGGAAATTTATCTCGTTAACTTTAAGTGTGTGTGAGTTGCAAACCTGCGAGATCCGAGTGGTAATTTCACCTCCTATTGCTATCTATAAACCGGCTCTTAACCTGAAAAAATTATTGTCTGGACGATTAGACAAAAGAAGGGACGCTATTATGAGTCACTTGAACGGCTTGTAACACCTTTTCATCTAAGCTTTCCTTCATAGCTTCCACAGGCAGGAACCGCTGATCACCGGCACTGGGAGTGAGACAAGGAACGGGCTGATCTTGCTTGGGTGTGAGAGTTTTTGTTTTGTCTTGGCGCACAATAGTGCCAGTTTCTAGAATGGTGCCGGTGTTTTGGTAAGAACAGACTGCCGATGCGTCTATCGTAGCGCCAGCGGTGAGGTTAAGAATGCCACAATTGGAAAAGAACCCATTCAGTGTTACCTTACCCTGCAACGTCAGCGGACAGCAGTTGTATAAATCTCGCAACGTCATGCCTTCGATGCCGGCATGAAATGTCTGGGGGTTGGTTCCGTAGAAACCGAAAATGGGGGTTCCTTTCGTCGTACCACCGGCACGAATAAAGTTGCCGTAGAAAATGTAGTAGCTATTGTATTTACTCGCAAAGGAAACTACACCTCCACTCAAGCAAGTATTGCCGTTAATATTTCCCCCATTCCAAGCAACCGTCCCATTTTTAATCGTGAAATTGCCATTAGCAGAAAGGTAGCTGTTGACGGTGCCATTTTCAATGGTGATATCGCCACCGGCTTCCAAGTTGATGTTAACCGTTCCACCCTGGATTAAAGCATTTTCTGACACCGCCAGCTCATGCCAACCCGACAGAGTGCCGGTGTATTCAGGGGAAATCGTCAGGCTTTTAATTTGCGCGGTGATGTTGAGAACCACATCTTTCGTGCCGGCATCGTTGAAGATAACATCATCCTCTGCCTCTGGTACGGCGTCTCCCGACCAGTTTAGCGGGTTACTCCAGTATTTATCCGCGCCGGCACCCTTCCAGTAACGCGTGGTGCCACTGAAAACGTGGCTGTATGACTTGAGGACACTCTCATCAAACGCTAAGGCAACCGTCATTCTTGCCGTGAAGAATTGTAGCTGCCAGTCCCCACCTTTTGCGGCGCTGCCAGTCGGGTTGATGGAAGCGGCAATATTTGCGCCGGTTAACTGGGAAAGCCTCAGTACAAAAGCTTTACCAATTTCGCCGGCTGCCACGTCGCAGCCATAGAGCAGAATTGAGGCTGGACTATTGTTTCCCCCGACAAAATTCCCAATGTTTAAATACTTCACCCATTGTTGCAACGGGTAAGCGTAAAGATCGACGTTGTGCGGGTTCAGTTGTGTATTGCCTAGATACAGACAGCCAGGGGAACCGTGGGAGACGATGTGAATCGTATCGACAAAGGTTTTAGCAGAAGTGCCGGTGCGTTGAGCCAAAAATTCGGTAATTTGCTCGACTCCACACCGTCTGGGGTTGAGGATGAAGACTTCTGTGCCGGCTGCCAACCCGCCAATCAGGCGATCGCACTCCTCAACCGCTGAGTCAATGAAGACGATACTGGCTTTGCTGTTGTGATTGACGATTCTTTCTTTTGAAGCTTGTAAGCTGCTCAGCATTTCAGTTATCCCTTGTGAAAGCGTTTATCTATCAAACTGGGGTGTCCTATTTTGGCGTCGGACTTTTGGTAGAGTACCCCCAGTGTGTACCTTGTGTCTCAAGGTTGCACTTAAAAATACGCGCTTGAAACTCACTATCGGTACAACAATCGCTTGAATCACCTCTCCCCGTGTTTCTTATTATGAAAGAGGGAGCATGATTAATTTGGCTCATTAGTGGCTCAGTTTTTCGGCTCATAAGACGGCTCACTTTACGGCTCAGTAGACGAAGAACCTGAGCTAATACCGAGCGCAAGAGTTGGTATTTTAGAAAAAGCATAGTAGCAGATTAGGATATGGCCGGCAATCTTAGGGCAGCAGTTCTCAGCGCCTCTCAAAAAAAGTTAGAAATTATTGATGAGGCTCGAAAAAAGAAAGGCTGGAAAAAGACATCAATTGCTTGGTGTCAAGCCGCTCACACCACAGAAGCGACGTTGAAACGCTTTTGGCGGAGTATACCGATTCGCCAAGATTCTTTTATTAATATTTGTCAAGCGGTTGGACTGAACAATTGGAAAGAAATTGCTGACGCACTCCCACAAATTGAGGCACATACAGATTGGGGGGAAGCGCCTGATGTGACTGCTTTCTATGGACGTGCCGGCGAACTCACAACGCTTAAAAAATGGGTGGTTGAAGAGAATTGCCGGCTGATAGGAATCCTAGGGATGGGTGGGATTGGCAAAACCGCAGTTTCGGTGAAGTTAGCAAAAGAAGTTCAAGATAATTTTGACTATATAATCTGGCGCAGTCTCCACCAAGCGCCTCCCCTGAATGAACTTTTAACAGATTTACTTGAATTCTTGTCTTACCAGCCGGCACCTGATTTAACCGGCGATGCCAGCGAATTGATTTCGCGTCTCATAGAATGCTTGCGCCGCTATCGTTGCTTGCTGGTACTTGATAATTTAGAAGCGATTCTCAGCAGTGGGGATTTTGTGGGACACTATCAAGCCGGTTATAAAGTTTATGGCGAACTTTTGAAACGGGTAGGAGAAACCCCGCATCAAAGTTGCTTAGTGCTAACGAGCCGCGAAAAACTTAGAGAAGTTGCCTTATTAGAAGGGGAAACTTTACCTGTTCGTTCGTACCAACTGGCAGGTTTAGGGGATGAAGCACGGGAAATTTTTAAAGAAAAAGGCTTAGTTCAAGAAGATAAATGGGGAACGCTCATTAATATTTATCGAGGAAACCCTTTTATGCTAAAAATCGTTTCTGCTTTTATCAAAGAAGTTTTTGACGGCAAAGTTAGCGAGTTTTTGAAAATTGGCACCACGCAAGTAACGCGTGACATTAGTGATTTTATTGAAGTGCATTTTGAGCGACTATCTAAGTTGGAAATGCAAATAGTGTATCAACTTTCTCTAGAAAAAGAGCCAGTGGCGCTGAGTGAGTTGCAAGAAAGCTTATCGGGAGTATCCTCTATTGAATTAACGAATGCGCTGGCATCGTTAGTTGGACGCTCCCTAATTGAAAAAAGTTCTGGTCGTTTTACCTTGCAGCCGGTGGTGCAGGAATATGTCACCAGTTTAGAGCTGAAATATTCCGAATAATTTAGTGAAGCGTTTTATAAATAAATTTCAATATTTTATTTAAGACTTTATCCAATCTAAACTCTAACATCCCCTGAGTGAGTTACTGTATCAATCCCAAATGCATCTGCCGGCAAAATCCTGACAATCTGGCTCATTGCCAGAGCTGTGGCACCCCTCTGCTGATCAATAACCGCTATCGTTTAATTAAACCTCTACGGGAATTAGACGAATTCTGTCCCACAGAAGTTTTTGAAGTCGAGGATGGTGGCAAATTAAAAGTGATGAAAGTGTTGAAACGCCCCAAGTGGAGCCAAATGTTTCAACGAGAAGCGCGGGTTTTGCAGCAGCTCAAGCATCCAGGGATTCCCAAAGTCGAAGTGGATGGATATTTTACTTTAAAATTAGAAGCCATCACCCAAGAGCTACACTGCTTAGTGATGGAAAAAATCGAGGGTCATAATCTAGAGCAGTGGGTGGAAAAATATGGCCGTATCTCACAAAAAATAGCGATTGATTGGCTGATACAGCTCACCAAAATTCTCCAGCTTGTTCACGAAAAAGATTTATTTCACCGAGATTTAAAGCCCTCTAATATTATGGTTCGCTGCCCATTAACGAGCTTAGAGGGGGGCAGCGAACTGGTATTAATTGACTTTGGCACGGTTCGAGAAGTCAGCGGCACCTATTTGGCAAAAGTGGGAAGTCATCAACAAATCACCGGCATCATTTCCCCAGGCTACACGCCACCTGAACAAGCGGGAGGCAAAGCAGTCCCGCAATCGGATTTTTTCGCCCTTGGTCGTACTTTCGTTCATTTACTAACGGAAAAACACCCGGTTGAATTACCAGAAAACCCTGAAACGGGCGAATTGATTTGGCGAGATTACGCCCCCCACATTTCACCACATCTTGCCGGCCTAATTGATGAGCTAATGGCTACGTTTCCCGGTAAACGTCCTGCTAATGCCCAGTTCATTTTAGACCGCTTAGAAATGGTGAAAAATAATCGGGGAGGATGGGTTAAGCCTCCTCGGTGGCTGACGGCGGTGATGTTACTATTAATTGGAACAACCGGCTTGTGGGGGGTGCGTGCCGCCCTAGCAGCTTATTATTACAATCGCGGATTAGAAAATTACTTATCGCGTCAACCCGAACAGGCGGAAGCCGATTACAAGCAAGCGCTAAAATATAATCCAAATTCTGCAAAAGTTTATAACGCTTTGGGATTTATTTGCCAAAACCGGCAAGATTGGGAGTGCGCCCGCAGCCAATACGAAAAGGCGATTACCTTACAACCAAATTTAGCAATCGCTCACTTCAATCTAGGCACTCTTTGCGAAGACCGGCAAGATTGGAATTGCGCCCGAAGCGCTTATCAAAAAGCCAGTGAAAATGGCTTGCAGGCTGCTGATAATAACTTGGCTCGCCTCTACATTCAAGAAGGCGAATATGAACCAGCCGTGCAATTACTTTCCCAAAGTCTTAAGCACGCCAACGATAATAATAAAAAATACGCTATCCTCAAAAACCTGGGCTGGGCACTATTTGGGCAAAAACGCTATCAAGAAGCAGAAGAGAAATTACAAGAGGCGATTTATCTGGACAGACACCGCGCCTCGGCTTACTGCTTGCTGGCACAAGTTCTGGAAGATCAGAATCAGTGGAAAGCAGGACTGGTTGAATGGCAAAATTGTCTCAGATATGCTTCGATATTCAATCTAGATGAAGCAATCTGGATTGACATGGCACGCGCTCGCTTGAACTCCGCTGCAGAGGAAAAATGAAACGCACACTATCGATAGCAATCGCCCTAGCCCTGATGCTGTCCAGCGCCCAATTGTGCGAAAGTCAGCCGATTCAGGCTATAAACCGGATTGCACAATCCGTTCCTCCCGCCCAAGCGGCAGCCGGCGGCTACTGGCTGATCGAGGCTAGGGGTGAAGTGCTGTTGCACCGCGCCGGCGATGAACAGATAACGCAAGTGAGTGGAAATACCCAAATTAATCCCGGCGATTTGCTCATTGTCAGGAAGGGCGCAACCGCTACCGTGCGCTGTGCCGATGGGCGAACCTGGCAGCTACCAGAGGGCGTTTCTGGCGCACTCAATGGCTGCCCGATGCCGAACAATCAAGATCCCAGAGTTCCGACGCTTCGCAGCCCTGTGGATGAAAATTCTCCCTACATTATCAGCCCCCGGCAAACAGTGCTGCTCGATGAGCGGCCAATTTTACGCTGGAATGCTGTCAAAGGTGCCAAACTTTACACCGTCAAAGTCAGGAATGCCACGGGTGTGATCTGGGAGGCGCAAGTCAATTCAGCAAAAATTGCCTATTCTGGCTCATCTCTGCAACCGGGAGGGGAATATCAAATAATTGTCCGGGCAGATGGTAACTTAGCGCCGATGGAATCAGCAATTTTTTTGGTGCTAGAGAGGCACAAGGCTGAAGCAGTGCGGGATAAACTCAACACAGTGGCGCAACAAGGGCTTTCTGAGCCGGCACAAGCGCTGGCTAAAGTTAATATTTACAGTAATTATGGCTTGTTTGCTGATGCGATTGAGACGCTTGAGGCGTTGGTGTTCAGCGGCAAATCAACACCGGCAGTCTACCAGATGCTGGGCGCTCTCTACGACCGGGTGGGGCTAACTCAGCAGGCAGAACGCTATTATTCCCAGGCATTCAACGTTGGCAGTTGATTAGGATTTATAAGGAATTAATATTGATGTTGATGCCTGCCCCTGTTGATGAAATCCCCCATCCGCCACGCCTTCCGGTTCCTCACCGCTATTTTTCTCTACGCCGCCAGTGAGATTACGATTTCCAGTACCAGTTTGGCCCAGAATTTTTCCCCCCAGTTCTGGGATGAGCCGGTGTTATCTAATAATTTTCAGCCCAAAAGGGTTGATAGGTTTGATGGAATTCATTCGCTGCCGATTTCTCAAAAAAATCTAGTTTTATCTAATTTCAGGGTGAATCAATTAAAAACTGATAAAGCTCAAGAGTTTTACCCAGAAATACACAAAAAATTTGTAACTTTAAAACCCCTTTGCCTTAAATTTAGGGGTGTTTGTGATAGCAATTCCGCTTCAGTTTCCCCTCAAGAGCAATCTGTGACGCGCAATCAGTCGAGCGTGTTATTATCATCAGACGAGGGATTACAAGAAGAAATGACTGAACCTGCCGGCAAGCCGCCCAGTTTGCGTTTAGTTACCGTGCAAGAGTCTCAGGCAGATCCCAGCATTTCCGTAGCGATGCCGTTTGCCAGTGGTTTAAACTTCGGTAGTATCGGCATTGGTGCCGGCTGGCAATCTCGTACACGCTACACAAACCTAGCGGATGGAGGTTTAGGAATTGGCATCGGCTTAGGAAATTCCCAAAAATTTGTCGGTTTCGATGTTGTCGCATCAATTTTGGATGTTTCAGATTTTGCCCGCCGGGGTTCCTTGAGTTTTAAAATTCACCGGACTTTATCAGATGATTTTGCCGTTGCCGCTGGGGTGCAAAATGCGATTATCTGGGGGTTTACCGATGCCGGCACCAGTGTTTATGGAGTTGCAACGAAAACATTTAATCTACAAGAAAGTGTAGAGGAACCTTTTAGCTTACTTGTTATTTCTGCCGGCATTGGCGGCGGACAATTTCGCTCAGAATCGGATATTTACAGTGAGATCGAGTCAGTCGGGGTGTTTGGCAGTGCGGCTTTGCGCGTGGTTGAACCTGTCAATGCGATTGCTGAATGGACAGGGCAAGATTTGACTTTAGGATTATCTTATGCACCATTCCCTAACATTCCTGTGGTAGTCACGGGTGCTGTTACGGATCTCACCGGCAATGCCGGCGATGGCAGCCGGTTTCTGCTAAGAGTTGGTTACAGCTTTTCTTTTTAAAAATAAGTGAAATGAAATTTACCAAGCCGATAAGTTGTCAAAAAACAAAAAAACAGAAATTGATTTTTTTGACTCGAAAGGGTTGCCCATTGAATTTACCTAATCGGCTTAGTAGAATTTTATTTAAATTTACTTTAATTTTAATCTTTGCTTTATTGTCGGTCAAGCTAGTTCACGCAAAAACCGTTCAAAACTCAAGCCCCCTTATTCATAAAAATTCATCAATTATTAGTCAGTTTGGTAACTTTTCCGATGCCACAGGGCCATCTTTTATAGAGGGAACTTCAAATTCTGTTAATTCTCAAACTGAAGGTGTAACAAGAACAAATTTTGAAAAGGGAATTCAAACAGCCGGTTCAGTTGATACAGCCCTTCAGTTATTTGAACAATCACAAGCCATTGAATTCGCCCAATACTTCAGGAAAGAAGTTGTGGGAAAACCGCCTTCTGTAGCTGAAATCAGCCAGACGTTATGCAATCTATCCCGAATTACGGGAAATAAGCCGGCGCTGATTTATCTAGCTTCCTTATCAGAAGAACTGCGAAATTTATATGTTTTACCGAATTCTTCCGATGCAGCCGGCTGTGACAAAGTTGCCGAGAAAACCCTCCCAATTGATCGAGTCGGACAACAAGTTATTCCTGACGCGAATCGCAACGCAATTAAGGAAACTGTCACCGCTTGGCGGGAAGAAATTGGACTGCCTCCTATTGGTTCTGGAAATGGGTCGATCAATAACGCTCAAAAACTCTATGAATGGCTTGTTAAGCCTTTAGAAAACGATTTAGAAGCAAACCAGATAGATACGTTAGTTTTCACGATGGATGCGGGTTTGCGGTCGATTCCCATCGCGGCTTTACACGATGGAAAACAGTTTCTCATCGAAAAATATAATGTTGCCTTAATTCCAAGCTTTGGTTTAACAGATACCCGATATGTTGACGTAAGAAACTTACCAATTTTAGCAATGGGTGCGTCAGAATTTGAAGATGCTAGCCCATTGCCGGCAGTGCCGGTGGAACTCTCGACAATTTTAAGACTTCCTTGGCAAGGTGTTCCTTTTCTCAACGAAGAGTTTACCTTAGAAAAGCTAAAATCTGTCTATAATCAGCAGCGTTTCAGGATCATACACTTCGCGACTCACGGGCAATTTGTTCAGGGAAATGTCAGTCAATCTTACATTCAGTTTGCAAACTCAAAACTGCGTTTAGATCGATTGCGAGAAGTCGCCGAAGAATTGAACTGGGCAGAATCTCCAACCGTAGAAATGCTGGTTTTAAGTGCCTGTGAAACCGCCTTGGGAGATGAACCAGAATTAGGGTTTGCCGGCTTAGCCGTTCAAGCCGGCGTCAAATCTGCCTTAGCAAGCCTTTGGCGCGTTGATGACAGAAGCACATTAGCACTCATGAGCGAATTTTATTTACAATGGAGTAAAACACCGATTAAAACAGAAGCCCTCAGACAAGCTCAATTAGGAATGCTGCGCGGAAAAGTCCGAATAAAAGAGGGAAAATTGTGGCTTTCAGAAGGCAATCCGATTACCCTCCCACCCAAAATTTCCGAACAAGGGGATCTAAACTTCTCTCACCCCCACTATTGGGCAGGGTTCACATTAATCGGAAACTGGAATTAAACAAACGAATTATAGTAAAAATAATCCGTAGTGATAGGCATTTATTTACGCTTCTTCAAAAAACAAAGATTTCTCAAAAAAATCATCTATCGGGTTAAAATAAAAATTTATAATCAAAAGAAATTGAATAAAATTAACGAAAAAACCGCAAAAATTGCGCTGACAGGAACTCACTAAAAATAAAACAGTAACCGATATTAAATACTTCTTATGCAAGCACCATTACCAGATAGCGAAGCAGAGAGACTCAAAGCACTAAGAGAGTATAACGTCCTCGACACACCGGCAGAAGCAGACTTAGACGATCTCACCCATTTAGCCGCTTATATTTGTGGCACTCCCATCGCCTTAATCAGCTTAATCGATGCAAACCGGCAGTGGTTCAAGTCGAAGCGGGGTTTGGAAGCCTCAGAAACACCCCGCGACATTGCCTTCTGCGCCCATGCCATCAAGCAACCAGACGTTTTTATTGTTCCCGACGCAACCACTGACGAACGCTTCGCCACAAACCCCCTCGTCACCTCTGAACCCAACGTGCGGTTTTATGCCGGCACCCCCCTAATTAACGCTGAAGGACACGCCTTGGGCACCCTGTGCGTCATTGATCGCGTCCCGCGCAGCCTCAACCCAGAACAGGAGGAGGCATTACGCGCCCTTGGGCGGCAAGTCATTAAACAACTGGAACTGCGGCGCAATTTAGCCACCCTGACCCTTGCCACCACACAGCGCCAACAAGTCCAAAAGCGCAGCCGGCACTTCTTCAAAAGCGTAGCAGGAGGGTTTGGGTTAGCATCAGCAATTCTCGTCCTAATTGGCGTAGTTTCATATCGCAATATCAACGAATTGATTGAAACTTCTAACTTAGTAGAACGTACCCACCAAGTTCTTGAAAGTCTCGAAAGCGTTTTAGCAAATTTGACCTATGCTGAAACCGGGCAGCGCGGCTACATTCTCACCAACGATGAGTCTTATTTAGAACCTTATAACACAGCAATTCCCAGCCTCAATCAAGACCTGGAAATGCTCAAGCAACTGACAGCAGATAGCCCTAAGCAACAGCAACGGCTAATGATGCTGCAACCTGTAATTGGTAAAAGAATTGACGCACTTAGCGAAATCGTTCGCCTGCGAAAAGAGCAAGGATTTGAGCCGGCATTACAGATGATCCAGACGAACCAAGGCAGAATTTTGATGGCTCAAGTTCGCCAGATGCTCGCGGAGATGGAGAACGAAGAAAAGACGTTGTTAAGTCAGCGCAAGGCCGCAGCAAACGCACTAGCTCAACAAACAATCTTCACTTTCTCTATTTGTATTTTTCTGGCTTTTGTCATCCTCGCTGCGGTGTATTATCTCATCTATCGCGAGATCGCCGAACGCAAGTTGACAGAGGAATCACTGAAGCAAGAACGCAATTTTATCTTTGCAGTGATTGATACAGCAAGCGCTCTTGTTGCAGTTTTTGATCCGCAGGGGAATGTTATTCGCTTTAACCGCGCTTGCGAACAGATCACAGGTTACTCAGTCGATGAAGTCAGGGGCCGGTCTTTATGGAACTTATTTTTAGTTCCGGAAGAAATAGAGCGGGTGAAAGAAGTTTTCCAGCAGCTAATAAGCGGTCAGTTCCAAAAGAAGGAGTCTGAAAACTACTGGCTAACCAAAGATAAAAATCGCCGGCTAATTGCCTGGTCAAACACCGTTCTTTTGGACAGTGAAGGAGCCGTTGAATACATCGTCACCAGTGGCATTGATATCACCGAACGTAAACGCGCCGAACAGCGTTTGACAGTACAGCACGCGATCTCACGCATCTTGGCAGAGTCAGCCACCCTCAACGAGGCAGCCCCGAAAATTCTGCAAGCTATCTGCGAAAACCAGGCATGGGATTTCGGCGAACTCTGGAGCATAAACGCCCTAGCCAATACGCTCTACTGTGCCCAAACCTGGCACCAGCCATCAAAAGAAGTCTCGGAGTTTGAAGCACTCGCCCATCTGAGTGTCTTTATAAAAGGCGAGGGAATGCCGGGACGTGTGTGGGCAAGTGGCGAACCGACGTGGATTGAAGATGTTGCGAAAGATGCCAACTTTCAACGCGCCGAAATTGCTCGTCGGGCAGGATTACACGGCGCTTTCGCTTTGCCGGTTCGGGATGAACATGAAACCCTAGGGGTTCTCATTTTCTTTAGCCGGCAGATCGAAGAACCTGACGCAGATTTGCTGCAAATGATGACAGCAATAGGGAGCCAAATCGGTCAATTTGTCAAGCGCAAACGCGCCGAAGAAGGGCGACGCGAAAGTGAAGAAAAATATCGCTCAGTTGTTAACAATATTAAAGAAGTTATTTTCCAAACAGACGCTGCTGGAATGTGGGCTTTTCTCAATCCAGCCTGGTCTGAAATTACCGGATTTGCTATCGAAGAAAGTATTGGAACAAACTTTTTAGATTACATCCATCCAGATGACCGGCAGCGGACTTCCGAACTATTTCAATCCCTGATTTATCGCAAAAAAAAGTCTTGCCGAGCAGAAGTTCGTTATTTAATTAAACATCAAAATCCGCTCCTGGCAATTTCCAAAAATGAAGGAGAGGAAACCCATAGAAATTACCGCTGGATCGAGGTTGATGCCCGTTTAGCAGTAGATAGCACCGGCACGATCTGCGGCACCTTTGGCACCCTCAACGATATCACCGAGCGCCGGCGCACAGAAGAGGCGCTGCGGGTGAGCCAGGAACGATACGAGCTAGCAATCAGTGCCGGTGATGTGGGAGTCTGGGACTGGAATATTGCCACCCATGAAATGTATATTGACCCCACTATTAAAGCCGTACTTGGTTATACAGAACTCGATATTCCCGATACCTTAGAAGGCTGGCGATCTTTAGTGCATCCTGACGATTTACAGCGGGTATTAGAAGTCACTCAGGCACATTTAGAAGGAAAAACCTATCAGTATGAAATCGAACATCGGCGGCTGCATAAAGATGGTAGCTTCCGGTGGTTTCTCTCTCGCGGCAGCGCCTTTCAAGATGCGGAAGGCAAGATGTGTCGCATGACCGGCACTGATACAGATATTACTGAACGTAAGCTCGTACAAGAAGCGCTAGAAAGAGAGCGCCGGCAACTCAAGCAAATTATTGCAAATGCGCCGGTAGCAATGGCAATGTTTGATCGAGAAGTTCGCTATCTTGCATACAGTAATAAGTGGCTAATTGATTATAACTTACAAGGTCAATCGATTATAGGCAAAAGCCATTATGAACTATTTCCCAACATTCATAAACGCTGGAAAGCTATTAATAAGCGGGCGCTTCAAGGTGAGGCAATTTCCAGTCCTGAAGATGTATTTGAAAGCGAAAATAAATCTAAAATTTATTTTCGCTGGGCAGTTCACCCGTGGCTAGAGCGCGATGGTTGTGTGGGCGGCACGGTTGTGGTTACTGATAGAATTAATGAGTTGGTAGAAGCACGGGAAGCCGCTTTAGAAGCCTCTCGATTTAAATCTCTATTCCTGGCAAATATGAGCCACGAAATCCGCACGCCGATGAATGCGGTATTAGGGATGACCGGCTTGCTTTTAGACACCTCTCTAAACCCTGAACAACGAGATTTCGTTGAAACCATTCGGATTAGTGGGGATGCACTCCTGAGCTTGATTAACGAGATTTTGGATCTCTCCAAACTTGAAGCCGGTGAGATAGAGTTAGAAGTCTTAAACTTTGACTTATCGGTTTGTATTGAAGAAATGTTAGATTTGCTGGCTCCTCCAGCTCATGCAAAAGGAATAGAAATCGCTGCGTTAATTGATGAGAATGTTCCCGTTTATATTCAGGGAGATGCCGGTCGCCTACGGCAAATTCTAATGAACTTGATTGGCAATGCTATCAAATTCACCAGTTCTGGAGAGGTGGTAGTCCGCGCAGAATTGCTCTCCAAAACGGAAACAAATGCAAGCCTTTATTTTGCTGTAATAGATACCGGCATTGGGATTCCCCTCGAAGCTCAACGCAAACTTTTTGCCCCCTTCACTCAAGTAGATGCTTCCACAACTCGCAAGTATGGCGGCACGGGTTTAGGCTTAGCAATTTGCAAAGAACTGGTAACTTTAATGGGAGGAAAAATTGGGGTAGAAAGTCAGTTAGGCCAAGGAACTAAGTTTTGGTTTACCATTCCTTTTGTGCTAGGAAGTCAGCCTGTTATTATTTGCAAACAAGATTTTAATTTATTGAGTGGCCGGCGCTTATTAGTCGTTGATGATAATGCCACGAATCGAAAGGTTGTCCACCATCAAGTGACTCGCTGGGGAATGCAGGTGGATGAGGCTGACAGTGCTGCTGCCGCTTTGCAAGCGCTTCAGGAAGCTTGGGAGCAGAAAATGCCTTATGATGTGGCTGTCCTCGATATGCAGATGCCTCAAACAGATGGTTTGAGTTTGGGAGAGCAAATTAAGGCAAATTCAGCTTTAGCAAGGGTGCCTTTAATCATGCTGACTTCTACGAATCAACGAGATGAAGTGAAGCAGGCATTAAAAATAGGATTTGCTGCTTATTTGGTTAAACCTGTTAAGCCATCACGTCTCCTCGATACGATTCTCACGGTTTTGGATACCTCAGAGCGACCTGTTGCGATATCTGATGGGGAGTATTTATCAAAACCGGCAGATCCATTACCAGAGGTTTCTGGAAAGCCTAAGTTAAGAATTTTGATAGCTGAAGATAATTCGATAAATCAGAAAGTCGCTCTTAAACAGCTCAGCAGTGCGGGTTATGAAGCAGATGTTGCTGCAAATGGAGAAGAAGTTTTGCAGCTATTAAAAACGATTCCCTATGATTTGGTTTTAATGGACTGTCAAATGCCCATTCTTGATGGGTTTAATACTACCATTGAAATCAAGCGCCGGCAGGAAAATGCCTTTGCAGCCGGTCGTCGTCCGGTGGTGATTGCGATGACGGCAAATGCAATGAAAGAAGATCGAGATCGGTGTTTGAGTGCCGGCATGGATGACTATCTGAGTAAGCCGGTGTCGAAGGAAAAACTGATAGCAACCATCGAACGCTGGAGTCATTACAAGCAGGCAGAACAGAAAGCAGCTACTGATAAGTTGGCAGATGTCAGTGAGGACAAAGAGGCAGAAGCCGCTGAGTTTGATTGGGAACATTTGCATAGTCTCTCAGAAGGAAATGCAGAATTTGAATTGGAACTGCTGCAAATGTTTGTTGAAGATAGCCAGATCCACTTGGAAAAGGCAAAAACTGCTATTGCCGGTCATAATATTCGGCAGTTGCAGCAAGAATCTCATCACTTGAAAGGTTCTACCGGCAACATTGGTGCCACAGCAATGCATCTAGCCGCCGCGAAGTTAGATCAGCTTGCTCACCAAGAAGAGTTAGAAGGAATGCTAGATTTAGTTTCAGATTTAGAGAAATTTTTAAAACAAATTGAACAACTCATTAATAACAGAATAAATTAAGCTATTTGTTAAAAAATAATGCAGATAATGGAGCAAAATCGAGGATTGTGTTGCCAATTTTCCGTAAAATAACCTGGGGCAAAATCTTTTTAAGAAGGAAGTTTTAAGGAACTCAACTCCTTTATAATAAAAAAATGTTATACCCCTTTTGAATCTGGCCGGCTTCATGTCTCACCTGCTGATTATTGATGATGACCCAATCGTTCGGGCTGCCTTAAAAAGAACCCTACAAAACCAAGGTTATGAGGTGACTGTAGCGAGTAATGGTGAAGAGGGAATCATCCAAGCTCAACAAATTAAGCCGGCTCTGATTATTTGTGATTGGGTTATGCAGCCTGTGGATGGCTTAGAAGTCTGTCGTCAGATTAAAGACAATTCAGAATTATCTGCCACATTCTTTATTTTGCTGACGGCTAAAGGCAAAGGCAGTGATAAAGAATCTGTAGATGAGCGCGTGAAAGGACTCGATGCCGGCGCGGATGAATTTGTTTCCAAACCGATTGATATGGAGGAAGTGAAAGCGCGAGTACGGGCGGGTTTGCGCTTATATGAACTTAACCAAACATTGCAACTCCAAAAGCACGCTTTGGAAGCACTTAACCAGGAGTTACGCGCCGATTTAGATGAAGCAGCGGAATATGTAAGTTCGCTTTTACCGGCACCGTTAGCCGGCAATATCACCACAGAAGCCAAGTTTATTCCATCCGCTCAATTGGGAGGAGATTGCTTTGATTATTACTGGCTTGACAGCGATCATTTAGCAATGTATTTACTTGATGTTTCCGGGCATGGAGTCGGTTCGGCGCTGTTGTCAGTTTCTGTGCTGAATGTTCTCCGGACACAATCTTTACCCAACACCGATTTTTGCCGGCCTAGTGAAGTTTTAAGCGCTCTTAATAATGGTTTTCAAATGAGCGCCCAAGGTGATAAATACTTTACAATTTGGTACGGAGTTTATAACCCGGTAAACCGGCAACTCGTGTATGCCAATGCCGGCCACCCACCAGCGATACTGCTATCGGGTGCATCTGAGACAGCCATACAAGTTCAGCGTTTAGAATCCACCGGGATGCCCATTGGTTTTATCCCTGACGCTGATTTTGATGAGGCTTTTTGTGAGATCCCACCAAGCAGTACGATGTACATTTTTAGTGATGGGGCTTATGAGATTCTTCTGACAGATACCCAAATCTGGGGGCTTGAGTCTTTCATTTCTTTCCTGATAGATTCTCAACAGAAAACAAATTTCTGCTTAGATAAACTTATCGATTATATTCTGTGTTTAAATTCAAAAAAAGTTCTTGATGATGATTTATCCTTGTTACGAGTAAATTTTAACTAAAGCCTAAACTCCTCAATTTTTACTAATATTTAAGACATAATCGGACATTTAAAAATAGAAATTTGTCCTGATTCATGCCACATAAAACCATCAGCTTATTCAGTTTTCAGGATAGCATTGTTAAACTCGTCTTTGTCCGCAAACGACTCTAAAACTCGATCCATTTTCGTTAATTCAAACAGCATTTTCACTTCAGGGTTAATCGAGCAGACAAAAAGTTTACCTCCGACAGTTCTCACCATTTTCCTTGCTGATAAAAGGGAACCTAACCCGGAACTGTCCATAAAGGGCACATCTTGAAGATCGATTAGCACAATATCCGGTTTGCTTTCCACAACATCGCTAATCTCCCGACGTAACTGGTTGCCTTTCGGCCCATCTAAAATACCAGAAGGTTGAACAACTTTGACAACTTTACTCATGTGATTGGACTCTTAGTTTCTCGTAAATTTTCGTGTTTTCTCAGTTTAACTGTAACAAGATTTATGCGCTAGCCTGCACTCACATCTTTGTATAATTCGCAATACAAAGATATGCAACTTCTGGCAAAAATGATTTAAGTTTTTAGCGCCAATTTCCCACCAAAACATAGGGTGCCCAAAAATAGGGGATTTTATACCGGCGCTCTTGCAAAAGACTTAACTGAGCGCGTCTGAGTGCTTCAGCTTTACTGACAGTGCTTTCCTTCGCTAACTCCTCATAAAACCGAACCATCAAAGTTGCAGTAGAATTATCACTCACTTTCCATAAAGTCGCCAATGTGCTGCGTGCTCCTGCTCTCACAGCGATGCCGGCTAATCCCAAGGCTGCGCGACTGTCGCCTTCTGCGGTTTCACACGCACTGAAAACAAGTAATTCAATGGGGCGAGATAAATCTTCTTCTTTTCCTCGAAGTAAGCTGTCTAAATCCTTAACATTAATCACTCCATCCCAACTAAGGACAAATGTTTTCTCGGCTTGGGAGCTAAATTGACCGTGAGTGGCGATATGCACGACCGGAAAAGGAGACAATTTGATTTCTTTTTGCAGATTACTATTCGTAAATTCCTGATTTAACAATATCCGGCTCGGAACTTTATCGTTAATTTGTTGCAATTCTCGTTCCACATTGGGAAGTTCGGAAAACCCTTGACGTTCTTTAGAAATGCCGGCTGTCAGAACTTCAAGTTCCTCTCTCGCCAAAGGTTGCGGAGGAAGTAGCTGTAAGCCAGGAGTTACGGCAATACTGTATTTTTCAATTAAATACTGCTGTCCATCGTGCAACGCACCCATTGGGACATTCCGCAATAAGCCATCCAGCACAAACACCAAAGTTTGCGCGTTGCTTTGCTTGAGTTCTGCCTCTGCCGGTCGGATCAACCAGTCGTATACTTGTTGTGAAGATTGCAAAACTTGCTGATTATTAGCAGCCAGCCGTCCGATATCTTGTTGTAGTTCATTAACAATGCTTTCAATTTCTTGCTGAGGTTTTAGCGTGCTGTAAAGGCGCAAAGAAGATTGTGGTAATGCTAAAATTACCGCTAATCTATCTTTCAAAATAATCGGATAAATAATGGCAGCACCGGCATCTACTTGATCAATCTGCACCGGCTTCGCATCTAAGCAAGCTTCTTGGAAGAAGTTATCCAACTCAGCAAGTTGAAGAGACTCAATAACCTGACGCGCTTGACGCAAATTTTCTTGACTATTTTTGTCTTCTGTGGTAATTAATAAATCAACTAATTCTCGATAAACAGGTTCTACACTTTCTCGAAAAGAAAATTGCACATCTGGATTATCACGATTGATCGCGACTAAATCGCTACGGAGAGATTGGAGGGTTTCAACTGCGACTGAATAAGCCTTGATTGCCTCCTTCTTTTCTCCTCGATCCTTTAATAGCCGTCCTAATTGCCATTGCCAGCGATAAGCAATATCTGAAGCATTCATTGATTGAGCTAAAACAAGGGCTTGCTGGGTGAGATTTTGGGCTTCTTGAGATTGCTTACTTAGCTCATATAATTCCCCCAAACTTCCCAAAGCGTAAGATTCAGCTCGTTGATCTTTTAGAGTTTTGCCTTGTTGAACGGCTATTGCTAAAACGTTTGCAACATCCGTTATTTGCGTTTGATTGTTATTGGTTAATTTGTCTCGATTATTAACAAATGATAGTAAACTGTGGGCCAGATTAATTCGAGCATAGACTGACCGACGACTCGCTGGCAATTGCTCGATTTGCAACTGAATTGCCGGCAGTAAAGATTCAGCCTCACTAAATTGTCGGCTGCCGGCAAGCAAGCTAAACTGGTTAAGCTGTGCTTGCAACCGCATTTTTGATGAAGAAGAAATTTCAGCAGCCGCTTGATAGGCATCAAGAGCAGCTTGGGTTTCGGCTTTTTCTGTTGCTGTATTTTTTAAAACAATTGCTCTTTGGGCTATTGCTCTAGCAGTATTTCCCAAACCCAGTTGAGCAGCGCTGATGGCTGAATTTGAATCTAGTTCTTGCGAAACTTTTAAACTTTGTTGCAACAAGTTGCGGGATTTTTCTAATTCACCACTGACTCGCAAGGCGTTTCCTAAACTTCGTAATCCTGTTGCCTTTATTAAAGAATTGGGTTGATTTTGTAGGGATATTTCTACCTGCTCTAATGTCTTCCTAGCTCGGCGGTAGAGTCCTAAAGCTTGCATCGCTTGAGCTTGATTGATTTGACTGCCAATTGCCCCTTCTGTGTCGCTAATTTGGGAATATGCGGCAGCAGCTTCTTGCCAAGCGGCTAAGGCTTCTTCGGGTTTTCCTAAAGCAAGTTGCAAATGCCCTTGAGTATTTAAAGCTTGAGCGAGAATGGATAACTGTTCTGTGCCGGTGTTGCGATTTTCATTTGTTTGCAGTATAGCAAGACTGGAAGCGATCGCTTCGCTTGCTTCTTGCCATTGTTCGAGTTGTTGATAGGCAAGAGACAAATAGTTGAGTGCTAGTGCCTCATTGAATCTATCTTCCGAAGTTTTGAATACAGTTGCCGCTTGTTGCCAGACGGTTGCGGCTTGTGCAAATTGTTCTGCTTGAAAAAATTCCCGCCCCTGTTGCATGAGCTGTTGGGAACTGGGGGAAGATTGGGCAACAGCAGCTAGGTTTTTAAATTTAGCCAAGCTCCCCTTAAAAAGGGGAAATTCAGTAATTGTTATAAGATTGAATATGGAAAAAATTAAAATTCCCAGAAAAAATTGAAGCACCCACTTTTTGCCGGCACCCCGATCCAAATAGGAGCGAAAGCGAAGAAGTATATTTTTACAAAATTGTCTTAGAGGCATGGTTGTAGAATCTCAGTTTAAAGGACATTGTTGTTGCGTGAAACGGGGATTGTGGGGGGAGGCTCCCGGCACCTGTGCGATGAGTTCCACTTGCCCTTTGGAATTTATGATCCATCCTTGTGCTTCAATCAGTTGGATAGGGCTAGTTGCTGAGTCTTGCCTATTGCCGGCAATTCTTATCTGTTCCTCTGTTCTAGAATTCGCTCGTTCCCCGGCAATGGGTCTTAAATCAATCCAAGTGGCTTCATCCGCAATTGCTTCATAAGGATTCGGAGGTAAACCGCCTCTGCCGGTGACGTTGAATTCGCTTTGATTCTTACCCCGCCGGCAGGTAGAAGCAACTAATTGGGTGGCATCAACTGGAGTTTCTGGTAAGTTTAATAATCCTTGAGCGGGGTCAACATTAGGGGTGTTCACACTGACGGTTCCACTTAGGGATGAATCTGCACCTGTTGCCGTGATGTCACTACTCGGAAGTCGGGCAGGATCTAATAAAAGCGGATCACTGGTGTTGAGCAAACGTTCAAGATCTTCGGGGGTGCGAAACACAGAACCAAAAATGGCTTGAGCATTGATGGTAATGTTGCCGCCACGGGCATCTTCAGAATTGGCGCTGATGTCGCTATTTTCTATTGCAGCAATCACATCAGTATTGACAGCCATGTTCCCGCCTGTGACTTGGGGGCCGGTGGCATTTGTGGTGATCCGACTGCCTTGGCGTAGGATTAAGGCAGAAGAGCGCACATCAATATTTCCCCCACTTTCTCCTCCGCTAGCGTTGGTAGAAATGCTGCTGCCATCACGCAAGGTGATGGAGGGGGAGCGTAACTCGATAGTTCCTCCCCCTGCTGAGGTTTCTGCTGTCAAGCTGCTAGTGTTTGACAGCCCGATAGAACCAGCATCCACTCTGAGGTTGCCTGCTTTTCCTTCTCCAAGACTGCTCACGGTAGCTATCGCCCCATCGGCTACTCGTAAGCGGGCAGTTTCAATGGTCAAATTGCCCCCCTCTCCCGTGGCTTCGGGTCGGACTGAAGCAGACAAGCCGCTGGCATACTGACCATCGGCTGAAGTGCCAATCACTTCCACGCTATCGCTGGCCTTGACCGTCAAATTTCCCGCTTTGCCAGAGCCAAAGGTACTTGTTGATACCCGTGCCCCATCGGATACTCGTAAGCGAGCGGTTTCAATGGTCAAATTGCCCCCCTCTCCGGTGGCTCCGGGTTGGGCTGAAGCACTCAAGCCGCTGGCATACTGACCATTGGCTGTCCTGCCAATTAGTTCCACCGTATCGCTGGCCTTGACCGTCAAATTTCCCGCCTTGCCAGGGCCAAAGGTATCTGTTCCGACCTGTGCCCCATCGGATACTCGTAAGCGAGCGGTTTCAATGCTCACATTGCCCCCCTCTCCCGTGGCTCCCCGTGCGGCTGAAGCACCCAAGGCGCTGGGAATCTGACCATCGGCTGAAGTGCCAATTAGTTCCACCGTATCGCTGGCCTTGACCGTCAAATTTCCCGCCTTGCCAGAGCCAAAGGTATCTGTTCCGACCTGTGCCCCATCGATGATTCGTAAGCGAGCGGTTTCAATGGTCAAATTGCCCCCCTCTCCCGTGGCTCCGGGTTCGGCTGCAGCACCCAAGGCGCTGGAAAGCTGACCATCGGCTGTCGTGCCAATTAGTTCCACCGTATCGCTGGCCTTGACCGTCAAATTTCCCGCCTTGCCAGAGCCATAGGTATTTGTTCCTACCTGTGCCCCATTGATGATTCGCAAGCGAGCGGTTTCAATGGCCAAATTGCCCCCCTCTCCCGTGGCTCCGCGTTGAACTGAAGCAAACAAGCCGCTGGCATACTGACCATCAGTTGAAGTGCCAATTAGTTCCACCGTATCGCTGGCCTTGACCGTCAAATTTCCCCCCTTGCCAGAGCCAAAGGTACCTGTTGATACCTGTGCCCCATCGGATACTCGTAAGCGTGCGGTTTCAATGTTTACATTGCCCCCCTCTCCCGTGGCTTCGGGTGCGGCTGAAGCACCCAAGAGGCTGGGATACTGACCATCGGCTGAAGTGCCAATCAGTTCCACCGTATCGCTGGCCTGGACCGTCAAATTTCCCCCCTTGCCAGGGCCAAAGGTATTTGTTGATACATCTGCCCCATCGACGACTCGTAAGCGAGCGGTTTCAATGGTCAAATTGCCCCCCTCTCCCGTGGCTCCGGGTTCGGCTGAAGCAGCCAAGGCGCTGTAAAACTGACCATCAGTTGAAGTGCCAATTAGTTCCACCGTATCGCTGGCCTGGACCGTCAAATTTCCCACTTTGCCAGAGCCAAAGGTATTTGTTGATACATATGCCCCATCGACGACTCGTAAGCGTGCTGTTTCAATGGTCAAATTGCCCCCCGATCCTGTGGCTCCGGGTTCGGCTGAAGCAGCCAAGGCGCTGGCAGACTGACCATCGGCTGAAGTGCCAATTAGTTCTACCGTATCGCTGGCCTTGACCGTCAAATTTCCCGCCTTGCCAGAGCCATAGGTAGCTGTTGATACATATGCCCCATCGGATACTCGTAAGCGTGCGGTTTCAATGGCCAAATTGCCCCCCTCTCCCGTGGCTCCTTCATTGACTGAAGCACTCAAGGCGCTGGGACCCTGACCATTGGCTGTCCTGCCAATCACTTCCACCGTATTGCTGGCCTTGACCGTCAAATTTCCCCCCTTGCCAGAGCCAAAGGTACCTGTTGATACCAGTGCCCCATCGGATACTCGTAAGCGAGCAGTTTCAATGGTCAAGTTGCCCCCCGATCCTGTGGCTCCGGGTTCGGCTGAAGCAGCCAAGACGCTGGGAATCTGACCATCAGTTGAAGTGCCAATTAGTTCCACCATATCGCTGGCCTGGACGGTCAAATTTCCCGCCTTGCCAGAGCCATAGGTAGTTGTTACTACCTGTGCCCCATCGGATACTCGTAAGCGAGCGGTTTCAATGGTCAAATTGCCCACCTCTCCGGTGGCTCCGGGTGCGGCTGAAGCACGCAAGGCGCTGACATACTGACCATCGGCTCTAGTGCCAATCACTTCCACCGTATCGCTGGCCTGGACGGTCAAATTTCCCCCCTTGCCAGGGCCAAAGGTACTTGTGGATACCTGTGCCCCATCGGATACTCGTAAGCGAGCAGTTTCAATGGTCAAGTTGCCCCCCTCTCCGGTGGCTCCGGGTTGGACTGAAGCACGCAAGCTGCTGGAAAACTGACCATCAGTTGAGATGCCAATCACTTCCACCACCTCCGATGCGCGGACGCTCAGAGTTCCCCCCTGTTCTGAACCTTCGGTGAGAGCCAAAATGGCTGAGCCATCACTCAGCGTTACCCGCCGTCCTGCTACAAAAACATCCCCTCCCCCTGCACCACTGGCATCAACCGATGCCGCCCTTGAAAGACTAATATCCTGAAAATTGTTAATGCCAGGGTAGCTCAATGCCATACCTTGATTCGTGGGGGTTAGCGTCACCAGTGTTTCTGCGGCGACGCTGCCCAATTCTATTCGTCCACCTTCTGCGGTGAGGTTGCCGCCTTCTAGTGCTAGATTACCGCCCAACAGTGCTAAGGTTTGACCGGCTGCCACCTGAAGTCCAACAGGCCGGTTATCCCTGATGGTGGCAAAAGTCTCTGGATCGTAACTGAGATTGTTACCTGGCCCCTGTACCGCAATATTTCCGGGATTTGGCCCCATCTGCAAGCCCACCGGCACACTCACGGTTAATAAAGGCGTGGTTTGAGGTGATGTCGCATTAAATTGTGTGCCATCAGCAAAGTTAATTAGACTTGCTGTACTGGCTAAAAATGAGCCACCAATATTTAATGCAGCATTCGGGCCAAAGATAATTCCGTTCGGATTAATTAAAAATAAATTAGCCGTGCCGTTGGCTTGAATTAACCCATCAATATTAGAGATCGAGCCACCCGTTACCCTTGTCAGGATGTTTTGAATACCGGCAGCGTTATTAAAGAACGCAGTGCCGTTTGTTGGGATAGAAAATTGTTGAAAGCTATGAAATAAATTGGTGCCGGCACTCGTTCCGCCTTCAATCACACTGGTATTTCCCTGTGGAGTAACAGTAGAATTCACCGGCAACGTTGCATCCGGGACAATTTGCGCTTTTACTTGATCAGATAAACTGATAAAAGTCAATAAGAAAAAATAACTAGAATATCTGAGGAAATGAGTTAATTTGTCACTACATATGAGTTTATTGGTCATGGCATTGCTGTGGGATGAATCGGGGATTTTGAGGAGTGGTTGCCGGCACCTGTGCGATGAGTTCCACTTGCCCTTTGGAATTTATTATCCATCCTTGTGCTTCAGTAAGTTGAGGATTAAGAGTTGAGGCAACCTTGTTGGGCGCAGCAGTGAGCGAGGAATTGTCTGATTCTCCCCGGTTTGAGAACTGCCCTAGAGCCGGTCTTAAATCAATCCAAGTCGCTTCATCCGCAATTGCTTCATAAGGATTCGGCGGCAAACCCCCTCTGCCGGTGACGGTGAATTCGCTTTGTTCCTTATCCTGCTGGCAGGTGGAAGCTATCAAGCGCGTCGCATCAACCGGCGCTTCAGGTAATTTCAATAATCCTGAAGTGGGATCAACTTCGGGAGTGTTGATACTAACGGTGCCACTGAGCGAAGAATCTGCACCCGTAGCCGTGATGTCGCTGGTGGCATCGCTTGCTTGTTCTCGGAATTCGGTTCCGAAGATACTTTGAGCGTCAATCGTCACTGTACCCCCCTGAGATTGCTCGGAATTAGCGCTGATATCACTATTTTCTAGGGCCGCGATCACATCGGTGTCGAGGGTGATATTGCCGCCGATAGCGGTGCCGGTGGCGTTGGTGGTGATGCTGCTATTGCGGCGCAGGATTAGCAAATTTGTGGAAACATTGATGTCGCCTTGACTGCCCGATCCAGTTTCAGCAACCAGGCTTGCTTGATTATCGAGCAGGATTGTGTCTGCCATGACAGTAAGCGTACCCGGTGAGAACTCTCCTTGACCACTGACACTGATTTGTGAGCCATCCGAGATTGTTAATTGGCCGGCAATAATCGTCAAGTCTCCAGCATTGCCACTGCCTATCGTTTCAGATGTTATAACCGCTCCATCCGAGAGAATTAACCGGCCTGTTTCTACTGTCAAGTTGCCCCCATTGCCGGTGGCTTCTGAATCGACAAGCGTCTCAAACTGGCTCCCATTCCCAGAGCCATTTAACCCGCTCAAAGTTACTGATTCAGTGGCTCGAACCGTCACATTGCCGGCATTGCCTTGAGCTTCAGTTGAAGAGGAAATGACGGCTCCATCCAAGAGGGTTAACCGGCCTGTTTCTACGATGAGATCGCCTGAATTGCCGGTGGCTTCTGGATTTGGCCCGACTCCAGCCTGCAAAATGCTGGAACCTCCAGAGCCATCTAACCCGCTCAAGGTTACTGATTCTGTGGCGCGAACTATCAGGCTGCCGGCATCACCTTGACCTTCAGTTGTGGCGGAGATGAAGGCTCCATCCATGAGGGTTAATCGGCCTGTTTCTATGGTGAGATCGCCTGAATTGCCGATGCCTTCTGGCCCAGGGCCGGTCTGCACATTGCTGGGAAAGCCAGAGCCATCTAACCCGCTCAAGGTCACTGATTCTGTTGCACGAATCGTTAGGCTGCCGGCATCACCTTGACCTTCAGTTGTGGCGGAGATGAAAGCCCCATCCAAGAGTGTTAACCGGCCTGTTTCTACGGTGAGCGTGCCTGAATTGCCGGTGGCTTCTGAATCGACTCCAGCCCCCAACCTGCTGGCATCTCCTGAGCCATCTAACCCGCTCATGGTCACTGATTCTGTGGCGCGAATTATTAGATCACCTGCATCGCCTTGACCTTCTGTTGTGGCAGAGATGGCGGCCCCATCCATGAGGGTTAATCGGCCTGTTTCTAGGATGAGATCGCCTGAATTGCCGATGGCTTCTGAATCGACTCCAGCCTGCAAAATGCTGGAACCTCCTGAGCCATCTAACCCGCTCATGGTCACTGATTCTGTGGCGCGAATCGTTAGGTTACCCGCATCACCTTGACCTTCAGTTGTGGCGGAGATGAAGGCTCCATCCAAGAGCGTTAACCGGCCTGTTTCTACGATGAGATCGCCTGAATTGCCGATGGCTTCTTGCCCAGGGCCGGTCTGCACATTGCTGGGATCTTCTGAGCCATCTAACCCACTCAAGGTTACTGATTCTGTGGCGCGAATCGTTAGGTTGCCGGCATCGCCTTGACCACGGGTTGTGGCGGAGATAACGGCTCCATCCAAGAGGGTTAACTGGCCTGTTTCTATGGTGAGATCGCCTGAATTGCCGGTGGCTTCTGAATTGACTTCAGCAAACAAACCACTTCCCCTCCCAGACGCATTTAACCCACTTAAACTCACCGATTCAGTCGCGCGAACTGTCAGGTTCCCTCCATCGCCTTGACCGCGAGTGGAAGAGGAAAGAAAGGCTCCATCCAAGAGCGCTAACTGGGCTGTTTCTACGGTGAGAGTGCCGGCATTTTCCGTGGCACTCGGAAAGACTTCTGCTATTACAGCACTCGGAAAACTTAATGGATTAGAACCGCTTAATTCCACGTTTTCCGAGGCGCGTAAAGTCACATCTCCCCCAGGTTGGTTTCTCAACGTCAACGCCACGATCGCTGAACCTTCGGTTAGGAAGATTGATCTTCCTTGCAGTTGGATCTCGCCCCCACCGTCGCTGCTAGCATCTAAAGAGGCGGCTGCTTTTAAGGCAATATCTCGGAACTCCCCGACTTCTGAATATCCAAACGCCCAACCCGTGTCTGTCGAAGTCAAACGAACTGTGCTGTTCTCCGCTACACTGCCGAGTTCAACGTGACCCCCGCCTGTGGTGAGATTTCCCCCAATTAGCTCGATTTCACCGCCGACCAGCGCTAAGGTTTTATCCTGAACCTGTAAGCCAGCCGGTCTATTTTCCCGTCGTAATGCCCGTGTTTCTGGATCTTGGCTCAGGTTATTTCCTGGCCCTTGCACAACGATTTTGCCGGGATCTGACCCCATCTGCAAACCCACCGGCACACTCACCGTTAGTAATGGAGTTTGAGGAGTGAGCGCACTAAATTGTGTGCCATCGGCAAAATTTACATGACTCGCGGTACTTGCTAAAAATGATCCCCCAATATTTAAGGAAGCATTCGGGCCAAATATAATTCCGTTGGGATTAATTAGAAATAAATTGGCGGTGCCATTGGCTTTTATTAATCCATTAATATTAGAAATTGAGCTTCCCGTAACTCGACTAAAAATATTCTGAATATTGAGAGAATTGTTAAATAAAGCCGTACCGTTGGTTGAAATTGAAAATTCTCGAAAGCTATGAAATAAATTTGTGCCGGCACTCGTTCCGCCTTCAATAACACTGGTATTCCCTTGTGGGGTAACGGTAGAATTCACCGGCAACGTTGCATCCGGGACAATTTGCGCTTTTACTTGGGCAGATAAACCCAAATAAGTCAATAGGAGATAATAACTAAAATATCTGAGAAAATAAATTGATTTGTCACAACATATTCGTTGATTGGTCATGGCACTGCTGTGGAATGAATTGGGGAGTTTGAGGGGTGAGTGCCGGCACCTGTGCGACGAGTTCCACTTGCCCTTTTGAATTAATTATCCATCCTTGTGCTTCAATCAGTTGAGGACTGGTCACTATTGAGTCTTGGCTATTGCCGGCAATTCTTGTCTGTTCCTTTATTGCAGAATTCGCTCGTTCCCCGGCAATTGGTCTTAAATCAATCCAAGTGGCTTCATCCGCAATTGCTTCATAAGGATTCGGGGGTAAACCGCCTCTGCCGGTGACACTGAATTCGCTTTGTTCCTTACCTCGCCGGCAGGTAGAAGCAACTAATTGGGTTGCATCCACAGGCGTTTCGGGTAAGTTTAGTAATCCTTGAGTGGGGTCAACATCAGGGGTATTGACACTCACGCTCCCACTTAAGGAAGAATTCGCTCCAGTGGCGGTGATGTCACTACTCGGAAGTAAGAAAGGATCTAACAGAAGCGGATCAGTGGTGTTGAGCAAACGTTCAAGATCTTCGCGAGTACGAAACACAGAACCAAAATTAGCTTGAGCATTGATGGTGACAGTTCCCCCTTGAGCTTGCTGAGAATTAGCTCTAATGTCACTATTTTCTAAAGCCGCAAGAATGTCGGTGTTGATATTAATATTGCCGCCCGTTGCGGTGCCAAACGCATCGCTGATGATAGCACTGCCACCACGCAGAATTAATAGTTGAGCATTAAGATTGATGTTACCTTGATTGCCAGATTCAGTTTGTGCCAACAAACCAGCATTATTATCCAGCAGAACATTTTCTGCGTTAACAGTCAGAGTGCCGGCAGAAAAACCACCCCTAGCACCTACGCTGAGTAGCGAGCCATCTTTTAATGTTAACTGCTTAGCATCAATTTCTAAGTTTCCAGCATTGCCATTACCAATTGTTTCAGATGTGATGGCGGCGCCATCCAAAAGCGTTAACTGACCTGTTCGTACTGTTAGGCTGCCGGCATCCCCAATGGCTTCTGAACCGACAACTGCCTGTAAGTTGCTGCCAAACCCAGAGGCACTTAATCCGCTTAAGGTCACCGATTCCGTGGCGCGAACAGTCAAGTTACCCCCATTGCCTTGACCCAATGTTGAGGAGATGATGCGGGCACCATCCAAAAGGTTTAACTGAGCTGTTTCTATTGTTAAATTGCCGGCATCCCCAATGGCTTCTGAATCAACCCTCGTCTGTAAATTGCTGCCAAACCCAGAGGCACTTAATCCGCTTAAGGTCACCGATTCCGTGGCACGAACGGTCAAGTTACCCCCATTGCCTTGACCCAATGTTGACGAGGAGATGCTGGCACCATCCAAAAGGTTTAACTGAGCGGTTTCTACTGTCAAATTACCGGCATCCCCAGTGGCTTGTGGACCGACAACAGCCGTATTTAAATTGCTGGCAGTCCCAGAGGCAGTTAACCCGCTTAAAGTTACCGATTCCGTGGCCCAAATTGTCAAGTTACCCCCATTGCCTTGACCCGATGTTGAGGAGATGATACTGGCACCATCCAAAAGGGTTAACCGACCTGTTCGTACTGTTAGGCTGCCGGCATCCCCAGTGGCTTTTGAACCGACTCTCGTCTGTAAATTGCTGACAATCCCAAAGGCATCTAACCCGCTTAAGGTCACCGATTCTGTAGCGCTAACTGTCAAGTTACCCCCATTGCCTTGAGCCAATGTTGACGAGGAGATGCTGGCGCCATCCAAAAGCGTTAACTGAGCTGTTTCTACGGTTAGGCTGCCGGCATCCCCAAAGGCTTCTGAACCGACAGCCGTATTTAAATTGCTGCCAAACCCAAAGGCATTTAACCCGCTTAAGGTCACCGATTCCGTGGCGCTAACTGTCAAGTTCCCCCCATTGCCTTGACCCAATGTTGACGAGGAGATGCTGGCACCATCCGAAAGGTTTAACTGAGCGGTTTCTACTGTTAGGCTGCCGGCATCCCCAGTGGCTTTTGGACCGACGACATCCGTCTGTAAATTGCTGCCAATTCCAGAGGCAGTTAACCCGCTTAAGGTCACCGATTCCGTGGCCCGAATTGTCAAGTTACCCCCATTGCCTTGACCCCCAGTTGAGGAGGAGATGCTGGCACCATCCAAAAGGGTTAACTGAGCGGTTTCTACTGTTAAATTGCCAGCATCCCCAATGGCTTCTGAACTGAGGACACCCGTATTTAAAGTGCTGCTAAACCCAGAGGCATCTAACCCGCTTAAAGTCACCGATTCCGTAGCGCTAACGGTCAAGTTACCCCCATTACCTTGACCCAATGTTGAGGAGATGATGCCGGCGCCATCCGAAAGGGTTAAGCGACCTGTTTCTACTGTTAAATTGCCGCCATCCCCAGTGGCTTTTGGACCGACAACCGTATTTAAAGTGCTGCTCAACCCAGAGGCATTTAATCCGCTTAAGGTCACCGATTCCGTGGCGCGAACGGTCAAGTTACCCCCATTGCCTTGACCCAATGTTGAGGAGCCAATGGCGGCGCCATCCAAAAGGGTTAACCGAGCTGTTTCTACTGTCAAATTGCCGGCATCCCCAGTGACTTCTGAAGCGACTATAGCCAGTAAAGTGCTGGCGTTCCCAGAGGCATCTAACCCGCTTAAAGTTACCGATTCCGTGGCCCAAATTGTCAAGTTACCCCCATTGCCTTGACCCGATGTTGAGGAGCCAATACGGGCACCATCCAAAAGGGTTAAGCGACCTGTTTCTACTGTCAAATTGCCGGCATTGCCAATGGCTTCTGAACCGACGACACCCGTCTGTAAATTGCTGCCCAACCCAGAGGCATCTAACCCGCTTAAAGTTACCGATTCCGTGGCGCTAACTGTCAAGTTACCCCCATTGCCTTGACCCAATGTTGAGGAGGCAATAGTGGCACCATCCAAAAGCGTTAACTGAGCGGTTTCTACTGTTAAATTGCCGGCATCCCCAACGGCTTCTGGACGGACTATAGTTTGTAAATTGCTGACGCCCCCAGAGGCATCTAACCCGCTTAAGGTTACCGATTCCGTGGCGCTAACTGTCAAGTTACCCCCATTGCCTTGACCCAATGTTGAGGAGATGATGCTGGCACCATCCAAAAGCGTTAACTGAGCTGTTTCTACTGTTAAATTGCCGGCATCCCCAGTGGCTTGTGGACCGACAGCCGCCTGTAAAGTGCTGCCCAACCCAGAGACATCTAACCCACTTAAGGTCACCGATTCCGTGGCGCTAACTGTCAAGTTACCCCCATTGCCTTGACCAAATGTTGAGGAGCCAATGCGGGCACCATCCAAAAGGGTTAACTGAGCTGTTTCTACTGTCAAATTGCCCCCGTCGCTAGTACCTTCTTGAGCAACTTCTGTTGTTAAAATACTTGGAAAGCTTAATGGATTAGAACCGCTTAATTCCACTTTCTCAGAAGCACGTAAAGTGACATCTCGCCCCGGTTGGTTTCCCAAAGTCAACGCCATGATTGCTGAGCCTTCACTTAAGGAAATCGATCTCCCTTGCACTTGGATATCACCACCGCCATCGCCACTGGAATCCAAAGATGCTGCGGCTTTTAGCTGGATGTCTCGAAACTCCTCAACTCCTGAATATCCTAAACTCCAACCATTATCTGTGGCCGTTAGGCTAACGGTGCTGTTATCTGCCACACTGCCAAGTTCTATTCGTCCGCCATCAGTTGTCAGATTTCCCCCTATCAGCTCTATTTCACCGCCTACTAGGGCTATGGTTTTATTCTCAACCTCTAATCCTGCCGGTCTGTTATCTCTGATCAGCGCTCCCGTCAATTGGCTTCGCGTGATATTATTTCCTGAACCCTGCACCACGATTTTTCCGGGATTTGGCCCCATTTGCAAGCCCACCGGCACACTCACGGTTAATAAAGGCGTGGTTTGAGGTGATGTCGCATTAAATTGTGTCCCATCAGCAAAGTTAATTTGATTGGCTGTACTGGCTAAAAATGAGCCACCAATATTTAATGCAGCATTCGGGCCAAAGATAATTCCGTTCGGATTAATTAAAAATAAATTGGCCGTGCCGTTGGCTTGAATTAACCCATCAATATTAGAGATCGAGCCACCCGTTACCCTTGTCAGGATGTTTTGAATACCGGCAGCGTTATTAAAGAATGCAGTGCCATTGGTTGGAATTGAAAATTGTTGAAAGCTGTGGAATAAATTTGTGCCGGCACTCGTTCCGCCTTCAATCACACTGGTATTGCCCTGTGGGGTAACGGTAGAATTCACCGGCAACGTTGCATCTGGAACAATTTGCGCCCCAGCTTTTGGAAAAAAGGACGAAAAGCTTAACAGTAAAAAGCCAAAAGATAAAAAAACTTTTTGGCTTAAACTTTTTGAGTTTTTATCTTCTTTGATAGTTAGCCGGCTATGGGTTAAAGTGGCAAACAGTCGGCGATTTGCTGTAACAGATGCTTTCATGTCTTGCTGGTTCATAAGCCCCGATTGAGAAAATGCCAATCAAAATAGCACAAACCGTTTCAATTAAAAAAACGGTTTAGGGTAAACTTTCCCTTTATTCAGGGTGAACTTTCTAGCACAGTAATAGTAACGGGAAGATCAACCGGCAACTCAGCCATTTGTTTCAAGCCGGCTGACTCTAAAAGTGTTTTCCACTCTTGCGCTAATGCTGGATCGTCAGGGTTTTCGCGGCGTAATTCAGCCAAACTTGCCACAGCTTCATGCCAAATTCCCGCTTCAGCATATAATTTTGCGCGTTCTTGGGGTGCTGCTTTCTGGATCTGACTCGCCACCTCTGAACTCATTTCAGTGTGCTGAGTCCACCCCTCTACAAAAATATCTTTCCGTCGGTTATCTGGGTTACAAACGACTGAAAAATACCAGTGATAATTCTTGCCAGATTCTAACTTTATTTGATTTTTTGGTAAGCTGACACTGACGATGGCCGGTTGCCCAGAAATTGGGATATTTTCTGATCTGTAAATATCCTCTTCGTTTTCATCCTTCAACACAAATTCTGCCATTCGAGCGGAAGTTTGAGGAATATAAACAAAAAATTGAGGAGACTCTGACACCGTTACCCCAAATTCAGCAGTTCCTGGCGTCAAATCTGGCATCAGTGCAGTTAACAGCGGCGCGGAAGTTTTTTCGTCCTGTTCGCAGTTGCCGCTACGAGTTCCCCCACCTACTGTTTCCGGTGCCCCTATGCCTTTTGGCGGTTTATAATCCGCTACCTCAATGGCTTTGCTAGGCAATGCTTTCCCTTGGCTGAGTGAGGTGATCGCTAGAGCGGGAATCGGTATAAAATTAATCGTTAATGCATTAAAAATTACAAGCAAGAAAAATACAGGATGCCGGCGTGAGTTTAGTTCCGTCATTCTAAAGCCTCCTTTTTTAGGAATATCCTTGATTGCTTCACTTTTAACTGAAGGGGAAGTGAATTAACGATGATTTGCTATAAAAGTTTACACTATCGGGCATTTACTTGGAAAGATCACTCTGCCGGCACTTGATAAACCTTAACTGGCTGTTCACGGCCTTTCAATAAAACAGTCCCAATCAGTTCTGTGGGAAATTTGTCCTGAGTGTATTGGCAAGTTTCTTCAGCAATTAAAATCCGGCAAATGCCGCCATCAATCGACTTATCAAAACTTTCTAGGCGCGAGGCGATATTAACCGTATCGCCAATAATGGTGTAATCTTGCCTCTGATTAGATCCCAAGCTCCCAACAACCACTGTGCCGGTGGCGATTCCAACTCGCATGGCAACAGTCGGCTTCCCTTGAATTCGCCACTGCCGATTCAGTGATTTCAAAGCTTCTGCCATTCCCAAGGCACACTTCACCGCTTTTTGAGCATCTAACGCAATTTCTTCAGGAGTGGTGGCGGCAATGGGAATGCCGAAAACTGCCATGACTGCATCCCCAATAAATTTATCAATTGCGCCGTCACAATCCAGAACAATTTGAGCCATTGCACTCATATATTCGTTCAACCAAGACATTAAAAATTTGGGTTCTATTCCTTCGGCAATACTGCTGAAACCTTTTAAATCTGTAAACAGAACGGTTGCCATCATTTCTTGCCCCTGGAGCTGTCCTTCTTCGAGAATTTTATCCCGATCTTGCCAGATTGCTTCTGCTATTTTGGGAGTAACGTGCCGGCCAAATAAATTCATCACTGTTTGGCGTTCTGCACGTTCAATATTCGCAATATAAGCTGTAATTGCGGTCGCAGAGCCGGCCAAGGCAAGGACTGAGGGAACAACCGGAATCCACCAACCCGCTAGAAAAGCGATGAAGGAACCTCCTATGAGAATGGTGCCGGCAATTATAATTGTGATACCTGTCCAAGAAACTGAGTAATAAGTCTTTTTGCCGGCAGCATATCGCCCCATCCAAACTGAGGTTGCCCCAATGATTGACCAACTAAAAATCCATAACATTTCTAATGGTTCAGACCAAACTTTAATCAGAGGCCGGTTATCCAGTGCCGCACTTATAATTTGGCTGATTAAGTTAGCATGAATTTCTACGCCAGAGGTCGGGTTAGGAGATGTATTCAGGCCGCTATCATAAGGAGTATTAAAATAATCTTGTAAACTGAGAGCCGTTGAGCCGATTAATACCACTCGATTGCGGGCGAAATTTGGTGCCACTCTATTTTCCAATACATCGGTCATTGATACAATTTGGAAAGTCTTTCGCGGCCCCCTAAAGTTCATTAATATCTGGTAGCCTTGGTCATTTGTGCGGATATAACTGCCATCATTTGCTCTTAAACGCACAAAGACTGCTTGAGCTAATTGTAAATAGTCGGAATTGACGGCTGCATTTTCAGGTTTAATTCCCTTACTTTCAAGATAAATGAAAGCCAACCTCAGCCCAAAGCTCATTATAGTTTCACCATCTTTTGTTTCCAAAAATAACAAGCCGCGACGGATTTTTCCGTCGGGATCTAATACGAGATTATTTGCTCCAACTTGATCAAGTTTAGTCAAGATTGGTGAGGGATTGACTGCAAAGCCGGTGCCATCTCGACTGACTCTTTTAACTCCAATCAGGTTAGGCGTACTTTTTAAGACTTTGATTAGATTTTGATGACCGGCTCCTACAGGTAAATCTCGATAAATATCTAGTCCAATGGCGCTTGGCTGCTGTTGTTTCAGTTTTTCAATTAACTCGGCAACAGTAGCATCAGGGATAGGCCATTGACCAACTTTTTGGATATCGGATTCAGAAATTCCAACAATAAGGATGCGAGAATCTGCCGGCTCTAGGGGCCGCAGGTGAAAAAACTGATCGAGTGCTGCCCACTCTACAAGCTGTAGTAAGCCGGTTAAGCGCAAGGCTATTAACAGGCCGGCAACACCAAAAGCTCTAAGCAAGACACTGGGCGATTCTCTAACTAGGATATGTCTGATTTTTTCCCACATATCGCTCTTGAGTCTATTTTGAAAAAATATAAAATTTTATTTTATTATAATAAATTAATTATAATCTTTAAATTAGATTGGCGAATTAATTAAACAATTAAATTTACTTATTGGACATTTAGTAACTAAAAAAATAAAATTAATGAAGTCAAAGTAAATGCACTAAAACTACATTTCTTATAAAATTAAGTTTTATTTGATGCAGTTTTAAAGTTTAAGCTCAATAATTGATACTTAGAAGGCTTTCGACGCGCACTAACCTAATTGGGTTAAGGTAGAACTGGTGTGTGAGGCGAGAAAGACTCGGAAAAATTCAGTTATTTGTAACAATGTGAATTCTGATTTTACTAGCCTCTCGCAACACCCCTAGGACTAGAACCTCTGAAATTCTAAATTTATCAACCTCTAAATGAACGCAAAAGGCACTGTAGTATTCGACATCATCGGCACCTGCTTTAGTTTGGACAAGCCCCGCCAGAGATTGGTTGAATTGGGTGCTCCTCCTTATGCTCTCCAACTCTGGTTTGCTCAAACCTTACGGGATGCCTTCGCCCTCTCTCATGCCGGCGGCTACCGACCGCTTAAGGAAGTTCTGGAGGCAGAACTGCCTCGGACGCTCAAAGTGCTGGGCATTGAGGCAGATGCTCAGCAGCGATCACATATAGTAGATGCTTTCTCGGAACTGGAACTGCAACCCAGTGCTTTAGAGGCTTTTCGCATTTTGACGACAGCCGGCTGGAAGCTAGTTGCCCTCACCAACGGCAGTGAAGACTCCACCCGTAAGCTACTAGCCGGTGCGAATGCCCTGGAATACTTCACCGGCATCTTTTCCTGTGATGCCATCAAGAAGACGAAGCCACACCCGGATGTCTACGCCTTGGCGAAGCAGGATGTCTTGGGCGATGTTTGGATGGTTGCTGTTCATGCCTGGGATATTGCCGGTGCTGCCGGTGCCGGCTTGCGAACTGCTTTCATCACGGCGGAGGAGAAAGACTACCTCCATGTTTACCCCCAACCAGAGGTTGTTGCCAGCGACTTAGCAGAAGCCGCACACAAGATCGTGAAGGCTACTGGGCAATAGTTGTTCCTACTGGTTTGAACAAAAACGTTATAGATAGCTTATAGGGCGGGTTTGATCGCTAATTTTTTCTTTGACAGACAAAGCGCCGGTTTTAAATCTGCCTCAAATGATCACTTCTACCTAACTCTTTTGAAAACCGCTAGATTGATGCACGATGATGTCACTAGGGCGATTAACTCTATCTTTTGAATGCTTTTTTCTCTGCCTGTGGGTGGATTAGGTTAACTGTAAATCTTCTCTAAAATCCTAGTAACTTCAAAGTAAAAAACAGAAGAAATTAAATCAAAATAGGGGAATTATAATGAGAATTTTCTTTTGGGTGAGTTTGGCTTTTGTCGGTGTTGGAGCGATCATGCTTCTTCAACCGGCTATTGATTTTCATTAATTCAGATTGGCTTTCCCACAAAAAGACCAATCGATAGTTCACGTTAACCCTTACAAAGGTCTATTTCGGTGGAAACCTGCTTATACAAAAATTCTCTGGGATAAGATGACGCTTCATAACCCAGAGAATAATATATAGCTTATTTATTGAGTGAGGATTTCAAAGTTACTCAACGGTTACAGACTTCGCCAAATTTCTTGGTTGATCCACATCCAACCCACGACGCGCGGCAATATGATAAGCCAGTAATTGTAAGGGAATAACTGTCAATATTGGAGACAGCAACTCATCAACCACCGGCACCGGCAGCAGCTTATCAAATGTCTCAGCCGCCTCGCGATCATTCATGGGTGTTACCCCAATTAATTGCGAGTCTCGCGCCTTGGCTTCCTGGGCATTAGAAAGCACCTTTTCATAAACACTTCCCGGCATTGCAATCGCAACCACCGGCACCTTCGCATCTAGCAGCGCGATCGGTCCGTGCTTCATTTCCCCAGCGGGATAGCCTTCGGCGTGAATATAACTGATTTCCTTCAGTTTCAGCGCCCCTTCTAAAGCGATGGGAAAATTAATTCCGCGCCCTAAAAAGATAAAATCTTTCGTGTCGGCAAACTCGTGGGCTAACTCCTCGATATAACGTTCCTGACTCTCCAAAATCAACTCAATTTGCGCCGGCAGCTGGCGCAACCCTTGAATAATTTCCTCAATTCGGGTTAGTGGCAAAGTTTTGCGCCGATAGGCCAAATCTAACGCTAACCCATAAAACGCCATGAGCTGAGAGACAAACGTTTTCGTTGCAGCCACGCCAATTTCGATGCCGGCACACGTATCAATAATGTGAGGAACTAAGTGACCCAGAGACGACTCAGGCCGGTTTGTAATTCCCAAAAGTCTAGCGTGAAACTTTTCCGATTTGGCGAGACGGCGCTGCACCTCCATTGCCAAAGCCGCCAGGGTATCCGCCGTTTCCCCAGACTGACTGATGCCAACGGTTAGTGTGTTGGGTGTCAGCGGTGCCGGTGCGTAACGAAATTCCGAGGCATACTGCACCATTGTCGGAATTTCCGCCAGCTGCTCTAACAGATATTTACCCACCAAACCGGCGTGCCAACTCGTGCCACAAGCCAAAATTTGAATGTGTTCCAAATCTGCCAGCAGTTCATCTGGCAAACCTAATTTTACGGGGGAATGGCCGGCTTCTGGCTGCCAATCACTATGAAAATATGCCTCTAAACAAGAGCGCACAACACCCGGTTGTTCATAAATTTCCTTCACCATGAAGTGCCGGAAGCCCTGCTTTTCAACAAGCACCGGGTTCCAACTCAGGGTGCGGGGAGTTTTCTTTAAGCGATCACCCGAAAAATTGTAAACTTCAACTCCTAGCGGGGTCAGCCGTGCCAGTTCGCCATTTTCTAGCGGCAGCACCGCACGGGTATGAGCCACCAATGCCGGCGTATCTGAAGCACAGAAAAACTCACCTTGCCCGAAACCGATCACCAGCGGAGCCTGCTGTCTGGCGACAACCATTTCGTCGGGATATTCGGCACAGACAACGGCGATCGCAAACGCCCCTTTTAGGTGATTAACTGCTTTCCGCACCGCTTCTACAAACGGAGATAGCAAAGGGACAAATGCCGGTGCCTCCACGAGCGGTTCCGCTAGATACTCAGCGATTAAGTGGGGGATCACCTCAGTATCGGTATCCGAGCGAAATTCGTGACCCCTAGATTTTAGAGCGTCGCGCAACTCGCGGTAGTTTTCAATAATCCCATTTTGTACAACCGCCACGCGTCTTGCCGTATCCGTATGCGGGTGGGCGTTGTACTCCTCTGGTTTGCCGTGAGTTGCCCAGCGGGTATGTCCGATGCCAATCTGGGCGGGGGTTTCCATACCGGCAAGCTTTTCTCGCAGGTTTTGGAGTTTACCTTTCGCCCGGACGCAGTGAATTTCACCTTCCCAGACAGTCGCAAGGCCGGCAGAATCGTAACCCCGGTATTCGAGTTTCTCTAAGCCTGCCAGCAAAATTTCGCTTGCGTTTTGGGTGCCAATATAGCCAACGATTCCGCACATCTAGAATCCAACTCCTGCTCCGCACATGATGATCAGAATCTACTTGCTACAAACTAAAGGGCTATCAGGAAAACGTCAAGAATCTGGAGGCACAGAAGCCTCAAGACTAGCTTGCCGCCAAAAAAAGAGGGGGCGAGTGGCTCCCTCTGTCACTTTAACCTGAAAGGTCTTGTTTGATGACTGCCAATTCCTCTCAGGGAATGAGTGTTTTGGCCGGTGGCTTAGTACGCCAAGCCCATGCTGCGAGTTGTTTCCGCCCCTAGGTAAACCCGGATGCTCAGAAAGTCGGTAGGGCAAGCCGTTTCACAACGTTTGCAACCGACACAATCTTCAGTCCGAGGAGATGAAGCGATCTGGCCGGCTTTGCAGCCATCCCAGGGCACCATTTCCAAAACGTCTGTAGGGCAAGCGCGGACGCACTGAGTGCAGCCAATGCAGGTATCGTAGATTTTGACTGTATGAGACATGGAATTAAGGCTCCAAACGAGTTCTCAACACTTTTGTACTATGAGTGCGGCTAGCAAATTTAACGACTAGCTTCGCCGCTGTTGAAGGTTAACATCGAAACACTATCTGACTTTCGGGCCAGCGGAAAAAATTCCCAAATGCTTCGACTTCAACCTCCAAGCCGCGTTTGGGATCTGCGGCCTAGTTCTGAATCAAGGCTTAGTTTATCGTAGGGTCGATCCACCGTCCTACAAAAGGCTGCAAAACTTCAAATACCTTAATACTGCGGGTTTGAGCCAGGGGTGGGCCGGAGGGGAAAATTTTGAACGAGTGGCTAGGATCTACGGGCTAGATATCGTCGGATAAAACGTTGTTAACATCCTGACTTTTTAAGGCAGCCAGCCGCCCTCAATTCCGTGCAGGAACTGTTGATCACCTCATGTTGTGATCCCTAGCCCCGGCTCCCTTTTTCCTCCTCCCTGACGTGAACCGGCAGATAAACGCTGAAAGTAGAACCGGCTCCCAACTCGCTTTCAACGATAATTTCACCGCCCATCATTTGACAAAAACTGCGGCTGATTGCTAGTCCCATGCCGGTGCCTCCGTAGCGGCGCGTCGTAGACTCATCTGCCTGGGTGAATGCCTGAAAAATTGTCGGCAGTTGTTCTTGTGTCATCCCAATGCCGGTGTCACGGACTTGAAACCTGATCCAACCCTCAGTGCCGGTGTTAGAAGCCGGTTTCCCATTTGCCCCAGAAGTTAGCAATTGCACCTCAGGATCGTCTTCACGGGAAACATCAAGGATAATCGAGCCATGCTCTGTAAATTTGGTTGCGTTGTCCAGCAAGTTTAAGAGTATCTGCCGCACCTTGATCCAATCAGCGTGCATCGTGCCCATATTATTGGGGCAATTTACAATCAACGTGTTGCTGTTGGCAGTGAGCAACGGTTGAACCCGGTTCTCCACTTCCTTAATTAAGGCTGCTACATCGAACGTATTGAGGTCGAGTTCCATTTGACCCGATTCAATTTTCGAGAAGTCGAGAATTTCGCTGAGCACACCCAGTAATTGCTTGCCAGCTGTATTAATAGTCTGGAGGTCAGCAATAAAATCCATCTGGCCCAAGCCTAACTCGTGGGCATCTTCTTGGAGCAGTTCGCTGTAGCCAATAATGGCCGTCAAGGGTGTGCGGAGTTCATGACTCATATTTGCCAAAAACGAACTTCTGGCTCGATTAGCCGCTTCCGCTGCCGTCTTGGCCTGGTACAATTCTGCCTCGGCTTGCTTGCGCTCGGTGATGTCCCGCGCAAAAATGCAATTGTACTCATGACCATTGACTTTAAAATAATTGATGGTTAGCTCCACAGGGAAAATGTGGCCATCTTTAGTACAGTGCTGAGATTCCAGGCGAATAGAGCCAAGTTGCTTGATTTCTTCCCAATATTCCGACCAGATATAAGGGGGAAAATCTGGGTTGATGTGCTGCAATGAGCGCGAGAGCAACTCCTCGCGGGAGTAGCCCAACGACAGGCAAGCGGCATCGTTGACGTAAAATAACTGCGCCTCTGGTGTGACCCAAAACACAGCATCCGCTGCCCGATTGATGGAGAATTGTAGGACTTTGTGAACTTCTGCGATCCGCTGGCGTTCTACCCGCTCTGCCTGCAAAGCAATGGTGGTATGTCTTAAATGGGTGGCGCACGCCTCCGCTCTCATTTCTAACTCTTCATTGATTTGTCTGAGTTCGGCTTCGGTTTGTTTGTGTTCTGTAATGTCAGACCGGCTCAAAATCAGGCCACCAATTTCACCGGCTGCTGTTTTCCAAGGTTGAATTTGCCACTCGATCCAAACCGACACACCGTCTGATCGGGTGAAATACTCTCGTTCTCGGTATTCTCCTGATCCTGCTAAACACGAAGCGTAAATGTCCTGCCACCGAGACAAATCCTGTTTTTGAAATAGGGGCAGAAACTCATAATGAGAGCGACCAATAATATTCTGATCGCCCTGGCCGCAATCCGTCAGCCACCTGCGAGAAGTCAGCAGGTAGCGCATCTGGCGATCAAGCATTGCTACCGCCGCAGGGGCGTGTTCCAAAAACCGCTGGAAGACCTCTGGATTGTCTGGGGCGTACATGGGTCAGTTCAATGAAGAGTGAAGATTAGAGTGAATTTTCAACATCTTTGTGTCAGGAGTCCCTCGCTTGAGAAATAGGTCGGGACTTATATATTAATAAAGATGCCGATAGTGTGGTTGAGGCGTTTGACTCGGTTGGGACTGAATTGCCCCGTTTATTTCTAAGCCTCCTGCCCTTGATGTCCCCGCCGGCATCCCAGAAGAACAATCTGGCAATAAAACTGATACTCGTTCCATAGATATCATCCTCACGAGTGAGTGCTAAGTCCTTTACCGCATCTCTGCTAAGATGTCCTTTCTGCAAATGCTCATAACCAGTGAGCTTCTAGATCGCCTGAATCCGGGAATGATTCGGCAGTTTGTACTGATCACGGGCTTGTGTGGCAGACAACACTTGCACCTGAGAAATGGCCTTCTCACTCCCCCGCTATCCCGTTGGTTTTGCAGGGGTTGTTAATGTCTTACTTCTTCATTGTCTTAGCTGCTTCTGGATTTGGCAGCTAAAAGCTAAGATTGGCTGTGCGAGGCAAGCAACTATTGCTTTGGAGCAGATCGTAACTGGCACTTGGGAGAATCGCTAGTTGAGCACCGGCAATTTTTCTGATGGTGTTTGGGCTGCGCCACGGTTCGCCTTTCATCACCCTCTGCCGGCAGTTGCAGTCGGTGGATGTCTTTCTCCACTGTATCAACGGCGTCTTCAGGTCGCATCCGCTCCAGTATAAAGGAGCCGGTGACGGGTTGAGTCATTGTTCTCCCATCAGCACCGGCAGGCCACTTTTTCTCTTAACCTACAGTTCAAGCTACTTTACATTTCTTAATATCTATCCCCGAAAATCGTTAAGCTTCATTGCAAAATCAAAAGAAAGCGAAACCGACATGATAACTTTTATCATTGTTGGAAATGGCGCAGAATAAGAGAGGAAAACACTTTGAATTCGCATCTGCCTCAATATCCCAGCTGTTTACTACGGGAAGATATCGGTGAGTACGTGGCCCACCTTCAGCTTCACATGACTTTACAGGCCCGGAATTTGGTTCCGACTCTCACTCAGGCTGGGGATAGCCGCGAGTTGCTTTTGCAGCAAACCCAGGCTCATTTTGAAAAGTTGGTTTCTCGCCAGCCCCTTTAGATTGTTTTAATAAAAATATTTGCAATATTTCAGCAAGTGTGTTGTGAGACAATCGGAGCTTTGTAGCTCCGATTTTTTTTTGCTGCTCACAGTTGAGCCGGTTCGCTCGCAGTCGGGGCAAATGCCCACCTGACGGTAGGTGCAGCCTGTCTATTTGGGAAGCAGTTCCTTCAAAGCCAGGAAATCCGGCAACCCCCTACAAGTTTGAAGGCAACTCAGTATAAACTTCTGAAGCGTGGGGGAAGGCAAGCAAAAATTCCTAATTAAGCGTGACTCGTGCTTTATTCCCAAGTATTATTTGCCTGATCTAACAAAAGACTACCCCGGTTTTAAACGTCTGCTAACTTTTTTCGAGTGATTGGGTGCTGTCAAACTTTACTGATATGAGTCTTCGTTCGGTTGCCATTTTGACTTTGGTGACGCTAGCTGCCGGTGATCTAACTCAAAAAGCTGATGCCTGGAGCTTTGATTTAGACAATCCCCGGCTTAACTGCCTAGCCAAGAAGCAGGCAATCTCGCTTCGGGATACACCGGCACAAAATAAAATACGCCCCTCTTGTATCGAACCCCTCTCAGATGCTCAGTTACTTAAGCCGCCGGCAGTAGTTAACGATAGTTCCTTCTCCCTCGCTGCCGGTGACATCCTCCCCCCTTCTCCTTGGCTGCTCAAAAAAGCCGTTGGGGTAAATGAGCCAATAGTTACAGATGTCAAGATCCGTTTTTTGAATCAACAGGGTGAGACGATTGATGAGAATGGTCAGTTAGTTGCCGGTCGTACCCAAGCGGATTTTATTCTTGCTGAGTTAGAACTCCAGCCCGGTAAGGTGTTTCGTGAAGATGTGCTGGAGGCAGACTTGCGCCGGCTTAGGCGTATGGATTTATTTAACGAGGTGAGGGTTTCTCGTACCCAGAGTGCTGCCGGTGTTGAGCTTGTCTATGAACTCAAAGAGGGCCGTTCCCGTTCCGTTACGCCGAGTTTTGGACGTGATGAGGATATTGGAACTTACGGAGCACTCAGCTATCAAGATAGAAATATTAATGGGATTAACCAGGCGTTTCGGGCGAGGGTGCAAGCAAGCGATCGAGACTTGCAGTATAGTTTGCGCTTTATCGATCCTTACCGCGCCGTGACGCCCAATCGTTTAGGTTACAGAATTGAAGGTTTTCGGCAGCGGGGCTTTTCCAACACATTTAATGAAGGCATTGACTTACCGAATGGTAACTCCATCCGAGAGGGGCGTCTTGGTGGCAGCGTGGCACTGCTGAAGTCTTTTAATCAATGGGATGCGGCACTGGGATTAAATTACACTCGCATTAGTATTCGCGATAAAAACTGGAATCTTGCGCCGGTGGATGAATTTGGTACTCCGCTAAGTGTTAGCGGCACCGGCATTGATGAGCTAGTGACAGTGTCTTTAGGGATGGTGAGAGACGAGCGAAACCGGCGATCTTATCCGTCTGAAGGCTCTCTGCTGAGTTTAAGTATGGAGCAGTCACTGCCAATTGGATTGGGGAATATTTTTCTCAACCGGCTCAAGGCGAATTATCTTCAGTATGTGCCGTTGCAGTTGGTTAGCGGGGGTGCGTCGGCAGATTTGCCAGACGAGTTACAAGAAATGTTTGCATTTAATTTGCAAGCCGGTACGGTAATTGGAGATTTGCCACCCGCTGAGGCATTTAATCTGGGTGGTTTAAATTCAGTACGGGGTTATGAGTTTGGCGATATCGGCAGCGGTCGTAGTTTTGTGTTAGGAGTTATGGAGTATCGTTTCCCAATTATTTCGCCGGTGGGGGGAGTTTTGTTTGCTGATTTTGCCTCTGATTTAGGTTCAGGTGATACAGTGTTGGGCGAGCCGGGTGTGTTGCGGAATAAGCCTGGAAGCGGTTTTGGATATGGGTTTGGCTTACGGGTAAAATCGCCTTTGGGATTGCTGCGGCTTGATTATGGAATTAACGAGCGCGGAGAAAGCCGAATTGAATTGACAACCGGGCAGCGGTTTTAACAAGTACCTTTTAAAAACTAGAAGCCGTACTTTTTATAATTCATAGAAATAAACATTCAGTTTATTAAAGTGGATTTTAGCGATGATCCCACTACTTAAGGGCGAGATTTGAGACTTAAAGTAATATTATTATTGTGTCTCAACTTCAATTCGAGAGCCTTGCGGGGACTTGTAAACCTTGATTTGAGTGGGCAATCTTTCTGCCAAGGCTCGAACATGGGTAATCACTCCAATTAACCGCGATTGCTGCCGCAAAGATTCTAAAATTTGCGTAACAGTTTCCAAAGTTTCTCCATCTAAAGTCCCAAATCCCTCATCCAGAAACAGACTGCCTAGCTGCGCCCCTTGGGATAACTTTTCTGATAAAGCCAGCGCCATTGATAAAGAAGTGGCAAAGGTTTCACCGCCAGAAAGGGTTCGCACGCGCCTGAGTTCACCGCCATTCCAGTTATCTTCTACCCAATATTCTCCATCTTGAATCGTTAGGGCGTAACGGTTTTCTGTGAGTTCCCGTAGCAAAAGTGTGGCGCGAGTCACTAACTCATCTTCTAAATGCTCCAAAATATAGGCTTGAAATTCATTAGATTTGAGATTTTGAGCGAGGGTGTGATAGGTTTCTTCGTGTTCCGCTAAATTTGATTGCTCGGTAAGTAGCCTTTCAGTTTCTTCTAGTTTTTGTTCGGCGACTTGAATCCAAGTTGAAAGTTCTGTTCGCCTGTTTTGCGCTTGTTTAACGTTATCTTCAGCTGCAAGCTTTGCTGTTCGATACTGCGCGATCATCTTGGAAAGCTCAGCGATTTCTCCTTCATCTGTCAGCCGATTTCCGATAACTTCAGTTAAATCTTTAATTCGCGTTTCTAACTGAAGCTTAGATTCCCGATGTTCACGGATAGCAAGCTCCCATTTTGATTGTTCTTTGGTGCCGGCACCGGCAGCTAAAAATGTCTCTTCGGTAAAATTAACAATTAAAAGTTTTTCTTGCCACTCAGCATTTAACTGTTCTTGTTTTTTACCAGCTCGCTCAAGGGCAACGTTTGCTTGCTTGGCTCTTTCTTCTAATTGAATAAAATTGTTATAAGCAGTTTGATAGGTAGTTTCCGCGACTTTCAACCGGCTTGCCAATTCTTGCTGCTGCTGTGCTAAATTACTTGCCAAAGTTTCGTAAGGCTGATTGTCTGTTAGTTCATAAAGTTTGGCAGCAATGGATTGTAACTGTTGCTGCCGGCGCTCGACTTCTGCGGTTGCGGTTTGATATTCTGTTTGTGCCGTAATCTCAGTCTGTTGGGCAAACTGTAGCGTTTGTTGTGCCGATTCCACTTCAGCAGAGGCTTTTTGTAATTGTTGCTCTGCTTGCCGGTATTTTACATCGCCGGCTTGAAGCGCCTCCTGTTCCCGCGTTAGCTCTTTAGCTTGCCACTCCTCAACCCCCAGCACAGCACTGATTTGTTCCTGTAATGCGCCGATCCTTCGCTGCGTCTGTGCCGTTGCCTGAGCCAAATCCAGCGCTTTCTGCTTGTGCGCCTCCAGTGCTGCTTCCGCCTTCGTTGCCGCCATCTGAGCCGCTAGCAGTGCCCGTTGAGCGGCAGTTTCACGTCCTCGCAATGGGGCGATATCTACAACCGTGACTGCCGGCACCGGCGGCAAATTCTCTATTTCCGGATGTTCGCTTCCGCATACGGGGCAAGAATCTCCCGGTTTTAACAACATCCGTAAGCCAGCAGCGCGATCTCGAAGTGCCGCTTCAGCATTTGCCTGCTCAGCCGCTTCTAACGCCGCCCGAATCTGTTGTAAATCCCGTTGAGTTTCTATCAGATTCAAATCGGCTGCTTTGTAAGTTTGCTCAGCAGTTTCCCGATCTTGATTTATTTTTTCTAACTGCTTTTGCTGTGTGGTTACTTGTTGCTCTATCACTTGATATTCTATCAATAAAGGAGCAACCTTGTTAAGCTGTTCTAACCGTTCTCCTCCAGGTGAGTGCTGAGACAGTAATGCCCTCGATTCGGCCATTTGCAGGTTAGCATTTTGAACTTTAGTTTCAGCCGCTTTTATCTGTTTTTGAGCAGCTTGTAACTGACGATTTTTTTCCTGTAGCGTTGCTTGTGCCATCGCCACTTCTTTGGCTAGTGAAGTGCGCTGTTCCTCATAAGCTTTGGCAGCCGCAAGGGCATCTTCACGGGCTTTTAGTTGAGGAGCTACTGCCTCATTATGCGCTCGGACTTCCTCAAGTTGCTGCTGTTGAATGCTGAGTTTAAATTGTGCTTGATTGAAAGCAACGGATGCAGTGCGAGCAATATTTTCAGCATTTGTAAATGAAGCACGAGCCTCTTGGACTAAAGCCCAATCTTTTTCTAACTGACTGGCAGCTTGCGCTCGCTCTAAGCGCACTTGCAAGGCTGCTATTTCAGAGGATTTAATATTTAAATTAGCGAGTTGCTGCTGTAACTCTTTGAAGCGGGTGATTTGCGTGAATATCCGCTCAGATTCATCAAGCGCTTTCTGAGCATTTAAAACTGCTTGATTGAATGCCGGCATCTCTTGCTCTAGAAGGGTGAGTTGTGCTTGCTTTTCATCCACTTCCGTAAGAGCCGGCGCATCCAATTCAGCAAGCCGGCGTTCGAGCATTTCCCGCTCTTGTTTCAGCAGTTTTGCTAACTCAGCCGCCTCCTTCCGCATCCGCTCAAAAATCTCAAATCCTGCCAAAGATCGCAAGATTTCCCGGCGTTTTGCTGTGTCACCTTTTAAAAATTCATCAAACTTGCCTTGTGGCAGGACAATCACCCGTGTGAAGGTGTCAAAATCCATCCCCAAAATCTGTTCTAGTGTTTTTTGAACAGCAACCGTGCTAGTTCCTAAAGTTTCCCATTCGCTATTTTGCCACCCTTCCAACAGCACTTTATTTTCCGGAGAACTCGCACGATATCGCCACCGGCGCGTTACTCGATATTGCGATCCACCCACTGCAAAACGCAGTTGAACTTTTAAATTAGTTGCTCCCTGACTGACTAAATCGCTAACTTGTTTTCCTGTGCGGGCAGTTGTGCCATAAAGCGCGTAAGTCATGGCATCCAGCAAGGAAGATTTACCGGCACCTGTTGCGCCGGTGATTGCGAATAAATCTAGATCTGAAAAATCCAGACGTTGTTCACGGCGAAAGCTGGTAAATCCTTCAAGTAAAAGTTCTAGGGGACGCATAAAGGTTTAGGTTTTATATCAAGTCGCGCTGGGAAAGGTGTGGTTGGGGATGGGGCATGGGGCATTGGGCATGGGGCAAGGCTTCGCCAACCTAAAGGTATGGGCATTGGGCATTGGGCATGGGAAGAAGGCACGTTGCGCTAACGCCCTACTGCTGCAAAATTGGGATACTGCCTTGGAAACAGGAAATTAATTAGACAGATTTGTTTCTTTTTGCTTATTATATAAATTACTAAATTCCTCCAAAACTGAAGATTTAGGCGTTAAACCTAGTCGGCTCTGATAATAGTTGAAAAATTCCTCTGCCGGCTCAAAGTGATTCGGGTCAATATTAACCGCTCTTTTCTGGCGTTCTTGCGGCACTTCTGAATAGCGAGGTTCAACTAACAGCGCTTGTGGGCAAATTTGGCGCACGCGATCCGCCAGTCCCATACTAGGACTCTCCATCTGGACAATTACCTTTAAATATCCCGGATGATATTGATGCGCTTCTAACGTCTCATCTAGCGCATCAATATGACATTGAATCACTTTTAAAGGCTTGTGGGCTAATAACGGTTTAAACTCCACTTCTGGCTGCGATCCTGGCTCAAGCGAAATCAAACAAAATCCTTTTTGCTGCTCAGCTTCTCCAAAATCTAATTGAATCAGAGAACCGGAATAATAAGCCGGTGAATTTGCTGCAATGCGCTGATGAATGTGAATGTGACCAAGCGCCATGTATTGAGCGGCTGCCGGCAAGGCTTGTGATGAAAGAAGATATTTATCTCGCGTGTAATACGGAACTTCTGAATGGGCAATTCTGGCTCCATCAACGCTCATGTGTCCCATCAGAACGTTAACAGTATTATCTCTAAAATCCCTGGCTAAATCTTCGAGGAGATATGCCACAATTTCTCGATAACTTTGGCGTCGCTCCACATCATCAGCGTGCCATAAAGCATCTGCATCTAGCAGCCTTTGTTCTGAAGCAAACGGCATGGCTCCGACACAAAGTTTACCGCTCTTTGTGTTAAGCGTCATGCTGCCGCCATCCGCAGCCGTGCGAGGTTTGCCTAAAGCGCGAACACCGGCAAGCGAAAGCAGTTGAGCAATACTGTCAATCCGGGCGTGACTGTCATGATTGCCGGCAATCGCAATTGCAGGAATGCCGGCTTGTTGCAAATCACAAAAAAATCGATAAGCAATTCGTTCAGCATACGCCGGCGGGTTAGGGACATCAAAAATATCTCCCGCAATTAGCACAGCATCGACCTCTTCCGCAATTGCCTGTTTTAAAAGTTGTTGCAATGCGGCGGCAATTTCAGGAGTGCGATCAATGCCTCTAAGCCGGCGTCCAAGATGCCAGTCAGCGGTGTGAATTATTCGCATAATGTGAGGAGCTTTTTTTGGGGCTAAAGAAGGAAAGCGGACTGTTAATCCCGACCGATTTTTAAAGGCAAAGCCCGCTGCATTTCGGCAATTTCATCTCGATGCGCTTTGATTGCGATCGCGCTTTGCATCCCCGGTTCAACACCGGCAGCCGTTTCAACTTTCACAGACACTTTCTCTGTGCGCCCAGCTTTTTGCCAGTAAAAAAATCCAGATGCCGGTGCCAGAAGCAGCAATCCTAGAAAGACGCGCCCGATCTGGGGAAACACCACCGACAAAATCAGCGCTAGACAGAGAATGCCAACTGCCGCCAGCAGCGTTAAAAAGATGGCCAAAAACCAACTCGGACGGACATATCCTTCAAACGTGACTTGGTTCTGTGCCGCATCCACTGTCGCAACTCGGTAGGCGCGTTGGGAGAAATACTGCCGCAATTCGCTTAAAAGAGAGTCTTCTGCTTGCTCAGAAAAGAGTTTGACTTCCTCGGTTCTGTCTTTGACAGAGGCTCGAATAAAGAAAAACAAACCAACTGCCAACAGCAATGTCAGCAGGAATGTCGATGAAAGAATCGGAGGATTCATAAACTCAATTACACTGTCGTACTTTACATAAGTTTATAAGTTACGGAGATAAACTGCACGAGAAAAAAGGCCGGTGGGGGCATTTGGCAGCGTCCCTGCCGAAAGAAAAGGGGATAAACCCTACCCCTACAACACCGGCTGCGAATTTCTTAGGTTAAATTTCAGGGCGTTACATTTGCCCATCCGCGTATTTCTGCCAAAGATGGGCTAATTTCTTGGCCTCAGAGTGCCACTTCGCAGAAACTAAGTACATCCGCCTAGGGCGTCCGCGTCCTTCCACTTTTTTCCAATAACCTTCGATCGCCCCTTCGTCTTCAAGAAATTTGAGAGCGCTGTAAAGTACGGTGTCAGACAGCCGGTAATTTGGGTACTCCGCCTCTAGCTTTTGAATCAGTTCTGTCCCGTAAGAGTCGCCTCGCAGCAACATGGATAAGACATAACACACCGTGAGTTCCTTATTCAAATAGATGGGGCGAGGCTCTTGAAAAAATTTATAGACATCGTCAATTCTCATCGGCTTCTCCCCTTGAACCTGCCATCTGACAGTGACTCAAACACTTCACTGTTGCTGTGAACTTTGACATGACAACGACCCCAAAACCCCAATATCAAAACTTTGTCGTGAAGCACACGAAAGATACAGCAGGGAAATTTCAACCGCTGTCTTTTGTTACTCTCGTCAGAGCAAAATATCCAACCCTTTGTTTCCAAGGCTTTGGCGCTCTTGAGCCATGTTGGGGAACCCCCAAACCATTTGCTCTCACCCTCAATTCAGACATAATTTTGCTTTCAGCACAAAAAAATATTTTTCTTTTTCCAAAGTGATAAAAGCTGGAGAAACTCTGGTGCATTTGTTACGGCTATGAGTCTTGCATTGCCCTCTGCATAACGAATTGGGCCGCTCGGTGGCCTCAGATAATTGAGTTGGTGTAATTCCGTAAAAGTTGAAACTGCTGAACATTACGCTCTCATTCACCGTTGAATTTTACCGTCGTCAATCAAAATAGCATAGACAAAGAAAAAACCCGCTACGCTTAAATCTTCTAAGTTCAAAATTTTAAAAAAATTACTTCTTACATAGATTTCCCTTTAAAAATTACAGTCAATGAACAGAAGCAATGCACAACTCTCCTGCTCACCAAAAGCTAATAATTTTGGTGTCAGGACAGCACATAGGAATATGGGTAATGACTAAAGCTTAAGCCTCAAAGTAAACCAGCGGGTGCCAATGTGCAAAACGGCGTGCAGCTTAAAGATTAGGGTGGGCTTAAGTACATTTAGGAGCGTGAAGTTTGCAGCCGGCAAGAGGCTGTCTTCTTTCTATGGCTAACTCGTCAGATGCCTAAATCGCCTCAGTAAATTCACTAATTTCGTTATCTAGTGAATTTACTGAATAAATTTTTCTTACAATTAGAGGCTGCGGCAAATCTTGAAAAGTAATATTTTTAAACAGAAATGAAACCAATATTTTGATATAATTACTAGCTTTTATTTTAAATATTCGATGAACTGCGTACCTATAAGAACATTGGGTTGGCACTGCTTTCGCATCTCGCCGGCAGCTCTGAGACAAAATGCGATAATCCTAACAACAGCACATCTGACTCCTGACGGACTAACAGGAAATTTGTTCATCAACCTCTGATTAAAAATTTAGAAAGCTCGATGCCGGCAAGGTCAGGGAAAGAGGGAATCAGTATTGAGAGGGAGAGAAGGGGAGAGAAATTAATAACAGTTATTTTCGCGAACTTGATGTTAAAGAAATTTACACATTTGCACGTCACAGATTGCCGCCACAGAGGTTGGGCGGGAAAATCTATGTGCAGTAGATTGGCATAAAAATTATCTTCGCATCTCAACTGGATGCGAGCCGGTTGTAGCGAGATTAACGAGTCGGCTTACGTTTAAATAACCTGGACTTTCTTTGCAGAATTACCTTTTCAATATTTGTGATTCCTTCTTCCTTTCCTCCCGCTTGACTGCCAAAGCGAATTGGGATGGACATCGTCCACCCCATAATTCGACGCGCGAGTAATAGAATTTAAAACTCGATGCTTAAGGGTGCTCTGGGGAAGGGAATTACATCGCGGATATTGCCCATGCCGGTCATAAATTGCACCAAGCGTTCAAACCCCAAACCAAAGCCGGCGTGAGGCACTGTCCCATACCGGCGCAGATCGAGATACCACCATAATTCTTCTGGATTCATGCCTTGAGCTTGAATGCGTCGTTCTAAAATGTCTAGGCGTTCTTCCCGCTGCGATCCGCCAATGATTTCTCCTATTTTGGGAGCGAGGACATCCATTGCCCGAACGGTTTTCTCATCATCGTTCAAACGCATATAAAACGCTTTGATGCCTACTGGATAGTCTGTAACAATTGTCGGTTTTTTGAATAATTCTTCAGCGAGATAGCGCTCGTGTTCTGACTGCAAATCTACACCCCAGGTGGCGGGATACTCAAATTGCCGGTCTGCTTTTTCCAGTAAGGCGATCGCGTCTGTATAGGTGATGCGCTCAAACTGATTATTGATAATATTGTCAGCAGTGGCAAGAACTGAATTATCAATTCGCTGGTTGAAAAACTCCATATCTTCAGGGCAATTTTCCAACACGGATTTGAAGATGTGCTTCAGGAACGCCTCGGCTAAATCCATATTTCCTTCGAGATCGCAGAAGGCCATTTCTGGCTCAACCATCCAAAATTCTGCGAGGTGCCGCGAGGTGTTGGAGTTTTCCGCTCGGAAAGTTGGGCCAAAGGTGTAGACATCGCTAAACGCCATTGCCATCACTTCGGCTTCTAGCTGTCCACTGACGGTTAAATAAGCCGGCTTGCCAAAAAAGTCTTGGGTATAGTCTACTTCTTGTTGATCGGTGTGGGGGATCTGCTTGAGGTTTAAGCCGGTGACGCTAAACATTTCACCGGCACCTTCGCAGTCGCTGGCGGTGATAATGGGCGTGTGCACCCACAGGAAACCCCGTTCTTGAAAAAACTGGTGAATGGCGGTGGCACAGGCATTGCGGACTCGGAAAACTGCACCGAGGGTGTTGGTGCGTGCGCGTAAATGGCCAATTGTCCGCAGAAATTCAAAGGAGTGGCGTTTTTTCTGGAGGGGATAGGTTTCGGGATCGGCTTCGCCATAAACCTTGAGCTCTGAGGCTTTTAACTCAATTCGCTGTCCTTTGGCGGGGGAGGCGACTAAGCTGCCGGTGACTTCTACGGATGCGCCGGTGTTGAGCTTTTTGAGGCTTTCTTCATAAGCCGGCAAATCTGGATTGAGTACGACTTGCAGGTTGGCCATTGACGAGCCATCATTGACCTCGACAAAGGTGAATTCTTTCAATTCTCGTTTGGTGCGTACCCAACCTTGAATGGTTGCCGGCTCATCAGGTTGGCCATTCCGCAATATTTCTGCAATGCGTCGAGTTACCATAAAAAATTTTAAATTTTGAGTGATGGCTGATTTGCCTGCCCGCATAGGGCAGACAAGGGATAATTTTTTAGCGTCTATCCCGTACAAGATTTTAATATCCAGCCTACAACAATGCCGAGTCCTCCGAAGCGCACGGCTTGCCAAAAGGGTTCTTTGAGGCTACCCCAAGTGAACAGGCTGCTTTCTAAATTAAGTTCTATGGTTTCTAATTCTTCTTGAATTCGCCGCAATTCGTCTTGCAGTTGCCGGCTGCGAGTTTGCCGCAGTTCTTTCTTCACTTGCTTTTGGCGTTCCTGAAGTTCTGCCTGCCGGCTACGATCTTGCTGAATTTGCTGATAACGTTCTTTGAGCGCTTGAAGATAGCTCTCAGTTTCTAACAGCGCTTGCTCAAAGTCTTGCTCCTCTGGGTTGCTTGAGGCGGGATGAGCGGGATCACTGGAGGAGGGTTCAGGAGTGGAGTTCATGCCGGCATTGTAGAGTATAGGTAAATGTCAACCCTGGATGCTGCTTTTAGTATGCCTGACTCTACGCCCACTCGCGCCATCGTTTCTGCCGGTTTAGAGAGTCCTCGTACCGGCAACCTGCAAGAATTTAGCACTTTGGAATTAGCCCAAGCACTAGCAGAGCGATTGGCCATCACTGAAAAAGATTGGCACCGATTAAAGTCTAACCGCCCCGCGCGGGCACGTGAGCAAGTCGCCGCCGCTCTGGTATTTCTGCTTAAAGACAACCCGGAGGAAGCGATCGGGAGGCTCCAACAAGCGGTTGGCTGGTTAGATCGCTCGGTATCCGCACCGCCTTGCCCGACTCATGGCCACAAGCGGGAACAATAAGGTTTGTGTTTGGTCGGTTGTTAAGCGCCGGCAATTTTAAGAAACAAGGGGTAGCCGGGAACGACTACCCACTTTTTTGCAAAGTCTGAGTTCTGTCCCTTCGGAGTTCCAGTGGACTTGATCAAAAATTTGATATAAGATAAACAATCCGCGCCCACACTCTCCCTCATCGCAGGGTAGCTGATCGTTGTACTCTGTTGGGCAATTGCACGGCGGAGGCGTAAAGCCATCACCTTGATCGGTGATTGTCCACCAGTATTGATCGGCGATTGCGGAGAAACGGACGGCAACCGTTTTACTGGGATCGAGCTGATTCCCATGCTTCGCGGCGTTTACTAATGCTTCTTGAAGACCTAAGCGGAGTTCCGCTCGCCATTGTTCGGGAATCTCTGCAAGCAGTAAATCTAGAATTGGGCAAAGATAGAGTGTGGAGGCAAAGCTAATAGTTCCCAAGGTACGTTCCTGGGGACGAATTGAGATAGCAATCACAAGTAAAACCCCGCAGCTTAGACGTGGATAGACTTAATTTGGCTGTGCAATGCCCCTGAAATCATTGAACGGTCATGTTGCACTCCTGCCTTGAGTCAGTCAACAACTCATTGCGCTCACCAGAGTTCACAAGCTGGGTTCCAATATTTACAATTCACAGTTAGAAAATGCTATGCTGCCGGTGAAGCAGAGTGTTTAGTTCATAAAGCGGGCAGTTACCAGAAGGATTCAGCCTTCAGGCCGGCTCTGCCTAGCTGAGTCGTTAGCTGGATTCAACGCTTGGTTGTTGGTGATTCTCATCAGCAGGCTTGGTTCGCTTCAAGGTATTTTTAATCTCCAGATAAACCACACCATGCTTGTGACCTGAATCACTAACTGCCTTCCTCTTTTATTGTACAGAAATGCTCTGAAAAAACTAGAGGGTTTGGCCTAGAAGCTGATAAAAATAGGCTTCCCTCTTCCTTTATAACGCTTGGAACCTTGATAAATCAAGAGGTTCAAGCGATCATAAATTTATAGACGAGCGGACTCAGCGAAGCGGGGCATTCGGATTGCGGGCGCGTTGCAACTGCTCCTCAGCGCTGGCAGCCCACTGAGCGTTACCTTGAGCAGCATAGAGACTTTTGGCGTATTGCAGAACTTGTTGCGCCTCGCTATAGCGACCCTGGCGCAGAAACACCAGCCCAGCACCATAATAGGCATTGGCATAGTTAGGATTGGCTTCAGAGGCGCGGCGGAAGGACTTGATGGCTTCTTCTAGCTCACCTTGGTTGAATTGGATGGAGCCGAGATTGTAGTGGGCTTCTGGGTAATTGGGGGTGATTTTAATCGCTCTGCGGAAAGCGTCTTTGGCTTTATCGAGGTTGCCTTGTTGCAGGTAAGCTAAGCCCAAATGGTAAGCCGGCTCTGGTGCTTTGGGGCTGTACTGGATCGCCTGTGTATGGGAGGTAATGGCTTCTTCTACTAAGCCTTGCTGCGCTAGCACCAAACCGAGGTTATAGCGGGCTAATCCGAGTTGGGGATCAAGTTCGACTGCGCGTTGCAAGTATTCTCGCGCTTGGGTGAGGTTGTTGCCTTCTAAAAGCGCTGCCCCTAAATTTGCGTAGGCAAGGGCAAAACGGGGATCGGCTTGCGTTGCTCTGTGAAAGGCATCGGCGGCGGCTTGTAGCTGTCCCTGCTGCCGCAAAGCGAGTCCTAAGTTGTAATGTGCCGGTGCCAAGTTTGGCTCTAATTCGGTTGCTTGCCGGAAAGCGGCTGTTGCTTGGGGAACATGGCCACGTTGAATTAACTGCAGCCCTTGGTTGACCAATTCACCGGCTGTCCTGCCATTTTGCTGAGCTTGAGCGATTGGCTCAGCAAACACCGGCATTAAGGCTGCCGGTGTGCCAAACCCGACGCACAGCATTACAGCCAGCCACCCTCTGCGCTTGGGTTTAAATGATAATTGCATCCAGTTTTCTGCCTCCAACTTTCGGTTTCACACAGTTCTATTAATTTTTTTAACTGTTATTTGCCTAAATGTTAAGGCTTCCTAGAGTGCTCAGTCCTGAGTCCTGAGTCCTGAGTCCTGAGTCCTGAGTGGGAAAGAGTAAGAGAGTAGAAGAGTAGGAGAGAGTCAGAGAGTGGTAATGTGATCCGGGGAATGGAAAAAAAACTTGTCAGTACAAACTTGTTCTAACTTTTTGGATAGCATCTTGTTGATAGTTTTTGTGATTGCATTGGGTTTGAATTACAAAAGTTAGCAATAATTTGCAATAATTTATATATTTTAACTTGTATGAAAAATAAGTTTAAGAGAAACTACAGTTTTTATTTCAAAGGCGTAAGAATAAGGTAATCTCAAAAACATAAAGGAGACGTTAAAGAACTCATCAGGAACTGCTGGGATCGCTAAGCGCAGGGGCGGCAGCGATCAGATTGGCAAACTAACCTACACCGGCTTCCTGATATCTAACGCCAACAGCAAACTCATCTGTTGCGAGGAAACCTAGCGGATTGAGAAAATTAGGGATCAAATTTTTCGACTGATTGTTATCAGAAAATTCTTGGAGAACATTCAGCCAGTTGCTTAATTTATTAAACACTTGCATCGTATGGATTTTCGGGAGGAAGTATGAACCAAAAAGTTGTTTCGGGCTTGCGTAACGTCGCAATTGTTGGCCCATATTTAAGTGGAAAAACGACATTACTCGAAAGTTTATTGTTCGTCACCGGCACGATTTCTCGTAAAGGTAGTGTCAAAGAAGGAAACACAGTTGGCGACAGTTCAACTGAAGCGCGTGACCGGCAGATGAGTGTAGAGGTTTCTGCCGCGAGTACAGAATACGGTGATATTCGCTTCACGTTTCTCGACTGTCCGGGATCAGTAGAATTTGCTCAAGAAACTTATAATGCTTTAATCGGTGCCGGCGCGGCGGTTGTTGTCTGTGAACCCGATCCGGCACGGGTTCTAACTTTAGCGCCTTTGTTTAAATTCCTTGATGATTGGCAGATCCCGCACTTAGTCTTCATTAATAAAATGGATCGGGTCTGTACAGACGAGGTTCGCTGCACGACCAACTTTATAGAAGTGCTAAATGCGCTTAAGTCGGTTTCTTCTCGTCCCATCGTGCCGCATCAATACCCCATTGGCCAAGGGGATCAGGTGGTCGGCTTTATCGATTTGGTGAGTGAACAGGCTTACCACTACCACCCTGGTGCGCCGGCAGATCCGGTACCGATGCCAGAGTCTTTAAAAGAGCAGGAACAAGCGGCGCGAACTCAAATGTTAGAAGAGTTGGCCAATTTTGACGATCACCTGCTAGAAGAATTGCTAGAGGAAATTAATCCGTCCCAAGAAGAAATTATCCAAGATTTGAAGATGGAATTGGGGGCGGATTTAATTGTGCCGGTGTTTATTGGCGTAGCTGAGCAAGATTATGGAGTGCGCCCGCTTTTAGAGGCGCTGTTGCGGGAAGCACCGGCACCGGAAACAACGGCAGAACGCCGAGGTATTATCCTCCATGCCACGGAACCCTTGGCCCAAGTGCTGAAAACGTATTACACACCTCAAGGCGGTAAGATGTCGCTGGTGCGGGTTTGGCAGGGTCAGCTTACGGATGGAATGGTACTCAATGGCGTGCGTGCCGGCGGCCTTTACCGGATGATGGGCCAGCAAACGCAAGGTTTGCAGACAGCTGGTGCCGGCGAGGTTGTGGCGCTGGCGCGGATGGAGGGGATCAAAACCGGCGATACGTTAACCACCAGTGGGCAGGCATCGAGTGAATTGCCCAAAGCGGAACAGTTGAAGCCGGTGTTCGCGTTGGCCATTGCCCCCGAAAAGCGCAACGATGAAGTGAAACTGACCGGCGCACTGTCCAAGTTGTTGGAAGAAGATCCCGCCCTGGCTTGGGAGCAACATGGAGACACCCACGAAATTATTCTTTGGGGACAAGGTGAGATTCACCTGAAGGTTGCCCTGGATCGGCTACGGCGCAAATATAATCTGCCGATGGTGACGCATCTGCCGCACGTTCCGTATAAGGAAACGATTCGCAAGCCAGTTTCCTCGGTACATGGGCGCTACAAGCATCAAAGCGGCGGACATGGCCAGTTTGGGGATGTTTATCTAGATATTAAGCCGGTGTCTCGTGGAGAAGGCTTTAATTTCAGTGAGACAATTGTGGGCGGTGCAGTGCCGAGGCAGTATATCCCTGGCGTAGAAACCGGCGTGCGGGAATTTCTGGAACATGGCCCGCTAGGATTCCCCGTGGTGGATATTGCGGTGACGCTCACGAATGGGTCTTACCACACGGTGGACAGTTCGGAACAGGCGTTTAAGCAAGCGGCGCGTCTGGCGATGCAAGAGGGGATGGCCAAGTGTGAGCCAACACTGCTGGAACCAATCTCCTCGGTTGAGATTTGTGCGCCAAATGAGTTTACTTCTAAAATGATGCAGCTAATTAGCGGGCGTCGTGGCCAAATTTTGGGCTATGAACCGATCTCTGATTGGAAGGGATGGGATAAGGTTTCGGCTTATTTGCCGCAAGCAGAAATGCAGGATTTAATTGTGGAGTTGCGTTCCCTGACGATGGGGGTTGGTTTCTTCCACTGGCAGTTTGATCACTTGCAAGAGGTGCCAGAACCTTTGGCGAAGCGGGTGCTAGGGAATGGCAATGGTAATGGTAAGAATAATCACTAATTTGCCTGCCGATTAATTTAGCAATGACAAATGAAGCCCGTGCCGGCACACGGGCTTTTTTTTGCCGGCTTACAATTGGTTGGGATCAACGCCCATTTCCCGCAGTCGTGCTTCTAAGGCTTGTGCTCGCCGGCGTTCTTCTTCTAGCTGAGTTTCTGCCTGTTGAGCGCGATCTTCTGCTTGGTGTGCGCGGTTTTCTGCCTCTTGTCGCTGCCGGTCAAGTTCTATAAAGTTGAGAAATGGCTGGTTATCTGGGCGATAAATAATCAGAATATCTTGCGATAGCTCAAAGCGCACACCAAGTCTAGGACTGACCCAATCGGTCATGTCGTCAATTAATTCTAATTTATCGTTGTGACGCTGCCAGCCGGTTAAGTCTGCTGTATCCGGGTCATATATATAGTATTCTTCGACGCCGTAGCGTTCGTAAAAATCGAATTTTTTGGCCATTTGAGAAGGCCGGTTTCGCGGCGACCAAATTTCAAAGGCGACTTGCGGAGGAATATTGTTTTCTTCCCATTGTTTATAGGAACCCCGGTGTCCTTTTGGCCGGCCTAAAGCGACCATAACATCGGGTGCTTGACGGATTTTATTATCACCTTGGACGGGATACCATAAAAGATCGCCGGCGACGAATACATTGGGTTCATTGGCAAACAGTAACTCTAAGTTTTCTTTGATATATACAATTAATTCAAATTGTTTGGTATTGTCTGCCATCGGTTCGCCGTCGCTGTCGGGGTAGATGATGTCTTCTGAGATAGAAGATGGCTCTTGGATCAGCATAGGATTTTGGGCGATTCGGTTAATTTAAGTTTATCAGTTTCAACTTTTGCGAGTCTGGACTGAATTTTGATGCTGGGTGCACAAATAATAAGTCAACCAACCAGTAAACCCATCAAAAAGCAGGCCAAATATGAAAAATTCTAGCCAAATTAATCCAGTGGAAGTAGATGGAACTGTACTTAGTTATTCGGGAAAATTAAAGATATTATGGAAACAAATTTTGAGGCAATTATGGAAAATTCACAAACTTGGTATATCGTCAAACGTCCGCAGGGTAGCTGTGATATACTTCCTGCCGGACAGATTGAACAAAAAGAAGACCCCAACATTGTTGAAAGCTGGGGTCCCTATACATCACCCGACGAAGCAATTGCCCGTCGTGTAGGGTTAATTAGAACCGGCAAATGCAAGCCTCAGTAAAAGTCTTGAATTGAGGACTTTTTACTATTTAGCTTTAGCAGGTGTTTTAGCCGGCTTAACCGCTTTCGCCGGCACTGCTGTTTCTGCGCGGTTTCCTCCTTGTTTTTCCGCAATTTCTTGCTTTAACACTTCTAGCGCTTTCGCATATTGAGCATCTTCTAAAGAGCCGATTTTCGTGATATCTTTACGCAACACGAGCTTCTGCTCTTCCGACAGTTCCAGCACGACATCTGGATCGATTCCATGCTTATTAATATCTCTCCCACTGGGAGTGAGATACTTAGCAATCGTCACAGCTAACCCCGAACCATCGCCCAATCCGCGCACAGATTGCACCAAACCTTTGCCGAAGGTTTTAGTCCCGATTAAAACCGCCCGTTTGTTATCTTGCAATGCCCCAGAGAGAATCTCGCTAGCACTTGCAGAACCCCCATCCACCAGCACCACCAAAGGTTTATCCGTTAAAGCCCGCTGATTGGCACTTTGACGATCCATTTCGCCGCGTCGGTTGACGGTTGAAACAATGGTGCCCTCTTGCAGCCACATCCGGGCAATATCAATGCTACCGTTCAGCAATCCACCGGGGTTAGAACGCAGATCCAAAACATAGCCGGTCACATTTTGCTTTTCTAAATCTTGGATCGCATCGCGCATTTCCTTGGCAGCATTAGAACTAAATTGGTTCAGGCGAATATAGCCAATGTCTCCCGTCGGAGTTTTGCGTAAAGAGTGGCGGACTGGATGAATCTCAATTCGCTCACGTTTCAGCCGAAAATCTAACTGTTCCTTACCGCGTAAAACCGTTAGGGTTACTTCTGTGCCGGCCTGCCCCCGGATCAGGTTCACTGCCTGATTCACATCCATGCCTTCGGTACTTGCGCCATCAATTTTGACGATAAAATCTTTAGCCAAAATCCCTGCACGGAATGCCGGTGTTTCTTCTATCGGCGAAATCACGACCAGCTTTTTCGTTTCCTCATCTTGAGCTAACTGAAGCCCTACGCCGGTGAGTTCCCCTTGCGTATCAATCTGCATATTCCGGAACTCTTGGGGGTCCATGAACCGGGTGTAGGGATCGTTGAGCTTCTCCAGCATTTCTCGGACTGCTTTGTAAGCATCCTCTTTGCTGTTATAGGGCCGGCCCAGATACTCACTACGAATGGCCTGCCAATCTACTTGGTTGAAGGTCGCATCCACATAGTTGCGATCAATTATCTGCCAAACTTCATCAACCAGTTCTTTGGGGCTATCCTGAAAGAAAGCCTGACCTTTGAGGTGAATACTAGCTCCTGTAATTGCGACCGCGCTAACCATAACGACAGTCGCGCCTACAACGAGTCCACGTCTTGTTAGTTCCATAGGATTGCTGAGCCGGAAAGGAAACATTGCAATGGCATTTCGCTCACTCTAACACAGGCGATGGGACGACGTGTTCAACACTTCTGTCAACCCTCGCCAGTTAAGTCATTTTGGATAAATTTTTAGGGATCAACCCACCGATCATCTGCTTTGATTAAATTAATTAACTCCTCAACTCCCTGATCTTCTGGGACTTTTTTGATTTCTTCCCGCCCGCGATATAAAGAAATGTAGCCGGCTTGTTTTCCGACATAGCCATAGTCAGCGTCCGCCATTTCTCCAGGGCCATTGACAATACAGCCCATGACTGCGATATCTAGGCCGGTGAGGTGTTTGGTTGCTTCTCGCACTTTATGCAGCACTTCTTCTAAGTTAAACAAAGTGCGACCACAAGAAGGACAGGCAACATACTCCACCATTGTTTTCCGCAAACCCAGCGCTTGCAGAATGCTGTAGCAAACAGGAATTTCTTTTTCAGGGGCTTCCGTGAGGGAGACGCGAATCGTATCCCCAATGCCATCGGCTAACAGGGTAGCAATACCGGCAGTTGACTTAATCCGCCCGTATTCCCCATCCCCGGCTTCTGTAACGCCCAAATGCAGGGGGTAATCCATTCCCAATCCATCCATGCGCTGTGCCATTAGCCGGTAGGCAGCTAACATCACCGGCACCCGCGATGCTTTCATGGAAATCACGATATTGCGGAAATCTAACGACTCACAGATGCGGATGAATTCTAAAGCCGATTCCACCATGCCTTCTGGGGTGTCGCCGTAGGTAAACAGCATCCGTTCGGCTAAGGAACCATGATTCACGCCAATTCGCATTGCCTTGCCTTGATCGCGCAAGGAAACCACCAAAGGTTCTAAGGTTTCGCGTATTTTTTCCCCAATTTCCTCAAATTCGGCTTGAGTATATTCAGTTTTATCCGCTTTGGGCTTTTCAAACACATAGAGTCCCGGATTGATCCGCACCTTATCAACGTGCTTCGCCACTTCCAAGGCGATCTTCATGCCGTTGTGATGCACGTCGGCAACTAGGGGGACTTGCTGGTAAGTAGCAATCAGTTTTTGCTTAATTTCCGCCAAGGCTTTGGCGTGTGCCATACTGGGCACGGTAACACGGACGATCTCACAGCCAATTTCATGCAGGCGACGAATGCCGGCAACCGATCCGTCGATATCAAGGGTGTCTTCATTAATCATCGACTGCACCACCACGGGGTTGCTGCCGCCGATGGTAACATTGCCCACCTTAACAGGGCGTGTTTTGCGCCGGTGGATGGTGGTATCGGTAGAGAATTGACTGGTAGAGGCGTTAGAAGTTGTTAAAGTGGGCAGAGTTTGCATAAAGCTATCGTTAATTGCTGCGATCCTCTCTGTTTATCAGGTTGCCACAGAAGGTGCCGGTTTGGTTGACAAAGTTGGGTGAAGGCAGGAAGTAAGCAATTTTACTCTAGCTATTGTTGTTCTCAAGAGCCTAGCCGGCTGAGAATTTTGTGCCAAAATTGAGATCCACACGCGATTCGACAAGCGGAATCGACTACGCTGCGTGAATTTAATGCTAGGAAATACATTAGGCGGACGTTACGAAATTATTAATTACTTAGGAGGAGGAGGTTTCGGAACGACCTTCGTAGCTGAAGATAGACATCTACCAGGCAAGCCGTTGTGCGTCGTCAAGCACCTCAAACCGAAAGCTGTAGACGATCCATTGGCTTTGCAGGCGGCAAGGCGTCTGTTTAACCGGGAAGCCGAAGTTTTATATTTATTGGGAAGTCACAATCAAATTCCTCGCCTTTTTGCTCATTTTGAACAAGAGCAAGAATTTTATTTAGTTCAAGAATTCATAGAAGGGCATGAGCTGCGTCAAGAACTTCCAATTGGCCAGAAAATAAGCGAAGGCCAAGTTCTTGGGTTGCTGCGAGAAATTCTAGAAGTTTTAGTTTTTGTTCATCAGCAAGATGTCATCCATCGAGATATTAAGCCTTCTAATTTGATCCGCCGCAAGCAAGATGGAAAAATAGTTTTGATTGATTTTGGAGCAGTCAAACAAATTGGCAATCAATTGATTACGTCTCACAGCCAAACAAGCTTAACAATTGCCGTTGGTTCACTCGGCTATATGCCTAGCGAACAGATAGCAGGAAAACCACGCTTTAGTAGTGATATTTATGCGGTGGGAATGATGGGGCTATCTGCCCTGACTGGGTTAAGTCCTAGGGATTTACCAGAAGATTCCAGAACCAGTGAAATTATCTGGCGTGATCGAGTAGAAGTTCATCCAGAGTTTGCTAAGGTTTTAGATAGAATGGTGAGCTATGACTTTCGTGATCGCTATCAATCAGCGGCGGAGGTTCTTGAAAACCTTAATTCTATAAACTTACGAACTGCTGCTATAAATAGTGCTTTTTATATAAACTCCGAAAAGCTCAGCGATGACTTACCCAGCACTGAATTTTTTGTAAACGAAGAGTTGCGATCTGAGCGGGGAGTTAACTACACTCAATTGCAGTATTTACTAGCAACTAGAAATTGGAAAGAAGCTGATATTGAAACGAAGTCTGTGATGTTGAAGGTTGCAGATAGAGAGCAGGAAGGTTCACTAAGGTTTGAAGATATAGAAAAATTTCCTTGTGTTGACCTTCGCACGATTAACCAGCTTTGGGTGAAATATAGCCAAGGACGCTTTGGTTTTAGCGTACAACATAACATCTGGCATAGTGCTGGAGGAGAGGTTAATGCTGATGCTGCAACTTGCCGGCGTTTCGGTAATCAAGTTGGATGGTATGTTAATGAAAATTGGCTGGGTAACAATGACTTAAGTTTTACTCAAGATGCGCCGGTGGGACACTTGCCAGTGTGCGATCTTTGGGGAAATGAACGGATGGTTTGGGGTTGGGTTTTAGTGTGGGTATGTTTGTTCTTTCGCGTCGAAACTTGTAATATAAATTACTAGAATTTAATTTGACAACGCCCAACATCAAGGCTGATATTTCAACTGCTTCTAAAAACTTTTACTTGGGTGATGAATACCGGCAATCACTCTGTATTAATAGAAAATTAAAAGAATGAATACCACACTCAAAAGGCAAAGGTCAAACGATTTGTTTGCCTTTTGCCTTTGTGTGATTTTACAAGACTAATATGCAGTTTAATTGCATATTAACTTTCTTGGGCCTTGGCCACCGGCTTTGCCGGCTCAGTGTCTTTCTTGCCCACTTTCTTCGCCCGCTGCTCAGCATCTGCCATCACTTCGGACATCTTCTCCAGCATCTCTCCGGGGTAATTTTCCAAAACACGGGTAGAGAGGGAAATCCGGCCTTTCCATTCATCCAGCTCAATGATCACAGCTTTGATCGGCTGACCCAGCTTAAACACATCTGGAAGAGAGGAAATGTAGGTTTGGCTCACCTGCTTGATGTGCAGCAAGGCAGTGACGCCATCTAAACTAACAAACACTCCAAACGGTTTAATGCTGACAATTTCACCTTCAACCAGCTCACCAACTGACAACTGACTAACGCGATTTGCTTGAGCCACTAAGCGCTGAGAGAGCACCAATTTATTCGTGTCTTCATTGATTTCTAAAAAGTTGGCAGTCAGGCGTTGCCCAATCAATTCGTCTAAATTGTCTCGCGCCACTAAATGCGATCGCGGAATAAACCCCCGCAACCCTCGCACATCTACCGTGACGCCTCCCTTATTGGTGCCGGTGACACGCGCCTGGACGGATTGGCCACTTTCCTGCACCTGGAGAATCTCTTGCCAGACTTGTTTCAGTTCAAGCTGCCGCAGAGAAAGTGTTACTTGGCCATCAGAATTTTGCTCTCGGATGATCAGGAAGTCCCGTTCTTCCTGCAACGGCAGCACTTCAGACAAATTCGTAACCCGTCTCAAGGAAGCCTCTGTGATGGGGAGAAATGCCGGTGATTTGCCACCGATATCAACATACGCGCCCTCCGGATCGTATTCAAACGCCTTGCCGCGTACCACCTTTCCCTTTGGAAACTCGTAGTCGTGTTGTTCGAGGGCTTTGGCAAAATCGTCCATCGAGAAGGACGCGTTTGCCGCTTGAGAACGGAGCGATTCTGGATTCATGACAGTTCAAAGCAAGGAAACAGAGATTAAGTGAGGTTGCTTACCCCAACTGTGCCGGCTGTGTTGCCTTTGGGAAGGGAAAGTCGGCGGCTGACGTTAGGAGCAAACCTTGGCTTACTCACTATAGCCAATTCTCCACTGATTCAAAATAGGCAGCGATCTAGGTAAAACTCACGCCACAGGGAATGCTTGGGCTAACAGAGGCAACACCGGCACATAAATTAACAATTAAACGCCTGAATGTTTAATTATTAATTTTGGCCGGCTAAACCAATGTGAAATCAGCACTGGTTATTGTCTCAAACGAAATTCCTGTCAGCTTTGCCAAAAATTCGCCATCTTGAGCCACTCGGATAAATGTATCAGCACCGGCTCCTTCAATCAGAATGTTGTTAAAAGCCAGCCCCGAACTTAAACCCAATAAATCTTCCCCATCTTTGAAATCTGTGATCGTGTCAGCCGCACCGGCAGTCAAACCGCCGTCACCCCTAGCGAACACAAAAGTATCCGTGCCGGCACCCCCCGTCAGGATATCAGCCCCACTGGCACCTGTGAGCCGATCAGCGCCTTCATTTCCGGATATTGTGTTCCCCACCTCGTTGCCATAAATAAAGTCATTGCCTGGGGAACCCAACACATTTTCAATGATGGCGGCATAGGCAATCGTGGTGGCAAAAATATCAGTCGGGTAATTCGCCCTAGAAGGATCGCTAGAAGCAACATAAGTTGCGCCGTTTAAGGCACTGGTTGTCGTATTGTGCCCTCCCGGATTGATGTCAATGAAATAGCTTTCCGTTGTCGGCAGCGCAGAAAAATTAAACGTATCGTTGCCGCCGGCATCCCAAATACTTTGTTTAACCCCAAGAAATGTACTGCTATCAAACTGATACGTTGTATTATCAGAGTTGTAATCGCTCACCCCATAAATAAACTGCAAAGCACGGCTATCATAAGCCATCGGCGTACTCGCTCCAGCGCCGGCAAAGTTATAACTCATCACCGTGTTGGTGTTGTTATCTTTGGGAAAAGAAAGATAGGGACCCTCATCCTCCTCATCCTCCCCATCCTCTTCACCCTCTTCTGGAGCGTTAAGGGCAGACTCCTCGTAATTATTGGGATGTTTTAAGCCGAAAGCATGACCAAGTTCATGCACTAATGTTTCGTAACCAAATGATCCAGGGCCGGCAGAAAATGCCTCAGGTGTGCCTTCAAAATCACGGCTTAAATGCAAATCTCCTCCAATTCCTTCACCTGGGCCATAGCCATAGGCATAGAAGTTAGGTGTTCCATTCCCATCAGAAAACATGATCCGGATCTGACCCTCATTGGGTGGCCGGTCTGGCACCTCAACAAGATTGAAGGGAAGAACTTTATCATACTCTTGCATGATTTTGCGGACATTATTTTTAATGGCATCATTGACTTCTCCTACAGCCCCTTCTTCGCCTGGATATTGAAAAGCGCTCGAAGTTGTCACAAAACTGTAAGTGAGGGTGCCACCCTTTGGTACGTCCCAAATTTCATCCGGCAAAATTAATGCCCCGATTGCCTCGGCATCAAAAAAAATTGAGGGCTGCCGATTTTCATTTTGCCCGTATTCTACATAGTGTTCAAATGCCTGCCGGAAGTTAAAATTTTGGGTTGCCAGGTCTTGGTTTGTATTTAAATAATACTGAGGGTCAAATACCAGCGAGGCTCGGCGTCCCTCGTTTATCCCGTAGTTGGCATAGTGGAACAGCAGTTCCCGATTGTTTAAACCGGCTGCTACGAGATCCGAGTTATTCTGCCGGTAGGAATTCGGATCAAACAATGTTGAAGCGACGCGTCCTTCCCTAACCCCATTTTCTATATAATGTTCAAACAATGCTTGATCGTCTAGCTGTGCCTCAACAAGATCAGGGTTAGCAAACCGATAGTGTTCATAACTAAAAAATGGGGACGGATCGCGTCCTTCTGTAATTCCAATATCTTGAAAATGAACCACCAATGCCCGGTTGTTCAGACTTGCTAAATCTGGGTTGGTTCTGCGGTAGAATTCGACATCAAAGAACGGGGAAAACCTACGTCCTTCTTCCAAACCGTGCTGTTCAAAATGTTCTCTTGCTGCTTCATCGCTAAAGCCGGCGATGTCAGAATAGCTAGCACGGTAGAAGTCCGCATTAAAAATATTGATTGTGATCCGTGGTTCAACGGGTTGCAGAACAGCTGTGGGCATGAATTATCTCCTAGGGTGCACCCTCCCTTTTACTCAACAGTAGCGGGAGGCATCGTGTTAGAAATGAGCGATCTTTCGGAACAGAAAGCCTCCTGAGCTTAACCGGCTATGGGGAGGTACTGATACGGGTAGATTCTAGCAATTTGTATCATCAGTTACAGCAAATAGCGGAAACCGGGTGACATCAAATCCTAATGATTACCCGTCATTAACATTAAAGCCGGCAGGAGAAAGAAAGGGGAAAGGGCAAATCAGATAAAAATGGCAAGATTTTAGCCAAATGCTCAGTTATGTCGAGCATTTGCATCAAAACCGGCCTAAAAAAGAGAAGGACAAAAACAATGACTGGCCAAAAACTCATCGCATCAATCTAGCAAAATCAAATCGAGTGAGTTAGGGTGGGGTTCTGCCATCGGCAGGCTTGCCAGCCAGATTTAAACCGCTTGGAGAACTTGGCTAAATAACTGCTTCACCTGAATCCAGGCATCAGCAGCGGCAGTGGGGTTGTAGCTAGCGCGGCGATCACAAAAAAAACCGTGTTCAGCGCCGTCGTAAACAAAGACGCGATGAGAGATGCGATGTTTCTGGAGTTCTGCCTCAATCTGCTCAACTGCGGAGGCGGGAATACTGGCATCCTGATTGCCAAAGAAGGCGTAAAGGGTGCCGGCAATCTCAGAAGTTCGTGCTAGGGTAGGTTGACCGCTGCCCGGAGTCCAAGTCGTGATGCCGGCACCGTAAAATGAAGCAGTCGCCTTAATCTCTGGCAAAGTGGCGGCGAGGTAGGCAACGTGACCACCAAAGCAGAAGCCAATGCAGCCAATTGCATCGCCTTTCACGGAAGATTGGCTTTTGAGGTAGGCGATCGCAGCTTGGATATCACCCAGAAGCTCTGATGCCTTGGTTTGTTCTTTATAGCGCCGGCCCAGTTCTACGTCTTCGGCAGTGTAACCGATTTCAAAATCTGGAGCAAGACGCTGGTAAAGTGCCGGTGCAATGGCCACATAGCCTTCAGATGCAATGCGTTCTGTGACGTCTCGAATATGGGCATTCACCCCAAATATTTCTTGCAAAATGACAATGGCTGGGAAAGTCCCTTCGCCGACAGGGTAGGCTATATATGAGGAAATTTGTAAATCTCCATTAGGAACTTTAACGTGTTCGCAAGAAATCTCAAAGTTTGCCATCGTGATTATCTTTGATGTTGTGGAACTGTCAACAATCCAGGTTGTCACATTTAGTGTCCACCGGCAAAGTTTATAGTAAAAAACATCGCCACTCAGACATTTAGACAGTTTTTGTTTGTTACAAAATCTAAAGAAACGTGCGGTTTTCTTTCCTTAATTTTTTGCCCTTAAGCGCCTCGGAGGTTCCGCGATGGTTCAATTTCACATTCAACCAGACAGTGATATTCCCGCATCAACTCAGCTATTTAACCAGATCCGGTTTGCGATTGCCTCTAGGCAGTTTCCGCCTGGACACCGGCTGCCAAGTACGCGAGCGCTGGCCATGCAGACCGGCCTGCACCGCAACACCATCAGCAAAGTATATCGGCAATTAGAAGATATCGGCCTGGTTGACGCTCAAGCCGGTTCTGGCATTTATGTCCGCGCTCAAGGTAACGAAATCAGCGGTGCGCGTCTGCGATCTCCCATCTTGGAACAGCATCCCCAAGCTTACAAGGTTGTGCAAAAAGGTCTTGACGAGCTGCTTAACCAGGGTTGTTCGCTTAATCAAGCTAGAGAGCTATTTCTTGCGGAAATTGACTGGCGACTGCGCTGTAGTGCGCGAGTGCTGGTAACGGCACCCGGTCAGGATATTGGTGTGGGAGAATTGATGACCCAGGAATTGGAGCAGGCGCTTCGCATACCTGTGCAATTGGTGCCAATGGAACAGCTCAGCGATGCGTTGGATCAAGCTCACTCAGGTACAGTGGTCACGAGCCGTTATTTTATTGGCGAAGCAGAAGCTAAGGCAGCGCCTAAATCGGTTCGGGTTATCCCGATTGATATCTACAACTACGCCAAAGAAATTCACTTGGTAAGAACTCTTCCTAAAGATACTTGCTTTGGAATTGTTAGTCTTAGTTCCGGCATTTTGCGAGCGGCTGAGGTGATTATTCACAGCTTGCGAGGAGACGATCTGCTGGTGATGACGGCTCAAACCGGCGACGCCTACAAATTAAATGCTTTAGTTCGCACCGCACGGACGATTATTTGCGATCAGGCGAGTGCCGGTGCGGTGAAAACTGCAATTACGGCGGCTAGAGACGATCTAATTCGCCCGCCTCAAGTTGTTCCCTGTGAGAATTACATCGGGGCAGAATCAATTAGCTTGCTCAAACGCGAACTAGGTTTAAGTTGAGTGTATTTTGTCCTAGGTGCGGTTGCCTTTTATCCTTTGCTAGGTGAAGGACAAAGGGCAACCGTTCTAGGAACTTTTTAAATAACCTGAAGAATCATCCCTTCACGGGCAAGAAATCCTTTGGGGAAAGCCTCTTTAACATCCGCTTCGATATTATCTAAGAAATCATCATCATGAGCCGGATCGTGATGAAAGATCACTAAGTTTTTAACGCCGGCAGCTTTCGCTAATTCTACCCCCACTTGCCATGTTGAGTGCCCCCAGCCGACTTTCGGTGTTTTCGGGTGATGATACTCTTCGTCTGTATAGGTGGCATCGTAAATAAAATAATCGGCTTCACGGGCTAAATGCAGAACGTTTTCATCTAAGCGATCTGGAAAGTGTTCTGTATCGGTGCAATAAACGGCGCTGTGTCCCTGCCAAGTCACACGATACCCAATCGCAGTGCTGGGGTGGTTGAGGTGAACTGTCTCAATTGTGATATCGTCTAAGTTGACGACATCCCCAGGATGAAGGTTATAAAACTTCATCTCTGATCGCATCCCCTGAAGTGGTATGGGAAAGTTGGGATGGAGCATTTGGTCAGATAGACGCTGTTTTAAAGTTGCGCCGTTGGGGGCGACTGCGCCGTAAATGTGGAAGCAATTGCCTGGAACAAAAGCGGGGATAAAAAAGGGAAATCCTTGGATGTGATCCCAGTGAGAGTGGCTAAAAAATATATAAGCCTCAACCGGCATCTGCGGCAGCAAGGTTTTTCCCAAGACTCGCAAGCCGGTGCCGCCATCAAAGATTAGACGTTTACCCCCCACCTGCATTTCCACACAGGAGGTATTGCCACCATAACGAACCGTTTCTTTACCGGGTGTGGCAATACTGCCGCGCACGCCCCAGAACTGGACAACAAAATCAGAGTAAGGGCTGGTTTGCATACTGGCTTTCCCATCAAAAGGCTGCGGATACAGATGAAAATCGGGCATCTTCAGGCATCTTTAAGATTAGGTTAGCCTTGGATTTGAAGTTCATTGTAACGGCTAATTTTCACAGATCGGTTACGCTCGTCCACTAGCACCACTGTGGGCGAATGGTCTTTGAGTTGTTCTGGGGTGAATTGCGCGTAGGTCATAATAATCAGGCGATCGCCTTTCATCCCCAAACGCGCCGCCGCCCCATTAAGTTCAATTGCCCCTGAATCAGCCGGTGCCGCAATTGCATAAGTAATTAGCCGCTCCCCGTTGGCCACGTTAACCACTTGCACCTGCTCGTAGGGTAAAATGCCGGCGGCATCTAATAAAGTTTGATCGATACTGATACTGCCGATGTAGTCTAAATTGGCAGAGGTGAGTGTGCAATGATGAATTTTGGCCAAAAGGAGCGTTCGCTGCATGATGATCTCGAAGTAGTCACCTTCGGCTAAAAACCAACCCTACCGTTCGTGCATAAAATAAAATTATTGTCAAGCACAAACTTTCCTTTCTAAGATAACCCATCTACAGCGGCTAGTGCTAGATTTTGCCAGAATCTGCCCTAACTGCCGGTTTAGAAAGTGGGGTTTGCCGGCTCTTGTGTTTTCAAAAGCACGCTCGATATCCAGGTTTTGTTCTCGCACCCCCTAAAGACGTTTTAGGCAACGTCTTTAAAACTGGCAGATTCGATTGGTTTTTCCCAAAGATTGTTAGAAGTCTTTATGGGTTCTATCAAAATTTACAACATACTAGCCACATTCTCGTAGCCATTCTATTTTTTTAGGGAAAAATTTTTGGAAAGCTAGTGATATTTAAGATTATATCTTCAAGGTTTCTAATTGACAAGTTTACTACCTCTAAAGCTTGTGAAACTTTGAATAAAATGCAAATCTACAGCAAAGGGAAAGAAATGGGATTGAAAAGATCCTTCACATTAAGCAGCATTAGTCAATGTTGTTGCCCATCTTTGCTATGAGTTTAGCCGAGGGCGAGTGTCCGAGTCGCCTTTCCACAGCCGAATGTTTTGCGAGGGTCGCACTGGTCTGGCCCAGTGCGCTAAATTGCAGGGGCGAGGGTTGCCTCACCCCGCTTCAACTTCATTTACTGGCGGCTTTGATGCATTTCTCTACAAGAGGCATGACTTGATCGACATCCTGCCAACCCTGAATTTCTGTTACCTTCTTTTCTAAATTTTTGTAGGTTTTGAAAAATTCAGCAATTTCATCCAGGCGGTGGGGTGCCACATCTTGAAGGCTTTTAATGTGAGAGTAGCGCGGATCTTTGTCGGGAACGCAAAGAATTTTTTCATCGTGATCTCCCCCGTCGATCATCAGCAGCATTCCAATGGGCCGCGCTGCAATGACACATCCTGGAAAGGTTGGCTGATCGATTAATACCATGCCATCGAGGGGATCGCCGTCATCGGCTAGGGTGTTGGGCACAAAACCGTAGTCGTAGGGATACTGAACGGAAGAATAAAGTACCCGGTCTAGGGCAAAGGCTTGTAAGTCTTTGTCAAACTCATACTTGTTTTTGCTGCCGGCGGGAATCTCAACCAGAACGTTGATCAGACCCGGTTTTGGTTGAGCAGGAATGCGCGATAAATCCACAATGATTCTCCAAGCTAATAGCGGCTAAGGGGTGCCGTTCCAAGCTCATTCTCAGGCGCTTTGTCGCACCGAGAGCGTTCAGCCGTCCCCCGAATAGCATTTTAGGGGAAGACGGTGTGTGCAAACTCCTTAACCGGCTATAAATATATCGCTGAACAAGATAGATGGCATGATGAGGCTCAATCTTGTAACACTCGCAGCACATAGGGGGCCGGTTGCAGCACTTCGGCTTTGCTCGAAGAATAATGGGCGATGATAAATAGGGGTAAAGTCAGGGTTAACACAGCAATTAAGGTTCCCACGAAGTCTGCCAGCTTATGAGGAGGCGGGTCAGCACTATTAGCAGGGTCACTACCTGAGTCCATGATCAAAAGAATGTTATCAACCAGTTACAGCAAATTCACGTAGAGGATATTGATGCACCCTCTAATCTTTATTCTAACGATTTACCGCAGAAGGACTGTCTTCTAGTAAACAATCTCAAGGAAATCTTCACAGGTGTGATGGGATGGCTGGTTGAAAGTGAGCGGGTTCTCAGTGCCGGCGCTGCGGCGTTCTGGGAGTGGCTAACAGACCGTAAAACCCGCTTTAGACGCTGGTTTGCGTCTTTAGGGTTTAACTGAGCGTCCAAGCCCCGTCCCAGTCCTCTGGAGGCGGTGATTTGATCCAGTGCTGGCAACGCTTTAACTGGATAGCTGCCGCTTTGTCGCTGCTGTCAATTTCCATAACGGTTGCAAATTCGCCCATCGCAATGGCAAACTTACGCTTTAGATAATACTCGCGCCCTTTATAGTAGTGATCTAGTACCTTCTGCTTCTGTTCAGAGATAGATTGAGAGCGCAGCCCTAGTAGTTCATAAACAGCAACGGCACGATTGTTTCCTTGGACGCGAATTGAGTCAAGTTCTCGAACCCAAACGCGTTCCGTACAGCGTTGATACGTGTTTTCACTGATGACAATATTGCAGCCATATTGCTTGCAAACGCCTTCCAAGCGATAGCCGAGATGAACGCCGGCACCAATGGCCATAAAATCCATGCCTCGGTTGGCCACAAGGTTGTTGCTGAAGACCTTGTCAGTATTAATGCCGATGCCAATTTTGACAATAGGCTTGTTGGCTGCTTCGCGACCGGCATTAAATTCGGCCAAATACTGATTCATGTCTAGGGCAGTTTGTACGGCACACCAAGCATGATCATCTAAGGGTTGGGGAGATCCAAAGACAACGAGAATGCGATTGCCAATGCAGGCTGAATTGATTTGTTGCTTAAGGGTTTGTTTGTACTTAAAAACTGCATCCCCCATTGCTTCAAAATATTTGTTGAGCAAGCTGCTCATCTCTTCATACTCTATGCTGCCGGCCAGGTTGGAGTAGCCGCTAATATCAGAGAATAAAATTGAAACATCTTTGTGTTCGCCAAGGGTCTCTGACGGCGTTACCTGTGCAAACGGCATAGAATTTTCGCCTGCCAAGGTTGAATCAAAATTCGCTTGGGGAGAAGCAGTTTTGTCAGAGTAGTTGGCAGACGGACTACCTAATTCCATATTCCATAAAAAACGTAAACCTACTTAAAACTGAGAAGTCACAATTCTGGAGCCAAAATTTTTCGATTGATCGATTTCAGCTCCTCAACTGCACTCTCTGCGACCAGAATACTATTTTTCTGTGAGTTTCCAGACACCATCCCAATTATCGGCGGGTGGTTCGACGAGAAAATGATTGCAACGTTCGATGTGTAATTCAGCGGCTTTGTTTTTCGGATCGATTTCCAGAACTTGACCGAACTCAGCCAAAGCTTGGGCAAACCGGCGACTGCGGTAATACAGTCGTCCTTGTTCGTAATGTTCCATTATTGCCAGCTTTTTGGGTTCAATGTCCTCACAGCGCAGTCCCACGAGTTCATAGATTTTCACCGGCTCGTTTTTTCCTTTAACTGTAATATAGTCCAGTTCCCTGACATAAAGCCGGTCGGCACAAGGCAGATAGGTTTTTTCACTGATGACAATATCAGTGCCGTACATTTTGCTGGTTCCTTCCAAGCGAGAGCCCAGGTTCACCCCATCCCCAATCGAGGTGAGTTCCATCCGCTTGCTCGAACCGATATTGCCACTCACTACTTCATCCGAGTGAATGCCAATTCCAATGCTAATCGGTGCCTTACCATTTTCGACGCGTTCCTCATTGAATTTTATCAACCGGGAGCGCATCTCAATTGCCGTTTGCACGGCACACCAGGCGTGATCCGCCAGAGGTAAGGGCGATCCAAACACTGCCATGATCGCGTCACCGATGTATTTATCGAGGGTGCCTTTGTATTTAAAGACGGCATCAACCATCGATTCAAAATATTCGTTGAGCATCGCCACGACTTGTTCGGCTTCCATGCCTTCAGTTAAGGTGGTGTAGCTGCGAATATCTGAGAATAAAACGGAAACTTCTTTGCGCTTGCCACCGAGTCCGGTGTCGCCACTTGCGAGCAACTGTTCAGCCACTTCTTGGGTCATGTAGCGATACATGGTACTCTTGAGCCGTTTTTCATCGCTAATGTCGTCCATGACCACTAAAGCACCATTGACGATGTTGGCGTCAATTGCACTTGCCATTGTACTAATCGTCAGATTAATACTATGTTGTTCTTTTCCTTGGGAAAGTAAAGTTTGCTCTGGGTAATATTGCTGCCGTGCTTTTTCATCCTTGGCTTCTAACGCCGCTGTGAACCACTTGGAGAAGTCTGCCTCTTCAATTTTGACCAGATCAATCACGTATTGACCTTCAATCCGATCGCTTTCTTGTAAGCCCAACATTTTCTTGGCACTTTCATTGGCTGCAATAATGTGCCCGCTTCTGTCGGTGGAGATGATGCCATTGGAAATGCTGCGGAGAATATCTCGCTGCATTTGTTCTTGTTGCTTGACTGTGGCGAAGAGGGAGGCATTTTGTAAGGCGACGCCGGCTTGAATATTAAATGCGTGCATGAATTCCATGTCGCCGCGATTAAAACTTGCCCGCCAGCATTCAGGCGCATTTGGCCAGTCTTCGGGATTGTAGGGGGGATACTCTCCTTGTTTTTTCTTATTAATTAATTGTGTAACTCCGATCAACTCGTGATCCGCGTTGTACACCGGCATACACAACATACTGCAAGTGCGGTATCGAGTTGTTTGGTCGGTTTTTTTCGCTTGTTCAGCGCCGGGATGATCGTACAAGTCAAAGCTAATTAAAAGGGGTTCTCCCGATTCCGCAACTTGGCCGGCAAAGCCTGCGGTTCTCGGAATCCGCATTTCTTTTAAAGTGCCGTTAATCGGAATTTTCGTCCACAGCTCGCTTTTCTCTTTATCTAACAGCCACAATGTGCTGCGATCCGCGTTCATGAGTTTCTTCGCCTCATCCATCACTTTGGTGAGGGTATCTTCGAGATCCAAACTGCTTTGGCTAAGCGATTGTGTGGCATTGATCAACGCTGAAGCCGCACGCTGTTTTTGAGTGGCTTTATAAAACGAGCGGGACGACTCTAGAATTAATCGAATTGAAGGGGCAAAGTCGGCAAAGACCTCTTCATCAGCCTCAGTAAATCCCTTTGTATCGATTCTGTCGGCTAAGGGAGCGCCAGGATCGTGAAGTTTTTTCAGCTTATTAAGCAATTGCACAACAGCGACGATATCTCCTTGTTCGCTTAACAAGGGTAGACAGAGCATCGTGTAAGTGCGGTATCCAGTTTTTTTGTAAGTTTTCTTCGATTCAGCCGAGCGCGGATCGTCAAAGAAATCGAAAGGAATATTAACAACTTTTTTAAAAGTAGCCGATTCGCCGGCGATTCCTTTATCTGCTGGAATCCGGATTTCTAGGGTTCCACCACCCTCACCTTTGGCGACGATCGACCAAAGTTCGTTTTTTTCTTCATCTAGTAAAAAAATAGTCGTTCGATCCGCACCCAGTAGTTCGCCCGTTTTTAACGTAATCGAGCGCAGCATCTCATCTAGAATCGCATCAAAGCCTTGGCTGTCAAGCATACTGTCCAACATAGACAGGGTTTGATTGACAACCTTGAGTTTGTCCTCTACTTCAGTAACAACTTGCTTAAAGTTTTCCTGATTGAGGGTGGAAAGGTAAGACGTGAAGGTGCCTTGCGATCTGCTAAGGGCACCGCCCTGCGACGTTGTGTTAGATGAACTGGTAGATGCACTGACGGGGGATGCCGATTTAGGAGGGGGATTTTTTTTACCCTCTACTTGGGCTGTGACATCAATGACTGCGCCGTTTTGATGATCCCAAGTATTTGATTTTGGAGATGCAGCTGTCATAGCTCTTTACTCTTAAAATGATGCCTGGAGTTAGAGAACGACTTTAACTGTGTAAGTATTCTGCCAATACCGCCTGACGGGTAGGTTTCACCGAGCAAGCAGATTCAAGACTACTCCCCCAGTTTACTCGGTCGTTGAGAATGGGATGATAGATGACGATGTTGTTAAAGTGATAGCACGTTTTGCCAGATAAAAGTGTGTTATCTCGACACTGAAGCCGGCTCGCATTAAGCTTTCAATCATGATTTTGGCATCCTTAAGGGAATTATGTGTGTTAATTTCTACCAAGTATTTCCTTTATGAGAGTTTTGGGAATATGTAACCGGGGCATTGGCAAGACTGGGGCGTTTGGGCCGGCGATCCATCACAGGTCAAATCCATCACACCGTAAGTTTAAGAATTTTTTGCAGTAGATTGGGATGGTGTTTTTACCGGCATTGCGGTTGAATTTTTCCCCAATTGAGTGCCGGCAGGCATGGCGTTCTCGTTAGTGCGGAGATTTGCCGCTTGAACCAAGAGAGAATCTGCAAATGCAATCGATTGTTGCGCGGACTGGCCCCCTGCTAGCTGGGCCAGTTCTTCGCGGCGTTGGTGAGGGTTGAGCTTTGCGACTCGAACCACCGTCCGCACATCGGGGATCAAGAATTCTTGATGATTGTTGTCGGTTTCTGCTTCTGGACAATCAATGGTTTGTTTGTCCACTCGGTAATGATGATCCGCCATCGCCGCGACTAGAGGCTGGTGGGTGACGCAAAGGACTTGATGCCGGTGACTGAGTTGGTAAAGCTTTTGGGCGATGGCTTGGGCGACTCGTCCAGAAACGCCCACATCAATTTCATCAAAAACCAGCACGCCGGCATCATCGACCTGAGCGAAACAGGCTTTCAAGGCCAAGAGGAAACGACTCATTTCCCCACCAGAGGCAATTTCTGTAAGCGGTTGTAAGGGTTCACCGGCATTTGGGCTAAATTTAAAAGTAATTCGGTCTGCACCGGCAGCGGTGGGAGGACAGGGGGCAATTTCGACTTGAAACTGCACTTTCTCCATCGCCAGGGGCTTAAGTTGTTTAATCAAGCGAGATTCCAGCTCACCGGCAGCCGTCTGGCGCAACTTGTTTAACGCGCTACAGGCTTCTGCTAGCTGGCTTTGAGCGACTTGATAAGCTTTTTCCAAAACTTCTAAGGACTGACCTTCGCCAGTGAGTTCCTCTAGCTCGGTTTGAATCCGCTCATGGTAGGCGATGGCATCGCCCAACCCTGGCCCGTATTTGCGACAGATTTGTTTAAGTTCCAAGATCCGCTGCTCAACGTCTTGCAGCCGCTGGGGATCAGCCTCCAAACTCGCCTCGTAGGTCGATATTTGCCGGCCTGCTTCCATTATATCGGCTAAGGCGTTACTCACTAAATCGAGGACTGATTGCAGCTCGCTGTCGTAGCGCACCATATCTGTCAGGCTTGCTTCCGCTTGCCCCAATAAATCGGCAGCGGCTTCTGATCCGGTGTCGTTTTGATAAAGTGCTTGATAAACTTGATAGCTTTGCTGTTGCAGCTCTACGACGTGTCCCAGGCGTCTGCGCTCACCTTCTAATTGTTCTAATTCCTCGGCATCGCCCAAACCGGCAGCACTAAGTTCTTTAATTTGATAATCAATCAAATCGAGTCGTTGCAGTCGTTGCTGTTCTGACTGCCGCCGCTGTTCAAGTGCTTGTAATGCTTGCTGGGAAATGGCAAAGGCTGCTGCAACTTTTTGCCGGTTTTCCAAAATAGCGGTTCCCCCAAAGGCGTCTAGCCAGTCGCGCTGGCGGGCCGGTTGGCCAAGTTGCACGGTTTGACCTTGGGCGGTGATTTCCACCAGGCGTTCCCGCAGCTGATCCATGAGCTGGCGGTTGACGAGCACCCCATTCAGGCGAGATCGGCTGCGGAGGCTGGTTTGACCGGCTACCAGTTCCCGGCAGGCAACGAGTAAGGTGCCATCGAAAAGGTCAATTTCCTGCTCTCGTACCCACTCTGCTACGGCTGGATCAAGCTCAAATGTGGCTTCGACCAAAGCACGTTCTGCGCCGGTGCGGATGGCCCGACCTGTGACTTTGCCACCCAAGGCAGCATCAAGGGCATCTAGAATAATCGATTTTCCTGCGCCGGTTTCGCCGGTGAGGACGTTGAGGCTGGTGCCAAATTCCAGTTCCAGCCGATCTATCAAGGCAAAATTTTCAATCCGTAAGGATATCAGCATGGGTCAAAATTCAGCTTAAAGGCAATATGCCGGGTAGCACACAAATACGGTTGTTTCAATCTGCCGGTGTGAGGCTGACGCATTCCTTGATATTACACAAAAGTTTTACCCAAGTTGTTTTTTTTGAAATTGCTTGGAATCCTATCAAATTTGGTTAAACAAGCGAATTAATCAAGATATTGGAAAATAAAAAAACTTTAATCTAAACTTAACTTTGTCTAAAAAAATTATGGGGTAAAGCTTAAATTTTTCAAGTTTCAGTGATTTGAATTTTAAACATTGAGATTGAATTCAGTTAAAGCAGATATCTTGAGTGAGTTTTTTTGGCTTTATTTTCTTGATCTCTGGCAGCACCCAAAGTGAGCCTGCAGGCTGCCGCTTTTGGGCCTGGGTGAGGGGGAATTCGCCCCCACAGGAGAAAACCCAGCGCGAGCAAGCCGATTTTCCCCTTCACTTTAACTTGACACGCTGCTGTTTTTTGACACACAGGCGGTTTGTTGCGCCGGCAGCCACTCCTGAACTGAGATTCTACCTTGGGAATTATGGTGCGCCACCGGCAAATTGTTACAATGTTTAACATCGTTACCTCTAGTCGGTTCCTAACTCATGGATGTCAAGACGGTATCACCTACCTCAGCCCAGTTGAATTCAGCGACAATGACCGAGCAGCCGATATCTGCAGCCACAACCCAGGAGGCAAGCTCGGCAGTTGCCACTATCACGGTTGAGAGTGAGCGCATCCCCAGAGTGGTGGAGCTAACAGACATCGCCGTGCCGGTGCCGGCAGATAACTTTTCAGCAGATGCGCTGCAGTACGATGCAGTCGCGATTAACGAATATTACAGCACCAGACCGCTGCCAGTGTGGCGGCGCAGGCTAAGCATTGTGTCGAAACTGGCTAGCTTTGGCATAAATCTGTGGTGGGATCGCCAAACCGGCAGATTGGTCAAAAATCAGCCGGCGAGAGCTGAGCAGTTGCGGAAAATGCTGACTCAGTTAGGCCCAGCCTTCATCAAAATCGGGCAAGCTTTATCAACACGTCCTGACTTGGTGCCACCGGGTTATTTGGAAGAGTTGGCAAAATTGCAAGATCAACTGCCTCCCTTCGCCAACAAAATTGCCTACCAATTTATTGAAGAAGAACTTGGCGCTCATCCTGATGAGATTTATGCCGAACTTTCACTAGAGCCGGTGGCGGCGGCGTCCCTGGGGCAAGTTTACAAAGGCAAACTGAAAACCGGCGAAACGGTGGCGGTGAAGGTACAACGACCCGGTTTAGCTGAAAGCATCACTTTAGATGTTTACATCTTGCGGCGGTTGGCTGCTTGGGCACAAAGAAATATGAAACAAGTTCGCAGCGACTTAGTGGCAATTGCCGATGAGTTTGCCGCCCGCTTGTTTGAGGAAATGGACTACACCCACGAGGGTCATAATGCCGAACGATTCGCCGAGTTATACGGCCATTTGAAAGACATTTACGTGCCTAAAATTTACTGGCCTTACACGGGCCGGCGGGTGCTGACAATGGAGTGGATCGACGGCACCAAACTAACCAATTTAGAATCGCTAAGCGCTCAAGGAATTGACGCTTCATACCTCATTGAATTAGGCGTTCAGTGTTCCCTGCGCCAGTTGCTAGAACACGGCTTTTTCCATGCCGATCCCCATCCGGGTAATTTGATGGCAACGCGAGATGGCCAGTTAGCTTACCTCGACTTTGGCATGATGAGCGAGGTGAAACCTTATCAGCGTTACGGTTTAATTCAAGCTATTGTTCACCTCGTCAACCGCGATTTTGAAGGCTTGGCTCACGATTATGTGAAGCTAGAGTTTTTGACACCGGATACTGACCTAACGCCAATTATTCCAGCACTAGCCGGCGTGTTTGGTAATGCTTTGGGAGCAAGTGTTGCAGAACTGAATTTCAAGAGCATTACTGACGAGTTATCGCAAGTGATGTATGACTATCCCTTCCGCGTGCCGGCTTACTACGCATTGATTATCCGGTCGCTCGTGACCTTAGAAGGGATTGCAATTAATGTCGATCCCAACTTTAAGGTACTCAGTAAAGCTTATCCGTATGTGGCAAAGCGGCTGTTAACAGATACATCCCCAGAATTGCGATCTTCTTTGCGAGATTTGCTGTTTAAGGAAGGTAGTTTCCGCTGGAACCGGCTGGAGAATTTATTAAAGAATGCGAAAAGTAGCGATGATTATGATATCAGTCAAGCGCTGAATCAAGCATTAGAATTTTTGTTCTCCGAAAGGGGAGATTTCATTCGGGATTACTTGATTGATGAGATTGTTAAGACTTTAGATACCCTCTCGCGCCAAAGTTTTCAAAATGCGACTTCTGTTGTGGGAGAGTGGTTTGGTTTAAGGGTAAACAAGCCGGCGATGACTCCTGCAGAAGAGAAAAATATGGAGCATTTCCAACGCATTTTGGGAATTCTTCAAGAAACAAAAGGTTTCGATCCGGTAAAGGTGGCTTCAGTGCTTCCCCAGCTCATCCTCAAGCCAGAAACTCAGCGCATGGGTAAGCAAATTGCCGGTGGTTTAGCTCAGCGTGCTTTAGCGCGGTTGATTCGTGATGTTTTACTGCGCGATCAACCGAGTGAAACTAAGGGTTACAACGGCAGCCAACAACGCCCCTTATCTCTGCCGGCTCAAAGAACAAAATAATCCAAAAATTACACAGATGAAGCTATCAGCCGGTTAACTTTATCTGCGTTTATCTGCGGTTAAAAACCAAAAATCAACCTATTCTCTCACCGGCTAACTCCTTACCATCTTAGTTAAGTTAAACTCAAAGACATTGATTCTAGGTGCATCGCTGCCATATCAGCATGGACACAATTCAAGGATGCCGGAAACTGCTCATCAAGCGGTTCAAACTCAGCGTCTAGGGCGTTGTAAGCAAATACTTTCCCCCGTCTCAATTTTATAAACCCAAGCGTGAATGTGGATTTGACGCGCACGCAGTTTGGCACGAATAACCGGATAAGTTCGCAAATTGTCTATTTGAGTCAAAACGTTTTCTTGAAGCGATTGCAGTTAAAAGCTGTAGAATTTAATTTTTAATCGCTTATTTGTTTAAATATTTTTGTTTACGGACTTAGCTATTTTCTATTATGGAAGTCATCGATTTTAAGTAAAGATATTTCACATAAGTTAATAAAAATTTCTGAAGGATGAAAGAAATAAACCCTAATCTTCAAATGCCGGCTTCATGTCTAGACAGTCACGACGCGGAATTTCCTCTCGCTTGTAACTGAGCAGCCAGCAATTCTAGTGTGCGTTTTTGCTGTTTGAGTTTTTCTTCTAACTCTTGAATTTGTTCGCGACGCGCTTCAAGTTCGATGCTACGACGGGCGAGATCCTGACTTTGTAAGGTGAGGGACTGCCGCCAGTGTTCAACTCGCTCAGCTTCTTGTTGTAAGAATGCCGGCGAAAAGCCTTTAGTTAAATATTGCTGAACTAAATCCAAAATCCAAGGAACGGCTTCTTGAATTTTCACAATTTGGCGAGTAGGAGAAAGCTCGACCAAAACAAGGAAACCATCGGTTAAAGGGCTGGGTTCTGTTAAAAATATAATGTCTTCACCGGGAACAAGTGCCCAAGTGTCTTCTGATTTTTGGCGAGCCAAAAGTCGGATGCCGGTTTTACCTAAGAACCCTTTTCTTTGCACCTGAGCTAAATAAAGCATTGCCTAATTTTCTCGCTCGATTAGATTTTTAATGGTTTACTTAGCGCACATTGATATTTGAGGAAATTGGTAAGTTTCAAGGTGCCAACCGGCACAGGATTTGTGCGGAGGCACCTTGACAAAACGCTGAGAATCTCAGGAGGTAATACTAGATGCTATTGCTAGAGGTTATTGAGCCGGCTCTGCAAAATTTCCACCTGTTTCTCGGCTTCTGCTAGTGCATCCCGCGCTCCCTGCACCACTTCTGGTTTAGCATTATCAACAAAAGCAGCATTACTCAGCCGAGCGCTTAAAGATTTAGCTTCTGCGTCTACTTTCGCTAAACTTTTTTCTAATTTAGATCGCAGTGCCGCAACATCAACAACGCCGGCTAAAGGAATGACAACTTGAACAGTTCCCACCACACCGGCAATTGAGCCGCCTTCTCCTTCTTGAGTTTGGAGAGAATCAGAATCAATTGTCTCAGCGATGGTTAATTGCTCAACTTTCGCTAAATCTTGAATGTAAGATTGCCCTAATGTGAGAATTTGTCGTTCGCGCTCACTTTCACTTTGTAAAATCGCCGACACTTTCACCGCCGGCTTGATATCCGCTTCAGCGCGAAGATTGCGAACTGTGCGGATTGTGCCCATCAGCAAATCAAAATCTGACTCTAACTCTAGATTGAGCAAAGTTGCATCAACCTCTGGATAGATTTGTAAGGCTAACGTTTGATTTTCACCGGCTTGCGTTAGGGTGTGCCAAACTTCCTCAGTAATGTGAGGCATAAAGGGATGCAGCAGTTTTAAAATTCCTTCCAAAACAACTGCCAAGGTTTGCTGCGCCACCTGCCGCGAGGCTGTATCCTCACCTTGTAAACGCGACTTCACTAGCTCAATATACCAATCGCAGAAATCGCCCCAGAAGAATTCATAGAGTGCTTTTGCAGCTTCTCCGATGCCGTAATTTTCGATGGAATCGCCGCTTTGCCGCACCATCTGATGATAGCGAGACAGAATCCAGCGATCACACAATTCTAGGGCATCTGCTGCCGGCTGGCCTAATTGTTGGGGTGTTTGCCCATCTAGATTCATCATCACAAACCGGGCGGCATTCCACAACTTATTGGTGAAGTTACGAGAGGCTTCTACGGTTGCCGATTCTTGTTTTTTGCGATTATATTCCAGCCGGATATCTTGGCCGGCACCGGCAACTTCTCGCACCAAAGCATAGCGCAAGGCATCTGTCCCATATTTATCCATTAGTAACAGCGGATCGATGCCATTATTAGCAGATTTTGACATTTTCTTGCCGTTTTCATCGAGCACTAACCCGTGAATATAAACGTCTTTAAACGGCATTTGATCCGTGAAATGTCCTGCCATCATTGTCATCCGGGCAACCCAGAAGAAGATGATATCAAAGCCGGTGACAAGGGTGGCAGTGGGATAATAAGTGGTGAAATCTGTGGTTTGTTCTGGCCAACCCAAGGTTGAGAAGGGCCAAAGTCCAGAAGAAAACCAGGTATCGAGGACATCGGGATCTTGCTCTAACTTGACATTTTCACCAAATTGTGAATCGGCTTTTTCTCGCGCCTCGGCTTCATTTCGTCCCACGACAAAGGGGGTGCTGTCGGTAATTTCGCCGCCGGTTTCACTGACGACATACCAGGCGGGGATTTGATGCCCCCACCACAACTGCCGGGAAATGCACCAATCTTTTATTTTTACTAGCCAGTCGCGGTAAACTTTCGTCCAGCGCTGAGGCACAAATTCCGGGGAGTTTTGGTTGTCTAGGGAGTCTAGCGCCTTGTCAGCGAGGGGGCGAATTTTGACGAACCACTGGGTAGAGAGGAGGGGTTCCACCGGCACCTTTCCTCGATCGCTATAAGGGACGCTGTGGTTGTAATCCTCGATTTTTACGAGCACGCCGTCTTCTTCTAGCCGCTTTACGACATTTTTGCGGGCGGTAAAGCGGGGTTGTCCTTGGAATGGGCCGGCATTTTCGTTTAAGGAGCCATCTTTGTTCATAATATTGATGAACGGCAGTTGATGGCGCTGGCCCATTTCAAAGTCATTTGGGTCATGTGCCGGCGTGACTTTGACGCAGCCGGTGCCGAATTCGGGATCAACTAATTCATCGGCAATAATCGGAATTTCTCGCCCCATAATTGGCAGCGTCAGGGTTTTCCCGATTAAATGCTTGTAGCGATCATCGTTGGGATTAACAGCAACGGCGGTATCTCCCAACATGGTTTCTGGGCGGGTTGTTGCCACTTCCAGGTAGCCAGAATTGTCGCTGAGGGGATAGCGGAAGTGCCAGAGATTGCCTTTAACTTCTTTATTTTCGACTTCTAAGTCAGAGACGGCAGACTGGGACTCTGGGCACCAATTCACGAGATAATTGCCGCGATAGATTAGCCCTTGTTCGTAGAGTTGGACGAACGCTTGTGAAACAGCTTGGGATAAGCCCTCATCCATTGTGAAGCGTTCCCGCGACCAATCGACTGACACACCCAGCCGGCGAAGTTGGCCAACAATTGTCCCCTTGGATTTTGCTTTCCACGCCCAAGCCCGTTCTAAGAATTGTTCGCGCCCCAAATCGTAGCGGGTTTTACCTTCTTCCTTGAGCTGTTTTTCCAGAATCGTTTGTACTGCGATACTGGCGTGATCGGTTCCGGGAACCCATAGGGTGTTGCGTCCTTTCATGCGGTGGTAGCGCACGAGGATATCCATAATGGTATCGCCGAGGGTGTGGCCTATGTGCAAGCTGCCGGTGACATTGGGCGGCGGGATAACCATGCAATAGGGTTCGCCCGGATGATTTGGATCAGCTTTGAATACTTGATTTTCTTCCCAGAATTTTTGCCACTTGGCTTCTGTGGTTGCTGGATCGTATTGAGGGGGGAGGGTTGGAGTCATCAGTGGAGAAAGGGCAGGGTTTCTTTATAAGATTGTGCCATAGGGCTGAGGATAGGGCGGCTTCCGCTTGCCGGCGCTGAGATGCCGGTGAGGAGTGAGAGCAACTGGCGTTTGGGGCGTGGGATGGTAAAGTTGAAATTTCTTGCGCCGGCTTTGCAATTTCCGGCACAAGGGAATATTTTTTTGATCAGCATCTTTTACTGAATCTGAATGCTGGATTAGGGTAAGTCATTAGTTTCCTTTGGAGAAAACCATCCTCTCGATTTTTGTCAGTTTACGCTTTGTTTTGCTGATTTTTAACACTTTTCTTCAGCCAGAGTTGCTGCCGAAGCAGAAAAATTTTTGCTAAAATTGTTTTTAGAGTCTAACATAAAAATTTTATCTCGTTCCCCCATTAAATTTATTAGAGGAGACCCCGTATGCCGGCAAAACAATTGTATGAACAAGGTTTGCACAAAGCCCGTCAGGGCAACTACTGGGGAGCCATTGACGACTTCAACCAGACGCTGGAGCTGCAACCAGGAGCGGTTAGAGCTTACCATCAGCGCGGTCTTGCTTATTATTATTTACAAGACTATGAAAGGGCAATTGAAGATTTTAATAAAGCCTTGTATCTCAATGCGAAACTATCTAAAACATATTTTTATCGGGGGAATGCTTGGCGCAAATTAGGAGAGCATCAACAAGCCATTGAAGATTTTAATCGAGCCATTGCGAACAATTATAATTTGGAGGCCGGTTATAACAACCGGGGGCTGGCTTTTGCTCATTTAGGGGAATACGAATCGGCTATTCAAGATTACGATCGCTCAATAGCTATCAATCCCAATAACTACAAGTTTTATTACAATCGTGGCCGAGCTTACTATCTTTTGGGAAATAAACAAGCCGCAATTTTAGATTTCGAGCGAACTTTGCAATTAAATACAAAATATATCAAAGCTTATATTAATCGCGGCCTTTCTTATTATCACTTAAAAGATTATCAACAAGCAATTAACGATTACAATCAAGCGTTGATAATTGATCCAAAAAACGTTTATGCTTACTACAATCGAGGCTGTGTTCGAGCTAAATTAGGAGATTACGGGGGAGCCATTGAAGATTACAATCAAGCGGTAGTGATCGATCCCACCTATGCAAAAGCTTATATGAATCGAGGATTAGCCCGTTATAAATTGGGAGATGAACCTGGGGCGAATAAAGATTTTTATCACGTCATGTGTATTAATGCTGAAGCTTATACCTACTACCAAGCTCAGCGGGGTACTTCTGATGCGAAGACTTATTCTAAAGAAGCTCCGCGAGTTGAGCAGAATCATGGGGGAGAATACTTTAATACTACCTTAAATTCTACTTGGGAGAAAGAAGATTTAAGTAATCTTGAAGACTTGCTTTCTGAAGGAGAATTTATTAATTCATAAAATTTGCCCATTGGAATTATAAGCTTGCAATTGATAAATTTTAACCGGCACTGCTTTCAGACTTATATTTTCTTAGATAAAGCGAAGCCATTATAAAAGCTTCGCTCCCTTGCTTTATTTTTCCTATTTTTGATTTCTAGCCGGCACCCCAAGTTTAAATTCATCAAATTTCACCACGTTTGATTGCGGCAACCGCGTATCAAAGTAATAGCTGCTCACCGTGCCGGCACCCGTATCTAATATGCTAAAAACTGTTAGATCGTTACTCGCAATATAAGACACCGACTTCCCATTTTCATCAAGAATTGGCGCAATTGTTGGCATCACCGGCTCTAACCCATTGGGATTGCCGGTTGCTGCATATTCTTCCTGATAGCCGGCTGGGACGTTTCGCGGATTTTCTGCCACCGCCGCGCCATAAGAATTCCCGACATTTGAGGTTTCTAAAAAGTGGATTCCCTGAGAATCCAGGAATCGATTCCATAAATGGGAATGTCCATAGAATACCAACTGCACACCGGCAGCCTCTAGCAAAGGGACAACATCCCGAATAATATAATCAGCATCCTTCGGGTATTCATAGCGAATTGCCTGAATATTGCCACTAGAATTACGCTCAATCATCTGCACCGGATCTGTATATGCCGGCACAATATTTCCCCCAAGCGTATGCGGCGGATGGTGGAACATGACAATCTTGTATTTTGCCTGCTTAAACTCTGAACTATTCAGCTCTTTTTCCAGCCAATTATATTGAACGCTTCCCTTGACAATTGGCTCAAAAATATGCTGCCCATATCCCCAGGCAGCCGGATTATTTAAATCTTGCTCTCGTTCCCGATATCTTCCCTTCGCATCAGCATTTAGGCTTTCAACTCGCCAGACGTTTGTTATGAAAGGAACTACCAACCGCACATCCCCAAAGGTTACAGCATAATACTTTTCTCCACCTTCATTACTTTCAGGAAGCGAAAAAATCTCTTCGTAAGTGTCCGTATTAAAAGAATTATTTTTTAGCCAGGTTTCATCTGCATTTTGGTCGAGTTGTTGAGCGGCTGTGCGAGGATAAGCATCATACAACTGCTCATTCAGGCTGCTTTCCATCGAAAAGCGTCCCATAACTTCATGATTTCCAATCGTCGTAAATAGTGGGGCGTGTTGAATTAATTCTCCGCCTTTATAAACAGTTTTAACGTTATTTTTTTCTAATTCGTAGTTAGCGCGTCCTTGCATACACGGAAAAAAAGCGCCCCCCCGATCATCATCAAACCATTCTGAAGCCCGATCAGGAATGTTTACCAAGTCTCCAGCGTGAAAAACGGCATCTACCTTACCCACTGTTTCGACAACTTTCTCAAGATTAGCCGCCGTCATTGGCATTAACTGATGATCGGACGTTAATAAGATTTTTAAAGGTTGTTTCGCAGAAGGTGCCGGGGTAAGGGTAAACACAGCACTTTCAACTTTCTCCCCATTTTCTCGCACACTTGCGACAGAATAAGGCACCTTTTTATCTGGAATTAAATTCTCAATTTTTGCTTCGTGACGCCAGATGTTTCGCCTTGTTGGCTGCGTAAAAATAGGATTATCTTTAGTTTGACCTTTAACTTGTGAGCGGCTATCTTCACGAGTGCGGCTTAACTGGGTAGTAGTCGCGATCACTTCTTGATCCAAATTTTTGCCATAAATAACCGTGTGGCGAGAACCGGCAAACTCGGTAAACCAAACGACTCGCACCGAATTTTCAGCCGGCATTTGTAAAAAAGGATCGGTTAGCAGTTGAGAATGAGTTGTCATAGAAAGCGATGCCTGATATGTACTAAAAACCCAAAAAAGTGAGATAAGAATAACGAAGCCGGCAACTGTGTTTGCCATGTGCCGGTTGAGGCGCTTGAACCTAAGCGATTTTCTATAAACAGAATTCCATCGCATTTCACTCACTCCCAGCTTATAGAAACCATCTGCCTGGTTTATTCTAAAATAACGCCTATTGCGTATTCGTTTTATTTACCATAAAAATCATCCCCCGATAGTTATACCGGAGGATGATTTTTTAACGTGTTTTAAGGTTAAAGGGCGGTTAAGGTTCGCGCCCCAAGGGAGGGAAGCAAATCTTTGTGTTTGTTGCATATTCTAGATATTTAGCCCTAGGATTCGCAGCGTTTGACAGAACCATCCGTATATAGCTCCATTGGCACTAATTCTTCTCTTCCGTTGACTTTGACTTTAGAGTAGACAATTTTCAAGAAAGAGGGTTTTTTGGGGGTTTGGGTGTACAACATGGTGGGTTTCCTCAATTCGGTCTTGTACCTTTTCTTAACTATTAGTATGAACGATAGACTTATTAGATTAAGTGATTTAAGGCTTTAAAGAATGTGATAAGTTTTTAACAGACCCGTGATTTCAAGATAAACACTGTGTGAGTGCAAGCTGCCATCGGGGTGATACCGATCACAATGGCCATCTGAGAGAGACAGCCGGCAAGCGTCTGGGAATGTAACGAAAACGCTCCAGAACCGCAGATCGGCGCTAAGCTACATTAAAAGGCGTGATTGCCGGCACCATCTAACAGGCTAATGTGAGCCAGTAGCCCCAAACCTATGCCCAGAACTCAACGGAACGACAACTTCATCGACAAAAGCTTCACGGTGATGGCAGATATCATCCTGAAGATCCTGCCTACTAACCAAAAAGCGAAAGAAGCTTTCGCCTACTACCGCGATGGGATGTCTGCCCAGGCGGATGGGGAATATGCAGAAGCTTTAGAAAACTACTTGGAAGCGCTGAAGCTGGAAGAAGATCCCAATGATCGCAGCTATATCCTCTACAACATCGGGCTGATCCATACCAGCAACGGTGAACAGGATAAAGCGATGGAATACTATCTCGAAGCCCTTGAACTCAACCCTCGCTTGCCCCAGGCGCTGAACAATATTGCTGTGATTTATCACTATCGCGGCGATAAAGCGAAGGAAGCGGGTCAAGATGAGGAAGCCGAAGAAATGTACCAGAAAGCTGCTGAGTATTGGAAGCGAGCAATTCGCATTGCACCCAATAACTACATTGAAGCTCAAAACTGGCTGAAGACGACTGGGCGATCTGCGATGGACGTGTATTTCTAGGGAATTGGGAATTGGGTAAGGCTGCACCAACCTAAAGGTATGGGAATTATTACGATGATTGCCCCCTACCCATTCCTAAGCGACTAGCTAATTAAAAGTCAAAATTCAACCTTTAAGATTCACATGATTGATCGCGATCAAGTCCGCAAAGTCGCTCATCTAGCGAGATTAGAACTCACAGCCGAGGAAGAGGAGCAATTTACAACTCAACTCGGTAGCATTCTGGATTATTTTGAGCAATTGAGCGAACTCAACACCGAGAATGTGCTTCCAACAACGCGAGTCATTGATGTTAGCAATGTAACGCGCCCGGATGATCTTCAGCCCTATCCTTATCGAGAAGAAATCCTAAGCTGCGCCCCCGATCAAGAGGGTGAATTCTTCAAAGTGCCAAAAATTATTGGCGAAAGTTAGCCTTTTTTGGCAAAAATAACCGGCTAGGAATGACGAAAGCGGGAGAAGAACAAAACTCGAAAATCTGAGGTTTGTTCTTCTCCCACTTTGGCTTGATTTTATTCGATTTGCCGGCAACAGGATGGCTCAAGTTTGCTCTTGGGAAGTATTTTCATGATTGTTAGTCATGCCAACTTCCTCAGATGAACGACTCAGCATAGACTGATGCTGTTTTTCATCGTGCTGCCGGTGCTGAGCCATTAATTCTCGTGCGTGTTCTGAAGTCTGCTCGTTGTCTTGCGCTGCATGAACTTCGGCTTCAGAGCGGTTCAGCATGGACTGATGGTGTCTTTCGTCCTGCTGACGCTGCTGAAGCATTCGTTCTCTGGCCGGTTCTGGCGTACTCATGGAAGAATCTCCGATTGAGTGGCAAAAATGCCTTTTGTATCAACCTCACATAATTGAGCCAGAATGTAGCCAATTCTACAGAAAAGTTTACGCAAGCTTTAAAATCTGCCGTTGCCGGTTAAAGTACACGCAGAATACTCGGAATGCTATCGACAGCATCTAGCGTGCGAATTTCTTCTAAAGCTTGTCGGAAATTCCCTTCACGAACATCGTGCGTAACTACAACAATTTCTGCTAAATGATCGCGCATTCCTGTTTGTACGATAGATTCTAAGCTAACGCCGTGGTTGCCAAAACTGGTGCCTAATTTGCCAATCACACCGGGTTGATCTCGTGTTAGGAAACGGGCGTAAAACCGGCTCACCACTTCTTCCATTGGGGCGATGGTGCAGTAATGCTGGTGAGAGCAACTAATTAATGGATGAGGTATGGTTTCAGTTTCGGTTTTTAGAACCGCCGCAATATTCATAATATCTGCGACAACCGCACTCGCAGTCGGGCCGGCACCGGCACCCCGTCCATAAAACATCACCTGTCCGAGGGGTTCTCCCTCTATCAAAATTGCATTATAAACACCGTTAATACTGGCGAGTGGATGCGTTTTTGGTACTAAGGTTGGATGCACTCTCAGTTGCAGATTATCTTGAGTAGAAGGTTGAGAATTCCCAGAGGTTGTAACTTCACGCTTGGCAATTGCCAGCAATTTAATTACAAAATCTAATTTTTCGGCATAGGCAATATCGGCTGCACTGATTTGCCGAATGCCTTCACGGTAAATTTGTTCAAGTTTAATGCGTCCGTTAAAGGCTAAACTTGCCAGAATTGCGATTTTATCGGCAGCGTCAAAACCATCAACATCTGCGGTGGGATCGGCTTCCGCATAACCAAGTTTTTGGGCATCGGCGAGCACATCGGCAAAGTCCGCCCCTTCTGTTGCCATTCGGGTGAGGATGTAGTTGGTGGTGCCGTTAACGATGCCGGTGACGCTTTGAATGCGGTTCGCACCCAAGGATTGTTTGAGGGGTTGAATGACGGGGATGCCACCGCCAACAGCGGCTTCTAGAAGGACGTAGACGCCTTTTTCATTGGCTGCGGTGAAGATTTCGTCGCCATAGCGGGCGATGACTGCTTTGTTGGCGGTGACAACGTGTTTACCGCCGGCAATGGCTTTGAGAATGAGGCTGCGTGCCGGTTCAAGTCCCCCGATCACCTCTACCACAATGTCAACAGCCGGATCAGTGACGATTGATTCAAGGTCTGTTGTATACACATTTTTGTCTATTTGTAAAGTGCGACCTTTATCAAGGGAACGCACTCCAATTTTATAGATTTCCAACTCTTGCAACAGTGGATGACGCCCTTCTGGGGAGAGTAAAATCTCCGCCGTGCCGGTGCCAACTGTGCCTAATCCCAACAAACCTACTTTGAAAGCCACGATTTCAATCCGTATTGACTAAATTCTTGCCAAAACTATTGTGACAGTTACCCGCGCCTAAAGGTTAAGCTTAGAACAATTCGACCGATTTGGTGGAGGCAATCAATGGTAACCTCACCAAAAACTTCCCAGCAAGCCATTATCTAGCTAAACACTGACGGTCAGCCAATCACAGATAATACAAAGCAGTTTAAGTGGATTGTTTACATCAAGCAGGCACTGTAATTATTTTTTGCTGATGAGGCTGATGTTTTTGCTGCCGGTGATTTATTGTGGTATCCGGTAGAAAGGCAGAACACGCTTAAAAAAGCGCCGGATGTCATGATATTCTTTGGCCGGCATAAAGGTGACAGTGGTTCTTATTAGCAATAGCAAGAAAATAATATTCCGCGTCGTGTCGTGTTTGAGGTTATTTTAAAAAAAAAGAGGTTCTTGAAACTAACTATCTTCGTTTCAAGAGGTCGGCATAAAATCAGTAATTGGTTTAATAACGACACCTGCATCACTTGCGGCATTTAATTGTCGCTCGTCTACTGTAATTAAAGGGCAATTTAGATTTAATGCTAATGCAATATAAAGCGAGTCGTACACAGCTAATTAATGCGTTAAACCAATTTGCAACGCCCGAGCCAGCAAAGTGTTAACTCGCACAACTTGAAAAGGTAGCGCCAACAGTTCATGAATGAATTGCTCGGCGTCTGTCTGCGGCAGTCCCTGAAAGCGAACTTTCTTCCACAGAACATTAACGCACTCAAGCAGACAAAACTCAGGCACATACAAATCATCACTTTGGTACATCCGAGCAAACAAAACCTTTACCTCTGGCGTGTAAGGCTCTATGATGAAGCGCCGAATCACCACACTGGCATCAACTACATAGATTGCCATTATCTGCCTCGATCCTCACGCAGCATTTCCAGCGTCGATGGCGCTCCTGGTGGCGGTGTCCACATATGGCTGTCAATCGACTCTAAAGTCTTCTTCAAAGCTTCTTTGTCCACTGGACGTTGCGGTTGCTGCTCGTGTCGTAACCGTTGATCGACAACCTGAGCGATCAAACCTTTGAGTTCTTCTAAGGTTAAGTCTGCGACTTGTTTATCTGCCATCTGACCGGCTCCTTTTAATCTCTAAAATTATTATCACACCGGCATCCCGAATTCTCCCCAACAGCAAAGGCGAGGCATCTATTGATACCTCGCCCTTACATTTGATATTAAAAAGTTACCAAAACCGTGAGAATAATCTAACTTGCAATATTAGATTTTTTATTTCCTGTGGGATAGGCATTTTGCCCGCCCCACGGAATGCAAATTAGATGCAGATCAACTGAGCTTAGTAGGTTTCTACGTGCCAGCGGTCTTCCTTCTTCATCTGCTTCTGGTAATCCGTCCAATTAACACCATGCTTGCCGGCAGCCGCAGACATCCCCTCATCAATGCCGCCTTCCATACCCTTCAAACCGCAAATATAAACATGGGTATTTGGCTTCTGAACCAACTCCCACAATTCATCTGCGTTTTCTTGAATCCGGTTTTGGATATACATTTTGCCGCCTTGAGCATTCTTCTGTTCGCGGCTAATGGCACGGGTCAAGCGGAAATTATCTGGGTACTTGTTCTCCAACTCCTCCAACTCATCCTTATATAAGAGATTGGGAGTGTAGGCAACACCAAAGAACAGCCAAGCCAAACCGTTGAACTTGTAGTCTTCGTGCTGTTCCTTAAACATCCGCCACAGGTAAGCGCGGAAGGGTGCAATGCCGGTGCCGGTGGCCATCATAATTATGGTGGCGTTCGGGTCTTCTGGCAACAGCATTTCCTTACCGACAGGGCCGGTGATTTTCACCTCATCCCCGACATTGAGATTGCAGAGGTAGGTCGAGCAAACACCTTCAACTTTTTCGCCGGTTTCTGGATGCTTGTACACCAACTGCCGGACACACAGCGAGATAGTCTTGTCATCAACATCGTCCCCGTGGCGAGTTGAAGCAATGGAGTACAGTCTCAGCTTGTGAGGTTTGCCGTTTTTATCGGTGCCGGCTGGAATCATCCCGATACTCTGACCTTCGAGATAGCGCAAATCCCCGCCAGAAATGTCGAATTTCAGGTGACGGACGGTGCCTTCTCCACCCTCGCGCACTAACTCTTCATTAGACAGACATTTTCCAACATAAGGATTGTTGGGCCGATAAATATTAACCGGAATGTCAGTTTTATGCTTGGCTTGAGTCATAGGCTTGCTTTTTTCTTCTGACTTTGTAGCCTGCGAGCCATCCATAGGCTTGCTTTCTGTTTCTGACTTTGGAGCCTGCGAGCCATTGGCTTGCGTGCTTTGGCCATTCGCTTCGCTGTCAGCACTCAAGGGCCGGATGCTGACAATCTGGCCACCCATGCGAGTGATCCGTCGCATTTCCTGATTCATGCGGTTGTAGGGCACCGTGATAAACACACTGCCACTGCGACGAATGGGGGGAGCCATTTGGTCGGTTACTTCGTTCTGACTCAGACCAACCACTTCATAAACAAAGAGGCGATTACCAGACACCGTATTAGCAGGACTCCCCGCTGCGCTTGGATTGTACATTGCTTAATCTTCCCTCACCTTACCGGGTAACTAACTCAAAGAATGTAACTATTGAGTCAATTTTAATTTTTTTTAAGACGCAATTAACCTTAGCATAGGTACTGAACTCAATTATTCAACTGACCCTCAGCCTTGTAGGGGTAAGCCTGTTCTGGTAAGATCGACCTCAACACTTAGTATTAAATACTCAGCTTAGGGAAGCTAGAGCCTTCACGAACCGGCAGACATTAGACTGCTGTGTGAAACGTGTTGACTCTGTCTTTGCAGTCGATTGAGAAAAGCGATAGCTTATGCGTCAGCCGAATCGCGTAGCATCTGTTAGAGATCGCTACACTCCAGAACACCGGGGTCTCCTCTGGGCTGCGGAGTGAATTTGCTTAGGACTCAGTTAGGAAACAATCTTTATCGATAGAGGGAATCTATGACCAGTAAGCCGGATCGCGTGGTTTTAATTGGCGTCGCCGGAGACTCCGGATGCGGTAAGTCCACATTTTTGCGCCGCTTGACAGATTTGTTCGGGGAAGATTTTGTCACCGTAATCTGTTTAGACGACTACCACAGCTTAGATCGCAAACAGCGTAAAGAAACTGGAATTACGGCGCTTAACCCTAAGGCTAACAACTTTGACCTGATGTATGAGCAAATCAAAGCGCTCAAGAACGGTCAAGCAATCGACAAGCCTATCTACAATCACGAAACCGGCATGATTGACCCACCCGAACGGGTTGATCCCAATCACATCATTGTGGTAGAAGGGCTTCACCCCCTGTATGACGAACGGGTGCGATCACTGCTGGACTTCAGCGTTTACCTCGACATCAGCGATGATGTCAAAATTGCTTGGAAAATTCAGCGAGATATGGCAGAGCGTGGTCATCGTTATGAAGATGTCATTGCTGCCATCAACGCCCGCCGGCCAGACTTTAGTGCCTACATCGAACCGCAAAAAGAATTTGCGGATGTCGTGATCCAAGTGTTGCCGACAGAATTAATCAAAGAGGACAAAGAACGCAAGGTGCTGCGAGTCCGCTTACTCCAGCGCTTTGGCGTAGAAGGCTTTGAGCCGGCATACCTGTTTGATGAAGGCTCAACCATTAACTGGACTCCTTGTGGCCGAAAACTCACCTGCTCTTATCCTGGTATCAGGATGTTCTATGGCCCCGATACCTACTATGGCCACGAAGTCTCCGTACTAGAAGTAGACGGTCAATTCGACAATCTCGAAGAGGTGATCTATATTGAAGGCCACCTCAGCAATACCGCTACTAAATACTACGGGGAGCTGACTCATCTACTGCTTCAACACAAAGAATATCCCGGTTCTAACAATGGCACCGGCTTGTTCCAAGTGCTAACCGGCCTGAAAATGCGGGCAACCTACGAGCGCTTAACAGCCGGTGAAGCCAAGATGACTGCGAAAGTTTAGTGCCCATTACTCTGTTGTGAGTGCTGAGTGTGGAGTTCTGAGTTCTGAGTTAAGTGTTTGACTGAGCACCAAAAACTCCACACTCTAAATTAGTTATTCGTGCCCACTGCTGAGTGTGGATCTCACAGTGAAGTTTTTGACTGAGCACCAAAAACTCCACACTCTAAGTTAGTGGATGGCAATAAAAAATAAAACTTAAAAAAACTTAGTAAATCTTGAGCCGGATCTCGGAATTTCGCCTACCCTCGAAGTAGAGACGCTCTTGAGAAACGCAAAAGCTGGCGTTTCTAAGGCGTTGAGGTGTTCTCGTCAATTCCGAGATTTTCTATGCAAGTTTCTCCAGACACAGCGCACGCCAATCACAAAGGCAATGCGGGGAAAATGGCCGCCGCCCAAGAAATGATTACCTTGGATGTCGCCGGCATGAAATGTGCTGGCTGCGTGACGGTTGTAGAACGGCAGCTGATCCAGCATCCGGGCGTAATTTCAGCTTGTGTGAATTTGGCCACTGAGGTGGCAAGTGTGGCCTGTGAAACCGGCATTGTAGACCCAGATGCGCTAGCAAATCAGTTGACTTTAGCCGGCTTTCCCACTCAGCCGCGCAAGGGCCAAAGTGAATCAGCCACCAACCTTGAAAGAACCGGCCCAATTTCCCCCGCTGAGCGACGCCGGCAGTCCTTCCAGCAGCAATTATGGCGCGTTGCCTTTGCCGGCATTCTGATCCTGCTGTCCGGAATTGGCCATCTAGGACAAATGGGTTGGGCAGACCTTCCCTTCCTCAGCACGATTTGGTTCCACTGGGGATTAGCGACCGTCGCCCTCCTAGGGCCAGGAAGATCAATTTTTATAGATGGCTGGCGGGGGTTGCGGCGCAATGCTCCCAATATGAATACCCTCGTCGGATTAGGAGCGATGAGCGCTTACCTGGCTAGCTGTGTGGCCCTCCTATTCCCTCAACTGGGATGGGAGTGTTTTTTCGATGAGCCGGTGATGCTGCTAGGCTTCATCCTACTAGGGCGGACGCTGGAGCAGCTAGCCAGACGACGTGCTGCCAATGCGCTTGAAGCTCTAATTAGCTTACAACCGGCCACCGCTCGTTTAGTTGCCGATCCAGCCAAGAACGGCAGCACCACTGAAGGCGTAGAAATTCCAGTTGCTCAAGTCCGAGTTGGGGAATGGTTGCAAGTGCTTCCAGGTGAGAAAATTCCCGTTGATGGGGAAGTGGTAGCCGGCACCACAACGGTCGATGAATCAATGCTGACCGGCGAAGCGGTGCCGGTGATTAAACAACCCGCTTCACTCGTTGCCGCCGGCACCCTGAATCAGTCAGGTGCAATCGTTGTGAGGGCGACACGCACCGGCAAGGACACCACCCTAGCTCAGATTGTCACCTTAGTCGAAGACGCCCAAACCCGTAAGGCACCCGTGCAAAAGCTAGCGGATATGGTGGCTGGTTACTTCACTTATGGCGTGATGACAATTGCCCTGCTCACCTTTATCTTCTGGTATTTTGCCGGCACCCACCTGTGGCCATTAGAAACGCTGCCCCAAGCGCAACATATTGCCTCTGTTCACCATGAAATGCCGGTCATTTCCCCTGACTCGGCGCTTAGCACTCAGGACTCAGGACTACTGCTGAGTTTGAAGTTAACCATCGCCGTGTTAGTGATTGCCTGTCCCTGTGCTTTGGGACTCGCCACCCCAACTGCTATCCTCGTCGGCACCGGCATCGGCGCGGAACGCGGACTTTTAATTCGTGGCGGCGACGTTTTAGAAAAAGTCCACCAGTTAGATACCGTCGTATTTGATAAAACCGGCACTTTAACAACAGGTCATCCTGCGCTAACTGATTGCCTGCCGATAGGCAATTATTCCAAATTTTTAATGTTAAATCCTGAATTCATTAAAAATTCAAATCTAAAACCGGAAAATTTTCTTCTCCAGCTAGCCGCCACTGTCGAAAGTGGGGCCAGCCATCCTCTCGCAGTGGCCATTGTCGAGGAAGCCCATCGGCTTGAATTGCCGTTGCTGAGCGCACAGGATTTTCACACTGAACCAGGGCTGGGGGTTCGCGCCTTAGTTAATGGCTTAATGGTAGTTTTAGGCACGGATGAGTGGCTGATACAGCAGGGAATTGCCATCACAGAGGCCGAGCGAACTCGCGTTTTGGAGTTGGCATCTGCCGGCAAAACGGTGGTTTACGTGGCGGCTGCCGGTGTTTTAGTAGGGCTAATTGCCTGTCGAGACACATTGCGCTCTGATGCTAAAGCCACCTTAGAACGCTTGCGGCAGATGGGGCTAAGCGTGATGCTGCTCACCGGCGATCGCCAAGAAGCGGCTGACGCCATTGCCCAACAACTGGGGCTGACAGCGACAGATGTGATCGCCGGGGTTCGTCCGGATGGCAAAGCCACTGCCATTGCCCGCCTACAGGCTCAGGGGCATCGGGTGGCAATGGTGGGAGACGGGATTAATGATGCACCTGCCCTGGCGCAAGCAGATGTCGGGATTGCCTTGCACTCAGGCACAGATGTGGCTGTGGAAACTGCTGGCATTGTGCTGATGCACAATCATTTGATGGATACAGTCAAATCAATTGAGCTAAGCCGGCGCACCCTTCTCACAATCCGTCAGAATTTGTTCTGGGCGTTTGCTTACAACACCCTCGGTATTCCCGTTGCAGCCGGTGCCCTGCTACCTGGCTTTGGTATTGTGCTTAGCCCTGCTGCTGCCGGTGCACTGATGGCTTTTAGCTCTATTAGCGTCGTTGGAAATTCTCTACTTTTGCGGCGGACTTTCTCCCGGTTGGATGGCTGATGCGGCTGCCGGTGCCCACACTCAGCCGTCGCACTCACCGTTCAACTTTGCTGATAATTTCAGCCCACTGGCAGATGCAGGGGGCAATCAGCTCGCTGCTGTTAGGTTGCATTTCTCTTCTCTTTAAGCACACCCGCCGAAGAGACTGAATGAAGGAAATTAACAAAATCCGGGAGAGTTGTCTTCTTTATTACTTTTCAGTATTTCAGTGACAACCCTCATAAGCTGCTGATTTTGAGTGAATGATCTCTTTAAAAAGCCAACTTATAAAATGAGTTTTTGACCGGGGATAACTCTCGTCAACTCAAGAGCATTAGCTGATGGTACTTTCGACAACGTGCCACTGACGGTTTCGTTCAATGGCTTGCTGGATCTGATTGAACATTTGCCGGCAATGGTTGTCAGCGTGCAGGGGCAGTTCTTCATTTTTAGTCACAAAGTTCATCCGAATTTCGTCGTTCTCGCCATTCGGGCGATCAATGAGGACTTCCACTTTCACTAATTTGGTATAGGAGATTTGACCGGGCACTTCGCGGGCCATTATATAATCCCCAGTGTCGTAGATAATTTCACAACTGCAGGATTCTAGAACGTCAATCAGTAATTGCCGGAGACGATCAATCGGAACTGCAACAATAAATAAACCAGTGTAGCGAGCCATAGGCAACTCCGGAGGCGCAATATTAAAACCCTCCTGATCATACCGAACCGAGAACCTCAGTTTAGAATGATACTAAGGGTAGAACACACTAGCTGCCAGCATAAGGTATCTTTAGAAATTGAACTCTAAATTCAACTATCCACTGCTCAGCTTTGGTACGCTAATAACATAGCAGCCTCAGGAGCAGACTGTTGGCGAGTTCACTAGGTCGGTTGAAATTCAGATGAACACAGCTTTGCCCAAAAATTTTCTCTGTGCGTTAGGATAGCTATAATCATCGGCTAGGCAAGGTAAGGTTATTGATCGCTCAGCAATTGGTGCATTGTGCGATTTTTTATGCGAGTACGGGTTACCCACCCAAAAACAACTTGCCAAAACCAGATATAGTACGATAAAAGATTAGAAGGTACATTGCAGACCCCCTTGAAATCTACGCACAGGGAATAAATCTGTAGTGCAAAGCATCAAAAGCATCAATAGATATTTGCAAAATTCAATCATGGTAAAAGGTTGTATGAACCAGCAGGTTATTCACCCGATGGAGAAATTTCAGCGTCAGGTGCGTTCTCTTGTGGACTCAAAGATTATCAAGCCAACAGATAGCCTCTGGAAGATTTCCCTACTCTATGGCGACGAATGGCCTTACTGGAAAAAAGAATTGCAGGAATTTGAGTTTTCCATGCAAGATCCCGTCAGCGAGTTGCTAGCGGTGGAAACTTGGGAAGAAGAAGCCTAGAGCGATTTCCGGCTCTATGGGTAATCGGGCGGCTATTACACACAAGTGGCCAACGCTTGAGTGAGTTCTCCAGCATTTTGGTAGCGATGACTCGGTTTAGGTTCTGTTACCCGCTCGATTACCGCCCGTAATTTTGGCGTGATCGTGGGCACAGTTTCCACATTAAATCGATAGTCATTGCCTTGCCGACTAAAAAACCTGTGAGGGCTTTCGCCGGTCAACAGAAAGATCAGAGTCGGGCCAATTGCATAAAGGTCTGACTGGGTGAGCGGCTGACCCCGGTTTTGCTCTGGGGCACTGTAATCTGGGGCACCGATACGAGTACCTAAAGGCGTGCCAATTTCTTTAACTGCACCAAAGTCTAAAACCACAACGCGGTTGTCTACATGGCGAACCATCAAATTTGCCGGCTTAATATCCCGGTGAATAATTGGAGGAGTTTGGCTGTGAATGTAGTCTAAAATGTCACAGGTTTGAATCATCCAGTCAACAGCTTGTGCCGGCGTCACAGGGCCGCGCTGGTAAACCCGCTTCTCTAAATCCTGACCGTGGATTAATTCCATTGCCAGGTATTTTTTATTACCTTCAACAAAAAAATCAAAAAATTGCGGAATTCCCGGATGGTTAAGTCCTTGGAGGATACGCGCTTCCCGTTCAAACAGTTCGCGGGCTTTGGCAACTTTTGCCATATCCGCATTCATCTCTTTGAGTACCAAAAGTTGAGGTTGGCGGGCAGAGTTAACTGTTTCCTGACACGCTAAATAAGTTGTGCCCATCCCGCCCTTTCCCAGAGTACGCAAGACCTGATACTGGTGGATCGTCCATTCAACTTTAATTGGTTGACCGCAGTGGATACAAAACAAGTTCCCGACTGGATTACCGGCATGAGTACAATTATTTGCAGACGTACCTGCTGCCGGTGAGGGCGTTCCTTGCTGGACTACCGTTTCGTTTTGAACTTCCAACTTCAGCCGAGGGCCGCCCGAAGCCAGCTGGATCACCGCGCCATCCGAAACTAGCCCTTGCGACATTAAAGTGCCATCAACAAACGTGCCATTTGTGCCCTTATTAACCAGTACCCACATCCCACCGGCACCTAAACGAAGTTCCAAATGCAGCCGGGAGACTAGCAGATCGTGCAGAATTACCTGATTGTCAGGAGACCGGCCAATGCGGATAACCGTCTCGTTCTCAAACTGCCACTGTTGCAGTGGGATTTGTTTTTCGGGATGTAAAAGGGTGAGAGTTAACAACGCTATAGTCCTAGACTCAATAAACTTTCTCAATCTTTTTCATATCTGAACAACTGCATCCCCTAAAGGAAGCCGGTGAGCAGATGCCAATGCTTTTGACCCATAGGAGAATGAGTGGCTTCTTACAGATGCCCTGTACCATTTTAGATTTTCAATTTTCGATTTTGAATGGGGCGTTCGCTGCTTGAAATAGCAGAAACTCAAGCGCTGTCACACTTGCCGGTATGACCTGATTTTCGACTCAGTTCATCTAATTTCTCGCTGAAAAATAGCAAATTTCCTTTAACCGCAGGGAAAAAGGGAACCCTGAAACATTAATTGCCTGTAACCAGGGGAAGAGTGAAGTGTGTTCAGTTTACCCTTCACCCTTTTTTTGAGTCACTTAAAATTCCCGCTTGCTGGGTTGAACCAGCGCCCGAATCAGGATAGCGGTGATATTGTCGTGGCCATTATGCTGATTAGCAAGATTGATCAGTTCACTGACTCCTTGTTCCAAACTAGCCTCATAACGAAGCAAGGGTTCTAGATGAGTGGATTTGTGGGTTTCCAGCAAATCATTATCCGTAAGTCCGTCTGATGCCAGGATCAGCAACGTGTCTTCGTTGAGTTCTAAGAACTGCACATCAGGATGAACGAAATCCTCGTCTCGTGGCCCTAGGGCTTGCGTGAGTTGATAAGCATCAGGGCGAGAGTAGGCAGTTTCCGGATCGATACCCCGCTTAATTTCCCGCTGACCGACTTCGTGATCAACCGTAACTTGCCTGAGTCCCTGCCGGCGGCTGAGACGGTAAAGCCGGCTATCTCCCACATGGGCAACCGCAACTTGGGTATCTTGCACTAACACCAAGACTAAGGTGGTGCCCATCCGGCCACTACCAGAACGCACTTCTTTTTGATTGACATCAAAAATAGCTTGGTTTGCCAGCAACACTGCCTCACGAATGGTCGCTTCCTTCGGGAGTTGGTCTTGCCAGTGAGTTTGAAAATACTGCCTTAGGGTTTCAACCGCTTGGGCGCTGGCAACTTCACCGCCGGCGTGTCCCCCCATCCCATCACAGAGAATATAAAGGCATCGGGCACGAACGGCGCGGCCTAAAGGGCTTTCTATCGTAGAGATATTCGTTACAATCCCGTAGCAGTCTTCATTGTGAGCGCGTTGCCGGCCTACATCAGTAGCCCCGGCACTTTGGAGATTGACCAATTGCATAGGTAAAACCACCGTAGGCATATCTTCATCATCGTCATCCGCATCCACCGGCACAGGTGCAGAAGCGGTTTCAATTTCCTCGGCGATCGCGACTAAACGACCGCGCAACTCTTCAACAGTGAGGATCACACCTTCCTTGCAATCTAGCAGCAACTGGGTTATCGATCCCAGTTGAGTACGCTGGGATTGAGAAAATAACATCTGCCACAAGTCCCCTAAATCTGACAGCGGCAAGGAAACATCAGATTTTTCACAATATAAACGTTGTAAACAGAGATTGCGATCCTCATTCACCCGGAGATTAGTCACCTCTAGCAGGCTGCGCCGGCAGTGCCAAGGTTCTAATGCTGCCCACAGTTCCGTCATTTCATACAGCCACTGCAATAACTGGAGGGGGAGAATTTCATCACGGCCCCACTCGGCTAACAGCAAAGGTAAATCTGAACGATCTTCCAGCAACACCACCGTCTGGCCGTTTTGCTGCCAAGCATCGTGAATGGCTGGCAAGTTAAGGTCAAACTGCGTCTGTAAGGCCAAATAAGGCTGAGCTGGCACGGGAATTGCTAAGTCCGCCAGGGTTGGGGTAATCGCTGGGGGTTCCGACGGCGGTCTGGATTGAACTGCCCCACCTGATCTAACGAGGGCAGCCAAAGGAGACATCTGGAAAGGCTGACAGTCTAGGACTTTTACCACCGTTTCACTGGTGCCGGCTTGGATTTGCGGGAGAGATTTTAGGAGTTTGTAGCGTTGTTGGGGATCTAAATATTCTGAGGTGAGAAGGAGAGTGCTTGCCTCTGAGTCATCTTCCGGCATTGGATCAGCGGCTTCTTGCAGTGGGTTGAGAGGGGGCACTTCTGCTGTATCAGCCCTGACGCTTTCGGGCGTAGGATGGATTGAATTCACCGGCTCAGTCACGGCTTCTGGGACAGTGGTTGCGGGGGTTGACTCGGTTGCTGGATCTGGAAACGATGAAGCAGGAAAGATTTCATTTTCCTCGATGTCGTTCACCGGCAGTTGACTTTCCCATTCATCAATACCGGCATCGGGTGTCAATGCTGGTTCTTGAGCGGTGCTGACCACGAAACTTTCAGGCGCTTGGCTTGCCGCTAGAGGGATTGTTTCAGCCCCGCTGGGGGTTGAACTCGCAATGGGTGCAGAAGTCTGTGTTGCCGCTTTAGCCGCCTCTTTTGAGATGATAGCCAACCATACCGTTCCTGCCTCAGCACCGCAATTCGGGCAGTTTTGGGCACTTAAAGCAACTTGGCTTTGACACTGGGGACAATTCTTGGAACTTAAGGAAGTGCCGCATTTTTGACAAAACTTATTCGTATTCGGGTTTTCAAACTGACATTGGGGACAGACAAGCATGGTGAGTTATGAGTTGATAGGGGCGGATTTACTGTTCAGTATCAAGGGTTCCACCGACATTTTAGTGAAACCCGCCTGTAATCAGTTTTGAGTTATGAGTGTAATTCAAAATTCACGCACGGATGAATTTGCAAGTTTTAATGCTTAAAATTCTCAAAAAATCGCCAATAACACATTGAAGACGGAAGTTTTGGGTGAGTCAGTGAGGTTCAGGAAAAAATCCCTCCCAAGTGATAGGGTCTCCTGATGTTCGCAGACAGGCCGGTTGAAGGAAACCCCAAACTGGTTTTGATTCAGCAAGTCATTTAAAGGTTTAGGAGAAAATATCTGCCAAAAATGATAAAATCTCCCACTTTCCAGACATACCCCGATTGAATGAAAGCCCAAAACAAAGAATAAAAATCTCGCTACCCTTATTTGCCTATTTTCTGAAGATTTTAGGTTAGGGGCAGTTCTACCGTAAAGCAAGTTTGACCGGCAGCACTTCCCACCTGAATCGTGCCCCCCAAATGATCGATCAGTTTTTGCACCAGCGCTAAGCCCAAGCCGGTGCCGCCCTGTTTCCAAGGATCTGCACTCGGAACCCGATAAAACTTCTCGAAAATATGGGGCAGCTCAGATGCAGGAATTTCCGTTCCGGAATTAGTAACCTTTAACTGCATTTTTCCACTTTCCACGCCGGCACTGAGTGTGATTTGTTCGTGGGGCGGAGTATATTTGCAGGCATTATTTAACAATTCTGCCAGAATGCGCTCCAGACTGGAAGCGTCAGACATTAAAGGGGGTAAGTTCGCTGCTAAGTGAACCGCTAACCTTTGGTGCCGATTGCGAGCTCGATCTAGAAAAGGCCGCACGATTTGAGGAATCCACTCCTGAAGCTCAATCCTTCCTAATGCCAACGGCTGCACACCGGCATCAAGTCGCTGCAAATCCAGCAAATCATTAATTAAACTAATTTCTCGTTCGCACTCGTCATGCAAGATTTGGAGGTAACGAGCGGTTTTCTCATTGCAAAAATTTTCAGGGGATGGACTTACGGCTTGGTTGCCGGTTTTGAAGGCTGAAAGTTTGCAGCCTCCAGCGATCTCCAACATCTGAATTGCCATTTTCATGTTAGACATGGGTGTTCGCAATTCATGGGAAACTGTGCTGAGAAACTCATCTTTGAGCCGGCTAAGTTTTTGCAGTTCGTCCACCTGCGCTTGAGCCGCCTGATATAGTCGGGCTTGACGCAGGGCGATGGCGCATTGAGAAGCCACCTGCCCCGCCAAGAGAATTTCCGTGTTGCTAAACACCCGGCTGGCTTTATTTAAGACAGCCAGGTGGCCGATCGTGCCGCGATCATCAAAAATCGGACATAGCAGTTTAGCCGATAGGGGCTGGGCCAAATCGGGACAGGCGAGATCGCCCAACTCAGCGCCTTGAAACAAATGATAGCGTCCAGATTCATAGGCGGCAAAATACTGTCCATCTAAGAGCTGCTCATACACCGCCGGCGCATCTGCCATTGGCAGAATTTGCCCCAAAGCTGAACCTAAAGCCGCTTGGGTATACTCATAGCTAATACTGGCAGTGGTGCGCTCACTGTTATACAGAGCCGCACAACAGTAATCCACCTTGAGCACACTGGCAACTTCCTGTACAGCAGTTTGCAAAATCTGGTTTTCATCCAAGCTTTCGCGCACCCGTTCGGTAATTCGCTTTAGCACCTCTGCAAAGTTCAGCGACTCTTGTAATTCTCCGGTGCGCTCCTGTATTTGACCCTCAAGCTGAGTGTTAAGCAACTGCACCTGCTGGTACAGTTCTGATTGCTGGATGGCAATTCCCACCTGGATTGCTAGGGACTTGAGCAGATCAATTTCCAGCTGCTGCCACCGGCGCGGCGCACAGCAGTGATGGGCGATCAACAATCCCCATAAGTTTTCGCCCTGCAAAACCGGCACGACTAAGTTGGCTTTCACCTGAAACTGACTGAGTAAATCGATGTAACATTGTTCTAAATCTGTAGTCGCCAGATCCTCAATCGTTCGGACGCGACCTTGTTTGTAGCAATCCACATAAGTCTGGGCAAAGCAGGGGTCATAAATAACGGTTCCTAGCAGCGGTATGCACTGCTCATCAACTGACTCTACCGCGACTACCCCACTCCAGTTTGGCTCAAAGCGGTAAATCAGCACTCGGTCGGTTGCCAAAAATTGCCGCACTTCGGCAACGGTGGTGTTCAGAATTTCATCCAGGTTAAGAGATTGGCGGATGCGCGTTTGCACCTGCCCCATCAGCCGCTCTCGTTCGCTTTGATGTTGCAAAGCAACTTCAGCAGCTTTACGCTCTGTGATATCCGTAATCATCTTCAAGGAGCCAGCGTATTGCCCCGCTGCATCGAAGATGGGATTGGCGGAGATGATCGCCCACATTTCGGAGTCATCTTTGCGGCGAAGTTTAAGATCGTAGCGCTCTTCGATTCCTTGCCGGCGGTTCTCTAAATAATGCTGGGCGCTAACGCGGCTCGACTCGTCCACAAATGCCAAAAATGGCTGCCCTAACATTTCTCCATCCGTCCAGCCCAGCATTTGCGCCATCTGAGGATTGACAAAATTGGTATTTCCTTGAGCATCCAGCACCCAAACGCCTTCGGTTGTGGTTTCCACGATCCGGCGATACCGTGTTTCGCTTTCTCGCAGCGCTCGTTCGGCTTGCCGGCGGGCGAAGTAGCTGGAAATCATCTCTGCAATGACGCGCAGCACACGAAGGTCTTCACCGGACCACTGTCGGCATTTTTCTGTATCGTCAAACCCAATAAATCCGAGTAGTTCGCCGCTATCAAATTTTATCGGTACGATGAGCAGCGAGCGAACGCTTCGGGCGTGCAGAATCGCTTTTTCTGAGCCGGCAAGATCCGGTAAAGTTTCCACATCGCTAATTTCGATGGTTTGAGCGCTCACCAGCTGCTTCATAAACCAGGGAAATAAGGCGCTGTCCTGATTTTGGAAGTTGTCGATCTGCGATGGTGTCCGCTCGTCACACCACTCACAGGTATTATCCACTTTGGTGGTGTTTTCTCGAAATTGGAAAATATAGGCGCGATTGGCTACCACCGCTTTTCCTAACATTTGGAGGATTAGATTTAAATCGGTGTCGCCGGTGGAGACAAACAATCTCGATACCTGTGCCAGTGCCTCTTCGAGTCCTAAGCGATGTCGCAGTCCCTCTTCTGTTTGCTTGCTTTCTGTAATTTCAGTAAAGTAAACCGCCAGTCCATCGGCAGCCGGATAGGCGTGAACTGCAAACCAGGCACCCAGCGGCGGATAAAATTCTTCAAATTTTACGGCGACTTGTTCGCTTAAAGCTTTATGGTATTCCACATAAAAGGTTGAGCCGACTGTTTCGGGGAACTTATCCCACAACCGCTCACCGATAAGTGATTCGCCCCGTTGGTGCAGCAGCTGTTCGGCTTCCTGATTGACGTAGGTGAAGCGGAACTGGTGATCTACAGCAAAAAAGGCGTCGGTGATGCTTTCAAGGATGTTAATTGTTTGCCGGTGAGAGCGCTGCAATTCTTGTTCGGCTTGCTTTCGCTCTGTCACATCGCGAGCAACTGCATAAATAATGTGTTCTTCAAAACAAACGGTGGAATTCCACCCAAGCCACTTATAAGAGCCATCCGCGCAGCGATAGCGATTCTCAAAAGCGAGGGTATTGCTTCCACTGGCTAATTTTGCCGTTTCCGCTAAGGTTGCGGCGCGATCGTCTGGATGGACAAATTCGATAAATGGTTTGGCTTGCAGTTGTTCTTTACTCCAGCCTAAAACTTTTTCCCAGGCGGGATTTAAGCGTTTGAAGTAGCCATCGAAGCCGGCGATACACAGCATATCGAGGGAAAGGGTAAAGAAACGATCTCGCTCCTCTTCTGCTCGCTTGCGCTCGGTTATGTCCTTCTGGACGCCGACAAAGTTAACCACTTGACCGGCAGCATCCCTGACCGGCGAAATGTATAATTCATTCCAAAATAATGTGCCATCTTTACGGTAATTTTGCAGGATGGCGTGACACTCTCGTTGCTCTGCCATTGCTCGCCGCAGGGGTTCGAGGGCAGCTTGGTCTCGATTGCTTCCCTGCAAGAACCGGCAATTACGACCAATAATTTCAGCTTGTTTATAGCCGGTTATGCGTTCAAAACCAGGATTGGCATAAATAATCGGGTTCTCTGGCTGGGTGGGATCGGTGATGATGATGCCGTTACTGCTGGCGGTGATTGCCCGTTCTAGCAAGTGCCGGTGTGCCTCTGATCTATTGCGTTCGATCGCAGTGGCTAACACATTGGAGATCGCTTGCAGAAAGTAAATGTCATCTTGGGTGAAGGTGGGCGGATGGGTAGTCTCTGGCTCTAAAACTTTTAAGTGAGATTGTGAGACTTGTGACTCTATGTGAGAACCTTCGTCTTCTTGACCAAGCTTGACCTGTTTTCCCCGCTTCTGATTGCTGCCGGCAATTACGCTGATGCCGCTGACTGCGCTGTTGCCATGAAGCAGGGGGGGTGAACTGAATCGCGTTTCGGTACGCAAGGTTTCCATCGCCGGCTCGCTTGAAAGTAAAGTGCTGCCGGCATCGCCATACTCTCCGGTTTCTTCCTGGCAACCGACACCGGCTTTCAGTAGCACGGCTTTACCATCGGGTCGTAATTCTAAAATTTTGCAAGACTCTACCGCTAATATTTGGGTCACTAAGATAACTGCTTGCTCCATCAGCCTATCTAAAGGGCTGCCGGCTAGTGCTAGCTGACCTAATTGAGCGACGGCGGCTTGCTGGCGGGCGTGTACTTGTAAAGCTGTAATTAAGTCTGTCTTTTCTGCTTCTGAGCGTTTGCGCCCGGTGATGTCGCGCAGCACAACTTGAATTGCCGGTTGGTTTTCATAGGTGATGGGAATGGCGGCAACTTCTACATCTACAGTTGACCCGTCGAGGCGGATGAATTGTTCTTCCATGAGCGGTACTCCCTTAACTTCTTCGAGAATTTGCCGCATTCTGGCCTTAAAGTTCTCTTGGTCGTCTGCATGGACAAAATCTAAGAGGGATCTTCCGAGCAACTGGTTGGTATGACTTGCTCCCAGGAGTTTAGCCCCAGCAGAGTTTATACAAACAATCTTTCCGTTTTGATGAATCCAGATCGCCTCGAATGACAGCTCCAGTAGCTGCTGGTAACGATCTTCGCTTTCTCGCAGCGCCTCCTCTACGTGGCAGCGCTCGGTGATGTCAATGCCGGTACAGATTATGTAGTTAAGCTCGCCGTTTGCATTGTGCAAAGCTGTTTTAGTCCAAGCGATGCGCCGGTGAGTTCCATTTTTTGTGAGTAATACACTTGCGCTATCCCTTTGGAGAGGTTGATCTATCGGCTCGGCTCGGTACGCATCCCGTTGGGTTAAAAGTGAGAGATGTTCGGCTTTTCTATTTTCTGAGTTTTCTGCTTCAGGTACTGAGAATAATTCAGAGAAAAGCCGGCCTTGCACTTCTTCAAATTGATAACCGATTGTTGTCAAGCTCGTTTGATTGCACAGTAATATCCGTTCTTGCCGGTCAAGAACGACTACGTTTGGCTCTTTTATTCCTCCTAGCGATTCGCCGGTTGGGATGTTATCAGTATTGCCGGCAGGTAAAATTGCCCATTGGGGGATGACTTCTAACAAGCGAGAGACAAACTCAGGAACTAAGATATCGGTGCTATCGAGAAGCGTAAAAACAAATTGGCGAGCTTCTACCAGTGCTGCCTCTGCTTGCTTGCTAGCAGTTATATCTTCACAAACCAACACAATAACTGAGGGGATATTGCTCTGCGAGTTTGAGTGCGAACCGATAGGATCACTTGCTAGACGTGGCAATGAGCCAATTTCTTTGGCAAGCGCATTTTGAGTTTGATTTTTTGACAGATGCAACTCGATATTACAGTTAGCGCAAAGCTGCTCTAAGCAATCGCAGTTTTCATATAATTGCTCGTTAATGGTTAGCTTTACTGAGGTTCTAACCCATAAGATGCTGCCATCTTGCCGCATCAGCCGAAATTCCCATTCACCCTCCGCAGCTGGCATCTGCCACCAATCTGCAAAGGTTGATCGCACCTTTGCTTGGTCTTGGGAGTGAATCCGCTCAAAAAGTGAGCTACACTTTAATTCCTCAACGCTATAACCCAAAAGGGCTGCACCATTGTGATTGACCGCCAGCACCACGCCAGCTGAGTTTAAGGTGAAGTATATGGCAGGACTATTTTCGTACAGGTTGCGATACCACTCTAATTCTGCTCTCCTGCTGCCTCGTGCTTCTTCCATTTGCCGAAAATTTGCATTCTCTTGGGCCGGCTCAAACGGCGCGGCGGGCGCTTCATTTTGAGAGTGGCCGTATTTAAAAAACGGGGAGTTGGGGACCATAGGTCAACTCCTACCCTCCAATGAGTTTGTAGGTGGTTCACTTCAGGATTCCATAATTAAATAAGAAATTTACAAATTTCACACAAAATGTAACTAATTCAACAAAAATAAATAGAAATAAAGGCTTAATGCACTGCTGGCAGGGGTTTTATCCCCAAGCTGGTGAGACTGAAAGGATATCAGGCTTTTATAATTAGCTAAGGGAAACATTGACTCATTTGCCACCTAGATAGGGCAAGCCATTGCTTGTGCTTTAAAGTGATGAGTATGGTTGCCGACTTTGCAACTAAGCGGTTGCTAGGTCGGTGTGTGAAGCAAGTAGATGATAACCTGATAAATTGATAGATTAAATTTAAATTTTTTAGGATTAAAGTATGATTTTTTAGTAAAAAAAGATTGATTACTTAGCCGCCCATAGCAGCCCAAACGCTCGCGTAGTATTAACATTCGACGTAAGCAATGATTTATATTTTTTAAATAAGCTTAAATTTTGTTATTGTTTGAGTTTGATTTATATTGATTTTTATTTTTAGAATTAACTTTATATTAATTAAAATTTTTATTTTTAATTTTCGTAGTTTTAATTTTTATCTTAAAATTAATTAAACAAATAAGGTTATAAAAATTCACTGTTTAAAATTATTTAAATAAGTTTTTTCAATTTAAATTTTACACTTTTATATGCTTTAATTGGATAATTTAAATGCATTTTTTAATTAAAATTTCGGCTAAAATATTATTTTGAAAATGAGCAGCTAGGGCTATTCATCTTTTCCGAAACTTAAAAAATTATCGGCTCTGGCTAGAGTTCTGCATTTTACCATTTTGACGGTGTTAAGATTGGTTAGCGGCGTTCCCTCTACCAGAAGCATCACGATGTCTCTCACCCAAACTGGCAATTTCTATAATTGGGGTTATAACATTGCCGCGAGGGGAAAACTGCTGTATATAAATTTGCCCCCTTTAATGTGTGGATTCTCGGTAGTTTTTAGTTAATGAATGGGATCACGGATGCTGAGGTTTCGTGTTTTCCTAGCGCCTTTTCTTATAATTTTTAATATTTGGGTTAAGAGAGGGCCGGCTTGAAGTTTTGTTGAGCTGATGTAGTGCTTGCAGTTCATCAGAAGTTAAATCTCGCCACTGGCCGGGTTCTAAGTCCTGTAAGCGCAGAGGGCCAATGGCAGCCCGCACGAGTCGCAATGTCGGAAACCCTACGGCTGCTGTCATCCGCCTAACCTGACGGTTTCGACCTTCTGTAAGGGTTATTTCTAGCCATGCCGTCGGGACATTTTTACGGAAGCGAATCGGTGGATCGCGAGGCGGTAGAGAAGGTTCAACCGGCAATAACTTGACTGATGCCGGTCGGGTGCGGTAATCCTGAATTTTCACCCCTTGGCTCAGCTGTGTGAGCGCTGCAGCGTCCGGAATACGCTCTACTTGCACCCAGTAGGTGCGTGGATGGCCAAACTGAGGCTCAAGCAGCCGGTGTTGCAATTGCCCGTCATTAGTCAGTAACAGCAATCCTTCGCTGTCAAGATCCAGACGACCTGCAGGATAAACCGAAGGCACCGGCACGTAATTTTTAAGTGTCAGCCGGTCGGTATCACAAGTTTCGGCGTCTGTGAACTGGCATAAGACACCGTAGGGTTTATAAAACAGCAAATATCGGTAGGACACGCTCAGAATTTTAGATTTAAGAGTTTGCATTGTAGCTAAAATCTAAGATTCCAAACGCAGTGGTTTATTCTTAAGAATCCTGTCCCTGAGAAATTGAAACTGGCTGACTCAGGATAGGCACTGTATTATCGTGCCATTTAGATACTGGAGCTTTATGGCTGGCGTCAGGAGAAGATAAAGCCATCAGCAGATTGAGCAAAAGTGTGAGGATAGCAGCTTGTCGCAGTTTTTCCAGCATCGCAGTCACCCCTCCATTTAAATGGCATCCCTGAAACTATCGTTGGCCGATACGAGAACGCTTTCTCCGGCTTCCTTAAGCTGACGGGGTGATATTTGGAGGGGTTCCCACCGATGCTAGCCGTTAAGCCCGTTCTGGATCTGGGGTGGCTGCTTCTTCCGGGTGAAGCTGCGGTGCGGATGTTTCGTCTGAGGGTGCCGGCAGCAGTTCTACGGGGGAGAGTGGGTCTGAGGGTGCTGCCGGTTCTGGAAGAATTTCAGATGCCGGTGGTAGCAATTCTGGAATGGCTGCCGGTTCTGGAAGAATTTCAGATGCCGGTGGTAGCAATTCTGGAGTCGCTGCCGGTTCGGGGAGAATTTCAGATGCTGGTGGTAGCAATTCTGGAGTCGCTGCCGGTTCTGGTGAGGCTACAGGCTTCTGGGCGCTGTAGTTTGGCTCGACAATACCACGAGCGGCGGTAGTAGACAGTTCACCGCGAATGAGCTTGGAAAGGGTATCTTTTCCTTTCGGTTCATAAGTAATCAGGCGCACTGTGTTGTTGAAGGCGTTTTTAACCGGGTTGCCCAGTTCATCGAGAAACTCTAGCTGCACCCAGTTCTTGCCCGGTTTGAAGCCTTTGAGATAAATTGGCTCCCAGCGATCAATAACAAAGCTTTCGCCGTCGATGGTGACGCGAATTCGCCAGTCTGCAATCTCATCTTCTGAGTTTTGTTGGGCAACAAGATGAAGTGGAGCATTGGTGAGGTAGAAGTCCAGCATGATAGGTTCTGCCCCGTAGGTGCCGGTGGGCCGGCTGTAGGTTAGCAGTGGCAGGGCTGGATCGGGGTTGTTGTCTTGAGTTTTGGTGAACAGGTGAAAGGTGGTTTGGGTATAGGCACCTTCATTTTTGAAACTTTCATGCCAAGGGCGGGAGGCAAAGACTCGCAAGGTATGGGTTCCGGGGGCTAAATCCTGGAATGTTAGCGGCTCATTGAGGTCATAAACTGCGATATAGGGTTGATTGTCTAGGATGACGTGCAAATGCGGCCCTAGCCCTAAGTCTGGGTTTTTGAAGATGGGCAGATCCTGCACCTGGAAGCGCACGTTAACAGTTGTGTCTTGCAACACTTCATCTGGCTGGGGGCTTAAAATCGCCACTTGAGGTCGGTAGATTTTTAAGCTGTCACGCAGTTCTTGAATGACTGCCGGTGGGGAAACTTCCGAGATGTTCTGCGCCAACTGGGTGGGCGCAGTTTTAGCGCCCAATTCTTTTGGCTGCTCGATTCGAGCGCTACAGCTCATTAAATTTAATACCAAAGCGGCTGCCATTAGTGACGTTAGTAGCACTTTTGCAGCAGTTCCTCGCCAGTTCATGCCTAACACGCAAGCTAACTCCTAAGCGATCAATTCAGTTATTTAATGACTACCATAGAAGATTTTACTGACGCTCTCCGCCGTTCCCTTACGGGATAGCGGTAAATTCTCCAGAGATTTTCACTCTTGAAGGTTGCGTCAAAGTTCTCCAGCTCACTCTACATGAATTCTGGACTGTGGCTGGTTTTTGTCTAGATGCTAGCAGCATGATTTGTATCACCGGCATCCGTCACTTGGTTTGTGTTTGAGGCAAACTTCTTTTCATCGCGTTGCCGGTGAGTGCATGATCTTTCCCGCGAAGAGGTTTAGAAAGTTCGAGCGCTCATCGTTGGACTGTCGGCCCATTTGCCTGGAAGTTGAAATTATAAACTTCCAGTCTCTATGTCTCTATCGAGTCTCTATATAGAGTTTTCTAATGGTTGCAGGGTTACCTGATCATCTTGTGGGACAGATACTTTCACTCGACAATTTTGTTTTGTTAAGTCAGCCACATCGGACCATTGAGCTAGGGGCCGGCAATTATAGCGGAAACATCAATCAAAGTATACACCTAGGGAGCGGGCTTGTTCTTCCAAGCTGGGTTAGCTGGGGTAATAGGACTATTGATTTTGCGGAGGTGCTAGCTCGAAAAGCTTAACTGACAAGGGTTTTGGCTTTTTATAAAATGTGCTACCTCTGTAGAGAGCGCAAATACTTAAGTACAAAAACTTATTTAGTTTGAGGGGGGTTAACTGAACAAAATGTTTAGTTTTGTGAACTTGCTGTAAACCCCCTTGACTTTTTTCAAGGACTTAGGAGTTGCAACTCAAGGTACACAAACACTTTGCCTTTTTGAATTATTGTTAAGCACTCTGAAACACAGTCGGCTACAAGACCTATAATTCACCAACAGTACCCCACCAATGCGGTTTCAAAAACGCAGCCAGCCAAAAGCTGGTTTACTAAGGGGGTTCCCTCTCTGACGTTTGAAGGTTGCACTAAACTATAAAAAGTTCAGAAGCTCAACATGAGTTTCATAAGAGCATCGTCTTCCAAATGTCTGCCACCGACAGCTCAACAGAGAGGGAAACCGTTGCCGGTAGGTAACGCTTCTGGTGGTGTATTGCTCGTTCCCTGTCTACAGAGAGGAGAGTCTCCATGACAATCAGTCCTCCGGAGCGAGAGGCAAAAAAAGTCAAGGTTGTTGTCGATAAAGACCCAGTTCCTACATCCTTTGAGCGGTGGGGAAAACCCGGTCACTTTGATCGCACCTTGGCTAGAGGACCCAAAACCACAACCTGGATTTGGAATCTACACGCCCTCGCCCACGATTTCGACAGTCATACCAGTGACTTAGAAGACGTATCCCGCAAGATATTTAGTGCCCACTTCGGTCACTTGGCTATCATCTTTATTTGGTTAAGCGGTGCTTATTTTCACGGCGCTCGTTTCTCCAACTATGAAGCTTGGCTGACTAACCCGACCGGCATTAGGCCGAGCGCCCAAGTGGTTTGGCCAATCGTCGGTCAAGAAATTTTGAACGCTGACGTGGGAGGTGGCTTCCACGGGATTCAAATTACATCCGGCTTGTTCCAAATTTGGCGGGCTTCTGGCATCACCAACGAATTCCAGCTGTACTGCACCGCTATCGGCGGTTTGGTCATGGCTGCGCTGATGCTGTTCGCCGGTTGGTTCCACTATCACAAACGCGCTCCCAAACTGGAATGGTTCCAGAATGTGGAGTCGATGTTGAACCACCACTTAGCCGGCTTGCTGGGTCTGGGCTGCCTGTCTTGGGCCGGTCACCAGATTCACGTCGCTCTGCCAATCAACAAGCTGCTTGATGCTGGGGTTGATCCTAATCAAATTCCCCTGCCTCAAGAGTTCATCTTGAACCCTAGCTTGATGACAGAGCTATATCCCAGCGTGGATTGGGGTTTCTTCAAGGGTGTAATTCCCTTCTTTACCCTCAACTGGGGCGCATATACAGACTTCCTAACCTTCAAGGGCGGTTTAAACCCTGTCACTGGCGGTTTGTGGCTGTCGGATTCGGCGCACCATCACCTGGCACTGGCAGTGCTGTTCATTATTGCTGGCCATCAGTACCGGACTAACTGGGGCATTGGTCACAGCATTAAGGAAATCCTAGAAAACCACAAAGGCCCCTTCACTGGAGAAGGCCACAAAGGTCTCTATGAAGTCCTCACCAGCTCTTGGCACGCTCAGCTAGCCATTAACTTGGCAATGTTGGGTTCTCTGAGCATCATCGTGGCGCATCACATGTATTCGATGCCGCCCTACCCCTACATCGCAACTGACTATGCGACCCAGCTGTCCATATTCACACATCATATGTGGATTGGTGGGTTCTGTATTGTTGGGGGCGCAGCTCACGGTGCCATCTTTATGGTGCGTGACTATGACCCAGCCAAAAATGTCAATAATTTGATTGATCGGGTGATCCGTCACCGAGATGCGATCATCTCTCACCTCAACTGGGTGTGCATGTTCTTAGGCTTCCACAGCTTCGGGTTGTACGTTCATAACGACACCATGCGGGCTTTCGGTCGTCCTCAAGATATGTTCTCCGATACCGCAATTCAATTGCAGCCGGTGTTTGCCCAGTGGGTGCAAAACATCCACACCTTGGCTCCTGGCAATACCGCTCCGAACGCACTGGAACCCGCTAGCTATGCTTTCGGCGGTGGCGTGATGGCAGTTGCCGGCAAGGTCGCAATGATGCCGATTGCTCTGGGAACCGCTGATTTCATGGTGCACCATATCCATGCGTTCACCATTCACGTTACAGTTCTGATCCTGCTGAAGGGTGTGCTGTTTGCCCGTAGTTCCCGCCTGATTCCTGACAAGGCGAATTTGGGCTTCCGCTTCCCCTGTGATGGACCCGGACGGGGTGGCACCTGCCAAGTTTCTGGTTGGGACCATGTCTTCCTAGGTCTGTTCTGGATGTACAACTCCATCTCTATCGTGATTTTCCACTTTAGCTGGAAGATGCAATCAGATGTGTGGGGCACTGTTGATCCAGATGGCAGCATCTCGCACATTACCGGCGGTAATTTTGCACAGAGTGCGATCACCATTAATGGGTGGTTGCGTGACTTCCTCTGGGCACAAGCTTCTCAGGTGATTCAGTCTTACGGAACGGCACTCTCTGCATACGGCTTGCTGTTCCTAGGCGCTCACTTTGTCTGGGCATTCAGTCTAATGTTCCTGTTCAGCGGTCGCGGCTACTGGCAAGAACTGATTGAGTCGATCGTTTGGGCACACAACAAGCTCAAAGTCGCCCCAGCCATTCAACCCCGCGCTCTGAGCATCATTCACGGTCGCGCTGTAGGGGTAGCTCACTACCTCTTGGGAGGAATTGTCACGACATGGGCATTCTTCCTAGCTCGCATCATTTCTGTTGGATGAGAGCGATTGTAGATGTACGGATTTTGGATTAGGGTTCAAGCGATCCCTAATCTAAAATCCAAAATCTCAAGTCCCCGCGAGAGTTAGAAGGACCTATGGCAACAAAATTCCCAAAATTTAGCCAAGACCTGGCGCAAGACCCAACAACACGCAGGCTATGGTACGGGATAGCAACAGCCCACGACTTTGAAAGCCACGACGGCATGACAGAGGAGAATCTTTACCAAAAGATATTCGCCTCACACTTCGGTCACCTGGCAATCATCTTCCTGTGGACTTCGGGTAGCCTGTTTCACGTAGCATGGCAAGGCAACTTTCCGCAGTGGGTAAAAGACCCGCTAAACGTGAGGCCAATCGCCCACGCAATCTGGGACCCACAATTCGGCGCACCGGCAGTCGAAGCATTCACCCAAGCCGGAGCATCAAACCCAGTGAACATCGCCTATAGCGGTGTATACCACTGGTGGTACACAATCGGGATGCGGACAAACAACGACCTGTATCAAGGGGCAGTATTCCTACTGCTGCTATCAGCCGTATTCCTGTTCGCAGGGTGGCTGCACCTGCAACCAAAATACAGACCATCCCTAGCCTGGTTCAAAAACGCAGAATCGCGACTGAACCACCACCTAGCCGGATTGTTTGGCGTCTCATCCCTAGCCTGGACAGGACACCTAGTGCACGTCGCCATCCCCGAAGCACGCGGACAGCACGTCGGCTGGGACAACTTCCTAACCACCCTGCCGCACCCAGCAGGACTAGGTCCATTCTTTAGCGGGAACTGGGGCGTATACGCCCAAAACCCAGACACAGCAGGACACGTATTCGGAACCACACAAGGAGCCGGCAGCGCCATCCTGACATTCCTGGGCGGATTCCACCCGCAAACAGAATCCCTGTGGCTGACCGACATCGCCCATCACCACCTGGCGATCGCAGTGATCTTCATCATTGCCGGTCACATGTACCGCACAAACTTCGGCATCGGTCACAGCATCCGCGACATCCTCAACACCCACCGGCCCCCAGAAGGCACCCCCTTCGGCGGACGCTTGGGAGACGGACACAAAGGACTGTACGACACCTACAACGAATCGTTGCACTTCCAGTTAGGCATCCACCTAGCAGCATTAGGCGTCGTCACCTCCCTCGTCGCGCAGCACATGTACTCGCTGCCGCCCTACGCCTTCATGGCCAAAGACTTCACCACCCAAGCCTCCCTGTACACCCATCACCAGTACATCGCAGGCTTCCTGATGGTCGGAGCCTTCGCCCACGGCGCAATCTTCTGGGTCAGAGACTACGACCCAGCAGCCAACCAAAACAACGTCCTCGACCGCGTTCTGCGGCACAAAGAAGCGATCATCTCCCACCTGTCCTGGGTCTCGCTATTCCTGGGCTTCCATACCCTAGGCTTATACGTCCATAACGACGTCGTCGTCGCCTTCGGCACCCCAGAAAAGCAAATCCTGATAGAGCCGGTGTTCGCCCAATGGATTCAAGCAGCCCAAGGCAAAGCCCTCTACGGCTTCGACGTGTTGCTGTCCAACCCAGATAGCCTCGCCACCACCGCTTGGCCCAACTACGGCAACGTGTGGTTACCCGGCTGGCTAGATGCGATCAATAGCGGCACCAACTCCCTGTTCCTCACCATTGGCCCTGGAGACTTCCTCGTCCACCACGCCTTCGCCCTCGGTTTGCACACAACGACCTTGATTCTCGTCAAGGGAGCATTGGATGCCCGTGGCTCGAAGTTGATGCCGGACAAAAAAGACTTCGGATACGCCTTCCCCTGCGACGGACCCGGACGCGGCGGCACCTGCGACACCTCAGCCTGGGACTCATTCTTCCTGGCCATGTTCTGGATGCTCAACACCATTGGTTGGGTCACCTTCTACTGGCACTGGAAGCATCTAGGAATCTGGCAAGGAAACGTGGCTCAGTTTAACGAGTCATCAACGTACCTGATGGGTTGGCTGCGTGACTATCTGTGGCTGTATTCAGCCCAGACGATCAACGGTTACACCCCTTATGGGATGAATAATCTGTCGGTCTGGTCTTGGATGTTCCTGTTCGGCCACTTGGTGTGGGCGACCGGCTTTATGTTCTTGATTAGCTGGCGTGGTTATTGGCAAGAGTTGATCGAAACCCTGGTGTGGGCACATGAACGCACACCTTTGGCGAACTTGGTTCGCTGGAAGGATAAGCCCGTGGCCATGAGTATTATTCAAGGTCGTCTGGTGGGCTTGGCTCACTTCACGGTGGGTTATGTCCTCACTTATGCGGCGTTCTTGATTGCTTCGACTGCAGGTAAGTTCGGTTGATTTTCAACTCAAACTTTTAGCTTGTTGCTGATGAATCCCCTGCCCTCCGGCGGGGGGTTTTTTGTCAGAGGGACGGAAGTAGACAGTAGGATTTTCCACGATCAGCAATTGTCCCGGCTCAGTGAGTGACGCTTTCGCATTAAGTGTGACTGTTAACTTTTAGCAAGGGGAGTTTGTGTACAACACCGGCTTGGTACTAGCCTAGAAGCAAGAAAATTTATCCTCCTTGGCTTGCCTATAACCATGCAGAAAAAAGTTGAAGTCTTAACAGATCGGGGCGCACTAATACAACGGGCGCTAGAGGTCGTCTTAGATAAGATGCAAGCCGCCATCTCAGAGCGGAATCGGTTTACCATCGCTCTTGCCGGCGGTGGCACCCCTAAGCCGCTGTATGAAGCGATTGCCGCTCAACCGCTGCCTTGGGAAAAAATTCATGTTTTTTGGGGTGATGAGCGCTATGTCCCGCCCGATGACTCGGATAGCAATCAGCGGATGGCTAGATTAGCTTGGCTGGATAAAGTGCCCATTCCAGCCGGCAATATCCACCCCATCCCCACCGGCGCTGCTGACCCCGCTGCCGACGCTCAAAAGCATGACGCCGAGTTGCAGGAGTTTTTTGGGGTGCCGACGGGTGGATTTGCTAGCTTCGATTTAATTCTGTTGGGGATCGGGGATGATGCCCACACGGCATCTCTGTTTCCGCACACAGATGCTTTGCAAGTGCGCGACCGCATGGTTACAGTAGGAAACAAAGACGGTCAACCTCGAATTACTTTCACCGTGCCCCTGATTAACCACGCCCGGTGCGTCATGTTTCTGATCACGGGTGCTGGCAAACAACCGGCTCTGGCTCAAATTTTTGCTTCCACAGCCGACGACATGACCTATCCAGCTCGACTGATTCAGCCGACTGGTGAGCTTTGGTGGCTGCTTGATGAGCCGGCAGGGCGAGAATTAAAACAAGAATATTAAAATCAGCCCACGAATGTGGTGCTGTGGCTCAAAACTCCTCTAGGATAATCTCGATGGGAGAAAAAAATGCGATGATTGTCTGCCCAAATTGCAACCACCAAAACCCCGATGGAGCGAATCAGTGTGAGGCTTGCTACACACCCTTACCTGCCATGAGTAGTTGCCCGAACTGTGGGTCATCCGTTCAAACGGATGCGACTTTCTGCGGACAGTGTGGCTGTGATCTGCGTTCAAGCGCGTCTGTGTCAGGGGAGGAGCAAGCAACTGCATCCGAGCAGGCTCTTCCTCCCACGGCGGTATCCTTTCCGGACATTCCCGCTACCGTAGCGATGCCGGCTCTCGATCCGCCTGAACCACTGGTTCAACCTGAACCAGTGGGAAGCAGTGCCGGCGTTCCAAGTACAGCAAGTTCGAGTGCGAGTGCTGCTGAGGCGGCTTCTAGCGCTAGCAACCAACCTGTTGCGCCACCAGCACCAAGCCCGATGCCGACTGCCCCCGCACCCACACCGGCTGCCGGCGGTTCTAAAACTCAACTCCAGCAGCAGACTGCTAAACTGCTGCACATCCAAACCAACACTGAGTTAGAACTTCCCCAGCAGTTATCGGTGATTCATTTGGGTAAACCCAATGAGCGGATACCACCGGATATTGATGTTTCAGGATTTCCTAATTCTGAAGTCGTTTCTCGCGTTCATGCAGATATCCGGGTTGAGGGAGATGGTTTCTACTTGGAAGATGTCGGAAGTGCAAATGGCACCTACGTTAATAACTTCCCGTTGCCGGCTGGCAATCGGCACCGCTTGCGCCCCGGCGATCGGATCGCGCTTGGTAAAGGAGATATGGTGACATTTCTGTTCCAAATTTCTTAGCCGGCACTGCTTAAATGTCGTGCTTCTCAGGTGATTTCAGAGTGCCTTTTAAATGTGTAGAAATACGCCCCCCTAAAGCAGGAAAGGCACCCTGAACAACCCTGGAGCTGTGGCAGGCTCACTGCCTGCCTTAATATCTGGTGTATTTACATCAACCGAGTTTCTCTCGTGATTACACTCATTTTGCTGCATCCATTTCAGTATGTCCCTGCTCAGAGCTGGTCTTTTGAACAGGAATCAGTTGTTCGGATCGGGCGCTCAACTGATAATCATGTGGTGCTCTATAGCGCGGTTGTCTCTCGTTACCATGTCGAATTGCGCCGGCAGAATACGACGTGGGAAATTGTTAACTTAGGCACCAATGGCACCTATCTGGAGGGTAAACCGATTACCCAAGTTCCTGTTGTGGATGGGGTGATTATTCATCTTGCTCGTTCCGGCCCTAAAATTCAAATTCGCCTCGGTAAAAAGGCTCTAGAGGAACTCAAAGCGATCTCCGCAGAAGAAACGATGGCCCAGCAAGTTAAGGATGCGTCAGTGCCTGTTGAAGCTGTCCCAGAGGAAGTAACGTTAGTTCCAGCACATCAGCAACAAAAAGAGATGCCCCCTAAAACTGAAACATTTTCACACTTGAATTAGCCCGATAGTGAATAGCGCTCATTTGAGCAACCGTGATATAACCCTTTTTGAAAAGGTCGCTTTGTTTTATTCTTAAAAAAAGATAAATTAAAGCCAATTAGTTATAAATAATCCATCAAAATAAACATGGATGACGAATTTCTTTAAGCAACTTAAATGTATCGCAGCTTGGCTTAAGGAAGCGTGATCTTGAGAATGGGGCCTTAATAGCGCTCTCTCAAGCGGCCTTCTTTTTCCCCTTAAGGGCGAGAAAAGCCTTCCTATTTTTATCCTTGCTGTAGTGGCAATGAAGGATGCTCGGAGTTTTCGGCACAATAAGTAAGTAGAGACAAAAATTTCAACCCAGGGTAGGTTCAGCAGTTTACCTGTACTGACAACTCGTTCGCTGAATTTTAAGTTTTGTATCAAACTCGGTTGAAAAGGTTGGGGAATTTTGAATTAAAGTGACAGCGGGAGGAGCGTTCCATCTGACATTTGGGCTTTTTCTGCAAACGCGCTTTCAAAACTTTGCTAACCCCTGTATGGGTGAACCGCCGGCTGAGCGCTACCAACGAACTATCACTGAGGAATTTATCCATGAGTGCAGAACAAAAGTTGACAAAGCAAACCGAGTTGCTCAATCGGCTAGTGATTGATCGCCGGACAGCAGACGAAGTCGGGCGTGTAGATCAATTGTGGCTCGTCCCTCAATCCCATTTAGTGATGGGGTTTAGTTGCAAATCAGGGTTTCTGGGCAAAAACAAACGCGCGTTTACTTGGGCGCAAATTGAGAGCATTGGGGCTGACAGCATTATGGTTAACACCAGCCCTGACGCAATTGATCCAGAAAAGTCTGATGCGATCATTTCTTTGATCAGTCATGAAGTTTGGACAGAGAGCGGCAACAAAGTAGGCAAGATCGTCGATTACTTGCTCATTCCCCAGACCGGCACTGTCGTCTATTACCTATTTAGCTCTAGCGGCTGGCGTGGGGTAATGGAAGGAATTTACCTACTGCCACCTGAAGCGGTATCCAGCGCCGGCAGCAAACGGGTGATTGTCAAAGACGATGCTGTGCTCAACCCCCATCAGTACGCGGCAGGACTGACTGAAAAAGTGGGTCAAGCAGCAGAGTATTTGCAAGAAGATTATGAAAAAACCGTGGATCACTGGGAAAATTTAAAGCGCCGGACTCAAGCCGGCACGGAAGGCGTGAAGCGCGGTGCTCAACAGCTGGCGGAGGAACTCCAAGAAAGAGCACAAGAGGTGCAAGCCCAAGTGCAAACTCGCCGGCACAACCCGTCGGAACCGGCAGCCATCGAGCCGGCTGAGGAAGTGACGATTCAGCCATCTAAGGAGCAAGACATCCTTTAAACCATTGTCAATCGTTTTCATGCCGGCACTATCGAGCGAGCGTGTGACTCATTCGCCAGTGCCGGCACTTTTTTTGCCTTCTCTGGTAATGCAGACATTTCAACCCTCCCATTTAAACCGCACTCCCAGCAGCAATTAAATTCTTGCCACCCAATAAAAAACATAAACTGCCAAAAGACCTTCTCAGCAAGAATGAATTGCCCGAATAACCAAGCTTTTTTTAAAAAAATGTTAAAACTGAGAGATATTATTAAGCTGATCCTGCTTTAACTTGCGGTGAGGCTCTCTGTAAAACACTGCCGATGCCGGCTTCTCACAGTCAGTTAAACGCTCATTCGCTAATTAATCTCTCAAACTCACAGAAATCCTAAAAAAGACACAATGACTGCAGTCGAAACCAAAAACACCGAATCAATTCAATATCCCCGCCGTACAATCGAACGGGCAGAACGAGCAATGCGTTGCTCACCCTTCCAACTACAGTTATTTGCAGCGATGCGTTCACAAAGCGTTGTTCTCAATACCATTGCCGGTGAGTCTGGTATAAAGCGGGAGTACACGCACTCGCCCCTATCTGAGTTAGCCGCTGAAAATGCCCTGCTGTGGCTGATACAAGTGGGTTTACTGCGGCGGGAAGTGGATGGGCAAGGAATTACCGACGGTTTTCGCCTAACGCCCTTAGGACGGCAGTTAGTTGAGAAATGGCAGAGTTTTGGAGGCAAGCTGCCGGCTCCGACATTCGGCGATCGCCTTTATAATGCGATGAGTCGATGGTTCCGACTTTTCTAAAGAATAAAGCATGAAAGCTCGACAGTAAAATTCTCACTGCATCTTTCCTTCTGAACCTCTGCATTGCTCACTCCTCACTCCTCACGTTTATATGAAAGCCATTATGGTAGTGGGCACGACATCCCACGCAGGAAAATCTACGATCACAACAGCCCTGTGTCGCCTTCTGTCGCGGCGGGGTTGGCGGGTAACGCCATTTAAAGGTCAAAACATGGCTTTAAATGCTTATGTGACGACGAGCGGTGGCGAGATCGGCTATGCTCAGGCGGTGCAAGCTTGGGCTGCCGGTGTCACGCCTTGGGTGGAGATGAACCCAATTTTATTGAAGCCTCAAGGCGACATGACTTCCCAAGTAATTATTAAAGGGAAATCAGTCGGGAAAGTTAGTGCGACTGATTATTACGAGCAGTATTTTGACAGAGGTTGGCAGGCAATTGAGGAATCTTTACAACAATTAGCCGGCGAATTTGACCTAATTATCTGTGAGGGAGCCGGTAGTCCGGCTGAGATTAATCTCAAGCATCGTGACTTAACAAATATGCGCGTGGCTCGTTATTTAAACGCTCCAACGCTGCTTGTTGTTGATATTGATAGAGGCGGTGCTTTTGCTCATGTTGTTGGCACGTTAGAGTTACTGGAACCAGAGGAACGCGCTTTAATTCGCGGAGTTGTGATCAATAAGTTTCGGGGACAACGATCAATCCTTGATCCGGGTATTACCTGGTTAGAAAAGCGAACCGGCATTCCTGTTTTGGGTGTTATTCCCTGGATTGACCAATTCTTCCCAGCCGAAGATTCTCTATCTTTATTAGAACGTCAGCCTCGGAAACTTAATAGCGAACTGACAATCGCAGTGATTCGCTTGCCTCGCATTTCTAATTTTACGGATTTTGACCCCCTGGAAGCCGAATCAAGTGTCACGGTGAAATATATTGGCCCTAAACAATCTTTGGGGCATCCAGATGCCGTAATTATTCCGGGTTCTAAAACAACAATTGCCGATATGCTTGTCCTGCAACAAACGGGACTCGCCCAAGAAATTAAAAATTATGTGGCAGCCGGCGGCACTGTCATGGGCATTTGCGGAGGCTATCAAATGCTGGGACAAATGTTAGCTGATCCAGAGGGAATCGAAGGTCAGGAAGGCCGGTATGAAGGGCTGGGATTGCTTCCCTTAAAAACAATGATTACTTCACAAAAAATTGCCCGTCAGCGGCACGTAACTTCTAATTTGCCTCAAGTTGGCTTACCCGTAATTGGATATGAAATTCATCAAGGTCGCACTCAAATCATAGATGATAAAATTATCAACCCGCTGTTTGATGATGTGAATTTAGGGGTTGTTGATGCTGATCGCTCGGTTTGGGGGACTTATCTACACGGTTTATTTGATAACGGCCCTTGGCGGCGGGCTTGGTTGAATCGTCTGCGCCAGCAAAGGGGTTTAAAATCTCTGCCCACCGGCATCCCTAACTACCGCGAACAACGGGAAGCTTTACTGGACTCTCTGGCAAATGTTGTGGGAGAGCATTTAGATTTAACTCCGATATTGTCTCAGTAAGCATAAAAAGTTAGGGGAAAAGAAAAATTATCCCCTTTATCAAACTTTTCTTGAGTCGAGAGAGAATAGCTAATCGTTAAATTATGAGCGTTTTAATTCGATTTTTGCCGGATAATGTAACAGTAGAAGCCGAAGTTGGAGAACCGATTTTGGATGTCGCTGAACGTGCCGGCATTTCTATCCCCACCGGCTGCCTGATGGGTTCCTGTCACGCCTGCGAAGTGGAAATTGAGGATGGGCCAACGATTTGTTCTTGCATCACCGGCGTTCCACCGGGTCGAGAAAAATTGACCATCAATCTTTATAGTGATCCAACTTGGTAGATATCATCATCAGTAGACAAGCGCACCCGTAAGACGCAGAAACGGGGAAACAGTCAGGGTTTTAATATGCAACCAGCGGCAGGAAGCAAACTTTTAATGCGGCGCAGGGATGTACTTCTGATGCCGATGGCATTGTTATTTACCCTGTTGTGCCGGCACAAAGGGCAAGCTGCTGAAGTTACCAAACTCCGAGGCTATTTCGTTTTGCCACAACTCAAAGCACAGGGGATGCTGCGCCGGCTGGGGCGTGGTGTCATCCGTAATGTGATTCCTTTAAGTAACGAGTTAGTGGTTGTGTGTGCTGCCGGCGGAGCAACACTCTTTAATATGATCAGTGGCGAGGCACTGTGGGAAATCGATTGCCCTGCAGAGTGCGGTGCTGTGAGTGCGGATGGCACGTTGCTGGCATTAGGTGGGAAGCCAGATATTTATTTATGGGATTTACGCACCGGCACACTTTTGCGGCAATTAACCGGACATACCAATGTGGTGGCTAGCCTTGCCTTCTCCTCGAATAGTAAAGTTTTGGCGTCCGGGAGTGGCGATGCCACTGTGCGACTGTGGGATGTAGCAGCCGGCACGCAATTGCAACAGTTCAAAGGACATAACGCTTCAATTAGTCGCCTCGACTTCTCCCCCGACAGCAAATTACTGGCATCTGGGAGTTGGGATGGCATTGTGCGACTGTGGGATATAAAAGCCGGCACTCAACTGCGGCAGTTTGATACAAATACAGGTGGATCGACACGCTTGGGGTGGGCAAACAGCGTCGCCTTCTCCCCAGATGGCAAGACAGTCGCATCAGCAGCTGACGATAAGAGTGTGCGAGTCTGGGATGTGGCGAGTGGCAAACAATTGCAGCAGTTCAAAGGACATACAGATTTAGTCGGTAGTCTTACCTTCTCCCCGGATGGCAAGTTAGTAGCATCAGGGAGTGGGGATAAGACGGTGCGAGTGTGGGATGTAACTGCCGGCAAACAATTGCAACAACTGACTGGACATGAGTCTGGGCTAAATAGCGTCGCCTTCTCCCCAGATGGCAAGACATTAACATCAGGAAGTGGCGATAACAGCGTGCGAGTGTGGGATGTAGCTACCGGCACCCAACTGCACCAAATTGCCGGTTATACAAATTGGGTCAATGAATTTGCCTTTTCCCGCGATGGGAAGATCCTGGTATCGGTTGATAATTTCCTGCGAGTGTGGGATGTGGCGAGTGGTAAACAACTGCGGCAGTTCCCTAAATATGAGTTTGCGTTAAGCAGCCTTGCCCTGTCGCCAGATGGCAAAACACTGGCATCGGGAAGCAGCAATGGCATGGTGGGACTGTGGGATATAAATGCCGGCACTTCACTGCGTCAGATCAGCGGACATACAGCAGCCATTAATAGCCTCGCTTTCTCCCCGGATGGCAAACTGCTGGCATCCGGAGGTGAAGATAATACCGCACGACTGTGGGATGTGGCAGCCGGCACTCAACTGCGGCTTCTCGACGGACATACGGATTTAGTCATCAGCGTTGTCTTTTCCCCGGATGGCAAGTTACTGGCATCCGGGTGTTGGGATAGCATTGTGCGACTGTGGGACGTAGCTACCGGCACTCTACTACGGCAGCTTACAGGACATTCCAATTACATCAACAGCGTTGCCTTTTCGCCCAATGGCAAGCTTTTGGCATCCGGAGGACAGGATAATACTTTGCAGTTGTGGGATGTGGCTACCGGCAACCAACTGCGGCAGATCGGCACAGATGAGTTTGCCGTGGAGAATGTTGCTTTCTCCCCAGATGGCAAGCTTTTAGCTTCTGGGAGTTGGGAGAGTGTGCGAGTGTGGGATGTGGCCAGTGGCAAACAACTGCGGCAGTTAACCGGCCATACCCAGTTGATTCATGCCGGTTTCTCACCCGACGGCAAGCTGATCGCATCGGCTGGGATGGATGGGGTGGTGCGGTTGTGGCAGGTTTAACCCAAGCTGCCGGTGTTGTTGCACCCAGATATAATTTCCCCCATCGACGCCACTAAACGAATTAAAAAACATTGGTTGATAATTGAACCGATGGCAAAAATCTTAAAAACCCAAAATTAAACGCATTAAACTTTTAATCTTATCTACGGTAAGAAAAACAATTTTTGCAAATAAGGCATTTTTTTAAACATCTAAAAAATAGATAAATTTACGATAAAATTATCGCAAAAAAAAGTTTAGCTCACCTAAAAAAATTCGCTCACTTACCCTAAAGCATCTCAAATAACCACCCTCAGTTACTTTCCGTTGGCAGCATTAGGATTAAAACAGGCTTTATAAAATCAGCAGTTCAAAGTTCTGCTAGTTCGGAGAAAGTAAACCTAAATTCGTGTATGAAATAGGAATTATAACTCTAAATAGATGAGTCGGCGTGAGCCTGCAAGGCATACTCTCGAAATCGCTCTAAATCCGCTTCAATCGTGGATTCAACAGCGCGACCTAAAAATAAATTATCCATCAACTGACCGAGAATCCCCGGAATCGCGTAGGAAATGGTTAATTTAACAATACTGCTGCCGTGCCGGTCATAAAAACGAACGGCCCCTCGATTGGGTAAACCATCAACAGATTCCCACTGAATGATTTGATGGGGAACTATCTTTGTAATCTTGGAAAGCCAGCTAAATTCTAAACTGCCGGTGGCGAGTTTCCAGCGAGATAAATCTGGGTCTTCTTCCAAAATTTTCACCGAGTCAATCCACTTCATCCATCGTGGCATTTGCTCTAAATCAGACCAGAGTTTCCATGACAGTTCAATAGGAACTGCTACCTCTATTTGCACACTATGCTCTAACCAATTAGACATTCGATTTTAGATTTTAAATAAGGGATGGATGACTGGGGATAAAAAATTTCCTATCCCCATTTTTGTGAGTTTGTTAATTGAACCCGGCACTTACTAGAGGTTTCGAGATAATGTTTTGTGCATTATCCAAAATCGCCCTTGCCGCTTGGCGTCCAGAAATTGTCGCACCTTCCATGCTATCGATATAATCTTGCTGCGTGTAGCTGCCGGCTAAAAAGAAATTGGCAACCGGCGTCTTTTGCGGCGGACGGTAAGGGTCCATTCCCGGTGCTTCCCGATACAGCGATTGTGCCAGCTTCACCACACTGTACCAGGTCATGTTCAGCTCTCGTGAAGATGGGAAAAGGTCATGAACTTGCTTGAGAACGTGCTGGGCGATCGCCTCGTTGCTTTCTTTAATAAACGGATCTCCTGGCGTCAGCACTAACTGTAACAGAGAACCTTGCCCTGGCCGGTAGTAATCTCCCGGACTGGTTAACGCCAAATCTGCAAAACAGGAGAAATCGGCATCGGCTGTATAAAGCAAATTATCGATTCCTGCGGCTTCCTTCAGTTGTGTGCGCTTTTCCGCGTCTTCTAGTTCTGTTACCCAGCCATCAAACCTCAGTTGCACCGTTGCCACCGGCACCGTATCCAACTTATAAATATTGTCAAACTCTGGCCATTTGCGCCATGCTTGCGGCAAAATCTTCTGAATGCCGGGGACATCGCAGGCGAATACATAAGCATCGGCGGTGATAGTTTCTTCCGTTTCGCCGGCTGCCACCACAATGCCGGTGACGCGCGTTTCCCCGCCGGCATCTTCAAAGAACACGTCCCGAACCCTGCGCCGCGTATGAATTTTACCGCCCCGCGCCTCTATATAGTTAACAATCGGTTTGTGTAAATACTCATTCGGCGAACCTTCCAGCATTCGCAACACCGATGCTTCGGTTTTGGCTGCGAAAAACTGGAAAATGGTCAACATACACCGGGCAGAAATATTTTCGCAATCAATAAAACCCAATGCGTAAGCGATGGGGTTCCACATCCGCTTGAGACTGCCATCGTTCCCGCCTTGCTTGCGGAACCAATCGGCAAAACTGATGCGATCCAGTTCGCGGATGGTTTTCATTGCCCCCTCAAAGTCAATCAGACCCCGAACGATAGGGCTGGTGCTGAGTGCAAGGGAATTGTGAAATTTATCTTGCAAGGAGAGTTGAGAGGTGGTGAAAAAGGCTTTAAGACCGTGAAAAGGTGCGCCGGTGAAGAAGCGGAAGTCTAAAGCGCCGGTGACGCCACCCCGATTGATAAAAATGTGGGTGTGCTCCTTCAAAAGCAAGCTGTCCAGTGCACCCACCTTCTTCATCAAATCAAACAGCTGGTAGTAGCAGCCGAAAAAGACGTGCAACCCCATTTCAACGTGGTTGCCTTCGGGGTCAACCCAACTGCCTACTTTGCCACCCACAAAAGGCCGAGACTCAAAGATTTCGACTTCGTGGCCGGCATCGACTAAATCGACTGCCGTGGCCATCCCTGCCAGTCCCGCGCCGACGATCGCTACTCGCATTCTGCCTGTCCTGTTGAATTTCTTTACATATTTTAATTGGAATGGGGAATTGAGAAATGCTGATTATGCTGCTTAATGAACCCGCATCTCATGGAATCAGGCAGACAAGTGAGTAAAAATCCTTAGTTGCTTTCCTCGCAGCGCGTGAAGATGGCACCCTAGTTTCGGCTATTGACAAACCTTACAAAATATGCTGCTTAATAAACGAAAGATCCACCGAGCCAAAATTAATCACCAAAGCAACATTTAAATTTTCCAAAGATTTCACAAACCACAAAATTTCATTAACTTTGTGAGATTCATAATGGTTAAACAGAATAGACAATCGTTTTTCCAGATAAGGTTTGACATGGCGGGAAAGCAGCACAATCTTCAGCAGCAAACTCGTGGTTCCCAGAGGGCCAATATTAGAAATCAGATCGATAAAAACATAGTGGTTTGGAGATTGCGGACTTTCCACTACTAGAAAATTAAACAACTGAGTGCAAGTTCGCATTAGTAAAAAGTCGTTTAATTTGTGAGAATCACTTTCTGGACAGGTATTTTTCAGTTGTTTAGACAATCGGCTGTTAAACTGGCGCTTTCCGTATTCGGGTTCAATGGAAGCGATCAAGTATTCGTATAAATCGGCTTTAAAATCCCGGTAAGATGGAGTTTGGCTTGTATGAGTCAAGAAGACTTGAGCCAAGTCTCGGTAAGTATAAGAGCCTTCAATTTTTCCAACAAATTGCTTTAAAGCCAAATACAGTTCCCGATCACTTAGCAGGGTGGGGTTTGGCACCGGCTGTATAATTCGTGCCGCTTTGGTTGAAGAAGCCTTAGCCGCAACTTGCACTCGCCTTACCAAGTAAGTTACATAATGAGAAAGATTGACTTCAAACTGCCACTGCTTTTCAGATTGAATTTGGCGAATTGTTTGCTGATGTTCGTAAGAGCTATCTTGACTTAAAAGAGAATGGGTGTATAAGTAAGGATAGCGAGAAATCATTCGTCCCAGAGAAGTATTAACGGGTTTAGTCTCACTTTCCGGACTGTCTGATACCACTTGAATTAAGCGTTGTAATGTCTGGTATTCCTCACTCTTTGTAAATAAAGATATCTGTTCTCGCAAGCGTTTGATTGATTTAGAACGAGTAGTCTGCGCTCTATTAAATGCGGGAGAATCCTTAAATAAAGCAACCACATCAGCAACAACAGATTGCTGTTGGGAGTGCATTTGCCAGCGGTTAATTAGGATGTGGCAACAGCGGTTGAGAATATACTTAAAGTCTTGATCATTGCGTAAGCTATTGATAATCCTGTCAAGCGCTTCTGCAATCTCTGTATCCGAGTATTCTGTGCCGTCGATAAACAGCTTGCGAAAGCGCTCTATCGATTGGCTTGGTGATTCAATTTGTACTGTGTAAAGCAGGTGATCGTATAATATTTGCTCATCACTGCTCGTGCGCCGGTTTTCAGCAACTTTAGCATCTGCAAATTGATGGGATTTGGGAGGAGCTAATTTTTTGCTCGTTAAAGCTTGTTTTTGAGCGGCACTCAAAAACTCATAACTTCCAGAGCTTAATCTTTTATTGCCGGTGGCTCCTTCATTTCGCAGATTTTCAATTTCTTTTTCTACCCAGCTTCCATTAAAAATGGATTCATAAATGCGATTATATACGATTAACTTGTTCTTGTCTTTGACTACTAATCCCGATAGTCGCAACTCTATCTGTTCTGGTGTTTCCTCAGCCGTAATTTCGCCATTCAGCAAAATTTCTCGGTAGAGCAATAGAAGCCGGCTGGTGCTGTTGCGACTTTCCAGAAGGCGATCCCGGATTGTTTTCAAATGTTCCGGTTCATCCTGCGCTTCCCAGGTTTCAATAATGCGGGTTCGCACTAAATTTTCTACCCATTCAGCTTCGCAGCCGGCTGGAATATAAAAAGGTAACGTCGTCACCAGTTGGCAAAGCTTTTGAGTGAGAAAAGGTTGCCCCCCCGTCCAATTCAATATTTCTTGAACCACGGCCTGGGGGTTGTTGGCTTTCTGAGTTAATCCTTGGACTAAAGGCAAACTTTCCGGCAGTTGAAAGCCTGTAAGTTGAATTGCTCGACCGATATTAAATGGGGTGCGATTTTTATCTTTGATTAACTCCGAAGGCTTGGCGGAACCCAGTAAAGCAAACGTAAGGCGGTTGTAGTCGGGATGATCGGCGCGATAATTATAACAAAGACGAATCGCCGCAAAAAAATCATCAACTCGAAAATTTAAGCTGAGAATGCTGTCAATTTCATCGACAAAAATAACGATGTTTTGAGAAAATTGTGTTAAAACAACCTGTTCGATAAATTCGCTGAATCGTTGCGCCGGCGAGAGCAAATCACGTTCGCGCCACCACTCCCGTAAATTAATTTTACCCGCAAGATTGAAACCGATTGCTAAGGAGCGAATAATGCCGGCATACCACTGTAGCGGGGTAAGATTTTGACAGCCGATCTTCGTCAAGTCAATGGCAGCACAGGCGATCCCTTCGAGTTGCAGCCGGCGCATCGTTCTTACCCGCAAACTCGATTTACCCATCTGCCGGGAATTGAACACATAACAAAACTCCCCGGCTTTCAACCCCGCATAGAGATCCAAGTCCGCTTGCCGCTGCACATAGGTTGGTGCATTGGCTGCTAAACTCCCTCCGACTTGGTAGTCGCAGGCTAAACTGTTTTTTGTTGTCATAGATGCACTGATACTGAATTGGTTAGGCAAAGCAGAGATAACATAACATCGCACTCCGGCTGTCGTTTTTAGACGACAAGCTTGGTGAGAAGCGATCTCCTCCAAAGTAGAGTCTAACCTTCCACCCCAATGGGTGTCATGAGTAACAAGGGATTATTTTATCGAAAATTCTAGCCAAAAACTAATATTTGAAAATGCCATCCTGCCAAAATCGGCTCTTTTGGCATTAAAGATGCCTTACTGAACGCATCCAGCCGCAATTTTTATCTGGATGATTACGCTTGATTAATCATTGTTATAAATTAGAATTTTAAGTTTAAGGCAATAGCGGAAATCCTGGCAGTCTCAACCCCTTTGAGGCATCTCATTGCCTTGTAGACCTGCTAACTTCATGATGTGCAATTTAAACGCTGGCGCTGCCGGCAAATAGATCCATTCTTTGGCAGTCACCACTTCTTGCATGGCTGCTGGATAGCAGCTATTGCAGGCTTTTGAAAGCATTTATAACCCTGATGGTGCTAGACAAAGCAATTTCTATGTGGTATTATTAAACACCTATAAACAAAATTACTTTTCTCCATTACCATCACCCGCTTAACCCGATTGTCTCGCTAATTCGCCCGTGCCATCGCACTCAATCATAATCGATCTCTACAATGGAAGTGATGGACTTAGTAAATGCGCTTTATTCACATAACTTTAGGTCAGATCGTATTGAGGAAAGAGGATGCTAACCCAATTACCTGTCAGTGACATCATCCGTCAGCAACGCCAGTTTTTTGCTGCCGGCAAAACCAAAGACTTAGCTTTTCGCATTGAACAACTCAAGCGTCTCAAACAAGCAGTTTTAGATAATAAAACCGCTATTATGGACGCCCTTAAAGCTGACTTGAACAAACCGACATTTGAGGCGTATGCCACGGAAATTGGTGTCATTCGAGAAATTGACTACGCCCTGAAAAACATTAAATCTTGGGTTAAGCCAAAAAAAGTCTCCACCTCCATTGATTTATTCCCCTCATCTGCCCAAATTTACCCAGAACCGCTGGGAGTTGTGCTGATTATTGGGCCTTGGAATTATCCATTTCAGTTAATGATTTCTCCCTTAGTTGGTGCGATTTCTGCCGGCAACTGTGCAACGATCAAACCATCCGAAATGGCTGCCAATACCTCGCGGGTCGTTCGTGAAATCATTGAAAAAACCTTTGAACCGGCTTATATAGCAGTCGTTGAAGGCGGCGTCGAAACCAGCCAACAGCTACTCGCCGAAAAGTTCGATCACATCTTTTTCACCGGCGGCACAAAAATCGGGCAAATCGTTATGGAGGCAGCGGCTAAAAACTTAACGCCGGTGACACTAGAATTAGGCGGCAAAACCCCGTGCATTGTCGATACCGAAGTTAACCTCGAACACACCGCAAAACGCATCGTTTGGGGTAAATTCATCAATACCGGCCAAACGTGCATCGCCCCCGATTATCTGTTAGTGGATCGAAGCATCAAAAAAGATTTACTCGCGGGAATCGAAAACTGCATTAAAGAATTTTACGGTGAAGATCCGGCCAAAAGCCCAGACTATGGCAGAATTATTAACCCAAAACAATTTGATCGGCTAGCCGGCTTGCTAAAAGATGGTGAAATTATCACCGGCGGTAAAACCAACCGAGAAGATCGTTACATCGCCCCCACAGTCATTGATCAAGTTTCCTGGGATGCCCCCATTATGGAAGACGAAATCTTTGGCCCCATTCTGCCGGTGCTTGAATACACAGATTTAACCGATGCTATTACCAAAATAAACGACCGACCCAAACCTTTAGCCCTTTATCTTTTCTCCAAAAACAAAGAAAAACAACAGCGAGTCTTGCAAGAAACTTCATCCGGGGGTGTTTGCATAAACGACACCGTCATGCAGGTTGGCGTCTCAGAATTACCCTTTGGCGGCGTTGGTAATAGCGGCATCGGTAGCTATCACGGCAAAGCCAGCTTTGATACCTTTTCCCATCAGAAAAGCGTGTTGAAAAGATCCTTTCTCCTCGATCTTGACTGGCGATACGCCCCTTATCAAGGAAAATTGGATTTGCTCAAAAAGATTATTGGGTAATAAAATAACCACAGATAAACATAAATTGCCTTTCGTTCATCTGTGGTTAAAAATTACTTAATTTTTCCTAAGAACCGAACAAACCACTATAACGTTCCTCAGCCCAAGGTTCACCGCGCCGGTGGTAGCCATTGCGTTCCCAAAAGCCCGATTGTTCCTTATCTAGAAATTGCAGCCCATTAATCCATTTGGCACTTTTCCAAGCATAAAGATGAGGCACAACAAGCCGTAGAGGACCCCCGTGTTCTGCCGGCAGCGGTTCGCCAAATACAGTATGGGCGAAAAAATTCTCCTCTCGCAGGAAATCTTCTAGCGGAATGTTAGTCGTGTAGCCGCCATAGCAGTGTTCCATCAGGTGAACGGCTTTCGGATCTACTTCAATATGCTTCATGAAGTCTGTCACCTTAACCCCTGTCCACTGCACATCCAATTTTGACCAGCGGGTAACACAGTGAAAATCTGCTGTGAAGTTGCTTTGAGGCATCGCCATAAAGTCATCCCAGCTAAAGGTTGCCGGTTTCGCTAAACCCCAGACTTTAAATTCCCAGTCTTCAATGGTGACATGGGGGGTGTCGCCATAAGTCAATACCGGAAATCCTTTGGTTAAATATTGCCCAGGAGGAACGCGATCACTTTGTTCTGCATCTGGCTTTTTGAAAAATTTACCCAGCATCGTTAAATGGTTCTTAACTACTTACTTAAAGTCCAGTATAACGCGCGATAGCCGGCCAAACTTCTTCCTCTAAGCTGTTGCCAATGAGTTGCTGCTGCTTTTTAAGCAGATTTCACTCTTTATAAAATCCTTAATATTAACGTTCAGAATATACAACTATACGTCACATTTTTCCAAATTATACTTTTTTATTAAAACTTTTAAATTATAAAAATTAGATTAAAGTTTTATAGAAAATTTTTCTAATCTCGAAATTAAATCATCCCTGATTATAATAGGTTTAATTTCATAAATTTTGATAAATTATTGATTTCTTTCGATTAAGAATATATCTTAAGAGAGATTGACTCAAAGCAAAGAAGAGAATTTTGAAACTTGCTTAGGAAAATTCTGCTCAATTCCTGGCATTGGAAGAAAATCTAATTCAAAGCAGAAGTTGACGACACAATCACAAGTAAATTCAAGTCAAATTGGATATAAAACTCAGAGTGCATAATACTGCGATCTATGTCTGAAATACATCAACGGATTTATGTTCTGGTTGCCGGCTTCCTTTGTGCCGGTTCAGTGTCCCAAAATCCTGCCCTAGCTTTCCAGGTGCCGGTAAATCTATTCAACCAAGAAAATACCATTTCGCGGGTTGATTCGAGCAATCAATCTCTCTCCCCCTCTGCCCCTGAGAACACACTCGCCCAATCTATCAAAGATTTGAGGGATGCAGAGGTTCAAAATCAATTTGGAAATACTTTAAAAGCCCAAAACCGGCTCAATGAAGCAATCGCTGCTTATCAAGAAGCGATTCGCCTCAATCCCAACGCCGGCAAATTTTACAATAACTTAGGCGTTGCCCTCAAAGCCCAAGGCCGGCTGTCAGACGCCATCGTTGCCTATCAAAGTGGACTTCTCCTTGAGCCGCGCAATGCCCCGATTTACTATAATTTAGGGCTGGCACTCTCAGATAATGGTCAATTGCTAGAGGCAACGGAGGCGCTGCAACAAGCGATCCGCCTCAATCCTTACTTTGGTGAAGCTTACAACAACTTGGGAATGGTTCTGCTAGCGCAAGGACAGCCGGTGGAAGCAGTAATTGCACTGAGGCAAGCGGTTAATGTCAATCCCCGGTTGCCCAACGCTTACTTGAATTTAGGCAATGTATTATTGCAGCAACGCCAACTGCCAGAGGCGGTTGCAGCGTTCCAACAAGCAACTCTTATCGATCCGAATTTAGCAATCGCTCAATATCAATTAGGCAACACCTTACGAGATTTAGGCCGGCAAAGAGAAGCGATTGCAGCCTATCAGGCAGTTATTCGCCTCAATCCTAACAATGCAGACGCGCAGGCAAATTTAGCAGTGCTCCTGCAACAGCAAGGTCAGTTAAAAGAGGCGATTACAGCCTACCAAGCAGCAATCGCAGCTCAACCGGGCTTAGCCCTACAGCTCAATCCTCAGCTAGCAGAAGCGCGTAACCAATTGGGCATACAGCTTGCCGGTGGGGGGCAGTTAGCACAAGCGATTACCGAATGGCAAGAAGCGGCAAGGCTTGACCCAAACGCAGGCGAAGTGCGTAAAAACCTGGGAGATGCTTTTATGCAACAGCGCCAGTATCCGCAAGCGATCACTGCCTATCGAGAAGCCCTTCGCCTGAATTTTCCAACCCCCCAACTTTATAACAATTTAGGAATTGCTTTCTCTCAAACCGGCCAACGAGGGGAAGCGATCTCCGCATGGAAAGAAGCCGTTCGTCTCGATCCAAACTTTGCCGAAGCTTACCTAAATTTAGGGAATGCCTTGCAGCAGTAAGGCAGCCATTTTATTTAGGGAAAGCAGCAAGCGTTAAATTTAAATCGGTAAGCGATTGATATCTTTGTTACAGCCGATCACCACCGCCGCTGTTCCCCTTTTCAGGCGCGTGTTAGGTGATGGGTTAATCTCAAACTTGTTATCATGACTCACCGCGAGCAAATTCAGACCATACCGGCTACGAAGTTGGAGTTCTGCAATCGTTTTGCCGTGAAATTCCTCCGGAACAATAAGTTCGACAATACTGTTATCAGGGTCTAACTCAAAACGGTCGAGAATGCTAGGTTTGGTCAGCGTTCTCGCCAAAGTACAGCCCATCTCATGTTCTGGAAATATTACATGATCTGCCCCGACTTTCTTCAGAAGTTTTTCATGAATTTCAGAAGATGCCTTTGCCACCACATGAGGAACACCGCCTTCCTTGAGGTTAAGGGCGGTAATTACGCTTTCCTCAACATAATTGCCAATCGCCACAATGACTGTATCAAACTCAAAGACGCCTGCCTGCTTAAGGGCACTAGGGTCTGTGCTGTCTAATTGCAAGGCATGAGCAGCGATTTGATCGCTCATGGCTTGCGCTACTCGCTTTTCATCAGAATCCACACCTAACACTTCATATCCCAAGCCATGCAGTGTTGCAGAAACAGCTCGACCAAACCGGCCTAAGCCTACCACGGCAAATTGTTTGTTCTCTGTACGAAGACTGCGGAAGAAACCTAAAGACGATAAATTCACGCCAAGCACCTGAAACTAATCTTGAAAAACTAACCTTGAAAACAGTGGAGAAAAGGCAGAGGGGGAGCGGGATAGGGGAGCAGAAAGCGTTTCATGTTCTCGTTGTCTATGCCGGCAGAAGGTGGGAGTCTCTATTAAAAATTGTATCAAAAGCCTGAGAGCGTTCTCGCTACCCCACCAACAAATTCTCTTCTGGATAGCGGATCGCGCTGGGTTTGGGGTCTCCCAGAATTGCACTCATTAAGAGCAATATCCCGACCCGACCGATGTACATTGTGGTGATTATAACCAGTTCAGGGAACAGTGAAAGTTTAGCGGTGATGCCGGTAGACAGGCCAACCGTAGCAAACGCCGACACAACCTCAAGCAGAATATCGATAAATCCGATATTTTTGTCAAACAGGGCAATTAAAACGGTTGCAATAATCACCACCAGCATTGAACCGACCTGTACAGCAACCGCTTTCAAAATCAGTGCGGGTGGGATCTGGCGCTGATAAGCCAGCACTTCTTCTTTCCCTTGGAGCACCGCTTTGGTGCAGTTGAATAAAATCCTGACGGTGGTTGTTTTAATTCCGCCGCCGGTGCTGCCGGGACTGGCACCCATAAACATCAGGGCAATCGTAAGCCACAGGCCGGCGTTGGTCATTTTCCCATAGTCAACGGTATTAAACCCTGCTGTGCGCGGCACGACGGATTGAAACCAAGCTGCCATGATCTTATTGCCGAAGCTTAAAGGCGCAAAGGTTCCTGGATTGTTGAATTCTGTGAGAAAAAAGCCGATTGTTCCTACTATTAACAGAAAAAGGGTTGTACTTGTAACGACCTTAAAGTTAAGAGAAAAAACAATGCAGGTTTGATTTTTGGATAGGCGATCTCGCACCCACAAAAATACTTCCATAATGACTTGATAGCCAATACCTCCCAGGATAATCAGGCTGCTAATCACAAAATTGACTAAGGGAGAATTGACATAATTGATCAAATTATTGGAAAAGAGACTGAATCCAGCATTGTTAAAAGCATTGACGCTGTGAAAGATTGAAAGCCACAGTCCCTGGCTGAAGCCGAAGTCTGGTACAAAAGCAGGAAGCAGCAAGAAAATGCCAGTGATTTCAATAATGACAATCATGGCGATAATCGAGCGCACTAAATCGCCAGCGCCGGCTAACCCCGGCTGATCTAAAGATTGTTGAACTGCCAGTTTATCTCGCAATCCCAACTTCCGACCCACCAGTAAGATCAGAACGGTTGTGGCCGTCATGTAGCCTAAACCGCCCACCTGAACGAGGCAAACCATAATCAGCTGGCCCCAAAACGAATAAAACTTCCCAACATCTACCACCGATAAACCCGTCACACAGACGCAAGATGTGGTTGTAAATAATGCTGTGACTGGATCGCTCCATGTCCCATCACTTGTTGAGAAAGGCAGGGTCAGCAGGATAGTACCAATGGCAAGAAGAGCCAAAAATCCTAAGCAAATCGTTCTAGAGATTGTCATGAAGCGAGTGTAGTTGAGAATCTGAGTGGCAGGTACTCAATGAATATTTATAAAGCTTACTCCTGAGTGATCTCTTTTTAATCACCGGCACTTTCCCACGCTGCCTGAAAGAAATCTCGCTCGCACAGCATGGCGTAGCGATAAGTCGAATGCGTCGCCGGCAGCGGTTCAGCATAGCGATCCAGCAAGCGTTCTAGCTGTTCGGCCAGTGGCTCAAATTCCGGACTACTGTAGGTGCGAATCCAGCCGGCATAGGGATGATCCCGAATGCCATCTTTGGCGATTTGCCGGCCTAAAAAGGTATACAGCCGCATACACGGGGCCATCGCAGCTGCAATCAGACCGGCTTCATGACTCCAAGCAGTAGCCATCAAAAAGTCGGTGTAGCGGCGCGTTGCCGGTGCCGGTTCGGTTTCCCGCAAATCTACGCCCCACTCGGCTGCATAGCCTTGATGCAGCTTAAGTTCTTCTAAAACGCCGCCGGCAAGGGCGTGGAACACTTCAAACGCCTCCCAGTCAGGTGCTTTCGCCCCGGCAATGCTGTAGGCGCGGGCAAAGGCTTCTAAGAAAAAAGCATCTTGTCCGACGTAATAGGCAAACCGGCTTTTGGGCAGAGTGCCGGTGGCAATTCCTTGCACAAACGGATGTTCCAGGCAAGCTACTGCTAAATCTTCATGGGTTTGCCACAGTTCACTAGAAAGCGTCATGACTAATTTGGGATTAGGGATTTTAGATTAATCTAAAATTTACAATCTAAAATCTAAAATCGCCGATGACCTCAACTCTGAATCAGCAAATTCAACAATTTTACGATGCCTCTTCCGGTTTGTGGGAGCAAATTTGGGGAGAGCATATGCACCACGGTTACTATGGGCCAAGTGGCACCTGGAAAAAAGAGCGCCGGCAGGCTCAAATTGATTTAATTGAGGAATTGCTGAAATGGGCGCAAGTCAAGTCAGCCCAAAAAATTCTTGATGTGGGCTGCGGAATAGGGGGCAGCACCCTTTATTTAGCGCAAAAGTTCAACGCCTCCGCCACTGGCATCACCCTCAGTCCTGTACAAGCCGGTCGGGCAACCGAACGCGCCCAAGCTGCCGGATTAGGTGAAACAACGCAATTTCAAGTGGCAGATGCCCTGAATATGCCCTTTACAGACGATTCTTTTGATTTAGTCTGGTCGCTGGAAAGTGGCGAACACATGGCAGATAAGCAGAAATTTTTACAAGAATGCTATCGAGTCCTGAAGCCGGGAGGAACCTTGATCTTTGTTACCTGGTGTCACCGGCCTACCGATGAACCTGCCGGCCCGCTGACAGCCGATGAGCGAAAACACTTAGAGGAGATTTACCGCGTTTATCGTTTGCCCTATGTGATTTCGCTGCCAGACTATGAAGAAATCGCTCAACAGCAGAAATTTCAAAATATCCGTACCGCCGATTGGTCAGCCGCCGTGGCACCTTTCTGGGATGTTGTGATTGATTCAGCCTTCAACCCCGCTGCGATTTTCGGTTTGCTCACCTCCGGTTGGTCAACCATTGAAGCAGCGCTTTCTCTCCATCTCATGAGTCGCGGCTATGAACGCGGGTTAGTTCGATTTGGCTTACTGTCTGCGACTAAATCCTAACTTAAGCGATGTCATCCCTGAATCAGTCCGTGATTTTGATCCTTAGCCTTAGCCGGCTGCTTTGAGCTTGTTTCTGCCCAACACCCGCTAAGTCTTTAAACCTACCCTTGTCAGCTTTCCCCTCTCCTCCTTACAAGGGCCGGTTTTTTTTAGCCTGCCGGCAGCGCCAGATCGTTTCTCGCTTTATTTCCTTCTCCCCCTCTCTCGCACAACAACGGGAAACTGACGCCTGATAAAGTAAGTCTGAGGCTGTATTGTGCTGCCGGCGCAATAGTTTTGACCGTTCTGCTCCATTTAGCTATAAAATCACCGCCTGTTATTGAGTTGATGAAATTTAAGGTGAATCACACAATTATCAATTTCTTGAAATCTTGCCAGAAGCATCCAGCGATTGCTTGGACGCTGTCTATGCTGTGGTTATTTTTAATTTGCTGGCTGGCTTTTCTGTGGAATTTAGGCAAATTCGGCTTAATTGATGAAACGGAACCGCTATTTGCAGAAGCCGCCCGTCAGATGACCGTTACCGGCGATTGGATTACTCCATATTTTAATGAGGAGACGCGCTTCGATAAGCCCCCATTAATTTACTGGTTGATGGCAATTTTTTATAAAATTGTCGGCGTTAATGAGTGGGCGGTACGCTTGCCTTCAGCCCTGTCTGCAATTGCTCTGGCCGGCTTAGGTTTTTATACGCTACGATATTTTACCCCGCAGAATCCATTTTCTAATTCTGAGTTAGAAACTGAACCGACAGAAACGATTTCTGAAAATTTAGACGCGCAAAAATCTTCTTCTGTTGAGCCGGCAAAACCTTGGTTAATTGCCCTCATCGGTTCATCTTTGATCGCCTTGAATCCCGAAACCATTGCTTGGGCGAGAGTCGGTGTCTCTGATATGCTGCTCACCGGCTGTATGGGTTCGGCATTGTTAGCCTTTTTTATCGGTTATGCCAAAGCTGAAAACAGCCAGTTACCAGAAACCCATAAAACAAAGCCTTTTCCTTGGAATTTTCTTCTGTTTACTTCCCCGTGGTATCTCGCCTTTTATGTACTCGTTGCCTTAGCAATTCTCGCCAAAGGGCCGGTGGGAATTGTGTTGCCGGCATTAATTATTGCGGCGTTTTTACTTTACCTTGGTAATTTTCGAGAAGTTTGGCGGGAAATGCGACCGATTTACGGCGCTATTTTGATGCTTGCTATCGCGCTACCTTGGTATATTTTGGTGATTTTAGCCAATGGTGAAGACTATATTAATTCGTTTTTTGGTTATCACAATTTAGAACGATTTACACGTGTCGTCAATCACCATTGGGCACCTTGGTATTTTTATTTTGTGGTCGTGCTGGTTGGATTTGCGCCGTGGTCTGTTTATTTGCCGGTAGCTATTGCGCGACTACGCTTTTGGAAACGTTCAATTTGGCGTCGGCAACCGCGTTCCAATCAGTTAGGTTTATTTGCCCTATTTTGGTTTGCTGTCATTTTTGGCTTTTTCACCATTGCGGTTACTAAATTACCCAGCTACGTTCTGCCTTTAATGCCGGCTGCTGCTATTTTAGTTGCTTTGCTTTGGGGCGATATTATCCTCTCGATTCCCGCTAATTTTGCTAAGAACCAAGAAAGCAAAGCAGTAGAAATTACGCCAACTGAAAGCATCGGAGAACCTCCCCCAAGTAAAACAAAATTTTATTCTAATTTCTTAGGCTTGACTTTCTGGCTAAATGTAGCTTTTTGGGCGTTAGGTGCGGCAGCGTTTTTCTCTCATATTCTCTGGCTGAAAAAGGTCAAAGATCCAGCGATTCCCAATATATCTGAAGTAATTCAGCAGTCGGGTTTATTGATAGCCGGCGGAGTGATTTGGGCGATTGTTGCCGGTGTCGGCGCGTTTGTTTTGCTGAACCGAAAGAAACGCTGGCTTTGGACAGTTAATTTAGTAGGATTTCTCGCCTTTTTAATCTTTGTGATGATGCCGGCTTTTTTCCTAATGGATCGCTACCGTCAGATGCCGCTGCGACAACTTGCTGAAACGGTCATTCAAATCAAGCAACCCGGTGAAGAACTGGTAATGATTGGGTTTGAAAAACCAAGTTTGGTCTTTTACACTCGGCAGCCGGTGCAGTTCTTTCGTAGAGCGAGATCAGGCGTTAATTATATTAAAAAAATTCCTGATACTCAAGCAGATTCAACCTCTGTGTTGATGGTGGGATACCCTTCAAAATTTGAAGAAGGCGGGTTACAACCCAATCAATATACAGTTTTGGACAAAGCCGGCGCTTATCAACTTGTTCGAGTATCCAAACAAGTTGTTGCTAGGATTAATCAATCTGATCTATCCATTGACAAAAATTAAAAACTGACCTTTTTTTGCCCCATAAGAAGTGAAAACCGGCTTCAGAAAATCACGCAAATCAATGATCTGTGTGATTCTGTTTTAGCCAAAATTCAGACTTTCTCCTTAATGCGGAATTCTTAAAGTCTGGTTAATTTGCTCTAATAAAGCCGCCATTGACAAATTAGAGGGCAAAACCTGAGTCGCAATCTCCTTGAGAATTTGATTAATCTGAACGTCTGCCGGCCCAAATTTTTCGGAGACATTCCCAGAATGAGATGGAGTATCACCGGCTGGCTGACGTGTTGAAGGATGACCCGAATAAAAAGCACTTTGAGACGAAGAATTAATTTCATGCCCGTTCAAATTGCTCTGTGCAGATTGCAGGGCAACTTCTGATTTCCTTTCATAAGGCTGGTTAAACGGACTCTCCCCATTTTTTGTTTCCCCATCACTTTGCTGGGTGAGTACCAAAATCGGAGGTTTAACTTCGAGCTGATTCAAATTAGCCAGTGCTTGTAAGAAGGTGGATTCGGGTTTGGGTTCTCGCCAGTAAATCAAAAGTAAATCAATACTTTGGTTTTGCAACTGTTGTAAAACCTCAGCCCAAGATCGGCTAGTCAACCCTCGAAATCCAGCGGTTTGAATATACTGAATCAGCGCTTGCTGCCAGTCGCTTTTGAGGTCTAAGTTTCCAGATCCCAAAGGCACAGAAACCTGCAAATCTGGCAGAGTCGAGACATCCACCACTAAAATACTCGGCTTCCAATTCCGGCCATCGGCGATTTGAATCACCTGCAATAAGGTAGACAGTGCCGGCCAAGAGGAATCGGAGTTGGCTGAGTTGTCATCTGCACTCCCTAACCAGGGATAAATTTGGAGAGGCCGGCCTCCAGGTGCTAAGGTCACTTGATTGGCGGCTTGAGTGGTTTTGCGATCAAGGGTGACAAGGGGCAAAGAGGCCAATTTACTGTGACCGATCAGTTCTTGTAGGTACTCCAGCGGATCGTCGAGTCCGGCGGTGGTATCGAGCAAGACAACATCAGGGTGCCAAACACGGGCCAGCAATTCTGCTTGTTCGAGATCATCGGCTTCTAGGACACGGTAATGATGCCGGTGCAATACACTGTTGAGGTCTGCTATCAGCTGCGGAATTTCATCACTCACCTGGGAGGGATCGGGGTTAAGGGCGAGTGAAACTGAATTGGCACACAGGCGCAGAACCGTCAGCTTGGCGGGGGGATTTTCCTTGGGCTGGGTTAGCGCAGTTAACTTGTGTCGCAACGCTTCAGGTTGCACCGGCAGCGTCAAAAAGCCCTCCGCACTGTTTTGGGTGGCGAGTTCTTTTTCTGCTTGGGTGGCGGTGACGATCACCGGGATATGGCAAGTGCCGGCATCGGACTTGAGCAAAGTCAGCACATCCCACCCCGACAGCAGCGGCAGCACGGGATTAAGGAAAATCACCTCCGGACTAAACCGGCGGGCTTTCTCCAGTGCTTCTGTGCCGGCACGGGCCACCACTACGCGATAGCCTAAACTGCTCAGCTGTTCTGTCAATTCTTCGATAAACCGGGGAACAGTTTCCACGATCAGCACCAGGCGATGCCGGTTGGCTGCCGGTTCTTCCCGCGAAGCCGCCGGTTGCGGTGGACACGGTGGCAGCAGCAAGGTAAATTGACTGCCTTCGGCTTCTTTAGAAACAAAGGTGACATCTCCCCCGTGCTGACGGGCAAGGCGCTGGGTTAATACCAGTCCTAACCCCGCACCCTCAAACCGGCGCGTCAGGGGATTTTCTAATTGCTGGAATTTTTGAAAGATTAAATGCTGTTTGTCGTTAGCAATGCCAATGCCGGTATCCCAAACCGTAAAAGCAATCCAGCCTTCCCAGCGGCTAACTTTTAAGCCGGTTGCTCCCGTCGGTTCTGTGAATTTGAAGGCGTTTGATAGCAGGTGGACGAGCATCTGTCGTAGGCGCAACTCATCGGCAACCAGTGTCTCCAGTCCCGGTTCGATTTCGATGGAAAACTGCGTTTCTAAAACGGGTTCGTCGTCACTGTCTTGGTCGATCTCTGTATCCTGACGTTCTGAGGCCGATTGCTGCCATGCTTGTTTGAAGGCGCGATCACAGACGTTAGTGATGTTCACCGGCTCTACAATCAGTTCCATTTGACCTGTTTCGATGCGGGTCAGATCCAAAATGTCATTAACCACCGTCATCAAATGACGCCCGCTTTGATAGATCAGCCGCGCATAACGGGCTTGGCGTTCGTTCAGTTCTCCTATTGAGCGGTCTTTAAGTAAGCTAGATAATCCTAAAACAGCCGTGAGCGGAGTTTTAAGTTCGTGACTAATACAGGCTAAAAATTCATCTTTTAACCGATTTAGCTGGACTAAATCTGCATTTTTACCCGCCAGTTCTTTGGCGACTTGCTGGTGTTCTGTGACATCTTCTGCAAGTACCAACCACAGCCTTTCTTCTGATTGCGAAGTGAAGCCTGAAGCGTGGGTGTTTAATGCTTCGCTTTCATTTTTAATCGGTTCTTTCGAGCCGGCAAAGAATGAGAAAGCCTCCTCACCGGATGCCGTCCCACTGCCTATTGAATGCGCTTCGCCGGCAGATGCTCGCTTTGCCGAGTGCCGGTAGGCGGCAGACATTTGGCCCATCCGTTCTTCTGGGCCGGCACTTTCTGAGGGTTCTGGTTTGGGTAAAGCAATGCCCAGCGGCATTTTCACAAATTGCCAAACTTTCTCTTGCCCAGTCGGCATGGAGCAAACGCCTAAGCTAGCAGCCAATTCTAAATCGAGCTGGCTCCAGTTAGTTACAGCGTTTTCACTTCCTATCGCATTTGTGCTTTCTTGACGTTGCCAGAGCGTGTGTTTGAAGGTTTCAACGCTGGCAGCTTCCTGTTCGTTACTTTCACTTTTTTCCGGAGATTTTTGTCTTTGTTTTTCTTTGTTTCCCTCCCCGTGAGCAGTGGTTTCCCAACCGGGAAATTCTGAAAATTGCCGGCTCCACGCTAAGTTGCAAGTAACGATTTCACCTGTATTGCTTTGCACACATAAGGGCAACGGCAGGCGTTCTAGAAGTTGGATCAGGGAATTGAGCGTTTTGAAGTGGGAGGTTTCAATGGTGAATGCCGGCTTATATTCAGCACTGTTTTCACTGCCCATGCCGGTTTCTAAGCTGGGGGTTAAATGCTCTGCCAAAAATTTTAAGAGCCGCCCGCGATCCAAAAGTCCCAAAAACTTGCCGGCGGCATCAACCAAAGCTAAATCGGGGTTTGACTGCGCTTGAAGGTGTGGCCACAATTGATTTAGGCTAAGACTCGCGCTCAGTCCAGTTAAAGGCTGGATCAGAGGGGGTCCTGTAGCCCACAGGGGTTGTTGCGGGTCTAAATCGCCAGAAACCGGGGTTCTGTGGTCTTTCCTGGCATGAGATTCTTGCTGAGGGGATAAGTGGCCATTTATCAGATAGGGTAGGCAGTTCCGCAAGGATATGATGCCCAAGGGAGATTGGCGCTCACTGACGAGCACGATTTGATCGCACTGCCCTTGACGGAATATCTCTAGCACTGTTGCCAGCCGGGATGTCTGAGTTACAGTGGGCACAGACGCTATAAATGTTTGCAGATAGGAAGTAGGGATTGACATTACAAAAGTTGCATTTACAGATAAGTTACAGCCCCTACATATCGTGCGGTGGCAAGGGTTCGGCGCAGTCAAGCCGGTGGCCACACTTCGAGCCTTGGCTCAAAGCTCTCAATTGTGAGGGACAAAGGCCGTAGAAACTTGCAAGGGGGGACAGCTCAATTATTACTTGTTAGCGAGGAAATCGAACGCTTTGCCCTTACAATTGGTTACAATTAAGAGTTGAATATTGAAGCAAATATTAAGCTTCTGGTTTAGGCGGCTCCTGTTATCACAAATGCTGTAACACAAACAGCAACTCTGTTCATTTATCGGCTACGTCTTTGCGCCCTCAACTCTCTATTTGTATTTTCCTGCATTCCAACCAAATCGCCGAGTCTCTGACACGACTTTTGGTTAATGAGCGATATTCTGTCAGTTCCTTCACCTCTGAAGCAGAATTTTTGCACTTTGTCGAGAGCAAAAAACAACAACTTGATTGTTTGATTTTAGAAGATGATCCCGCTTGGCAGCCGGTGGCTAGTCATCTGCGCCAGGAAGTTATCGTGTTGCCGGCAGTCATTGTGGATGTGAGTCAGCCACAGATCAACAACGACGAAATGCCGGCAAATCCCACCATCAGTGCGGTTGAGGTTGCAATGTCTCAAAGGTCTGCGGTGGTGGACGAGGCTGTTTTGAGCTGCTTTTACCACAGTGCGGAGGTTAGGGTATCCACAGCCCAGTTTAACCAGATTACAGATTTTATTCACCAAGCACTGACGGAATTTCTCAGTCTTTCTCCCTACGGAGACTTGACAAGACCGGCATCTGGGGGCAACTCTGCGGCCACATCCCTCACCCAGCATTTACTCCTGCAACAGCAGCGCCGGCTGTCCGAGAAGTTGAGGGAACGATTAGGATACTTAGGTGTGTATTATAAAAGGAATCCCCAAGGATTTTTACGGCATCTGCCCCCAGCAGAAAGGCGCGAATTTTTAGACAGTCTAAAAGCAGATTACCGGGAGATTGTTTTAAGTTATTTTTCTGATGATAATAATTTAAATCAAAAAATTGATAATTTTGTAAACATCGCCTTTTTTGCCGATGTGCCGGTAACAAATATAGTTGAGATACACATGGAATTAATGGATGATTTTGCCAAACAGCTAAAATTAGAAGGTCGGAATGAAGAAATTCTGCTTGACTACCGCTTAACCTTGATTGATACCATTGCTCATCTGTGCGAGATGTATCGCCGATCTCTCCCCCAAGAGTCGTGAGAACGTGTAAGAAGTGAAGGGCTGCGTTCCGTGAAACGTTTTGACTCGAAAGAAATCGCTTGCCCTTTACTTTATTTGCTACGCGCACGCTGCGCTATCACCCTTCACCCATGTACAGACATGGCACAGCCACGCTCCTACTTTAACCTTCACCCTTGTTATACTTATGTCTTCTCTAAAAAAAACTTATATTCTCAAGCTCTACGTGGCCGGCAATACTCCCAACTCTGTCCGGGCTTTAAAAACTCTCAAAAATATCCTAGAAGAGGAGTTTCAGGGTGTATACGCGCTGAAAGTGATTGACGTTCTTAAAAATCCGCAACTGGCTGAGGAAGACAAAATTTTGGCAACTCCAACCTTGTCAAAAATCTTGCCGCCGCCGGTTCGCAAAATTATTGGCGATCTGTCGGATCGAGAGAAAGTTTTAATTGGGTTAGACCTTCTTTATGAAGAACTGTGTGAAGAAGAACAAAAGCTTAGTTAAATAAAGGGTTGAAAGCACGCTTTTCCCTATCGTGCGGGTTTTGTGGTAAAAAAAATTAGGGCAAATATTCAATTCGTAAATTTACATTCAGTTTTGAACAACTAAAGCTATGAATAAACTTCAGCAAATAGGGCAACCCAATCAATTGCCAGCCAGGGGAGTCCAGAAAATTCGCACGATGATAGAAGGCTTTGATGACATCAGTCATGGAGGTCTGCCGGTGGGGAGAACCACCTTAGTCAGCGGCACTTCTGGAACCGGCAAGACGATGCTAGCTGTTCAGTTTCTTTATAACGGGATCACAATATTTGATGAAGCCGGCGTCTTTGTAACCTTTGAAGAATCTCCTGCCGATATTATTAAAAATGCCTCAAGTTTTGGTTGGGATTTACAGGGTTTGATCGATGAAGGAAAATTATTTATTCTGGATGCTTCTCCTGATCCAGAAGGGCAAGATGTGGTGGGAAGTTTTGACCTATCTGCCCTGATCGAGCGGATTCAGTATGCGATTCGTAAATATAAGGCAAAACGAGTTTCCATCGACTCCGTAACAGCGGTATTTCAGCAGTATGATGCAGCCTCTGTGGTGCGACGGGAAATCTTTCGTTTAGTTGCCCGCCTTAAACAAGTTGGCGTCACAACGATTATGACAACAGAACGGGTGGAAGAATATGGGCCGGTTGCCCGGTTTGGCGTAGAAGAATTTGTTTCAGATAATGTTGTGATTGTCCGAAATGTATTAGAAGGCGAACGCCGGCGTCGCACGATGGAAATTTTGAAGCTGCGCGGAACAACTCACATGAAAGGGGAATATCCTTTCACGATGACTGATGAAGGCATCAATATTTTCCCACTCGGCGCGATGCGACTGACTCAGCGATCTTCCAACATTCGCGTCTCTTCTGGTGTCAAAACTCTGGACGAAATGTGCGGCGGTGGTTTCTTTAAAGATTCGATTATTTTGGCAACTGGGGCAACCGGCACCGGCAAGACACTATTGGTGAGCAAATTTGTTGAAAATGCTTGCAAAAATGGCGAACGTGCTTTGCTATTTGCCTACGAAGAATCCCGCGCCCAGTTATTGCGAAATGCTTACTCATGGGGCATTGATTTTGAAGAATGGGAACAGAAAGGATTGCTAAAAATCCGCTGTGCTTACCCGGAATCTGCCGGCTTAGAAGACCACTTGCAAATTATTAAATCAGAATTGACGGATTTTAAACCGGCTCGTCTTGCGATTGACTCTCTCTCGGCTTTAGAACGCGGAATCAGCAACAATGCCTTTCGTCAGTTTGTCATTGGCGTCACCGGCTATGCCAAGCAAGAAGAAATCACCGGCTTCTTCACCAACACCACCGACCAATTTATGGGTTCTCATTCGATTACAGACTCCCATATTTCCACCATTACCGATACGATTATCATGTTGCAGTATGTGGAAATTCGCGGAGACATGGCGCGGGCGATTAATGTCTTCAAAATGCGGGGTTCCTGGCATGATAAAGGCATTCGTGAGTACACCATTAGTCAAAATGGCCCAGAGATTAAAGATTCTTTCCGCAATTACGAACGAATTATTAGTGGATCTCCCAGCCGAATCTCAATTGATGAAAAGAGCGAACTGTCCCGAATTGTAAAAGGTGTCCAGGGCAAGAAAAACGAGGATTTAGACAGTTAAATAAACTTTAGTTGCAGCCAGCCGTCCTAGTTTTACAGAGAGGGGGTGAGAGGAAAAAATACTCAATTTCTCACCTAATTTCCCCTTTCTTACTCTGGGGTAAATTATCCCAAACTCGTCGGCTACCTAATGCTCAATGCGCCTTTGCTGTTTTTAAACATGATAGGTAAAAGCCAGATGGCAATAAATGTCAGTGTACCCGAAGCAACAAGACAGTTTACTGAATTACTTCAGCGAGTTAGACAAGGTGAAGAAGTCATCATTTCTGAAGCGGGGATGCCTGTGGCGCGACTGCTTCCCATCTCTGCCAAATCTCCTCGTATTCCCGGACAAGATCGCGGTAAAGTAATCGTTTCACCTGATTTTGATCATCCTCTGCCAGAAGATGTCATCAACGATTTTATTAATCCGACGACACCTCAATTATGAGAGTTGTGCTGGATACTCATACATTTCTCTGGTGGGTGACTGATGCGCCTCAGTTATCCAATACTGTGCGCGGAATTATTGCAGATTCAGACAATACTATACTTTTTAGTGCTGCTAGCGCGTGGGAAATTGTGATTAAAGTCCGTACAGGGAAGCTGATCTTACCCGAAGAACCAGAATCCTATATTCCTTCTAGATTAGCTGCTAATCAGTTTGAGAGCTTGCCAATTCAGATGAATCATGTTTTGCAAGTTGCTAAGCTACCAGGCTATCATAAAGATCCCTTTGATCGGATTTTAATCGCTCAAAGTCAAATTGAAAAAATTCCTATTTTAACGATAGATAATCTAATTACTCAATATGCCGTGAGCAGCATTTGGTAAGACTTATTGCAATTCTAGGCAAGTGCTTTTGGTAATCTACGAAGCTTTGATTGCTGCCAGCTAAATAAGAACAATTGATCAGAAAGACCCATAATTGGATGATGGCAACAGCCTTAATCAGCAATTATGAGCCACTGTAAGTTTAACGAACACGGAGGGATTTGAACCCCCGACCCTTAGAACCGGAATCTAATGCTCTATCCACTGAGCTACGTGTCCTAACATTTAAGTAGTATAGCACTTATTAAGCCGGCTGACCAGTAACCTGATCCGAAAGAGGGGAAGAAGGCAGCCGGCAGCCGTTGGTTAAGAACAGATCGCCAAAGTTAGCTGAGATTCGCGCCAGCCGGCTAAGTCAGCCAATGCGCGATCTCGATACTTGCCATAGCGTTCTTGCTTGCTGCGAATTTTCACCGGCAACTCTGGCAAAATTCCAAAATTCGGCGGCATCGGCTGAAAATGCTTCGGTTCAGCGGAACTGATGAACTCAAACAGCGAACCCATCATCGTTGTCACCGGCAGCTTCACGGTTTCCAACCCTAGCGCCAGCCGCGCCGCATTGGTTCCCGCCAGCCAACCTCCCGCCGCTGCTGCTGTGTAACCTTCTGTGCCGGTTAATTGTCCTGCCGCCAATAAGGTTGGACGCTGCTTAAATTGCAGGGTTGGATAAAGTAGTTGCGGCGCATTGATAAACGTGTTGCGATGCATCACACCCATCCGCACAAATTCCGCCTCTTCCAACCCCGGAATCATCCGAAATACGCGCGTTTGTTCACCCCATCGCAAATTTGTTTGGAATCCCACCATATTCCACAATTGGCCGGCTTTGTCTTCTTGGCGCAATTGCACCACCGCGTAGCAGTTGTGGATTTTAAACTTTCGCGCTTCGATGGGGTCATCTCCCAACTCGGCTTTTTTACGGGGATCGAATAATCCCACCGGCTTTAAAGGGCCATAGCGCATCGTATCTTCGCCTCGCTTAGCCATTTCTTCAATCGGCAAACACGCTTCAAAAAATTTGGCTGTTTCCCGTTCAAAATCCTTTAATTCTGCCTGTTCTGCCGCACATATTTCTCGCCAAAAGTTTAGATACTGCTCTTTCGTCATGGGGCAGTTGATATAATCTGCGTCGCCTTTGTCGTAGCGAGAAGCACGAAACGCGATATCAAAATTAATTGACTCTCCCACAACAATTGGGCTGGCGGCATCAAAAAAACTCATGTATTCCATGCCGGTGAACCGCTGCAAATCTGCCGCCAAATTGTGAGTGGTGAGCGGGCCGGTTGTCAGGACAGTAATCCCGTCTGGGGGAATTTGGTGAACTTCGTCTCGGCGCAATTCGATTAAGGGATGAGCGTCGAGGGTTTCTGTTAAATTCCGGCTAAATACCGCTCGATCTACGGCTAAAGCACCGCCTGCCGGCACATTATGTTCGTCTGCTTTGCCGATAATAATTGAACCGAGTTGCCGCAATTCTTCGTGGAGTAAACCGGCAGCGCGATCCGTTGCTTTTGCGCCAAATGAGTTACTACAAACTAATTCTGCTAATTCGCCGGTGTGATGCGCTGGACTGAGGTGATTGGGGCGCATTTCGTGTAAAATTACCGGCACTCCTGCTTGTGCGATTTGCCAAGCTGCTTCGGTGCCGGCGAGTCCCCCGCCAATTACGTGAATCGGTTGTTTTTCTGTCATTTTTAGCGGTGATTCTGATAACAGCGTTGCCGATAAATTTGAGCGACTTGATCGCCTGGGTTGAGGCGCAGACACTCTTCAAACAATTGCGCCGCTTTGTTGAACTGTTCTAAGTTGTAGAGCGATAAGGCTTCTGTAAATGATTGTAGCGTATTTAATTTGCCGTTTTTGAGTGCCGGCGGGTCAGCTTCAAAGATTTCATAGACTGTGACGGATTGGGATTTACCTTTAACGTTTACGGTGTCTATGGTGCGAATTGCATAATCTGCCGGTTTCGTCAATCGTTCATAAGTTTGTTGGGTTATTAATAATGGCAGGCCATAATTTTTGGTTAAACCTTCTACGCGCGAAGCTAAATTTACCGCATCACTAATTACGGTGCCATCCATGCGATTTTGTCCGCCAACCGTTCCTAACATTAAGGTGCCGGTGTTGATACCAATGCCAATTTGAATAGGATGATAGCCCGAATGGATGCGATGTTGGTTGTATTGGGCAAGCCGATGAAGCATCGAAATGCCGGCTTTCACTGCATTATCTGCCTCGCCACTAAATAAGGCCATAATTGCATCACCGATATATTTATCGATAAAACCATTATTTTCAACGATTGCCGGTTCCATGCAAGACAGATAAGAATTAATAAACTTGAAATTATCTGCCGGATTCAGACTTTCTGATAAGGTTGTGAAGTCGCGGATATCGGAGAAGAGAATCGACATCTCTAGCTGTACGGCATCACCTAATTTGATCTCCGTAAGGCTTTCATAGCCCAGAAAAGATAGAAATTGATTGGGCACAAAGCGACTCGCTGCTTCGGCTAATTCTAATTCGTTATCTAGAGCTTTTTCTAAGTCATGATTTACTTCAGACAGCTCAGAATAAAGTTTGGCATTTTGAATTGAAATAGCAGCAGAGGAAGATAACAATTTTAAAACTTCCACTCGTTCAGGCGTAAAACTTCCTCTTGTTAAGTTATTTTCTAAATAAACAATACTAACGATTTTTCCTTGATTAATTAGTGGGACGCACAGAATTGATTTAGGTCGGCATTCTTTGATATAAGGATCGTTACTAAACTTTTCCTCACAACTCGCGTCATTTAATACGATAGTTTCTTTCGTTCTAGAAACATAATTAATAATTGTTGCAGCCAAGTTTTGAGAAGTTTCAACAGGAATTGATTGCAACACGGTTATCTGTTCAGAACTTACTGTTTCTATCGCATTATCGTGCGACGCTTCGCTAACCGCTTCAATCAGCAACCTTCCCTGACTTTCTAGAATCAGGTAGCCTTTTTGTGCCCCCGCATTTTCAATAAGAATTTTCATCAAACTAGACAGCAACTTATCCAGCACGATTTCACCAGAAATCGCTTGAGAAGCTTTCATTACTGAAGCAATATCAAGTGATGAACTTGAGCCACTGCTAGTTAGAGAGATAGAAATTTTAGTGTCTTTAATTCCGCCTTGAGCTGTCACCAATAACTGCCGATATCGTGTCTCTAAATTCTTAACCTTAGCAGTGGCACCCCATAGCTGATAACAGTAACGCGCTTCCTGCATATAGGCTTTGGCATTCAGATCCTTCCCTTTAGATAAATAAAATTTGGCTGCCAGTTCATAAGCAAATGCAGATTCATGGATATATTCATGTTCTTTGGCTAGGGAAATGGCGCGCTCATAATAGTCTAGAGCTAATGCACTTTTACCAAGAACTCGACACAGCTCTGCTTCCACCAGATAAAAGTTGTTTAAGTAGTTTATTGGAGCTAATTTTGCCCATTTCTTTATTTTATTTTGATTAGCTTTTACTTTCTGAAGTAATTGTTTTTGCTCAGTTTTAACAACAGTGGGATAGACAGCTAGCCGGGTTAAAGAGTCATAAAAATAAAAATAACCGATGCAAAGCGTTGCCGTAGCACTATCTAAATACTGCTCAGTAAAAGTTGCATTTGATAAAGCTTCAGGATACTGCTCTAATATGTAACAAAGAATTAGCTTATTTAAGTAAAGCGCAAAAAGTGAGGTGCGATCCTTTGCTTCAATTAGTAGAGGTATCACACTTTCTTCGTTGCACGCATCACCGGCTAAATTACAGGGATTTTCTGCTTGACTTAATAAGTTAAGAACGGCTTGGTGATAAGATTTTAACAAAGAAAGCGCTTGTTCCTGCTTCAATTGCTTCATCGCTTGGCTGTATGCTGCCATCTGAAGTTCTAGAGCCGGCAAGTCTTTGCCAATCATATACGAGTAACAGCAATAAGCAAAAGCTGCATAGGTAGCATACTCAAAATCTCCGGTTTCTAGCCCACTTTTATAAGCCTCTACTAAAGGTAATAGCTGTGCTGTAGCCGGTGCTTTCCAATGGCTGATGAAACAGCTCACAATATGGAGAGTTTTAGACTTAAACTCTCTGAGGCTGAATTTATCTAGTAACCTTAAAGATAATTGACCAAATTCATAACCCGACTCAATCTCTTGCACCACTCCACAAAGAATTAATCCATAACTACTATAGGCATCGATACACTTAGGACTGTTGCCGTGCTTGATTGAGAGAATAACCTGTTGAAACACAATCAACGGTAGAAGTTTAGGTGCGGCAAAATAGGCAGGAGAAAATATCCTTGACAGAATACGCATCGCTGCTAGTTTGTAAGGATCGGTCATTTGAGGTAGATCGACTAAATCTAAAATTTGTTTTCCTACCATCGCTAGCTTGATTTCCATTAATCCCATTAAAATATTTAAGGTATTCGGGTTTTTGGGGAGTTTCACGCCCACTTGCCTTAAAAATTTCAGTCCGATATCAATTGCTTCTTCTAGCTGGCTTTTTGCCGTAAATGCGGTTATTTTTACCTCAACAACTTTGATTTGATCCAGAACAGTTTTTGCTTTTTGCACCACAACTTCAACGATTTTGTCCATTTGTTCAAAATCGCCATTAAGATAAGCTGTTTCTGCGGCTTCTATAGATAATTCTAGAACCAACTCATACTGCCTCCGCCAGCCTTCTTTTCCTAACAGTTCTATGCCTGTTTGCAGATAACTGAAAGCTGCTTCATAGGCAGTAGATGCTTTAGCTTTTTTACCGGCTATGAGATTTAACTGAGCTAATTCGTCTTTTTCTTTTCGTTCAGTGATTAGTTCAATCCCAAAATTGAGTTGGTTAACAATGTCAAAGATTTTCTCTTCTCGCTTATCTAGAAGCGTATTTTGCAATAGCAGTCGCCCGATTTGCCGATGGATAATTAATTTCTCAGCTTCGGGAATCAAAGAATAAGCGGCTTGCTGAATTCTATCATGAACAAATTTATATTCTAGAGCGTGCAAATTAAGAGGAAGGACATCGTCAGAAAAGCCAAAATCACTGAGATTGCTCAGGATTACGACTAAACTTTTGGCAACTGCTGCCTCCAAGCTGCTCACAACGTCTTGCAAAGGTTTTTCACTACAAATTGCTAAGGTTGCTAACTCAAATTGATTGCCCGTACAGGCAGCGAGCTTTAACATCTCTTGAGTATTATTGGGCAGTTTTTGAATTTTGCTTGCCATCAACTCGACGACGTTATCAGTAAAGTCTCTAGCTAGAATTTCTGCTAAATCCCACTGCCACGTTCCCCGATCCATGAGAATTTTTGAATCTTGAGATTTAGATTCTGGTTGTTTAAAATTTAGTAAATTATCAGTGTATAGAGATTTTAAAAACTCACTCAAGAAAAAGGGATTGCCATCCGTCTTGAAAAGCAATAATTCGGCAAGTGGCTTGGCGATTTCTGCTTCACAATTAAGGGTATCTGAAATGAGTTGAATAACAGTAGTTAGCTCCAAGGGTGACAGAAAAATTCGATTAATAACTACACCATTTTTAGCGATCTCATCTAAAGTCAACGTTAACGGATGAGCTGAAGAAACTTCATTATCTCGATAAGCCCCAATTAAAAATAGCCCGCTTGGGGCAGCGCTCATTAACAGTTGCATCAGCTTTAAAGAAGCTCCATCTGCCCATTGCAAATCGTCTAAAAAGATGGCTAAAGGGTGCGAGGGTTGAGTAAAGACTTTGATGAAGTTCTGAAAGACTAAATTAAAGCGATTTAGAGATTCTGTTGGGCCTAATTCTGGAACGGCGGGTTGCTTGCCGGTGATTAATTCCACTTCAGGAATAACGTCTACAATTACTTGGGCATTAATCCCCAAGGCATCTAACAATTTCTCTCGCCATTCTTGAAGCGACTGGGTATTTTCTGTTAACAATTGTTTGACTAATTCGCGAAAAGCACTAACAATCGCACTATAGGGAATATTGCGCTGATACTGGTCAAATTTTCCTGAGATGAAATAGCCGCGCTTCTGGGTAACGGGTTTATAAAGTTCCTGTACTAACGCGGATTTGCCGATGCCAGAATAACCGGCTACTAACATCATTTCAGTTTGCCCCAAACAAACTTGCTCAAAAGCGGTTAGTAAAGTCTCAACTTCTCGTTCTCTGCCATAAAGTTTTTGTGAAATTTGAAATTTATCGGAAATATCTTGACCGGCAACCAAAAAATCTGATATCTTTCCGTTGCATTGAAGTTGATTCAAGCATTCTTTTAAATCTGCTAAAATTCCATAAACGCTCTGATATCGATCTTCAGCAGTTTTTGCCATCAACTTCATGACAATTGCTGAAACAGCGTTGGGAATTTCTGGATTGAGTTCTGATGGCGACACCGGCACTCTGGCAATATGACAGTGAACTAATTCCAGCGCATCATCCGTTTCAAAAGGCAATTGATTTGTTAGCAATTCATAAAACGTAACGCCAAGCGAGTAAAAATCTGTACGATAATCTAAAGCCCGATTCATTCTGCCGGTTTGTTCCGGCGACATATAGGCAAGTGTGCCTTCTAAAACGTTAGGATTTTTTAAAGCCGGTGTTTCCCGCGTTAACTTGGTGGAGATCCCGAAATCAATAATTTTTAATTGATGGGTTTCTTTGTTAAAAACAACATTAGAGGGATTAATATCTTTGTGGATAACATTTGCTGCATGAATCTGCCCTAATGCGTCTGTTGTAGCGATGGCAATTTGCAGAAATTCTTCTAAAGTAAATCGGCCCTGCTGCATCCAATATTTCAAAGATTTGCCGCCAAAATCTTCGAGAAACATCACAAGGGTATTTTGATATTTCTGTAAATCATAAACTTGAACAACCCCCGCCAGATTCAGCAACTTCGTGATTTGATATTCTGTGCGATAGCGAGTGAGTTCAGCCGGCGTCGGGTAATCTTGTTTGAGAACTTTGAGAATAACGGGTTGATGATCTGACTCCCGAATCCCTCCATATACTAGGGAGTTGGCGCTTTCATAAATTTGAGCTTTAACAGAAATGCCGGCAAGGGTGATCATATCAATAGTTTTTTGCTGTAAATAATCATTAATCTATCTTAGGATAGATACAATTATCATAAAACTTTAACTTATAAAATAACTTGTCTGCAATCGGCTCCCCAAGTAGCTTCAGCAATCCCCTAATTTTGGCTTCAACCCAATCCCCAAGCATCTGAGGGTAACTCTTGATCAGGTACGGTTTTGGGAGCCAACAACACAATAGTTTATGACTCCTCAAACTCATTGAAATTATTCGGTTAATGGGGACAGGGTTGAAGCCAGAAATTTGAGCCTTTAATTAAAAAGAATTCGAGGTGCCGGCAAAAGAATTAACACCAACAAAGCCAATGCGATTAATCCTAAAAAATCGCGTCGGTTATCAAGTTCACTGACATCATTAAGCGCCGGCTCATCACGGATAGGCATCACGATTAACAGCAGCGCCCACAGCAACAATTCAGGCCGGATAAAAGACAAAATTAACATCAAGAACCGGGCGACTTGACCCACAACTAAACTGGTGCGCTGTCCGAACATGGCATGAACGATGTGGCCGCCATCAAGCGGGCCAACCGGCATCAAATTGAACGCAGTAACAATCATCCCGACATAGCCGGCAACCGCAACCGGATGCAGCGAGATCGCCTTACCGGCACCCAGCGCACCGCCCAACGCCAGCTTACTCAACAGACTCAGCAACAGAAAAAAGTTAGGATTGAGCGCATCAAACGTTAACATCCCACCACTGGGAAGCGAGGGAACCACTTGAGAGTGAGCCAACCCCCAAACCAGCAGCGGCACCGTTACGACGAAGCCTGCTAAAGGGCCGGCAATACTGATATCAAACAGCGCTTTGCGATTCGGCACCGGCGATCGCATCTGTATAAACGCGCCAAACGTGCCCAAGAAAAAAGGCAAAGGAATAAAATAGGGCAGCGTCGTGCGAATTTGATAAAACCGAGCTGTCAAGTAATGGGCCAACTCGTGAACGCCCAAAATCGCCATCAGTGCCAAAGCGTATGGTAGTCCCTTAAGCAGTAAAGCTGGATTCGCCGGCAGCTTGTCAGCCATCCCAACCAGTTGAACCCCAAATCGCGTCGTCGTGAACAGCGTAATTACCAGCAGCGCTAACGCAAAAACAGGGCGCGTGATCAACTCAGGTTTTTGCCCTTCAGCCGCCTCACGGTAGGGGTTTGGCACCAGTGCAAAGAAAGGTTTGCGATTAAGAGTTTCTCGAAACACCAGTAAAAACCGATCACCAAATAAGGCGGTTATTTTTTCTTCAACAGTCTGGTAAGCCTCCTGTGGATTTGTCCGCAGCCGGCCCCAGCAGATCACCGCTTGAGGCCGGTATTCAATGTTTTGCAAATAATAAGTAGACCAGGGAAAACAATCGCGTAGCTGGGTTTCTTCAGCTTGAGTAATCGGACGCACAGACGGGCGATCCTTCTTAGAATCGTCTGTCTGAGGCGATTCATCAGCTAAATCTGGCTCAACCGGCTGCTTTGGTGGCATTGCCTCGCGCCGGCCCAAGTGAATTAGCCACCAGTAAATAGGCGGACAAATTACAAATGGGCCAATTGCCAGTGCCAGAGGCATGGGTTGGTCTTGGCCATAAATTAACACCCACGCGCACCAAACCAAAGCCGGTGCCATCATCACCAGCCACAAAATCCACACCGGCGTGCGGGTTACAGTAGCGACAGAGCGCTGCAAAATGAGATATGTAAACAGTCCTAGAAACAGGAGCAACCAGAGAACCATGCTATGCCCAAGCAACCACAGGCTGCCCTCGATACCGTTTATGCGTTTTCACCCAACCGAGATACCTTGGGAGCAACAGCCTATCTCATTGTAGAAAACCGTGCCAATATCCTCATCGACTGTCCGGCAATTGATGAGCTTAACTTAGAATTTTTGCAGCAGCAAGGCGGCGTGCGGTCGTTATTCCTCACGCATCGGGGCGCGATTGGCAAGGCAGAGAAAATTCAGCAAGAAACCGGCTGTGAAATCGTCATTCAAGAGCAAGAAGCCTATCTTTTGCCGGAATTAGCCGTAAAAAACTTTTCTGACGAGTTTACTTTCAGCCCTAGCTGCCAAGCCATTTGGACACCCGGACACTCTCCCGGTTCGTCTTGCCTGTATTATGCCGGCAGTGGCGGAGTGCTGTTCACCGGGCGTCATTTGCTGCCAAATCAACAAGGTGAGCCGGTGCCTTTGCGAACCTCAAAAACCTTTCACTGGCCACGACAAATCCGCAGCGTTCAGTCACTCATCGACCGTTTCACACCGGCAACCCTAAGTTATATCTGCCCTGGTGCCAACACCGGCTACCTGCGCGGTCAACGAGTCATTGATCGCGCTTACGGGCGATTAGCCCAGCTTGACTTAGAAGGTTGCCGGCAGTCTCAAGCCTTAGTTTAGTGCTGAGTCCTGAGTCCTGAGTCCTGAGTAGGGAAAGGCAGTGGCTAGTGGTTAGTAGTCAACTCTAGCCCCTAACCCCATGCCCAATGCCCCATGCCCCATGCCCCATGCCCCATGCCCAATCCCCCATGCCCAATGCCCAATCCCCAATGCCCCTTAATCCCGCGCTATCCCCTCTCGACGGGCAGCGTGTTGCACAGCAGCAGCAACAGTCGTGGCAACGCGCTTATCAAAGACTGAGGGAATAATATGCTCTCGATCTAAATCGGCAGGATTGACTAAAGACGCAATCGCCATTGCGGCTTCTAAATACATGGTTGTTGTGAGTGCTTGCGCCCGACAGTCAAGCGCCCCGCGAAAGATGCCTGGAAAGGCTAGGACGTTATTAATTTGGTTGGGGTAGTCACTGCGCCCTGTGGCCATAACAGCGACATCCATCGATACTAATTCTGGCTGTATTTCCGGGATGGGATTGGCCATTGCGAAAACAATCGGGTCTTTGGCCATTGAACGCACCATTTTGGTAGTGACAACTCCCGGAGCGCTGACGCCGATAAACACATCCGAACCTTCCATCGCATCCGCTAGAGTGCCGGCTTGCTCAACCGCAAATTCCCGCTTCTGCGAGTTTAAATCGGCCCGATCTTTGGAAAGAATGCCTCTGGAGTCGCACATCATGATAGCTTCAGCGCCGGCTTTATGCAGCAGGCGGGCAATAGCTACCCCAGCAGCACCGGCTCCATTAATCACGATTCGCACGCTATCCAGGGGCTTTTTCACCAGCTTCAGGGCGTTAATCAAGGCGGCTAAGGTGACGATGGCGGTTCCGTGTTGGTCATCGTGAAACACAGGAATATCTAGTTCTTGCCGCAACCGCGCTTCAATTTCAAAACACCGGGGTGCTGCAATGTCTTCTAAATTGACGCCGCCAAATACAGGGGCAAGATTTTTGACAGTTTCGACAATAGCATCCGTGTCTTGGGTGGCTAAACAGATGGGAAAAGCATCCAAGCCGGCAAATTCTTTAAACAGCATTGCTTTGCCTTCCATCACCGGCAAGGCTGCTGCTGGGCCAAGGTTGCCCAATCCTAAGACAGCACTGCCATCGGTGACAATCGCAACGGTATTTTGTTTAATGGTGAGGTTATAAACTTGTTCTGGGTCTTGTGCAATTGCCATACAGATCCGGCCCACTCCAGGGGTGTAGGCCATTGCCAGATCCGAATGGCTGTTGATCACCATTTTGCTCTCTATGCTGATTTTGCCGCCCCGGTGCAGGTGGAAAGTTCGGTCATACACGTTGATCAGTTGCACATCTGGCAGCGCTTTGACTGCTTCTACAATGGTTTCGATATGTTCTGTGCAAGTGGCATCGACGGTAATATCGCGAACGGATGTCTGGCGCGTTTGATCGACTAAATCAATTTGACCCAGGTTGCCGCCGACAGATCCAATAGCGTGGGTGACGCTAGCCAGCATACCCGCGCGATTGGGTAGCTGCAAACGAATCGTTAAACTAAAACTGGGGGTGGGTGTCAGATCTACCATGACTGCTTGCGTTCTCCTGTGGGGGGTCAAAATCTGGCAAGTAAATTTTTGTGTAGCGACATAACATAGCATATCTCTACGACAATCGTTCATAGCTTATGGGAACAACCGGCTCATAACTGTATTTATCTGCACCAATAAACACTTCTACCCTCATGCCAAGTCTCTATGTGGAAATCGAGATTAATGCACCCAAGCAGCGAGTTTGGCAGGTTTTGATTCAAAAAGACCAGTGGTTGCACTGGAATACGTTTTTGTTTGATCGCGAGCCGGCTCTGCCATTTGAGCAGGGGAAAGAAGTGGTACTTTGTGTGCAGCGCGTGCGCGGTGAGGAAGAGACAGAATTTGAGCCGGTGGTGACTTTAGTTCTGCCGGCAGTTTGTTTAAAATGGGTTTCTGCAATTCCGGGGTTTCGCCACGAATACATTTTTGAGCTGCAAGAAATTGGCGTTGGCCGCACTAAATACATACATCGAGAAAATTTTTCCGGTTTTCTGACTCGCGTATTTTTACCTTTTCTTCGTGATGATGAGAAAAAAGGCATGGAACGCATGGCCAAAGAATTGAAGCGCTATGCAGAGCGGTCTTAATGCCGGTATTTGAGCGTAATCAATCTTGTTTTTGTTGTTTTTCAAGTCTAAATAAATAAAAACTAACCAAATTTTAATATCATGTTTAAATATTTTCAATTTATTTATTAAAAAATAACTAAAATGATAAAATTGAGACAGGTTTAATTAATTTGAGGAAATTGCTCATGACAGTTTCAAACAGTCAAACCTCAACCGAGATTAAATATTCTTATACAGACAAGCACAAGCAAGGCGGGAAGCGATTCCCCGGTTGTTAGAATAGGGGTTAAATGTAGAACAAATGGCAGCAGCATTAAGCTTACCGGCATCTGAAGTAAAAGAAGTCGCTGAAGAACAGAGATAAGCACAGACCGCTTAAAACCGTACCCTAAAGCTTGCCGGCTATTCAATACCCTGATATGTTGACAAAAGCACTAAAAACTCAGCGGGAAAGCGCTATGACACAATCAGGGGGCAAAGTCTATCTAGTAGGTGCAGGACCGGCAGGTGCGTCCTACCTCACCGTGCGAGCGCAACAATTGCTCGCTCAAGCAGAAGTATTAATTTATGACGCACTTGTAGATGAGCAACTGCTGCAATTAGTGCCGGCAAACGCCACCTTATTTGATGTCGGCAAACGCGGAGGAAAACCCAGCACCCCGCAAGCAGAAATTGACTGGCTACTCGTGGAACAATGCCGGCAAGGAAAACAAGTTGTGCGGCTAAAAAGCGGCGATCCGTTTATTTTTGGCCGCTGCACCTCAGAGATCCAAGCACTAATAGAAACCGACTGTTCCTTTGAAGTCATCCCCGGACTTTCTTCTGCCCTAGCAGCACCTTTACTAGCAGGAATTCCCCTCACAGATCCAGTTTTAAGCCGATGTTTTGCCGTCTTAAGCGCCCACGAACCGGCTGAATTAGACTGGCAAACACTCACAGGTATAGAAACTTTAGTAATTTTAATGGGAGGACGCCAGCTTAGCGAAATTATTTACCAACTTCAGCGGCATGGAAAACCTCAGCAAACCCCCATTGCCATTATCCGCTGGGCCGGCCATCTTCAACAACAAATTTGGACCGGCACCTTAGCCGATATTCTTGAGCAAACAGCCGGTAAATCTTTACCGCCGGCAGTTATTGTCATTGGAGAAGTTGTGCGTCTCCGGCAGTTTTTGCAATTACCTGATTCGGAAAATCAGCAGCAGAAAACTGATTTTAACTTGCAACAGCCTTTAAGCAATAAAACCATTTTAGTCACCCGATCTGCCGGCCAGTCAAGCGAAGTTTGTGAAAGCTTGCAAAAAGTTGGCGCACAAGTTATCGAAATGCCGGCTATCGAAATTGGCCCCCCTTCCTCTTGGGAAGCGTTAGATCACGCCATTTCAAACTTAAAGGAATTTGACTGGTTAATTCTTACCTCCACCAACGGCGTAGACTACTTTTTCGAGCGATTAATTGCTTTAAAAAAAGACGCCCGCGATTTAGCCGGCCTTAAAATTGCTGTCGTTGGTGAAAAAACAGCAGCCAGCCTTAAACAACGCTATTTGCAGCCTGATTTCATTCCGCCCAATTTTGTTGCAGATGCCCTAGTTGATTATTTCCCGGAAAGCGTCGAAGGCAAAAAATTTCTATTTCCCAGAGTAGAAACCGGCGGGCGAGAAGTGCTTGTAAAAGAATTCACCGCAAAAGGTGCAAATGTAGTCGAAGTCGCCGCTTATGAGTCACGCTGTCCTGCCGTAATTGCCGCCGATGCCTGGGAAGCGCTGCAACAAAATTCAGTGGATGTCATTACCTTTGCCAGTTCCAAAACAGTGAAATATTTTTACCAACTTTTACAAAAAGCTGGTGTAGAAACTCACGGAATTACCTATTTATTGGGAGGTGTTTGTATTGCTTCAATTGGGCCACAAACTTCCAAAACCTGTAAAGAACTTCTAGGGCGCGTCGATATAGAAGCTCAAGAATACACAATAGAAGGATTGTGCCAAGCCATAATAGAAGCGCAAAGAAACTGAACTTATTTGAATGATGCCGGCAGACAAACAAACAAGTCAAAGAAACTTCCGCGCCCAATCCATTAAACCGCTGACCCTTAACTCATCTGTATATGCCGTCTGCACGCTGCGCTATCGTCTGTGTATGCCTATGCCTCCGGCACGCTACGCTTAACGGCTCGCTGCGCTATCCTCTGTGTATGGCTACGCCTAACGGCAGGCTGCGCTATCATCTGTGGTTAAAAATTACAAAATCCCCCTTAAATCTTACCTGAATAGCAGTCGGCTCAAATGTAAAACCTAACAAACTAAAAATTTGAATGCCTCTTTTCAACTGCCAGCAAAGTTTAATTTTTTATGAGCGGGTGAGATAAATCGATTCAACTAGGGAAAACTAGAAAAATCAGAGAGATGCAATTCCTGCCGGCACTTCCTCTTTTTTAAAGCCGGTGATTTAGCCCTCTTATTGACGAGTGAGGAAAACGCCCCCACACAGTCTCAGAGGAAGCTAAAAACGATGCCGGCGGGAATATCTTTGATAGACAATATCCTAGAACCCGTATTAGCCACCCTTACCCAATAAAAGCAACAATCGCTTATCAGATATGCTATGCCGCAACACATGAAAGGGGAATTTTCCCGGTTTAATACATTTTTCTACGGGCTGGCAGGAATGGCTGTCGTTGCCGGCACACTTGCCCTAACACCGCCGACAGCAGCGATCAGTCAGCCGACACCAGCCGCGACGCCAACCGTACCGAACCCAGCGGAAACACCCGCAACTCCCAGCACGAATCCTAACTATGATCGTGGGATCGAACTCCTGAAGCAAGGAAATTATAAGGCAGCAATTAAAGCCTTTACCCAAGCCTTGCGGACAAATCCTAATGATGCCAGCGCATACTACCAACGGGCAAATAGCTACTATGCCCTCAAAAACTACAAAGCCGCAATTGCTGACTATACTGAAACGCTTAAAAGAAATTTCAACGAAGCAGATGTCTACCAAAGGCGCGGCAACGCCCAATACGCCCTTAAAGACTATCAGGCAGCAATTGCAGATTACACAGAAGCTATCGCAAAAAATCCCCAAGAAGCTGATACTTATCAGCGCAGAGGGAACGCCCAATACGCCCTCAAAAATTATCAGGCAGCGCTTGCTGATTACACTGCAGCGATTGAGCGAAATCCTGAAAAAGCCGAAACTTACCAGCGCCGGGGCAATGCCCACTACGCTCTAAAAGACTACAAAACAGCCATTGTTGATTACAGCGAAGCAATTAAAAGAAATCCCGAAGAAGTTGGTGCTTACCAACAGCGAGGTAATGCTTACTACGCCCTCGCTGACTACAAAGCAGCACTCGCTGATTATACCGAGGTGATTGGGCGAAATCCCAAGGAAGCCGCCGCTTACCGCCAGCGAGGACACGCCCGTTACGCAACCAAGGATTATCAAGGCGCAATTGGGGATTTTTCTAAAGCGATCCAGAATAACTCCAACGATGCCAATGCTTATATGGGGCGAAGTGTCGCTCGCTTTGTGATTGCAGACTACGAAGGAACGATTGTCGATTGTACCAAAGCGATTCAGATAGAAACGAATAATCCGGATGCTTACTATTACAGGGGTATGGCTCACAGCAAATTAGGGAAAAATCCTACAGCAATTGAGGATCTACGAAAAGCTGCGGATATCTACAAACAACAAGGCGATAGGGATGCTTACCAAAGGGCACAGGCTCAAATTCAAAAGCTGCAATAGTAGCGAGTGAAAAAGAGAAGACAGTGCCGGAGTGGATCGCAGTTTTCACATCTCGAAGGTATAGGCCAACTGTAGGGGCGGGTTTAGGAAAGGATAGCTGTTTTTAAAGGAACAAACTCTCTATCAAACCCGCTCTATACTATCGGTGTGTTTTGGGAACTGGCAAAACGCTATACCAAAAATTTATTTTGGAGCTTTATGTTTTGTTTCCTGTTGCTCAACGCGTTTGAAACCTGATCGTTAAACTGTTAAAAAATATACTGATTTCTTATGATTTATTATCGGTTGCGAACCCTAGAAATGCTGCCAAAGATCGCTAAAATTCATCAAAAATGGTATTGCTTGGGAGCCGGTATTGCAGCCGGCATGATACTGGCGCTAATGCCACCGGCACCGAGTATAGCTCAATCAACTAGCGATTTTCTGGCTCAGCTCGGCAGTTCCAGCGAAGCAAGAATTTACAACGAGCGGGGGGTGAGTCGCTATCAGCAGGGAAATTATCAAGCGGCGATTGAGGACTTTACCCAAGCAATCGAGATGAATCCCAATTTGGCAGAAGTGTACGTTAACCGGGGAGTCACTCGCCGACAAGTGAACGATCTAATCGGCTCGATTGCGGATTACACAAAAGCAATTGAGCTGCAACCCAACTTTGCCGGCACCTACTACAACCGGGGAAATGTCCGTGCTCAGGTGGGAGACTATGAGGGCGCGATTGAGGATTATAATCGGGCAGTGCAGCTCAATCCAGAACTCGCTGAAGCTTTCTACGGGCGGGGTTTGGCGCATCGCCGGCTGGGAAACAATGAAGGGGCAATTGCCGATTATAGTAAGGCGATTCAGCTACAGCCGAATAACGCCCTTGCTTACCAAAACCGGGCAGTGGTTCGCGCTTTGCAAGGAGATCATCAAGCGGCGCTGACAGACTACACCCAAGCGATTCAGATTAATCCCAGTGATGCCGGTGCTTACATTAGCCGGGGACGTTCTCGTTTTGCCTTGGGAGACAAGCAAGGCGCGATTACCGATTATGACCAAGCATTGCAGCAAAATCGCAATTACTCTTTGGCTTGGTTCCACCGGGGTAATGCTTTTATGGATTTGGGAGACTATGAAAATGCGCTTTCTTCCTATGATCTGGCGATTAAAGCGGATAGTAATTGGGGAAACACCAGTCTTGCCGATGCGTACAGCAACCGAGGAAATGCACGTTCTAAACTCGGCAATTTTCAGGCAGCAATTGAAGATTACAATCAGGCTATTAAGATGAATTTTGAGGATGCCGGTGCTTACTATAGCCGAGGAATGGCACGATTTGCTTTGAAAGATAAGCAAAGGGCACGTCAGGATTTAAGCAAAGCCGCAGAACTTTATCAAAAACTTGGCAATACTGAAAAATACCAAGAGGTTGTAGATGCCATTAAAACTATCCAGTAATCACCCTAGCGAATTTATGCCGGCAAATTCCGAGCCGGTTACAACTGAACCCTCAAAACTCAACCCTCAAAACTCACAAACCCCTCAAAACTCAGCACTCATTAGGCGCATCATCGGTCTCACCGGCAGCATTAGCACTGGCAAAACAACGGTTTCTAACTATCTTGCCAATACCCACAAATTGCCGGTATTTGATGCTGATATTTATGCCCGTGAAGCGGTTAATTTAGATTCTCCGATTTTGAGACAAATTAGCGAACGTTATAGTGATGATATCCTGCTATCTGATGGCAATCTCGACCGCAAAAAACTCGGCCAAATCATCTTTAATAACCCAGATGAACGCCGCTGGCTAGAGCTACAAATTCATCCTTATGTGCGTGAACGCTTAATTAATTCATCTAAAAGTTATATTTGTCAAGGGGAAAATTCAAAATCTCCCATTATTTTAGTGGTGCCTTTACTGTTTGAATCGAATATGACAGATTTAGTCACAGAAATTTGGGTGGTTTCCTGTGCGCCGGCACATCAACTAGAGCGACTGATGCAGCGCGATCACTTAACTTTAGAACAAGCGCAAGCCCGAATTAATAGTCAAATGCCGATTGAGGAAAAATGCGCTCGCGCTGATGTGGTTTTAGATAATTCATCAACCCTGGAAAACCTCCTACAACAGGTTGATAGTGCTTTAAACCGGCAACCTCTACCCTAACAGTCACATTCTGCTTTTTTCTCAAGTTTTGATATGAACAGTTTTAACTAATTCGTGGCTTAAAATTCCGCAAACGTAGGGCATTTGTTACAACAGAAACTGAACTAAAAGCCATTGCCGCACCGGCAAGAATTGGATTAAGCAACCAACCCGTGAATGGATAAAGCACCCCAGCAGCAATGGGAATACCCGCAGTATTATAAACAAAAGCAAAAAACAAATTTTGCCGTATATTTGCCATTGTGGCGCGGCTCAACTGAATTGCTGTGACAATGCCGGCTAAATCCCCAGAAATTAAAGTAATATCACTTGCAGCAATTGCCACATCTGTCCCCGTTCCGATGGCAATTCCCACATCAGCTTGAGCTAAAGCCGGCGCATCATTAATTCCATCTCCCACCATCGCCACAATTCGATTTTCAATTCCTTGCTTTTCCATCTGAAGCGATTTGATAATTTCCGCTTTTCGATCAGGACGCACTTCTGCAAAAATGCGACTGATGCCAACTTCTTGAGCGATTGCTTCCGCTGTCTGCCGGTTGTCGCCGGTAAGCATTACAACTTCTAAATTCATACTTTTTAACGCCCTGACAGCGGCAGCAGAAGAACGTTTGAGAGCATCTGCAATTCCCACTAATCCCTCAATTTTCCCATCAACTGCAATCCAGGCAGTGGTTTTACCGGCAGCTTCCCATTTATCTTGATGAATTTGTAATTTCTCCGTCTCAATTCCTAAATCATTCATCCACCGAGAGTTGCCAATTTGCACAAATTGCCCTGCCACAAAACCCTCTACACCGGCACCGGCAATTGCCCCAAATTTCTCCGCTGCCGGCAAGGGAAACTCGACCCCTTGAGACTTGGCATATTGAACAATTGCCTCTGCTAGCGGATGCTCAGAATTTCGCTCAACTGTTGCCGCTAAGCGCAAAAGTTTAATTTCGTTGCCCCAGGCTGTCCCTTGAACCGTCACATAATCCGTAACGGTTGGTTTTCCTTCAGTCAGAGTGCCGGTTTTATCTAACACGATTGTCTGAATTTTATGGGCAAGTTCTAAACTTTCAGCATCTTGGATCAAAATGCCATTTTCTGCACCTTTGCCGGTTCCCACCATCACAGATGTCGGAGTTGCTAAACCTAGGGCACAAGGACAGGCGATAATTAAAACACCGACCGTTGCACTGACGGTCATTTTTAAGTCAGCAGTCGCACTAATCCACACGATGAAAGTTAAAAGCGCGACGACCATCACTGCCGGCACAAACACTCCCGTTACCCGATCTGCCAAGTGTTGCACCGGCGCTTTTGATCCTTGTGCTTGTTGCACCATCTGCACAATTTGAGCCAGAAATGTATCTTGTCCAACTCGCGTTGCTCGAAATTTAAAGCTGCCGGTTTTGTTAATGGTTCCCCCAATAACTTCATCGGAAAATTGCTTTTTCACCGGCATACTTTCCCCCGTCACCATCGCCTCATCTACCATCGAGTTTCCCTCGATGACTTCGCCATCCACGGGAATTTTCTCGCCGGGACGGACTAAAATCACCTCACCCACGGTAACGGCGGCAACGGGAATATCCATCTCTTTTCCCTCACGAATGACTCGCGCTGTCTTCGCCTGCAAACCCATGAGTTTGTGCATCGCTTGGGAGGTTTGAGATTTCGCCCGACTTTCTAGCAGCCGGCCTAAGAGAATCATGGTAATAATGACGGTGACGCAATCATAGTAAAGATCGCCGCATGACAATACCGGCACACTGCCATTAATCATCGGCTTAGCAAAAAATTGCGGAAAAAACGTGGCAAACACCGAGTATAAAAACGCCGCGCCGGTGCCGGTGGCAATCAATGTGTTCATGTCCGCAGCGCCACTTCTGACCGCTTTCCAGCCCCGTTGGAAGAAGATTTGACCGCAAAAGACCATCACTGGCGTCGCCAGCATCAGGCCACTCCAAGGACTATGCAGCCATGCCGGCACCGGCAGTGGCCACTTTGTGAGTAATTGCACCGTCGCTGCCGTTAGCATGAAGCTGATCGAGCCGGCGATCACCACTTGGCGCAACAGATCCGCTTGTTCGGCTTCTCGTTCCTCCCGTTCAGCATCCAGGGTTTCGCCGCTCATTTCCTGAACCGGCTGTACTCCATATCCCGCATCTGTTACGGCTTGCTGAATTTGCTCTAAATTTGTTTGGGTGGGATTGTATTGAACAGTAGCTTGTTCCGCACCAAAGCTGACATTGCATTCAGCAACGCCACTAACCGAGTGGATGACTCGCTCGATTCTGCCGGCGCAAGCAGCACAACCCATGCCTTTGACTTTCAGATAGAGCGTTTCCATTGTTGAAACTTTCCAGAAGGGGGTTTTAGTTGCCGGGATTGGGACTTTAGGGGACAAGAAGCCTCATCCCGGCAGTGTGTGGGCGATGCTCAATAATTTAACTAAATCTATGTGCCGGCTGGTTGCCTAAATGGCAATTTGTTGATTTTTTTTAAGCGTGCCGGTATTGGCAATATCACCACGCGTTGAGAACCGCTATAAAATAAAGCCGGTGAAGCTCCTATCTTAACGCCCCCAATTACTTAGCTGCTGTCACTTCGATTTCAACCAACCATCCCGGCTGCACTAATTGGGTCACTTGTGTACGCGTTCGTACGGGTATTTCAGGCTGTTGGTTATTGCCGAAAAACTCAGCGTAAGCTTCCTGAAACGCGCCGAAGTCGGCTTTTCCGTTGAGCGCTGGATCACCCACCAAGTATCCATGTACCTTAATCACGTCACCCATTGAGTATCCGCGCTTCTGAAGAATTGATTGAATATTGGTGAGAATATTTCTGGTTTGAGTCTTCGTGTCTCCATAGGCTTGAGGCGTATTTGGATCGGCAGTTTGATTGATAGCCGGCGGCACCATACCGCTTAGAAATAGCAAGCTTTTGTTACCAGGAACCGCAACCGATTCTAAAAACTGATTGACATAAGGTGAGCTGGGGTCAAGCCGGTAACGTACTATTTCCGCTGCATCGACTCGCCACACGAAAGCCAGCAACGTTGCCACAATTCCGACAACTAGCAGAATTGGCTTAACTCGGCTAATACTTTTCATTTGATCAACTCCTTGTGAGTTTAAATCATGTTACCGATCAGTTTGCCCCTAAACTGCTAGCTGCTAACGTTAAGAATTCTTTCCAGTTTGAGAAGGGCGGAATAGCAATAGGGTTGAGAAAGGGATTTCTAGGATTTAGTTTTCTTTAAAAACAACTTTTTTTTATGGCTCAGGCTTCAACAGCAAAGATTCCAGTCACAGAATTTAGATAACGATTTGAAGTTGAAAAGGCGATACGTCTGCACTCAGCCCACGCTGAAGCTTAAAATCATTTTCTGTTCTGTAAATATAAGCGGGTTCTTCTGTATAATATAAAATTACTAACGCTGCTTTTTTCCTGCGTTCTGTATTTCTTAACCCACTGGCCTAATCGCCCACTCTAAGAGAGACTTTAAGATCCACAGTTTTGCAGACTGTACTTGCGCTAGCTTTGTTGTACCTGTAAATAGCTTAGACCTTCCCCTAATGATTACTACACCGCACTTGTGCATTTGAGCACAGTGACGGGGAAAAATAAAACCATTCACTGTCATCTGCGAATTAACGAGCTATGACTGTCATACGGCAACTTCAGCAACTGACAAATAGGCAGAAGCTTAATCACGGGTGGCGACGTCGAGATCTGCAAGAAAGAAACCCTCGCGAAGAGGCAGCGCCAACGCCCCAAAACTTGGTGATGCGGTTGATTATTGGCGGGACAACTTTAATTGTCAGTCTATGTGCTTATTATAGCTATCAGGTCGTGCGGAACCTGATGCTAGAAAACTTGAAGGAAAAAGCATTTTTAGGGGTTAAAGAAGGGACTCAAGAAATTGACAGTTGGATTGCGAAATACAAGGCTGCATTAGAGTCCAGCGCTAACAACCCAATATTCCGAACGATGGATTGGGAAAAAATAGAGCCGTATCTGCTTTCGGAACAGCAGCGTCTGCCTGAATTTATGTATTTTGGGATGATTGATGCGAAGGGTTTCCTGTACACCACCCTCAAGGATCAGCCTCAAGGAAGCATCAACCTCAAAGATCGTAAACACGTTCAGGGAGCAATGGCAGGAACGAGTAGTTTGTCTAATCCGTTAATTGCCCGCGTCCCTGTAGGAGAGAAAATCGTCGCTTATGCAGTCCCTGTTTGGTCGGGCATTGCAGTACCTGAAAAGCCTTTGGGAAAGGTTATTGGTGCCATCAATGGCGTGATTAATATTAACAAAGTTGTTGAGGTAGTCAATGATTTGCAATATGGGAAAGACAGCTATGCTTTTGCGCTCAATTCCAATGGAGAAGCGATTGTTCATCCCAATCCAGCATTGATGTCTACCTTAGAAAAACCCGCCCCTAGTTTCTTAAAGCTGCCAGATTCAAGTTTGGCGATGATCGCCCAAAATATGGTAAATCGGCAACAGGGCATCCAGCTAATTTTGATTGATGGGAAGCAGCAATATGTCGCCTATATGCCGCTTGACCAAGCCAATTGGTCGGTTGCTTTAGTGATTCCCCGGCAAAATATTGAAGCGCAACTTCGTCCCCTCGACTTAATCGCAGTCGTTGTACTAGGACTAACCGGCACAATGATTGCAGTTTTGTGGCAGATACAATCTTTTGAGCAGTCCCAACTCAAAAAATCAAAGATCACGGCTGAGGCGGCTAAAAAAGCAGCAGATGCTGCTAACAAAGCAAAAAGTGAATTTCTGGCTAACATGAGTCATGAATTGCGTACCCCTCTCAACGGCATTTTGGGTTACGCTCAAATTCTCCAACGCAGTAAAAACCTGACCTCAAAGCAACAAGATGGCTTGGAAATTATCTACCAGTGTGGTTCCCACTTGCTGACTTTAATTAATGACATTTTAGACTTGTCGAAAATTGAAGCGCGGCGAATGGAACTGGAAAAGAGTGATTTTCATTTTCCTTCCTTCCTTCAATGTGTCGAAGAAATTTGCTCGATTAAAGCGGAACAGAAAGGAATATATTTCAATTATTTGCCGGCATCTAACCTACCGGAAGCCATTCATACCGATGAAAAGCGGCTACGCCAAGTGTTGATTAATCTCTTGGGCAATGCGATTAAATTCACAGATAAGGGGGGCGTTACGTTTAAAGTAGAAGCTAGCAGGTTGGCACTTCAATCGTTCGAGATTCAGGAAATTGAACTTATTCAAAATTTATATAAAATCCGCTTCCAAATTGAGGATACCGGCGTTGGCATCAGTCCCGAAGAAGTAGACAAAATCTTTATGCCTTTTGAACAGGTGGGAGATCGAAAGCGCCGCGCCGAAGGGACAGGATTAGGATTGGCAATTAGCCATAACATTGTTAACCTCATGGGTAGCCAAATTCAGGTGCAAAGCCAAGTGGGTGCCGGCAGCACTTTTTCTTTTGAAGTTGATCTGCCCCTAGCCTATGGGTGGAGACAGGATACACTAGCAATAGATGGAAAAAAAATTGCTGGCTATCATGGAGATCGTCAAATCATTTTAGTTGTAGACGATAAGTGGGAAAATCGTTCCGTATTGGTGAATTTGTTGGAACCGCTAGGCTTTGAAGTTATAGAGGCTGAAAATGGTCAAGAAGGGTTAGAAAAAGCGCTCGAATCGCTCCCCAATTTAATCATCTTAGATATTCTAATGCCGGTTATGAATGGATATGAAATGTTGCAGCAATTGCGTGATTTAGAGCCACTCAAAGCTATAAGAACTATCGTCTTATCTGCCTCTGTTTCAGTGACTGAGCGGCAAAAAAGTCTCGAAGCAGGAGGAGATGAGTTTCTGGCTAAGCCTCTCCAAGTAGATGAGTTGTTCCACGTATTAGAAAAACATCTGGCGATTAGCTGGAAATATGAAACATCAGCCACAGAATTTTATTCTAATTTAATATCATCCTCAACAAGAACAGGACTCAAAAATCTAGAAATGGAAATTACGGCTCCCCCTCTAGAATCTTTAAATAAAATGCTGGTATTTGTTCAACAAGGGCGGCTGAAAAAAGTCCTAGAGGAAGCGAAAGAAATTGAAAAACTAGATCTAAAATATGGGCAGTTTGTTCAAGAAGTTATGCAATTATCACAGAAATTTCAGGGAGAAAAAATTGAGATTTTAATTAAAAGATGTATAGAAATGCAACAAAATTGACAATTCTTCTTTAAAAAACTTGAAACTTTCAAATTTTGAAGCTAAAAATGATAGAGAGCAGGCAAAAAACTTCCAAAATTTGTGCAAATTAATGATTGACTGCGAAAATATTAACTCCCTAACTCTTATAAACTGATTTGAGCTACTACCCATGTCTGAACCCACCTTAATCTTAGTCGTCGATGATACGCCTGCCAATTTAGAAGTCATGTCTGAAGTCTTGAGCGATGCCGGTTATGAAGTTGCCATCGCGATTGATGGGGAACGAGCACTCAAACAAATTCAGTATAGTTTACCTGATCTGATCTTGCTAGACGTGATGATGCCAGGAATCGATGGTTTTGAAACTTGCAAGCAGTTAAAAGAAAATCCAAAAACGTTTGAGATTCCCATAATTTTCATGACAGCGCTTTCTGATATCGAAAATAAAGTTAAAGGCTTTAATGCCGGCGCAGTTGATTACATTACAAAACCCTTTCAAGAAATTGAAGTTTTAGCGCGAGTCAAACTTCATCTCAAGCTTCACTCTTTAACCAAAAACTTAGAAGAGAAAGTCTCTTTAAGAACCGCAGAACTTTCCTTAGCCCTCGAACAATTACAAAAATCTCAATTGCAGCTTGTGCAAAAAGAAAAATTGTCTACACTCGGACAATTAGTAGCCGGCGTGGCTCACGAAATCAATAATCCAGTTGGCTTTGTTAGCGGCAATCTTGACTATGCTGAACAATATGTTACCGAGTTACTATCTTTAATTGAACTTTATCAACAACACTATCCCAATCCAGTTGTTGAAATTCAAGAGGCCGTCGAATCCCTTGAATTAGATTATTTGAAAGAAGATTTTCCTAATTTAATTTTATCGATGAAGGAAGGCATTGAGCGGATTCGGAATATCAGCACCAGTTTACGCACGTTTTCCCGGTCAGATAGTGATTGTCCGACTTCCTTTAATATCCATGAGGGGATTGATAGCACCCTCATGATTTTGAAATATCGATTAAAAGAAAATAACACCCGTCCAGCTATTCTTATTGAAAAAAACTACGGAAATTTGTCTAAAATTGAATGTTTCCCTGGAAAACTCAATCAGGTATTTATGAATCTGATCGCAAATGCTATCGATGCTTTGGAAGAGAGCAACTGGGGACGCACTTTTGCGGAAATTAAGGCTCATCCTAATCGAATTATCATCCAGACAGAGTGTTCAGATAATGGTGAACAGGTCTTAATTCGGATTCAAGACAATGGGATAGGAATGTCGGATGAAGTTCAAAGTCAAGTATTTCAGCATCTGTTTACGACAAAAGCCGTAGGTCAAGGAACTGGGCTGGGATTATCAATCGCCTATCAAATTGTTGTTGAAAAGCATGGCGGCAAGCTAGATGTTAAGTCGCAATTGGGAAAAGGTTCAGAGTTTATTATTACCCTTCCGATTAGGCAAGAGGGAGAAGATCGGTTAGGGGAAGAAAACTCATGCCCGCTTGCCACAGTAATGTGATTAAAAAAGCACTATCCTGCTTCCATCACCGATATTAACAACTACATAACCGGCTCAAACTGAAAACTCCCACCCTAACGGATAGGCTAATTCGAGGTAATTTAGATAATCGGTTGGGAATTTGTGCGACGAATCGCCACGACGGCTGGTTTGGGTGGATCGTTGGCACCTTTACCGGGCCAGTTGGAACCGATTGGCACTTGACGCTTTTGCATGAATTGCTTGCCATCAGTGGTTAGCATGGCAAATTCTCGCGTTTCTGCTGCCATGTTCTGGCGAATGCCCTTTGCTTCCCCTGGATGCTGCACAGCTAAAAATAATGTCTGTTGATCGTTTGTGAAGAATGGCCCTGTGGTTTCGCAATCCATTGGCCCACAGCCGAACAAAAATGCTTTACCGGCATCGTCCCCAGAGGTTGGCATATACCAAATTGAGTTGTTCCCAAATAAACCAAGCATTTTAGAAGTTTCTACAGGTTTACCGGCTTCTACACGGCTAGGAACGGCTTTATTATGTCCGCCGGTGCCCATATCTGTCACCATCCAGATGTTGCCCTTCGGATCAATTAACAGATTATCTGGGTTGGAAAATCCCATGCCACCGCCAGCCGGTTCACCGCCGGTTGCTGCCATTTTCCAGCTAAATTTTGAGGCAGCAGGGTCATTGTTTTCTTCCTCTAAGCGCATGATCCAGCCGTAAGGATAGGGCGTTTCGCCTTGCGGGCCTTTAAAAATGCGCTGATCTGGCCCGCCTTCTTTCCCGGAAAGGCCGGCAGTAAAGGTGATGTACAGTGACCCATCAGGCGCGATTTCCGTGTCTTCCGGGCGGGCTGTGCAGGTGGCACCGGCAGCGTTGCCGGCATAATGAGCATCAATTAAAATTGCCCCTTGTTTCTCTTCCGGGTTGCCGGTGTACAAATCCCCCAAAGTTTTAAATTGCTGTTTAAACTGGGTAACTTGTTCGTTATTTTCAACTTGAATATAAGGATTTGTGCCGGGATTAGAGGATTTTGGGGGTTGAGATTCGTTCTCGTTTCTCTGCTTGCCCACTGTCACGTTTCCCGGTTCCCGATAAGGTAGCAAGAGGCTATTTCCGATAATATTGTTAGGCAGATCAGGATTAACTGCAGTATCTGCTTTTAGGGGAATCCAACTGCCGGTGCCGTCTGAGTTGAATTTAGCGGCGTATAGTTGGCCGGTTGCTAGTAACTTGGAGTTGGCTTTGTCGGTGGGGTTGCTAACAGCATCTTTGCTAACAAATTTATAGACGTGTCCACCCTGGCGATCACAGCCGGAATAAAAGGCAAGCGGTTTACCGGCTTCTACGCGTACGCCGACGGCTTCATGCCGGTAGCGTCCTAACCAGGTATGTTTGGTGCCATAGTCTTTAGGATTGGCCGGGTCTACTTCTACGATCCAACCATATTTGTTGCCGGCAAGTCCAAATACATTGCCTTGTGCGTCGAGACTTGCTGTGTTGAAAGGCAGTTCTGCCGGCGGATAAGATGTGCCATCAGGATAGACGGGTTCAGGGACTTGGGACTGAAAGTTTTCTTCCCCACTTAAAACCGTTCCCCACGGCGTTGTTCCACCGGCACAGTTACCAAAGGTGCCAATAATTTGATCACCTAATTTATCAATATAGCCTTGCCCTTGCTGTTTCTTAAAAATCGCCACTGCTGGGCCGGTTGTTTTCAGATAACGCCCATCTTCTAATCCTGAGATGCCGGTGATTCGCCGATCCGCTGCGGAATTGGTTCTTTCCCAACTGCCGTCTGGTTGCCGGCGCAAGGAAATCACTCCCATTCCTTGATCAATTAAGGCTTCTTTGCAAATTTCCCGAATCTTAACTTTGATCGGGTCACTATCCGCAAGTGCAAAGGCATTTAGCCCATCTTTACCGGCTTTTTTAACAGCAGCGTCTACTTCCTCAAAAGGTAGGGTTTTGCCAATTACTTGTTGAAAGCTTTGCAGCCAAGGACGTTCGCTAATATATTCAAAGTTAATTGTTAGATAACCTTCATCAGGGCCGGTTTGCACAAAGGATAGGTAATCGTTGTTATAACCAAAGCGGGAATCCCCGACTTTATCACCCCAAGCGGCAATAATTTGATAGGTAAAACCATCTGGCAAAACCAGGTCATCCGCCACTTCATAGGTGCTATAGGCTTGCGGTTGTTTGGCCGGCTCAACCCCATCTGTGAACAGCGGCATCGGCCCTTTAACGGGCAGAAATAGCCGTTTCAGAGCGTTTTGAGAGGAAGTCTGTGTGGGTGAATTTGGCCCACACGATTGCAAGGAATTCAAGGCAACTGCGCCGGCAGCACTTCCCAGAAATACTAAAAAATCCCGACGTTTAACACTCATATTGATTTGTAATTTTAGATGAGTTGATAGCTGGTGCAGTTTTTAATCTGAAACAATTTTAGAAGTGAGACGGCAGATTTTTACATAACAATTAATTATCCGGAAAATTGATAGAGTTTTAACTGAGCAAAACTGCTGCCCGAATGCAAGGCTATGCAAAATGGCGGTCAGGCGATGCGAACGCAAAAAACAACCTCTATTTTAAAACTTCCTGTGTAGGCAGAATTAATCTTTTGGTAATGCCGAGGTTAACGATGTCCTGTAACAATATAAGCCACTCGCTGACCAATATTGGTCGCATGATCGGCCATGCGTTCCAAATGACGGATTACCAGCGTCAGCAATAGAATCGGTTCAACCACCCCTTTAATATCTCGCTGGTGGGCTAAAGTGTCATAAAGGTTTTCGTAGGCATCATCGACGGTAGAATCTTGCTCTTTTACCTGCCTTCCCGCCTCAGCATCTAAATCGGCTAAAGCTACCAAACTCATTGCCAGCATGGCTTGTGCGTGCTGGGACATTTCTGCCACTTGCGGCATACAAGGCTGGGTGGCATAGGGAAACAGTTTAATCGCGATTTCTGCTAAATCTTTTGCATAATCACCGATGCGTTCTAAATCTCGCACCAGCTGCATAAACGCCCCTAACAAGCGGGAATCCTGGGCTGCCGGTGCTTGAAGCGTCATCATCAGCACGCAATCTGATTCTATCTGCCGGTAAAATTGATCGATTTGCTTATCTAGTAAAGGAATTTCCTTCGCTGCACACAAATCTCGACTAAACAGAGCTTCATGACTCAGGCGAAATGTATTTTCTACCAAAGCACCCATCCGCAAAACATCCCGTTCTAAACGCTTAATCTGGCGCTCAAAATGGGTTCTCTCACAATTTTGATTAGAAGAAGCTGAATTCACGCCAGTTACTTTAAAAAACTATAAAAAGAACGACTATATGCAGCGTAACTCCACTCTTTTAGAGAGTGCATTTTCAAGTACAGCAAGCGCCTGCTCATGGGTCAAAGCCTGACCCGCTCAGTAGCTCAGCCGTAAGCAAAGGGAAATAACTTTCAGCAAATTTATAGCCTCAATGCGTTACAAACTACAATAATAACTGAAATTTACAAAGATAGAATTAATCTAAAGATAGAAAAAGCAATTAGACAAAGGAAGAACTTGGTTATGAAGGTTTTTCCTTAAAGGCATCCACAGTCAGAAATATCCTAATCTTCTGCTACCGGCCTGTGATAAATAGTAATTTACGCTACAAAAACTGCAAAGCAGTCTTAACTCCTTCTGGCAGTTACTTCTTCATAGGGTAAATGGATTTGTAGCCAAGCGCCTCTGGTTTCCGGATGGTTGTGGGCAGTAATGGAACCGCCGTGAGCGAGGACGATTTGCCGAACAATCGCTAAACCGAGTCCACTGCCGGCACTCACTGAGGTTGCCGCTGTTTGGGAATTGCTGGATGGCTGCTGCTGAGAGGTTCTATCTGTTGCTCTGCCGGCAGGATTTGCGGTGTCTTTCTGGTAGTCAGAAACGCTGCGTGAACGTGATGGCTCCCCGCGATACAATCGCTCAAAAACATGGGGTAAATCTGCTTCTGGGAAGCCTTGGCCTGAATCAAAGATATCGATTTGGACATGGGTGGGAGCGTTCTGAGAAGGCAGCAGGACAATCTTCGCTTGAATGGTACTTTGGGGCGGACTGTAACGAATACTGTTGTCGAATAAGTTGAGGAAGACTTGGGTCAGACGGGACTCGTCTGCTACGAGGGCCAGCCGGTCAGGGCCAGAATAGGCAAAATCCAGTTGTTTCTGTTTGGCAAGCGGCTCTAAAGTCAGCCATGCTGATTGAATTAAAACCGGCAGTTCTAAGGGTCTAGACGTGAGGTTTTTACTCGGATCTGCTTCAATCTGAATTAAATCTAGCCAGTCTTGTACCAGCTTAATCAGTCGGTTCGTTTCTAAAAGTAACCGCTCCGCCCAATTCCGCATCGGCGGTTCCAGACGTTCCTGTAAGGCTTCTGCAACTAAACGAATGGAGGTTAGGGGGGTTCTGAGTTCATGGGTTAAGTCTGTCACCCAGCGGTTGCGACTGTGGGCGAGTGTTACCAAGTCTTGCCGGTTTTCTAAGAACACTCCTACTTGGCCATCTGGCAGCGGCCAACTGTACCCGCGCAAAGTTGTGGATCGCTGCCGGCTCAGAGCTTCAGCATCGGAAATAGCAGGATGGAACACCCACTCACACTGACACTGCTGCTGCTGGTGGCGGGTTTGCTCGATGAGTTCGTCTAATTCAAAGGAACGCACGACTTTGAGGAGCAAACGCGACCGTTCAGGCTCCCAGTTTTGAATATTTAACAGCTGTCGCGCTTGCTCGTTACACCAGAGCAGTTGATTTTCTTCATCAACTTGCAAATAGCCCATCGGTGCGACTTGGAGAAGTTGCCGCCATAATTGCAGTTGCACTTCTAGCTGTTGCCGCTCGATGTTTGCTTGGACGATTGATCGCCGCAAGCGAACCAGGCTTGGCAAGGAATCTCCTACGTCATCAGCTGGCAAGATTGCAAGCAGTCGTTGAAGCTGCCGGTGAAGCCACAGCCGTTGAGACAGGCACACTCCAAGCCCTAGAGCTAAACCCAAGAAAAATGCGACTAGAGCCATTTTGGTGGTTAAGGGTGAGTGGTCAGCGGTTAGGTTAGTTTCCCCAAAAGGCAACTAACAACTAATAACTAACAACTAACCTAACCGATAGCCAAAGCCTCGGACTGTAATGACGTACTCTGGCTGGCTGGGATCTCGCTCGACTTTCTCGCGCAACCAGCGAATGTGAACATCTACGGTTTTGCTATCGCCAATAAAATCTTGCCCCCAAACTTGGTCGAGCAATTGATCGCGGGACCAAACCCGGCGGGGATAACTCATGAATAATTCCAGTAGCCGGTATTCTTTGGGCGAGAGGGTGAGTTCTTCGCCCCGCACGATGACGCGGCACTCTTGGGGATAAAGGGTGATGTCTCCAAATTGCAACACCGACGGCTGAGGTAAGTAGTTTAAGCGCTGCCGGCGCAACAACGCCCGACACCGGGCAATGAGTTCGCGCATACTAAAGGGTTTGGTTAGATAGTCATCCGCTCCCACTTCTAGCCCTAAAACGCGATCAGTTTCACTCCCCTTGGCGCTCAATATTAAAATCGGTACGGCATAACCTTGATGACGTAACAATCGGCACAGATCGAGTCCGTTGACCTGGGGCAACATTAAATCGAGAACAATCAAGTCAAAGGGTAATTCCCCCGCCCTTGGCTCAATCTCGTAGAGCAAAGACATGGCCGTTCGCCCATCTATCGCGCTGGTTACTGCGTAGCCTTCCCCTTCTAACGCTAAAACCAGCATATCGCGGATCAAGTCTTCATCTTCAACCACCAAAACTCGGCCTGTTTGCCCTATATCTGGCATCGATGGGCTTTTCATGGAGTCTATAGAGAACATAATTAGGGAGCGTTGTTTTTAGTTCCACCCCCATTCATACAATAAAATATTAACCCTGGCTGATCTAGGCAAGAAATTTTTTAAATGATCATGAACAGACTGTTCACAAATTCCTCAAGTCGGCTAATTCTGAAGCTAAGGCACATCTTATTCGCTATTTAATCCAAATTTAATCTCAGCGCTTCAAACTTGGTGTATTTTTATAACCCGCTCTCCCTCTCAGCACTCAGCACTTAGTTTCGGGTAACGGCTTATTGACCGGCTGCTAGCGCCGAACTCTTGCAGATAAATCCTTAAGTATTTTTCCCAGCGTTAATTTCAAGGGCACGATTGGCTACCACAAGCGTCTGCTGCGCTGCTTTCTCCTTACGTTCACTGTAGCGATCTGTTAGGTAATTAACTTGATCACGCAGGAGCATTGTAAATTTGTAAAGCTCCTCCATAACATCAATGAGACGATCTCGATAAGGTGAATCCTTCATCGTGCCATCTTCATTAAACTCTTGATAAGCTTTAGCAACAGAAGACTGATTAGGTATGGTGAACATCCGCATCCATCGCCCCAGAATTCGCAGCGTATTAACGGCATTAAAAGACTGAGAACCCCCACTTACTTGCATCACAGCCAAGGTTCTTCCTTGAGTGGGTCTCACTGCCCCAATACTTAAGGGAATCCAATCAATTTGGTTTTTCATAATGCCGCTAATATTGCCATGCAGCTCAGGACTCGACCACACCTGACCTTCAGACCACAAGCTCAATTCTCGTAACTCCTGCACCTTGGGATGTGTATCTTCTACACTGCCGTATATTGGTAATTCAAGAGGGTTGAAAAACCGGACTTCCGCACCAAATTCTTCGAGAATTCGAGCGGCTTCTTCTGCTAAGAGCCGGCTATAAGAACGCTCTCGTAAAGAGCCATACAAAAATAAAATTCTGGGCGGATGATCAAAAGTTGTCATAGAAATCAGCCTTCTTTAACTGAGAGTTTCAACGAGTTTTGCGACTCTTTCCTTAATTTCATCCCGCACTCGGTGAAATGTTTCCACCGGCTGTCCATCTGGATCGTCTAGTTGCCAATCTTCAAATACGTCTCGTAGCACCCAAGCTTCTGGTAAATTAACACCACAGCCGCATAGGGAAATCACCGCGTCATAGTTTTCTGCATTAAAATCACTTAACTGTTTGGAAGTTTGATCGGTTATATCAATACCGATTTCAGACATAACTTCCACAGCGGTGGGATGAACTCTGCTGCCTTCCAATCCGGAACTGGTGACAGAAATTTTGTCTTTTCCCAAGGTTCTGGCAAATCCCTCTGCCATCTGGGAACGGCAGGAATTTCTTTTGCAAACAAACATCACTCGTTTCATGGCTGTTTTTAAAGATTAGTTATTAGATAATAGGGGAGATAGCGGCGTAACTAATTGACAGAACTTTCTGGGTTTCATTTAATATCTTGAAATCCCTGAGAAAGCTGCCGATAGACCAGCACAGCAAGTTGCGCTCCTAAAATAGGTGCAACCCAATAAACCCAATGATGCTGCCAAATACCGGCAGCTAAGGCGGGGCCAAACGATCTGGCGGGATTCATGCTTGCTCCTGTAATAGGACCCATGAAAGTTGCTTCCATTCCAACTGTTAACCCAATCGCTAAGCCGGCAAAGCCAATATGAGCGCGGCGATCAAGGCCAGACCCTAAAATGACCAGCATCAAGATGAAGGTGAGAATAGTTTCGAGCACAAAAGATTGTGACCAGTTACCGTTGAGTGGCAAAGTCGCCCCCAGTTTGGCAACCGATCCCAACGCAATTAGCAGCACCGTTGAGCCGGCAAACGCACCGATGCACTGCGCCAAAATATAGGGCAGTATCTTGTGTTTGGGAAAATAACCGCTTATCCAAAAACCCAGAGTCACAGCAGGGTTGAAATGAGCGCCGCTGAGATGTCCCATTGTGTAAATTAAAGCGGCCACAACTGCCCCAAAGACGAAACTAACCCCAAGATGAGTAACAGCACCGCCGCTAAGTTGGTTTACCATGACTGCGCCGGTGCCGGCAAACACCAGAATGAACGTACCGATACCCTCTGCAAGCGCCTCTCGCCAGCAGTAAAAAATCGATTTCTGTAAAGCCATGTTAAAGTCTGACTTTTTGCCCATCTGATGTATCCGCAGCTTTTATGATTAGACTTTTTCTTGTTTGCGTAAGAACTCGCCTAGCGTCAAGTTAAGCTGAGCCTTGCCTTCAAATACTGTCCCGGCCCCAATATCCTTTCTAAGGCGCACAAAGTTATCATATCAATAAAAATTGATTTATGAAAATATTTAAATAAAAATTGATAAATATAGATAATCCTTGCTAAAACGTAGCTTTGGGGCTTTTCATAAAACTAATTTTTTTGCTATGCGCCCTCTATCAATTAGCTATTTCAAAATAAATTGATATAACGTGATAGCGTTTTTGTATAAAATTTTTAAATAAATGACGGTATGTTATATAAAATTACATAACTTATGTATAAAGCGAGAATAATCAAAACTACTAAATCAGTTCCGATGAAATTCAATATTTAAGCACTAAGTATCGAATGATCACTTTGGCTTTTTGAATAGGGTTTATAGCAGTTACCACAAACCCTGAACAATGAACCCTTAACAGATTGATAGGAGTTAATAGACTTTACGAGCCGTAGCGAAACGGGAAATAATGCTGGTGAGCAAGACAAGCAGCACGAGGATGAGCGCTGCTGCCCAAGCAAGCTCTTTCTGGTTTTCGTAGGGACGAGTGGCGAAGTTATAGACTAAAACGGCGAGAGAAGCTGCCGGCTGATTCAACGCTTCTACTCCATTCTGCGTAATTGGCAAGTAATACTGGCTGAAAAGCGCGGTAAACAGAAGGGGTGCGGTTTCTCCAGCCGCACGAGCAACTGCTAGGGTGGTGCCGGTGACAATGGCGGGTAAGGCTGCCGGTAAAACAACCCGCGCCACCGTTTGAAAGTTAGTGGCTCCCAAACCCAGTGCGCCTTGTCTGGTTTCCTGGGGCACGAGCTTGAGTGATTCTTCTGTGGCTCGGACAATGATGGGCAACATCAGCACGGATAAGGCAAAGCCGCCGGCGAAAGCTGAGTAATTTTTTGTCGTGAGTACGAAGACGCCGTAAGCAAATACGCCCACAATGATCGAAGGGACGCCACTAAGAACGTTGGTGAAAAAGCGAATCCAGCTCGCAAACTGAGTGCCGGCAGCAAATTCAGATACATAGACTGCTGCCAAGACGCCAACGGGAATGCTGATCAGCGCTCCAAACGCCACCATAATCAGTGTTCCTTGGATGGCATTGCCAAAGCCTCCACCCGCCTGTAATGCCACCGGCGGCAGTTCAGTGAAGACGCCCAGGTTGATTCGGCTGGCTCCTTTGATAATGACGTAGGAAAGGACTGCAACGAGCGGCAGCAGGGCGATGGCAGCCGCAGAGAATGTCAAGCCGGTCATGAGCGTCCCAAACAGCGTCCGGGGAGAATTAGGTGAGCGCGTTAGGGTATTGCTAGGGTAGCCAGAAGCGGTGCGATTTGGGTTGGCAGGCATGATAGTTAAGAATGAAAAATGAAGAAGGAAGAAAGCAGAATGAGAAATTAATTCTGCTTTCTGCATTTTTAGATTCGCTGAACCCGCCGCACTAGAATTTCAGCCAGGATATTGACTAATAGCGTCAGCGCAAACAGCATTAAGGATGCATACATCAGTGCAGAGACTTGCAAACCACTCGCCTCTGCGAATTGATTCGCCAGCAGCGAGGCAACGGTATTCGCCGGCTTTAAAATCGAAACATTGATATTGTTGGCATTTCCGATGAGCATCGTTACCGCCATTGTCTCGCCCAAAGCGCGGCCTAATGCCAGCATGACTGCCCCTACAATTCCAGAAAAGGCTGCCGGGACGAGGATTTTAATAATCGTTTCCCAACGAGTTGCGCCCAAACCCATTGACGCTTGTCGCAGATCCGGTGGCAGGGAAATTAACGAATCGCGGGAGATGACAGCAATTGTCGGTAAAACCATAATTGCCAAAACCACCCCTGCCGGCAGCATTCCTAAACCTGTAGCGCTCGGAGGCTCATTAAAAATCGGTATCCAGGGAAAAGCTTCGTAGAGCCAACGACCGACCTCTTTAAAAATAGGAACGATCACAAACAGCCCCCAAAGCCCATACACAACGCTGGGAATGGCTGCTAAGAGTTCTACCAAGAAAGCTAAGGCTACTTGAACCTTGGGCGGCAAGAAGTCCTCGCTCAGAAATAGCGCGACTCCCAATCCTACGGGGATCGCAAAAAATAGGGCGATGACTGCACTGATGAGAGTGCCGTAGAGCTGAGGCAGTGCCCCAAACTGATCACGCACAGGGTCCCAGCTTGTAGAAAAAAGAAACCCCAAGCCAAACTTTTCAATTGCCGGCAGCGCTTGCATCCCTACTAAGAAGGTGATCCACAGCAAAATTCCCACAATGGAGAGGGCGCAAAATAGGGTGAGCGGGACAAAGATTTTATTCATCCACAGCTCAAGGGTTTCTCCAAAATTGAGCGAACGATTTTTCCCGCTGCTTTGCGAATGACTGCTCATAATTAACCTTTTTACAGAAAAAGCTGAAAATGGCCGTTCAGCTAAAAAACAAAATTGTTTAGGTATTTACAGCTTGCTCAGCAATCATCAATTATTTGTATTAACCCAATGACTGATGATAAAAAACTGAAATATTTATTGATGCAGTTAAATGCTTAGCCGCTTATATATTTTACTGGTAAGCAGCCAAAAACAAAAAGTCAAAAGGTAAAAGACCCTGAGCTTTTACCTTTGGCTTTTTGACACTTAGCCTGGACTACAGGCAGGAAATTGTCTTAGCCGGCACAAACCTAGGAAGGGCTAATGGCCTCAACTGCCGGTTGAACTTTGTCAACAACTTCTTTTGGCAGGGGGATATAGCCGAGGTCTGAGCTGAACTTCTGTCCGTCAGTCAGCCCCCATTTAATCACATCCTCCATTGCTTTGGCTTTGGCTGGATCGCTGAACTCCTTGGGCACCAACAACCAAGTATAGGTGACGATGGGATAGGATTCATTTCCTTCCGGGTCAGCAATGAACGCGCGGAAATTTTCGGGAAGTTGAACCGCAGCAAGGGTTTTGGAGGATGCTTCGGGAGTCGGTTCAACGAACTGACCGGCTTTGTTTTCCAACGATGCCATACTCAAGCCGTTGTTTTTGGCGTAGCCGTATTCAACATAACCGATGGCACCTTCAGTCTGCTTCAGCAGTTCTGTGACGCCTTCGTTACCCTTTGCACCGCTGCCAACCGGCCACTGCACGGTTTTCCCTTCACCTGGGCCGGCCTTCCAATCGGCGCTAATCGCACTCAGGTGTTTGGTGAACACGCCGGTGGTGCCGCTACCGTCTGAACGGTAAATCACGCTGATCGCTTTGTCTGGCAGTTTTGCATCCGGATTGGCTGCCGCGATCGCAGGGTCGTTCCAATTCGTGATTTTGCCGAGGAGAATATCGCTATAAACTTGGCGCGGGAGTTTGAGATTCTCAACGCCCGGAACATTGTAAGCGAGCACGATACTGCCGGCTGTCATCGGCACCATGAGAACGCCTTTTTGGGCTTTCGTGATTTCATCGTCCTTCATGGCGGTGTCGCTGGCCCCAAAGTCTACCGTTCCTTCGGTAAACTGGTTCACCCCAGCTCCACTACCAACAGATTGGTAGCTAACTTGGACGTTGGGATTTGCTTTGTTGTACTCATTAAACCAAACTTCATACAACGGTGCTGGAAACGAAGCACCCGCTCCATTAAGTCTGACATTCTCACCCCCAGCTGCCGTTGTTGCGGCTGGAGATGCGTTCGATCCAGATGTTGTGCTGCCGGTGTTACCCGCGTTATTAGAATTTGTGCCGCTACAAGCAGCTAAGCTAAATGAAAGTGCGATCGCCGAGGCGACAAACGCACTGCGAGTTGAGCGAAGTTGAGACAACATATTATTCCCTGAACACACTTACAGGTGAATTCTCCCAAGCGTACGGGTTAACTGTAAACATCAAAGTCAATAATTGAGTTAAAATTCTATTAACTTCCGGTTAAATCCAAGTAAACTGCTAAGCCGTCTTGCCTTCCCTAAAAGGCTTTCCAGACTCCCTTGAGATTATTTACCGGCGGGGATTGACATTTGCAACTGATTAAGTATCGCTTCTGCAATGATCCCTAGCGTGCTAAAATTCCTAACCTTGATATTAACGCACTCTCTCAATGTCCGATGTGCCGGTTAGAGAACTAAAACTTTTCCTGTTTGCGTAATAACTCGCCCAGTGTCAAGTTGAACTGAGCTTTTCCATCAAAAGTCAGGGCATCAAATGCAATGGGTAATTCTATATAAGGTACACCAGCGTTTCTGCAAGCTTCCATCTCTTTGGGTTGGATGGGGCGAGAGGCGTTGCTGATATCGGTTTCACCGGCACAAAATTTTCTCAACCCACCGCCGGTGCCGGTGAAGTCCACGTTGATCGCAACGTCCTCTGTTTGCCTTTGTTGAAACTCTTTTGCTACCGCCTGCGTAATCGGAAACACGGTGCTAGATCCATCAATTAAAATTGATAATGGCTGCGACCTAGCACGACTACAGGCGTTGAGCGTCACACCGGCACCGCTCGTTAGCACGAAAAGACACAGCCCAAAAGCAACCTGTTTCGTTGTTGTTTTCATTGGCTTAATCCGAATGACAAGACTGAGGGAACTCCTCTATCATTTCAAATAAATTTGATTTAACAAGCCAAAGTTAGCTGGGATGAGGCAGGAAGAATATTAAGAAAGTTAATGAATTAAGAGGCGTCCTGGCATCGGCGCACCGGCAGAATTGCACTAAAGCGCCGGTATTCGGCCAAATATTGCTCAAGCACTACAAATTGAGGCAAATTAAGACTGTAGTAAATCCAGCGTCCTTCCTGACGGGCGCGAACCAGCGCCGCTTCTTTGAGCGTTTTCAGGTGAAAAGACAGCTTAGACTGACTCACTTCCAACTGTTCGCAGAGATCGCACACGCATAACTCGCGATCGCGCAGCAGATCCAAAACTTGCAGCCGGATCGGGTCAGATAGGGCGTGAAAACCGGCAATCATTTCAGCCGATGTTGTGGTCGAAGGTTGTCCCATCAATTTTTTTGAACTTTAACTTCATTCTAAACGTCCCTAGCAGGGGTACCGTTAACCTCGCTAGGATCAAACCTGTACGCTTACTCTAAATCCCAATGCTGCTGCACTTAAGTACCTGGCCAGAAGTTGAGGCTTACCTCGAAACATCCACCGGCATCATCCTTCCCATCGGTTCGACGGAACAACATGGCCCAACCGGCTTGATCGGCACCGATGCCATTTGTGCCGAAGCGATTTCACGGGGGGTTGGAGAAGCCTGCAATGCCCTAGTTGGCCCAACAATTAATGTCGGCATGGCACTACACCACACCGGCTTTCCTGGCACGATTAGCCTGCGTCCTAGCACGATGATTTTGTTGGTTCGTGATTATGTTGCCGGCTTAGCCAAAGCCGGATTTACCAAGTTTTTCTTTATTAATGGCCACGGTGGCAACATCGCTACGCTCAAGGCCGGTTTCTCCGAAACTTATGCAATCTTGGCAGAGTTAAATATTACTAATGCAGATCGGGTGCGGTGTCAAGTTGGCAACTGGTTCATGTGCGGATCAGTTTATAAACTTGCCAAGGAGTTATATGGCGACCAAGAAGGTTCCCATGCGACACCCAGCGAGGTCGCGCTGACTCAGTATGTCTATCCAGAGGCGATTAAACAAGCACCGCTTTCAGCAGAGGTAGCCGGTGGTCATGCAATTTATGGGGCTGCTGACTTTCGCCGGCGCTACCCTGACGGTCGAATGGGTTCAAATCCTGCTTTGGCAACGCCTGAACATGGCAAGCAATTTTATGAGCTGGCGGTCAAAGAATTGAGTAATTCCTATTTGGAGTTTCTTACAGCAGAATAAGAAATTCAACCTGCCAAATTGCCAACTTTAAAAAATTACCAAGCCTGATAGCGGCATCAATTTGAGAGACTTTATAGCGTGATGTCAAAATTCTAGAAAACTGGAAAACCCTATAATTCCTGTGTGTGTTGTTACCCTTGTTCTCTGTCATCGTTGATTAACCGCACGCTGAAATAACCAGCAGAGCTAGGTTGATAGAGTTGCACCCCAGAGCTGACTAAGGTGCTAATGGTTGCGCTCGCTTGCTTTTTTGCCAAGCGAGCATTAGATAAATATATCTAGAGATAGATACGGATATCAAGACTATAATGATTAATAGAATTGTAAGTAATAATTCACTCATTTTCTACACCACCAACTCAAGAAGAAAACGCCTCTATATGTTTTGTTACCAATGATACAACCTGAATTTTGATTGCTTGATATTGGCCGGCACTAAGCAGACTCAAATTCATTGTAAAAGTTCCAGAGGCAGGTGTTTGGATACTTTTTCAGAGAAGCTTAGGTTATAGAGCAAGGTTGCAATAAGCAAGCAATAAAATTAATAAATTCAGGTAGAATAGTGAAAACGATCGCTTAGAATCGGCTAGGTGCCGATGCAGTCAGCTGTGTAATTTATCACAGCATCATGTTAAGCACGTTTTTTTTGCCCAAAATTGAGTGATTGAGGACTTAGTCAAATAGAAAGAGGTGAGATCAAACCTAAAAAACGAATCATTCAAGCGATTGTTAGCAATAAAGAAAGAAACGAATAGTTTTAGACAAAAGTCATTGTGCGGTTAAAAGTTTAAGCTGAGGATAGACGGTGAATTACAACTCAACAGCTACAATAGAACGTTTAAAAGTTACGGGAGTGGCTCAAATCTTTGAGGTTCAGGCCGAACTTACTCCCGATGCGATCGCGGTGAGGTGTGAAGAGCGGCAGCTAACTTACCGAGAACTCAATGCAAAAGCGAACCAGCTTGCAAATTATCTCAAAACCTGCGGCATTGAACCAGAAGTGCGAGTCGGAATTTGCGCGGAACGTTCACTGGAAATGGTGATTGGAATTTTGGGCATTCTTAAGGCCGGTGGCGCTTATGTTCCCCTAGATCCCGCCTATCCACAAGAACGCCTAAGTTTTATTCTGCAAGAAACTCAACTGCCCCTACTGCTGACTCAGAGCCATCTGGTGAAAGCAATCCCGCAGCAAGCAACACAGCTGCTCTGCTTAGACACAGACTGGGAAACTATTGCCCTACATAGCGATCAGCAGCCAGCCATAGAGGTAAAACCGGAAAACCTCGCCTATGTCATGTATACGTCTGGCTCCACCGGCAAGCCAAAAGGCGTGCAAATTACCCACGCAAATGTCTGGTACTATATTCAGGCGATTGCCAAAGTCTTAGAAGTCAACGCACAAGATGTCTATCTCCACACGGCATCTTTCTCCTTTTCCTCATCCGTTCGGCAGTTAATGCTGCCCCTGTCGCAAGGCGCGACCAGTATCATCGCCACCCGCGAACAAATAAAAAATCCCCTCAGCCTTTTCGAGCTGATCCAGAAACAAGGTGTCACCGTCTCAGACACAGTCCCTTCAGTTTGGCGTTATGGACTACAAGCAGTCGAAGGGCTAGATCCAGTCCGCGCCGAGGCACTGATGTCATCTAAATTACGGATGATTCTGCTTTCTGGGGAAATAACGCCGTGTCAACTGTTGCAAAAAATACGTGGCAAATTAAAAAATCAGCCCCGCATTTTCAACATTTACGGTCAAACAGAAACCATTGGCACCTGCGCTTATCCCATCCCAGAACACTTTGACCGGGAACAAGGATATGTACCTGTAGGCTATCCTTACCCTCATAACCAAGCTTACATACTCAATGCCAAGGGGCAGGGCGTCGCAGTTGGGGAGATCGGTGAGCTGCATATAGCCGGTGCTTGCCTGACTCGCGGCTATCTCAACCGGCCCGAACTCAATGCTGAAAAGTTTATCTCAAATACCTTTGCCGGCAGACCCTCAAGCCCATCACAGTCCTCGTCCAAACTCTTCAAAACCGGCGATCTGGCTCGTTGGTTGCCGGATGGGGCCATAGAACTTGTTGGGCGGACTGACTTTCAGGTAAAAATCCGGGGGATGCGCGTTGAGATCGGGGAAATCGAATCATTACTCGAACAGCACCCCGCGATTAAAGAAACTGCGGTGACAGCGAGAGAGGATGTACCCGGTGATAAGCGTCTAGTCGCTTATATCGTTGCCCACTCACCCTCAAATCACAGCGACGAAAGCGAGTTTAGCGCTGAACTCCGCAGATTTTTAACTGACAAGTTACCAGACTTCATGGTGCCTTCTAGCTTCGTGGTGCTCAAGGCACTACCACTGACGCCCAACGGCAAACTAGATCGCCGCGCATTGCCGGCTCTCTATTCTTCCCGCGCCGGCAGCGAAAGAAACGTCGTGTTTCCTCGCAACGGCTTAGAACGCCTGCTCAAAGAAGTTTGGGAAAGAGTGTTAGAAGTCAAGCCGATCAGCGTTAAAGACAACTTCTTCGATTTGGGGGGGCACTCCTTAGTCGCCGTACGCTTGCTCTCAGAAATCGAGAATATCTGCGGCAAAAGTCTTCCCTTGGCGACGCTGCTGCAAGCCCCGACGATTGAAAAGCTGGCTAGAATTATCGAATCAGAAGGTGGGGCGATGCCGGCACAATCCTTGGTGCCGCTGAATCGCGCGACTGGCAAGCCGCCTTTATTCTGTATTTACGGAATGTTACTTTACCGCGATTTGGCTCGCCATTTCGATGCCGACTGGCCGGTTTACGGGGTCTATCTAGACGCTGAAATTGAGCTGCTCAAAGCCGGCAAACTGGACGCGCAAACGTCTTCTTTAACCAGTGTCGAGGACGTAGCTAGCCACTACCTCAAAGAAATCCGAACCCTTCAGCCGACGGGTCCCTATTATCTAGCCGGTGAATCCTTTGGCGGCTTAGTTGCCTTCGAGATGGGGCAGCAGCTACGCGCAGCCGGTGAGCGAGTGGAACTTGTGGCCTTGTTTGATACCCGATTTCCAGGCGAGACGCCGGAAATGACCTTCCAAAAGCGGCTTTCTCTTCATGTAGAGAAGCTTGGCCAAGAGGGATTTTCCTACGTTTTAGAAAAAGTTGGCCGCAAGCTCAAGTCCAGTAAGGGTAAGCTTGTTCGCATTGGCGGCAAACTTTCTGGCAAGTCAAACAAGGGCAACGCTCAGCCAGAATTAAGCCAACCCGAAGAATCAATTGCCCCTGATGTGCGTATTGCCGTTCGAGAACGGGCGATTGAAAAATACTCCCCCGAACCCTATGCCGGCAAGCTGGTTTTATTCCGGGCGATGGATCGCACGGCATTTGAGAAATATTACACTGACCCTCAATTGTGGGGTTCCCTGGCTGCTGATGGGCTAGAAGTGCACGAAATTGGAGGCGATCACCTTGGCATACTTAAAGAGCCTCACGTAAAAGTTTTGGCTGACAAATTGAAGGAGTCTTTAAAGAGCACACAGCCAACAGAAGTTGCACAGCCGGTTGAGATCATCAGGTCTTAAATTCCAGAATAGAATGCAGCCGGTGTCATTTCGATGCCGGCAATGTCGGGTGCATGACTCATGCACCCGATTTTGCTATCTAGAACACCGGCTCGTCATCCTCTTCTCCAAATACATCATCCTCCTCGTCTTCCTCATCCGCATAGGAATCTGCCGGCATAGAAGACTGAGAAGGTTGACCGGGAATTGCCTCCAAAATCGCATCGAGTACCTTAGCAACCGGCACAATATCTAATCCCAAATCAGGCGTCATTTGTCCCTTCGGAACAATCGCCCGTTTGAAACCAAGTTTTGCCGCCTCCCGCAGCCGCAATTCCAACTGAGAAACCGGGCGAACTTGGCCCCCTAAGCCGACTTCCCCAATGATCACGGTGTGCGGATCAACGACGCGATCCCGGAAAGATGCAACCACTGCGATGGCAACGCCTAAGTCAGCAGCCGGCTCATGTACACCGATCCCGCCGACTGTGGCGACATAGGTATCTAACTTAGATAAGGGAACCCCTACCCGTTTTTCCAGCACAGCCAGAATTTGCACCAGCCGGTTGCTATCAACGCCGGTAGTGGATCGGCGCGGCGAACCAAAGCTGGCAGGACTAACCAAAGCTTGCACTTCCACCACAATCGGTCGCGTTCCCTCACACGCCACGACGGTAGAACTACCGGAGATCAAGTCATCCCGGCTGCCTAAGAATAGCTCTGATGGGTTCTCGATTTCCCGCAACCCGTTGGCAACCATTTCAAAGACGCCGATTTCGTGGGTCGCGCCAAAGCGGTTTTTCATTGAGCGTAAGAGCCGGTGAGAGGCAAAGCGATCGCCTTCAAAGAAAAGCACGGTATCGACAAGGTGTTCTAAAACTCTGGGACCGGCAATTCCGCCTTCTTTGGTTACGTGTCCAACAATAAACAAGGTGATATTCTCCCGCTTCGCCACCTGCATCAGCGCGTTTGTGCATTCACGCACCTGCGCCACTGATCCCGGCGCTGAAGTGAGTGAGGGAAAGTAAATCGTTTGGATACTATCAATCACTGCCAAATTGGGTTTGAGCGATTCGAGTTCCCTGAGGATTTCTTCCAAATTGGTTTCTGGCAGCAGGTAGAAACTTGGATCAAAATGGGAATGAGGGACGAGTTTACCGGCATCATTTTCGTTTCCCCTCTCGTCGGCTTCGGGAGCAACATCGGGATCATCATCTGCCGGCGCGTAAGCCTGCAGGCGTTGCGCTCGCAATTTCACCTGCTGTCCCGACTCTTCCCCAGAAATATAGAGGACGCGAGAATTGTAGGACAGTTGATTGGCCACTTGCAGCAACAGGGTTGATTTCCCAATTCCTGGTTCTCCGCCGATCAGTACCAGAGAACCAGGGACGATGCCACCTCCCAACACCCGATCTAATTCCCCAAAGCCAGAGGGAGAGCGAGTTAGGCTAGTGTCGGCAATTTGAGAGAGCTTGAAGGAGGATCTGGGTTGACCGGCTTGTTTATCTGGCGCTTGCCCGTTTTCCTTCATCCAGGTACTGCCGTTTAAGCTGGGGCGATAAGGATTAGCCGGCACCGAGGTTGTTACCTGCTCAACCAAAGCGTTCCAGCTCTCGCAGGCTGGACATTTACCAAAGTATTGCGGGAACTCTGCACCGCATTCGTTACAAATGTACTGGGTTCGAGGCTTCGGCATTCCTTTAGTTGTTAAAAACCCTGAATATTGATATAAATCTTAAAAAAGCCTGAAATCTAAGATAGACAAGAATTCCAGCCCTCTTAAGACTACGGAATGTGAGACAATTCTAATGATAGAGTAGTAAAAATTAATCCTTAGAAATCACACTTAAGGAGCGTTGGGTAGCTTGGAAAACCATAAGGAAAAGATACTGGTAGTTGATGACGAAGCCAGTATCCGTCGGATTTTGGAAACGCGCCTTTCCATGATTGGCTATGACGTGGTAACAGCGGCTGACGGAGAAGAAGCCCTGGAGACTTTTCGCAGCGCGATTCCCGATCTGGTCGTTCTGGATGTGATGATGCCGAAGCTCGATGGCTACGGTGTCTGTCAAGAGTTGCGAAAAGAATCAGATGTGCCCATCATCATGCTAACAGCCTTGGGAGATGTGGCGGATCGGATCACCGGCCTGGAGTTGGGGGCTGATGATTATGTAGTCAAGCCGTTCTCTCCAAAAGAACTAGAAGCTCGTATTCGCTCAGTGTTGCGTCGCGTAGACAAAACCGGCGCATCAGGGATTCCCAGTTCTGGAGTCATTCATGTCAGCAGCTTGCGAATTGACACGAACAAGCGGCAAGTCTACAAGGGAGATGAGCGCATTCGTCTCACCGGCATGGAGTTCAGTTTACTGGAACTGTTGGTCAGCCGGTCGGGTGAGCCGTTCTCTCGCTCGGAGATTTTGCAGGAAGTGTGGGGCTACACCCCAGAGCGTCATGTGGATACGCGGGTGGTGGATGTTCACATCTCGCGTCTGAGAGCAAAGTTAGAAGATGACCCCAGTAATCCAGAGCTGATTCTCACAGCACGCGGCACCGGCTATTTATTCCAAAGGATCGTTGAACCTGGGGAAGAGTGATTTCACACTCCGTTGTCAGTTGTCAGGGCTGAAACAATACCACAAAATCAAAATTTTGTCAAGCTGGCTTTGTCAGTTGTAAAGGACAGAGGACAAATGACACAGAACAAAAAGCATGGCTAAACCTGATCAAAATCAAGTGCTACGCCAGTTGCCTCTCGTTGCGGGTGGGCTGGCGGGTGTGCTGCTGCTGCTCAACCGCTTTCTGACACCGCAGTTAACCGAGTCACAAGCTCGCTCAGATGCCTTGGGGGTGCTGTTAAGTGCGTTGTTAATTTTGACAGGGTTGCTATGGCAGCAGGTGCAGCCGCGCTCGCCGGAGGTGGTTGAGCTGGTGGGCGAAGAAGGCTTTGAACTGGCACCCGATTTGCCAGAGCCGGTGAAAACTGAACTCGCCTGGGCGTCTCGTCAACTGCTCACGAACACAGTAACGCGCTCGCTGGTTGTTTGGTATCAGGGGCGTGTGCTGCTGCGGCGGGGCGTTTTGGGCGCAAATTCACAAGTGAAACCGGGAGCGATTTTGCAGCGGGTTTTAGATAAACAACAGCCGGTTTATTTAGTGGCGCTCAAGCTTTATCCAGGGCGCATCGAGTTTGACTATTTGCCAGAAAATACTCAGGGTGTGATCTGTCAGCCGGTGGGAAATCGAGGCGTCATGGTGTTGGGCGCAAATGCCCCTCGCAGTTATACGAAACAAGATGAAAACTGGATTGAGGGAATTGCCAATAAACTAGACGATACCCTGAGCCGGTATCTTGAAGCGTGAAGAAGCGAACACAGCGTTTGGCTTAAATAATGATGTTGCACCAGTGGAGATTTAAAATTCGATGACAATTCTCTATGGGCTGCTTATTTTAGTGATGCTCGTGGGTGTGGTGGGGGCAGTGGTTCCCGGCATTCCGGGGGTGAGTTTAATTTTAGGGGCAATTGTTGTTTGGGGCGTCGTTCAGGGCTTCGCCGGCTTAGCATGGCCCTTGGGAGTGGCAATCGTGGTTTTGCTGGTCAGTATTGGCGTTGATTTTCTGGCGACTTACTGGGGGGCAAAACAAGCCGGCGCGAGCAAGTGGGGGCAGATTGGTGCCGTTGTCGGCTTAGTTTTGGGGTTTTTAGGCTTGCTGCCGGCACTCCCGTTGGGTGGCCCGTTGCTGGGCATTTTGCTGGGTCCGCTATTAGGTGCGATTATTGGTGAATATCTCTACCAGCGAGACTTAAACTTAGCCATTAAAGCCGCTGTTGGAATTTTGGTGGGTTCACTTATTGGAAATTTGATTCAAGGAGTCCTGGCAATTGCAACAGTGGTGGTTTTTGTGGTTTCCACTTGGTCGCAAATTGCTGGGGCGTAGAAACACAATTGACAGGCGTGCCGGCACCTAGTTTTTAACTTTGAAATGCGATTACCATTCATTAAGTTATGCCGGCACGTTTGTTCTAATTTGTTTAGTTCGCTGTCTCCTGTTTTCGTATTATAAAAACTCGTCGTTCAAACTTCTAGCCGGCTAACCCAGCATTAACAAATCAGATGGGTTCTGGATCACACAGTGGGGGCCACCATGAATCAAGATGAAATTGTAGCGTTAGGAGCTTCATTGCACCGCATCGATCAGAAGCTATTAAAACCGAAAAGCAAAGGTTTTATTATCCGAATTTGGTATCAAGGAGAAGAACCTTATTTTGATATGTTTCTTGATCTTCTAGGTAATGATGTTGTTTGGTTTCAGTTTACGCTTCGAGGGAAAACTCTTTCGTGGAATCAAAAGCAATCATGTCTGCAAACCGGCTCAACAAATGAGTTAGTGGTTGATGATATCACCTACTATTCGGCGAGTAAAGTTATTAAAAGTGACAGCAATCCAGACATTGATTTTATTAAATTAGCGCAAGCAATTCTAAAAACCCGTGCCGGTGACGCTATTTTCGATAAAGCGCTCGCACTCTTCCATACAAAAAATTAAATAAATGCTTAAATTGAAAGAACTGCGGCCCAAAAATGATATCTAACAGCTACTCATAACAATTTCTATACCGATCTATAGCTATTATTAATATTTTGATATTAGCACAAATGCCCACTTAGTTTTGAAATGAGAGCTAGCCGGGTAAGTTAACTTGGGCACGGCTAAGGTTGTCGTCAAAACGTTATAATACGTCGGTTCCTATCTAACGGATGACATGACTCTGTCCAAGCTCGCTGTTCCCAAAATCACGTTTTCTAAAAGCATTGGTTTCAGAAAAGAACTCAACCGACGAGTTGAAGCTTATTTTGAAACAGAAAATATTTCTCAACGAGATAATTTGGCCATGTACCTGAAAACCGCAATTATTTGCGCTTGGGTGCTTTCGGCGTGGCTATTTATTCTCTTCGTGCCATCATCTGGGTTGGTAAAAATTCTCGGCTGTGTGGTTCTAGCTTTGGGGATGGTTGCCTTTGCCTTCAATGTCGGACATGATGCCAATCATGGCAGTTATTCCTCTCGCAAATGGGTCAATAGTCTATTTGGTTTCGCTTTAGATGTCTTAGGAGCCTCTAGCTATTTATGGCGATACAGCCATAATAAACTTCACCATACTTATACCAACATAGCTGAGCATGATTTTGATATAAACGGTGAGGGTTTGGTGCGTTTGTCTCCCGATCAAGAGTCCCGATGGTTTTATCGTTACCAACATATTTACACTTGGTTGTTATATGGATTTTTGCAGACTCACTGGTTTGTTGAGGATATCAATGTCCTGTTACTCAAACGCAAATATTACAACCACGAGATCCCCACACCAAAACCTGCAGATGTTATTACCTTTTTTGCCTTTAAGGTATTTTGGTTGGCTTATGTCATAGGTTTGCCTTTATGGCTGGGTTACACTCCATTACAGATTATTGTGGGGTTTGTAATTACTACAGTGATCTTTAGTTTTATAGTCGCGCTGGTTTTCCGAGTGGCTCATGTGGTGGACAACGCCGAGTTTATCACTCCCGACCCAGAAACCAGCAATGTTGATGACGAATGGGCGATTTGTCAAGTTAGAACGACCGTTGATTTTGCGCCAAAAAATCATTTTTTAAACTGGTATCTTGGCGGTTTAAACTATCAAGTCATTCATCATCTTTTCCCCCATATCTGCCATATTCATTACCCCAAACTCTCCAAAATTGTGAAAGAAGTTTGCGATGAGTTTGAGGTTGAATATCGAGTGAACGAAACGTTTGCAGAAGCTATCGTTTCAAACTATCGTTTGGTAAAAGCTTTAGGAAATAGCTAAGCTTTGCACAAAAAAGTAAAGAGTGAGGAGAGGATCAGGTTTTCTCTCTTCACTCTTTCTTTTTATTAACCTCTGCTGATTTCTGTAAGAAAATCCTAGGGCTTCGGTGCCGGCTGTTCCTTCTTGGACGTAGCTAGCATTAAATTAGACTCATTAACTTGATACTTGTAGCCAATGCCAAAATCTAGGGGTTTGATGCTGCTATCACTCTTATAGATATCCCTTAAATCTCCCTGATACCGAGTGCTGAACAGATCGATGGGTTGTGTGTAGTTGCCGTAAAACTTCAAGTTCCACTGAGAACTGTCGACATATTTAACCGGCATTCCAGAATCATCCTGCAACAAATTGCTGCTTTCTGACAAAATCAAATCCCGAATGTTAGAAAAATCTTCCCGGTGCATCAAATAAGAGGCAGCTTTCAGGTAAGTGATCGGTTCGGGAAACTGTTTGACAAACGTATTGAATTCCGGTGTTTTTTGTAAAGCAGCGTTGGATAAATCGATGGAGAAATAGTAGAGGGTTCGCGGCTTCGATTCTCCTTGGGGTAGAAATGAAATTTTAATCCCAGGAATTAAGTTTTTATCCTCACGAGCCTTTTGTGCGTTCTCAAATGCTTGAATCTTAGCGTCCTTTTGCAGCGTAATGTGCTGCACATCCAGAATCTTATTATTTGTTCGTGCTAGAAAGACAAACAGGACAGGTAAAACACCTTTTTCCGCCAAATCTACCTTCATATCATTGGTGCGGAAAAAGCTTAATTGCAGGATGGCATTTAGCGAGGTGGTGATTTCCTGCAATTTTCTATCCATCTGTTCCGGGGGGATTTTCTCAATTTCAGGGATATCTCCCACCGGCTCTAATCCCGCTAAAACGTAATCACTTCCTTTCGGGAAGAAAGAATAGGCATATAAGAAATCAGGCCCACTGAATGGATAAAATATTGGCTCTGAAGATTGGTTGAGAGATGTTAGCTCATTACTAGACCATTTTCTGATTTTAGACAGTTGTTGAGCGTCCAGTCTTTGCCATGCGCTGTCAAAATAGTAGGCGTGATCGTTCCATGCTTTACTTTGTTGCACAGATGCCAGGGGACTGCCGGCATCCACCTTTATGCCGGCAAGAAATTTAGCCGTATCTGTGAACTTTTCCGCTTTTGCTTTATCTACAGGAATGTCAGTGACAACCCCATTTTTAGAATTCTCACCCTCACTTTTCTGATTCGTATTGATGACGGCAGTAGAAGCTACTTGCTTCTCAGCATTTTGACTGCCATTCGGCTGATTGGACTTGCTATTTTCTCCAACGGAGTTGCCACAAGCAGATACAAAAAATTGGAGCGTCATTGTTGCGCTCAGGACGTACAGTAAGTGCTTTCGATTCATGGAAGTTCGCTCAACAAAGAATTAAAGAATTACCTAGTTTTTAGATCCTGAAGACACCAGCCGCTTGTTTTTTGACACAAAGAAGTAAACCAGCAAACCCACAAAAATCGTCATCAATCCTGCCAGCGATTCCTGAGGTTTGTCGAGTAAAATATAGATCAACATCCAAGCACTGATTCCTAGAAAGATCAGCGGCGTTACGGGATATCCCCATGTTTTGTAAGGCCGGGGCGCATCGGGATACCTTAGCCGGTGAACAAACACACCCAGAACAGTGATAAATGAAGACAAGGTGAGGGTAAATCCCAAATAGGTTAAAACTGTCTCAAACGAAGAAGTAATCACCAGCACCAAGACAATTGCCAGTTGCAAGAGAATCGCGTAATAAGGAACCCCATTTTTATTTTTGCTGGCTAGCACTTTAAAAAACGGAATATCCTCTCCGATGACTTGAGTAACTCTCGGACCGGCCCAAATCATTGAGCTAATCGAAGAAATCAGCCCAAACGAGATCAGCAAGCTCATAATCTTACCGCCGGAAACCCCAAAGATCCGCGTAGCGGATATATATCCAACTTCCAGTTGTCCCGCTAGCTCATCAATGGGCGCAGTATACAAAAACGTAAAGTTGATCAGCAGGTACAAGACGAGAACGATTAAAGTTCCTGCGATTAAAGATCGCGGTACATTTTTTTCCGGTTCTGCTACCTCACTGGCAATGTAAGTAGACGCATTCCAACCAGAATAGGAATACATGACAAACACAAGGGAAATCGCAAAGGGAGAACTTAATATCACATTCATATCTCCCGGAGCCGGCAAGAAATTGATATCTTGAGGTTGTGCGATAAACAATCCGCTAACAACCAAAAAGACAATCAGTAAAACTTTTAAAACCGTGAAAACATTCTGGAAGTAACTGCCAAGTTTACGATCACTCGTATGAACGATGGAAACACCAATGACAGTTAAGGACGCAACTAACAGGGGATTAAATATTGGGGAAACTTTTGATAAATACTGCCCCAATGCCATCGCTGCTGCGGCGATGGGTGCGGCAAAACCGACTGTAACAGAAACCCAACCTGAAAGAAAGCCAATTGCTGGATGATAAATCTTGGATAGATAGTGAAATTCACCACCCGATCTGGGCATCGCTGCTCCCAGTTCGCTGTAAGAAAGTGCACCACAAAGGGCGAAGATTCCACCGACTACCCACAAGCACAGCAAGGCGAAACCGGACTTTATTTCTGCTGCTTGGAAGCCCAAACTTGTAAAAACGCCCGTTCCGATCATATTAGCTACCACAATCGAGATAGCTGTAAACAGGCTGATGAGCCGTTTGTCTTGTTGCTGGTTTGAATTCACGCGGTTTTCAGGATTTTGTTGGCCTTCAATTGAGATCCCCAGCGAGGGGGGGACTGTATCTAATCCAATCTCTAGATGTTCTAGCCCGGATGGTTTTTCTTGGACTGAGCTTACCTGTCAGCCTGCAAACTCACCTATTAAAACTCAGATTTCGTTACCTGTCTAGACCGGCACTCTGAAACACTGTCGCTGGCTTATTCTAAGGATTTGTCACACCGGCACGTCTTTACCTCTGAATTGGCAAACCGCTGTGTCCGGCTTTAACTGGCGCTTCTCTCCTACTCATTGAGAATTTTGTCAAATCGTTGACAATCGTTCTCATTCTCGTCAAAATAAACCCCACAATGGTATAGCTCAGATCGGCACAAATCAACTCTCAAAACGCGTTGACTCTCAACTAATATTTCCGCATGAGAGTCTTGTACAACTAAATTTTGGCAATTTAAAGGGTGTGAGGATAAACAATAAAAATGGCAAAAATTTTGTGCAAATCTTTACAATCAATACCGAGTATGGTACTGGCATTACTCGCGGTTTATGCCGGCGCGACAGTGGCAGCAGAAGCCCCAGCATCTGTGGAATCGGCAGACAAAAAAGACATAACGCTCAGTGAGCCGGTTAACCGTAACCTCCTGGTTCAGATGCCGGTGAGGCAAAGCCCGAACGATTTAGAGCAGATTGACCAATTTAGCCCAGAAGACAACCCCACCGGCAACGTCAGCGATTTAGAACAGATTAACCAGCCCAACGCTGAAGGCAGCGTTATGGAGCAAGTAACCTCAGTTTCTCAGCTATCCGACGTTCAACCCACAGACTGGGCATTTCAAGCCTTACAAAATTTGGTTGAGCGATATGGCTGTATCGCAGGATATCCAGATGGCACATTCCGGGGAAACCGTGCCATCACGCGATATGAATTCGCTGCCGGTTTAAATGCCTGCTTAGAGGCAATTACCCAGCTTATTCAGCCAGGAGGAGACTTTGTTAGCAAAGAAGACTTAGCACTCCTCAATCGGCTGCTAGAGGAATTTCAAGCCGAACTCGCCACCTTGCGGGGTCGGGTTGATGCCTTAGAAGCGCGTGCGGATGAACTCGAAGCCAATCAATTTTCCACCACCACCAAACTCGACGGGGAAATCGTCTTTGCCGCCGTTGACGCTATCGGGCAAGGTTCTAGCAGTGTCCCCCACTTCGGACACCGAACTCGCTTTAACTTAGAAACCAGCTTCACCGGCGAAGATTTGCTCAGAACCCGACTGCAAACCGGCAACTTGGATGCCTTATCCCTCAATTCCACACCAGCACCGGAAGGGGATCTGTTTTTCGCAACCGATGCTTACGGTGAAAGCGACGGCAATCTTTTTAATGTAGACGCCCTGCTGTACACATTTCCCTTGGGCGAACGCTTGGAAGTCACCATTGCCGCCAATGCCGGTGCTGCAGATGACTTTGCTAGTACCGTCAACCAATACCTTGATGGTGACGGCGCATTTGGCGCACTGTCTCGCTTTGCCACCCGCCATCCGATTTATTACATGATCGGGGGTGCCGGTGTTGGGGCAAGGTATGAGTTCAGCGATAACTTAGAACTGAACCTCGGTTATATGGCTGCTGACGGCTTCGATCCTGATCCGGGTTTTGGATTTTTCAATGGCGCTTACGGTGCGATGGCTCAATTGCTGATCAAACCCAGCGAAAGACTTAACATTGGCTTAACCTACCTAAATTCCTACAACAACGAAATGGGTGCCGGTAGTAACCGCGCTAATTTGCGAACCGTTTTGGGGAATGAAGCAGATTTGGATCTGCCAATTATCAGCAATGCCTTAGGGGTTGAAGCTTCTTGGCAACTCAGCAAGCGGTTTGTCGTGGGGGGTTGGGTTGGCTACGTCAACAAAACTGTTCTCTCCACACTTGGCGGACAAATTGATCGCGGTGATATGGAAATTTGGAACGCCAATATTAACTTTGCCTTCCCCGATTTGGGTAAAGAAGGGAATTTGGCCGCTATCATCGTGGGTGTAGAGCCGATGGTTCGCAATTCTAGCGTGAGTGCTGCTGTCCCCGGACTGCCTGATGTATTTGGCACAGATAAGGACACGTCCCTGCACATAGAGGCTTTGTATCAGTATCAGGTGACAGATAACATCTTGATTACCCCCGGCGTTGTCTGGCTCACCGCACCCGACCACAACAATGATAATGAAGATATTGTGATCGGTACGATCCGGACAACCTTTACTTTTTAAGCTCCTACAATCCTTTTGAATTGTTGAGGTTTGGATGAGTGAGCCGGCAGATAAAAATACTGGGGATGTGAGTTATAAATTGGAGATGAGACAACTTATCAGATTCACAGGTCTGTGGTTGAAACTTTGTTTTATCAAGCCGGCTCATTCATCCAAAAGCAAGAGTCAGTCATAATAAAGCCACCTGCGGAAAAGATGAGACGAACGCCATGCTAGAAACTCAAATTTTGTTAGAAACTCCGACAGAATCAACCGAAAAAGGATCGATTTCCTTAGAAGAATTTTTGATTCATCCTCCTGAGAGAATGGAGTGGGTTGACGGCAAACTGGTGGAGAAAACAGGTATGACATCTAAGCATGGCGCAGCTCAAGCTAAGCTGGCTCGTTATTGGGGAAATTATATGATCTCCAATGGAGAGGGGGGCGAAGTTTATACAGAAACACTTTGTCGCACTCGCAAGCAAGCTCGTCGTCCTGATGTTGCTTACATCACTCCTGAAGTTTTACAGCAGTTAGGCAGCAATTTTACTGTCCTTCCCCAAAGTTTTCCCCTCATTGCTGAAATTGCGTCTCCCGATGACAGTGCTGAAGAGTTATTTGCTAAAGCCAAAGAATATTTAGAATCTGGTTGTTTGGAAGTTTGGTTGCTGTTTCCTGAAGCTCAACTAATTATGATTCACACAGAACAGCGCTGGCTTTTATTTAATGCTGATGAATCGGTAAGCACTCAAACTATTTTACAGGGATTTAATGTAGCAGTGATTGAATTGCTCGCTTAATTAATCCTAGATAATTTTTTATTTATATCACCTAATTGATAGCTCCTGAAAAATCCAGTTTCCCTGCTGGCAAAATGTCAGGAACACCCCCACCGGCCCGAAAGTCTTGCCGAACCCAGAAGGGCATTGATGTAAAGATTCGTAAAGTTTTAAAAATTTTCTGTGGAACAGAAAGCCGGTCAAGGCCACAAGCGTAAATTTACAGGCTCCGCCGCGATAAGATAGCAATAAAACTACTGAAGTGAGGGGCCAGATTCCCTGGTCAAAAGCGCCTATCGAAACCATCTACGGCAACCTGCAAGGTCTAAAATCCAGCCAGCTTAAACAGCTACAAAAGCTTTACCATCAACGGCTACCGGCCAACTTCATCACAACAGCCGAATTTGCTCAGCGAGTCGCTGCCATCAGTACAGAAATTGGTCAGCCGGTGTCTGCCTACATCAACCGGCGCGGACAGCTGATTCGAGTTGGCGTTGGTACACCTCGCCAAACCCAAATCCCGCCACTGGAATTACCCCGTTATGGTGCCGGTCGTCTTAGTGGCATCCGCTGCATTGCCACCCAATTAAAGCCGGCTGCACCAGACGAATCGGCCCTCACCGCAATGGCCATTCAACGGCTGGACGCATTGGTACTCCTCACCCTCACCGGCGCAGGTTTTGAACGTCGGGGTGGGGGTGCCACCGGCTATGTGAAAGAAACCTACTTGGCGCATCTGGTGACTCAGGAAGAGGGGGAGAAGGGAAGAGGAGGAGACGGGGAGAAAGAGAATCTTCCCGGTGAACACTCAGCCCTCAGCACCTTCGTGTCGCCGCCGATGAGTCTTGATGTTTTGGCTAACCAAGACTTTCTCGACTTGGTAGAAGGACTCGAAGCAGAGTTTGAGCGAGAATTTGTTGCCCAACAGGTAGACGCCGATCATGATCGGGTGCTGCTGGTGGGTGTGATCACCGGCGACAGTACGCCTCAGCGGTTTCAAGATGGGTTGGCGGAACTAGCGCGGTTAGTGGATACCGCCGGCGGCCAAGTGCTGCAAACCGTTCAGCAGAAGCGTCCCCGCCCCCATCCACAAACTGTAGTAGGTGAAGGTAAAGTTCAAGAAATTGCCTTGGCTGCACAAACAGTTGGGGCTAACCTAATCGTGTTTGATCGCGAACTCTCGCCGGCACAAGTGAGAAACTTGGAAATTCAAATCGGCATTCGCGTTGTTGATCGCACAGAAGTTATTTTAGATATTTTTGCTCAACGTGCCGGCACCGGCGCAGGTAAATTGCAAGTCGAATTGGCCCAGTTGGAATATATGTTGCCCCGCCTCACCGGCAGAGGTCAAGCCATGTCCCGTTTGGGCGGTGGTATCGGCACCAGAGGGCCAGGTGAAACGAAACTTGAAACCGAACGCCGGTCAATTCAGCGCCGCATTGCCCGACTGCAACAGGAAGTGAACCAGTTGCAAGCCCATCGATCCCGGTTGAGAAACCGCCGGCAGCACGAAGACGTGCCCTCGGTGGCGATTGTGGGTTACACCAATGCCGGTAAATCTACGCTGCTCAATGTGCTAACGAATGCGGCAGTTTATACCGCTGACCAGCTATTTGCCACCCTTGACCCCACCACTCGCCGCCTAGTGATTCCCGATGCTGTCACCAGCGAACCGCGATCCATTGTGATAACGGATACAGTCGGTTTTATCCACGAACTGCCCCCCGCCCTGGTAGATGCCTTCCGCGCCACTTTGGAGGAAGTCACCGAAGCTGACGCTTTGCTGCATTTAGTGGATTTATCCCATCCGGCTTGGCACAGTCAGATTCGCTCTGTGATGGCGATTTTGGCTGAAATGCCCGTAACACCAGGGCCGGCACTGGTTGCATTTAATAAGATTGATCGCGTTGATGGAGATACTTTGGCCCTAGCCCATGAGGAATTTCCCCAGGCTGTGTTCATCTCAGCAGCCAATGCTCTGGGCTTAGAAACTCTGCGGCAACGACTTGCCCAACTCATTCACTACGCGGTTGCACCTGAGTAAATTTATTGACGAGACCGGCTGAAAATCACCCTTAAGTAGGATTACTGAGACTGCTGTAGACCACAATAATGTGTATCAGCCCAGTTACATTTGCTATCATTGCAACTAAGTAATCTTACTTATGATACGCTGACGGGGCAATATCTGGGACTAAGTTATAAACTGCTCTCAAAGGTTACAAAGCATTTGGCCAGATATTGTCCCGTCTCAAAATAGTCCGGTAATCAACCGCGTAGAAAGATGTTTAGGCCACCTTTAAAACTCGCCATTGGTGCCGTTGTTCTCGCTACAACCGGAATTTCAGCGATGGCGATAGCTGCGCCGGCTTCAGCTATTACGCTCAATGCAGGTCGTATTGAAATTGATGCTAGCAAAGATGTTATCGGTAGCACTTTCAAAACGACCTTTGATGGTAATGTCAACAACCAGACTGTTGCCGGCCTTTCCTCAGAAGCAGTTTGGACATTTCTAGGCATCACAAATACTGGCGATAAAACCGAGGCGAGCTTTGAAATTACCCTCGAAAATACTTCTAGCAATGGCATCTTGTCCAGAACTTCTGCCTTGGGCTTCAATGTAACGGATTTAGAGGGCAATCAACTTGACTTACTTGGTGTTGGAAGTGCCGGCGGCAGTGGCAACACCCATTCCACAGGACTATTTGCAAACGATCACACCGGCAGCTTTTCCAATGAGTTTGGCCCGATAGATGTCTGCTTTACCGGCGGCAACAACTGCGAGGAGAAAAGCAACGGCGGTGTTGACAACGATCCCAACACCCGGCTTGCCCAGAAAGGCAGTTTTACAACCACCTTGGCTTTCGAGGGTTCTGTTAGCAAGTTTGCTCTAAATAACTTTGGGATAAGCTATCAAAGCATTAACGGCGAAGGTTATGTGGATGCCGGCGGGACAGGTAAATTTATATACGTTCAGTCTTCGGATAAAAAAACCATCCCTGAACCCGGTACACTCACTGCACTCTTACTGACAGGACTGGCGATGCTCAACTCCTGGCGCAAAAAACAACCCGTCACATCGTAACTGTCAGCCAAAACTTGTTCTATTTAAAAAACAACTTTGCCCCCTCTAACCTCAAACAGGGGGTTTTGTTTTTTATCTCTAAGGCTTTTCCCGATGCAACACCGGCACTCTTTAACTATAGGTTAAACTTGGGTTAGATCGAGGTTAATCACCAGGGGCAGCGACCGTTTACAATTGAAAAAATAAAACTTAAACGATGAGGATACGATGACTCCTAAAGTAGAAATTTATACCTGGAGAACCTGCCCTTTCTGCATCCGCGCTAAGGACTTGCTGAGAAAGAAAAACGTTGAGTTTATAGAATACAGCATCGATGGGGATGAAGACGCGCGGGATGCAATGGCCCAACGCGCCAATGGCCGGCGTTCTGTGCCGCAAATTTTCATCAATGACCGGCACATCGGCGGTTGCGACGATATTCATGCGCTGAACTCCCAAGGCAAGCTCGATGAACTCCTCTAACAGCCTTCTGCCCAGTCAAAAGGCTTCTTAAACAAGTTAACAAGAGCGATCTCTGCTTGGGGATCGCTCTTTCGTGTCTGCGGGTGTAATAAACTAGGGAACGCTGCACGCGCTCATGCACGATTCAGAGGAAACTAGGCGTGAAACTTGCCTTTATCATAGACCCGCTCAAACAGCTCGATCCCGGTCACGATACCAGCGTGGCACTCATGGAGGCAGCTCAAGCGTTGGGACACGAAGTTTGGGTGACACAAGCCAATCATTTAAGCGTTGTGGGTGGCAAAGCTTATGCCATCCTCGAACAGGTGAAGCTGACACCCGTAGAGTTGGGCGAGGCTGGATGGATAAAAGCACCCGACTGGTACGAGCTCGGAGAGCGTGCCTTACAGCCGCTTGAGGAAATGGATGCAGTCTTCATGCGTACCGATCCCCCGGTGAACGTTCCTTACCTCTACGCTACTTACATTTTGGATTACATTGACCCGACTAAAACCCTGGTGATTAATTCTCCCAAAGGGTTACGGGCAGCTAACGAAAAAATGTATGCTCTGCAATTTACAGAAGCAATTCCGGAAACAATTGTTAGCCAAGATAAATCGGTCATTCGAGAATTTTTAGACCGCAAAGGATCGGCGGTGCTTAAACCTTTGGGAGGGAAAGCCGGCGAAGGAATTTTATTTTTACAACCGAACGATCCTAATTTCAATTCTCTGATTGAAATTAGCACCCAAAACAGTAAAACTCCCGTCATGGTTCAAACCTATCTGCCGGCAGCCAAGGAGGGAGACAAACGAATTGTTTTGCTCAATGGCAATCCCATTGGTGCTGTAAATCGGATTCCCACCGGCAGCGAATTTCGCGGCAACATGGCTGTGGGTGGCAGAGTAGCTAAAACTGAAATTACCGAACGAGAACATCAGATGTGCGCTTATCTCGCGCCTAAATTGCGCGAAGATGGGTTAATATTTGTTGGCATTGATGTTATCGGCGGTTACTTAACCGAAGTGAATGTCACCAGCCCAACCGGCGTTCGAGAAATTGATCGGCTAGATGACGTTCGCCTGGGACATCAAGTGATTGAATGGGTAGAAGAAGCTAGCGCCACCCTGAAAAGCCAACAAAAAGGAAATTTCCAGGAGAGCCGGTGATGGCGGAAGAAAACAAAAATGAACCGGCCCGAACATGGGCAATGCTCTGCCATCTTTCTTCCCTTTTGTGGATACCTTTATCACTTTTTCCAATCTTGCTGATTGGCCTTCCCATTCCCCTAATTTTTCTCAACATTTTAGGGCCACTAATTATTTGGCTACTAAAGAAAAAACAACACCCGTCGATTGATACCCACGGCAAGGAATCTTTAAACTTTCAAATTACCATGCTCCTCTACAGTCTCGTTATTGGCGTTGTATTGTTGCTGGGGGTGGGGAGTTGTTGGCTGGGATTTAGCACCAATTCCAATGCGACTTTAGCGTTTGTGGGTTTAGGGCTAATCATTGCAGGAGTAGGACTGGCAATTCTAGGAGGGTTGATGGGCTTGCTTGTTTGGCTGGGGCATTTGTTTTTGACACTTTTTGCGTCCTTTAAAGCGAAAAAAAGCGAGTTTTACCGTTATCCCTACACCATTCGGTTGTTGAGGTAAAAGATGTTTTCTTCTTCCAGTTCTTCCACAGAAAAACCAGTCATCGGCGTAGCAATTGCCGGCACCGGCTTCGGTCAAAAAGTCCACATTCCAGCATTTCAAGAACACCATCGAACCCAAGTAGTAGCGATTTACAACCGGCAGATTGATAAAGCAAAAGCGATTGCAGATGCTCAAAAAATTCCCCATGCTTGTGATACAATAGAGGAGCTTATCGCCTTACCAGAAGTAAAGGCGGTTAGCATCTCAACTCCCCCGTTTTTGCACTATGAAATGGCAAAACAGGTGTTAAGTGCCGGCAAGCATCTCTTCTTAGAAAAACCCACAACTCTCGCAGCAGCAGAGGCGCGAGAACTGTACAAATTGGCACAATCTACCGGCGCAATCGCCGCAATGGATTTTGAATTTCGCTTTGTGCCGGCGTGGCAGCATCTTGCCGAACTTTTGGCAGAAGGCTATGTGGGGCAGACTCGTCTAATTAAGATTGATTGGTTAGTTGCCAGTCGCGCTGATGCCAGCCGGCCTTGGAATTGGTACGCTCAAAAAGACAAAGGCGGCGGTGCGCTAGGTGCAATCGGTTCCCACAGTTTCGACTATATTAGCTGGTTGTTTGGGCCGGTGCGCCGGCTGTGCGCCCAGCTAAGCACCGCGATTCCTGCACGCCCCGATCCGGCTGCCGGTGGGGAATTAAAGCCGGTGGATGCGGATGATACTTGCACGCTGATGCTTGAATTGGCAGATGGCACACCCTGTCAGGTTTGCCTGAGTTCCGTGGCGTATCAGGGACGTGGGCATTGGGTTGAGGTGTACGGCGAACGCGGCACTTTAGTTTTAGGCAGTGACAACCAGCAGGATTATGTACACGGATTTCGGCTGTGGGGAAGTCAGGCTGGGCAACCCTTAGCGGTGATTGAGGTTCCACACCGGCTGGAATTTCCCCGTACCTACCCCGACGGGCGGATCGCGCCGATTGTTCGGGTGATCGATCATTGGGTGCAAGCGATTGATCGGGGCACTTCACCGATATCAGGCTTGCGCGAGGGGGTTTACTCGCAGCTTTTAATGGATTTAACTCAAGAATCTCACGCCACCGGCTGCTGGGTGGATGTACCGGCGCTGGAGGATTTTTTGGCTGCAGGTTAGTAGTTCAATCGGGTTTATTCTCTCGCCGGCACTTTGATCAAGGCTTTTCCGGTGCCGGTGGAATTTTATACTGACCGGCAACCTTATAGAAAAGCCGGTAGTAATCGGCAAATTTTTCGCTGGGAGATTGGGCGTAACAGTTATATTCCAATTTTCCTTGCACCAGGGTTAAGGTCATCGAACTGATTTGTGGCCCTAAATTCACTTCCAATTCCCCTGCTACCCCTTGCTGGGTTGTAAAGTTCTGCTTCAAGGCTTCTGACTTGTCTTTTGATTGCTTGTGCTTGCCGCGCTTTCCGCTACTTGAGACACGATAGCCGGCCCAACCTCGAATCTCAACTTGTGGGTTCTGTGGATCGCTAAACGCTTGCCCATCCTGATTTGTCGGGGGTTCAGCGGCAACCCACGCTTTGGGATAGGGAAACTCAAACTCATAACGCGGGTTGCGATAAGTCTCTAAATTGGTTGCCGGTTGAAACTCAGAGGGCCGGCACCCCGACAGCATTGCCGCCACAACCAGCCCAGTGACGGCATAACGCCTGATGTAATGAGTGACAGACATCTTTGCAAGTGCTCTCGTTTTGTTCGCCCCGATCCAACATTCAAATCCCTAGGCATGAGGAACCGGGCAATCAATGTAACGAAATATTACAGTAATGCCGTCAAAGCGCTTTAGCATCTTGACAGCTCAAAATTGAGCCGCTATTCTGAAATGCATACCCGGGTACACAAATTCACAGTCATATGCAAGATAAGCAAAAGGTTACGTTGTATCTTCCACCCGAACTGCATCGCCAGCTTAAAATCCGAGCTGCAGTTGACTCCGAACCGATGTCTGCCATTGCAGAAAGAGCAATAGTCTTTTACTTAGCCAATCCAGAAGTGGTAGACGAGGTAGAGGCAGCTCATGGAGGAGCTCATCGGGTATATAACTGCCCAGAATGCACAAACTCGGTGGTTCTGCGAGAGGGAGAAATGGTTTCTCTCAAAGATCAGCCAGGAGTCTTAGCTGAAGAGGGTATTTCGGTTGAAAGGGTACAAAAAGTCAATTCTACCCCTGAACAAGGAGAGCAAGAATTGGTTCCCTGCTAGAGCTTAGCTTTCTGAAGGCGAGCGCAAAAAGCACTTCCACTTCAGCAGCGACGAGCGTCCCGATCCAGCAATGTTTGCACCGTCTCTAAAAGGTCGATTGGTCATGAAAGAAGAGCTCAGTATTCTAATTCAAGCTCAATATCCTTTAATTTACCTCGTGACCTCCGAGGAAGAGCGGGCCGAGCAAGCAATTGCAACGATTGCTCAGAGCAAGCCCCAACACAAAGTTTTTATCTGGACAGTCACCCACGGGATCGTGGAATACGGGCAACCGCGCAATACAACCCAGCACAACACTGTTTCTCCAGAAGCAGCGATTGAGTGGGTAATTCGGCAGCGCGAACCAGGTATCTTTATATTTAAAGATTTACACCCCTTTATTGATGCCCCAGCGACAACCCGATGGTTACGGGATGCGATCGCAAGCTTTAAAGGCACCCTAAAAACAATTATTCTCATGTCTCCGGTGCAGCAGGTTCCGATTGAGCTAGAAAAAGAAGTTGTTGTGTTAGACTTCGCCCTGCCGACAATGGCAGAACTCAATCAAGTTTTGTCAAGTCAATTAACAGAAACCCGAACCCGCCGCATTACCACCGAGACCAGAGAAAAACTGCTCAAAGCAGCCTTGGGTTTAACGCGAGATGAAGCAGAAAAAGTCTATCGCAAAGCTCAAGTCAGTGCCGGTCGCCTTACTGAAGCCGAAGTAGATATTGTTCTTTCCGAGAAAAAGCAGCTGATTCGGCGCAACGGCATCCTCGAATATATAGAAGAAGACGAAACCATCGATTCGGTGGGGGGTCTAGAAGAATTGAAACGATGGCTGAGGCAGCGTTCTGACGCCTTTACAGAACGGGCGAGGGAATATGGCTTACCTCAACCAAAAGGGATGTTGATTTTGGGGGTACCGGGTTGCGGTAAATCTTTAATCGCCAAAACGACCTGCCGGCTGTGGGGATTACCCCTGCTGCGCCTGGATATGGGGCGAGTGTATGACGGGTCAATGGTCGGGAGATCAGAAGCGAATCTCCGCAATGCCTTGAAAACAGCCGAGTCCATCTCGCCGGTGATTTTATTCATCGATGAACTAGATAAAGCCTTCGCCGGCACGTCAGGTTCCGCTGACTCGGATGGGGGAACGTCTAGCCGCATCTTTGGTTCCTTCCTGACTTGGATGCAAGAGAAAACATCACCCGTCTTTGTGATGGCCACTGCTAACCGGGTTGAGCGCTTGCCTGGAGAGTTTCTCAGAAAGGGCCGGTTTGATGAAATCTTCTTTGTGGATTTGCCCACAAGTGAAGAGCGCCAAGAAATATTTAAAATTCACCTGAAAAAGCGGAATCGAGACATTGCTCGGTTTGATATCGAGCAACTCGCGAATGTCTCCGATGGCTTCTCAGGAGCAGAAATTGAGCAAGGACTGATCGCAGCCATGTACGAAGCCTTCGCTCAAGATAGAGAATTCACGCAGCTGGATATTATCGCCGCCATTAAGTCAACGCTGCCACTGTCAAAGACGATGACAGAGCAAGTCACCGCCCTGCGAGATTGGGCGAGGCAGCGAGCGAGACCGGCTGCATCTTCCGTCGCCGAATATCAGCGACTGGAGTTCTAAAAGCTTTCTCCTGTCTCCCAACAGGAGCAAAGGCTAGCCAGTAAAGGGCTAGCAGTTTGACAAAACGCCGTATATGTGCATCCACACAGCGGCCTGCTTCAAATCCAAACGTTGTCGTATCTCTCAAAGTCCTTAGGAGGAAATCCAAATGTCTCACTTCAGCACCCTGCGTACCAAAATCACCGATGCCGAAATCCTGAAAGCTTCTCTGCGTGACTTGGGCATTAATGTTAAGACCGAAGCTGATGTCCGGGGATACAATGGCCAACGAGTTCGTTCAGACATCGTTGCAGTGTTGGAAGGTGAATACGATCTGGGCTGGTCTCGCAATGCCGATGGTTCCTTTGACTTGATCGCTGACCTCTGGGGCGTTGCCAAAAAGCACAATCAGACCGAACTGATTAACTCCATCAATCAGAAGTACGCAGTCAACAAGACCTTGGCTGAAGTTCGTCGCCCCGGCCTGCAAAATGCCAATGTCAAATTGGTTCTGCAAAAGTAATATCACGGAGCGCGTTCCCAAGCTTGCGGGTTAACCAATTACGGGTTAGCCCGTTTTTTTATGCGAATTTTTGTGAAACTGCGTCGAGAAAGCGGGGATTTTGACGGTGTGGGAACTCAAGCGCTAGATCGCTGTCCTTGTAATTTCAATTCCTCTGCTCTTTACCTGCATGAAATCCTACCCTACACTAAGGTGATTTCTAGCAATCTCAACAAAAATCGGTATTATTGTATTTTCTATGAAATCTTTGGCTTTTGAGCTAGAGCAACAAATCCGGCAGTTAATGCGTTCTGGCGGTCAACAGGCCGCACAAATGGCAAAAGAGCAATTTCAGGTTGCCGAAAAAGGGCCTGATGACTATGTAACGAGTGTTGATCGATGGCTAGACCGGCACCTGGCAACCGCCTTTGCTAAACTGTTTCCCCACGAAGGCATCATTACCGAGGAAAACGAACAGTCACGAACCGCATTTGGGTCAGACTACTCCCGGTTGTGGTTGATCGATCCCCTGGATGGCACCGAAGATTTTATTCAAGGACAGCCCCACTACGCTGTAATGGTGGGGTTGCTATCGCATCACGAACCGATTGCCGGCTGGATCTACGCGCCGGCAGAGGATCGGCTGTACTATGGCGGTCGGGATTGGGGTTTGTTTCAAACCGCTGGAGATGCCCCCCCACAACCCTTGCCGGTGAAAGAACCCTTGGCCCCTTCATCGTCATTCTGTCCGGTGATCGTGGGCACCAAAGATCAGCGAAACTTTGGCAGTGCGCTTACACAGTTGATTCCTGAAGCTCAATTTTACTCGCTGGGCAGCTTTGGCCTCAAAGTTCTGGAAGTGATTCAAGGACGAGCCGGCCTTTATATCTATCTAAACCGGCGCGTCAAGCTCTGGGATACCACCGGCCCGATCGCCTTAGCAAAAGCAGCCCAGTTAACCTGTTGCGACTTAGAGGGCCGACCTTTAAGCTTTCAGCCCGATGCCATCGATCCAGCCACCTTAGCCCATAAACAAACCATTGTTATTGGCTGGCCCCACTACGTTGAGTCGCTGCTGCCAAGAATTCAGAAAGCAGTTGCCGGCACCACGGCCTAAGCAACGTCTCAGAAAGTGAGCAACCAACAGGGGAAAGCGCTTGAAGATAAGTTAATAGATCGAGAATCCTCGCACTATTTTCCGATTGTGGCGGGTAGTATGTCAACATCAATAAATAGGAATCTATGTTGTTGGTTTTTGCAACCCAAATTCCCTAGCCGTTGACTCCTACCCATCCTGATTTCTTATCTTGACGAGCTCTCATGCAGACAGAAGCTTTTAGTGAGCTTTTCCCTCTTTTCAGTGCCGCCAACCCAGAGACATTGGAATGGCTACTCTCCGTTGCCGTAGAACACGAGTACCCATCCAACCGAGCCGTCCTGATGGAGGATGCCTGGGGAAATGCTGTTTACTTCTTAGTATCCGGCTGGGTCAAAGTCCGACGCCTTGCCGGTGAGAACGTGGTAACGCTGGCCATTCTGGGCCGGGGTGATTTCTTTGGCGAAATGGCCATTCTGGATGAATCTCCCCGCTCCACAGATGTGATCGCCCTCTCGCCGGTGCAGCTACTTAGTGTCTCCGCTCAGCGATTTATTCAAACCCTTTCTAAGGATGCTCAGTTGCACCACCGGATGCTGCAACTGATGGTGCGGCGTTTGCGACAGACTAACTTTCGCTTCCAACTGCGGAACCGGCCTCCAGCTGTCAAACTCGCAAATACTTTAGTTTCTTTAGCAGAAAACTACGGTCAGCCAACTGATAAGGGAATAGAAATTTTTAACATTCCCTTCAAAGATTTAGCCGATGTTACAGACATCGGGGTAGAAGAAACCAGCAAAATTATGCAAAAACTCAATGAAAAAGGCTGGCTCAAGATCGATACTGATCGTGAGGCTATTTACTTACTCAATATCAAGCAGTTGACCCATCTAGCTGGACACGTTTAAAGGAGAGGGACTAGGGGCTAGGGACTAGGGGCTAGGGACTAGGGAGGAGGAGAAGGGAATAAGTGCCCCATGCCCCATGCCCTATGCCCAACGCCCCATGCCCCATGCCCCATGCCCTATGCCCCATGCCCCATGCCCCATGCCTAAATGAAATGACTGAAGCAACTCAAACACGCCCTAGCAAAACACCCAGCGTAGCACCGGCAATTCATTACCTGGTGGCAATGCCCCAGCCGGAATCGCATTTATTTGAAGTGACGCTACGCGTACTCAACTGGCATCAGCCGGTACTGGATTTAAAAATGCCGGTTTGGACACCAGGTTCCTACTTGGTGCGAGAATATGCCAAAAACCTGCAAAACTTCGGCGCTCAAACGGCTGACGAGCAACCGTTGAGCTGGCGCAAGGTGAAAAAAAACTACTGGCAAATTGATACAGCCGGTGTTTCTGAAATCATCGTGCGCTACCGGCTCTATGCTAATGAGCTGACAGTTCGGACAAATCACCTAGATAGCACCCACGGTTATTTTAACGGTGCCGCCCTGTTCTTCTATCTGCCCGGATTTGAGCAGCAACCCGTTTCTGTCACCATTGTGCCACCTCGACCGGAATGGCGCGTCTCCACCTCTTTAAGCCCTGTCTCCGGCCAACCTAACACCTTTTACGCTCCGGATTTTGACACTCTGGTAGATAGCCCGTTTGAAATTGGCACCCACCGGCTCTATCCCTTTGAAGTTTTAGGCAAACAGCATGAGCTGGTCATTTGGGGGCAGGGCAATGCTAAACCCAAGCAAATTATCCCTGATATTGAAAAAATCATCCAAGTCGAAGCCGAGATGTTTGGCGGGCTGCCCTACAATCGCTATGTGTTTCTGCTGCATCTATCGGCTCAAGGATTTGGCGGTCTGGAACACAAAGACAGCTGCACCTTAAACTATAATCGCTTGGGTTTCCGTGCGAGAGATAAATACGAGCGTTTCATGCAATTGGTAGCGCACGAATTTTTCCACCTATGGAATGTCAAACGCATTCGACCGAAAGCGCTGGAAGTGTTTGATTATGAAGGTGAAAACTACACCCCTTCCCTGTGGTTTAGTGAGGGAACCACTAGCTATTACGATTTGGTGATTCCTCTACGTGCCGGCATTTACGACGTCAACACTTATTTAGAAAACTTGAGCAAGGAAATCACTCGCTTGCAAACAATACCGGGACGCCAAGTGCAACCGGCAAGTGAGTCGAGTTTTGATGCCTGGATTAAGCTATACCGCCCGGATGCTAACTCTGGCAATTCCCAAATTTCCTATTATTTAAAAGGAGAAATGGTGTCGCTCTTGCTCGATTTGCTAATTCGGCAGCGTCATAATAATCAGCGTTCCCTCGATGATGTAATGCGCGTGATGTGGCAGCAATTTGGGCAACCTGAAATTGGTTTCACCCCAGAACAACTGCGGAACATTCTTGAATCAGTTTCTGAGATAGATTTAGGGGATTTCTTCGTTCGTTACATTGACGGAACTGAAGAACTGCCCTTTGATGAGTATCTAGAGCCTTTTGGTCTGCGGCTGTCTGCTGATGATAGCAATTCTGTGGTGCCATTCTTAGGCTTGACAGTAAAAGCAGAACATGGTAAAGATATCATCAAATTTGTTGAGATGGGTTCACCGGCTCAGGTGGCGGGAATCGATGCCGGTGATGAATTACTGGCAATTGACGGAATTCGGGTATCAGCAGATCAACTCACTGAGCGACTGAAAGACTATCAACCCAACGAGACAATTCAGGTGGCAGTCTTCCATCAAGATGAATTGCGCTGTCTGTCCGTTACTTTAGCATTACCGCGTCCCAACCGCTATCAAGTAGTGCCGGTGGAAGATCCAACGCCGGCGCAGGCAGAAAACTTTGCTGGTTGGTTAGGGGTGCCGGTTTCAACCATTCGCGCTAAGTCTTAAGTTTTGAGGCTTGAGCACCCAATGCCCCTACCTTTAGGTTGGCGAAGCCTTGACCCATGCCCCATACCAGCAACAGTCGTTAAAAAGATCATTACGTCTTGGCAACCTGTTGCGATCGCGTGGTAGGTTGTTGGCAACTTTGTACCTAAAACACTGTTAAATCAAGAAGGAATAATTATGCCACTACAACCACCCCCACCCCCACCGATCACCCCCCGTCAGATGACTCTGCTGCGAGTTGTGACAGCTATGGCATGGGCTGATGGGGAGCTTGCCACAGAAGAAGTAGATTTTATGCTACAGCGCTTTAGTCAGCTGTTTGCTACCAAATCAGATCAGCAGCAAAAATTGCAACAAGAATTGCGGGATTATCTCATGCAGAATATCCCGCTCAATGAGTTGATTCCCAAACTGGCAAGCAACGAAGAGCGGGAATTAGTGCTGCGGCTCGGTTATGAAGTCATTTCTTCGAGTGCTCGTACCCCTGATGAGCCGGCAATTAATACGGAAGAAGCCGAAGTTTACCAAAACTTGGTGAGCTTACTTAACTTGCCGGCAGATGTGGTTAAACGCATCGAGTCAGAAATTGCAGCCGCACCCGATAGCGATGAAGGACTTGTTGATAAACTCACTCATCAAATCGAGGAATTTATCCAAGGCTGAGCTTCCTTAAACGGGATACAAAAGGATGAATTCAGAATTTTTATTCATCCTTTTGCACTCATCTAAGCACTCATTTCTAGCATTCGCTGCATTGGTTGCAATGCGGCTAGTCGTGTCTCTTCTGGAAGAGTAATTTCTGGGGCACGATTTTTCATTGCCAGATAAAGCTTTTCTAGCGTATTTAACCTCATGTGAGGGCATTCGTTGCAGGCGCAAGTGCCGTTCACCGGCGGTGCTGGAATAAACTGTTTGTGGGGCGTTTGCTTTTGCATCTGGTGAATGATTCCCGGTTCCGTCGCAACAATAAACGCACTCGCGGAACTTTGCTGAGCGTATTTTAGTAACGCAGATGTGGAACCAATATAATTAGCATGGCGCAACACCGGCTCCTCACATTCAGGGTGGGCAATGATTTCAGCCTCTGGATGTTCGATTTTGAGCTGGACTATTCTCTTCTCAGAGAATGTTTCATGCACCATGCAACTGCCTTGCCACAGCACTAAATCTCTGCCGGTTTGCTGCATCACATATCGCCCTAAATTCCGATCTGGGGCAAAAATAATCGGCTGATCTTCGGGAATTTGCTGGACTATTTTAACGGCGTTGGAACTGGTGCAGATGATATCGCTCATTGCCTTAATTGCGGCTGAGCAGTTGATATAGGAAATCACCAAATGTCCGGGATGAGCGGCTTTAAACTCCCCAAAAGCTGCCGGTGGGCAAGTGTCTGCCAAGGAACAACCGGCATCTAAATCGGGCAACAATACCAGTTTGTTGGGATTAAGAATTTTTGCCGTTTCTGCCATGAAGTGAACGCCGGCGAAGACGATTGTATCCGCATTCGTGTTGGCAGCTTTACGAGAAAGCTCCAGAGAATCGCCGATATAGTCTGCAATATCCTGAATATCGGAATCTTGGTAATAATGAGCCAGAATCACGGCGTTTAGCTCCTGTTTCAGGGCATTAATCGCCGCAAACAAGTCATGGGGCAGATCAGATGTTTGATCGCGTCGGAGAAGTGCAGTCGTAAACACAGTTTAGGAGTTGCCTCAGCCGGAATGGGGTTAGTCTGTAAAGGAATTATAGTAGTTTTTACCAAAAATTGCAGGGGACAAGCAGAGCCGGTTAAATCCCCCACGCCCAATTCCCCATGCCCCATTCCCCATGCCCCATGCCCAATTCCCCATGCCCAATCCCCAATTCCCCATTCCCAATCCTGCCAAAACCGGCCATGCTTGCCTATGCTGGAAAGGAGATGGGCACAGGAATTGGCATGGTTATTAATCAGAATCATCAGGATAAACCGATTAAAATCGCCGTAGTTGGGGACATTCATGATCAGTGGGAAGAGGCAGATGGACTCGCCCTGAAGCATTTAGGCGTTGATCTGGTGCTATTTGTCGGGGACTTTGGCAACGAGTCGGTGCCGGTGGTGCGGGAGATCGCATCTCTTGATCTTCCCAAAGCAGCGATCATGGGCAACCATGACGCATGGTACACGGCAACAGATTGGGGGCGCAGCAAGTGTCCCTACAACCGGCAGGAAGAAGACTGGGTGCAGCAACAGCTAGATTTATTAGGGGAAACCCATGTCGGTTACAGCAAGTTAGACTTTCCCAATTTAGATTTAACCGTCGTGGGAAGCCGGCCTTTTAGCTGGGGTGGCCCACAGTGGAAATATAGCGACTTTTACCGGCGCTTTGATGTGGCCGGCTTTGAAGCATCCACCAACCGCATTGTCGCTGCTGCTAAAAGTTCGGCTTGCGAAACCGTGATTTTTCTCGGTCATAATGGCCCTACCGGCTTAGGTGATTTGCCAGAAGATCCCTGCGGCAAGGATTGGAACCCGATTGGCGGAGACTTTGGCGATCCAGATTTCGAGGCAGCAATCGCGCAAACACAGGCTTTGGGTAAACAGGTTGCGTTAGTAACTTTTGGCCATATGCACCACACCTTACGCCACACCAAGCAGCGGTTGCGCCGGGGTGTCCATGTCAGTTCTGAAGGCACAGTTTATTTGAATGCCGCCAGTGTGCCTCGGATTGTGCAAACTGAAAATGACCGCCGGCGTAACTTCTCGATTGTTTCCCTCAGTAACGGGGTGGTGTCCGAGATTACCTTAGTTTGGGTGTCTCAAGATTTCTCCATCGCGTCAGAGCAAGTTCTTTTCCAAAGCAGTAGTACGGTGGGGATGCCGGCTTAAAGGATCTTAAAGTGTTGGATTTACCCAGGATGCTTAACAAATTGGGGCAGAGCCGGCTAATATTAAACTATGCCCACTTGGAGAGGTGGTAGAGTGGTCGATTGCGCTCGACTTGAAATCGAGTGAACCGAAAGGTTCCGTGGGTTCAAATCCCACCCTCTCCGTTTAATTCACCGCACCCACACATTTCAATGCTGAAGAGGATTGAGAGGAAGATGGGGGGTGAATTCTATAGCTTCCTTAACTCGTTCGTTAAGCCCTGATTCCAAAGATTAGGGCCAAACCTTTAATGACACAATATATATATTTTAATACTTAGTATATTTTTTGAGTTGAAATATTGAGGCTATCGTTACTTTTCATAGATAGGAGTCAAGAAAGTGATGCACCTTGACTTTAAAGGACAAGTGTGAGAACTTTAATTAACTTACTATATCATCGCGGATCAGATAAGTTTTTAATATCGAGTGCTCACTAACTATCTGCGGATATTTCGCTTGTGGTGTAGGCTACTAAACAATTCTTTAAACCTTCGATTATTCCTCTCTAACTGAGCTGTGCCGGTTGCAGCCAGTAGGCTATTCAATTCGCAGTCACAAACCCCTTCGGGACGAAATATAAGACAATTAAATATAAAACAACTCATTCACCTGTAGCCAAGCTCCACCTTATGATTAGCTCCTCCAGGAAGAAAAAAACGATTCTGTTTTTGGCTGCTAACCCCAAAAATACGACTTATGTAGACTTACAAAAAGAGGCTCAAGAAATTTCCCAGGGGTTGGAACTCGCTAAAAAGGGTGACAAGTTTCAATTAGAGCAACAGTGGGCAGTGACGCCACGGGATATGCAGCGAGCTGTACTCGATTGTAACCCAGAGATTGTCCATTTCTCCGGGCATGGTGCAGGAGAAGACGGTTTAGCGCTAGAGGATGAGACGGGGAAGGTTAAACTGGTCGATGCAACAGCGTTATCCGCTTTGTTTGAGCTGTTTATGGATCGGGTAGAATGCGTGGTACTCAACGCCTGCTATTCGGACGTGCAAGCAAATGCAATCGCTCGTCACATTCCCTATGTGATTGGGATGAAGCAAGCGGTGGGAAACAATGCTGCCAGGGAATTCACCGTAGGATTTTATGATGCACTGGCAGCCGGTGAATCTATCGAGTTCGCTTATAAGTCAGGTTGCGTCAGCATTGCGATGGCCGGCATTGCGGAAGAACTCACTCCAGTTTTAAAGAAGAAATCAGAATTTTCTGACTTAGAGATAGCAGAAGTCGCGATCTCTCCGGTTATTGACAATATAGTTGAGGAGCAGCCGGCTCCAGTTGGGAATCCGCGATCACTCGATTCACCTCCCGTTTCTATGTCAAATTTAGACAACCCAGAAGGTTCTGTTAGTTTAGATTCACCCCTATATATTGACCGGCCTCCCATTGAATCGGATTGCTACCAAACGATTGTCAAACCCGGAGCTTTAATCCGAATCAAAGCTCCCCGGGAAATGGGAAAAACTTCCTTAGTGCAGCGAATTTTATACGAGGCAAATAAACAGGGATATCAAACGGCTTATTTAAACTTCCAATCGGCTGATAGCAGTTTTCTCACCAATATTGATGAGTTGCTACTGTGGTTTTGTGGTGAGATTACTAATGAATTAAATTTAGAAGATAAGTTAGGAGAATATTGGAAAGGCGTTCTCGGCAGTAAAAATAAAAGCACGAAGTATTTCCAACGCTATCTACTATCCGAGAGTGAGCAGCCTGTTGTTTTAGGGTTAGATGAAGTTGATCAGATTTTTCAGCATCCCGAAATAGCCACCGACTTCTTTGGGCTATTACGAGCTTGGCACGAGCGGGGAAAAAATGAGGAAATTTGGAAAAGGCTGAGGTTAGTCATTTCTCACTCTCAAGAAGTTTATATTCCTCTCAATATTAATCAGTCGCCATTTAATGTTGGATTGCCCATAGAGTTACCTGAACTCAATCAGAGACAGGTAACAGATTTAGTGAATCGACACCAATTAAATTTGTCAGATCAAGAGATTTGTGACCTGATGGAAATGGTGGGGGGTCATCCTTATTTAGTTCGAGTTGCTCTCTACCAAGTTGCCAGGGGGAGAATTACCTTAGAGCGCTTGCTAAAAGTCGCTCCTACTGAAGAAGGCCCTTACTACGATCATTTACGCCGTCATTTAGTTAATTTGGAAACAGACGCAGAACTAGCAGCAACAATTAGACAAGTGATTAACAGCGAAAAACCTGTAGAAATTAATACCCGACAGGCTTTTAAATTGCGAAGCATGGGGTTGATCAAATTTCAGGGGAATGCTGTAATGCCCTTGTGTGGTTTGTATCGTCAATATTTTCGACATCGCCTAGCCTCTACTCAACCGAAGATGACTGCTGTGCAACAAACGAATAACCAATCAAGTTTGAACATAGAGAGTAATTTAGGAGCGATTATTTTCTCGGATGTCGTTAATTCCACCGCTTTATCAGCTGCAAACCAAAAGCTGACACTAGAATTAGTGAATCGAGATTTCAGCATCATCCGAAGCATCTGCGATAAACATCAAGGCAAAGTCCTTAAAGAAATGGGCGATGGTTTATTAATTTTCTTTCCAGAAAGTGCCGTAAAAGCTGTCGCCTGTGCGCTAGAAATACAACGAAATTTAGCTGAAGCTGCTAAAACCTTACCTGCGAGTCATGTTCTGCAACACCGCATTGGTATTCACTTGGGGGAAATATTCTTTCTTAATAATGATATCAGGGGCACTGGTGTAAATCTAGCGGCTCGTTTGGAAGGGAAAGCAGATCCAGGAGGAATCTGTATTTCTGAAACAGTTTATCAAGTCGTTAGAACCCACTCAGATTTAAATGTGATTGACTTAGGCTTGCAACAGTTAAAAGGAATTCCTGAACCTGTACGATTGTACAAATTGATTCCCTGATTCTCTGATTTTCCCCCTATGAATTAACAATGACTTATGAAAGATTATCAATATCAAGTTGGAGGGAGTCTTCCTGCAAACGCCCCAACTTATGTCACTCGAAAGGCAGATGAAGAGCTTTATCAAGCTTTAAAAGCCGGAGAATTTTGCTATGTTCTCAATGCCAGACAAATGGGAAAATCATCCCTGCGAGTGCGGACGATGCAGCGGTTACAAGCAGAGGGAATCGCCTGTAGTAGCATTGATATCACAGAAATTGGCACCTCAGATATTACGCCAGAAGAGTGGTATGCAGGGGTGATCGATAGCATCATCAGCCGATTAAATTTGTATGAGGTTTTTGATTTAGATGAATGGTGGGAGAAGAACAGCTTACTATCGAATGTTAAACGATTTAGTAAATTTATTGAAGAGGTATTACTCAAGAACCTCTCAGGAAATATAGTAATTTTTGTCGATGAATCGGACAGCTTACTCAGTTTAAGTTTTAAAATAGAAGATTTTTTTGCGGTGATTCGTGATTGCTATAATAATCGAGCGGATAAACCCGACTATCGTCGATTAACATTTACGATGTTAGGGGTAGCCACTCCATCAGATTTAATTCACGACAAGCGACGCACTCCTTTTAATATTGGTCGAGGAGTAGAGTTAACAGGGTTTCAATTAGCAGAAGCTCAACCTTTGGCAGTTGGGTTAGACACTCAAGCAGAAAATTCTCAACCTCTATTAGAAGCAGTGTTATCTTGGACTGGCGGACAGCCATTTTTAACGCAAAGAGTTTGTAAATTACTGTTTAATTATGCCAACTCTGCATCCATGCAAAACCCCGCTGAGTGGGTAGAAAGTTTAGTGCGAGAAAAAGTGATTGAGAATTGGGAAATACAGGATGAACCAGAGCATTTAAAGACGATTCGAGATCGCATTTTACACAGCGAACAGCGTGCCAACCGATTACTGGGACTCTATCAGCAAATTTTACAGCATCATGAAATAGCGACTGATGATAGTCCCGAACAAATGGAACTGCGATTAACTGGGTTGGTGGTTAAGCAGTCTGGCAAACTTAAAGTTTATAACCGAATTTATCAATCAGTTTTTACGGCTGATTGGGTGGAAAAACAATTAGCAAATCTCCGCCCTTATAGCGAAAGTTTTAAAGCTTGGATAGAGTCTGATTGTAAGGATGAATCGCGACTGTTGCGAGGTCAAGCGTTGCAAAATGCTCAAGTTTGGGCAAATAGTAGAAGTTTGAGCGATTTGGATTATCAATTTTTAAGCCTTAGTCAAGAAATAGACAAACAAACAATTCAAACAGAATTGGATGTTCAAAAGAAAGCAAATCAAATTTTAGCAAAAGCTCGAGAAAAAGCGAGTTTGATTAGCTGGCTTTCCTTGGGTGTATCCTTGGGTATATTTATTTTTTCTATAGCTGCGACGATGATAGTTAATAGCGAAATATTGAAAGCAGCGGACGTAAGATTAAAAACTGCATCTTCTAGAGAAAAACTTGTTTCTGGTCAAGGATTAACCGCCTTACTGGAAGCATTGCGGGCGGGGCAACAACTCAAACAACTTAATAGATTACTCTGGGAAAAGGACGACACTCAAGCGGAAGTGTTAGATGCCTTGAGCCAAACGCTTTATGCTATCGGAGAACACAATACTTTGTCAGGTCATGAGGAGGTTGTCGGGAGTGTGAGTTGGAGTCCCGATGGTCAAACTCTAGCTACTGCAAGTGATGACAAGACGGTTAAACTCTGGAGCAAACAAGGCAAATTCCTCAACACTCTTAGTGGTCATAAAGGATCTGTCTATAGTGTCAGTTGGAGTCGCGATGGTCAAACTCTAGCAACTGCAAGTGAGGACAAGACGGTGAAACTGTGGAGTAAACAAGGCAAATTCCTCAAAACTCTTAGCAGTCATAAAGGCTCTGTCTATAGTGTCAGTTGGAGTCGCGATGGTCAAACTCTAGCAACTGCAAGTGAGGACAAGACGGTGAAACTGTGGAGTAAACAAGGCACGCTCCTCAAAACTCTTAGTGATCATCAAAAACCTGTCTGGGGTGTGAGTTGGAGTTCTGACGGTCAAACTCTAGCTTCTGCAAGTAGTGACAAGACGGTTAAACTCTGGAGTAAACAAGGCACACTCCTTAACACTCTTAGCGGTCATCAAAAACCTGTCTTGAGCGTGAGTTGGAGTTCTGATGGTCAAACTCTAGCTTCTACAAGTAATGACAAGACAGTGAAACTGTGGAGTAAACAAGGCAAACTCCTCAATACTCTTAGCGGTCATCAAAAACCTGTCTTGAGCGTGAGTTGGAATCCCGATGGTAAAACTCTGGCTTCTGCAAGTCGTGATAGCACAGTGAAACTCTGGCATAAACAAGGCAGATTCCTGCAAACTCTTAGTGATCATCAGGAAGTTGTCTGGAGTGTGGATTGGAGTCCCGACGGTAAAACTCTAGCTTCTGCAAGTGATGACAAGACGGTGAAACTCTGGAGTAAACAAGGCACACTCCTCAACACTCTTATCGGTCATCAGAATCCTATCTGGAGTGTGAGTTGGAGTCCCAACGGTCAAACTCTAGCTTCTGCAAGTGGTGACAAGACGGTGAAACTCTGGAGTAAACAAGGCAAACTCCTCAGCACTCTTAGCAGTCATCAAGGATCTGTCTCGGGTGTAGTTTGGAGTCCCGACGGTCAAACTCTAGCTTCTGCAAGTTTTGACAAGACGGTGAAACTCTGGAGTAAACAAGGCCAATTCCTCAAAACTCTTAGCGATCATCAAGCACCTGTTAATAGTGTGAGTTGGAGTCGCGACGGTCAAACTCTGGCTTCTGCAAGTGATGACAAGACGGTGAAACTCTGGAGTAAACAAGGCACACTCCTCAACACTCTTAGGGGTCATCAAGCACCTGTTAATAGTGTGAGTTGGAGTCCCGATGGTCAAACTCTAGCAACTGCAAGTTTTGACAAGACGGTGAAACTCTGGAGTAAACAAGGCCAATTCCTCAAAACTCTTAGCGATCATCAAGGATCTGTCTGGAGTGTGAGTTGGAGTCCCGACGGTCAAACTCTGGCTAGTGCTAGTGGTGACAAGACGGTGAAACTCTGGAGTAAACAAGGCACACTCCTCAACACTCTTAGCGATCATGAGAGTGTTGTCTGGAGTGTGAGTTGGAGTCCCGACGGTCAAACTCTAGCTTCTGAAAGTCGTGACAAGACGGTGAAACTGTGGAGTAAACAAGGCCAACTCCTGCAAACTCTTAGCGATCATGAGAGTTTTGTCTTTGCTGCCTATAGTATGAGTTGGAGTTCCGACAGTCAAACTCTGGCAACTAGAGGTATTGAGAATACCGTGAAACTGTGGAGAGTCGATAATAATTTAGAAAGCATTATGTCAGAAGGCTGCAATTGGATTAGCGATTATCTGAAAACCAATCCTAATGTTACAAAAGACGATAAACAGATGTGCGCCAGCTACCTCACCGACCAGTAGAAGGGGAAAAGAAAACGTAGATTTCTTAAACTTTTCCCGATTTCTAACTCAAATCACACTCTTCTTCAAAATCATTTCCATCTTTTCCGTTGTTCATTCCTCACTCGCATCAGTCACAACCCTAATATTTCGCTGAGGTTTATCTTCATCCACAACCGCCGGCAGCAATTTTTCCAACCCATTTGTCGGTGTTTTAGCGCCAAATCCTTTCCAAGATTGGTCTAAGGCTGGTAAGTCTAACAATTGAAGATTTCTTCTATCCACCGTCGCAAATAATTTAATGACATCAACCCCTTCCTGCTAATTTTCTGGCAATTCGATGTCAAAGCGAGTTTCGTTGTATTGTTCTGCTTCTACAACTTCGCTTATTTGCCCCTCGCAACCCTTCGTCAATTTCTCTGATTTCTTGATCCAATCGTAAGGGCGCGGTATTTGTAGGATTAGCAGCCAGAATCAAAATTGTTTGGACAGGCACGTTGTTACTCATCCGAGCACCACACTTTAATTTAGGCCAAGAATTGAGACAATATTAACCGGCTTTCTCACTTTTGAAGGGCAACGCAATGTTAGCCAGTGCTGGCATTGTACTCACCGGCAGCCTAAACCAAGTCGCCGGCACCGCCAAAACGATAGCCTCTGCCGTAAACCGTGTGTATCAGCGCAGTCTCACCGGCACCTTCAATTTTGCGGCGCAGCAGGCGAATTTGCGCGGCTAAGACATTACTGCTGGGTTTGTCACCTTCAGCCCATAAATGCTGGTAAATTTGGGCGTGAGTCAATAATTGACCGGGGTGACGCATGAAATACTCTAGCAACTGACTTTCTTTTTCAGACAGTTCAATCACGCGTCCCTGCCGGTAGGCTAACTGATTTTCCAGATCAAGTTCCAAATCCTCAACGCGTAACCGAGGCGCAACAAGTGTAGCTTCTTGGCCGGCAGATCGGCGCAGTTGAGCACGAACCCGCGCTAATAACTCGCGCAATTCAAAAGGTTTAACCAGATAATCATCCGCGCCGGCGTCCAAACCTCGCACGCGGTCATCTAAAGTATCCTTAGCCGTCAAAAATAGCACAGGTGTCGTGTCGCCCTTGCGGCGCAACTGCTGGCAAATCTCCAACCCCGACAGTTGCGGCAGCATCCAATCGAGAATCAGCAAATCATAGCCTCCCTGAGACGCCAACTGGGTGCCGGCAGCCCCATCACAGGCGACATCCACACTGTAACCCTCACGAGTCAGTAGCCGGCTCAAAGGGTCAGTCAGTTCCACTTCATCATCAACCAAAAGAATTCGCATACTGCCACCCATTCGCGGCTAAACTTCATAGTGAGCAATCACTTCGGGTTCAGCCTGTGCTGCGGCAACCCATTCTTGCATCGCCGGCAGCGCCCAAATCGCATCGGCATAGTCTTTCGCCACCGGCTCTAATTTGACATCGTAAGTAACGAAACGGGATACAACGGGCGCAAACATCGCATCAGCGAGCGTGAAATGACCGAACAGCAGATCGCCACCCGATCCAAAGTTTTGCCGGCATTCACGCCAAATTGCCGTAATGCGGTCAATTTCTTCGCGCACACCAGTTTCCATCCCTTTACCAGGAAGCCTCGCACGGCAGTTCATCGACATATTTTCGCGCAAGTTTGGGAAGCCGGCGTGCATCTCCGCGCTAATTGAGCGAGCGATCGCCCGCGCTGCCGGATTTTCTGGCCAAAAAGCCGGCGCAAACTGTTCAGCGACATACTCGCAAATCGCTAAAGAGTCCCACACCCTTACCTCACCGTGTTGTAAAAACGGCACTTTGCCAGAGGGAGAATAACGCAGAATCTCTTGCTGTGAGGTCGGTGTTTGCAGAGGAATTCGGACTTCTGTAAAGTCTACCCCAGCTTGTTTCACCGCGAGCCAAGCCCGCAGCGACCAAGATGAATAATTTTTGTTGCCAATAACTAAAGTTAGCTCGCTCATCATCTTACAGGTCAGCTTTCAGCTACTATTTTGCTGGACATTAACTGTAAAACCAACCCCCAATGATTACCGTTGCTTTGCCGAAGGGCGCATTGCTCAAAGACAGCATCAAACTGCTGCAATCCGTCGGATTAGATTTCAGTGCTTTTCTCGATTCATCCAACCGGCAACTCCAGATCCACGACACCACCGGCACCGCCAAAGCCTTGCTCGTTCGGACACATGACGTGCCGGTTTATGTAGAATACGGTCAAGCCCAACTGGGAGTTGTGGGATACGATGTACTGCGAGAGAAAAGCCCCAAAGTTGCACATCTTGCCGATCTTAAATTTGGCAAATGCCGGCTGTCAGTTGCTGTGAAAGCCTCTAGTCCCTACCGGCAGTCTCTAGAGTTGCCGGCACATGGACGGGTCGCCTCCAAATTCGTTCACTGCGCCCGCGAATACTTCCACAATTTAGATATGCCGGTGGAAATTGTACCGCTTTACGGTTCAGTTGAATTAGGGCCAATTACCGGAATGTCAGAAGCAATTGTTGACTTAGTTTCCACAGGTCGCACCCTCACAGAAAACGGATTAATTGAGATTGACGTACTTTTTGAAAGCAGCGCCCGACTAATTGCCCATCCCCTCAGTTATCGCCTTAATAGCGATAATTTAGAGCATTTAATTTCCCAATTGCGAGAAGCAACACTTGCAACCGCATAATTACAATTAATTTACCAAAACCCCTGCTACCCAACGTAAAATCATCCGCGTTTCATCTGCGTTTATCTGCGGACGCAGGTGGAACTTGAATGACGAGCAAAGCACATTCCAGTTTCACCTGCGGAATCTGCGGTTAATAAAAAATCCAGCAATTTCGCAACCAGTCCGATTGCCGGCAAAGTTGAGATAGAAATTACGCTAAAAATTCAGGAATTTAATTTTAACCACAGATGCACACAGATGGACACAGATGGCCTGTCTGCTTTGCCAACTAGCTTGATTGTGGGGTGGATTAGGGAAGAACTGCCCGAAGCGTAGCCGGCCTGTTTCTATCTGGGGCAGGATGACAGTGTAAATGACTGCGTTACATTGGGAGGGCGTGTTTTTTTCTACAGTGCTGCTGCTTAGGTTGTAAATGACTAGCTTATCACCGCCGACACAGGCTCCTGAAAACCGGCGATCGCGCGAAAATGACTGGCGCTTATTTTTGCGGTTAGTGCCCTATGCCCGACGTAGTGGGCGTTTGCTGGCCATTTCTCTTGTGTTATTGGTGCCCCTATCCTTTGCCGGTGCGATTCAGCCGATTATTATTGGGCAAGCAATTTCACTCATTCGTTCTGAACCGAATACCTTTGACTTTCTTCAAGGCAAACCGCTATCGCAGGGTTTGAATATACTCGCCGGCCTTCTGCTACTGACTGTCGTGATCCGGCTAGCATTAGAATCGGTGCAAAGCTATCTAGTGCAGAAAGTTGGCCAAAAAATTACCGCCGACATTCGTAATGACTTATTTCACCACGTCACGTCCCTGGGGGTGCGATTTTTTGATCGCTCACCCGTAGGCCGGCTAATCACTCGCCTCACCAGTGATGTAGACGCCTTGGGAGAAGTATTTTCCACCGGCGCAATTGGCATTATCACCGATTTATTTTCAATTGTGGTGATAACCATCACCATGTTTACCCTGCAATGGCAGTTAGCTTTGATGCTATTACTAATGTTGCTGCCGGTTGCCGGTGTGATTATTTATTTTCAACAGCAATACCGCAAAGCGAATTACAAAGCTAGAGAAGAACTTTCTAGTTTAAACTCCACCCTACAAGAAAATATCACCGGCATTGGGGTGGTGCAACTGTTCCGCCGAGAAAAATTTAATAGCCAACTATTTCGCACGATTAACCAACGCTATATCAAAGAGGTGGATAAAACCATCTTTCACGACTCAGCCGTATCTGCCACACTCGAATGGATCGCCCTTGTTGCGATTGGTGGTGTTTTGTGGCTGGGGGGTGTCCGTGTCATGCAAGACGCGCTCACTTTTGGTACATTATCTGCCTTTATTTTGTTCGCCCAGCGTTTATTTGATCCTCTGCGACAATTTGCTGAAAAATTCACCGCGATTCAAGCCGGGTTCACTGCGGTTGAACGCATCAGCGACATTTTAAGCGAACCGATTGAAATTCGCGATCCAGAAACATCATCTGTCAAAAGTCATCTGTCAGCAACGGATAACCCACAAATCGGTGAAATTCGCTTTGAACACGTTTGGTTTGCCTACAAAGAAGATGAATACGTCCTCAAAGACTTGGATTTCACGATTCATCCAGGTGAAAAAGTTGCTTTAGTTGGCCCTACCGGCGCGGGTAAAAGTTCGATTATTCGGCTGCTGTGCCGGCTTTATGAACCGACGAAAGGGCGGGTTCTTGTTAATGGGGTGGATGTTCGCCAGATGCCTCAAGCCCAATTGCGCCGGCATCTCAGTGTGATTTTGCAAGATGGTTTTTTGTTTGCCGGTGATGTCAAGAGTAACATTACACTCGGAGATGATTATTCTTTAGATGAAATCCAGACAGCCGCCCAGCAAACGAATGTGGCGAGTTTTATGGAACAGTTACCTCAAGGATATAATACCCAATTGCGAGAGCGGGGAACGAATCTTTCAGGAGGGCAAAAACAGTTATTAGCGTTTGCCCGCGCTGCAATTCGCAATCCTCAAATATTAGTCCTTGATGAAGCAACGGCAAGTTTGGATGTAGGGACTGAAGCTTTAGTTCAGGATGCGCTTGATCGTCTTTTGGTGAAACGTACTGCGATTATTATTGCTCACCGGCTTTCAACGATTCGTAATGTGGATCGGATTTTTGTGCTGAAGCGGGGACAGTTGGTGGAGTCGGGTAGTCATGAGGAATTGTTGCGGCAAGAAGGTCTTTATGCGAGTTTGTATAAGTTGCAAATGTTAGGAAATGAGGCGAGTTTGTAGGTGATAGTGGGGTCGGTTGGGTAGAATTTGCACAGTTGTGTGTTAAAACTTTTGGATTTTTTTTTAACCGCAGATGCACGCAGATAAACGCAGATGTAGGCGTAGTGTGTTGGTTAGGGATTGGGAGATTCACGCGGATGATGTTTTAGGGTTTTTGGATGTTTGAATGGGGTTTATTCGTGTTCTAGGGTTTGTTGCAGGGGAATTTCGATGAGAAATTCTGTACCTTGTGCCGGCGCTGAATTGCAAATCAGCCGGCCTCCGTGTTTTTCTACGATTATTTGATAGGCGATTGTTAAGCCTAATCCTGTGCCTTTACCGACGGGTTTTGTGGTAAAAAATGGGTCAAATAGGCGAGTTTGAACTTCCTCTGTCATGCCTGGGCCGTTGTCGGCAATGCGAATGATGGCTGAAGTTGTGTTTTGAGCCGGTTGTTTGCTGTCAAAGTCGGGTGTAAGCGGTTCAGAATTGATTGAGGTGCGAATTGTAATTCGCGGGGATGGCTGGTTTTCTATGGCGTCGATGGCGTTGGAGAGGAGATTCATAAAGACTTGGTTAAGCTGGCCGGCATAGCAATCTACTAAGGGCAAGTTGCCATACTCTTTAACGATCTCAATTCCTACACTGCTGGGTTTGGATTTGAGCCGATACTGTAATATCAGCAGGGTACTGTCGATGCCGGCGTGAATATCGACTCGTTTTTTTTCGGCTTCATCTAAGCGGGAGAAGTTGCGTAAAGACAGGACAATCTCACGGATGCGATCTGCGCCTATCCTCATAGAATTGAGAACTTTGGGCAAGTCTTCAGTTACAAAATCTAGATCAATATCTTCTGCTTTTGCTTGAATTGCCGGCATCGGTGACGGATAGCATTCGTCATAAAGATGTACCAGTTCCAGCAGTTGTTGAATGTACTGGCTAGCGTATTCGATGTTGCCGTAAATAAAGTTAATCGGGTTGTTAATTTCGTGAGCCACCCCTGCAACTAATTGCCCTAAGCTTGACATTTTTTCGGTTTGAATCAGTTGGGTTTGAGTTTTTTGCAACTGGCGCAAAGTGGCTTCTAATTGCGTTGCTTGTTGTCTTAGTTGCGCTTCTGATTGTCGCAAGGCGTCTTCAGCAGAGGCACGCTCAGTAATGTCTTCAGAAGTCACTAAGATGCCTACAACATTGCCGGCTCCATCATGAAGGGGAATTCTATTTTTATCTAACCAAACTTGGTTGCCATCGGCTTGCAGGTGGGATTCGATAATGTGATATTCTGGCGTGTCTGTAAGCATTACTCGCAGCTCGCCTTCCCGCAAGAAATCGGCCTCTTCAAGTTTCCAAGGTAAATCGCTATCTGTTTTGCCAATAATATCTTCTGGAGAAGATAAGCCGGCCACCCTAGCCATGCTGCGGTTACAACCGAGATAAACGGAATTGCAATCTTTCCAAGCAATTAATTGGGGAATATTGTCCATTACTTGCTGCAACATTTCTTGGGATTTGCGAAGTTGCTCTGCAACGTGTTTGCGTTCGGCAATTTCCCCATGCAACTGTCCAATGGCGTGTCGGAAGGCGGCGGTTCGCGCTTCAACTTTCATTTCCAGTTCTTCGTTGGCTTGTGTGAGCGATTCTGTGGCTTGTTTGCGTGCGGTGATGTCTGCAACGGTTCCGATCATCCGTACGGGGTTGCCGGCATTATCTCGCAAGACTTTCCCATTACCGGCAACCCAGCGGACGGTGCCATTGGGCCACATAATTCGGTTTTCGATATTGTACTCGTGGCCGGCTTCTACGGCACAAGCGAGCGCTAGCATCATCCGGCTGCGATCTTCAGGATGGATCAGGTTGAGAAAGGCGTAATAAGTGCCGGCAAAGCTGTTTGGAGGCAAGCCAAATAAGGCTTCCATGCTGTCTGAAAAGGTGACTTGGCCGCTGGCAATATCCCAGTCCCAAACGCCCATCCGAGCGGCTTTGAGAGCCAAATTTAGCCGCGCTTCACTTTGGCGCTGTGCCTCTAGGGTTCGCACGCGCTCGGTGGTATCTTGAACCAAGGTGACGAAGTAATCGATTGAGCCGTCACTTTGGCGGACGCAGCGCACTGAAATGTTCGCGTGGATCGTTTGGCCATCGGAGCGGATAAATCGTTGATCGATTGAGTAGCTATCAATTTCGCCGGCTAAGGCTCGGTTAAATTGCGTTAAATTGGCCGGCAAATCTTCAGGATGCGTTAGCGATTCCCAACTTTTTTGCATCAGTTCTGAGCGGCTATAGCCAAAGATTTTGCATAAGCTGTCATTGACTTCTAGCCAGCCTTTTTCGGGTGAGGTGATGGCGATGCCGATTGCGGAGAGTTCTAAGTAACTGCGTAAGCGTTCTTCCCTTTGCCTCAGTTGTTTCTGAGCGCGTTTACTTTTACGAATTTTTTGCCTAAGTAGGGTAATGGTACGGGTTAATTTTGGGGGTTGCTTTGGGTGGGTTGCTTCTGATTCGTCCCTTAGAATTGCCGGCTCTGATGGCGCTGCGGTTTCGTTGTTGCTAATATCTTTTGCTACGGCGTAGATCAATTCTTCTTGTGGGATAGATGTGGCATTCCACAATAGTCTTTTGTAGGAACCGTCGGCGCAGCGATAGCGATTTTCAAAGGAAAGTGTGTCCGTGTTGCCGGCTAGTGTTTGAATCGCCGCCAAGGTAGATTCTCGATCTTCGGGATGCACGAATTCAATCAGCGGGTTGCCGAGCAGTTCTTCCTCACTGAAGGACAAGGTGTTGAACCACATCGAGTTGATGCGTTTGAAATAGCCGTCCAAACCGACTACACAAAGCATATCTAGGGAGATTTTGAAAAAACAATCCGCCTCCGATGTGTGATCGGCAGGCTGATTAATTCGATTTTTTAATGTGTTAATTCCCATTTCCTACCTGCTTATTCTCTGATCTGGCGGCAGTTTGCTTTAGCGATTCTTAATGAAGTTTATAGAGCTGACAGATTTTATTTTGTTGGGGTAATGGATTTTTTTATATTTTTTAATTTTAATCTAGCTGATTTTATTTTTTGTTAAATCTAACATAGCTTAATCAAGCTGAACTGGGTCGAATTATGTAACCGGCAGCTATTGGGCGCAAAGGTAAGTGAAGCGTCAACAGCTCAGATTCTCTGGCTTTTCACTTTTTACGGTTGACTGCCGGCGAGGTAGGGAAGGCGGATCTCGATGCCGGTGTTGCTTAATTGAGCTGCGGTGAAGCCAGTGTGATCTCAGTTGCTTGTTCTGTTAACGCTCTGTAGGATAAGCGTTTATGCCGGCCTACTGCAAGCTGATGCTGTTAACTTTAGAGCAAATATGGGAAAACTGTCTCTTAGCGAGATGTGGCAGCCCATGTAAAATTTAAACTCGTTCACAGACATGGCAGTTGGCTGCCGGCTGCTCTGTTAATGAAGTTAGTGAGGTATGCTGAATAAAAAGGGCTACTTACCTAGGGCTACCCTACCAGTCAGTCTTTTATTTAAAGATGAGTGCGACTGTTAACAGTCTAGCCTCACTGCTTTTCTTTTTGAAAACAATTAAACTGGCGCTCTCCAAGAGCCTGCATTCGATTAAAAATTGAAAAAAGTTGCGACTATCGGCTGCTTTTAGAAGCGCGGGGATCACTCACGGGTCAATTTTTAGGGGTTGGTTCTTTGATTGAAAAAATGCCGGTGATGCCGGCTGCCATGAAATTTTCTTGAGAGAAGCGCTTTTTTACTTTAATCTAGATCCAGACAAATCTTACAACTACTCATCCTCTCGCACGAACTATGATGGATTTCAGTCAAGCGCTCCTCAATAAGATTGATACAATTGTAGAAATTTGGGTTGAAACGGTTCGTCAGGATGATAGAATTGAAACCGCTAAGGAACTGACTTATAAAGGGGTACGCGATAGTGTCCCGATTGTTCTTCAGGCGATAGCCAGAATGCTATCTCCCTCTGAAGACAATGATATTAAAACTTTGGTAGAGAAGAGTTTAGAACACGGCACGCTTCGAGCCAAGCAAGGTTATGATGCTGAAGAAATTGCGCGGGAATATCGCTTGTTGCGCTGGGTAATTTTTTCTACTTTAGAAGAAGATTTAATCAAAGGTTCGTCGGCAGAAGTGATTCGAGCCTGTCGGCTAATTGATACCGGCCTGGATGAAGTAATCGCCCGGTGCTTCAAAACATATACAGAAGAACGATTGCGGGAATTGGAGGATCTGCAAAATCAACTAAAGCTAACCAATCAGGAACTGACTCGGTTAGTTCGGGCAAGTAAGGATAATCTCTCTCACCTTGCCCACGAATTGAAAACACCTCTGACCTCAATTATCGGCTATTCAGATTTATTTTTGCGGCAACAAGAAAAAAATCCAGAAACTAAAGATTCGATTCCTAATTTAGGACATATTGATAAAGTCTTAAAACATGGGCGACAGTTACTTCATCTAATCAACGATGCCCTGGAAATTTCTCGGTATGAAGCGGGAAAGATGATCTTGCAGCCCAATGTAATAAATTTAAAAGAAATTATGGCGAATGTCACGGAAATGGTAGAACCGATGGCACGTTCAAAAAATATAAAAATAAGTGTAGATTACGAGGAGTTTCCAGAGCCGGTGGTGACAGATTGCTTACGATTGCAGCAAATTGTTACAAATTTGATGACCAATGCCATTCGTTATACCGAGTCGGGTTCAGTTAACATGAAGTGCCAGATGTTGTCTGACCGGCAGTGGTCGATTACCGTCAGCGATACGGGAATAGGAATCGCTCAAGAAAAGCAATTGCAAATTTTTGAACCTTATTTTCGAGAAGCAGAGGCCGGCAATCAGCCCTATGTGCCTTACAGTACAGGGCTAGGATTAGCAATTGTTACCAGATTAGTGGAACTATTACAAGGTAAAATAGAGTTAGAGTCAAACGTCGGAGTTGGCTCTAAATTCACGGTAATTTTTCCTTTGGAAATCAAGGTTTCCGAGGTTCAGGTAAAGCCTTAAAAAGTTTGTTGGGGAAATTAAATTGAATGAATTAGGGCAGTTGCGCCGGCTATGGTAAAATTCTGATTCCGCCTTGAGAGAAACCATGCCTTTGCTGAGTAGCCCCACTTCTATGTCTGCTTTTCCCCTAACAGCGGTCGTCGGCCAAGAAGCAATCAAGTTAGCTCTGCTGCTGGCGGCGGTCGATCCGGGGTTGGGAGGCGTTGCGATTGCCGGTCGTCGGGGAACCGCCAAATCGGTCATGGCACGCGCACTTCACGCCCTGCTGCCGCCGATAGAAGCGGTTAAGGGTTCGATTTGGAACGCCGATCCCAGCGAGTGGGAGGAAGAAATCGGGGGCGAAATTCCCACTACGGAAATCATTCCGTCACCGTTTGTGCAGATTCCCCTGGGGGTGACAGAAGACCGGCTCATCGGTTCGGTGGATGTTGAGCAGTCTGTCAGGCAGGGGCAAACCGTCTTTTTACCGGGGTTGCTGGCAGAGGCGCACCGGGGCGTTTTGTATGTGGATGAAATTAACCTGCTTGATGATAATATTGCCAACTTGTTGCTAAGTGTTCTCACAGAAGGACGCAACCGAGTTGAGCGGGAAGGCATTAGTTTTGAGCATCCTTGCAAACCGCTGTTTATTGCTACTTATAACCCGGAAGAAGGGCCACTGCGGGAGCATTTGTTGGATCGAATTGCGATCGCCCTCTCTGCAGATGGAGTGTTGGGATTAGATGAGCGGGTGCAGGCAGTTGAGCAGGCGCTTTCCTATGCAGATTCGCCAGGAGCATTTTTGCAGCAGTATGCAGAAGACTTGGATAATTTGAAAACGCAGATTATTCTGGCGCGGGAGTGGCTCAAGGATGTGGCAATCTCTCGCGAACAAATTATCTATTTAGTGGAAGAGGCGGTTCGGGGTGGAGTGCGGGGACATCGCGCTGAGCTGTTTGCGGTGCGAGTAGCGAAGGTGGCAGCAGCTTTGGAGGGGCGCACAGCGGTGAATGCTGAGGATTTGCGCCGCGCTGTGGAGTTGGTGATTGTGCCTCGCGCAACGATTGTGCAGACGCCACCGCCGGAGGAACCGCCACCACCCCCGCCACCGCCACCACCGGAGGATCAGTCAGAGCAAGAGCAGGAGGAACAGGAGGAGGAGGAAAATCCCGAACCCCCAGAGGAAGAGGAGATGAGCGTTCCAGAGGAGTTTCTGTTCGACCCTGAAGGAGTGATTCTCGATCCGGAAGTGCTGTTTTTCGCTCAAATGGCTCAGCGACGCGGGAAGTCGGGCAGTCGCAGTATTATTTTCTCCGATGATCGCGGGCGGTATGTGAAGCCGGTGTTGCCAAAAGGGCCGGTTCGCCGAATTGCGGTGGATGCGACGTTACGCGCGGCTGCACCCTATCAGAAGGCACGTCGGGCGCGTCATGGAGAAGCCGGTGCGCCGGCACAAACCAGCGATCAACCAAACCCACCCGCACCAAGCAAGCGGGTATTTGTTGAGCAAGGCGATATCCGGGCAAAGCGGTTGGCGAGAAAAGCCGGCGCATTGGTGGTGTTTGTCGTGGATGCCTCTGGATCGATGGCGCTGAACCGGATGCAGTCGGCAAAGGGTGCGGTGATGCACCTGCTGACGGAGGCGTATCAAAACCGCGATCAGGTGTCGCTGATTCCGTTCCGAGGTGAGGCGGCTGAGGTGCTGCTGCCGCCTACACGTTCGATTACAACAGCACGCCGGCGTCTGGAACGGATGCCCTGTGGTGGTGGTTCGCCCCTAGCACACGGGTTAACTCAGGCGGTGCGCGTGGGGGTTAATGCCCAGCAATCGGGGGATATTGGTCAGGTGGTAATTGTGGCGATTACGGATGGGCGGGGGAATATTCCCTTGGCGCGATCGCTGGGTGAACCGCCGGTTGAGGGTGAAAAGCCGGATATTAAGGGGGAATTGTTAGAGATTGCCGGCAAAATTCGGATGCTGGGAATTCAGTTGTTGGTGATTGATACGGAGAATAAGTTCGTTTCCACCGGCTTTGCCAAGGAGTTGGCGCAATCGGCTGGGGGTAAGTATTACCACTTGCCGAAGGCGACAGATCGGGCAATTGCGACAATGACAATGAATGCGATTGCGGATTTGAAAAGCCGGTGATTTTTAATGGCAATTTTAGTTGCTTTTATCGTCATAAAGTCTGCCGGCGCTAGCTTGAGAATTTATGAATCAGTTAGGTGTTTCACTACTACCCGGATGTGTTCTTCGCCCAGCTAAGGTTGAGGATATATGGGCGATTCGTAAATTAGTGCTGGGGGCAAAACTTGAGCCTACTCAGTTGCGGTGGCAGCAATTCTGGACGATTGAATATCAGGGAAAAATTGTTGCTTGCGGGCAATTGCGGAGCTTTTTAGGGGTTCAAGAACTCGGCAGTTTGGTGGTAGCGCCGGCTTGGCAGGGTAAAGGGTTGGCTTCCTATCTGACTCGGCATTTAATTGAGCAAGCAACGCAACCGCTGTATTTAGAATGTATGTCTGGGTTAGTGCCGTTTTACCGCCAATTTGGTTTTGTAGAAGTTTCTTGGAAGTCTTTACCACAGCCGTTGAAGATTAAATTTGCGCTGGGACAAGTTGCGTCTAAATTGCTGCCGGTTCGCTTTGCGGTGATGCAGTATCAAGGCATTTCTAAATAATAATGAATGATGTCTGCCGGCTATAATTTTAACAAGTTAAAATTAATCTAAATTGCTTTTTGTCAATCTAAAATTCTATGACGCCGGCAGAATTTGAGTATTTAATTCGCAAGACAGTCACCTATCTGGAATTTCACTCGGATGATTCAGCGAAAGAACTAGCCGCCGAGTGGCGAAAAATACTTGCTCAAATGAAGCAGATGAAGAAAAAGAAGGTGAAGATGGAAGCAAAATTAGAAGGTAAAATATTAAAACCAGACGAGCAAAAATAGATAAGCTGATTTTTTTGGCTTGATTTTGAAACTTAATTTTTTGATAAAATCTTACATCATTGATAAAACAAACTCGCCTTCATTCACCGACTCATTAATAGAAAGTTCAAAAACGCTGCCGGCATCCTCAGCACAAACATCCAAGACAGCCGGTAACTCTCCAACTTTATTAAAACTGAGAATCTGGTAAAGCAAATCTCCAGCCTTAACTGCAGTTTCCAAAGCTACTCGATTTTGAATCATGCCGCCGGCAGATGCAAAGTATTTTTTTACCTCGCTTCGTTGCTTTAAAATCATTTCGCGTGCTATATTTTTATCATGGGAAAATGTGCCGGCATATAATATCCCTTTTTGAATTAAATAATTCTTGATGCCTCGAATTCCTTTCTCCACAGATTCAGAATTCATTTGCATCCCCGAACCAAGTTCCAAAGTCCAAGCTTCTATATCAAATTGAATTTCTCTTCCCGATTTAGAAAAACTTTCTTCTAAAGCTAGCCAAGGCTTGATAAACGCTTCATCGAAGGCATCCCCATCATATTTATCCAAGATCATGCCACAATCCAGTAAAAAGTATTTGGCACTTTCTTCCCGATGGCGGAAGTAATAGACAAAATCCACGCATTGATTGGTAGAACTATGCAAGTCTATCAAATAATCTGCATCAATACATAAAGACTGTAACTGATAGCGGTAACGCTCATGATAGGGTACACTTGCCGGAGATTGGATTTTTTCTAACAGCTTTTCAAAGCTTTCTTTTATCCGCTTCAGATAATTTTGCCGAATGGTAGCTGTGTCAAAATTAAGCTGACTTTGCGCGAAGGCGTCTAAATCCTCGCACTCTTTTTCATAATCCCAGAAGATTCGATTCCAGTCTTTTCCATCATAACTGTTGAAGCGCCCTGTGGAAAAATTATGCCCTCGCTGATTAGTTCCCAATGGGTTGCACACCGGCAGCAGCCAAATTTCCCCGGCAAGCTGGGAGGCATCTAATGTCATCAAGAATTCTATCAGTTGGTGAATCACCGCATTGCCGACAATTTCAGCGCCATGCAGGTTCGCTTGCAAGTAAACTTTTTTACCCGGTTGGATGCCGGCAAACTTATAAACTTGCAATGAGAGGCGATCACCAGAAGCAAGTTGCAGTAGTGGAATCGTTGAAATATCTGGAATCATCTTAACTGCCGGCTGGGAACATTTATAAATAGCTACAGGTTGAGTTTTTAATATTCTTAAAAAATATAGAAAGCGAACCCATAAAATATTTTATCATGAATGCCAATTATCATTTAATGACATTTTCCACTCTCAGCGAATTATCATCGCCCTTCAAGAAACCCGGCAAATTATGACAGAAATCGATCAGATAATTAAAAGCTTGCTGCTGGTATAATTCTGGAAAAGAAGCAACAGGTTTCCCTGATTTGGCGCAAGGGGGAAACCTGTTGCTCTCATTAAGCTAGCCGGCCAAACTCTCCAAACTGAGGGGAACCATATCACCGTTCGTTGTGAGTCCTAATAACATGGGTTCCTGCGGTCGAATTAACTTGCCCGTGAGAACGCAGTGTTCTTCTTTTTGCGCGGTTGCTGCCAGACTCGCTCGAATATCCGCCCTGGAAAATTGCGGTCGATAATCTCCTGATTTCTGCTGAACATAATTCCAGAGCAAATCTCGAATTAGGGCTTGATATCCTTGATTGCCAGCGAGTTCTTTGAGTTTTTCCTTCAGCTCTCTCTCCAAGCGTATGCTAGTAACTTCCATTTCAGTGGTCGGAGTGCGAGTGAGGGTATGCATAACTTTTTTCCTCCAGAGGGTAGACAGGCTTGTACTATAAGTGTAGTATATAAGCTGTAGGATTAAAATAGCTGCTTTCAACAAGTATCACCGTGAACATTATTACCCTTATCTCCACGACATGGTCGGCCTTCCATCGCTTTTGCGGCTGGGAATTGGCGGCAATGGACGTGGAGTTTATATTTGAGGGTAGCGATAGCCTGCGATATCGGGCAAAAGATAATAGAAGCAATTTCAAGGGTGCCAGCGATCAGCCGGTCGTGGGGCCACAAATAAACAAACGAAGCGGGAGGTACAGGAGTCATGCTGTACCAAAATAGGATGAAAAGACTCCAACAGGACTTTTTCAGCCCCCGCTTCTAAACATAGAAAGCGGGGGTTTTTTTATGAGGAGTTCAGCTGTGACAAGCATAACTGACGTATTAAGCAGGTCGGTGGTGGTGTTCTCCCAGAACTACTTGCCAGTTAGCCGGATTAACATCAAGCGGGCAATTATTTTATTAGTCACCGGCAAGGCAGAACCACTCGATTTTGTGGGTGGAACAGGTGGCACTTCTTGGCCAGTGCGCTCACCAAATTGCATTTTGCAGGTGCCAGAATACATCCGTCTGACGATAGCCGGCAAAGAACGCATCTGGAAAGTTCCACCCGTAAACCGCCGGGAAGTTTTGCGGCGAGACGGCCACGCCTGCCAATACTGCGGCAGCGGCAAGCATTTGACCTTAGATCACGTCATTCCTCGGTCTAAAGGGGGTCCCCACACCTGGGATAACGTTGTCACCGCCTGCGAACGGTGCAACTCCCACAAAGGCAATCGCACACCCCTACAGGCGGGAATGCCACTTCGCAGCCAACCCAAGGCACCCATCCACCCAGCGGTGTCATTCTCCGAACACTTCTGGCGCGAACAGCAACTTCGGGAATAAGGCATGGGGAATCGGTCTGTACATTCCCCACTCAGCACTCAAAACAACGGGAGACCACCGGCAATGCTGAAGTTCACATACACTGAAACAAGCTTTCATTTAGATCGTCTGGCTCAATCTTTAGAGGAATTGGTTGCCGCACGAGTGATTGTGGCAATGCGAGTTGGCCAAAGCCTCTGCGTTGAACCAATAACGGCGTCCTTTCTACTCCCTGCCGATTTACCCGGTTTGCATTACTTGGAAACTGAGATGCAGCGAGAAGGAAGCGATACGATCTCAGTGTGTGCGGCTGATGCAGAGTATGTTGAAGTCAGCTTGCGGGGGACTTGGGTTGCGGCAGACGGTGAAACCGCTGAGGGGGTGTTTGTCACAGCATTGTGTGATCGCACTGAATTCTTCTTGCTCAAGTGTTGGCAAGAAGCTCAAACTTGCGCCTCTTTTGTAAAGGAAGCCGGTGATTGAAAATTTGACTAAAAAAGGGCGTTCAATTAGACGCCCTTTTTGGTTTAAATTCCTAACGAATTTAATTTTAAACTTGTTACGTTAGGCAACTAAAGATAGCGGCTGCTCGTGTTCGACTCGGCACACATTTGAGTAGAGGTTGGCAATAATTTGTTTCCCTTCTTGTGTGAGTTCTAAATAGCTGAGGGTTTCTTGAATGTAAGGGTAAACTCCGTTCCAATAAAACTTGGGATAGTTGCGCCGTAAATCTCCGGGGTGGCGGTAGTTTAGTGCTTTATTGGTGCCGGTTTCTTCAAATTCGTAGAACAAGGCACCAATTTTGTTTAAGTAGCGGGGATCGCTGAGTTGACCGATGAGATCGGCGGCACGAAGTAGTCCGGGATAGTTGATGGTATCTTGATGATCTTGATCTTTGGGCGCGGGAAAGCGAGTCAGCTCAATATTGCGTTTAATACTTTCGGCATCTATCAGCCGGTGTCCGCCAAATCGCTCATCAATAAACAGTTTGCCCCGATCCACATGATAAGGGGTAAGGCTGGCATCGGTTGCGCCGGCAGCGATACTGACTTTCATTCCGTCTATGCCGGTGGCGTACAATCTTTGCGCGTCGTCATCTTGCCGGCAAACGCCTTTAACATAGCCAATGTCATGGCATAACAGGGAAATAATGAAATGTAGCCAATCTTCGCAGGAAACCCCTCCTTCACGGATATGCTTGCCGCGCAGAATTTCCTGACCGACTAAGGTGACTAAAATAGTGTGTTCGACGTTGTGATAAAGTGCGTCGCTATTATCAATATTTTCTAATGCCATATTGCCGGCCCAGGCAATAATATCTGCATAGTCGGGTTTATATCCCCCATAAGTGCGCTGGTAGCCGGCTTGCAACTGCGGCACAAAGGCATCAATCAAAATTGCTGTTAAATTAAGCATATTCATTTCCCCCAAGACAGAATTTTTACAATTTATTTGAAACTCGCGATAAAGTTTAACTTTATTACACGGTTTTCCGCACCCCATTGCCTTAAGGGCAGGGTTTCTAATGGGTTAACTCACCACTTTTAACCAGCCTCTGCGAACCGCATAAAGCATTCTGTTGATAATGATTTGATCATATTCGCTTAAGGACTCGGCTAACAGTGCCGACCTGAGCTGCTGCCGGTGAGCTTGATTAATGCTACCAGTTTTCCAAACCTGAAAGCAGAGGTCTACAAGGTTAAATTGGGAAATATTTACGAAAAATTGCATAGCGTTAAGCTTTGAAATTTATCTTTATAGTATGAATCATGCCTCCCTTTCTTACTGTGATGCGAATCCAGAAGCTTTTGTGACAAAATCACTCAAGATTTGTGATTTAAATCTCTATGAATTATCTAGGCTTCCTGATAAAATTATCTAGAGGCTACGCTGGCTACCCAAACAAAAACGCCCCGAAGCGCACCCCGGAGCATTTTAAGCAATTAGGTTGTAATTCAATTGTCTTAATGTTGTGGGTGAGGGGTGAAAGATTTTTGCTAAACGTCGCAGTTTTTACACTTCAAGAGCCTGCCGGTGCTAAATCGCTTCGTCAACTTTGCTCAATCGGCTAGTTTCAACCATCCGCGACGAACTGCATAAAGCATTCGATTAATAATTCGGTAGTCAGCTTCGTTCAAAGAATCATTTAATAATGCCGCTTTTAAACTTTGCCGACTCGTAGAAGAAATGCTGCGAGTATTCCAGGCCGAGCAATACAATTCGGCAATATTAGACTGATATAGATTAGTTGATGCTTGCATAGATTTAAATGAAATTCAATCAGTGTTTACCTAAAAAACAGTTAGCACCCAGGATATAAATAGTATTGAGCCGATTTTTCGCTTGAATCAAACCGCTTTTTTTATGCCGAGCTAATATTTTTGTGTGCTCAGCGATTGTTTAGCGGCTCTTTCCATTCATACAGAGGCAGCCATCGTCTCAACATCTAGCTTTTTAACTGCTGCGATTGAACCCCACCAACTGAGACCCAGAGGAATTGTCAAGTGGGTTGCTGGTGGATCAACCCCACTGTTCTTCAGTCTATGCGCTCGTTTTTGCGTCGCCATCTATCTAGAGGAATATCATTAATATTTTATTAAGAAATAAAATAACGAAATCCTGACCGCACAGCAACTCGTCAAACTCTAAACTTCTCTTTTTATCAGCGACATATCCTGAAAAGCTGTAATTTGAACTTAACGACGCAAGCCCTTGTGGTTGCGTCAAATTACATATTTAACCCTGTTTATCTGTAACATTTAAATTTGCAATAATAAAATAAAATGTCAGTGTGACGCAGTGTTGCCGGCTGAAAGCCTCTAGAGAAAAGCTATTAAGTTTAACTTGACATTAAGCAGAAGATATATATTTTTTCTGAAAAACGTTGTCTGAAGAGTGTTGTTGCTGTAATTTTTTCTGCGGTTAGAACTTCTAAAAACCTCTAATTTCTTAGTTAAAATTTCAGTATTTCCCGCATTTAAAGATATAAAGTCTTTATCAAATAGAGGGTATACAATAAAATTGAGTAGGTGAATAAGATTAAAGCTTCTCGCCTGATAATTACATTTTCCCGCAAATACTTAACAAAATCAGAAATCGCCCAATACTCATTTCTAATAACAATCTTCTCCATAATTATAATCTAGATTAATGTGGGTTAGTTGAATAGACTTTGGGTAAATTTTTGTTTAAAGAAACTCATCGCACTTTTGTTTCACCGGCTGTCTTTTGCTTTCAGAAGGGTAGCTTTCGTTTTTTGAGCGGAGGGAAAGCAGATTTTCTGGTTTGCCATTGCAAAAACTGCGTTAATAGTTGTGGAAAGGCTAAAATTAAAAATATAATAGCTATCTTGACTGCAAAATTAAAATGACAGGAGGAATTGCCGGTGGCACGAGTGAGAGTGCGCCAACACGTTAATCCACTCAGCAAGATGTATCAGACGCCGGTGCAGCCGCCGGTTTGGAGTCAAGTCTATGCTGACGCTGCTAAGCCGCTACATCTAGATATTGGTTGCGCTTGGGGGCGATTTTTGCTCAATATGGCGCAATTAGAACCGGCTTGGAATTATCTAGGATTAGAAATTCGGGAAGCACTGGTAGAGCAAGCAATCGTATCGCGAAATCAACTCGGTTTAACTAACCTGCACTATCTGTTTTGCAATGCGAATAACTCATTGAAACCTGTGCTAGAATCCTTGCCGGCTGGCGTTTTACAGCGCGTTACCATTCAGTTTCCCGATCCTTGGTTCAAACACCGGCATCAAAAACGGCGTATGGTGCAACCGGCAATGGTAGAGGATTTAGCTGCCTGTATGACTGCCGGCGGACAGGTTTTTATTCAATCTGATGTTGAAGAAGTAGAAAGGGAAATGTGCGCTCGATTTGACGAGCATCCAGCGTTTAGCAGAACGCACGATGGCGAGGAATGGCTAACAGAAAATCCGCTGCCGGTAGCAACTGAACGCGAAATTTATACCCTAGAAAGGGGTGAGCCGGTGTATCGAGCGTTGTTTGTTCGTCGTTAAATTTGTAGCTTGCTGAGGCGATGGCTTTACGCACAGGTGAAGGCAATATGAAATTCAAAATAATTGAGATTGTCACTCTGTTAATCTCCCTCGGTTTAACCGTGCCGGTGATAGCAGCAAATCAGGCACACATTACGCGATTGCTGCAAACAAAAGAATGCCGGCTTTGCAATCTGAGTAATGCTAACCTAACTAACGCCAACCTCAGTGACGCCGATCTCCGCAATAGCTATCTTGAAGGTGCCGATCTTTCCGGTGCCGATCTTTCTGGTGCTAAACTCAACGGTGCCAAACTTAGAGGTGCCAACTTGAGCAATACCAATTTGATGGGTGCCGATCTTCAGAATGCTAACCTAATAGATGCCAACTTAAGTGGTGCTGACTTAAGATCCGCTCGCTTAAGTTTGGCAAATTTAACCAAGGCGAATCTGAGTAATGCTGATTTAATTGGTGCCTATTTAATTAAAGCCAACCTTGAAGAAGCCAATCTCACCGGCGTTGACTTAACAGATGTTATTTTAACAGGAACGATCATGCCAGATGGAAAAATTCACGAAGACATCAAAAAGTAAAAATGCATCCTACTAACTAGGGTTTTTCCCTATTATTGAACAGCCTAAGTGCGTTTCTAGCCCTTAAAAAGGTGTAATGGCAAAATCGAGCCATCTGATCCGCTCAAATCTCAGCCTTTTCTATAGGAATAAGCCAGAATTATATCCAAGAACGGAACCACATCCGGTGGTTAAAATCGGCTTGTGATATCGGCAACCCCCAATAAACCGGCAGCCAGAAAACTAAGGCAATCAGAATTGCAAAAATTGCGGTTACTCCCAGAATGCGATGTAGCTTTTGGTAACTCCGAAGCCAGCGATCAACCACCCAGGCAAGCGCTAAAAATGAAAACACAGAAGCGCTCATATAAAGATAGATAAAAGTGCAGCGAGTCACCCCTATCCAAGGCAGCCAATTTGCCGCATAATTAATAACTAAATAAAACGGTGTCCACAAGGTTGGCACAACCCACCGGCTGCCATTGACAGGAGAGTTAACGGGTTGGCGATTTGCTGCGACGTTCCTATCTGTTAGCCACATCCAAAGCTGATGCGCTAATAGTAAAAATAACAGCAAAATCGTAGAACTTGAAAGCCACCACAATCCCGGATTTCCCATTGCGTGAACATCATAAATTACCCTACCGACACCTTCAGGTAAAGGAGGATAAGTGGGAACTAATTCAGTGGTATTGCGAGCTTTTTCAAAAAGATACACCATCGGTCGGAGCATGAACGGCCAAGTGTACCAAGCCGAACAATAAGGATGGACATCCTTTCCACTAGGCATCCCCTTGTGAAAACTCAAAATAGCTTTGTGTACGCCCCAAAATCCAAAATCTGTGTTGATTTGCAGGTGAGGAATCCAGACCAAACAATACACAACTGCGGGGATCAGTCCTAAATATAAAAGCATTTGCCAGAAAGGCAATCGCCTTAAATTTTGCAGAGGCGTTTGGTTTTTAGCCACGCGAACCCATTTTAACTTTGAGAGTTTCGCTTGGAATTGCGGATAGTCTAAATCTAAAACATCGATAGTTAAATTTAAAATAGTCGGAAGCCAAGCAGCCAACCAAACTAAATAAATTCCCAGTAGAAATCCTAAGCCGTTCCACTTAACTGCAACAGATGCACCCAAACAAATGCCGGCAAAAACTAACCAAACTGAACGCCGCCTTCCCCGGCTATCTAATGCCAACAAAAACAACCAGTGCCCCAAAAATCCAAAAAACACCAAATACAAATTAATTAAGGCATAGCGAGACTCCACTAAAAGCAAACCATCGGTTGCAGTTAGCAAGCCGGCAATTAAAGCATAACTACGTCGATGAGTGAGTTGGTAGGCAAGACCGGCAACCACTAACGGCAATAAAGACCCAACAAAAGCATTCAACCAGCGATAACTAAACGGAGAAAGCATAATGCCGGTGAATCCGTTTGGTGTGCCGGTTCCGAATGGCAAATGAGAACCGATTAAAATCCCCAAGGCAATCATATATTTGCCCAAGGGCGGATGGGCATCAAATAGCGGCACTCCCTCTAAATAATTGAGGGCATATTTGGCATAATAAACCTCATCAAACACTAACGTATTAAATTGATTTATTCCCCAAAACCGCAGAGTCGCGGCCAGAAGAAAAATGCCGGCGATTGCTATCCAAAACCCAGAAACAGGCCGATAAGTTAGCTGTTTCAGAAATTTCGGTTTTAAGATTTGAGACTTTGGATTCATCTTGAGTGATGGCGTCATTGATCCTTCGCCGTTTATCCTCTATGTGCAAGTTGTTAACCCATGACCGATGGCTGAAGGTGCCCTTAGCCTCAGCACAAAACGTAATTGTGTAGTATTGTGCCAAAACTTGCTCGATAAAACTGTACTCTAATCGCATTGTTTGCGAACTACAGGGATAACCCCTCAAGATCATGAGTAATTTCGACGCAAATCCAGGATCTCAGCCTCCCAAGCAGCCGCCTGCTGCCGGTGTGGTAGGAAATATTGCCAAATTCTTCAAGTTTGCAGAATATAAGACCGATTTCCGCACCGAGGTACTGGCTGGAGTCACGACGTTTATGACGATGGCTTATATTCTGGCAGTTAATCCAGGGATTTTGTCTAATGCCATCTTTCTGCGACAACCAGGGGATCTATTGGGTGAACTGGTAATTGCAACAGCAATCTCCTCTGCGATTGGCACCCTGGCGATGGCCTTAATTGCCAATTATCCCTTCGCCCTCGCCCCCGGCATGGGCTTGAATGCCTTTTTTGCCTTCTCTGTTGTTCTCAAACTCGGAATCAGCTGGCGCGTGGCACTGACTGCCGTGTTGATTGAAGGGCTGATTGTCATTGCCCTCACCCTCTCAAACATTCGCAGCCAAATTCTCACAGCAATTCCCGAATGCCTCAAACAATCAACAGCGGCGGGTATTGGCTTATTTCTTGCCTACATCGCCCTCGCTGGCGATCCAGTCACCGGCGGTGCCGGCATTATTGTCGCCGATCCCGTAACCAAAACTGCCTTGGGAAACTTTAATCAGCCGCAAACTCTGATGGCAATTGCCGGCATTGCGATAGCATCGGCTTTAGTGGCCCGCCGCATCAATGGTGCACTTTTGTGGGCAATTTTGGCCACAGCTTTGCTGGGATGGATTTTGGGTGTCTCCCCTTGGCCAAATGGGATTGTCGCCTTGCCTCAGATGCCAGTAGATTTGATGGGCCAAGCGATTATCGGGTTGAGTGGGCTAACGCAAAGCAATTTCTGGGACGTGCTAGCCGTTACCTTTGTCTTTTTCTTTGTTGACTTATTTGACACCATTGGCACTCTTGCCGGTGTGGGCATTCAAGCCGGCTACATTGATCAAAACGGTGAATTGCCCCGTTCCAAGGAAGCATTACTAGCCGATGCGCTAGGCACTACGATTGGTGCTGTTTTGGGAACTTCCTGCGTCACCACCTACATTGAATCCGCTGCCGGTGTTTCTGAAGGGGGGCGCACCGGCTTTACCGCCGTTATCGTCGCTGCATTGTTCGCCCTATCGGTGTTTTTTATTCCCTTACTTTCCGCAATTCCCGCTTATGCAACCACCCCTGCACTCCTCATTGTCGGGGTTTTGATGGCCGGCAACGTTCGGGGAATTCGTTGGGATGATCCGGCAGAGTCAATTCCCTCATTTTTAACAATTTTGATTATGCCGTTGGCCTTTTCAATTGCTGAAGGATTAGCCATCGGTTTTATTACTTATCCGCTTCTCAAAACATTTCAAGGCAAAGCCCATGAAGTCAAGCCGGCAGTTTGGATTCTAGCCGGCGTTTTTGTGTTGAGATTTGTTTTGATGGCGCTTAAACCTGGAACTTAAATTTGGTTAGTGATCCATTGTGCAATTAGCTTGTTTACGATTGTCAAATTAAACTCGGAATAGCGCCTGCACCTGCATCAGCGGTAATTGCCAGAGCAATTCTGGCTGCCAATCATCGGGGTCAAATAAACAGTAACGACCGCGCTGGTAAGCTGCCCAAAGTCTCTCGCCGGTGATTGCGTTGCGCCGGTCTTTTTGGGGCGTTTGCAGCAGTTCTAGTAGCCGCAAGAGATTGAGTGGTCTTAACTTTGCCCCCAGCAAAAAAGCCTGAAGTTCAGCCTCACCGGCAGCATCGATTCCATAATCGGTGAGAACATGGATGCCATCATGTAGCTGTTGGCGTCTTGGGCCGGTGCTGATGGGTTCGAGTTGATGCCGGTCGAGAAAATCTGCCCAAGCGCGGCCAAAGCTGCCGGTGGGGAGTGCTTGCAATTGCTTAAGATCGACAATCTGAGACGCATTCATCCCAAAAATTCCGCTCGCACGATCCTCCCGATTCTGGAGTTGCTGGAAACGAGGGGCACTGTTGGGCGCAAGCTTGGGTGAAGTGAGAACTTGTAACATGGTGAGATCAGCTCCTCTTGAGTGTGACGGGAAGAAGTGTGCGAGACTTGTGGGCGGAGTCCGGGATGCGACCTTAGCCTTGAGGGGTCTGACCCCTCATCGCCCCTTATTAACTAATAACAACTTACACAACCTACTGTCCATAAAAATCGATGAAGTTTCCATAAAGAGTCGGCTGGAAGCTGTGAAAACAATTAATAAAAAAAATATTTGCCAAAATAGGGAGAAAACACCGTAATTTTACGGAGAAAAACTGACTCTCAAAGGCAACTCGCCTTGCTGGTAAATCTTGCCACAGTTCCAACCGCTTTTCAAGCAGGAGTTTTCACAACCGGCGCTTAAGGGACTTCTCATCTTTAGTTGTTTTTCTTGTAGGGAAAGGGTTCTTAGGGATAAATACTTTGGCGGAAGAGACCCAAAAATAGACTTTTCTGAAAAACATTTACAACCCGGCTATCCTTCCGTACTTTTTGGCAAAGGTTCCCTTTTTCCTCTCTTAATAAAAGCAGACGAGCCGGACGAGTGCAGGATTTTTGCAATCAGTAGATTAAAAAGTGGTAAAGCCACCCAGAAATTTATGTTTTTATGTTTTCGGTGTTCAGTTTGAGGGTAAATGGAATTAGCGAAAGAGGCAGGAACGGCTATGAGACTCAAAATTATGAGTTTGAATTTGCGCTACGACAAACCCGATCCGGGCGATCTTGCTTGGAAAGTGCGGTGCAAGGCGGTGGCAGCCATGATCTCCCACTATGCGCCGGATGTGATCGGCACCCAGGAAGCGTTGCCGCATCAACTGTTCGATTTGCTACAACTGCTGCCGGCTTACCAATGCGTGGGAGGTGAGCGCACCGGCAGGGGTTCTGGGGAACATTGTGCTATCTTTTACCGCACCGAGCAACTACGATATATAAGCAACGGCGATTTTTTCCTCAGCGATACGCCAGACATTCCAGGGAGTATCACTGCGGAGTGGGGAAATCCTATCCCGCGCATGGCAAGTTGGGCGGTATTTGCCGGCAGTGATGAAAGACAGTTGATGGTGTTTAATACTCATTTAGATTATCGCAGTGCGCGGGCGCGAGAACTTGGTGCTGAACTGATTTTTCAGCGCATGAGTGAAGTCAATTCCACTGAGTCGTTGCTATTGCTCACTGGCGATTTTAATGCTGAGCCGGCTACAGCGCCGCGAGAAAGTTTTCTGCGTCAATTACCGGATGGGAGACAACTTTTTGATGTGTTTGCCGGCATTGAATTAGAAGAGCAAATGACGTTTCATGATTTCACCGGCGAAGGATTTGCAGCCGTTGACACGATTTATTACGACAGCCGGTTAACGTTGCAGCAAGTGACAGTAGATACCGCCCAGTGGGAGAATTTTTGGCCCTCAGATCACTTTCCAGTCATTGCAGAGTTTATAGTTGCTGAGCCGATTTAATTCTGCAAACTTGTCATCTAGTTCTTGTAATCTGCTATGCCGCATCTGCCGGTAAAATCTCCAATAATTTCAGTGGAAAATTATTCACTTTCATAAAGAAGAAGGGCGAAGCATTCGCTTATATAGGCTGGCGAGACGGCAAAGATTGATGGCGCGAATGCTATCGCCCCTACGTGTCCTTTTGCTACACGGGGAAGAGGGATGGCGCGAATGCCCCTACCCCTTAAGCGCCAATTTGCGGCAAAATGAAGAAATGTAAAGATTACAGTTGTTTTTGATAAAATCCCTTAAAAATGCCGCTAGAGCAGTTAATCCGCACATCTGAACCGGCACCTGAACTGAATTTCGACTATGACATTACAATCGTGGGTGCCGGCATTGCTGGGACAACCCTGGCTGCCGGGTTAAAAAATTCCGGGTTGAAAGTCGCCCTGATTGAAGCACAACCCCAAACCGTCGCCGCCTCCAGGCAGCAAGTTTACGCCATTACCCTACTTTCGGGGAAAATCTTTCAAGGTTTGGGGATTTGGGACAAAATTCGCGCTAATATCACGGCTTTTTCCCAAATTAACCTCTCAGACACCGGCACAGAGGGCGTTGTTTTCAACCCCTCCGACTTAGGCAAAGACGAACTCGGATATGCCGGCGAACATTGTGCAATCCTGCCGGTGTTGCAAGAATTCCTCAACGACTGCCCTAATGTTACTTGGCTGTGTCCCGCCGAACTTGTGAGTGTGGACTATCAAAGCGATTTTGTTGAAATTGAAGTGAAGGTTGCTGGGGATGGAGACAGCGAAAATGCTCAACCGGCAAGCAATCAGAGGATTCGCACCCGCCTACTCGTCGCCGCAGATGGAACGCGATCACGCATTCGTAACGATGCCGGTATCCGTACCCACGGCTGGAAATACTGGCAATCTTGCATTACCACCCGCGTTAAACCCGAAAAACCCCACAATAACATCGCCTACGAACGTTTTTGGCCCAGTGGCCCTTTTGCCATCCTTCCCTTGCCTGGAAACCGCTGCAACATCGTGTGGACAGCGCCTCACGAAGAAGCCAAAGCTTTATTAGAACTCGATGACGAGCAATTTCTCGCGGAACTGCGGCGCAAATACGGCGATCAGATGGGGCATTTGGAATTGGAAGGGAAGCGGTTTATGTTTCAAGTGCAATTGATGCAAAGCAATCGCTACGTTCAGCCTAGACTCGCCCTGATTGGAGATGCCGCCCATTGCTGTCATCCCGTGGGAGGTCAGGGTTTAAATTTGGGGATTCGAGATGCTGCGGCAATAGCTCAAGTCTTGCAAGATGCACATAAAAATGGGGAAGATATTGGTTCGTTGCCGGTTTTGCAGCGTTACGAAGGCTGGCGAAAAACAGAAAACCTGGCAATTTTGGGTTTTACCGATATTTTAGACCGGCTCTTTTCTAATAATTGGTTGCCGGTGGTTGTTGTGCGCCGGCTGGGTTTGTGGGGGTTGCGGAAGATACAGCCGGTGAAGGTGTTTGCGTTGCGATTAATGACCGGCCTTTTGGGACGCACACCGCAAATCGCCCAACGTTTGTAGAGTGGAAATTGGTGGCTATTAATTAGCTAATTAGCATTAATAAAACGCCATCACTGCTGCCGGCGATCCTGATCCCTCGCGCAAGCGCAGAATTCCAATCACTAAAGTGGTGCCGGTAGGAGGCAAGCGATCTAAATTCGTTAGATTTTCTAACACAATCCCCCGGCGTTTTAATACCTGCCGGTTGGTGGCAAAGGTGGTATCCGATCCATCCACACCATGCGTATCAATTCCCACACCGGCAATATGACGTTCATCGATTAAAAAGCGCGTTGTTTCTCCGGCAAACCCTGGAAAGTGCATCTCATTGAGAAACGCCACGGGATTTAACCACTTTTCCAGCCAGCCAGTATACAACAGCACTACACTGCCGGCAGAAATTTTACCGTGCTGTTGCTCCCAAGCGAGGACATCCGCTATTGTGAGCGCATAATCAGGATTGGTAGTAGATTGGCTGCGAATATTGATCGCAACTGCCGGCACCACTAAAGACTCGGCGGGGTAAGCATCGATTCCCACACCATCGGCGTGAAAACTGTTTGGCGCGTTGATATGAGTAGCGCTGTGCTCTCCCATTGAAAAGCGCCGCAGGTAATAGCCATCTTTGTCTAATTCCGCTGCCGGCTCAAATTCCACCGGCGGATCGTTGGGCCATTGGGGAATCTGCGGGTTGATCCCATGACTCAGATGGATCACCCGCGAGTAATTGATGGTTAAAAAAGCCGGTTTCTCGTGCATTAAGCGGTCGATTAGTGATTGGGGCCGGCAAGAATAGCTATCTTTTTGTTTGCATCCATCTTGACTGACCGGAAGAATATGCTAAACCATTTTGAACAAGACTACCTTATTCAAACCAGTGTTATGCAACAATCACTAAAACGCCAAATTGTACTGTGGGGTCTGAGCTTAATTTTAACCGTTGCCGGCTGGGGATTTAGCGGGCCGGCGTTCGCCCAATCAACCTCCGCGCTTGATACTTTTCGCACCGCTTACGACAACCGTTACACTTGGGACAGCAAATTTCCCGGTTACACGGCAACAGTCGAAGTGAAGCAAGACGGAGAAAGCTATAAAGGCCAAATCCGCATCAATTCTGATCTCAGTATTGAAGTTGCCGGCATCGAAAGTAACGAGGCATCGGAAACTGTCTCCAACCAATTGCGAATGATGGTGACACACCGTAGATCCGTTCCCTTCAAACTCGCGCATGGCAAACACACTTTTACGTTTGGCGAAACTCCTAGTGCCGGTGCAGTACAAATCGATCAAAAAGGCGGGGATACACCCTCTTATTACGAAGTTAAAGCGGAAAAAATCACTCAAGTCAACCGATTTACCGGGCCGGTTTTAGTTACCGTAGATTTATTAGATTCAGAAGACACACCGGCAGGCTATCTAGGCACTCGCTATATCGCCACATTCAAATATGCCCAAACCGGCGACGTGCTGGAAAAATTAGAATTTAAAGACACGTACAAAAAAATAGGAGATTACTATATCTCAACTCACCAGACTGTTCGCAGCTTGGAACTCGGACAGCAAGACACAACAGAAGTTAACTTAACCGATATTCAACTGCTGCCGGCATCCGAAAGATCGCTCAAAACAGCTTACCTACCAACTTTTTCTTCCAGCTTCCAAGTATCCACATTTGGTCAATTTTATGCTGCCGGTGGAGGTAATTTTATGTAAGAACATGATTGATCAAGTAATTGTCTGTCAATTTAACCTATTGAGTGCTGGGCATTGTTGTCCCCTGAAAAGTGTCTAGGAGCCAATCCAGCTTTAATACTACTTAAGGCTTATTAACAAAGAAGTCTTGCCAGAACGTAGAATTTAAAGAAGTAGAACAATAAAAAAAGCATGATTTTGGAAATTGCAATCCTCAAGGTTAAACCTGGAAAAGCTGCTGAATTTGAAGCAGCCTTCACGATAGCATCATCAATTATCTCCTTAATTCCTGGCTACATTAGCCATGAGCTACAGCGGTGTTTGGAAGTTGAAAACCAATACATCCTGCTAGTGCGTTGGAGAAAACTCGAAGATCACACGGTTGGTTTCCGACAATCACCGGAGTATCAAAAATGGCGTCTCCTGTTGCACCATTTTTATGAGCCATTTCCGACGGTCGAACATTACGAAAAGGTTGCAAGCAATGGAATTTAATAGTTTGCGGATGCAGACTTATTTTGTGTAGCTGCGAATAGAATCCGCCACGGCTTAACCAAGAAGTATTGCGCCCTTACGGGGTTTAAAAAATATGAGTAATTAATAATAAATTAACCGTCATGCCTACTCCCTCTCATCGCTCACCGGCACAATGCCGGCATCCCCAAACATCCCATTCCCGGACTAAAATCCCTAAAGAGGGCAATTTCATCGCCGAGGGGACAACGCCGTGCAACAGCTAACACCAGAAACTCAACAGCGAGTACAGCAATTGCGACAGCAGGTGCAAAGCGCTAGCTATGCCTATTACGTCCTCGACGCACCCACGATGCCCGATGAGGTTTACGATCGGCTGTATCGCGAATTGCAAGAATTAGAAACGCAGTATCCCGAACTAATATCGCCCGATAGCCCCACCCAGCGCGTCGGAGAAAGGCCGGCAAGTCAGTTTACCTCGGTGCGGCATAACATCCCCCTCTACAGCCTGGAAAACGCCTTTAACATCGAGGAATTCGCCACATGGCAAGAACGCTGGCAGCGCGTTTCCCCCGCCGATGAGTTTGAATATGTTTGTGAGTTGAAAATAGACGGTTCTGCCTTGGCGCTGACTTACGAAAATGGCGTTTTGGTTAGAGGTGCAACGCGAGGTGATGGCATCACCGGCGAAGAAATTACCCAGAATGTCAAGACGATTCGCTCAATTCCGCTGCGGTTAAATTTGGAGAATCCGCCGGCAGTTGTGGAAGTGCGCGGCGAGGCATTTTTAGGATTAGCCGTATTTGAGCAAATTAATCGAGAACGAACCGAAGCCGGTGAAGCGTTATTTGCCAATCCCCGCAACGCCGCAGCCGGCACCCTGCGCCAGTTAGACTCCCGAATTGTTGCCCAGCGCCGCCTCGATTTCTTTGCCTATACTTTGCACATTCCACAACCATTGCCCAATGCCCAATTCCCAATGCCCAAAACCCAATGGGAATCCTTAGAAATGCTGCAAAAAATGGGTTTCCGGGTGAATCCGAATCGAACAATGTGCCAGTCTTTGCAAGCGGTTAAAGATTATTATGATCGTTGGGATACTGAGCGATTAAATTTGCCTTACATGACGGATGGTGTTGTCGCGAAGCTCAATTCTTTTGATTTACAGGAAAAACTAGGTTTCACTCAAAAGTTTCCTCGTTGGGCAGTTGCGCTGAAATATCCCGCTGAAGAAGCGCCAACGCGGGTTGAAAATATTTCGATTAATGTTGGCAGAACCGGCGCGTTGACACCCTTAGCAGAGTTGCAGCCGGTGCAGTTAGCGGGAACAACGGTTTCACGGGCAACATTGCACAATATTGATTATGTGCGATCGCTGGATATTCGTATTGGTGATACTGCAATTGTTCGTAAAGCCGGCGAAATTATTCCAGAAATTGTGCGTGTTTTACCAGAACTTCGCCCCAGCAATGCTCAATCTTTTGAAATGCCCACCCACTGCCCAGAATGTCGGCAGCCGGTGGTAAAACAAGCGAGTGAAGCAGTGACTCGCTGTATTAATACTTCTTGCCCTGCAATTTTGCGAGGGGCGCTGACTCATTGGGCGAGTCGAGATGCGATGGATATTAACGGATTAGGCGAAAAAATTGTGCTGCAATTGGTTGACCGGCAGCTAGTAAGTTCGGTTGCAGATTTGTACGATTTAACCGTTGATAAATTAGCATCTTTAGAGCGATTTGGCAAGAAGTCTGCAACTAAATTAGTTGAAGCAATTGCCCAATCAAAAAATCAACCTTGGGCGCGAGTTTTGTATGGTTTAGGCATCCGTCATGTTGGCAGTGTGAATGGGAAAACACTCAGCGAACAATTCCCCACGGTTGAACAGCTTGCCGCTGCAAAAACAACCGATATTGAAGCGGTTTATGGAATTGGGGCAGAAATTGCCCATGCTGTTTTTCAGTGGTTTCGGGTGCCGGCAAATCAAAGTTTAATCGATAGGCTTCGCGCTGCCGGTTTGCAACTCGCTAAACCCGAAACATCCCCGCTTTCTTCTACCGCAAAAACAGGCGAAAATTTGCTCTTATCTGGAAAAACCTTTGTGATCACCGGCACGCTGCCTACTCTCAAGCGAGATGAGGCAAAAACGCTGATTGAAAATGCGGGAGGCAAAGTCACCGATTCGGTTAGTTCTAAAACCGATTATTTAGTCCTAGGAGAGGATGCCGGTTCTAAACTGAAAAAAGCTGAGAAGTTAGGAATTGCTCAACTAAGTGAAGCGGAATTAATGACTTTATTAGAAAGCTAAAGACAATTTCTTAAACCTAAAACCATCTCTATTTTCGGAAATCACCCGATTGGAGGAAGCACAGTTTTAGGAAATGCTAGAGAATTAAATTTTAAAGGCACAACTGCAAAGTTAATGCAACTTCATCACACTTCAGGCCGGTGGCGTTTAGGGTTAGCGCTATCGCTAATAACTGTTTTTCTTTGGGGAATTTTGCCCATCGCTTTGACGGTAATACTTCAAGAGCTTGATGTATACACCGTCACATGGTTTCGCTTTCTCGGATCGTTTACACTTCTCGCCATTTATTTAGCGGCAAGGCAGCAATTACCGGCACTCCAAAAACTTCGCTCAACATCTTTAGGATTGTTGGCAATTGCGATTATATTTTTAGCGATTAATTACCTGCTTTTTCTCCAAGGGTTAGTACAAACCTCGCCGGCAAATGCCCAAATTCTCATCCAACTGGCTCCCGTACTTTTGGGTTTAGGAGGACTGGTTGTTTTTAAAGAACATTACACGCTGCGGCAGTGGGCCGGCGTTGGGGTATTAACGTCAGGATTTAGCCTGTTTTTTCACGAGAAATTACAAACTTTAATCACAACGCCTACTCAATATTTAACCGGCAGTGGATTGATTGTGATTGCGGCAGCAACGTGGGCGGTTTATGCGTTAGCGCAAAAGCAATTGCTGGATAAATTACCTTCGGCAAGTATTATGCTGATTATTTATGCCGGCTGTGCGCTTTTGTTCAGTCCTTTTGCCACACCAAAACAGATTTTAACTCTGAGTCCTTTCCATTTGGGAATATTGCTTTTTTGCGCTTTAAACACAGCCTTGGCTTATGGAGCTTTTGCGGAATCCTTAGAACACTGGGAAGCATCACGAGTCAGTGCCATGTTAGCTTTGACGCCCGTTGTTACTTTGATCTCTATTTGGCTGGTTTCGTTTTTATCGCCAAATTTAATCCCACCAGAACGCCTCACAATTTTAGGATTAATGGGGGCTATTTTGGTTGTCAGTGGTTCAATGACGATTGCGTTAGGAAAGCGCCCTAAAGTTAATCTTACTTAGCACACACTTTGATAAATACAAGTTGGATATTTAGCAATGAGGTGAGTTTGTGACAAAGGCAAGCCGGCAATCATTAATTAGAGAAAATCACCTCATTACCAGCGGCATCAGCGAAAAGATCCCGACACTTATAACCACCTTTAACCGTCTGTAGTGGTTAGTAACCGCTCTTTTATGTAACGGCTCGAAAAAAGATGACGCGCTGCTTTTGCTATTTTTTTGCACTGTTTCTCGATTTGAAAAGGTGTAATTGAAATTGGCCCAACCGCTCCAAAATCCGAAATCCAAAACTCAAACTGATATAAGAGGCTTGAGGAATGAATTGTCTGTTTCCTGTGTTATTTGCCACTGCCAAACGCTCTAACCGGCGTCTAATCGCTCGCCCCACCGGCAAACGTTCAAATCCGTCTAAAAGCCTGCTGTTAAACCTCAGTCTTTGGCTGCTGCCGGCAGTTTTGACCGCAACTCCAACCGTCGCAGCAGAAAAGATTTACGCTTCCTATGCGGTGCTTGAGCGCTCAATTTCCATATCCGCCTTAGAAGCCTTTGCCAAAGAAGGCCAAATCGATGAAGATTTAGCCGTCTACGCCCAATACGTCCCACCCGAACAATTGGAACAGCTACGGGAGATTCTTCTAACGCGCGCGGATATCACTCCCGTCACCATTTCCCAGTTTCTCTACACACAGCAAGGAGAAACCCTGCTCAAGCGGCTGGGACAAGTGATCAAAACCGGCTCGCGGCGGGAAGGTAAATTTGCAATTCGCTCGGCATTGATCTTAGCAGCCGCTGATCCGGAAGGATTAACGCTGCTGAATGTGCTGCGGAAGTTTCCCACCGAGAGCATTCGCATCGACTTGCAAAGTGTTCAGCGAATTGCTCGGCAATTGCAACAAGCAATCAATCAAACTAATCAGGCAATTGCCTTGGTAGACGGGCTTTCCACAACGGAGGCAGCCTCACAGCCTGGATTTGGTGGCATCCCTGTGGCTGTCGATCCCGGATCTTCTGAGTTTCCGGTGGCGCTAGGTGGCCAGTTAGATTTATGGCGGACTGGGCCGTTCACTAGCGAAGTGAAATCCATTGAAATCACCATTCGCAATGCCCAGATCCCAACAGCCCTAACAGATGAACGGATTTTTCCGGTCGATATTTACCTGCCCCAGCAAGCCACTCGTCAAGCTGCGCCGGTGATTGTCATCTCCCACGGCTTAGGCTCAGATCGCAAGACGTTTCAGTATTTAGCCCAACATCTGGCGTCCTACGGCTTTGCCGTTGCAGTTCCTCAGCATCCCGGCAGCGATGCCCGACAGTTGCAGGCGTTGCTCAGCGGTACAGCCAGTGACGTTGCAGAACCGAAAGAATTTGTCTATAGGCCGCTGGATGTGAAGTATTTGCTAGACACACTCACTCAGCTAGAACAAACAGACCCGCAACTGCAAGGCCGGCTCAATTTGCAACAGGTGGGAGTCCTCGGACAGTCATTCGGCGGCTATACCTCTCTAGCGCTGGCTGGTGCGCCGATCAACTTTAACCAACTCAGACAAGACTGCCCTAACTCCTTTGACTCTTGGAATATCTCGCTGCTGCTGCAATGTCGGGCGGCAGAGTTGCCAGATGCTGTGCAGTATGACTTAAGCGATGAACGCGTCAAAGCGGTAATCGCGATTAACCCGATTAATAGCAGCACTCTCGGTCGAGAAAGCCTGAGTCAAATTCAAGTGCCGGTGATGCTGGTTGCCGGGAGTGCGGATACAGCCGCACCGGCTTTGCCCGAACAAATTCAACCGTTTACTTGGCTAACGACACCAGAAAAGTATCTTGTCGTGATGAACGGCGGCACACACTTTTCTACCCTGGTTGAAGCAGACGGCGGGGGTGGCGTCGTACCCATTCCCTCTGACGTAATTGGCCCTACTCCTGGCCAAGCTCGTCGCTATATTTCTGCGTTAAGTTTGGCCTTTTTTAAAACCCATATTGCAGGAGATCCCCAATACCGGCCTTATCTGCGAGCATCTTATGCCGAAGCTATTAGCCGAGAACCGCTGTCTCTCAGTCTTATCGAATCCTTAACCGAGACTCAGCTAAATGAGGCGCTAAACCGCAGGTAGGCAGTTGTGTGGTGGGCGGATGGATGGAAATGCTGATGGGACGACTGGACTTCGCTCACAAAAAGTCGTAGGTCACCAGAAACAGTACAATAGCACAGGCTTTTTATCGGATGATTGTGCTGTGCAAGGGTTCGTAAACTTAAATAAGCCTGCCGGTTTTACCTCCCACGATTGTGTTGCGAGGATGCGCCGTCTATTGCGAATCAAGCGCGTGGGACACGCCGGCACCTTAGATCCGGCTGCCACCGGCGTCTTACCCATCGCTGTGGGCAATGCCACGCGGTTGCTGCAATTTCTCAGGACAGATAAGGCTTACCGGGCTACCATTCGCCTTGGCATCCGAACCGCGACGGATGACTTAGAAGGGGAAATTCTATCTCAGGTGCCGGTGTCTGGCTTGAGTCGGGAAACCGTGGAAGAGGCGCTGATGCGTTCGTTTGTGGGTAAAATCCAGCAGGTGCCACCGAACTACAGCGCAATTCAGGTGCAGGGAAAACGCCTGTATGACTTGGCGCGTGCCGGCGAAACGATTGACGTGCCGGCGCGAACGGTAGAGATATTCAAAATCGAAATTTTGGACTACAGATCGGCAGATTTTCCGGAAATTGAGCTGGCGATTGCCTGTGGCCCAGGAACCTATATCCGTGCCATTGCGCGGGATCTTGGCGCGGCTTTAAATACCGGCGGCACGCTGGCGCGTCTGATTCGCACGGAAAGCAGCGGGTTTACCTTGGCAGATAGCTTGACATTTGACACGTTCAATGAACAGCTAGAGCAAGGGGCATTTCAACCAATTTCACCGGCAGCCGTTTTAGCCCATTTAAGCGCTGTTACCTTGGCGGCAGCCGAAGCGCGGCGCTGGTGTCAGGGACAAAAAATTTTAGAGTTTAGGGATTTGATTGTAAATTCCGGTGAAGATAGCAGTTTAGAATCAGTAAGTTCTAAATTTAATGAGTCACTGCAAAATTCCACAACAGTTGTGCGAGTTCATCATGAAGATAGCCAACTTTTGGGGATTGGCAAGCTTGAGAATTTAGAAACAGAGCCGGTACTCATTCCTCAAGTTGTATTGAATCCAATTCAGTGAAGAAAATATGGTTAATTTTGGTCTTGCATTTGTTTTATGGTTGATTGCCTTCGCTATAGGTGCCGGGAATAATTCTATCGCCGATCTGTTTATTGCCCCAGGATATGGGGAGTACGGATCTCATGTTTATAAAATAACCGTGCTGATCGTCGTTTTCTTTGTATTAGCGTGGATCTACGCTCGGCAAAATCGAGGAGCTACTTGGGGAAGTTCTGTCTTAGGAACGGGTTTTTTATGGGTAGGACTGTCTGCCATTGCAGATTTAATTCTTAAAGCCTATGTTTGGAATATTCCCAGACAGTGCCCGGAAACTTATAAAACCCTAGTTTCCAGTACCTGTGTACTAGCTGATTATTACATTTGGGAAGGCCGGCTTTGGATATTACTGTTAGTGTGCGCTTTCCTCGCACCTCTAGTTATGGGAATCAGAGCTAATCGATAAAGTATCTGATAGCAAATTAGGTTCATAAACACCTTTGTTTGAATCGGTTCCTGACTTTCTTTTTCTGCGCTAGGAAGTCAGGAAAAAACCGCTGTTTTACGGGATCGCTAAGTATCTCACGACTCAACATGACTGGAGAATTTAAATGGCTGCACCACAAATAGTTGCTTACGGTTCATGGAAATCGCCCATTACCTCAGATTTAATTGTCTCTGAGACAATTGGCTTAGGGCCGATCGCTGTAGATGGAGAAGATATCTACTGGGTGGAAATGCGACCGGCAGAAGGTGGACGCAACGTGTTAGTGCGACGAACGCCACAGGGAGAAATCACGGATCGCACGCCAGCCGGTTTCAATGTTCGCACCCGTGTTCACGAGTATGGGGGTGGTTCGTTTGCCGTGGCGGATGGCACGATTTATTTTTCCAATTTTGCCGATCAACGCCTCTACCGGCAACTCCCAGACTCGGAACCGCAACCGCTGACACCGGCAGGGGTGGATCTCCGCTATGCAGACGCCACCATTGATCGGCAACGCAACCGCCTGATCTGTGTGCGGGAAGACTTCACCGGCAGCAGTCATGAGCCGGCAAATACCTTAGTTAGCATTCCTTTTGCCGGCGGTGATAGTGGTGAAGTGCTGGTTTCGGGCGATGATTTTTATGCCTCACTGCGTATAAGTCCAGATGGTTCTCAGTTATGCTGGCTGAGTTGGAATCATCCCAATATGCCGTGGGATGGAACGCAACTATGGGTGGCGCAACTCAATGCAGATGGTTCCCTCGGTGATCGTCAACAAATTGCCGGTGGTGTGGATGAATCGATTTTTCAGCCTGAGTGGTCGCCAGATGGGATTCTATACTTTGTGAGTGACCGTACCGGCTGGTGGAATCTTTACCGTTGGAATGCCGGTGAAGTCGAACCGCTGTGGGAAATGGCCGCCGAGTTTGGGCGTCCCCTGTGGGTGTTCGGGATGTGTACCTACACCTTCGCCTCTGCGGAACGCATCCTTTGCACCTACACCCAAGAAGGCGTCTGGCATTTGGCAAGTCTTGACACTAAGGCAAAACAGCTCGAAAAAATTGAAACGCCTTACACAGAAATTTCATCCCTACTGGTCGATGCCAAAGGTCGTGGGTTGATCTTAGCCGGCTCACCTTCCGAATCTACCGCCGTCGTTCAGCTCAATTTAGCGACAGGTGAGATGGATGTGTTGCGCCGTTCCAGTGAAATGTCAATTGATAGCGGTTACTTGTCCACACCGCAAACGATTGAATTCCCCACCGAGAATGGGTTAACCGCCTATGCCTTCTTCTACCCACCCCAAAATCGTGACTACACTGCCCCAGCCGGCGAAAAACCGCCGCTACTGGTGAAAAGTCACGGAGGGCCAACCGCAGCAGCGAGCAGCCGGCTGAATTTGGGAATTCAATACTGGACGAGTCGCGGGTTTGCCTTCTTAGATGTTAATTATGGCGGCAGCACCGGCTATGGACGGGAATACCGGCAACGGCTGGAGAAAATGTGGGGTGTGGTGGATGTGGATGACTGTGCGAATGGGGCGCGTTATCTGGCTGAACAAGGTTTGGTGGATGGCGAACGGCTAACCATTGCCGGAGGCAGCGCCGGCGGCTATACAACCCTGTGTGCGCTGGTATTTCACGATACCTTTAAAGCCGGGGCCAGCTACTACGGCGTCAGCGATCTAGAAGTATTGGCAAGAGACACGCACAAGTTTGAAGCCCGCTACTTAGACCGGCTGATTGGCCCATATCCTGAACAGCAAGACCTTTACAAGCAGCGTTCTCCCATCCACTACACGGATCGTCTTTCTTGCCCGGTGATTTTTTTCCAGGGAAAGGAAGATAAAGTGGTTCCGCCAAACCAAGCGGAGATGATGGTGGAGGCGCTAAAAGCCAAAGGGTTGCCGGTTGCCTATGTGTTGTTTGAGGGTGAACAACACGGTTTCCGTCGTGCTGAGAGTATAAAACGTGCGCTTGATGGGGAATTTTACTTCTATTCGCGGGTTTTTGGGTTTAAACCGGCTGAGGATTTAGAGCCTGTGTTGATTGAGAACTTGTCAATCTAATTTTCCTGTCTTTCAGCGGCAAAATGTTCGCCTACAGAATACTTTTTATAACTGCGCGAACCTTTGCCGCTGAAACCAATTCAGGGCTTTGTTAAGTAGTTTTTACGCCTTTTGCGCTTTTAGGAGTTTTGTGTTAGGACAGATTGAGCAGGCTGGTTAAAATCTTTCTTGCGGTGGATTGATTCCACAGGTCAAACTAATTAGATATAAAGTAGCTGTGCCGGCCTAATAAAACCCGACTGTGGAAGGAGCTTTTTACAATGTCTAAACAAAGTGCTACGCAATTTTTATCCGTTGCTGCTCGTAATACCGAGGTTCAAGAAAATTTTAAATCAGTTAACAACCCGGAAGAATTTGTACAAGTTGCCGAAGAGTTGGGTTATAACTTTACAACTGAAGAGTTGAAAGATGTTGTTAAAGAACACAGTGAGGGCGTTACGCTCAGAAGGAAAACCGGCGTTTGGCACTGGCTACGTCGCGTTAATTGGATTTAATGACGTTTTCTAGAAGCCGGTTCAGTAGAAATGTTTGCCAAAGACAACAAAATGTAAATCCTGTAGGGGCAGAGCATTCGGGGCGTAACTGATTCATCTGCGAATGCTTTGCCCTAAGCTAAGCGAGGAAAGCAATTTATCTTGATGAGCAGAAAAGAAGCCGACAGATGGGTTCGTTGGGTAAAGTAACGGGAAACTCAACACCTGCAAGCATTTGAGCCGTAGCGCTTCTCAAACCAACCGACATCATGCCGGCTGAATTTAAGCATACTCCTCGCTGATGTTGCTACGCTGGAAGCAGAAGAAACAGGCTACCCCAGAGGCAACGACATGAGCAGGGATGACACAAAATCAATTGCCCGTGAATTGAAAACCCAAGCCACGATCTTAGGTGGGTTGATCGCCCTCATCTGGATTTTGGAACTTGTGGATCTGTTTGTGTTCAGAGGAGCATTAAATTCTTATGGGATTGTACCGCGCCGAGTATTCGGGCTGCGCGGCATCCTATTCGCGCCCTTCCTTCACGGGAATTTAGTTCATTTGATGGCAAACACCGTACCCTTTCTGACGCTTGGCTGGTTGGTGATGCTACAAGAAACCAGCGACTTTTTTGCAGTTAGCGCTGTAACAATGGTTGTCAGTGGTTTAGGTGTTTGGCTATTTGGATCGCCAGGGATTCACATTGGCGCAAGCGGTGTGATTTTTGGCTATCTGGGTTTCCTGCTGCTGCGCGGCTTTTTTGAACGTAATATTCCCTCCATTTTCCTGTCATTAATTGTCGGCTTTTTCTACGGAGGCTTGATCTGGGGTGTATTGCCGGCACAAGTTGGAATTTCCTGGGAAGGGCACTTGTTTGGATTTTTAGGCGGTGCATTAGCTGCACGAATGCTAGCACGACGCAAGCAACCGGCATAGACGATTTGCCGGCAACAATTTTTCTGTAAACAACTGCCAAGTGGATGTAGTTAATATTCTAAAGTACAGTAATGACTGGAGGACTTATGCCAGAAGATGAAGTCGTGTTTCAAATTAACGAATCGATTTTTCAGCAATTAGTTGATTGGCAAGAAAAAATCGAAGAAACCGAAATAACTGAACCAGACGAAGAAACCCCCTGTTTCAACAGCCCCCAACCCCTGACTGAAGCAGAAAAAGCAAAACTCACAAAATCTCGCCCAAAAGATTCAATTAATTAAAAGAGTGCCGGTAGAGACGCGCCCATCGCGTCTTTATCTGCGTTATCATCTGCCTATCCCTAACGACAGCCTGCATTATCATCTGCGTTTATCTGCGGACGCAGGTGGAACTTGAATGACGAGCGTAGCACATTCCAGTTTCACCTGCGGAATCTGCGGTTAAAATCAAAACCTTCAGCCGTACACCCATCCATTAAAACTTAAAACTTATTAATATAATGCCTAAAAAACAAAAATTTCCTTACCTAGTTGGCTCCAAATGGACAGCCCAGCAAAAAATGTGGGGTTGGCGTCATTTTCAAGTTGCTAACCGCAAAAATCAAGGCGAGTGGGTATTTGCGGAAATGGTTGCTTCTTGCGATCCAGATGTCCGGTTTTGGATTAACTCCAAAATCTTAAAAGATCGTTCCCAGTGGCAACCGGGCTGGCAATCTTTAAAAGAAATGGGTGAAACTCAAGAAGAAGAGATGTGCTTTCATGTAGACTAAAAACATAGCAGAGAAAAAAGATGCCGGTTACACCAAACAATCTAAACCGGGAGAATCTTCCTCCCTGAGATGACAGCAAACCGGCAAGATGCCAATACGATATCATAATTAATCGAATTTAATATAATATTTTAAGCCAATAAAGTTAAAGATAAAAATAAAAGTTTGAGTGTAACTTCCACCCGGCACTATCCCGCGTCTACGGCGACAGTGAGACAGGGATGCCCAAAGCCGCGCTTGATTGCGAGCGTAAATCGCCGCGAAGTTTTAAAAAAACTCAAGATTCTTTTGTACCAATCTGCGGCAAAAATAGTTTAAAAGAGTAACCGCCGTAACAAAAATAGCGATGTCAGAATCCAGCATAGAATCAATCCTTCAAGAAAAACGCCTATTCCCTCCTGCTGCTGAATTCTCCCAGAACGCTCACATCAAGAGTCTGGAAGACTATCAACAGCTATATGAACGCGCCAAAGCTGACCCCCAGAAATTCTGGGCAGAATTGGCAGAACAAGAATTGCACTGGTTCCAGAAGTGGGACACTGTGCTGGATTGGCAGCCGCCGTTTGCCAAGTGGTTCACCGGCGGCAAAACGAATATTTCCTACAACTGCCTGGATCGGCACCTCACGACTTGGCGCAAAAATAAAGCTGCCCTAATTTGGGAAGGCGAACCCGGAGACTCGCGCACCCTCACCTATGCACAACTGCATCGGGAAGTCTGCCAGATGGCAAACGTTCTCAAACAGTTGGGTGTGCAAAAAGGCGATCTCGTCGGGATTTATATGCCGATGATTCCGGAAGCAGCAATTGCAATGCTGGCTTGTGCTCGGATTGGCGCACCGCATACGGTTGTTTTTGGTGGCTTTAGTGCAGAAGCGCTACGTGATCGCTTGAACGACGGCAAAGCAAAGCTGGTGATTACCGCCGATGGTGGGTGGCGCAAGGATGCGGCAGTTCCCCTTAAAGCTCAAGTCGATAAAGCTTTGGCGAATAACGCAGTTCCCAGTATCCAAAATGTCTTGGTTGTCAAGCGCACTGGGCAAGAAATCCAGATGGAATCCGGACGCGATCACTGGTGGCATGAGTTGCAAGCCGGCGCATCCGCAGATTGCCCTGCAGAACCGATGGATAGTGAGGATATGCTGTTTGTCCTCTACACCAGCGGCAGCACCGGCAAACCGAAAGGCGTGGTGCATACGACTGCCGGTTACAACCTCTACACCCACATGACAACCCAATGGATCTTTGACCTCAAAGATACCGATGTTTACTGGTGTACCGCTGATGTCGGCTGGATCACCGGCCACAGCTACATCGTCTATGGCCCACTCTCCAACGGTGCCACAACCTTGATGTACGAAGGTGCCCCTCGCGCCTCCAACCCCGGCTGTATGTGGGACATCATTGAAAAATACGGCGTCAACGTCTTCTATACCGCCCCCACTGCAATTCGGGCATTTATCAAAATGGGCGAACATTTGCCCAACGCCCGCAACCTGTCTTCCCTGCGCTTGCTGGGAACTGTGGGTGAACCGATTAACCCGGAAGCTTGGATGTGGTATCACCGGGTAATTGGTGGTGAACGTTGCCCCATTGTGGATACTTGGTGGCAGACGGAAACCGGCGGGATTATGATTACTCCCCTGCCTGGTGCAATTCCCTCCAAACCTGGTTCTGCAACGTTGCCTTTCCCCGGAATTCTGGCGGATGTTGTGGATTTGGACGGCAACTCGGTTGGCGTTAACCAAGGTGGGTATCTGGCGGTTAAATACCCCTGGCCCGGTATGATGCGGACAGTCTACGGCGATGACGATCGGTTCCGTCGCACCTACTGGGAGCATATTCCCCCCAAAGATGGCCAGTACACCTACTTTGCCGGCGATGGGGCGCGTCGTGACGAGGACGGTTATTTCTGGGTGATGGGACGTGTAGATGATGTGATTAACGTTGCCGGCCACCGGCTGGGTACGATGGAGATTGAATCAGCACTGGTGTCTCACCCGTCGGTTGCAGAGGCGGCGGTTGTAGGTAAACCGGATGACATTAAAGGCGAAGATATTGTGGCGTTTGTCACTTTGGAAGGAACGGCTAGCCCCAGCGATGAGTTGAATAAAGCTTTGAAGCAGCACGTTGTCAGTGAAATTGGGGCGATCGCTCGTCCAGGGGAAATCCGGTTTACGGATGCTTTGCCGAAGACGCGTTCCGGTAAAATCATGCGCCGGCTGTTGCGAAATCTGGCTGCCGGTGAGGAGGTTGCCGGTGATACTTCGACTTTAGAAGATCGGGGTGTGTTGGATAAGCTTCGTGAAGGCGCTTAATCTCATTTAAGATTTTTGGCCTTGGTTTTGATTTGACTTTGCGTGATTCAAAACTGAGGTCAAAAAGCAAAAGTTCTGGATTCGGTGAATGCCGGTGTCTTGGCTTTCAGCACAATAGGGGCGCACGATGTGGTACGCCCCGACTGAGTTGTTATGATTAAAGAAGAATGCAGTGGCTCAGCGAACCGGCCTGAACTTTAACTATCTTTTTGCTTAATCTGGAAAGTCGCGCCCAAGGCTGCGCCGGCCCCTGCTAATAAGCCAACGCTCATGCCTTCAAGGGTTTTGCTGAAGGGATCTTGAGTTAGGCACTCGTTGGTAACAGAGGTAGCGTTTTGACACTGATTGATCTCAGCTTGGCTGGCAGTTCCGCCGAGGACGACGCCGACAGCACTACAAGTAACAATAAGAATAAAAAGCCGACTTGTTTTTCTTACCATAGATAGATGTGAAAGGCAGCACTAACAACTTCACATCATTGTGCTGGGGTTCAGGGCATTTTGCAGCAGTATAAATACTGAGATTCTGCCACATTTTTTCAGAATATGCCGGCAAAGAAGGCAATTTTGCCGAGGTGTAGCGGGTGACAGGGCGATCAAAGCTATGCCGGTGGGAATATGGGGGTGAAAAGTGCCGGTCTTTTTTTTCAGAAAGTTCGCGGCATCAAAATTGCTGTGTTCGCTTGTGAGTGAAGTGGAGAGTACGGAAGAGGTTGCCGGCACGCTAATTCATCCTGTTCACATTATTAAAAATTTGCCAAATCTAACCTTTTAATTGACTCGAAATCACTTGCATTTCTATAAAAACTTTTATATTAAACTCTCTTTTTTGAAGTATATTTGATTCAAATTAAAAATTTTCAGTTAAACTTATTTCAACAAACAAAGGAAAGCGAAACGATGACCAACCTTACGACAGAAAAATGTTCTGCCTGCCATGACGGTGCACCCCGCGCCACTGAGGAAGAAATTGCTGAACTCAAACCCCATATTCCTGATTGGGATATTGTGGAGGAAGAGGGAGAACAGCGCTTACAACGCAGCTACAATTTTCCAGATTTTAAAACGGCATTAGCGTTCACAAACAGTATCGGAGATGCTGCCGAAGAAGTAGGACATCACCCAGCATTACTCACGGAATGGGGGAAGGTTACGGTTACTTGGTGGACTCATGCTATTTCTGGACTTCACCGGAACGATTTTATTATGGCGTCGAGAACTGATGACATTGTGAGCAAATTTACACAGAAGAATTGAATTTTTCTAAGTTCTAAGTGCAGCTCTACGCAAATTAACACAGAGCGGTAATTCTCTGTGTTAATTTGCCTTTTTAAGCAAGAAATAGGAAAATTTACAGCTAAATCAACGGTTTTTTAGAGTGACTTTAATGCCGTGTTCCGGTCGTAAAGTGATGGATGGTTGAGGAACAATGGGGTGTTCTGGCACAAGATTAAGTTGAAACTTTTGAGCAATTGTTGCTAGCAGTAAAACCGCTTCCATTAGGGCAAAACCTTTGCCGATGCAAATTCGGGGGCCATCTCCAAAGGGAAAGTATACGCCTCGTGGAAGCTGTTTTTCGAGGTCGCCGGCCCAACGTTCTGGTTTAAACTGTTCTGGATCTTCAAAATAACGGGGATGCCGGTGCATTACCCACTGACTCATGATGATCGCGCAGCCTGCCGGCACTTGATAGCCGCCAATTTCGCAATCTTTAATCGTTTGACGCCCCATCGTTGCCACTGCTGGATAAAGCCGCATGGCTTCCTTGATCACCATGTCTGTGTAGCGCAAACGCGGTAAGTCAGCCATCGTAGGGACGCGATCTCCCAATACCTCTTTTAACTCTTCTTGCAATTTAGTTCGCGCTTCCGGATATTGAGATAAAAGCATCCATGTCCATGCTAAAGTATTGGCGGTAGTTTCATGTCCAGCTAATATTAAAGTTGCCGCTTCATCGCGCAACTGTTTATCGGTCATTTTGCTGCCATCTTCTTCATCTTGCGCTTGCATTAACATCGAGAGTAAATCTCCTTGATCTTCTCCGCTAACACGGCGCTGATTGATGATGTTGTAAATATTTTTATCCAACTGCTGGATCGCATTTCTGTAGCGGATATTTTCTGGTCTGGGAAACCATTCCAGAATTAAAAATCCTTGTTTCCGCTTACTTTCAAACCAATCCATCGCCACATCAAGGGCATGGGCTACATCTTTCGCTTCGCCTTCGGTGACATCACTGTTAAATATCGTTTTCATCACAATATTTAAAGTCAGACGCATCATGTCTGCGTGGACATCACGAGTTTCTCCATCTTTCCAGCTTTCAAGCATTCGCTCAGTATAAGCAACCATGACCTCCCCATACCCAGCAATTCGCTTTTGATGGAAGATCGGTTGAGTAAGGCGTCGCTGGCGAAACCAAGAATCTCCCTCACTGCTTAAAAGTCCTTCGCCCAGCAAGGTTTTTAACGCCTTCAACCCACGACTTTTAACAAATAATTCTCGCTCTTTCAAGACATACTGGATATATTCAGGGTTGGCTAGCACACAGGCTGGTGCTAAGCCTAAGCGCAGAGGGGTAATATCCCCATATTTCCGAACACATTCAGTCATAAACTCCAGCGGATTACGACCAAAGTCGGCAAGGTTGCCGACTAGGGAATTTCCTTCTGGCCCAGGTAAGTCGAAGATATCTTGAGTCATGGTGAATTTTTCTAGATAAGATACTTACTACTTTAATTTAAATTTTTACGAAGTGGGATTAAAAAGGTGGTCGTGAAAATCTCAATCTTATTTTTATATTTTTGAAAAAGTAACATTGGAATTTTTAACATTATTGTAAAGTTAGCAAAAATGAGAAAGAATATTATTTTTTACTAAATACCGAATTTAATGCTACAGAATTCCCAAAATCACCTTAAATTGTTATAGCAACAAACCTGCTTAGATAACTCTACTCGCTTTTGATTGATTTCATTCAGCTTTTTAAGCCGGCATCCCATCCAAACTTCCCACAGCTTAGCGTTTTGAGTTGAACACCTGTCGCATTCCACCTATCGAAATCAGGGTATTCATAGTATAGGGTTAATTAAGTAGCAGGTTTTTCGTATTTACGTTTCTAATATGGCTCCTGAAACCTACACTATTCCTTACAACTTGATAATGACCGGCGGCGATGTGGCGCTGTTATGGCTTTGCGGTGCAAAATGCCTAAAATGGTGCAAAATGCCGGCTTATTCGCGTTAGCAGCTTTTGGACTAATTGCTCCGTTCTTTATGGGAGAATACGGCTTAGGCATCCTTTAACTATTAGCCTACGGAATCTTTGTCCACAGGTTTATTGTCCTCACCGGCTTACCGTTGGCAGCTTCCAGAAATTCTCGGTTAAAGGTTGCGCCTTGCGATCGCTTTCACATTGTTTTAGGTCATGCCCCGGACTGTGCCCTGGGTGATGTTGACGCCGATCTGCTGGTTGCCGGCCACACACACGGGGGCCAGGTGCGGCTTCCTTTCGTCGGGCCGGTGTTTACCCGTTCCAAAATACCGCGAAGTTGGGCTGCCGGCATGACGAAACTAACGGGCAATCGCACGCTAATTGTATCGCGGGGAATTGGGATGCAGCGAGGCGTTGCACCGAGGGTGAGATTTTTATGCCGGCCAGAATTAGTCATCATTGAATTGCTTCCCGCTTAGGGGCGAACAGCAGTGGTAAACTTCCTTAATGGTTGCTTATTGCTTTTATGTTTGTTGAGATTGAGCCAAATTTTCTTCGCACCATTGCCACCGACTCGGATCGGGTTCCCACGCTGTATTACTCTAAATATTGGCCGGTGAGGCAAGTGTTTTGGATGCGATTGAAGATGATTAACTTTCACCTGCAACGCCTGCAAATTTCCAAAGATTCTTGTCTGGATTTTGGCGGAGGTGGTGGTGTATTTTTACCAACGCTTACGCGTCACTTTCAAACGGTTTTTTTTCTGGATTTAGAAGATATTGAAGCACGACAAGTTGCTGAAAAGCATCAATTAAATAATGTTAAAATCATTAAAGATGATGTAGCGGTTGTCAAAATTCCTCAAGCGTCTTTTGATGCGATTATTGCTGCTGACGTTTTAGAACATTTTCAGGATTTATCGGTGCCGGCATCTATCCTGAGAAGTTGGTTAAAACCGAATGGTGTCTTGCTGACTTCATTGCCAACAGAAAATTTTATTTACATCGGCTTACGCAAAGTCTTTGGAATTACGAAGCCGGCTGATCACTATCACACCGGCAGCGAAGTAGAATCTTATCTAAAATCTCATGGATTCAAGCAAATTCGCAGAACCTTTGTTCCTTTATATTGGAATATATTCCCCTTGTTTCTCGTAAGCGCTTGGCAGCGTGATGAAAATTATAGCAATTTATAAAAAAGTAGGATGCTTCAAAAAGTTGCTGTTGTGATTCCCTGCTTTAACGTTAAAAAGCATATTTTGGAAGTTATTGATAAAATTGGATCTGAGGTGAATTTAATTTATGTGATTGATGATAAGTGTCCAGAGGCAACGGGCGATTATGTTAATAGCTATTGTCAAGATTCACGGGTAAAAGTTATCTTTCATCCAACGAATAGAGGCGTAGGAGGTGCCGTTGTTTCTGGGTATAGGGAAGCAATAGCTGCCGGCGCAACGATTATTATTAAAATTGATGGGGATGGACAAATGGAACCTGCCTTAATTCCCAAGTTTATTAAACCTATTGCCGGCGATTTGGCAGATTATGTTAAAGGCAATCGATTTTTTGATTTAGATTTACTGGCATCTATGCCGAAGCTAAGGCTAATCGGAAATGCCTTGCTGTCTTTTGTAAGTAAAATGTGTAGTGGATATTGGGATATTATGGACCCAACGAATGGCTATACCGCTATTCATGCAAGTGTTTTAAAAATGATTCCTCTGCATAAATTAGATAAAAGATATTTCTTTGAAAGTGATATGCTATTTCGATTAAATACCGTGCGTGCAGTAGTTTATGATTTGCCGATGGCTGCAAAGTATGGGGAGGAAATTAGCCATCTCAAAATCGGCAGAGTTATGTTAATTTTTCCCTGCAAGTATATCAACCGTTTTTTTAAACGAATTTTTTACAATTACTTTTTACGGGATTTTAATATTGGTTCGGTTGAGTTAATTGTTGCTATTATTTTAATCAGCCTGGGATTAATATTTGGATTGTATAATTGGTATTTAAGCATTCAACGAGGAATACCGGCAACCAGTGGTACAGTCATGCTAGCGTCTCTCCCGATTATTCTGGGATTTCAATCCTTATTGGCAGCAATTAACTATGATGTGACAAATGTCCCGAAAATGCCGGTTCACAAAATATGGGAAAGTTTGGAATAAAAATTTGCTATAAAATCTCAGCTTATAATGATACAAAACTGGAAATCGATTGTCAAAACGCCTGAAAAGGCATTTGTTATTATTAGTGTCATTTTTGGCATTTTATTTTTATTGATAACACCTCCCTTTCAAGCGGCTGATGAATACCAGCATTTTTATCGCTCTTTTCAGGTATCCCAAGGAGGTTTCATCTCAGAGAAAAAAATCGTTGACTGTCATGGAAGACTGGTTTACACGCCGGCAGCGATTTGTGTGGGAGGAATGCTGCCAAAAAGTGTTCTAATAACCGCGCAACAAGCCTCAACAGTTGATCTCCGTTTTCAACCAGAAAACAAGCAAAAAATTCAAGATATTCTTTCTTTGCTCAATTTACCGCTTAAGCGTCAAGATAAAATTTTTGTACGTTTTCCCAATGCTGCTTTATACTCTCCTGTTCCTTATTTACCCCAAGCTTTAGGAATGGCATTCGGGCAGTTGTTGGGAGTTTCTCCCATAATTATATTTTATTTGGGGAGAGCAGTAAACTTATTGGTTTGGGTGGGACTTATCTATCTAGCGATTAAAGTTACCCCGATTTATAAATGGCTGGTATTTTTGCTAGCTTTAACTCCCATGTCTCTGTTTCAAGCAGCCTCTCTATCGGCGGATGCTTTGACAAATGGTGCTTCATTTCTTTTAGCAGCTATTTTTTTCCAGATAGCTTTTGAACCGGCACAACGTATTAGATATATTAAAATTCTCAGTATCGCTTTACTTTCGATTTTAATCGGACTGTCTAAAACCGCTTACTTCCCATTAAATTTATTATATTTAATCATCCCAGTTAAAAAGCTAGGGAGTCTCGCAAAATATTTTTTAGGGTTTGCCGGCATAAATTTATTAACCTTGATCGCAATCCTAGCTTGGTCTTCTCTAATTAAAGATTTATATATTCCCCTAAGACCGGCTACAGACAATGTCGTATTAAGCGAACAGGTAAATTATATTTTAAATCAGCCGGTGCAATTTATTTTAACCCAAACTAATACACTTTCAACTTACGGCTTAACTTATTTAGAACAATTAATTGGAAAACTTGGATGGCTAGACACCTCATTGCCTGGTTTTCATATAATCTCCTATATAATTTTACTAATTACCGTTGCTTTATTTAGTCACCGATCCGATATTAAAATCTCATTATTCCAAAAAACTATACTTTTAATTATCATTCTTTTAACCGGCTTACTAATTACAACAGCTATGTATCTTGCTTGGACTCCAGTGGGTGCAAACCTTATAGAAGGCGTACAAGGACGATATTTTATCCCCCTCACTCCACTTTTTTTATTATTACTCTATAACCAAAAAATCAAGATTAATTTAAAAATCCCTATCTCAACACTCACCGGCTACGCCCTATTTTCCTGCACCCTGACGGCTGCGATATTATTAAAGAGGTATTATTTGTAACATTTCTTCACACTCATGGTACTCAAACCGATTCAGCGCACAAAATTAGACGATACCAGCGATAGCGACTTTTATTCAGTCCCGCGCTTCGTCACCCACGTAGACGAAGGATTTATCGATCAACTAACCAACCTCTACCGGCAACGCCTCCAACCCAACACACGCATCTTTGACATGATGAGTAGCTGGGTTTCCCATCTCCCAGAAGAGATGAAATTTGCCCACGTTGAGGGACACGGGATGAATGGGGATGAACTCGCCAAAAATCGCCGGCTGGATCATTACTTCCTGCAAAACCTGAACGAAACCCCCAAATTACCCTTACCGGATCAAGATTTTGACGCCGTTCTCAACTGCGTTTCTGTGCAATATTTGCAGTATCCAGATGCGGTGTTTTCCGAGATTTACCGCATCCTCAAACCGGGTGGTATTGCCATTATCAGCTTCTCCAACCGGATGTTTTATCAAAAAGCTATCCAAGCGTGGCGAGATGGTTCAGAAGCTAGCCGAGTTGAACTCGTTAAAAGCTATTTCCAATCAGTACCAGGATTTAGTCAACCAGAAGTTGTCGCCCATCAGTCAAGTGCGCCAAGTTTCCTACAAATGTTAGGAATGGGTGGGGGCGATCCTTTTTATGCCGTCATTGCCAGCCGGCAATCTTAGAGGATTTTTAGAAAGTGAGCATTGCAACCCAAACTGTCCCCTAAATCCACGCCAGTTGCTCCACTTGGGGGGAACCCAAGACCGCACTGGCTCCCCAAATTTGGGGGACTTTGAAGAGAAATTGGAAGCAGTCGCCACCGGCACTCATTTTTTGCGTTCCCCCTGAGTGAGAACCTTTTGAGCTTGAGCGCACAGATCTTCGTGACAGTGGCCATTACTGGCGATCACGCAACCCCACTGAGTGACATCCCCCTGGTTATACATCAGGGGGGTGCCATCCGCGTGAGTAAACCGGCCCCCAGCTTCGGTCAAAATTAACTCAGGCGCAGCAAAGTCCCAATCCTTCGGCGCACTTTTACCAGAAATCGAGATATAAACATCTGCCTCGTGTTCGACAATCTGGGCGATTTTGCAGCCGATACTCCCGCCAAATCTCTGATTTTTGCAAGGCAATCGGCGCATTAACTGGTTGAAGCGCTCATTTCGGTGGTTGTGGCCGCTGATAACCGTTAATTCCTGTAGGCGTTCCCGTGGGGAGACTTGCAACGGCGTCCGAAATCCCGCCGGATTTTCCACAAAAGCACCGGCACCTAACTGCGCGTAGTACAGCTTGCCTTCAGTCGGCCACACAACCACAGCCACTACAGGCCGACCTTCACAAACGAGGGCGATGTGAACAGCATAATTGCTGGTGCGCTTAATAAACTCGCGGGTGCCATCAATCGGGTCAATGATCCACACCCAAGATTGGGGGACAGGGATAGACTTTTGCGCTGCCGGCAAAGATTTATAAGTCTCCTCGGTGAGAAACCCGAAGTCTTGAGAACCCAAAGCAATGCGTAATTGTTGCAAGATGTAGCGATCAACTGCCAGATCGGCACTTGTCACCGGCCCATCTTTTTTATCCTCAACGCTAAGCCGGCTAGCCGCTGCGCCGTAGGAGTAGGAATGCAGGATCTCAGCCGCCCTCCAGCCTACAGCGCGGGCGATCTGACCGATCTCATCCAAATTCTTTTGATCGGGCAAATCGGGCACCCTAGGAATCCTCACCAATAACAAGAGATGCCGGCTGGAAAGATGCCACCCAATACCGGCGGCAACTCCACAACAACGCAATCCCCACTGCAATATAAATCAAACCGCGCACCTCAAAGCTAACGCCGGCAACCCGCAGCACAATACCAATGCCCATCATCGCCAAAATTAGAGCAATTGTCTTGCCCCCAAACATTTGAAACACGCTCTTAAACGGGTTAGGCTCTTGCAAGGTTTCCACCCGCTCAATTACCCTGCCGGCAGTGCGATCTAGAATCAATTTTCCTTTCACCAAACCAATCCCAAGGGCGGCTGCGCCTCCGAGAAGATGCTTGGAGTCTAAAAATCCCAAATAGGGAAAATGAAACCAAAACACCAAACCCATGACAAACAGGCCGGCACCAACCAGCGTCCAGATGCCGGCGGCGATCCAAAGATGTTGTGTACGGCTCAAACCGCTTTTTGTGTGAGTGCTTTCCATATTCAAAATTTTAAGATTGAGAAGCTTCACAAAGCAAACATTAGATGCAGCCAAGATGGATACAATTCGCAAAAAAGCTTAACTTACATTGAACGCTCCAGCTCGCCAAAGACTCTTTCTTAAACTAAGACGACCGATGTCGTTGTTTTCTCTCCAACTCCCCAACTCTCGGACTCACCCACTGTCCCACTCAGGACTCAGCACTCAGGACTCAGCACTATTTTGTTGTAGGATGAGCATTTTGCGCGTCCCATCAATGCTAAGTGTGGGATGTTAGTTCTACCGAAGAAGTGACGAGCCTGCGATATGTACGAGAAAATTACTGCCCCCTCCACCGGCGAACGCATCACCTTTGAAAATGGTAAGCCCATTGTCCCAGATAACCCGATCATTCCCTTCATTCGTGGGGACGGCACCGGCGTTGATATTTGGCCGGCATCCCAAAAAGTCCTTGATGCTGCCGTAGAAAAAGCCTATGGTGGCAAGCGGCAAATTAGCTGGTTTAAGGTATATGCCGGCGATGAAGCTTGCGAAAAATACGGCACCTATCAATATCTGCCCCAAGACACCCTCACAGCGATCAAAGAATACGGCGTGGCCATTAAAGGGCCACTTACTACGCCGGTTGGCGGTGGCATTCGCTCTTTAAATGTTGCCCTGCGGCAAATCTTTGACCTTTATTCCTGTGTGCGTCCTTGCCAATATTATGCCGGCACACCTTCACCGCACAAAACCCCTGAAAAACTGGATGTAATTATTTATCGGGAAAACACCGAAGATATTTATCTGGGGATTGAATGGCGGCAAGGCAGTGAAATCTGCGACAAATTAATCGCTTTGCTCAATAACGAGTTAATCCCTGCCACGCCTGAACATGGCAGCAAGCAAATTCGCCTCGACTCCGGCATTGGCATCAAGCCGGTGAGCAAAACCGGCTCTCAGCGACTTGTACGCCGCGCCATTCAGCACGCCCTGCGGTTGCCCAAAGCCAAGCAAATGGTGACTTTGGTTCATAAGGGCAACATTATGAAGTACACCGAAGGCGCGTTTCGCGATTGGGGTTATGAGGTTGCGACGAGCGAGTTTCGCGCTGAGTGCGTCACCGAACAGGAATCTTGGATTTTAGGCAATAAAGAGCGCAAACCCGATATTTCCCTCGAAGACAACGCCCGTGAAATTGAGCCAGGATTTGATGCCCTAACGCCTGATAAGCAAGCAAAAATTTGTCAGGAAGTGGAAACAGTCCTCAATTCCATCTGGGAAACTCACGGCAATGGGCAGTGGAAAGATAAGGTGATGGTGAATGACCGAATTGCCGATAGTATTTTCCAGCAAATTCAAACCAGGCCGGCAGAATATTCAATTCTTGCAACGTTAAACTTAAACGGCGATTACTTGTCTGATGCTGCGGCTGCCATTGTCGGCGGTTTAGGCATGGGTCCCGGTGCAAATATTGGCGATTCATCTGCAATTTTTGAAGCCACCCACGGCACCGCCCCCAAGCACGCCGGTTTAGATCGGGTAAATCCCGGTTCGGTGATTTTATCGGGGGTGATGATGCTGGAATTTATGGGCTGGCAAGAAGCCGCCGATCTGATTAAGAAAGGTTTGGGGGATGCCATTTCTAACCGGCAAGTCACTTACGATTTAGCCCGGTTAATGGAACCGCCGGTGGAACCGCCCCTAAAGTGTTCTGAGTTTGCCGAGGCAATTATTCAGCACTTTTGAAGAGGGGCATGGGGCATAGGGCATGGGGCATGGGACTAGAGGCTAGCGAAGAGGGAGAGAAGGGGAGAAAAGTTCTTTCATCCAATGCCCATACCTTTAGGTTGGCGAAGCCTTGCCCTATGCCCAATCCCCAATGCCCATACCTTTAGGTTGGCGCAGCCTTGCCCATACCTTTAGGTTGGCGAAGCCTTGCCCAATGCCCAATGCCCAATGCCCAATCCCCAATGCCCAATCCCCTCACCTTGTCGGATTTGAGAACGTATTGACTTGACCGTTACCAATACTTCCGGGTGCTGCATAGTTCGGTTGTGCGTTTGGCAGAGCCGGCTGCAGTCCTGGCGTCCCGTAGTTACTGGGAGATGCGGAGTTGATGCCGGTGCTTGGGGTATTTAAGCTGGGTAACGGTGATTGCCCGTAATTATTTGGGATCGCCGGCAATCCTTGCGGTTGCGCCCCAGGTGCGTTGAAGCCTGGGTAAACCGGCTGTCCGTAGTTGTTGGGAATGCCGCTGACTCCCGGTTGCGTTCCTGGTGCGTTAAAACCGGGGAAAGCCGGCTGGCTAGCGTTCGTCGGAACACCCGGCCTGCTTAGGGGCTGTACAGGACTATTAGAGGTTGGTAACGGGGCTGGGGCTGTGATGGTCGGTAATGGCGATTGTTGTCCTAAATTGCTGGGTGTAACGGTCGGTGCCGATGGTGCAAGGTTTACGGCGTTTGGTGCTGCGGGGGAAGAAGGGGAGCCGGTTAAATACTGGTAGGAATTATCGGGGGCTGCATTCGCTCCTGTCCCTGGCGTCAAGCTGGTGTCTGGTGCGCCGTAATTCGTTGAGGGAGCGATTTGTCCCGGTAACGTGGGAATCAACGAAGAATTGATACCGTCTGTGCCAGTGGAGCTGAGCCGGCCTGGATCTCGTCCCGGTCTTGGGCCTCGGTAGGGTGGGTCAAATCCATCTAAACCCCCTCTTGCCGGCGTGACTCCTGGCTTGTTGGGAAATGACTGGGCGACGCCTGTAAATCCTGCGTTAAAAGCGGCTTCAGTCTCGGTGCCGGTATCGGCATTCGCGGAAGGCAGCGATGATGAATTTTGGCCGAGCTTGTACCTGTCCAAAGCCGATTGCAGGGGGCTGGCAGGAGGCAAATTGCCAATCCCACCCGTGGCGTTGAGCAAGCTGTTACCTAAAGTTGTGTCATAGATTTGCCCCGCTGATGGCATCGCGCTAGGAATTCCTGTGTCATACCGCGCTGGGGAGGAATTGCCTTTAATCGGTGCGGTTGCTAAGGGTGTGCCGGCTAACAGATTTGCAGTTTCTGGCCCTATTGCATTGGGGTTTTTCTGTGGATCAACCGATTTGGTTTCTTCCTTTCCAGCCTTTGGGTTCAGCCCCAGGCTTTGTTCCAGCAGACTTTTAGAATTTGCTGAGGTTGGCTGTTTGCCGGCAGCATCCCCAGCTTTCAACTCTTTAAGCAGCGCCGACGAGCGCTCAATCTCAGCGATTCTGGCCTTTTCTTCGGGCGACAGTGCTCTTGCGTCGGATTCCTCTGCCCCCATTTGCTTTGGAATGAGTTCTGTAAATTGCTCTGGGTTCGCCAAATACTCAGACATAAACAGTCCCAATACCACCAGAACTCCTGCCGTTCCCCAAACAGCCGGTCTTAATAGGGGTCGTATTTTGGCTCTGATGTTGCGGATCGAGTTAGGCAGTTGCTTATGAGGTGACATAGGTTAAGCGCAGTTTGAGCTGGCACGGAAGGGGCAAAAATTTTACACTGACATTGATGCCAATTGTCTGGCTGCCGGTTACAGCGACAACAAGCGCCGGTGGGAAAGTGTCCCCAAAAGGAAAGTTGACTGTGATTACATCCTAGCCTTGAATTTGTCTTTAGGGGATTTTAACTTCCAACTTTCTTAAAGTTTATCCACCCAACGATTTTAAATCACCGCTATCTAAACTTGCATCCACCCTTGCAGACTTTCTTAACCGGCAGCTTGGTTTGATCTCTTTAGTCTCCCTAAAACTTATTGGGATACCCGCACTAACAACACTGCTCCCATTACAAAGCCGCACAGGGTTGGCAACCAGCCGGCTATCACAGGAGAAATCACCCCGCTCAACCCCAAGGCATCCCCAATCGACATCAATAAATAGTAAGCAAAGACTAATAAAACACTAACGCCAAAGCCTGTGGCTTTGCTGGTTCGCTGTGGTTTAGTCCCTAATGCCGCACCGACTAGGGCAAAGGCAACACACGCAAAGGGCAGCGAATATTTCTGTTGAATGCGGATAATCAGCTTGCGAATTTTCTTTTCTTTCCCGCTCTGTTGGAGTAGTTTCAAATACTCTTGGGATTGTGCAATATTCATTTCATTATAATCCCGGTCTTTTGATGCCAGATCAAACGGAGCGCGAGAAAGATTTAATTCTTGTTCTTCAAATTTTAAAATATTGCGATACGAACCGTCTGGTGCGACAATATAAATGGTGCCATTAAAAAAGTTCCACGTATTTGTTGCGTTATTCCAAATTGCTGATTCGGATACCAATATCTGATTAATATTTTCCTGCGAGCGATCTAAAATTGTCAAGCCTTTCATTCGCTGACCGTCAAATTCTTCTGCATAAAATAAGCGCGTAAGAACTTCTTGTTTTTTGCCATTGGGTTGCTTGACTTGACTAAATTCTGGATAAATAATATTTTTCTCTTGAAATACTTTTGTATCTTGTTTCAATGCCCGCTCTAAGGTAATAGACGCTTCATAATTTGCAGCCGGCACAAGAAGTTCATTAAAAAAAAAGGTCATCCCTGTCACGAAAATACTCAGCACCAGAGCCGGTGTAATCAATCGGTAAATACTAATGCCGCAGCTGCGGAGGGCAATTAGCTCGCTGTCACTCGATAGCCGGCTGTAGGTAAGTAAGGATGTTAGCAGCATTGACATGGGAAAGGCGAGAACGACGAAATAAGGAAGCTTTAACAGCAAAATTTTCATCGCCAGCGTCATTGGCAAGCCGGCTTCTGTTACCTTCCGCACCAAGTCAAACATTGACCCAATGGCTACCCCTACGGATGAAAAAGCTCCCACTCCAAATAGAAATGGCGGCAATAACTCCATTACAATATAGCGATCCATGACCGAAATTCTAGGAGTTAGCCAGCTAAGCGAATGGAAGGATTTGGACAGGCTTAATCTCATGTTTTGAGTCTGGGGATTGAGGTGTGAGGAGGAAGAGAGAAATTAAGAGTTTTATAAAAATAGATAAACACAGAGGGTTTATAAAAACTTTCAGCTATTGCCAAAAATTTGGTTATGAAGACCGGCAGGGGGATTGGATAATTTAGGTGAGTGATAAAACATTGAAAGTTTATTAAGTTATGGATTTTACCAGTAAATCCCCACTTTAAAATCTAAAATGAGCCGGCTATCGCTGGAAGCTTTCACCTAAGTAGTATTGTCGAACGAGGGGATTGTTGTAGAGTTCCTCTGCATTGCCGGCTGCTAAGATTTGGCCATCGCGCATAATGTAGGCGCGATCGGTAATGGCGAGGGTTTCTCGGACATTGTGATCGGTAATCAGGATGCCCATTTGGCGATCTCGCAATCCGGCGACAATTTGCTGAATTTCTGCCACAGCGATCGGATCAACACCGGCAAACGGTTCATCAAGCAGCAAAAATGTTGGGCCGGCTTGTCCAGCTGCCAATGCTCTCGCTAGTTCAGTACGCCGGCGTTCTCCGCCAGAGACTTGAATGCCGGCGGTATAAGCAACTTTTTCTAGGCGAAATTCTCGCAACAAATAATCTAGACGCTGCTGCCATTCGTGACGGGGAACGCCGGTTTGCTCTAATACCAGTAAGATATTATCCCGAACGCTCAATTGACGAAAGATACTTGCTTCTTGAGTTAAATAGCCAATGCCAAGCTGCGCCCGTTTGTGCATCGGCAGGTTAGTAATATTGACGTCATCAAGCCAAACGGTGCCGTGATTGGGTTTGATCAAGCCGGTGGTAATATAAAACGTTGTTGTCTTACCGGCACCGTTGGGTCCGAGCAATCCTACGACTTCTCCTTGCGCCACTGACAAGTTAACGCGGTTGACAATGACGCGCTTGCCATAGGATTTGTGAACATTTTCAAGCCAAATTTTCATTGGGGATTTGTGATAGATGATTCGGGAGAGGGTGATGGGAGATTTCTGCCGGTTGGTTCCCTCTCTCTATCCTCATTTGAAATTAAAATGCAGGCGTTGCCGGCGCGGTTTGAGTACCAGGTGCAGCGGCGTTTTCTTCTGGAACGAGATAAATTGATTCGACTTGCCGATTTGATTTGGGAAGTGCGATAAATCGCCCCTCATCAATCAGGTAAACAATGTTTTCACCCCGCAAACTGTTACCTTCCTGCAAAACATAAACATCGCCACTCAAGACAATACGGCGTTCTTTGCTGAAATATTGCGCTTGCGCGGCTGTGGCTTGAATTTGTCTTGCTGGATAATCGATTTGCACGTTCCCACGCGCTGTGACAACTCCAGTTTTGGCGTCAGCTTCTTGAATATCAGAACGCAGCGTCAGGGGTCTATCCACTGCGGCTGGGTTTGTTTGGGGATAGGTAGGAGCAACACTCCCACACAAAGCCGCCACCGGCAACATCAAGGTTAATCCGAGGCGTAGCATCAGTAAACCAGGCAGTTTTGCAAATGACATCATGGATTGTGAGGCTGAGGAGGAACAAGCGGTGCGGAACTACCTTTCAGGCTGAGGATCACCTGACAGGCTGCTGTAGGTAGTTTAACGTGTCCTGTGAAGACTCTATCGAGATCCCTACAGATGTGGTTGGCACTCGCCAAGCTATCACAATTTTGACGTTGACTGATTTACTGAGGGTTCCTCATCTTAAGTGCTGAGTGCTGAGTCCTGAGTCCTGAGTGGGGAAGTAGGGAAGTAGGGAAGTGGGGAAGTAGGGGTTATGGCTTGCTTGCGTTTTTCCAGCAAACCTGCCTTATTCTTTGGGTGCAGGAAATCGGGCAATTTGAGGGCGCTGTAATGAAGGATTACTTCCTTGACTAAGCTGCTGGGCGAAATCTGCTACGTTTTCTGGCCCTGCTTGTTGCAATTCGCTCAACAGATCGACGCTTTGCTTTAGTAAGCTATTGACATCTATATCAAAATATGGATGCTGATATTTCCGCAACCGGCTGATGCCTTCTCCCAGCAAAATTACGGCTCCGCGCCAGTTATGATTGCCCAGATGATAGAGGGCAACGGCAATTTGTAGCACTCCCTGATAAAAAGTGCGTTCGGGTTCGGATGCCTCCATCCACAAAGCCTCTAGGGTGTCATGACAGGCGTAGAATTCTTGCCGGTTGAACTGCTCTACGCCTTGCCAAAACTCATCAGGGATCAGCTCACTCATCCCATGCTTTCTCTAATTTCTTTGACTTGTTCAATCGTCATTGTTTGCGATTGGCCGGCAAAGTCATTTTCTGGGGTGAGGAATAGCATACAGTGGCACTCTTTGCGCTCCCGCATCGGTACGCAGGGGCAGTTCCAGTAGGCAGCGGCGACTTCGGCTTCTTTATCTTCGTAGTGCCGGCAGGGACACAGGGGCGAACCGAGGTCATCTTTGTTTTTGGCCAATCCTTCGATCACCACAGCAGTTACTGAAGGTTCCGAACAGAAGTAGGTGCCGGTGCGCTGGGCATAAGTTTGGGAAAACTGCACCATTGCTTCTAGGCTTTTATCGCTGGATTTGTTGTCGGTGTCTGTTGGAGAGGTCATTAGCTTTGACTATAAGAGGAGATTATATTTATTGCATTGTACCGCAAGGCTTAGGCCGGCAGTATGAAGTGGGGCATTGGGCATTGGGCATTGGGCATGGGGCATTGGGCATGGGGCATTGGGCAAGGCTGCGCCAACAAGAACAGTAGGGGCATGGGGCATGGGGCATGGGGCATGGGGCATGGGACTAGGGATTTGAAGAGGCTAATCAGATTTGAGGTTTTTTAGGCAACTGCTTCTAGGAAATTTGGACTAGAACCGGCTTAAAGGTTCTTGCAGTTGTAAATCTAAGGCTCGATCTGGGCGGATCTCAATGCCTGGTCGATCTCGCTTGATAATCGTGTTTTCTTCTTGGGGTAAGGATGAGGCTGCCGGCCATAAAACCCATCGGCTGCCAGGGGGAAGGCTGCTTAGACTTACAGAATTTTGAGTTAACCAAATTAAAGGCATCTCCGGCAAGCCATTGGGGAGGGGATCTTCACCGGCACTTGTGGCAGCTAGGGTTTCTAGAACCACTTGATGTCCTTGAATTAGGCCGGTTTGAGCTGTCCAAAGGCTGGCATTTAAACCGGCGCGGCTGGCGTAGAAGTACAACGATGCCGCTGCAATGACAGCCGCTTCAAAATCCGCCTGCTGCCAAGTGCCGGCGCTGTCGAGGCTAATCACGATTTGCTGTCCGCCGGTGGAGACTTCTAACTCGCGCACCCGCATTTCGCCGTAACGGGCACTGGTGCGCCAGTGGATCAGACGGATAGGATCTCCAAATCGGTAAGGGCGCAGGGTTCGCGTGATGCCTTCGGTTCCCATTTGCTGCCGGCGATCACTGTAAAGCTGGGCGCTGTCTTCTTTGCCCATTTCGTCTACCAGTGGGCAAACCTTTAGTGGGAATACGGTGGGATAAACAATGGCTGTGGCTTTGGCTTGGCGTGATCGCCGGCACCAAAATAACCCTAACGGGGCTGCCGTCCTCAAATGAATCTCATCCCACCGATAGACGCCTCGGCGTTGGGTGGGGTGGTAGTATACCAAATGATGTATGCCTTGGGGAGGGATCGCTTCAACGGCAACGGGTTTCGGCTGCCCTAAGACATAAGGGAAAATGTCATAGACTTGCAGCAGCGTCTTGGTTTTCTCAGTTGGGTTTTCTATGTCGATTTCAATGGTTAGTTGGTCGCCCACACTCACCGGCTCAATCGGACGGCGGCGAACTTGCAGTGGGCGCAGCGTCCGAATCGGCAAAGTCATGGCAATGCCCAAAATCGCAAGACTAATCCCGCTGATCGCGTACAACCAGCCAGCCATTGTATTCGTGCCGGCGGCAAAGTAGAAGAGAGCCAGCCCACCCAGCAGCCAACCCGCGAAGGCCGGCGTTACCCAGTGGGTTTCCAGCCAATCGGCGATTTGTGTGCTTAGCCTCTCAGCGAACTGATAAAACATTTTCATCGCAAGTCTATTTTGTCTAAGTTGGCCAACAAGTTAATAAATTCTCGGCGAGAAAAAATCTTTTAGGGTTCATTTTCTTAAAAGGTTTTATGAAAGCGCGGCTAGGGAAATAAAATTTAACAACTTAATTTGAAAAAAATTTAGCGCCTTGGCTTGATTCCTGAAATGAATTTCTGTGGTGACCTCGCTGTTTTTAAGGCAATTTGATAGCAAATTATCACGAGAGACCTGCATCAGTGTTTTTGTTCTTCTGCAATACCCCTTAGCATCAAGTTTACACCTGATTGACGATTTTTTATAATTTAAGTATATTCACGAGTGAGTGCTTAGCCAAATAGAAGGATCTCAACTCCAGAAACTCACATCGATTAATTTTAAAAACTCATCCATTCGTTGCCATAAATCTCGCCTCGAAACCGAAAAGAAAATGAACCCAATAAATGCTGGTGCAGTACCCGGATCTCAGGCTCAGCCTTCCCACAAAACACCACCGCCACCACCACCGCTCAAACCGACGGTAGGGCAAGTGGCCACTAGCCACGGCACGATTACCATTGAGCAGATGGTAAAAGAGGCTTACGCACGGAAAGCCTCTGATATTCATATTCGAGTTGGTCAAGTTCCGAGAATTCGAGTTCGCGGCGAGATGATTCCGGTTTCAGAACATGGGAAGACGACACCCCAAATCTATGAACAGTACCTGGCGGAAATTTTAACGCCGGCTCAGAGAAAACAGTTTGTAGAAAGTAAAGAACTGGATACAGCAATTTTTTATCCAGGCTTTTTGCGCTGCCGGGTCAACTGTTTTGATTCCCTAACCGGCGGTGCGATTGTGCTACGGTTGATCACCCTGCACATTCCTTCGATTGAAGAGTTAAAGTTACCCGAAGTCCTGAAAAAAATTATCTCCAATCACCAGGGACTAATTTTAGTTACAGGGCCAACTGGTTCAGGTAAATCGACTACAATGGCGGCAATGATCCGTCATTTAAACGAAACCGCAGCCAAACATATTGTCACCATTGAAGACCCCATTGAATATGTTCACCCCAGCCATAAGTGCTTGATTAGTCAGCGGGAAGTGGGGCTACATACCCTTGATTTCCACTTGGCTTTAAGGGCGGTTTTACGGGAAGATCCAGACGTGATTTTGATTGGGGAAATGCGTGATCGCCTCACCATTAATACGGCGCTGCAAGCTGCCCAAACCGGCCACTTAGTATTAGGAACCCTTCATACTCGCAGCGCCATCAACTCGATTAACCGTTTGTTAAACCTCTACAATCCAGAGGAACAGCCGGCAATGCGAATTCAAATTACCGAATCTCTCGTGGCTGTCGTCGCTCAGTTGCTATTGCCGACCACCGATGGTCGCCGCACAGCAATTCACGACATTTTAGTTAACACGCCGGCGATGAAAGATTACCTGCTTAAAGGTAATGAAGATGACGCATTCCACTTGATGTCAACTGACACCATTGAAGGAATGCAAATCATGAATGTCGCCCTCTACGAGCAAGTGCTCAATGGCCGCATTACCATCGAAGACGCTTTAAGTGTTTCGCCAGATATCGGCGATCTTGAACGGCGGATGCGAACCGGCGGCTTTGACTCTTCTAATTCGCCTCGTGATTGGAGTTAAACGAGCGATGTTCTGAGACAAAGTTGGGGCGGGGGTTGAGCCGGCATTAAGCTGGCATACAGCCTTTCGCCTCTACAACTTTACATATTTGAGGGCGAATTACGATAAAAGTTCGCCCCATTGCTTTGCTCGGAATGTTTTAAGGCTCAATCATAAAATAAGAATTTTTAAAGTTCTTTTATGATTGAGCCTGATTTTATTGTAACTAACTAATTTCTAAGCGGCGATTACATCATGCTTTCAGACATCAATTCCTCAGTCATTTCAAAGTTTGCAGTAGCATTTTGTACATCATCCAAATCTTCCAAAGCATCCATTAATTTGAGCAGAGAACGAGCGTGTTCGGGATCGGTAACTTGCAGTGTATTGCTGGGAATCCAGCGCAGTTCAGACTTGTTTACCGTATAGCCTTTATTCTGTAAAACTTGAATGAGATTTTCCAGGTTTGTGACTTCAGTAAAAACTTCAGCTCCCTCTGTTTCTTCATCAATTTCTGTCAGTTCATAATGCTCAGCACCGGCTTCCAGAGAAGCTTCTAATAGCTGTTCCTCATCAATCGCACCGGCAATGGTGACAACGCCTTTTTGGTCGAACATCCAACCAACACAGCCGGTTTCCCCCAAATTGCCGCCATTTTTACTAAATGCCGCTCTTAAATCCGCTGCAGTGCGATTGCGATTATCAGTGAGTGCTTCGATGAGAATTGCCACGCCACCGGCACCGTATCCTTCATAGCGAATCGCTTCGAGACTATCGCCTTCGGGACCCCATTTACCGGCACCTTTAGCGATCGCTCGGTCAATATTGTCATTCGGAATCCCAGCCGCCTTTGCTTTGTCAATCGCCGTGCGTAATTGAAAATTGCCGGCTGGATCGGGGACACCGCTACGCGCAGCTACAATAATTTCGCGAGAGATTTTCGTAAAAATCTTGCCCTTGACAGCATCTACCCTCGCTTTTTGGCGCTTGATATTCGCCCATTTACTATGTCCTGCCATAAATGTCGATTAAACTATTGAAGGTTAGACCTTTTATTTGGATACTTGTTACTTGTTATAAAGACAGTTTATCAAGTTACCACGTCTTGCCGACACGCTTCAAGATTTATTCACACTGTTATTGTCTGGATTAATACAAAACAGCGTCATATTTTTAGGTTAATCTTGATTTTGCCCCTCTAAAGCCAGCACTTGATTACCCGGAAGTTATATAAATGCGCGTGTTTGGGGTTCCCTTGAGGCCGGCTGTTTGGAAAGCCGTAGTCAGCGCCGTGTCGGCGCTACATCATAGCGATAACTTAGCGTGCCGGTGAGCCGCAAGCAACGCCCAAATGCCTTTAGCTGCCGTATCTAGCACCCAGGCGCGGGCTGCCGGCACCTTAAACCAAAACACCTTAGCAATACTCCCTAGGATAGTTTTATTTAACTCAACGGATATGTATCCTTTAAACAAACAATCAGGCAGTACCTTTCAATCCAAAAGTCTAAAAATCAATTGATACGAGGAGAATTGAAGGTGAAAAATGGGGCGTATTATTTGGGTGATGGACGTTGTGAGTTTATTGTTTGGGCACCCACTCTTAAAGAGGTAACTGTACATATTGTTTCTCCTGAAGATCGATTAATTTCAATGCAACAGGATGAGCAAGGATATTGGAAAGTCACTGCTGAAAATATTAATCCAGGTACACTATATTTTTATAAATTAGAAGGAAAAAATGATAGACCCGATCCCGCATCGGACTTTCAACCCCAAGGAGTTCACGGCCCTTCTCAGGTAATTGCTCGCAATAATTTTGTTTGGAATGACATGAATTGGTCTGGCATTCCTTTAGAAGAAATGATTATTTATGAATTGCACGTCGGAACTTTCACCGAGGAAGGAACTTTTGAGGCAATGATTCCCCGGCTCAAAGATTTAGCTGAGTTGGGCGTTAATGCGATTGAAATTATGCCGGTGGCTCAGTTTCCAGGCGACCGTAACTGGGGATATGACGGCGTTTTTCCCTATGCCGTGCAAAATTCTTATGGCGGCCCTGAAGGGTTGAAAAAGCTTGTTAATGCCTGCCATCAGGAAGGCATTTCAGTTATTCTGGATGTTGTTTACAATCACCTTGGCCCTGAAGGAAATTACTTGCCTGAATTTGGCCCCTATTTTACAGATAAGTACCGACCAGTTTGGGGAGAAGCGCTCAACTTTGACGATCAATACAGTGATGGAGTGCGTGAGTTTTTTATTAACAACGCTATGTATTGGTTTGAAGATTATCACATTGATGCCTTGCGATTAGATGCGATTCAAGCAATTTTTGAAGTCGGTGCAAGACCGTTTTTACAGGAACTCGCAACAGCCACTGATACCCTTTCTCAACAGCTAGGACGGAAACTTTATTTAATTGCAGAAAGCGATTTAAATGATGTTCGTGTTCTGCGTCCCAAAGAATTGGGAGGATTTGGGCTAGATGCCCAGTGGTGTGATGATTTCCATCATTCACTTCACGCCTTGCTAACTGGAGAAAGTGACAGATATTACCAGGATTTTGGAAAATGCGAACATTTGGAAAAAGCTTTTAAAGAAAGCTTTGTTTACTCTGGACAGTACGCCCCCCACAGAAAACGAAAGCATGGGAATTCTGCGAAAGATCAACCGGGTGAGCAATTTGTGGTGTTTTCGCAAACTCATGATCAGATCGGCAATCGAATTTTAGGAGATAGATTATCTAAATTAGTGTCTTTTGAAGGGCTAAAATTAGCAGCCGGCGCAGTTTTGATTTCTCCTTATATCCCGTTTCTTTTTATGGGTGAAGAATATGGAGAAGAAGCCGCGTTTCTGTACTTTGTTAGTCACTCTGATGAAAACATAATTGAAGCCATTAGAAAGGATAAACAAGAAGAATTTAAAGCCTTTGAAGGACGGGGCGAATTTCAAGACCCGCAAAGTCCTGATACTTTGCAAAATTGCAAGCTGAATTGGGAAAAAAAACAGCAAGGAAAACACAAAGCTCTCTGGGAATGGTATCAGAGGTTAATTCAGCTACGCCGTACAGTCTCGGCCTTGAAAAAGCTAGACAAGGAAAGTTTAGAAGTTTCTAGCATTGAAGAGGAAAAAAATATATGTTTGCGACGATGGACGAAGGATAGCCAAATATTCTGCATTATGAACTTTAATGATAAAGAGGTGACTTTCCCTGCGAAGATTCCTGCCGGCAACTGGCAAAAGATTTTGGATTCTTCTGACCAAAAATGGATGGGTGCCGGCACAACATTACCCGACACTATTGAGCCGTCACAAAAATTGACGGTTAAATCACAAAGTTTCGCACTCTACGAAGCTAAAGCACAGTAGTAACCAGACTTCAAAATTAATTACAGAGGAGCGCTCGTTTCATCATGCGAATTCCAACAGCAACCTACCGAATTCAATTTCATGCCGGTTTCAACTTTGATTCGGCCAAACAAATCGTTTCTTATTTAGCAGAACTGGGAATTTCCGATCTTTACGCTTCCCCCATTTTTAAAGCAAGAGAAGGAAGCACTCATGGTTATGATGTTGTTGATCCAAATCAATTGAATCCGGAACTTGGAACTCAAGAAAACTTTGAAGCATTGGCAAAGGAAATCCAAGCGAACAGCATGGGATGGGTGCAAGATATTGTTCCCAACCACATGGCTTACGACAGCCAAAACCCGATGCTCATGGACGTGCTGGAAAATGGGGCGGATTCGGACTATTTCGATTATTTTGACATTGCCTGGAATGCTCCTTATGGTGATAACCCAGAAGGAGTCCTCGCGCCTTTATTAGGCAATTTTTATAATGAGTGTTTGGAAAATGGCGAAATTCAACTCAAGTATGATCAAACCGGCTTGAGCGTCAATTACTATAGCCTCAAATTGCCCATCAGAATAGAATCCTACGCCCGGTTCCTGACTTATCATTTAGGTAAACTTGGAAAGGCACTTGGAAGACATAACCCGGATTTTGTCAAACTGCTAGGAGTGCTTTATATTATCAAAAGCATACCGGCAGAAGCAAAAGGTCGAGAGCGCTACGATCAGATCACCTTTGTTAAGGCACTTCTCTGGGAACTCTACGAAAATCAACCAGAATTCAAAACTTTCATTGACGAAAACCTCAAAACTTTCAATGGAGAACCTGGGAATCCAGAAAGTTTTAACCTGCTGGACAGTTTACTGGTAGATCAATTTTACCGCCTCTCCTTCTGGAAAGTTGGCGCGGAAGAAATGAACTACCGCCGCTTCTTCACCGTCAACGAACTAATCTCAATGCGAGTAGAAAACCCCAAAGTTTTTTACAAAACCCATTCCTTAATTAGCCAACTCGTTGAAGAAGGCAAATTCACCGGCTTAAGAATTGATCATATTGACGGACTCTACGATCCAGCTCAATATCTAGAACGCCTTCGAGAGAAAGCAGGAGACACTTACATCACTGTTGAGAAAATCGTAGAACCGCAAGAAGAAGTCCCCAATAACTGGCCCATTCAGGGGACAAGCGGCTATGACTTTTTAAACTATGTCAACGGTATTTTTTGCCAAACCGAAAATGAAGAGAAATTTAGCGAGATTTACACCCGATTTACCGGCATACGAACCCCCTACGAACAGCTAGTCCTTGAGAAAAAAGCGCTAATTCTCGATAAAAATTTGGCGGGAGATGCCGATAATCTGGCAAAACTGCTGAAAAAAATAGCCGAACAATCGAGATATGGTAGAGATTTTACCGTCTATGGTCTCAAAACAGCGCTTTTAGAAGTCCTGAAAGCATTCCCGATTTATCGAACTTATATCGACTCACAAGGAATCAACGAAACCGATCGTGCTTGCATACAGGAAGTCATTGAAAAAGCCAAAGAGCAAGTACCCATCCTGTTAAAAGAACTCAATTTTATTGAGAAGTTCTTGTTACTTGACTACGAAGATTTTCTCACCGAAGAACAAAAAGATCAGCGTTTGTACTTCGTAATGAGACTTCAGCAAATGACTGGACCCTTGATGGCAAAAGGGTTTGAAGACACATTCTTATATGTGTATAGCCGGCTCCTCTCCCTCAATGAAGTCGGTGGTGCTCCTATCCACTTTGGCATTTCACTGGAGACATTTCACGACTTCAATCAACGAGACCAAAAAAATTGGCCGCATAAAATGAATGCCACCGCCACCCACGACACAAAACGCGGTGAAGATGTGCGAGCACGCCTTAACGTTCTCTCAGAAATTCCTGAAGAATGGGAAAAGCAAGTAAAAACTTGGAGTGAAATGAATCGCTCTAAAAAAACGCGTGCGAAGCGGCGGTTGATGCCCGAAGCTAATGATGAATACTTCTTTTATCAAACCTTGGTAGGGACTTTTCCTTTTGATGGAGTTGTGGATTCTGAGTACATCGAACGGATGAAGAACTATGTCATTAAAGCTGTCAAAGAAGCTAAAGTTCATACAGCTTGGTTAAGACCAGATAGTGAGTATGAATCGGCATACATGGCTTTTGTTGATTCAGTTTTAGACTCAGCAGATGAGAATCAATTTATCAAGGAATTTTTGCCTTTCCAGAAGTTGGTGGCTCATTATGGAATCTTTAACTCACTCGCCCAAACGCTTCTGAAAGGAACATCTCCAGGGGTACCCGATTTTTATCAAGGAACTGAATTTTGGGATCTCAGCCATGTAGATCCAGATAACCGGCGTCCGGTTAATTTTGAGCAGCGAATCGCCTTATTGCGCGAGATGAAGGAGCAAGTACAAAAAGATCCTCTAAAATTCATGGAGGAGTTAATGGCTAATAAAGAAGATGGGCGAGTTAAGCTATTTTTGATCGCCCAACTCCTTGAAGCAAGAAAACAAAACCGAGAACTTTTCTTGGATGGAGATTACCAACCGCTGGAAGTTACTGGAAAGTTTCAGGCTCAAATTGTGGCTTTTGCGAGAAGCTATGGCGGAAAGACGGCAATTACTATCACCCCACGCTTTTTAACCGGCTTGATTCAACCTGATGAACATCCACTCGGTGAACAAGTCTGGGCGGATACTCAAATTAAGCTGCCGGCAGGAAGTTCATCTTCATGGAAAGATGCGATTTCATCCCAGTCAATTCAAGCGAATGGAACGCTTTCAATTGGTGAAGTTCTTCAACACTTTCCTGTCGCGCTGTTAATTAGTTAGAGCCATCCTTAACTTCATTTGCCTACCTCGATTTTCAATTGGGGTAGGCATTAGTTTTCTTAAGGTGTAACCCACCCCATGAAACTTTTGAAACCTGTTCTAAGAAAGCCGGCTTAAGCAGAAATTTTGTAAACTGCTTCCGTATCAGTCGGTAACTCCACCGTAAACCAAGTTCGGTTAGATTCACTTTCCGCCCAAATTCTGCCGCCTAGCTGCTGCACCAATTGCTTAACCAGCGCCAAACCCAAACCCGTACCTCCCTGTTTCCAAGGATCGCTGCTAGCAACCCTGTAAAATTTATCAAAAATTCGACTTAACTCTTCTACAGGAATTTGACTGCCAGAATTGCTAACAATGAGTTGGGTAACATTAGTCGCTAAACTTGAGGAATCGGCACCCCCAGAACTACCAGAAGCTTGTTGTAACCTCACCCCAATCTCACCACCCGGAGGCGTGTATTTGCAAGCATTATTCAGCAGTTCCGCCACAATTCGCTCCCAACTAGCTAAGTGAGAATGTAAGGGCAACACATCAGGATCAATGTGAAGATGCAGTATTTGCTGCCGGTTTCGCAAACGCGCCTGAAAGGGTACAACCACTTGAGGAAGCCACTCCTGTAAACAAATTGTTTCCCACGTCGGTACAGCCGGCGACATCTCCAAACGTTGCAAATCAAGCAAGTCATTGATTAGACTAATTTCCCGCTCGCATTCATTTTCTAAAATTTGCAAATAGCGCTGAAATTTTTGATAAAATTGGGCGAACGCATCTTCCTTTTCTAGCCCTCGCTCTTGTGTTGATTTAATGGCCAACTGCAACATACTAATCGCCATTTTCATGTTAGTCATTGGCGTTCGCAACTCATGAGAAACCGTACTGAGAAAATCATCTTTTAACTCATTAAGCTGCCGCAGTTCCTGCATTTGCGTTTGCAGTTGCGCCGTGCGTTCCTCAACTTGCCGTTCTAACTCTGCATTAAGCGTTTGCAGCCGGGTTTCTGCAGCTTTGCGTTCTGTAATATCCATCAGCGTACCCGTCGCACCGGCAACCTCGCCGCTAGAAGAGATTAACCGTCGAGCAAACACTGCCAAAGTGCGGATACTGCCATCCTGAGCCAAAAAGCGAACCTCATACCGGCAATCATCGATTTCAAAATTCAGCAAACAATGCAGCTGCGTTTGGCTATAGTGCCGGTCATCTGGATGTACATAATTCAAAAAATCAGTTCCCAGTGTTTCTGCAAGCGTGTAGCCCATCACTTCTGACCACGCCGGGTTCAAAAACGTCCATATCCCCCGCCTATCTTGTTGGAAAATAATTTCGTGAAGGTTGTTAACCAGTTCCCGATATTGCTCCTCGCTCGCCCTCAGCGCCCTTTCCGCTCGCTGGCGTTCAGTGACATCATTCGCCAAAACAAGTTGAGTACGCCTGCCGGCAAACGTCAGACTGTGTGCAGTAATTTCTACCTCAATAATCGTTCCGTCTTTCTTGCAATGCCGCCATCTGCCGGCAGCCCGCAGCCCTGTGGGTAATTTAGACAAATCCTCAATCAAAGCGGGAATATCTTCAGGAGGACGAATATCCCGAATTGTCATCGCCAGAAATTCATCCTCAGAATAGCCATAGTGCTGAGTTGCCGCAGAGTTAACAGCTACAAAAGCCAGCGTTTCAACATCATAAACCCACATCGGTTGCGGATTGGTTTCAAATAACAGCCGGTATCGCCTTTCAGACTCGCGCAGCGCTTCCTCCATCTGCTTGCGCTCAGTGATGTCGTAAATCGTAGACAGAAGCGCCTGTTCCCCATTAAAAATTAGAAGCTGAAGCGAAACGACGATCCAGAACCGGCTGCCGTTGGCTTTCTTTGCTCGAACCTCGTAGTTGTAAACCACCTCGTCTTTCTTAACGAGTTCTAGCAGCGCTTCTCGATCTGCAGGGTTATCGTAAAAATCTGGTGCTCTGCGACCGATAAACTGCTCAGTTCCAAGGCCCAACATCAGGCTAAGTTGCTCATTGGCATACAGGATCACACCATCGCTCGCACGAGAAATAATGATCGGGATCGGAGACGCTTCAGAAATGATGCGAAACTTGACCTCACTCTCCCGCAATGCCGCTTCCGCCTGCTTGTACTGCGTGATATCTTGAGCCGCTCCAAAAATCCGAATCACCCGTTGATGGGTTGCATCCCACTCTGGACGGGCGTAATCTCGCAACCATCGCACTTCTGCGTGTTTGGTGATGATCCGAAAGTCTTGTGTACTGGGCTGACCACTTAACAGATTGCGGTTCCTGACCTTAACAAGAAGTAAATCATCCGGATGAATCAACTTTTCCCAGCCTTGAGGGCCGGTAACTTCTGCCAAAGGGTAACCACTGCTCCGGGAAAAGGCTTCAGTTAACCATTCAATCGTAAATTGCCCATCGGAAGCCACACTGAGCGTATAGGCGTAGTCTGAGGTTAGCTCGGAAATCAGGCGATAGCGTTCTTCACTGGTTTGCAATTCTTCCTGAATCGCTTGCAATTCGCTCAGATTTTCTTTAAGGCTTGATTGGGTTGCTCTTAGGGTTTCATTCGCCTGCCTCAAAGCCATTTCTGATTGCTGGGTTGCCCTCATTAGCTGGTGGATCAGCCAATAGAGAATTGAGGCTGTGATTGTGACGTAAAACCAGCCTTTAAAGGTTTGTAATTTGCTCAGGATGCCGGCATGAGGAATGAGCGATAACAGAATTTCATCGGAAAACCAGATCCATAAGCTTCCGATCATCACGTAGATGGCCGTAATTCTCAATGGAGTCAGTCTGGGTTTGGACGGTCTTCCCCCGTTCAAGGTGTTTTTCATGGCAACTTGCGTTCACCCATAAGCCAAAAAGAGCTGGCTACTGATGAGACTTTATCAAATGCAGCTTTGCCATGCCTATTTCATCAGCATATTTTTAGTTGTGGCACAAAACCGGCTCTCGAAATTGGCCAGCCGGCACCGTTAATGCTACCTATCAGGTTTATACGCTTAATTGCCCTGACAGTGGGGATTTTCAATGCCGGCACATAGACCGCCAAGAAGATCAGACGCCGGCTTCACTTCAGAGATATCACGTTTTTTATCCAAGGATTGACGAATTTGTGAAAGCTTTTTGCTACCGTTTATAACAGATCATTACTGATTGTTTAAATTTGTGTAGTATTTGGGTGCGCTGCCGGTAGCGCCCACAACCTCGCACTCCTGGTCGTACTGTCAAACTAAAAGAAGAGATGCTGCTAAGCTCAAGGATAGCTAAGCCAGAAGCAACAAAGAACCCTGTCCTACACTCACAAAGGCCAGCCTTTTAACCAGCAAAATTCTCAAAGAAGGCGCGGCAAATCGCGCAAATCGTTCAAACTTAAAGCCGTTTATCATAATAGGTAGTTTATGTCAATGACGCTTGTTGCTCCGGATCAGATTAACCGCATTGTTGGGAATCAGCATCATGACCCGTTTGAAATCCTCGGCCCTCACCCCATCGAACAGGATGGCAAAATCACTCACTGGGTAGTGCGAGCCTACCTGCCTTCTGCCGATGCCGCATGGGTTGTGATCCCGGAAGAACGGCAAGAATATCCCATGCAATCGGTTCACGATCCCCACTTCTTTGAATGCACGATTGAAACGCCGGAACTGGCCAATTACCAGTTTCGCCTCAAAGAAGGAGAGCACGAGCGCGTCATTTACGATCCCTATGCTTTTCGCTCTCCGAAGTTAACAGACTTTGACATCCATCTATTTTCCGAAGGCAACCATCACCGCATTTACGAAAAATTAGGCGCTCACCTGACGGAAGTGAACGGGGTCAAAGGCGTCAACTTTGCAGTCTGGGCACCAAACGCGCGTAACGTTTCAGTGTTGGGTGATTTTAACAGCTGGGACGGACGCAAAAACCAAATGCGTAAACGCGACAACGGCATCTGGGAATTATTTATTCCCGACTTGGGCGTTGGCGATGGTTACAAATACGAAATCAAGAACTCCGATGGCCACATTTACGAAAAATCAGACCCCTACGGCTTCCAATCCGAACCTCGCCCTAAAACGGCTTCCATCGTCACTGACTTAGATAGTTATACCTGGAACGACTCCAAATGGATGGAAACGCGCCGGCATACCGAACCCCTAAGCCAGCCGATTTCCGTTTATGAATGTCATATAGGCTCTTGGTTGCACGCCTCCTCAGCAGAGCCGGCCAAACTACCGAACGGCGAAGAAGAGCCGGTGGTGGTTGTCTCAGAATTGCGTCCTGGCGCACGCTTCCTCACCTACCGCGAACTCGCTCACAAGCTGATTCCCTACGTCAAAGAACTCAACTTCACCCACATTGAACTGCTGCCGATTGCGGAACATCCCTTTGATGGCTCTTGGGGTTATCAAGTCACCGGCTACTACGCCCCCACCTCCCGCTATGGCACTCCCGAAGACTTCATGTACTTCGTCGATCAGTGCCATTACCACGGCATCGGCGTCATCGTTGACTGGGTTCCCGGCCATTTTCCCAAAGATGGTCACGGTTTAGCCTTCTTCGACGGCACCCACCTGTATGAGCACGCCGACCCCCGCAAAGGTGAACATAAAGAATGGGGCACCTTAGTCTTCAACTACAACCGCAACGAAGTGCGGAACTTCCTCGCCGCCAACGCCCTGTTTTGGTTTGACAAGTACCATATTGACGGCATTCGAGTAGATGCCGTCGCTTCCATGCTCTACCTCGACTACTGCCGCAACCCCGGTGAATGGGTAACCAACCAGTACGGGGGACGGGAAAATATCGAAGCTGCTAACTTCCTGCGTCAGGTGAATCACCTGTTGTTCAGCTACTTTCCCGGCGTCCTCTCAATTGCCGAAGAGTCCACTTCATGGCCGATGGTATCCTGGCCCACTTATGTTGGCGGCTTGGGCTTCAATTTGAAGTGGAACATGGGCTGGATGCACGATATGCTCGACTATTTCAACATGGACCCCTGGTTCCGCCAGTTCCACCAAAACAACATCACATTTAGTATGTGGTACAACCACAGCGAAAACTTCATGCTGGCGCTGTCTCACGATGAGGTTGTGCATGGTAAAAGTCCGCTAATCGGGAAAATGCCGGGAGATGAGTGGCAGAAGTTTGCCAATGTGCGCTGTCTGCTAGCCTTTATGTTCTCGCATCCCGGCAAGAAAACCCTATTTATGAGTATGGAGTTTGGCCAATGGAGCGAGTGGAATGTGTGGGGCGATTTGGATTGGCATTTATTGCAATACGAGTCCCACAGACAGCTCAAACAGTTTATGAGCGAACTCAACCACCTGTATCGCACTGAGCTGGCCCTTTACACCCAAGATTTTGCGGAGGCAGGGTTTGAGTGGATTGATTGCAGCGACAACCGGCACAGTGTTGTCTCTTTCATCCGCCGCGCTAAGGATTCGGATGAGTTTGCCATCGTCGTGTGTAACTTCACACCCCAACCCCACAGCCACTACCGCGTCGGTGTCCCGGAACACGGATTCTACACTGAGCTGTTTAACACTGATGCCCGCAAGTATGGCGGCAGCAATATGGGCAATCTCGGCGGCAAGTGGGCAGATGAGTGGTGGAGTCACAACCGGCGCTACTCAATCGACCTGTGTTTACCTCCTTTAGGTGTGCTCGTTCTTAAGCTAGACCGGCAAAAGAATAGAACTGCTTTGGAAGGAACGCTAGAGGAATAGAGGGGCATAGGGCATAGGGCATAGGGCATGGGGTTAGAGGGAGAAATGCCCCATGCCCATACCGTTCTTGTTGGCGAAGCCATGCCCCATCCCCCTACCGTTCTTGTTGGCGAAGCCTTGACCCATCCCCCATGCCCATACCTTTAGGTTGGCGAAGCCTTGCCCAATGCCCAATGCCCCATTCCCCATTCCCTTTTATGAGATACACCGGCACCGTTAAGATAGAGGTTGCCGCTTAGGGTGATTTTGGAGAAATAATCGTGTCATTGACTGCAACTCCCTCGTTGCGCGAGGAACAACATCCGCTGATTCGGGATTTAGCCAATCGCATCGAGGCTATCTGGCAGAGCTATTTAGATTTGTCTCCCTATCCGATGCCTGAAGAGTTGGGCTATGTGGAAGGGCGCTTGGAGGGAGAGAAGCTCACGATTGAAAATCGCTGCTATCAAACCCCCCAGTTTCGTAAGCTTCATTTGGAGTTGGCGAAGGTTGGCAGTACGCTGGATATTTTGCATTGTGTGATGTTTCCCCGCTCTAATTACCCTTTGCCGATGTTTGGCACGGATTTGGTTGGGGGGCGCGGCCAAATTAGTGCCGCGATCGCAGACCTTTCGCCGGTGAACGCAGATCGCTCTTTACCGGCAGCTTATGAAAATGCGCTCACCGCATTGCCGGTTGCCCATTTTTCTCAACCTCGCGAGTTGCCGGCTTGGGGCGATATTTTTTCTGACTTTTGTTTATTTGTCCGGCCTGGTGGCGCTGAGGAAGATGCCCTATTTTTGGCGCGGGTTAGCTCATTTCTAGAACTCCACTGCCAGCAAGCGCTCTCACAAGCACCTGTTTCTGGGGAAGAAGAAGCCCGCGTGATTGCCGGCCAGCGCAACTACTGCACCAAGCAACAGAAAAATGACAAAACTCGCCGGGTGTTGGAAAAGGCTTTTGGCCCGGAATGGGCGGAATATTACATGACAACCGTGTTATTTGATGTCGCTGACTAACTCAGCTCGCTCGGTTGCGACTAGAGGATGTTGACTGCTGCTTCTGTGAGGGTATTCTTTAAAGCAAGCATTTGGGAAGCTTATATATCAGCTTTCAATGAATCTGTCATCAAGACCAGGAATGAATGCTAGCTTTTAACTAGATGATTAGTTAGGATTCCATCACTATTGTCATGGAGCAGGAATATCGCCCAAAGGATAAACCCTTGTTAAAGCCTGCGGGGTGGCGGCTGATAGCTATCATCAGTGCAGCAGCAGTTGCACTTAGCGTGGCGGGTTTCTACCATCTCTCTCAAGTTAAAGCGGAAAAGATTAAGGCAGAGGAAGCACAAACGGTTCCAGCACCTCCCAAGGCAGTGACTGCTTTAGGCCGGCTTGAACCCCAAGGAGAAGTGATTAAGCTGTCAGCGCCGGCTTCCATAGAAGGAACGCGCATCAAAGAAATTCTTGTGAAACAAGGAGACAAAGTTCGCGCGGGGGATGCGATCGCAGTTCTCGACAGCCGGGAACGCTTAGCAGCGGTGTTAGCACAAGCTGAAAAACAAGTCAAAGTGGCCGAAGCACGTCTGGCACAAGTGGAAGCCGGTGCGAAAGCCGGGGAAATAGAGGCCCAGAAGGCGACAATCGCCCGTCTAGAAGCGCAGCTGCGCGGAGAAAAAGAAACTCAAGAAGCCACCATCGCTCGTTTAGAAGCGCAGCTGCGCGGGGAAAAGGCAACTCAAGAAGCCACCATCACCCGGCTTAATGCTCAGCGCGAAGGCGATAACACAGTTCAAGAAGCCACGCTTGGCCGGCTTACCGCTCAGCTTAAAGGAGAAATCGCCGCTCAACAAGCCAAAATTGACAGAATTAAGGCGCAGTTGAGCAATGCTGAATCCGAATATTCACGTCACCAGCAATTGTACCGAGACGGTGCGATCGCTATTTCTTTGCTTGATAACAAGCGTTTGACGTTTGAAACAGTTCGAGAGGAACTGATTGAGGAACAAGCAAACCTAAATAAGATTGAGGGGATCGGGCGGGAGCAACTTGTTGAGCAGCAAGCTAATATCAACAAAATTGATATCACCACTCAACAGCAAATTAACGAAGCCACAGCGACCCGAAGCAAGACAGTTGAAACCCTTGAAGAACAGCTTAATGAGGCTAGATCAACGAGAGATCAGACAATTTCTACCCTGCAACAGCAAATTAATGAAGCTAAGGCGAATTTAGAGCGAATTTCTGAAGTGCGTCCTGTTGATGTGCGAACCGCTCAAGCAGAAGTTGAAAGCGCAGTTGCAACTGTGGCAAAAGCTCAGGCAGACTTGGATCAAGCTTTTATTAAAACTCCGACGAATGGGCAAATTTTGAAAGTTCATACTCGCCCCGGAGAAACGGTTGGCAATGAGGGAATTGCTGATGTCGGTCAAACTGAGCTGATGTTTGTGGTGGCAGAAATTTATGAAAGCGATATTGAGCAAGTAAAAGTTGGTCAGCCGGCTACGATTACCAGCAGTGCGATTAATGGGGAATTGCGCGGAACTGTGGATGAAATCGGGTTGCAAATTGGTAAAAAAGATGTTCTCGACACCGATCCGGCTGCGGATGTTGATGCCAGAGTGGTTGAGGTGAAAATTCGTCTCAATCCAGAAGATAGTAAGCGAGTGGCCGGTTTAACAAATTTACAAGTTGAAGTCAAAATTTATATCTAATTTATTCAGAGGTCAGCGAAAACTGTTGAGGCAAAGCATCCGCTGATCATGATGCCGGTTAAAGCTAAAATTTTGTGCGCGGATGCTTCGCCTAAAATAAAGATGCCGATTCCTTACTTTTTACTCCTCAGCCCTTAAATTATGAAAATTCCTTTAGCTTGGTTGCAACTTACCCGTGAAAAAATGCGCTTACTTGTAGCATTAGCGGGAATTGGATTTGCTGACATTTTAATGTTTATGCAACTCGGATTTCGGGATGCACTTTTTGATAGTTCCGTGCGGGTACACAGCAATTTAGATGGAGACATTTTTTTAGTTAGCCCCCAGTCTACGACATTAACGGCCATGAAAAGCTTTCCTCAACGGCGTTTATATCAAACACTCGCTTTTGAAGGGGTGGAATCAGTCAAGCCGGTATATTTAGACTTTGCGTTGTGGAAAAACCCTGTGGATCGCAGCACACGGGGCATTTTCGTACTTGCCTTCAATCCTGATGATTCTGTATTTAATTTACCAGGGGTCGTAGATAATATTAACCAAATTAAACTAACAGATAAGGTTTTATTTGATGCAGCTTCTCGTGATGAGTTTGGGCCGGTTGCTGAAAAATTTAATCAGGGCGAATCCGTCACAACCGAAGTGGGAGGACGGCGAGTTGAGGTCAGAGGACTATTTGAAATGGGGGCATCTTTTGGAGCAAATGGGAATATTTTAACCAGTGATTTAAATTTTTTACGAATGTTCCCTAATAGAAAAAAGGGAATAATTGATGTCGGAATTGTTAAATTAAAACCGGCAGCCAATGTTGAGGCTGTTCTTAAACAAATGAAAACCTATTTGCCGGCTGATGTGAGATATTTCTCAAAACAAGAATTTATGGCTTGGGAAAAAGATTATTGGCAAACAAGCACAACTATTGGGTTTATTTTCTCTTTGGGGACGGCAATGGGATTTATTGTCGGAATTGTAATTGTTTATCAAATTCTTTATACCGATGTTTCCGACCACTTGGCAGAGTATGCAACTCTCAAGGCAATGGGATACAAAGACATTTACTTTTTAATCGTTGTTTTTCAAGAAGCTTTAATTCTAGCAATTTTAGGTTATCTTCCTGGGTGCGCTGTGGCAATTGGGTTGTATAATTTAACTAAAAATGCAACAAGCTTACCGATGATCATGACGCTTGCCAGAGCTACGACAGTGCTAATTCTGACAATGGTCATGTGTTCGGTTTCGGGTGCGATTGCTGTGCGTAAGCTGAGTGCGGCTGATCCTGCTGATATTTTTTAAGTGATTTTGTTGAGGTTATCTATTAAAGAATCAACAAAGTTTACAAGAAAGCTAATTTTTTGTTGGCTTAATATTTAAGTAATAAAATTATGAATCAAGAACCCGTTGTTAAAATTAAAAACCTGAATCATTATTTCGGACAAGGGGCACTTAAGAAACAGGTTTTGTATGATATTAGTCTGGAAATATATCCGGGAGAAATTGTTCTGATGACCGGCCCTTCAGGGTCTGGAAAAACTACGTTGCTGACATTACTGGGCGGGTTGCGATCTGCTCAGGAGGGCAGTCTAAAAGTATTTGGACAAGAACTTTGCGGTGCCGGCAAAAATAAGCTTGTGCAAGTCCGGCGCGATATTGGCTATATTTTCCAAGCCCATAACTTACTGAAATCTTTAACAGCCCTACAAAATGTGCAAATGTCGCTGGATTTACATCCAGAGATTCCTCAGCAAGAGATGAAAGCTCAAGCAATGGCGATGTTAGAAGCCGTTGGATTGCGAGAGCGAGTCAATTATTACCCGGAAAACCTCTCAGGCGGGCAAAAGCAGCGGGTTGCTATCGCACGGGCTTTAGTGAGTCATCCGAAATTAATATTAGCAGATGAACCTACTGCGGCTTTAGACAGTAAATCCGGTCGAGATGTCGTAGAAATTATGCAAAAATTAGCCAAAGATCAGGGCAGCACGATTTTACTGGTTACTCACGATAACCGGATTTTAGATATTGCAGATCGCATCGTTCACATGGAAGATGGATATTTAGCAAAAGATGCCGCAGCGCAGACTGCCGGCACTCCTGCTTAAAGAAAAGTTGTGCCGGCAGCTATTTTTTAAGCTAAAAAGGTGAGGTCACGATGGAGAAATATAAACCATTTTCCTGCCATGTTCTGTTACTTGAATTAATATCAACTAACGGAATACCGTAGTCTATACGCGCTGTCAGGCGATTAGCAAATTGGAACCGTAAACCCAAGCCGGCAGAAACCAGCGTATTCGGCTCAGGTGCCTCTCTGCCAGAGCTATTCCAAGTTGTACCAATATCAATAAATGGGGCAACTTGCAAAACTCCTTGCTGATTGGGTAAACGATAAATTGGAATCCGAATTTCTGCGGAAGCAAAAGCGCCGTTATCGCTCAGTAGCGCATCTTGCCGGTATCCGCGCACACTTTCAAGACCGCCTAAGCCAAATTGTTCTAACGGTAAAAGTGCTCTAGATGCTAGCTGCACATCGCCGCGCACTAACAGCAACGTATCTGGAGCAAATTGTCTCAACCACTGCGCCTGTCCTCGCCACGCAAAAAACCGGCTGTCGGGAGGTTCAGCGTTGACGGTTGCTCTCTCACCGATTCCTAAACTAAATTGAGAACGTGCAGCGAACACTTGCTGAGCATCTCGCTGTGTCCAGTCCTGAAAAAACCGAATCGCATTAATTCGGGTTTGCCCTTGCTCGTTGGCACCCGGAGACAGCGCAAAAGGCACATTTAACAGCGTTGTATCACTTTCTTGCCGGTTTGCACTTAAACCCAGAGCAAATTCTCGCGTCGGAGTGAGAATTAAAGGCTGGCGCACGCTTACCTCATAGTTGCGCGATCTCGCCTCAATATCGACTTGATCGAACGGAGGCTCGATAATATTGCTACTGCTTCGGCTATAGGCAAAAGTAACCGCGCCATTACGAGCGTTGAAGGGTAAAGTATAGCTGCCATCAAACGCATTACTACCATCTGTATTGGTATAAGCTAAATTGAGGCTATCTCCTAGCCCCAGCACATTACCTTCGTTTAAGTTTATTTGGCGTCGGAAACTTCCAACACTTGGAGTTCGGCCATTATCAAACGTGAGCTGATGACTGAAGGAATTTGCCTCTGTCACCGTTACATCTAGCAAGCTGCTACCGGCACGCGAACCGGCAGAAAGTTCGGCAGACACCGTTGCAACTAAAGGGTTGAGCTGCAGCAGTTGCAAGGATTCTAGCAGTTTGTTGACATTTAGCGGTCTGCGAGTGGCAATGGCGATGCGGCTGCGAATATAGTCGTCGTTCAGGCGGTTAGTGCCGGCTATATTAATATCTTCTAATTCCCCTTCAACGATTTGGATGATGACGACACCTCCATCCAAAGTTTGCGGCGGAATTAGCGCCCCAGATGTGATAAATCCTTCGTCGGTATACAGTTTAGTGATGGCAGAACGTGCTTGCAGCAGTTCGGCAAAGGTGAGGGCACGTCCGGTTAATTCCAACTCATCGAGTACCTGGCGTAACCTTTCATCACTGAATGCTGTATTGCCCTCAAACTCAAAGCGTTCCACCTGAATATTTCCAGGAACGTTATCTGGAACCAGTTGTTGGGGGGGTGCCGGCGTGGTGGGAGGCTGTAGTAATTCTTCTGGGGGTGGCAGCAGTTCCGGGGTTGGTAGCGGTGTGGGTTCTTGCGGACGAGGAAACGGCAACGGAACTTGAGAGGGATCAACCGGCTGCGCGAGTAGCTCTCCAGTAGTCGAGACAAAGTAGAAAGAAAAAGCAAAAAAGCAAGAATAAAGAAGATTATACGCTTTGATTTCGCTTTTTATAGGATTGTTTTGTTTCAATGGCATTGGGTGGAACCTTTGGTCGGGAGCGTCTGAAAAATATATTGGCCTATTGAGTCCCCTTAACGGAAATTTTCGATACAAAATGTCAGCTAATTTTTACAAGCGTGAGACGCACCCCTGGCAGCCCCGTGCTAATGGCTAATGAATAGCTATCTAGTTTAATACAAATTTAAATTCCTTTAACTTGACACTGCCGGCAGAAAATGCAGTTTCTCCGGGATAGCATAACAGTAAACTTGTTTAGAGTCGGTGGCTTTTCCAGATATCTAGGTGCCGGTGTAGCGCGTATTGGGATAAAGCCAGGGTTGATTAACAGATTATTATTCTTTTTAAGAAGTTTTTGTCCTTGAATGTTGAAAAAGCCCAAACGCCCTTATTATGTCTAAATTTGAAAAGCTTTGATAAATTATTGAATCCCGGCGTTATTGCAAGTTTGGTTTACCCAGACTCTTACTTGCCGACAAAGAAACTCTCTTGATGCCAAGTTGAGTGCCGGCGCGGATCAAAACCGGCTTGACTGTGTCCCTGGCCATAATCTGTGCCGGTCTGTCCAGTGTCTCATCCCAACTCAAATCGGCAGCGCGTGTAGCCATAAAGCCGGATTCGGCTACCTAGCTTCCCAGGATAAATGAGCCAATTTCAGCCATAGCCGACACATAGCAGCAAAACTTAACACAAACAGAACAGCGAGACTTCGTCCTTCGGTAGCCGCGCTCTGATAGACTTTAACACTTGAGTAGGCTTATGAAACGACGCAAAATCAGCAGTTGGGAGGATAGTATTCGTGGAAAATACGCTCGGTCTAGAAATTATTGAAGTTGTTGAGCAAGCTGCGATCGCATCCGCCCGGTGGATGGGGAAAGGCGAGAAAAACATCGCTGACCAAGTGGCTGTAGAAGCCATGCGGGAACGGATGAACAAAATTTATATGCGAGGCCGGATCGTGATTGGCGAAGGGGAGCGCGATGAAGCCCCCATGCTCTATATCGGCGAAGAAGTTGGCATTTGTACCCGCGAGGATGCTAAAGCTTATTGCAACCCCGATGAACTGATAGAGATCGACATCGCGGTTGACCCCTGCGAAGGTACTAACCTCGTTGCTTACGGTCAAAACGGTTCAATGGCAGTGCTCGCCATTGCCGAAAAAGGTGGGCTGTTCGCCGCACCCGACTTCTATATGCGGAAGCTAGCCGCACCGGCAGCCGCTAAAGGCAAGGTCGATATTCGCAAGTCTGCAACCGAAAACCTCAAGATCATTGCCGAGTGCTTGCAGCGCACAGTTGAAGAACTCGTGGTCGTGGTCATGGACCGGCCCCGTCACAAAGACCTGATTAAAGAAATTCGTGAAGCTGGGGCACGGGTACGCCTAATCAGCGACGGTGACGTGTCAGCCGCTCTGTGCTGCGCGTTTTCTGGCACCAATATCCACGCGCTCATGGGCATCGGCGCGGCTCCTGAAGGCGTAATTTCAGCAGCAGCCATGCGCTGCTTGGGCGGGCACTTCCAAGGTCAATTGATCTACGATCCAGAAGTAGTGCAAACCGGCTTGATTGGTGAAAGCCGAGAAGGAAACCTCGCTCGCTTGAAAGAAATGGGCATCACAGACCCCGACAAGATTTATGATGCTCACGAACTCGCCTCTGGGCAAACCGTGCTGTTTGCTGCTTGCGGCATCACCCCCGGAACCCTGATGGAAGGCGTTCGTTTCTTTCATGGTGGAGCACGGACGCAATCTCTGGTCATTTCTAGCCAATCCAAGACGGCTCGGTTTGTTGACACTATCCATATGTGGGAAGAAACACAGAGGCTGCAATTGAAATAGTCACCTTGTAGGGCATGGGGGATTGGGCATAGGGCATAGGGGATGGGGGATTGGGCATAGGAATAGCTAGGTGGTGATTTAGTAGTTTCCCCGGCCCCGTCCCTTATCTATCGTGAGATATTGCACACTCGTCCCATGCCCCATGCCCCATGCCCCATGCCCTCTTCCCCATTAGCAATTAGCCATTAGCAATTAACCATTAGCAAATGAATATTGCAGTTGTAGGTCTTAGTCACAAAACAGCCTCGGTAGAAGTTCGGGAAAAACTGAGCATTCCGGAACATCAAATTGAATCAGCCATCGCGGCTTTAAAGTCATACCCGCATATTGAAGAAATTGCCATTCTCAGCACTTGCAACCGTTTAGAAATTTATTTGGTGACAAGTGAAACTGAGCAGGGTGTGCGGGAAGTTACGCAATTTTTGTCAGAACACAGTAAACTTCCTCTGCACCAGCTACGCCAGCATTTATTCATTTTGTTGCACCAAGATTCGGTGATGCATTTGATGCGCGTAGCAGCCGGCCTGGATAGTCTGGTTTTGGGAGAAGGGCAAATTTTGGCTCAAGTCAAAAACACCCACAAACTCGGCCAGCAATACGCCGGCATCGGACGTATTCTCAACCGGCTCTTTAAGCAAGCACTGACAGCCGGCAAACGAGTTCGGACAGAAACCAGCATCGGCACAGGTGCAGTTTCCATCAGTTCAGCAGCCGTTGAGCTAGCTCAGCTAAAAGTCCAGAATTTAGCAGCTTGTCGCGTCGCAATTGTCGGTGCCGGCAAAATGTCTAAACTTTTGGTACAACATCTAGTATCAAAAGGAGCTGCTCAAATTTCAATTCTCAACCGTTCCTTGCGCCGATCTGAAGAATTAGCCAGTCACTTCCCAGACGCGCAAATACAGTTGCACCTGCTGCCAGAAATGATGCAGGTGATCGCCCAATCAGATATCGTTTTTACCAGCACATCCGCCACAGAACCACTGCTGGATCGTGCCAAACTAGAAGCATTTTTGGTTCCAAACCAGCCTTTAATGCTATTCGATATTTCCGTTCCTCGCAACGTCCATGTGGATGTGAACGAGCTAGAACACGTTCAAGCATTTAATGTCGATGACTTGAAAGCCGTTGTGGCTCAAAATCAAGAAAGTCGCAGAAAAATGGCGATGGAAGCCGAAGGATTGCTTGAAGAAGAAGTAGAAGCCTTTGATGTTTGGTGGCGCTCACTCGAAACCGTCCCTACCATCAACAGCCTACGGGAAAAAATCGAAACCATTCGCGAACAAGAGTTAGAAAAAGCCCTCTCCCGTCTGGGTTCAGAATTCGCTGAAAGACATCAAGAAGTGATAGAAGCCATGACGCGAGGCATTGTGAATAAAATTCTGCACGATCCAATGGTGCAGTTACGCGCACAGCAAGATATTGAGGCGAGACGCCACGCAATGGAAACCTTGCGGCTGCTGTTTAATCTAGAGACAGAAACTCGCTCAAGCGAACAATATAGCTGATCCGATTTTAGATTTTAGATTTTGGGTTTTGGATTTTAGATCGCGATCAGTTAGTGATGATTGGTAAGCACTCAAACGTCAAAGATAACTGACAACGCAACAGGCAGGCGCAAGCCAATAAAAAAACGGTGGAAACTGATACGGATAAACTCGCATCATTACGCCACACAACTGACAAGTCACGGTCTAAAATTTAAAATCTAAAATCTAAAATTGCTATGTTTGTTTGGTTGAAAAAACGCGGGTTTCAATTAATTAGCTTGGTGATAGGGCTATGGCTAACTGTTGAATTTGTTACCTACATCACAGCAGAAAGTTTTTGGTTTCAAGAAACTGGGTATTTACAAGAGTTTTGGTTGCGGCAGCTAACCCGTGCAGGACTGTGGTTGCTGGCGCTGTTCGTCACAACCGGCTTTCTGATCGGAAATTTGGTACTTAGCAGCCGGTTTAAGCATCCCCAAACAACAGAACTTCAGAGGAGTCGGGAAGCAAATTCTCCCCTCTTCTCCTCATCCTCCCCGCTTCCCCTCTCCCCCTCACGACTCACCTTGCCGTGGCTGCTGCCGGCAGTCTTTGCTGTGGGGTTATTAATCGGGGCGATCCTGCTTCAGTATGGCTTAGTAGCGGCTAGTTACTGGAATTGGAGCGCCGGCTTGCTTGGGGTGTCTCGCACTCAATTCTCTCAGCTACAGCCAGAAGCACTTTCCCAGGTGTTGCGGCAACTCCCCTACCAACCCTGGCAACTACTCGGTGTTGCCGGCGTAGCGCTTGCCGTGGTGCTCGTCCCTCAGTTGCTGTGGGCGATCGCACTTCTGATGAGTTTAGGCTTTGGTTGGATACTCTCTAACAACTGGGCCAAATTTTTGCAGTTTATCCATGCCACCCCTTTTAGCAATAGCGATCCCCTATTCGGTCACAATATCAGCTTCTATGTGTTTCGGCTGCCGGTGTGGGAACTGCTAGAATTTTGGCTTTTCGGGCTATTTTTTTACGCCTTGCTCGCAGTCACCCTAGTTTATTTACTTTCAGGAAACAGTCTTTCGGAAGGGCGTTTTCCAGGCTTTTCTCAACAGCAACAGCGACACCTGCACGGGTTAGGGGGATGCTTAATATTGCTTGTTGCTCTCAGCCATTGGCTGTCGCGCTATCGTTTGCTCTATTCAACCAGTGGCGTCACTTATGGAGCCGGTTATACCGATGTCAAGGTGTTGCTGCCGGCTTATGGATTGCTGAGCTTCCTTGCTTTGGGACTCTCTATTTATCTGCTGGCGCGGACAATTTTTTGGTCTGGCGCGGCTAAGAAAAAGATAGAAACGAGAAAGCAAATACCAAGATTACCTGATTTTCAATTCTTACCTCGCATTTCCCGCTCTCCCTCACTCAATCAATACAGCCGCACACCCTATCCTCGCCCATTTCTGTTTGCCCTGGGACTTTATTTGATATTGGTCGTAGTAACCAATATTGCTCTCCCCCCGGCAGTTCAGCGCGTGCTCGTTCAACCCAACGAACTGGGACGGGAGCGCCCCTATATCCAGCACAGCATTAACTTGACCCGCCGAGCGTTCGATCTGACGAATATCGAAGTTATAACCTTCGATCCAGAAGGGCAGCTCACTTACGCAGACATTCAAGCAAACGATCTAACTATTCGTAATATCCGCGTCTGGGATCAGCGTCCGTTGTTGCAAACCAATCGGCAATTACAGCAAATCCGACTGTACTATAAGTTTCCAGATGCCGATATTGACCGCTATACCCTGAAAGCAGATCCCAACCGTAGCAGAGGCATCCCGCCGACGAGATCGCTGAAGCAGGCGGACACAGGAAAAGACAACCAAAGAGTTCAAGAAACACAGAGACAACCCATCGCCGATAGCGAAGAAACAGAAAAACGACAGGTGCTATTGGCAGCGCGGGAGTTAGACTACACAGCCGTTCCCCAGCAGGCTCAGACTTGGCTGAATAAACATCTGATTTATACCCACGGTTACGGCTTTACCCTGTCGCCGGTGAATACTGTTGGCCCTGGTGGGTTGCCAGACTACTTCGTCAAAGATATCGGAGTTGGAGAAACCACGCTACGCACCTCTAGCGAAAGAATTCGCGCCAGTATCCCCATCGCCAAACCCCGCATCTACTATGGCGAAATCACCGATACTTACGTGATGGCACCCACCAAGGTTAAGGAACTGGATTATCCCAGCGGCGATGATAATGTTTACAACACTTATGATGGTGCCGGTGGAGTGCCAATTGGTTCTTGGTGGCGTCGATTGTTGTTTGCCAAGTATCTCAACAACTGGCAGATGATGTTAACTCAAAACTTTACGCCCCAAACAAAGGTACTGTTTCGCCGCAACATTAATCGCAGGGTGCGGACGCTTGCGCCGTTTCTGCGCTATGACAAAGACCCGTATCTGGTCGTCGCCAAAGGCAATCTCGACAAAAACCGTGCCGGCACCTCTTCTGCTACCACGGCAGGCACCTCCCAGGAAAACTACCTGTACTGGATTATTGATGCCTATACAACCAGTGATCGTTATCCCTATTCAGATCCGGGCCGGTATGAATTTAACTATATTCGCAACTCCGTCAAAGTTGTTATTGATGCCTACACCGGCAGCGTCAACTTCTTCATTGCTGATCCCCAAGACCCCATTATTAAAACCTGGAATAGCATCTTCCCCAAAATGTTCAGACCGCTCAGCGAGATGCCGACTTCCCTTCGCAGTCATATCCGCTATCCCGTAGATTTTTTCGACATCCAATCTGAACAGTTGCTCAACTACCACATGACAGACTCCCAGGTGTTCTACAACCGGGAAGACCAGTGGCAAGTCCCTAATGAGATTTACGGCAACGAAACGCAGCCGGTGGAACCCTACTACCTGATTATGAAGTTGCCAACCGCCGAATTTTCAGAATTTATTCTGCTTAACCCCTTCACACCCACCAGCCGTAACAACCTCATCGCATGGCTAGCCGGTCGCTCAGATGGTCAAAATTACGGCAAACTGTTGCTCTACCAGTTCCCCAAACAGCGACTCGTCTATGGCCCAGAGCAAGTTGAGGCCCGCATTAACCAAGATCCAGCCATCTCTCAGCAAATATCGCTTTGGAACCGGCAGGGTTCACGAGCGATTCAGGGAAATCTTTTAGTAATTCCGATTGAACAATCCCTGCTCTATGTTGAACCCCTCTACCTTGAAGCGGAGCAAAATAGCCTGCCCACATTAGTCCGCGTGATTGTGGCTTACGAAAATAGAATCGCAATGGCAGAAACCGTTGAGCAGGCACTGGAAGCAATTTTTAAGGGTGAAAAAGCCACAACGCCGGTGATTCTATCTCCAGGCGATGACGCAACCCCACAACTGGGAACGCCCCTCACACCGCAACCGTGAGGAAAGTGCTGAGTTTAGTTTTGGCTGATTGTCCGAGTATTAGAAGCAGATGTTCGTGTTGCGTCGTTTCCTCTTGACTTGGATCGGTAAACTTGTGAGTGTTGAAAACAACATTACTTGAGATTTGTTATGGATGCGAGTAAAGCACTCTGGCAACGCTATCAGCATTGGCTCTACTACCACGAAGGCTTAGAATTTTACGTTGATGTCAGTCGGATGCGATTTGATGACGCTTTTGTTGAGGCAATGCGGCCACAATTTGAGAAGGCGTTTAAAAATATGGCGGATCTCGAAGGGGGGGCGATTGCTAACCCGGACGAAAACCGCATGGTGGGCCACTACTGGCTGCGAGATCCTGACTTGGCACCGGCACCGGAACTCAAACAAGAAATTGTTGAAACTTTAGAGCAAATCGAAGCGTTTACTCAAAAAATCCACAGCGGCACCATCCACCCTTCCGACGCACCCAAGTTTACGGATGTGCTTTCAATTGGCATTGGGGGTTCTGCCCTTGGCCCGGAATTTGTGGCCGCTGCCCTCGCTCCAGATGTGCCGCCGATGGCCATTCATTTTATTGACAATACCGATCCTGCCGGCATTGACAGCCTACTCACTCGAATCCAAGACCGGCTGCCCACGACGTTAGTTTTGGTAATCTCCAAATCTGGGGGAACGCCTGACACTCGCAATGGCATGATTGAAGTGCAAAAAGCCTTTGCCAACCGGCAGCTTAACTTTGCCAAACACGCCGTCGCCATCACCGGCCACGACAGCACTTTAGACAAGCTAGCCAAGTCTGAAGGCTGGTTAACCACATTCCCTATGCACGATTGGGTGGGAGGACGAACCTCTGAATTGTCAGCCGTTGGGCTGCTACCAGCGGCGCTACAGGGCATTGACATCCATGCCATGCTGGCGGGGGCTAAGGAAATGGATGCTGCCACGAGGAAGCCTCAAATTAAGGGAAATCCAGCCGCTTTGCTAGCGCTATCTTGGTACTATGCCGGCAACGGAAAGGGCGAAAAAGACATGGTTGTGCTGCCCTATAAGGACAGTCTGCTCCTGTTCAGCCGGTATCTGCAACAGCTGGTTATGGAATCGTTAGGTAAAGAAAAAGACCTGGATGGTAACATTGTTCATCAAGGCATTGCAGTCTATGGCAACAAAGGCTCAACCGATCAACACGCTTATGTGCAGCAACTACGCGATGGGGTGCCAAATTTCTTCCTTACGTTTATTGAGGTCTTAGAAGACCGGCAAGGCCCATCACCAGAAGTAGAACCGGGCATCACATCGGGAGACTATCTGTGTGGCTTCCTTTTGGGCACCCGGCAGGCGCTTTACGAAAATCACCGGGATTCAATTACCGTGACGATTCCTCAGGTAAATCCCCGCACTGTGGGTGCCTTAATTGCCCTGTACGAACGAGCCGTGAGTTTGTATGGGTTTCTGGTGAATGTTAATGCCTACCACCAACCGGGTGTAGAAGCCGGTAAAAAAGCCGCTGCTGTTATCCTTGATTTGCAGAAACGCGTATTACAAGTGCTGCAAACCGAAAGCCAACCGCTTTCCTTAGAAGCTATAGCCACCAAAGCCAATGCACCTGACCAGATCGAGGCGATTTACAAAATTCTGCGCCATCTAGCGGCTAATGACCGGCAAGGCGTCAAATTGCATGGCAATCTTGGCGAACCCGCTAGTTTGAAGGCAGTTGTGACTTAGGACAGGTGTTTATTCCGCTACAGTTGACCTAGTCTAGAAGTGGAAACTCGGCTTTTTTAGATTTTGGATTTTGGATTTTGGATCGACCAAAAATTCAAAATCCAAAATTTAAAATCTAAAATCCTTATGTTTGCTGTCTGCGCCCCATGCCCTTGACAATTCTTGTTGTTGATGACGATCCAGGGACTCGTCTGGCCATCAGCCATTACCTTGAGATGTCTGGCTACTCAGTTATCACGGCTGAGAATGGTCAAGAAGCCTTGATAATGGTTGATGAATACCAGCCGCATTTGATGGTGACAGACATCATCATGCCTCGGATGGATGGCTATCAACTGGTACGGCAAGTCCGCCAAAGGCCGGCTTTTCGCTTGTTGCCAGTTATTTTCTTAACCGCTCGTACCAATACCGAGGAACGAATTCGCGGCTACCAATTAGGGTGTGACATTTATTTGCCAAAACCCTTTGAATTGGATGAATTGGGAGCAGTTATTCGCAATCTATTAGAGCGCTCACAGCTAATTCAATCTGAGTGGCGATTCTCCTATCCAGATGCCTTACGCTCTCCAAACGGTTCGGTGTTGCCATCGCACCTCCCTCAAGGTGAGGCATCTGAGGCTAAGCCAATCCCTGCACCCGATAGCGAGCCGATGCTTCCTCTCACCCAAAGAGAACAAGAAGTTTTGGATTTACTAACGGTTGGTCTTTCTAATGTTCAAATTGGCGATTCTCTCCACCTCAGTCCCCGGACTGTGGAAAAGTACGTTAGCAGTCTTCTGAGAAAAACCGCAACCAGTAACCGAGCAGAACTGGTTCGTTTTGCAATGGAGCATCATTTAGTAAAATAGCTAAGGGCTAATGGTTAATCGCTAATTGCCATCAATTATGAACAATTAGCCATTAGCCATTAGCCCTTGAGTTTGAGGCTTGATTGTTAATAATGTGCTGTAATAGACCCTGACAGGCATCTAGAAGTAAATCAATTACATAGTTAAAGCCGTCGGAGCCGCCATAATAGGGATCGGGCACTTCTTTGTCGTTGTGGTGGGTGCAAAAGTCACACATCATTCTGACTTTGTCTCGATATTTGCCGACAGGATCTAGGGAAATAATATCCCGGTAATTCTCCTGATCCATTGCCAAAATTAAATCAAATTTTTCAAAGTCTAGTTTCTGAAACTGACGCGCTTCACCTAAAAATTTCATCCTCCGCTGACTGGCAGCCGCAACCATGCGCCGATCCGGTGGGTTACCAACGTGATAGCTAGCAGTGCCGGCAGACTCACAAATAATCTGATCGCTCAAATTTGCTTCTGCGATCAGGTGGTTCATGATATTCTCGGCTGCCGGTGAACGGCAAATATTCCCAAGGCAGACGAATAAAAGCTTGTAGGGCATTCGTAAATATCTCTGGTTCTGTAAATGAGAGGGTCAGCCTTGCTTTTCCCAACGTATCGATTAACGCCCCAGAGCGTTTGCGAAAAAGCCAAAAGCAAGATTGGCTCACCTCTGAAGTGGCTGGGGTCTTCAGGCTAAGTTAAGCGACAAAATTATACCATCTTATTTCTTAGATTCGAGCTAGAGCGTTATTGGCCTTGTTTTCCATTGTTTGGAAACTTACTACAAAATGGAAGGTGCCGCGTTTGGCCGCTCGTTAAGTCTTTGCTGTTGTTGGAAAATTACAGATTGAGAAGTGCTAGCTAGACTGTAAGCACTCACACCCTTGTCTTGACCGACCATACACAAGAGTGCGACGCTTTTGCAGGTGCGCGGCTTAGTGTGCGACCCCATCGGTTTTTATAGGAAATTGCTTGATGTTTAAAAGCAAACGCGGAATTTATCAAACCCGCCGTCCATTCCCTAAGCCACTGGCGATCCTCTTGTCGATCCCTGTGGCGCTAATTGTCTTGGAAATACTGATCCGCATTTTGACGGCAATTACCGGCTTCAGTGATGAATTGGCAGCCTATGAAGCCGAACGTAAAATAGTCACCGCATACCGGCTCAAATTTCTCAACCAAGCACAAGTCCCCTATGATGGACTCTCGAATAGAGGGTCTTTGATCGCTCAAGGAAATGAGCTGCTCGGGTACAAACTTGCTAAAAACCAACAGAGCGATTTTTGGCGTATTAATGAGCAAGGCTTTCGGGCTGATGAGCCGGTGGCATTACAGAAGCCTCCGGGTGAAATTAGAGTATTTGTTTTAGGGGGAGCGGCGGCTTTTGGCTACCTCAGTTTAAACAATCAAACGACCTTGGCCGGCCAACTCGAACAGCGTCTGAACCAACAGGCGGGGAAGCAACAGCCCAACTCAGAGGAAACTCCCTCGGAGAACGAACAAGGGGAAACACCGGCTTCTTCAGTCCGAATACGGCAGGGTCAGTATCGCGTCATCAATGCTGCCGTACCGGGTTATACCTCAGGCAATGAAGTCGTTCAATTAGCCCTTGAGATTTTGGCTTACAAACCCGATCTGATCGTGGTTTTGAATGGTTACGAGGACTTGATGTTACCCAGCACTCAGCAAGGCGCTGATATTCCAGGGACACAAACCTTCTTGCAAAACGCTTCCACTCATTTCTCAGCCGCTGTGACTCAGGGGTGGCAAAATTGGATCTCTCAAAGTTATCTCCTTAAAGGAGTCCAATACTGGATATTGCGGCCTCATGAAGCTCCGCTCAAAGACTATGCCAACCAATTGAGTCTAGTTGCCGACAATTCTGTACTTCCCCCAGCCAAACAGTTAGCCGATGATGCTGATGAACTGCAACGCAGGGTGAGCCGGTACGGGCATCATCTCCAGCAAATGGCTCGTCTTACGGCAGCGGCGAATGTTCCGTTAATTGTGGCGGTTCAGCCGGAAATTACGGGCCGGGGGCAAAATAATCCCATTCCCGATGAGCGGGAGATTTTAGAGCAGCTAGGAAAATCCTACGCTCAAAAAGTTGAACCAGGGTTTCCACAATTAGGGGCAGTTGTCAAGGATGTAGAGCGAGAATTTCCCAAGAATGTAACGGCGCTGAATCTCTATAATTTTTATGCAGACTTTCGCGATCCAGCTTTTCAGGATGCAGTTCATTTGTCCGATGTTGCCAATACACAACTTGCCAACCACCTATCGGAAACCGTTAATAAGGCGCTGCAAACGCAGACGAAACCCCCAAATTAGCCCGGTGAAAGGCTAGGGGCAACAGGCACGGGAAATGCTGTTAATGCTGTTAAAAGCAACGCTAGGCGCTCAATATTTCTGCCGGCTGAGCGCAGGTGTGTTTGAAGATTAGGGTGCGGGTTTGACTCATCGCTCAGCCAATGCAAGGACGGTTGGGCAAATGAGAACTGCTGGCGAGAAAGAGAAGGTATCTCAGGGTGAGTCTCGCCAGCGATGTTAGCCGGATTATTTAACCACTTCCAGACTAGAAACGTGATCGATGCCTTAGCAAGCGCGAAGAGAGCCGTTACAGACCGGGCAGATTAAGTCCCCCTGTCAACTCTTCCATACGCTCTCGCATGGTTGTCGTGGATTTGTTGTAGGCATCTTGCATGGCGATGGTGACGAGTTCAGACACAACATCTGCGCCTTCACCCAGTGCATCCGGTGAAATCACCACCCCACGGGGTTCTTGATTTCCACTGACAATAACCTTGACCAAACCGCCGCCGGCTTGTCCCTCGATTTCCATTTGATCGAGTTCTTCTTGGAGCTTTTTCGCTCCTTCTTGTACCTGCTGGGCTTTTTTAAAAGCTTCGGTCAGCTCTTTCATTTTCCCCAGACCGAAGCCAAATCCCTGTCCTTTTGACATAATTTCTAAACTCTGAATGGATTAGGGTTGCATTTGACAGACTGCCGTTTCAGCGCTTTGCGCTTGATCGGGCAGACACAGACTTCTCGCTTTTTCCTGCATTTAATGCTGACGCAGTTCGAGTTTTACGCCGGCAGATAAAGATCCACAAAGGCGTGGACTGGCTGCTTCAATTGACAAGAAGCCCCAGCCAGAGAGCCGGTGATTGCTCCAGATACTCATGTTACCAACTGTAACGTCTGATAGGAGCGCGACCCGTCAAAAGAAAGTGAAAAGTTAAAAGTGGGTAGGGTCGCCCCCACTCACTCAGATGACCTAGATATCCTACCTGCCGCTGACTAAATCGGTTGAAATTCTCCGAGTATTTTAACTTCTGGTTCTAAACACAAAGACCAACGCTGTTCCACCTGTTCCTGAACATAACGGATCAGTTGGAATATCTCATTTGCGGTGGCTCCGCCACAGTTGAGAATAAAATTAGCATGGCGCTGGGCGACTTGAGCGCCCCCAATTTGATAGCCCTTGAGACCGGCTTGCTCAATTAACCAGGCGGCTTTGAGAGGATTGGGATTGCGAAAAACACTGCCACAGCTAGGCAAATGGTAGGGTTGAGTCGTTTGTCGCTGCTTGAGATGTTCTGCCGTTGCGGCCATCACCTTTGCCGGCTCTGCTCCAGGCCGCAATTGAAAAGTCGCTTGGCTAACTAAGCGATCACCGCCTTGAAGCCCGGAGGTGCGATAGTTGTAGTCCAGGTCTGGGGGGGTGAGAATGTCTACTTTGCCGCTCGGTGAAAGGACATGAGCATTCACTAAAATCTCGGCAGTACAGCCACCGTGGGCACCGGCATTCATCACCACAGCCCCTCCAACGGTGCCGGGAATTCCCACCGCCCACTCTAGCCCTTCCCAGCCGCGCTCTGCGGCTTGCCAAGCGAGGCGAACAAGCGGTTCGCCGGCGGCAGCGGTCACTTGGCCGGTTTCTGCATCAAAGTGGGAGTGGCGCAAGTGGCGAGTGCAAATCACTAAGCCGTCTAGGCCGTGATCGCTCACCAATAAATTAGAACCGGCACCCAACAAAGTAATGGGCACACCTTCAGCAACCGCCCACTCGAAACTTGCTTGCAAGTCTTCCAAGTGGCGTGGCGCAATGTACCATTCAGCAGGGCCGCCTACGCGAAAGGAGGTTAGAGTTGCCAAGGAAACTTGAGACTTAATTTGACAATTCGTTCCTGGCAGGGAAATTGGCGAATCTGGTTTCAAAAAATTGGCCTCGGAAGTGGCTGTCACACTAGCAGTTTTGAAAACACTCGGAGGATCATAGGAAAGAGTCATGATAATTTAGGTGCTTAAATTCCTATAGACCTACATTCTGAAAGTGGGTAAACAAGCGCTTTTTTTGCTTGTATCAGGGCGCAAGAAACGGATGTTTCAGCAGATCAGGCGCGACGGTGCCCTTCGTGAGACCGTTCCTGCTCTGACTTTTCATAAAAAGTCATGACCTCTGGAATGATCTGATTTAGGTTACCCGCTCCCAGAAATAAGGCCACATCGCCAGGAAGGAGCGTTTCTGTTAGAAACGTACAAACTGACTGTAATGATGGTTGATAGTGCACCTGATGATGGTAAGTGGCAACTAAATCGGCAACTTGCTGACCACTGACTTGCCCTAAGTCCGGTTCACCGGCGCTATAGATATTCGTAAGAACAACGATATCGGCATCGCTAAAAGACTGGGCGAATTCTTGTAGGAAGGTGAGGGTGCGGCTGTAGCGGTGGGGTTGAAAGATCGCCACAACCCGTCCGTTCGATTTGCCATTATGGTTTTTGGTGGAACTGGCCTCGCGATCCTTTGCTCGTAGACTCGCTGCTGCCAGGGTGACCCGGAGTTCGCTGGGGTGGTGGGCATAGTCATCGACAAATAAAATGTCGTTGTGTTCACCTCGAACTTCAAAACGACGCCGTGCGCCTTCAAACGTGGCGACCGCGTCGGCAATTGCGGCAAAGTCTAAGCCTAACAACCGACCGACTGCGACTGCTGCCAGGGCGTTGCTGAGGTTATGCCGGCCTAGCAATTTCAAGTTCAGCTGTCCCAAGATTTCTCCGCGTTCCCACACTCTGGCCGTGGTGCCATCTGCGCGGGTCGCAATACAATCGGCAGTATAGTCGGCTCCAGTTTCTGGATCTAAGCTATAGCTAATTTTTGGTTTGAGGCTATCTCTGACCGTGGGGCAGTCAATACAGCCCACCAAGGTTTCGCAGCGCCCTTCAAAAATTTTGAACGTGGCGATTACTTCATCAAGGTTGGCGTAGTGGTCTGGGTGATCGAGTTCGATATTGGTGACAACGCCGATTTGGGCTGAAAGCTTGACGAGAGAACCGTCTGATTCGTCTGCTTCTGCAACTAAATACGGCCCTTCTCCCAGTCGGGCGTTGCCTTCCCAGGCTTTGACTTCTCCCCCCACCACGATGGTTGGATCTAAACCGGCCTGCATCAGCACATACCCGATCAAGCTACTCGTTGTTGTTTTACCGTGGGTGCCGGCTACAGCAATGCTTTGGTAATCTTTGATCAGGGCGGCCAGTAAATCTGAGCGGTGGAAAATCGGACACCCCAAGTCAATCGCCGCTTGATATTCGGCGTTGCCTGAGTGAATTGCTGTTGAGCAGATCACTTGGGGTAAGTTTGCCGGCGACTTAGCAACCTTGGATGTGCTTTCCAGCGTTGTGGTTGCTGCTGCCGCGCCCTGCTTAGAACTCTCGCTCACACCGGCAGGTGCAAACGTTGCTCCAGTTTGATCGCTTGCCGGCTTAAAAAATTCTAAATTACTTGCGTCTTGACGCCAAAAAATATGAGCGCCAGTTTCCTGCAACCGCTGAGTAATATGGCTAGATTTAAGATCCGAGCCATATACGGGCAGCTGACGCTTAGCTAGAATATAAGCGAGGGCTGACATTCCTATTCCGCCGATTCCGATGAAATGGAATGGCCTGCCGCTGAAATCTACAGAACTCAGCATTTTTAGCTCCTTACACACCACACCACGCCAATAACACGCGATATCATATCAGGAATTCCTTTTTCCCGATACAACCCAGGATAGATTTAGACAAGTCTGAAAGTTTAGTTTCTCACTTTAAAGCAATGACGGCACAGGTGATCTAACTCTTAGATGCTCATTTCTCTATAGCAAGTGTATTTATCTTGACTGTTTAACTTACATCTGTTGTCCTAGGATTTCCTGAAAAAACACTAATGCTGTTGGCATCAGCAATCAGGAACTCGGATTTCTTCAAAAGCCGTATTGATGGCTTCTGAGAAACACCTGTTAGATATCAGCGCTACTAGAGTTATAAATCTGACTATTTGATAGGTATCCGGACGAGCCGGCAATCTTGAGGTTATTTTGGCACAGGGAGGACAAATGGCTATATTTATTAAGCTCTTTGGCAAAATCCAGCGTTCGAGACTGCAGGGATGAAGGGTGGTTGTGAAGGTTTAGGTACGCAGAAAGTCGCTGTTTTTGGGGGCACCTTCGATCCGGTTCATTTAGGGCATCTGCTAATTGCCCAGACTGCTTCGACGCAGGTGGAGCTTGATCGGGTGATTTGGGTTCCCACTCGCTACCCTCCCCATAAATCTTCCCGATCATTGGTTGAGTTTGAGCGTCGCTTGGAAATGGTGCGGCAGGCAATCGTAGAGAATCCGGCGTTTGTTGTCTCGCCGGTAGAAATTAATCGCACCGGCTCTTCCTATGCCATCCAAACTTTTATGGAGCTTCAGGAACTCTATCCAGCGATTCAGTGGTACTGGATTGTTGGAGCAGACGCATTCCAGACACTGCCCAAATGGCACTGCCGCGACATTCTAGCTACGTCTGTTGAGTGGTTGGTGGCCCCCCGACTGCTGCGAGGAAGTGCTGCTGAAGAGGTCGGTAAGACCTGCTGGAGCGATGAAATTTACTTGGAGACTCAGATACTTTGCCAACAAGTGGCCCACCATCTGGCTCATACGTCGATGCCGGTGCGCTGGCAAGTTCTGCAATCGCCTTTGGTGGCAGTTTCGTCAAGTTTAATTCGCCAGTTTTGCCGCGAAGGGCGCTCAATCCGTTACTTAGTGCCGGAAGCCGTTAGGATTTACATTGAAACTGAGAACCTTTATCAATCGGCAACTAATCAGTAATGATTCATTCGGATTATATGCAAAGCATTACTGAGGTAAATTCGTTTTATCTATTGATTACGCTTGAGTAATTTTTTTATAATTGAAAATCATCGCAGTTAAAAATGCATTCAACTCGGTTGGGCCGGCTGGGGGTGCCGGTGAGCAAAAATAGCCATTAGCTGTGCGCCCTAGCCCAGTTAAAACCGGCCACTTGTTGTTTAAGAAGATGGAGAGCATAGACGGTACTCTTTTGTGGTATCTTCAACACCAAGTCCCAAAATATAGGCTGGGGCGAACTAGGTATCTATTAAGAAAACAAAGGGGCAAGACGCAGTGATTAGAGTCGCGATCAACGGGTTTGGACGCATCGGACGTAACTTCATGCGCTGCTGGATTGGCAGAACCAACAGCCAACTTGAGGTCGTTGCTATCAACGACACTTCTGACCCAAAAACCAACGCTCACTTGCTGAAATACGACACGATGTTGGGCAAGTTGGACGCCGATATTAGTGCCGATGACAACTCCATTACCGTCAACGGTCATACAGTTAAATGTGTATCAGATCGCAACCCTTTAAACTTGCCCTGGGCTGAATGGGGAATTGACTTGATCATTGAAGCAACAGGTGTGTTTGTTGACAATGCCGGTGCTTCAAAGCACATAGAAGCTGGAGCTAAGAAGGTACTGATCACAGCACCTGGGAAAGGCTCAGACATCGGCACCTATGTGATGGGTGTCAATGACAACGAATACGAACACGACAAGTTCAACGTCCTGAGCAATGCCAGTTGTACAACCAACTGCTTGGCACCCGTGGTCAAGGTGTTGCACGAGAACTTCAATATTATCAAAGGTACGATGACCACCACCCACAGCTATACCGGGGATCAGCGGCTGCTAGATGCTAGCCACCGGGATGTGCGACGCGCACGGGCTGCGGCAATGAACATTGTGCCTACCACCACCGGCGCTGCGAAAGCGGTTGCTTTGGTGATTCCAGCCATGAAGGGCAAGCTCAATGGCATTGCTATGCGAGTGCCAACACCTAACGTGTCGGTTGTGGATTTTGTGGCTCAGGTTGAGAAAAGAACCTTCACTGAAGAAGTCAATGAAGCGCTGCAACACGCGGCACAAGGTCAACTCAAAGGCATTTTGGAATACAGCGATCTCCCCCTGGTTTCTTGTGACTATAAGGGGAATGATGCTTCTTCCATCGTGGATGCTAGCCTGACAATGGTCATGGATGGCGACATGGTGAAGGTTCTTGCCTGGTATGACAACGAGTGGGGCTACAGCCAACGGGTTGTCGATCTGGCTGAATTGGTGGCTCAGAAGTGGGTTGCTTAGGACGTTGGATGTGGGATTTAAATTTTTAAACCGTTGATTCCGTAGGTGAAACTTGAATGTGCTACGCTCGTCATTCAAGTTCCACCTACGTTTGCAGATAAACGCAGATATTTTTAAATGTGGTTAAATATCTGCGTTTTCGTTTATCTGGGTTCGTAAAAATTTAAAATTAGAAATGTTTAAATCCTTGGTTAAGAGTCAGTTGCTGATCGGGATAAATACCGGCATTGTCTGTTAGCCAAACACCAGCTTGGGAAGCAATTGTTCCGACAATAGCTGCACCGGCACCCAATTGATTTAGCAATTTCTGAGCAACGGCTGCCGGCAGGCAAAGTACGAGTTCAAAGTCTTCTCCGCCATATAAAGCCCATTCTAAAGCGCGATCTGCCGGCACGAGTTGATTGAGTGCCGGCGGGATGGGAATGCTGTTGCGTTCAATTTTCGCGCCAACTGCACTGGCTTGACAAATTTGCACGATAGCGTCTGCTAATCCATCGCTGCTATCCATACCGGCTACAGGGATTGGAGATTCCAGAGCGAAAATTTCCCAAAGTAGCGGCAATACATCTAATCTGGGTTTGGGGCGTTGGTGAGCGAGTGTGAGGCTGTCTCGCTCAGCCGGCTGAAGATTTTGACCAAATTCTGGATGCAGTAATAATTCTAAACCGGCACGGGAGGCTCCGTGAAAGCCGGTGACGATAATGGCATCTCCAGGTTGAGCTGCACAACGACGGATGATCCGATTCGGGTAAGCTTGACCAAAGGCGGTGATCGAGAGGGTAATTATTGGGGAACGGACAATATCGCCGCCGACGATGGGGGTGTTGTGCTGTTGCAGGCAGCTTTGCATTCCTTGATAGAGTCTTTCAACCCAACTGACAGGGGTAGTGCCGGTGATGCCTAAACCTACCGTAATTCCTGCCGGTTGTGCTCCCATTGCTGCGAGATCCGATAAATTAGCCGCAGCAGCACGCCAGCCGGCATCTTCTGGGGATGTTGTACGTTCGCTAAAATGAACGCCATCCACCAACATATCAGTTGTGATTACTAACTGTTGTGCCGGTAACAAATTCATTACCGCCGCATCATCCCCCACCATATCTGGAGGACAGAATTTGTGTAATCGTTTTAAGAGTCCCTGCTCTCCAATATCTTGAACTTGTAAGGACGGAGGATTATCGGTCACGAGTTTTTACAACAATGCCGGTTTAATATTCTTGAATGTAATTTTACTGTATTAAGGATATATTCAATTAATTTCAAGACAACTTTTATTTAAATTAAAAATAAAAAACTCTTGAATCAGTTATATTAAAATTAGGTAATTAAATAAAATATTTAAATAAGCAAAATCCAGATTAAAAAAGATAAAATAAGCTCAGTTAGAGGCTCTCACTATGCAACTTACAACGGAACAAATCATTTATCCATCCAGTAACGGTAAACCAATGGCAGATGGTACAATTCAGTACCGATGGATTACTCAAATAAAGGGCGGCTGTGACGCAATCTTTAAAGATGACCCAAATGTATTTGTAGCCGGCGATTTATTTTGGTATCCGGTAGAGGGAAACGCCAACATCTGTCAAGCCCCTGATGTAATGGTGGTGTTTGGCAGAGGCAAAAGTGATCGCAAATCTTACAGACAGTGGCAAGAAGAGAATATTACACCCCAAGTCATCTTTGAAGTGCGCTCAGAAAGCGATAGCCAGACAAAGATGGATAAAAAGTTAGTGTTTTATAACCGCTATGGAGTGGAAGAATATTATTTGTATGATCCAGCAGATAAAGATTTGAGGGGATGGCGGCGCACGGACGGATTATTAGATGTCATTGATCCGATGATCGGCTGGGTTTCTCCTCGTTTGGGGGTGCGGTTTGAGTTGAATGATGAGGGGTTGGAACTTTACGCACCGAATGGGGAAAAGTTTGTTGATTATCTGGAGTTGTATCAGCAAAGAGAGCAGGAACGAGAGGAGAAAGAGTTGGCGCAACAACGAGCGGAACGATTAGCCGCGCAGTTAAGAGCAGCAGGAATTGAACCGGAGGAGTGAATTTTTAATTGCTGCAATATTTCAAGCGATTTGTATACCGGCATCTTTTGGAGAGGGAAGGGTGCCGGTTTTTACTTGAATGGGACTTTGTTACGTTATTTGAACAGAAGCGCAAGCATAGCGGTAGGGTAAGCGTCTAATTGGCTAAAAAATTGCGGGAAATACGGATTATTTGCCAACCTCCGAAGCGTTACCCTGAAAGCAAATCCCAGGTTATACGCTTTTTTTATGACACAACCAAATTTCTGGCAATCACTGACAAAAACAGCGACAGGGTTTGGAGAAACAATTAGTAACGCTGCCGCACACGCAACACAAGCGGCAACGGATACGGCAGCCAAAGCCGGCGAAGCTATTAGCAGTGCGGCATCAGGCACAGCAGCCAAAGCCGGCGAAGCCATTAGCAGTGCGGCATCAGGCACAGCTGCTAAAGCCGGCGAAGCCATTGGCAGTGCGGCATCAGGAGCATCGATAGCTGTAGCGAAAACCGCAGCTAAAGCCGGCGTAGCTATCAGCAGTGGCGCGTCAGGGGCAACCGTAGCGGCAACGGAAACCGCACTCAAGGCAAAAGGATTTTTCAGCAGTGCGGCATCAGGAGCAACTGCGGCGGCATCAGGCACAGCAGCCAAAGCCGGCGAAGCCATTGGCAGCGCGGTATCAGAGGCAAGTCAAGCCGTCGTTGGGAAATCTTTAGGAGTAAGCGGAGTCGTTGCCGGCGCTGCATCTGTAGCCGGCAAAGCAGTTGTAGGGAAAGCAACGGAAGTTGGCGGTGCAATCGCTTACACTGCATCCAAAGCCGGTCAAACTGTTGCTAAAAAAGCGACAAATGCAGCGGCACCTATTATGGATGCTACTGGAAAAACTATTCAAAATGCTAAAAACGTAACAACTGATTGGCTAATTCGCTTCATAGATAAAGTGGATGTTCCTAAAGCCGAAGCTGAAGTTAGAGGGCTACAGCAGCAGTATCCTAACGAAGAACCAAGAAAAATTGCTCATCGTTTGATGGTAGATAAAACAGTGCTTGCAGCCGGCTCAGGTTTGGCTAGCAACTTGGTGCCGGGAGCAGCACTGGCGATGGCAGGCGTTGATTTGGCGGCGATGACTGCTCTTTCAGCAGAATTGATTTATCAGATCGCTGCTGCTTATGGGCAGGATTTACAATCGAGTGCTCGCAAAGGGGAAGTTCTCACAATCTTTACTTTATCTGTGAGTGGAAGTTTAGCGCTTGAAGCCGGTTTGGGTTGGCTGGGAAATGTGCCGGTGGCTGGGGCAATGATTGGTGCAAGCACGAATGCAGCAATGATCTACTCACTTGGATATGGGGCTTGTCGTTTTTATGAAGCCAAGCAGCGAAATTCATTGATTTTGGAAGGTACTGTAATAGATTCTCTGGTTGAAAGTGAGAAATATTTAGAAGGTGCGATATCACAAGAAGTGATCATGGATCAAATTTTGATTCATGTTTTTTTAGCCGGCAATCCTGATAAAACAGGGGAACAACTGTTGCCAGAACTGCAAATTTTGAATCTCAGCCCTGCATCATTAGAAGCAATTACGGCTAATATCACATCTCCCCCCTCTTTAGAAACCTTGCTTGCTCAAATCAATAGTGATTTTGCCGTGCCACTGCTCGCTCAATGTCAAAAAATAGCTCAATTAGATGGAGTAGTAACCCCCGAAGAAACGCAAGTTATAGAAACTATTCTCAATAAGTTTGGTATTAATATTAATAGTGATGCTCAATAAAAAACCTGTAGATGATAGCACATTTTATATTTAAAGATTCTAGTTTTTTTGATGAAAGAGGCTATCAATGAAATTCGCCTTAGTTTACTGAAATCTAGAATCTTTCACAAAATACCCATTGATGAAAAAATCACTCATTTGAATCTCTGAGTTAACTTATTTAGTTACATTTTAAACTTTTTACCTCTACCTCTTATGACACAGCAAAACTTTTGGAAATCAATCACAAAAACAGCGACAGGGTTGGGAGAAACCATTAGTAACGCTGCCGCACAAGCAACGCAAGCAGCAACAGAGACAGCAGCCAAAGCAGGTGAAGCCATTAGCAGCAGCGCATCAGGGGCAACTGTAGCGGCAACGCAAACTGCAGCCAAAGCAAAAGAAGCGATTAGCACTGCGGCATCAGGGGCATCTCAAGCCGCAACAGACAAAGCAGCCAAAGCCGGTGAAGCTATTGGCAGAGCGGCATCAGGGGCAACTGTAGCAGCAACGCAAACTAGAGCCAAAGCCGGTGAAGCTATTGGCAGAGCGGCATCAGGGGCAACTGTAGCGGCAACGCAAACAGCAGCTAAGGCAAAAGAAGCGATTAGCACTGCGGCATCAGAGACAACTCAAGCCGTAGCAGAAATAGCAAATGGAGGCAGTAAGCCAACTAATCAAGTTTTAGACTTTTCCAAATTACCAGAAAGTGAGCGCGTCGCTTTTTATGGTGCGCTTTTTGCAATTGCCGCTGCTGACGGTTGTCTCGACAAAGAGGAGATGGAACTCATCTTTGGAATTATGGATTTAGAGGGAATGTCTGAGCCGGCAAAACGCAAAGTGCAATCCTATATTATTGAGCCGCCTGTATTATATGACTGCTTAAAAGCCCTATCAACTGCCGAGGAAAACCTTCATTTAAGCTTAATGGTTAACCTCATCGACACTGCTTGGGCTAATGATGAACTTGATCCTAATGAGGAAAAAGCAATCCAACTCGCACAGCAAGAGTTACGGATTACAAATGAACAAGTAAAAGCAATTGAAAAGTTTATCCAAGAAATGAAAAAAATCCGCGCTCGTGGTTTAGATGATAACCAAGCTGCGGATGCGATAAAAACTGCGGCAGCCGGCTTGTCTGCTGTCGGTATTCCCATTGCTGCCGTTTATCTTTGCGGATCAGTTATTGGATTAAGTGCAGCAGGAATTACCTCTGGATTAGCAGCATTAGGTGCATTTGTCGGTGTGGGGGGAATGGTTCCCGGCATTGGTGTTGCGGTTCTTTTGGGTACAGGTATATTCATGGGCGTATCGCATTTGCTCGATACAGGCGACAAGCAGAAAAAAGCACAATTCCAAGCCGAAAAAGAACGCAAAGCTCAACTGGTGATTAGAAACCTTCAAGAAACATTGAATGGAGTGATAGAAAAAATTGAAGAGTTACAAAAAGCCGCTGCTGATGCCGAGACTAACCGGGAAGCCATTCGCATTTTAACTGAAAAGATGCGTTATTTACAGCAGTTACTTGCCAAGCGCAAACAGGCAGGAGTTTAAGATGGTTTCAGAGCGGTTTGCTGCTGAATTAAATGCTGTGTTGCACACACAAAATCGCATCCTGCAACAGCTTAAAGCTGCAGTGTCAGATGTAGAAGTAAAACTCGCAGATGTTTCAAATCAAGCTCAACAAATCCAAGAGCTTGAGAAGCTCATGGCAGAATTAGAAGCATCGGTTGATTTGCTTGATGAAGATGATTTGAGCGATTTTAACCCTGATGAAATTCTGCGATTATATGATCACCGGCGTGCTGCTATTTCCCAAGATTTAATCAAAATTGGCTTCAAAGATTGGGATAGTTTTGTCAGACAATGCCAAATTTCCTCGCTTCAGTATGAATGCAATAAGGAAGCCGGTTTTCAAAATATTTCTTTAGCACCTTACGAAGCACTGCTAACAGAACAAGACTTTAAAAAACTGCGGGATGAATCTTATCAAGCTCAGTACGCTTGGGATAAGTGGGATTATATTTTTGTGGGTGCGAGTGGTATTTTAGCATCACTCACAGACTTTTTATTAGTCAAAATTCCGGCAACAATAAACACCGAAGAATACAGCGGACAAGTCGGAAGTCCGATCACTGCATGGGTTAAGCAATATGATATCAAAAAATCGGATGACTGGTTTGCTCAATGGGCAAGATCCCTTGAGAAAACCTGCAAAGTTCCCTACGATAATCAAAAACTTATCGGGGGAATGTATCCCAAATCGCACCGATTTCAATCATTAGGACACGATCCTGTTTTGGGATTTGTGTTTGGTGTACTTGACATCATGCGGGGAACGATCACCGGCTTTTCTTATGATAAACTCAGTAGCCTTCACAATTTCGAGATTAAAGGTGTGCCGGCAAGCCAAACTGTCGGATTAATTGAAGCAATTTTGCGGCAAATTGGGCATTTGATTTCTGATGTAGCGACTCCGATGGGATTGCCGGCTCCTTTTATGACGCTCATTCAAGGAATTAATGCCGGCAGCTTTGGAGAAAAAAATCGAACGGCTGGTGAAGTGGCTCGATGGATGTATTTAAATGGCTATGATTTTCGGCATTTCTTAGTATCTGGAATCACGCCGGCAGTGATTGAGATAGTTCTGAGAGCCTACATTATGCTAAGGCACTATTCTGAATACGGGGAGACTAAATTTACTTTAGCTTCTCACCCAAAATATAGATCAATGCTGTTAGCTGCTCATGGAATTGCTGCCTTGGGAAATACCGGCAAGATTGCACTAATGCAAGGGAATCCTCTAGCGATTAACTCTGCACAATGGATGGCTTTATTTCGTTACCTCATCCCCAGCATTAAATATTGGGTATTTGATCAACACCGGCTTGGGATAGAACAGATGGAACAAGTTGACGATGCCGGTTGGGATGAATTAATGGAAAATAGTGATAGATTGCTTGAAATGGTTGCTAAAATTGAAGGAACTAATATTTGTTTAGGAAGTGTACCAATTTTATCTTAGAATTAGCTTATAAAAAACATTAGTTTGTATTTTCTTGATAAAATGTACGTTATTTTTAATTTGAGGGGAAGGACTATTTACAAATTTATATACAGCTAAGGTAAGTTTATTTCCCATATAATTTTAGCCCAAGTGGGAGAAACCAGATTTTCCACCGGCACTGATCAAAATTCCTAAAAAAGCGCTTCAAAATCGAAGGTACTAATTATTTCCAGGAAGGCGAAGTTTAGGAAATCGGTAATAAGTATTTCCATCATCATCAACTTCTAAACTCGCGGAAAACACCTTAGCTTGGCGTTCTAAATATTGCCGACTTAGTTCAGCCTCAACTCTAGCACCGGCAGCCAACTGAATCAGAGATACTTCCCCATTTTGAGCTTCTAGCAAATGGTAAAAAGCATTCTCTAACCGCTGCTGCTGCTGACTAATCTTAACAGAATTGAAAATCCCAATACCTATCAACACACCCACACTGATAATAAACGCAAACTCAATAATTATCATAAACTAACATCCTATTAATAAATCTTTTGCAAAAATTTACCACACGCAATTAATCCCTCATCCCAACTCATAACCCATCTGTATTTATCTATGTTTATCTCTGGTTAAAAAATCTTTTCAATAAATCTAATTACGAGAAAAAACTATTAATTTACGATGCCTAATAGAATGACCGGCAGTGCAATAAAAAGAACAATAGAATAGAGCCGGCCAATCCCAAGCAGATATAGATGAAGCATTCGGAGCAATCAATTACGGATTAAACTCAAGATTGATTACCCGAATGCTTAGCCCCTATTAAGCTTGCGGTTGAACTAAATTTTCTCCGCCTTGGATAACCTTGGCAGATAGGATTTTGTCTCCCGCGCTCAATTTTTCCAGAACTTCCTTACCCTCAATAACATAGCCAAAGACAGCATAACGACCATCTAGCAAATTAAGACCGGCAGGCGTCAGTTCAGGTTCAAATAAGAAAAAGAAAAACTGAGAAGATCCACCATCCACTTCGGTTTCAGGACGCGCCATTGCCACCGCACCATAGGCAGAGAAGGGAAGCACCGGCTGATCACGATAGCGACCGGCTTGTTCCAAAGTAATGCCGTAGGTTGGTTCTTGATCGCCTCTGACAAGAATTTCTAGGGGAACATTGCGGTATTTTTTAGAAGTCGGGTCAATAAAACCCACTTCCGGGCCGGGTGGATCACCGGCTTGCAGCACATAGGATTCTTCCGAACGAATAAATTCCAACCCGTCGTAAAAACCGCGCTGAACGAGATCGACAAAATTGCCGGCGGTAACGGGTGCATTGTAGCCGTCTGCAACGAGCGTAATCTTGCCTTTGTCCGTCACCACTTCCACCGTGGCACGTCCCTTAAGTTGGGGCAAGTAGCTGTACTGTTCTGGCACCTCAAAGGGATATTCTCCCACCATTAACGCTTCAAGCTGGCCAACCAGATTGAGCATTTCAGTGCGCTTGATCCAAATTTGTTCCTTATCTTTGGCTTCGGTGGCCGCTCTCATAGTGGCCAAACCTTCTTTAAGCTGAGCGATTAAAGCTTCCGCTTCCGGTTGTTTCGCTTCTGCAACACTGGCAAGCAGATCTGATTGACGATTCACAATTCTTTCTGCTGTGCTAATGTCGCTCGTAACTCCACCCCAGCGCCGTTTTGCCCGCAGTTGGGTCGAGATATCTTCCAAAGAGGTCTGAAGTTTTCGCACCGGCTCATTTTCAATCGGCAAAGCATATCGCAACAGTGCTCTGCCATCGGTAATTGCATTTCCAGCCGGCAAGCCATAGTCACGGTTAGCAGCAGCGCTCAGTCCTAGAGATAGAGTGAGCAGCAGCGCGATCGTGCCGGTTTTTAGCCAGCGTTTGAATCCATCCATCATTACTTTGCTCAAGTGATGCATTAGTCTGAAGAAAAGCTTCTTCGAGCGGTTTGCAGAGTTAGGCGGCAAAAATGTTCTTGCCTTAACCATATTGCCACAGCGCTGCCGGCGGGGCGCGTTAATCCCCAACTGACTTTTGTCTGACTCGTCCCAGCCGCAGGTCAGCAAGGGGTCACGCTCGCGGTAAAATAAAATGCCGATTGTTCTGCCCGAGAAAGATTCATGATCTCCAGTAACGACTTTCGCCCCGGTGTCACGATTGTATTAGATGATAACGTTTGGCGGGTGGTGGAATTCCTGCACGTTAAGCCAGGAAAAGGTTCAGCTTTTGTTCGTACAAAACTTAGAAATGTCAAGAACGGGAACGTTATAGAGCGGACATTCCGAGCCGGCGAAACAGTTCCCCAGGCCAACCTAGAAAAAAGCACTATGCAGCATACCTATAAAGACGGCGACGAGTTTGTCTTTATGGATATGGCCACTTACGAAGAAGCGCATTTGAGTTCTGCTCAAATTGGCAACCGCGTCAAGTATCTCAAGGAAGGAATGGAAGTCAACGTCGTCCGGTGGGGCGAACAAGTTCTAGACGTGGAACTGCCGAATTCCGTCGTGCTGGAAATAACTGATACCGATCCGGGTGTCAAAGGAGATACCGCAACAGGCGGCACTAAACCTGCCATTGTGGAAACCGGCGCTCAAGTAATGGTTCCCTTATTTATTTCTGTGGGAGAGCGGATTCGGATTGATACCCGTGAGGATACCTACTTAGGCCGAGAGTAAAAAGTTTTGAGTTTTGATTTATTCACTGATAATTCAAAAGTCAAAATTCATAAGTTTTGACGGGGTCAAACCACTGTGCAATTAGATTTAAATCAACTCCGCGAGCTGCTAGCGGTTTTCGATCAGACTGACATCTCAGAGCTGACGTTAAAAAGTGGCGATTTTGAGCTGACGGTACGCAAGGGCATCCATCTGGTTGAGCGCGGCACGCCAACATTCGAGCCGCCAGCTGGGGGAGGTGCCCCTTGGGGAACCCCAGCATCCCCAGCCCCACCAGCATTGACTTCTGTGGCTCCCGGTACTGGATCAGAATCTGGGCCAAGTGGAACCAGCCAAGGAAATGCCGGGGCGAATCCTCCTGTGCCGGCTCCCATTGCTCCCCCTCCCAATGATAAAAAGTGGATTGATGTCATTTCCCCGATGGTAGGGACGTTTTACCGATCACCGGCCCCGACTGAAGCGCCTTTTGTCGAGGTGGGTGATCGGATTAAAGTTGGCCAGACGGTCTGCATTATTGAGGCAATGAAGCTGATGAACGAAATTGAAGCTGAGGTGTCTGGACAAGTAATGGAGATTGCCGGCCAGAATGGGGAGCCGGTGGAATATGGCCAAGTTTTGCTGCGGATTAACCCAGAGTAGCGGCAGCCAGAACCAGGGGAACGGGTGCGGGACACAATTCACCAAAATATTCGTTGACTTTTCAACGAAATTATGATAGGTAATTGTGAATCAAATACCCTTCCCCACAAGCATCTGGGCCGGCCTCGCAATTCAAGACTTAAAAGGCTTGAGCAAGGCATTGTTGCAAAACTTTAAAGCCAGTAAAAATCAGCCTTAAAAATTCTAGGTTAATTACTGTATTGGCATAGACAGGTTAACTGGTAAAATCTGGGGATCAGTCCTTTCAGGTTGATCCGATGAAATCAGCGCAGCCTGTCCCACAAGAAGTCGTCCAACAAGTTGCCGAATACTTCAGCATTTTGAGTGAGCCAATGCGGCTCAAAATTTTGAACTTACTCCGCGACGGCGAAAAGTGTGTGCAAGAGTTAGTCGAAGCCACCGAAACCAGTCAAGCCAACGTCTCGAAGCATCTCAAAGTGATGCTGCAAGCCGGAATACTCTGCCGGCGAACAGAAGGCACCTCAGCTTACTACCGAGTGGAAGACCAGCTGATTTTTGAGCTGTGTAACTTAGTGTGTGATCGCTTGGCGACGCGGATTGAGCAGCAAGCCCGCCACTTCCGCGCCTTTAGCCTGATCAGCAAAGAATGAGCGTAAGCCACCTAAGACCAAACTGAATGCGGTGAAGAATCTCGCTTCAGAGAATTTACCTTCACCGGCATCCAGCGGAGACTGTATTGCAAAAGACGCCGGCCCTGATTAAAGCGAATAATCCTTTCGGAAAATGTCGCGCGTGAGTGGCTGCGGAACCTCTAAACCTTCACCCCCTAAAAGTTCTAAAGGTTCGCCTTCCACAGAAATCCAGACTTTAGCGTTAGGTTCTAAACTGGTCGCCGTGTAGAGCACCTGAGCCAAGCGAGCGATCATCGAGGAACTACCGCCGCCGGTTTTAAAATCCCGCGATAGATCCAGGTAGACTCCACCGTTCTTAACCGCTAAACTCCGCATTTTTGTTCCCTGAGGGATGGCACTGCTGTTTGCGGTGTCTGTGGGTCCTGCTAACAAATTATTAAAAGCCACCTGCAAATTAGCATCAGCTTTGTCGGCCTTATTTTGGGCAATCGGCACCGGCACTAACTCTGTACTGGTGCCGGTGTCTCTAAGCCAAAAAATTTGCGCCGTTGGCTGTGCGGCTGGCTGCGTTGGCTGTGTTGCCGGCGTTGCCGGCGTTGGCTGCACTGGCAAGGTTGGCGTTTCTGTCGGCTCGACAGTAGGTATCGTTGTGGGAATTACCGTGGGAGTGACAATTGGAACCTCAGATGTTGTCTGCGAATTCCGGACTAACCAAGCGGTGCTACCACCAGCCACTAAAACCAGCGCCGCTAAGCCTGCCAAGACGCCGGTTGGGAGGCGACGACCTTGTTGTTGCTCGTTCATAACAGAAGGGACTCCTTGAGGATTTAACAGAATTCAGGGTGAGAATAAGCATTCAGCCGTAAAGCGCGATTTTAGATTTTAGATTTTAGATTCAATCCAAAATCTGGGCATCCGGGTATCGGAACATTGACTTGCTAACTGCTTTTGGTGTGAGGAGACCTTACTGACAACTACATGAAAAGCGGCAGTTTTCCAGAAACGGCCAGAAGTCCCAGACTGCTGTAACTGCTTTTCGCGCTCCTCTAGAAGACAATTCATCGCGGTTTGACTTGCACAAATGCCGCCATCTCTAATTGTTCCGAGGTTATTTTTAATTGTAAAAGCCGCGCGAGAATTCCGGATCTCTCTAAAGTTTGGAGATCCAGTTGCCGGCTGATTCCCTGAGATAAACCTTTAACTAAGCGAGCCGGTGCGGGTTCCCCATTTACCAGCACGGCCAAGTCAATTAATTGTAACTGCCGGCCTGAAATAATGCTTAGTCCTGATTCAACGGTAATCGCCAGTTGTTCTGAATAGCCCCTTTCCTGAATTTCCACTTGAAAACGCAGCCGGTTGTTGTCTAAAAATTCTACCCGTGGGTTGACAATGTCATAGCGTTGCAATTGCTCAGCTTCTTGACTCCCCAACACACGAATCCCCAGATTTCGCAGCCGGCTTGTGACATCTGGCCCTTGCAAGGCTTTATTGATATCTTCCTCGGTTAAAACCAAACGCACCCCACCCTGTGCCGGCTCCCGCAGCGCTGAGAAATCGCGCGTCCCACCCTTTCGCAAGCGCCCGATATCAACATTAATTGGATCGGTTTCTACTTCTAAATCGGCTATTCGGAAATCTTCAGTCAGCCACAAACCTCTACCGGCAACTCGTACCCGTCCTATTTTCCCCTCCACAATTTGATAGCTCGGAGCATTATCAACGCGCACTTGCAGTTGCTCAACTTTTTCAAATTGAGAGCGGATTGCCTTTTCGGCAGTGTTGTCAAGAATGAGGCCGGCTGGGGAAATAACAGAAAGCAAAAGTGACAGGAAGATGGCAAAAAATTCCATTTCAGTTATTAGGGATAAATTTTTAAACGCAAAGGTTACACGAAGTCAGCTATGACCTGCTTTTCCTCTGCGTTTAACATTTACGATTGTTTGGCTGCCTCAATCCACTGTTTTAAAGTTTCCACAACTTCACCAACAGGAATTTCTTGAGATTTGTGAGTCGCGCGTTCTACAACTTCTAGTTTCCCTTCTTTGAGAGAGCGTCCTGTAACGAGCCGGTAGGGAATTCCAATTAAGTCCGCGTCTTTAAATTTGACACCGGCACGCTCATCTCGGTCATCTAAAAGTGTTTCGATGCCGGCTTGATTTAACTCGTTGTAGAGTTTTTCTGCAACTTCTACTTGGTTTGCGTCTCCCACATTTGGGACGGTAATGATCGCATGATAAGGTGCAATGGCTACCGGCCAAATAATCCCATCTTTGTCATAAGATTGCTCAACGGCTGATTGAGCTAACCGAGAGACGCCAACCCCGTAGCAACCCATGACGAGAGGCACTTCTTCCCCTTGTTCATTCGTGTAGGTCGCTCCCATTGCTTTAGAATATTTGATGCCGAGTTGGAAGATGTGACCCACTTCAATTCCTCTGGCACTTTGCAGAGTTTGGCTGGGGTTGTGGCTAGCACGATCACCGGCTTTGGCTTTGCGGACATCAACAACTTTTTCTGGCAGTTGAAATTGTTCGCCCCAATTTGCACCAACGACGTGATAGCCTGATTCATTAGAGCCGGTGACGAAGTTTTTTAAATCAACCGCTGTTTGATCGACTAAGCGTAAAAATTTGGGCGCTACACTTTTATCAGATTTAATGTAGCTATCTTCCACATTAGGCGCGATATACCCTAAAGGTAGGGATTGAGCTGCCCATTTCTTTTGCGCGTCTGCATCGGGTACACTAAGGGCAAGAACGGTTTTAGAGCCGTATTTCTCTGCTTGCTTTGTCAGCTCATTCAGTAATTTGACTTCATTAACATCTTGATCGCCTCGGATGCTAACGATTACCAGCACAGTCATGCCGCTGTCATAGACGGCTTGATAAAGCACATTTTTGACAATTTGGGTAGCAGAACACTTGAGAAATTTGCCGAGTTTTTCGATGGTGTCCGTTCCGGGAGTTTCCCGTTTTTCATAACTTGTAAAGGGTGAAGTTTCTGCATCTGCCGGCAAGGAAATTGCTTTTTCCACATTGGCAGCATATTGACCATCTTCGGTGTAGAGAACTTCATCTTCACCGGCTTCTGCCAATACCATAAATTCTTGGGAACCCGACCCACCAATCGCCCCAGAATCTGCATCCACCGGACGAAATTTCAAACCGCACCGGCGCAGCATATTGCTGTAGGCACGATCCATATCTTGATAAGTTTTTTTCAGGCTTTCTTCATCGGTGTGGAAAGAGTAGCCATCTTTCATGATGAATTCCCGTCCGCGCATTAAGCCGAAGCGAGGGCGAATTTCATCGCGGAATTTGGTTTGAATTTGATAGAGGTGCAGAGGAAGTTGCCGATAAGAACGGATCATTTCCTTGGCAACGGTTGTGATCACTTCTTCGTGGGTTGGCCCCAATCCTAATTCTCGGTCTTGCCGGTCTGTGAGGGCAAACATGATGCCTTCAGCTTGGGTGTAGGTGTCCCAGCGACCGGATTCTCGCCAAAGATCAGCCGGCTGTAGTTGTGGCAGGAGACATTCTTGTGCGCCGGTGGCGTCCATTTCTTCGCGCACAATTTGGCTGACTTTACGCAGTACGCGCCACATCAAGGGCAAGTAAGCATAAATACCGCTGCCAATGCGACGGATATAGCCGGCGCGTAGCAATAGTTTATGGCTGGGAATTTCCGCTTCGGCTGGATCTTCCCGCAGTGTGACAAAGAGCATCTGTGACAGTCGCATCGCTTGTTCCCTTTCTAGACCGGACGATCATTATCTCAGATCAGTCTAGGACATCATTAGGGTTAGCTCCCAAGTCGCTGAATCAATTGGGTGGGGGTGAGAATTTGCAATGTGGCATTGATGTAGTCTTGCGGGTTGGGGGTGATGATTGCATCGAGATGATTGATAATGGCACTACTGTACTGAATCGCATCTTCAAAGTCTGTGAAGTTGGCAGTGAGTGCTATTGCAATCGCCGCTTCATCCACCGTTGCAATTCGGCAGATTGTGGCGAGCCTCCTTAAGAAATCAAGTGCCCTCTCTCGCCCTTGAGCTTTACGGATAAGGTAATAAAGATCGCTAAAGGTTGAGCCAGAAACATAGCCTTTTATTTGGTTCTGCTGAACCCGTGTCAAGACTTGGTTGCTTTGGTCAAAAAAAGGCTGTCGTTGCAGCGCCACATCCAGAATGATATTAGTGTCTAGGAGGACTTTCACAGTTGGTGTTTTTCTCGTAAAGCTTCCCATCGAACTTGATCTGGATCGAAATCGGGAGAAATTGGATTTGCTTGGGCTAGCCAATCACTAAAAATGTTGCTTTGCTCCGAATTTTTGGAAATTTCTGGCTTTTCGGCTAGGGGTTCGGATGTGAGATTAACCGGCTCAGTTACAGTTTTCACCTCTTGCAAGATGATAACTTCTACATCGCCCACAGGTAAGTCGATTGATTCGGTGAGGGTTAAGTGGCCGGCTGCGTCAATTTTTCCTTTAAGTTTATATGCTTGCATAGTCGAGTTTTAAGAAGTTGTTAGGTGATGATGGTTCAATTTATATGCTAAAGCTTTTGGAGAAGCTAATTTGAGGGCAACCACACTGAACAATAAAAACGCCGCTTCAGACTTGCACTTGCAGGAAATTACGACTTTCAACCGGCTTGAATCACTCCTTTTCCCAACCTAAGTCGCTTCACTAAGCAGGTTGTCCCTTTCATCGGCATCTGAATAATTTATCTTTTTAGTTGCTCAGCCCGGTTATCCTGCAGAATCATTTTAGTGTTGCCGGCACGCTGTATTCACTCATGGTGATACGTTAAGCCTGACCTATTTATAGTTAGCTGGATATATATCTATTTGGAATTTAATAAAGATGCTGGCGCAAGTTCGCTGCTTTTCAAACATGAGCCGTGATCCCAAATGATTTTGAATGCAGAATCAACGACTACAGGGTTCTTCCTTTGGTTATAAATTTTCTGAGAGTTTTGATACAAATTTGACTGATTTTCCGGCAAAAATATCTCCCTCTTCAGCAAGATTCAATACTGATTAAATAGTTGTTAACTTTTATAAAGAAGACAAAACAAGTTTCCAAACAAATAAGGAAACTCAGCAATTATTAGTTTTTGGAGAATTAGATGACATCTGGTACTAGCGGTGCTTACGATAAAGGTAAAGAAGCTTTTGGCAGCTTAGATGTAGACACTCAGCTGGCTGTGCTGTGGTTTGTTTACGAAAAAATGGGTACATCAGTCACACCGGCAGCTCCTGGCGCATCGGGTTCTGAAATCGCCCAAGGGTTGTTCAATCAAGTTAAAGACTTGTCCCATGAAGAACAGCTACAAGTTCAGCGGGATATTGCCGGCAAGAAAAGCACAGAAATCAGCCGGATGTATGGTTCCATGAGTCCTGAAACCAAGCTAGCTTTCTGGTATTTTCTCGCCCAAGGTATGGACAGCGGAACCATCATTCCCATGCCTCCAGACTATCAGCTTTCTCCAGAAGGGCAAAACCTCTTAGGGCAAATCGAGTCTATGGACTTTCAACAGCAGATCGATTTCCTGCGCGGTGGCGTATTGCCAATGGGTGCCGAAGCGGCCTCAGGTGCTAGCATTTAGGAACTATTCGTAAATCTTGGCTGAACTCGTCTCATATTCCCCCGCTATATTAGCGATTAGCGGGGGTTTTGTTGCGATTACTGATAGCTGAAATCAACAGATTTTTGACCCACCACTTCTGGCGCATTAACCAAAATTTGCAACGATTGGCATTTAACCGTTAGCAGAGGTTTATCTAAATTTAAACGTGCAAAAGGACTCTCTGTTGGGATATCCAATTTCCCATTAACTAGCTCTAAAGGAGAATTAAACTCACCTTTAAACAGCAGCACATCAGAATTTAAGGCACTGAGAACCGGCCCACTTAAAGGCAGAGGGAAACCTGTAGAGAACGGTAGTACCATATTTGTGGTGCTGAATCGGCACAATTTTCGGTTGCCTTGACGGACAGCAACCTGAGATGAATCTTCGCGTTTATCCCAAGTAAACTCAGCTAATTCTTTCGGCAAACCCCAAATTTCTCGACCGCCGGCAACCGAATCAGGATTATCTACATAAATATGAGAAATCCAAGCTCCCCAGTTGCCGGCATAGCTAACCAAGCCGGCGACAACTATTAACTCGCTGTACTCCAGCGCTGAACCTGATTCGTAGCGGGAAGCATAAACCCCACCTAACGTTTTTCCAGGCAACACAGAAATAATTTCAAACTCTGGGGGAATGAATGGACGAGCTTGTTCAATATCAACTAACTGCCCAGTCTGGATAGCGTAACCTTGAAGTTTCCAAGGTGCTTTTGGATAAGCCATTTTTAGATTTTCCTCATTTAAAAAATCATGCTTTGCAAGAAGTCTGTTAAACCCTGCTTTTCTTGTAATACTATTTTACCTTAGCTCCACTAGAAATAGCTTTAAGCAGCTCTCAATTGGATATCAGCGAATAGCCAATATCTAAAAAAATCAAATTTAACAAAATTACGCAATTAGAAAAATAATTAAGGATTCTGAAAGTTAAAAACATTTTATGAGGTTTATATTCGGCTAAAATGCTCAGCGAGTCAAAATATCAACTTACTTATCATTGTTGTTTTGACGGATGGTAAGAAATTTGCTGAGCTTTATCTCTAGCCAATTTTTTGTAAAATGGTAAATTATTAACCAAGCACCTTATAGAAAAGCCATGTATCCCTGTCCATGTTGCGGCTACAGAACCCTGGGTGAAAAACCACCGGGGACATACTTGATTTGCCCGATTTGCTGTTGGAAAGATGCGGCAGACGAAATTTTCCTGCATTGGGCACAGCAAAACTTTCTCGCTTTCGGCGCTTGTGAGCAGGAATGGCTCGATTATGTTCGCGCTGCCACACCTACCGATCAGCGAGATCCTGATTGGCTAACGCTTGATGAGAAAGCTTGCGCCGCCGGCTCACTGTTGATCAAACAAATTACCAAAGCATTTGAGGGCGTCACTCGCGACGGCGGCGTTTCACTGCACGAAGCGCGAGAAATTGACCACCATGAAGGCGCAGAGGGACGCGCTGAAGCTCGTAAGAAAGACACAGACTGCCGGTGGCAAGATGTTCCAGATGAGTGGATTGAATATTTTTACGATGTCTTTCCTTTTTTTGATGCCAAAGGATTTCGATACTATCTTCCTGCTTATATGGTTTGGACGCTCAAGAATTACATAACCAGTGAATCAAATTCTGTTGATTTCACTATTTATACTTTGAGTGCTTATGAAAGAGTAGATGACCCTTACTATCGCTTTCGCTTACTCAATGCGGAGCAGTCAAAAGCTGTGTGTAACTTCCTAAAATTTATGGCGACTTATGGTGCTTATTGGGTCGATGCCGGTGCTGCTAGGAGAGCATTGAATCAATATTGGGACCAGGTAAACCCTGGGGAGTGTAAATAGGCTGTTTAGCTTGAACCCGTCCGGCTACTGTCGCCCCACTGCCACAAAGAATAATCACAATATTGACAGTTGCATCGACACTTAGCTTTTGTTCTTTAACCGCATTTCCTAGAATGGGCGCGATAGCAGCAACCGTTGTAAAAACAACTCCCCAAAAGGTTTTGCTGGCAAAGATACTCTTGGCTTTAGGGATAGATAGAGCAGGTTCGTTTGTAGAGGTGGATGTTTGCATAGTTTTGAATTGAATGAAAATAATTGGGCTGAAGTGTTTGAGGGTTGAGTAAAAATCAGCAGGGTTTTGCAATATCCTGCTGATTTTTAGCGAGTCTTAATTAGCACCCCATTGGGACAAAAATTTTGCTCAGAGCGTACCAGGTTTTAGAACCAACAATGCCATCAGCGATTAAATCGGCATCTTTCTGGAAACTGCGAACGGCAGCATCAGTCGTTGCGCCAAAGTCTCCGTCCAGCCGGCCTGTATAGTGGCCTGTAATTTGAAGCGTTTCTTGAAGTGTAATGACTGCTTGACCTTTGCTTCCCCGTTGCAAAATCGGCATATTAACGGGAGCGCCGGTGTAAAGCGCTTGCCAGGTTAAATTCCCGACAACGCCATCGGCTTTGAGGAAGACGCGGCGCTGAAAAGCTTTCACAATGTCTAAGGTTGTCTGTCCAAAGGTTCCGTCAATCGGAAGGTAGTAACCCCAGTGGTTGAGAAGCTTTTGCAGTTCTTTAACGGCATCGCCTTTTGATCCAAGTGTCAGTTGAGGCTTGTTCAGTTGAGCGGTAGCTTGGGAGGAAAGTTGCTTGTCAAACAGTTGCATAGTTGTTTGAGTGAGTTGAATCTCTACACTTCCTAGATTAGGGGGCAACACCCCTCATCACCATCGCCCAAGCAGTTCATCGCTTTGGAGGGTTTGACAATCGTTCAGTGAGTTCACCCGTAAGGATGAGGGCGTTTGATAAAATGCAACAGTATTAGACTGAATCGGGATACGGATTGGCGTGATGCCGGCTCCGATGCGGTCACTGTAAGAGAAATAAGGAATACTAGCTTCAGGAAAGAATGCGACAGATAGGGAGGTTAGGCAGAGGAACACGAAACTCAACACTGAAAAAAGGGGTTGGGTTGAGAATCCAAAGCTCCATCATGTTGCACAATTATTTTTTCAATGGGTATAAGACAAATAGCAGCAAACCGTGCTGAACTATTGCTTTAATTAGTAAAATTGCATAATAAAAAAAGGCTGACAATGTGCGCTTTAGCAGACATTATCAACCTTTAAAAATAAATTAGCTATCTGTTATTTCTTGAGAAGAAGGGAGCGGGTTTTGCTCACATATTGTAGATCTAAAACCCGCACCGGCTGACTACTTCGTTTCAGAGAACTCAGCATCAATCACATCATCTTCGCCACCGGCAGATTTCGGCTCATCGCCAGCACCGTCGGGAGTTGGGCCTTCAGGAGCCTCACCGCCACCGGCTTGCTGATAGATATTGCTACCGACTGCGTAGAGAGCTTGTTGCAGTTCGCCCGTGAGTGTCTTGATCCGGTCGAAATCTTCCTTGCTGATAGCCTCACGCAGGTCTTTAACCAATCCTTCAACCTTGGTCTTATCAGCAGCCTGTACCTTGTCGCCTAGATCCTTAAGCTGCTTTTCAGCTTGGTAAGCCAAAGAGTCGGCTTGGTTCTTCAGATCAATCTTTTCACGACGTTCCCGGTCAGTTTCGGCATTGCGTTCGGCTTCCTTCACCATCCGATCAACTTCATCGTTGGGAAGGGTAGAAGCGCCGGTGATGCTGATGGATTGTTCCTTGCCGGTGCCCTTATCCTTAGCCGTCACATTCAAGATACCGTTAGCATCAATGTCGAAGGTGACTTCAATTTGAGGCACACCACGAGGCGCAGAAGGAATGCCATCGAGGCGGAACTGTCCCAGACTCTTGTTGTCGTTGGACATTTCCCGTTCGCCTTGCAGAACGTGGATTTCGACGTTGGTTTGACCGTCTACAGCCGTCGAGAACACTTCCGACTTCTTGGTAGGAATTGTGGTGTTGCGAGGGATAATCTTGGTCATCACGCCGCCCAAGGTTTCCACACCCAGAGACAGGGGGGATACGTCGAGTAGCAAGATGTCTTTGACTTCGCCGGCAAGCACACCCGCTTGAATTGCTGCACCCACGGCAACCACTTCATCCGGGTTCACGCTTTGGTTGGGTTCCTTATTCAGAACGCGCTTCACCAATTCGTGAACAGCAGGAATCCGGGTAGAACCACCGACTAGCACCACTTCATCCAGGGCACTCTTGTCGATTTTGGCATCGCGCACTGCGTTTTCCACCGGCACGCGGCAGCGATCAATCAAATCGGCACACAGTTCTTCAAACTTAGCCCGTGTCAGGGTCATATCCAGGTGTTTTGGCCCTTCCTGGGTTGCCGTGATGAAAGGCAAGTTGATTTCAGCTTGAGTGACGCTAGAAAGTTCAATCTTGGCTTTTTCAGCCGCTTCCGTCAGACGTTGCAGGGCTTGCTTGTCTTTGCGGAGATCGATGCCTTCAGCCTTTTGGAATGAGCCGGCGAGGTAGTCTACGATCTTCTTGTCGAAGTCGTCGCCACCCAGGTGAGTGTCACCAGAGGTTGCCAACACTTCAAACACACCGTCGCCCACTTCCAAGATGGACACGTCGAACGTACCACCACCCAAGTCAAACACCAAGATGGTTTCGTTGCTCTTCTTGTCTAAACCATAGGCAAGAGAAGCGGCAGTCGGTTCGTTGATAATCCGCAGAACTTCCAAACCGGCAATCTTACCCGCGTCTTTCGTTGCTTGACGCTGGGAGTCGTTAAAGTAAGCCGGCACCGTGATTACCGCTTGGGTAACAGTTTCACCGAGGTACTTGCTGGCATCGTCTACCAGTTTCCGCAGAACTTGCGCCGAGATTTCTTCCGGGGCAAATTGTTTGCCGGCAGTCGGGCAGTCAATTTTGACGTTGCCGTTGCCATCCCGCAGGACTTTGTAAGAAACTTCGGTTGATTCGTGGGTGACTTCGTCAAAGCGACGCCCGATGAAGCGCTTGACGGAGTAAAAAGTATTTTCAGGGTTCATCACCGCTTGGCGCTTGGCAATTTGGCCAACCAAGCGATCGCCATTTTTTGCGAAGGCGACGACTGACGGTGTCGTGCGGAAACCTTCTGCATTCGCGATTACGGTGGGTTTGCCACCTTCCATAACGGCGACGCAAGAGTTAGTGGTTCCTAAATCAATTCCAACAACTTTTCCCATAGGGGTGCTTTCGCTCCAATGACTACAAAAACTTTGGCTTGTACCAGCCTGTTTATTTAGGGATACAAATGACTGCGAATTAAATCGCTTTTGGTTCAATCAGCAGTCAATCTGTGCTCAGTACACTTTAGAAAGTCACATATTTATATACTGAGCGTGGTGAGGCTTCTGATGAAGGGGGGGTTACCGTACCTGAGAGAGGGCGGTTTAACCCCACAGGACTTACGCTTTTCAATCGCGATTGGGATTGAGGGGGAGAAGGGGAGAAAAATCTTTATTTCCCCAACTGCTTGCGTAAGTCCTGGTTTGCCCGGTGGGCGCTTATGCGCTAAATGCCCACAAGTGCCGTAAATTAAGCGGCATTCCAGACATCTTCGGTGACTTCTGCATCTGCCGGCGCAACGACTTTGCTATTCTCAGGAGTCGCTGGGATGTCGCTATCAGCTTCTTGTGCAACTGCCGGGGCAATAGCTGGTTCAGTTTCAACCGCAGTCTCAGCGGGTGCGGGAGTGGCATCTGTTGCGTCAACAATGTTGACTTTAAACACCTTCGGACGTACAGATGACTCTTTTGGCAAAGTTAAGGTGAGAATGCCATCTTTGAGTTCAGCTTGCAGTTGATCATTAAGCACCGGCATCGGCAATTGAATCACGCGCTGGAAATTGCCATACCGGAATTCTGTGCGGTAGCGTCCTTGATTATCCGTTTGTTTGTGCTGATATTGACCGCTGAGCACTACAGCTTGCCGGCTGACTCGCACATCCAAATCTTTGGCTTCGACACCGGGAACTTCCGCACGTAAAATTAACGCGGTTTCTGTATTTTGCAATTCTATTGCCGGTGTCCAGCTAATACCCGATTGTGAGGAGTTAACGGCAGCACAATTCCTGGTTTGAGGAAGTCCGAACATACGCTCTAGTTGATTTTGCATGGTAGCAAGTTCGCGCCAAGGTTGCATATACATCCGTGTCATCATCGGGTTACCTCTGTTAATAAGATGTGCTTTTTTCCAGCCTGGTTGAATTAGGTTAGAAGGTGAAAGCTTAAATTTCAAAATGTTGCAGCCGTGCTGCTGGGTAACTTAGATAAAGGGACAGGCTTGTTTGAGGTTTTCACTTCACTGCTGTCCTCTACTGAATTCCATCTTACGGAAGCTAATGGGTTAAAGAATTGGTGCAAACCGTAAATTAATAGTTGTATTTGCCGCTCGAAGTCCCAAGCCCGTAAAATTGTACGTCTGAGGTTATACAAATCCTGCTGCTAGGTGGCAAGGTTGTGGGAATCTGCTTGCCTTGCCGGCACTTTTATTTCTTCAATAGCACCACTTGTCAATATAGGGTGCGGCAAACCGTAAATTATTAGTTGTATTTACCGTTCAAGTAGATTTTTTGTAAAAGCCGGCATTCCTCGGTTAGTTTAAATTCCAGGCTAATCGCTTAAGCTGATTCAACCCGGCTGATTGTCAGATGTTTAATTTATTAAAAGACTGCCGGTGTTTTAGGGATGCCGGTATGTCAGCCATCAGCCGCCAATTAACCCCTAGATTAATATCCGGAATTGGATGAAGCCGGTTAAAAGTTTGGATTATCTTTGATTTCGAGATAAAAACTTTCCGAATTTTCGGGCGTATTGCTCACACTCAAACAAAAGCAATCAGATTGAGATGCAACAATAACCGGACTCTACCAATTCCTGAACTGCTCACCCTCAGAAACGCACACCGGCTCTCATCTTGCCACGAATCCTAAAGTCCGGGTGAGCTTATATGAGAAGCCGGCACAACTACCTATTTATCTAAGAATCCGATTATTCCCTAATCCCAGTGTCCCCCAACCCTCTCAAGAGCTGATTCACCCCTAAAAGACTTAAATTTAGGCGATCCCGTCATAATTCAGAATGGGATAGTATACTTTTTTTATGCAATAATGTTTTCTCATTTGATGTAAATAAATGTTAAAAGGCTCTATTGTGCAGCAGCTCGACGCCGCACATCGAACCGGCAAAAGACCTATAAGATTCGGGGTCTATTACAAAAACACTCTAGTTGCCCTTTGCCACGCCCTAGAGGACTGGATCTTGAACTCCGCCAGTTCACCCATCGTCATCGCCGCATTCCAACGGGGCAAATGGTATTTGCAGGAAGCTGATCGCTATAACGATTTGGCGAAAAAGTCCCGCAACGTCGTGATTATGGCAGCAGCGGAGAGCGGCTTTGGGGAACATCCCACCAGCCAAATGCCAAACGTGGATTTAGTCAGCTTAGATCCATCTGACCCGGTGGCTCAAGAGTGGCATTTGATGATTTTGTCACCCACATACACAGCAGTCGTACTTTGTCAAGAGCTGTCTGAGGAAGATTATGGGCCGGCTGGCTTCCCCCAAGAAGACCGAGATCGGAAATTTTATGGCTTATGGACATTTGAACCAGAACTCGTAAAAGAAACCGTAGAATTAGCAATCGAGCATATCGGGCGCTACAACCCAGAACTGGCGCAAGCTTTAACCGCTCAAGTCCAAGCCATTACCGAGGAAGCCGTTGCCCAGGAGCGAGACGACCTGAGCGAAATTGTCTCCCGCGTGGTGGAATACTTGCAGACGAGCCAGCTTGAATTAACCGGCAGCATTCCGGACGCTCATTCATTCTCCAGCCAACAAGCGCTAGATCGGAACTTGGTTTCTAACGAAATCCAGGCATTTTTGCGAATGGCGCAATTGATGGATCTCGCTGACACCACCAACCCAATGGCAGCAGCGGAAGTCGTGGCACTGGCAGAAATGCTCGGGCAACTGCTGGATTTACCGGCATGGCAAATGAAGCGGCTGCATCTAGCAGCTTTACTCCACCGGCTTGAACCTTTGCAAGGCGTTGAAAGTGTCCTCAGCAGTGGATCTTCCTCTGGTGGCGAGGAACATGGGCCTTGCTGTCCCTTGGTACAGGGAGCGCAAGTGTTGCGAAGGATGCCGCAATTACGAGCCGTTGCGCGAATCCTTACCCATGAGGCAGAGTGGTGGAATGGAACCGGCTTGCCGGGTGGGATGGCCGGCGAAGAAATTCCTTTAGAATCGAGAATTTTAGCCTTAGCGGCAGACTTTCAACAGCGAGTGGCCCTTCACCGAGCCAATCAACCTGATGACGGTTCAGGAGGAAATTACGCGGCCCAGGCTTTAGCAGAGTGTCAGGCGCAGCAAGGCGAACGCTGGGACCCCAAACTTGTCGATACTTTGGCGCTTTTGGTGATGGGTTTACAACAAGGTTTAACCCTGCCGGTGAGTGCGCCTAACATGACAGCCGGAATGTGGTTGTTAGATTTCCGGGTCGATAGTGAAGCAAAAGCCGGCGAAACCACTAGCACTTACAGCAGCGGAGGACGCTATGAATCTTGAAGCGCTGCGATCAGGCAAAACCAAACAGTTTCCAGGCGCAGATTTGGAAGATGAAGACCTTTCAGATTTAACGCTGAGTGGAATTAATCTTGCCGGTGCTAATTTAGTTGGCACTAATTTTGCCGGTTCCAACCTGGAAAGAGCGCGTTTAGATGGCGCGAATTTGCTCGGTGCCCAGCTTGTGAGAGCTGATCTGCGGGCGAATTTCTTAGGAGCAAATTTAATGCAAGCCGACTTAACCGGCGCTGACTTGCGCGGTAGCAATCTGCGAGGGGCTAATTTAATGGCTGCTAAACTCACAGAGGCATCCTTTGCCGGCGCTTTTTTAAGCGGGGCAAATTTGATGAATGTGAATTTGCAGGGAGTAGACTTGCGGAGTACAGACTTACGAGGTGCCAATCTCACCGGCGCTAATCTTAGCGGCGCTAATTTAAGTCGAGCTGATCTGCAAGGCGCATTATTAAGTGATGCAAATTTGGAAGAGGCGGATCTGCGAGGTGCAAATCTTTCGGGTGCAAATCTTTCGGGTGCAAATTTACTCTGTGCTGAGTTGCAGGATGCGAACTTGGAAGGTGTGGTGCTTACGGGTGCCTGTCTTGTGGGGACTGCGGTTGCACAGCCGATATCTAGATAAAGATTTTTTAACCGCAGATGCACACAAATAAACGCAGATAGTATGCAATTCATCTGTGTTTATCTGCGGTTTTTTTTCTGGAAACTGTCCACATTGTCAGGGCGAGAGTGCCCAAACATAGCACTCCCATGACGCCGGCTAAAGGATTTCGATCAATTCCTGTCACCCATTCTGGGACGTTGCCTGAATATCGCACCAGTTGCCCGACGTTAATAATGTAAAAGCCCCAAACAAGGCCGGCATGAAGTCCTATCGGTAAGCCGAGGCGTCCGCTGCGAGAGCGTTTTGCCCAAACTAAAGTTAAACCCAGCACCAGCAGTCCCACAAATGTCGGCCACGTTTTGAGAATGGCTTCCAGGGGTTTAATAAAGTGGAGCAATGCAAATAAGATTGCATCCACCCATAGAGAGGTTTTGAGGCTGTAATTCCGTTGCAATTCATCCAGTAGCCAGCCGCGAAATAGCAATTCTTCGGCAAAACCAATACCGAGAGAAACGATTAAGCCTTCTAGGATGACTTGGCGTAAGAAAACAACAGAAGTCGGTTGTTGCCAGACTACCCACCCTAGCAGTCCTTGCAGCACAAACAGCCCCAGTTGGCTTAAAATTCCTGTGGATAAACCTTTTAAGAGGTCTATCGCATTCTGCCTTGTTCTTTCTAAGCCATAGTTGCTTAAAAGATGGGGCTGCCGGTAAACATAACGCCCCCATAATCGCACGAGGACAATAAATTCCACGTACAAAATAACTAGCGTCAGAATATTGACCAAGTTTTGATCGCTGACAAGCCAGTAAATAGGGACGCAGAAGGGCAGCCAGAGGCAAAGTAACGTCAGCACAAAAATTCCCAGCCGTGCGGGTGCTGGGTAGTGAGCGAGTCTATCGGGGTGGAGTTTCAACTGCCGGTGTCAAATTTAGATAGAACCTTGTCCCGCAGGGGCGGAGTGTCTACCGCCCCCAGAACAAGTATTTAAATGCGCTGCGTCTTCAGATTCGCTCCTATTCATCAGGCTCAATGGTGCTCGTGAGTCCATGATTTTTTAAGGTTTCGCTGTAAAATTCAGCGTGTTCCAGCGCACAGGTGATCACTAAAGCAAGCCCATTGGTGTGGGCTTCCATCATAATGCTGACAGCTTGCGGCTGAGTCAGGCTGGGCACGGTCTTCATCAACGCCTGCACCACGTGTTCCATCGAGTTGAACTCATCGTTATGGAGCAGAACACGATAACGAGGTGCAAGCTTGCGGACCGTTGAACTCTTTTCAATGGTCTCGACTGACACTATCTCTATCCTCTCTAGTCAGTTATTTACAATTGTTTACTCTATAGTAATTAGATTCTTGTATAAATCCAAGTTCGTCAACTCCCTTGAGTGTGAGAACTTTTTGATGCATATTTTTTTTTAAAAGTCAAGTAGCAGCCTATTATTTTACCACAACCGCTGAACCGGATAAGCATCAAAAGCCGAATCAGCACTCAGGACAGGTATTTGCTCAACCATTGCTTGTGAAATGATCAGCCGGTCAAATGGATCGCGGTGATGCAGAGGAAGCGTGCTAACAGCCTCAAGGTGGTCGAAATTGATATTCAGCAAATTGAAATCGTTAAGATTGAATTGCTGCTCTATAAATTCCCGAAAAGGCACGCCAAAATTCAGCTTGCCGATGCTTTGCTTAACTGCCATCTCCCAAATACTCGCTATACTAATCCGCTTATCGTTATTCTCATCTTCCATAAGTAGACGTGCGGCTTCACTCAGTTTTGAATTGCCGGTAAAAAACCAAATAAACGTATGAGTATCTAGTAGCAACCTCATTCCATGTACTCCTTAAAGTCTTCTAGAGGTTCGTCAAAGTCATCTGAGATCCAGATTAAGTCTTTAGCGCTACCAAACAGAGGAGGGCGACGCTGCTGATCTGGCGTCCCATTTGCTTTTTTCTCTTGCGTTCCCTCACCGGCATCCCCATTCGCTGTCTCAAAATCCTGAACCTCAATGACAATCTCCACTCCATCAGGAATGTTAATTTTTTCTAAAAGTTCAATAATTTGACCTCGTTTGATTCCTTTAACTTTCATCAGGCTTTCTCTTATTGATTGGATGATTTAAGTTTAACATTGTTGGCTTTAAGTAAAAAATGCCCACAATCATGTTTTTTATCAATTCAAGTAAAAACCCAATTAATTAACTCCTGGTTTTACATTACTGCCTTCATTTTTTCTATAAATTAATACAAATTTAAACCAGATTTTAACAATTAGCAAAAGCTTTTATGGTTGTTGTGTATTAATATAATCAGTAAAGTTTTTCTTGAGTTTTGGGTGGGAAGGATGCCGGCACCAAACCTCCCTCAACGCCACTACAGGGGATTATCCCTACCGATTGTGAGGCAATCTCGCTCTCGCTTCCGCAACAACCGGCTTTTAAAATTAAGGGAAACGTAAAATTTTTAGATTACTTCTATGAAGCCAGCATCCATCAACTGTGCCGGCCCATTTCAACCTAGCCAAATTATCTGCCTAGAACATCAAAACAGCTACCTGTACGCGGAAGTCATCGATATCATCGAAGTGCGTCAGATGTGCTGGGGGCGGCCTATTATGCTAGCAGTATGGCTTGCCGGCGCTGATCGACCGAGTGAGGGGCTGTTCGAGCAATTACCCGAATTGTATGACTTACGCGACGGTGCGGACATTCTCTTACCCGTTAGTTTATTCCGTCCAGCACTCGACACAGAACTAATTCCCCTGCTGCCTCAGTTAGAAACAACCGCCGAAAACAAGCCGGTGGACGCGCCAAAAATTGCCCACCGGCAGCTTCGAGAATTCATCCACCAAATCTGGCAAGCTTACCCAACAGCGTTTCAAGCTTAAGGTGTATTTCCCTTTCTTGCTAACACGCGAATGCCAAGAAATACTTGATTTTTCTTCATATAACGATCCATCTACGCAACCGCCGCTTGCAGACATTTTGCAGAGCATTAGGCGTAGGTGAAATGATGTCAACTGCCTTTGCAACGAGTTTATCTCGTTTGAACACGATTTCAGCCCACAGATAGGGGAGAATTTTGCCAAAGCGTTCGGCAAACGGCATGGTAGCTCGTAAATCGAGCTGAATCCAATAGAAAAACCATCAGACAGTTTCCCGCTTTCCTTGACTCCCTCATCCACAAACCTAACTTGAAAATCTCCTGTAATCTTCTCGTGTGCAACTGTTACTCTGATTTTGAATTCAGACAAAAATAAAGTCACCGAGTTACAGCAGCAAAAAGACTGTTCAAGCTGTCGTAGTGCCTTTTGGGCCTGAGAGTTTATTTAAATAATCCCAATAATCGCTGGATAATTCAGCCATCCTGATGCACCCTAACAGCAGCAGTTATGGCAAATTCGACTTTCAACAGCAGATGCAAACCAGTTACGAGCGCTACCCTTGAACCTACAACCGACTTCCAGAATGGCCATTGATTCTGGTTCCTTTGCCAACATTACGGGCTAGGGACTAATTGAATGCGACCAGCATCCATCTCGTCCATCAATAGCTCAAGCGCTTCGTAATCAACATCAGAGATATACCCTAGGCGGGTCAGCTCATAGTTGATTTCATTTTCGATATCAGGCGTCAGTCGCTTAAAGTGTAAAGCTTTCTCCACAAGATGACGAATCACGGCAGTCCCTTTCATGGTAGATCAGTAGAATTCCGTACACCATCTATTGTCTGTTGAAGGGACAAAAGGGAAAGTGATACAGAACTCTCACTTGTAATGATCTCAATCACCAGGCCGATCTAGGGTGATTAGCGTCCCAACGACTTGATTAACCTCCAGCCGTTGCAGTGATAAGGATCTCTAAATTTTATGATACTGATCACTTGCCTGTTATGCCGAACACAAAAAGACCGAGAATTTACTGAAAAACAACCAAACCCACAGCCGTCTTAACTTCTGAGTTACTGGGGATTTGTATAAATACATACAATATTTTATAAAAACTTAACGATAACTTTACAGAAGAGGGGTCTACTTGTGAAGATTCAGTAAAACTACTGAACCGGCATGGGCGAACCCAGGGTTTAGGTTTTAAGGTCAAGACATCTCAAACAGTTATTCAGTTTCTTATCAAGAGGAGTGATTTATGCAGACACTTACCGTTTCCCCCCAAATTACAGTTTTTCAACCGCAAGGCCATATCAATGCATCCAACGCCCCAGAACTTCAGAACCAACTGGTTGCAGCGGTAGCTTCACAAGGCACTTCAGTCATCCTGGTTGATATGGAGCAAGTACAATCCTTAGATAGCGCCGGCTTAATGGCTTTGGTTTCAGCACTGACACGGGCGCAGAACCTGAATAGACGGTTTAGCCTTTGCGGCGTTTCACCCTCCATCAGAATTATCTTTGAACTGACCCAACTCGATAGAGTCTTTGAAATTTTTGAAAATCGTGCTGCTTTTGAAGCAACCCTAGCCTAGTGTTATCCCCTGTCTATCCAATTCATGCGTGGCTAGCAGCGGCTTCCCATTGCTAATTGTCATAGTATCCCGCTTGATGTGAAGCAAGCTGCCGGCCTCGCCCCCTCTCTTCCCACTTGAAATAGAAGAACCGGCATCGGTAAGCTTGGGAGTAAATCTAACCCCCTTCATTTTTAGCCGGCTTTGAGTGAAAGCAAAACCCGACCCCCTCGCAACGGCTTAATTGCAACGGGTACGCTTTAGTTTGAAGATCGCGCACACTTCTCGCCTCAGCAGGCGACTGACTTTGAAGACCTCCAGTATAGTAAAAGGATAAAAGAAACCGTCCTAGTCACTGGAAGCTAGAAGTAGAGATTTGCTGTGGCAGTTGCACTAGAAGAATTATTAACACCAGAAATCTTGCAACCGGCTCGTTACCTCGGTAATGAGTTGGGTGCAGCACATAAACCCTGGGAGTCCGCCGCCGTCCGTTGGGTGCTAACTTACCCAGAAATTTATGAAGTGGGTGCCTCAAATCTGGGTCATATCATCCTCTACAACATCCTGAACACCCAGCCCAGGCAACTATGCGATCGCGCCTATTTACCGGCACCTGATCTCGCTACGAAGCTTCGCACCACCCAAACACCCCTCTTTGCCGTTGAATCTCGCCGTCCCCTCACCGACTTCGATATTTTAGGCTTCAGTCTTAGCTATGAACTGGGGGCGACAAATATTCTGGAAATGCTGGATTTAGCCGGCATTCCTCTAACCTGGAGAGAAAGGGCAACCGGGGGCAACAGTCCCTTAATTTTTGCCGGCGGACAAACAGCAACCTCCAACCCAGAACCCTACGCAGACTTTTTCGACTTCATCGCCCTAGGAGATGGGGAAGAACTGTTGCCAGAAATTGGCTTAGTGTTGGAAGAAGGCAAAGCTGCCGGACTCAGCCGAGAAGAATTACTTCTGGATTTGGCACAAATTCCCGGCGTTTATGTGCCGCAATTTTATGACATGGCAGAGGATGGATCGGTTCATCCCAACCGGCTTGACGTGCCAAAACAAATTCTGCGGCGGGTGGCAACTCCCATGCCGAGTTACTCGATTGGGCTGGTTCCCTACGTCCAAACTGTACACGACCGGCTCACCGTAGAAATTCGGCGCGGTTGCACCAGAGGGTGCCGGTTTTGTCAACCGGGAATGCTTACCCGACCGGCAAGAGACGTAGAACCGGAAAAAGTCGTTGATGCCATCGAAAAAGGCATGAGAGCAACCGGCCAAAACGAATTTTCCCTACTTTCCCTCAGTTGTTCCGACTACCTCGCTTTGCCGGCAGTTGGAGTAGAAATCAAAAATCGGCTTAAAGACGAAAATATTACCCTCGCCCTACCCAGCCAGCGCGTTGATCGCTTTGATGAAAACATCGCCAATATTATCGGCGGCACTCGGCAAGGCGGTTTAACCTTCGCCCCAGAAGCCGGCACCCAGCGAATGCGCGACATCGTCAACAAAGGTTTGACCGACGAAGAACTCCTGAGAGGTGTCAAAACCGCCTTTGAGCAAGGCTGGGATAAAATCAAACTCTACTTTATGATCGGCCTGCCAGGAGAGACAGACGCGGATATTTTAGGCATTGCCGACACAGTCCGGTGGTTGCAGCAAGAATGCCACGCCTCTAGTAGAAAACGTTTGAATTTTAACCTCACCATTTCCAACTTCACACCCAAACCTCACACCCCTTTTCAGTGGCATTCAGTTTCCACAGCAGAATTTAAGCGCAAACAAAAACTGCTGCGGTCAGAATTTGGCCGAATGAAAGGCATCAAAGCCAACTTCACCGATATCCGGATCTCAGCGATGGAAGACTTCGTGGGACGGGGAGATCGCCGGCTGGCAGCAGTTTTGCGTCGGGCGTGGGAACTAGGCACCGGCATGGATGCTTGGTTTGAAAGTGCGGAACGCGCTTTTGCAGCTTGGGGGCAAGCCATTGCCGAAGCCGGTTTAACCTGGAAATACCGGCAAGTCGAGAACGGCGAATGGATCAAGAGCAACGCAGAGTCGGCAACCGGCAATGAGGCAGACGCTTTCCAATCCCCCAATCCCGAACTGCCGGTTTCCCAAAATCCCGCTCTCGACAAACCATTGCCTTGGGATCACATCAACACCGGCATAGATAAACAGTGGCTTAAAGCCGACTTGCAACGAGCGCTAGACGCCGCAACGGTGCCGGATTGCTCCTTTGATGGTTGCTCTCATTGTGGGGTGTGTACGCCCGATTTTGGCCACAATACCGTCATAGAAGCGTTGCCAATCCCCGAATTTAGCGGCCACTTTACCCCCAACCAAGACCGGCTCGCGCGACGGCGAATTTGGTTTGGCAAACGCGGTGATATGGCGCTTCTTAGTCACTTAGATTTAGTCCGCTTGTTTGAGCGTGCTGTGCGAAGGGCGTCTCTTCCCATTGCCTTTACCGGCGGATTTCACCCCCAACCTCGAATTTCCATCGCGAGTGCACTTACCCTTGGTGCAACCAGCAGTGGCGAGATTGTAGACTTTGAACTAACGGAAGGTGTCGATATCGATACCTTCCGTGAAAAATTGGCCGCTCAGATGCCGGTGGATATTCCGATTTACCATGTTGAAGCGGTTGACTTAAAAGCACCCTCTGCAACCCACCTGCTAGATCGCGCAGAATACTCAATTGCCTTGTGTTTGCTGGATTCAGAACATAACCCACCCTTAAATTCCCAGCAATGGACGGCTTGGCTGGAGTCTATTTGGACAAGTGAATCCATCGAGTGGGAACAAACAAGCAAGTCTGGCAAAAAGAAACTTGTCAATTTGCGTGAGCGCTTGTTTGAGCTGAAACTGGTAGAATCTCAAAAAGATAGAAGCTCTGAACCGGCAAGATGCCAAGAGCGCCAAGACCATCCTGAGTTGCCATCGGCAATTCCTGTCTTGAAGCAGAACGCCATCTTTGCGCGGAACTGGGCTGTTGTACGTTACACCGGCAGCGGTCGCAATGACGGCACCCTCTTGCGACCCGATCATTTGGTCTATATGCTGGAACAAGTAACCGGCTTGGAGTTTCAGCTGCTGCACACCCATCGGCATCAACTGACCCTGCAATCTTCGTTCTCTGAGTCGCCGGCGATCAGTTGACTCATGGAACTAAACGTTTCAACAATAGCTCTTTTGTTCTGACGGCAGGCAAGGATCTGGCATTTCCTAGAGTGCGACTGAGGTTAGCCACGATCTGTTTGATGTGAAGAGGGTAAACAGTTCCGTGTGCAGGACTTTTTGATGCTTTCACCGGCATCATCCCCTAAAGTCAAGGTTTGACTTTAATATCATCAAAACGCAAATCTGTCAAGAAAAAATGTGAAACGTGCGGGACAAACGCATCTAATTTCTAAACCTCAACTCAATCAAAGGTTTGGGAAGTTGAGCAATTTTGTAGCTTAACCCTTCCAGCATTCGATCTGAGTGAGATTGAAAATTTCAAGGCGTTTGCTGCACTGAAAAGTCAAAGAAGATAATTGTAAAATTTTTGGCTTTTTCAGCTAGCTTTCAACCTCGGTTGCATCTCCAACTTGATTAACAAAAAAGGTACAATTGAACTAAACATGGCCTCAGATGCAATAGATGCAATGAGCCTGGTGCAAACGGTTGAGACTCCGTGCAGGGATACGCGGAGCCGGCCTGACCCAGCGGCCCTCGTGAAATAGAGTCGCTAACGGAGAAGCAAATTGCTCCAAAGCACTCTGGAGAATTCCTAAAGACCTTTCTGCGGGAATCACTCTTTCAGGAAGGAAAACTTCCTCGCCCGGACAAAAAATTTCGATCTTCAGTTGATTGCTTGGATCGGAATTTACAATGCACACGCGTTTCAAGGGAAGCCGTAGTGGTGGTAGAGTCTAAGCGTGTTTTAGCTCTCATGAACCAGCAGCAGATGCTGGATACTACCGGCTCCTGAAACACTTCCAGACTTTCTGTATATTCTTGGCAACCTCTTAAACCAAAAGCTCGTTGTCACCAGGGGCGGTACGAACGATTGGTGGATTTTCCAGGGCAGACTCACTTTGGATTGTAAAGTCAGTCCCTTGTCCGTAATACCCACGCAACTAGAGGGCCTTTAAGGGCGTTTGAAGCTCCCAGCAGAAGTTCTGGGAGTGGCTTGTTTGCATAACTATCGAGTTCAAATGTACCGAGCGCATCAATTGCGCGTCACGTACAAAGGCACACGCGGCGTAAGTGCCTGAGCGCACTACCAAGTTTTGAGGAAATTGAATGCCGAAGCAAATTATTATCGCAGAACAGCATCGTATTGCTGCCGTTTTTTCCGAAGATCAAATCCAAGAACTCGTTGTCGCGACGGGTCAGCATCAAGTCGGTGACATTTATTTAGGCATCGTTGAAAATGTATTGCCGGGAATTGATGCCGCCTTCGTTAATATTGGTGATGCTGAACGCAATGGGTTTATTCACGTAACCGATCTTGGCCCACTGCGGCTGAAGCGCTCAGCGGGAGCCATTACCGAACTGCTGGTGCCGCAGCAAAAAGTTTTGGTGCAGGTGATGAAAGAGCCAACGGGAACCAAAGGCCCACGGCTCACCGGCAACATCACCCTACCCGGTCGCTATTTGGTGCTGATGCCATTTGGGCGGGGTGTGAATTTATCACGGCGCATCCGCAACGAAAACGAACGCAACCGCCTGAGAGCCTTGGCTATTTTAATTAAACCGGCAGGCATGGGTCTGCTAGTGCGGACAGAAGCCGAGGGAATGGAAGAAAAGGCGATTACGGAAGATTTAGACTTTCTACAGCAACAGTGGGAAAACATTCAGCAAGAGACCGCCTCAACGCGGGCACCGGCACTGCTAAATCGGGACGATGATTTTATTCAGCGCGTCCTGCGAGATATGTACAGCACTGACGTGAACCGGATTGTGGTAGACTCCCACACCGCGATCAAGCGAGTGAAGCAACACTTGGTCAGTTGGAGTGGCGGCAAAACACCTCAGGGCGTATTAATTGACCATCACCGCGAACGTGCGCCGGTTCTGGAATACTTCCGAGTCAATGCGGCAATTCGAGAAGCGCTGAAACCGAGAGTTGATTTACCCTCAGGCGGTTATATCATCATCGAGCCAACGGAAGCGCTGACGGTGATTGACGTGAACTCAGGCTCCTTCACCCGTTCCGCCACTGCCAGAGAAACGGTATTGTGGACGAACTGCGAAGCAGCCACAGAAATCGCCCGCCAGCTGCGCTTACGCAATATTGCTGGGGTGATCATTGTTGACTTTATCGATATGGACGCGCGGCGAGATCAGCTGCAAGTATTAGAACACTTCAACAAAGCCTTGAAAGCAGACAAAGCTCGGCCTCAAATTGCCCAGCTTTCTGAACTCGGCTTAGTCGAACTCACCCGCAAGCGCCAAGGTCAAAATATTTATGAATTGTTCGGTCGCACTTGTCCTGCTTGCGGAGGATTGGGACACCTTCACCGGCTCCCTGGCGAAGTTGAACAAGCTCCTAGCGAAATTGTAGAGCGCCCCTCGCCGATTAGTGTCAGAGAACCCCGCTTTTCCGATCTTGGTGATTTCCAGGCTGAGCCGTTCGAGCTAGATTCTGGCAATGACCTCCAAGAAATGGGGCTGATGAATCATCCCAGCTACCAAGAACGAGGAGGGGCGGATGTTAACCGGCGGCGGCGGCGGCGGCGCATTGGTGAAGGGGGTGCAGCTGAGGAGGAAGTGACTCCAGTTCGCATCAGTCCTGTCGTGCCGGTGAAAACTGCCAAACCGGACGTGATGCTAGAACCAGAAATACAGCAGGAACCTGAAGAGTTTCCCCCCACTCCCAGCCGTACCCAAATTCCGGAGAGGACTCGGATTATCAGTCGCGAGCCGGTTTCGCCGCCTGAACCTCCAGAGGTGATTGCGGTGGAAATGACGCCTGAAGAACAGGACGTTTACGCCCTGATGGGGATTTCTCCCTTGGTACTGGCTAATCGAGAGGTGAAAAATCCTAAATCTGCCGTGATTTCTGTGTACGCTCCCGGTCAATCGCCAGAGACCGCTCCAGAGCCGCCGGTGGCTGCGGCTACAGGGCCGATGCTCCGCGCGGGAATGTCTGTGAAGCCGACCCCAGCCGCTTCTCGCAATAGCCGGCATGACCCGGATATGGCTGAATTTAATCGCAGTAGCCGGCATGACCCGGATATGGCTGAGTTTAATCCCAGTAGCCGACATGACCCGGATATGGCTGAGTTTAATCCCAGTAGCCGGCATGACCCGGATATGGCTGAATTTAATCTGGCTGAAGAGGCTACCTCTACAGAAGAACTGACAGAAGCAGAAAACATTGAGATCAATGAACCACAAAACATTGAAACCAATGAACCAGAAAACATTGAGATCACTCAACCAGAAAACACGGATCTGAGTGAATCAGACAATAATGTGTCTGGAAGTCGTCGCCGTCGCCGCAGGTCTTCTGCCTCTGAGTCATAATTTCACCTAAGCAACCCCTCTCTTAAAAAAGAGAGGGGGCAAATTAATCCATGAATTTTCCATCTCAATTGCCTGAACAGCTCAGTTTGTGGGAGCCGCCGATATCAGCGGATCTGCCACGGCTGGTTGCCGGTGTGGATGAGGTGGGGCGCGGCTGCTTATTCGGGCCGGTGGTGGGGGCGGCGGTGATCATACCGGCCCAGATTGAAGCGGATCTCGTTGCGGCTGGGGTTAAAGATAGTAAGCAACTGGGCAGTGTTCAACGATGCCGGCTCGCCCAGCTAATTCGGGAAGTGGCGATTGATTGCAAAATTGGTATCGCTTCTGTGGCTGAAATTGACCGGCTCAATATTTTGCAGGCGTCTCTGCTGGCAATGAAGCGGGCAATTGTTAAACTGAAGGTGCAGCCGGAACTTTGCTTAATTGATGGAAATCAGCGCATTCCAGGCTTGCCGGTGCCTCAACAGACGATGGTGCGGGGAGACAGCCTCTCTGTATCTATCGCTGCTGCCAGTATTGTTGCCAAGGTCTGGCGCGACGAGCTAATCGTGCGGTTAGCTGCTAAATATCCTGCCTACGACTTGACAAGTAATAAGGGATATGGTACGAAAAAGCATTTGCTAGCGCTGCAATGTTATGGGGCAACCCGCCTACACCGGCTTTCTTTTAGTCCTTGTGGTGCCCGTGATGAAACTGAGAATTTTTAGTACATTATTAGCGCTCATCACCCTTAGTGCAGTCACACCGGCTCTCGCTCAATTTCGTCCAGATCGTCCAGACTTTTACGAGGATGGACAGCGGCAGCTAGAAAGAGAAATTCAAAGGCTGAACCAAAAACCGCCAGCCGATGTCTTGACTGTGGATGGTGAACAATCACAATGGCAGGAATTTACCTCAAAAGAAGGAAACTTTTCCGTCTTGATGCCGGGGGTTCCCGCTGAAGAGACAGAAGTTTTAGAAACGGCTGCTGGAAACCTTGAGTTAAAAGGCTTTAGTTCGACTCAATCGGCTGCAAGGTTTGTTGTGGCCTATTCAGATTATCCCCTGACGGCTCAGGTAGGCAATTCTGAAGTTGTTTTAGCCAATGTGCGCGATCAAATTTTAGAGCGTGTTGGGGCGCGGTTGGTGAGCGAACGCCCGATCTCTCTAAATGCTGAACCAGGGAGAGAGGTGAAACTCGAAAGCGAGGGTGAACCGATGATTTTCAGGTTGTTCTTGGTGGGACGGCGTTTGTATATTTTGGGAGCCGGTCAAAACAACCAAGCAAGTGGAGCTGAGGATGTTGCTAAGTTTCTAGATTCGTTTGTGCTGCTGCAAAAACCGGCTTCTGGGCGTTAATCTCAGCTTGCTTGTGAGAGATGAGGTGTCAGATAATCTGTTGGTTGGGTGAGAGTCCCGTTCCCAGATCGCTCACCGGCACCCCTGTTTCTTCGGACGCCCAGTGCCGGTAGTCTAACAGCAGTTGGTGCATCAATCTCTGCTTTACGGTTAGCAGCACACTTTTCAGCAGGGCGTTGCCGGTTGCTTCTAGGATAGCTTGTGGCGTAAACCAAAAAGGCGGTGGCAGTTCCACCTTCACTTCTAAGTCTGCTTTGCCTTTGAGGTAAGTTACGCCATTGATTTCGACGGGATAAAGCTTGCCAATGAGGTTGAGTCCAAAACGCTGATTGATATATTCAACGCCCCGGATTTCAGAGCGCACGGATTTTAAATGAATTGAGCCATCTGCATCCGCCCATACTTTCATGTCTACTGTCGGTTGAATGCTCAGCATCATAAAGCTCAACGGTCGCATTTTTAGGCGAAACTGATCGTGGCTCAGCTGCTCCATACGGCTGGGGTCTACTAGAGCGTAGACGAGACGTTTGGGCTGGCGCAAATAGTGCTGAATGGGCACAGGCTGCTCTGGAACAGCGATTTCTACGGATTGTGAGGCAACAAACCGGGTATTCATGAGCGGCAAGTAAAAAGTAATAAATCTGTACCTATGTTAATTAATTTTATGATTGTTTACGATCTTTAAAATAATTAAAAACCGAGTTGGGAGAAAAAAATCAAAAAAATCTTACTATATAAGTATTTTTGGGGAATTTTACCCACTCACGCTGGCAAACAATCTCTGATAAAAGTAATAAAAATATTTGAGATATAAAATTTGATAGTAAACAGCGCACTGAACTCCATGACCGTATCTGTCGCCCATTTAGGCCCACCCGGCACTTATGCAGAGGCAGCCGCCCTTGCTTATGTCAATCAAGTCAAGCAAGAAACTGGCTGCGAATGTTTGTTATGTCCTTATCCGAGTATCGCTCAAACGCTGCGGGCGGTGGCGCAAGGGGAGGCGCAGTTGGCAGTGGTGCCGGTGGAAAATTCGATAGAAGGCAGTGTGGTAGTTACGCTCGATACGCTGTGGCAGTTGGATTCGCTACGAATTCAGCGGGCGATCGTGTTGCCGATTTCCCACGCTTTGCTATCGACGGCTCAAGCTTTAGAGGAGATTCAAACGGTTTACTCTCACCCCCAGGCGTTGGCGCAGTGTCAGGGATGGTTGGAAAAGTTTCTGCCAAATGTGCAGCCGGTTCCGACGAATTCCACAACGGAAGCGTTGCAGTTTCTTGAACAAGAACCCTCTGCGGCGGCGATTGCTTCTTTACGGGCGGCTGAACTTTATAAGCTGCCGGTGTTGGCACATCCGCTGAATGATTATCCCGATAACTGCACGCGATTTTGGGTGCTGGCTAGGGGCGAAGATAGCCAAATTTCTAGCAACTTAGCGTCACAAATGTCTGCCGGCACATCGCATACATCCCTCGCTTTTAGCCTTCCTGCCAACGTTCCAGGGGCGTTACTTAAACCTTTGCAAGTATTCGATCTGCTCAGCATTAATATGAGCCGCATTGAATCTCGCCCTACGAAACGTTCTTTAGGAGAGTATCTTTTCTTTATTGATTTGGAAGGCGATATCAATCAAGCCCCTGTAAAATCAGCGCTACAACTATTAACACTTCACACGGAAACTTTAAAAGTTTTAGGCAGCTACAGTGTGCTGTCATTGCAGCCTCCATCAGTTGTTTTGGCAAATCAAGTATGAACGTTGTGGGGCAACAGCCATCTTCTGGAAAACTGTTGGGTTATTCTACAGTTATCCGTAAAACTACGCAGGTTTTTTTGAGATGGATGCTGATCTATTCCTGAAGCGATATGCAGCCGGAGAGCGTGATTTTCATGAAACAAACTTAAGAGAGGCTTCCCTCCAAGGGGCATTCTTGAGTCATATTTGCCTGGTGTGTGCCAATTTGAAAGAGGTTAACCTGGCTGAAGCTGACCTAAGTTGGGCCAATTTAATCGGGGCTGATCTCAAGTATGCCTGTCTGGCTATCGCTAACCTCAATTGGGCCAACCTGAGTCGGGCAGAGCTATCTTGGGCGAGGTTAACCGGCACAGATTTAATCGGGGCTGATCTGACAGAAGCCAATTTGAGTGATGCGAAACTCATTGCTGCCAATTTGCGAGGGGCAAACTTGCCAGGGGCTAACCTTCAAGAGGCAAATATGATAGGAGCTTGCTTAGACAGGGCGGATCTGAGTCGAGCTAACTTATGCGAGGCAAAACTGCGTGGAGCAAGTCTTCAAGCTGCCAACTTGAGAGGGGCAACTTTAACTGAAGCAAATCTTGAGGGGACTGATTTAAGAGGGGCTGACTTGCGCGAATGCAATCTCACTGGGGCTTTTTTATGTGCTGCCAATTTGGAGGGTGCGAAGCTTGATGGCGCAATTTTAAGTGGGTCTATTCAGTTTTGTGTCAGACAAGTTTAACTTAAGATCACACGTTTGCAAAAGAACAATTCAGGAAGCTGTCTAATGTTTTAGCCGGCAACTTTTCTGTGGCTGAAGTCTGGGCTAGATGTGGCTCAACATTTTTTCCCGTGATTTTGAGTTTTAGTTTTTGTAAAGTTTCTAGCTAGTTTTTAAAGGGGTAAATTTTTGTTGAATTTGCGATTATTTAGTGATAATATAATTAAATAATGAGGTGGTTAAAAATATTTAATTTGATAACAGATTTCTATTATAAAAATAACTATAGCGCAAATTTAGGGAAATCGTTCAGTTTTTTTACTTTTTTGCCGGCGCTATCTTAACAAAGGATTTTTAACCGCAGATAAACGTAGATGTAGGATAACCGGATGTTAAGCCAATTTTATCTAAGAAAGGTTTGATTAAGAAAAAACCGCTCAGGGTGCCTGAGCGGTATCTGTTATGGTGTGAGGAGCTTTTAATGCTATCCAAGAATAGTTTATGGAACTGATGTATCAATCTTGTGTCAAGCAGATGACAAAGATGTGTTATTTCACCGGCACCTGACACAAAGTCACTGGAATAACTGTAGCTGCCGGCCTTTTTAAAGGTGTTTGATTATATGTGCTGCTATGAAACAAAAAATTATAAGGCTTAATTATCTTTTTTTATTAAATTTATAGGGCAGCACATTTTCCCATGATAATAATTTAAGCAGAAATGAAGCTTTTGTCAAGCATTTATTAGGAAAAATAGGTATATTTTTCGTTAAAAAATCGTAAATTTAGCAACCCCGACAACTAAAAGTATTAAAATTAAATGCACAGGAAATGTTTAAAAATTTTAAGGAATAATTACCTAAATTTTGACATTGTTTGCCGGAATAAACCGGCCTGCGTTCTGGGTGTTACCGCTAGGTAGCCGGTTTTAAGAAACTCTTGAACAGCTTGATTAGTCTGGAATTAAACAAGCAAGACAGGCTTAATCGCGTCCCACAGGCTCAAAAGGAAATTTTATGTATCCATCTTCCCAAGGTGTCCCCGGCTTGCCCGATCTTACCCATCCCAATGAACTCATAGAATTTGGCTCTAAGCTGATCAGTGTGTCCCAACAATTTGCCCTGCTTGTGGCAGTCTTGGGAATTGCCCTGGCTTTACTCAGCTTTTCTCTGCGCCGAACGAAGTTAGAACAAAACCACTGGGTGGGAAAATGGATAGATCGCTATGACTTATTGTTGCAAAAGTTACCGCATGGGCTTTTAGTGCTGACGCTGGTAGTAGGGGGTTTCTTTCTATCTTCAACCTTGGCAAATCGCTACCATCACTGGGAACAAGCACGGGTGGCTACAGTTGCGGCGAGTGTTGCCGGTGATCGCTTAGAACAAGCTGCACCACAAGTGCGCTATGTGATTCAAGAACCTTACACCTATGACACTCAATTAGAGGGCAAGATTGTCAGCGTTCAGAAGACGCGAGATATTAACCGTTTCTTGACGGTTGCCGGCTCGCAAATTGACGTAAAAATTGACCAAATCAAGGATGTTCAAGATTCGCGGGCGGTGTATCGCGTAAATCTTCAAGCTGATTACAAAGTTGTTAACCCGTTAAAGGAAGCGGAAGACTTTTTCTTTGAAATTAGCCCGCCAAACGGTTACTTGCTGCTGCAAAACTTTAAAGTAGACCAAGACGGGACTCGGTTAGTGCCGGTGAATCCGGGAGATTATGGTTTTCCGTTTCGCTTAGAAGCGGGGCAACAAAGCAACTTTCGCGTGACTTATCAAGCTCAAGGGGGGCCGCGCTGGGTTTATGATGCTACGGGCCAACTGTTGTCTAACTTTCGTCTGACGGCGCTGGCTAACTTTCCAAATGCTGATTTTGCCAGTGGTATTGTCCCCACGCAGCGAAAAGAGGAGGGAGGGGGAACTCGCTTCACTTGGGTGTTTGATGATAATGTGTCGGTTCGCAATCCGTTTGGTTTATTTACTTCCACCGGCCCGATTCGCAACACCGGCATTCTTCCCCGGCTGCTATTACTGGCACCGGCACTATTTCTCTGGTGGATTTTGATGCTTTACTTGTCGCTGCCTCTAAACCTGCGAGATGTGGCAATTGCCGGCGCTATCTTTTTTGCTTGCCTGCTGAGTTTAACTTACCTAAGCCGGGTTATAGATGTTCAGCTGGCTTGGGCGGCGCTTTCGCCGGTGATGCTCATTCTAGTTTGGGGCTTGGGGTCAAATCTGCGGGCTTCCTTGGCTGCGGTAATCGCCACGATTGCCGGCGGTATCGTGCCGATTTTGGGATTAATCATACCTTATAGTGGACTCACCCTCAGCTTGGCCGGCCTTCTGTGTGTGGTATGGCTTGCAGTCCGCCACTGGTACGGATGGTATCGAATCGAGCAAGATACTAAGCGCTAAAGGCTGAAGTGTGAAGTGTGAGGTTGAAAATTCTCCCGCTTCATCCTTCACCCTTCGGTTTACTGCAAGGTATCTTTGAGAACAGTTCGGGCTGCTAGGTGATTGCGGGTCGAGGTGAGAATTTCGGCTTCGCGTTCCAGTCTAGCAGCGGTATCTTGCATTTCTAAGAGCGCCTGCTGCTCAGATGCTACGCCGTAAAGGTTGCTAGCGACCCAGTAGGATAGTTCGGTCGGTAGGCTTGGGATGTCTTCAGGAAGTTCAATTCTTTGATCCATCAATTTAGCGGACAGACGAACAACATCCCGCAGCAGTTGTTCTACTTCTGTTGCTAAGGTTCTGATATCCTTTGTTGGTGGCCGGTCTTCGATCCATTCGACCAAGCCGACGCGATAAGGCTTTTCTCGCACATACTCCAGCACCCGAAATCGCTGCTGTCCTAGTGTCCAGACTTTCATCCGATCATCAGGGAGGCGCTGAAATTGCAGGATTTCGGCGCAGCAACCGATAGCGGCGGGTTGACCTTGAACTGGGTCCCACATCAGAACGCCAAAGCGACGATCGCTCTCCAGGATCGTGTTCATCATGATCCGGTAGCGAAATTCAAAGATGTGCAGTGGCAGGGGCCGGCCTGGAAATAGAACAACTTCAGGCAGCGGAAATAGGGGAAGTTCTCGAACAGCGATCGACGATGCGGATGCCATTGTCCTTCAGTAATTGCGCTTTTTCTTATCCTACTTTAGCCGATCTATTCGCTCGATTTCCAACAATGAAACCCTTTAGAAGCGATTCTAAAGGGCGAAAGGGCGGTAAATAGCCACTCAAAGCGAAAACAAGCTCATTAATTGTGAATGTTTTTAGAGCTTGACTTCAATATCTACGCCGGCAGGCAAGTCAAGTTTCATCAGCGCATCAATCGTTTTAGACGATGGTTGGTGAATGTCGATAATGCGCCGGTGGGTACGGGTTTCAAAATGCTCCCGCGAATCTTTATCAACGTGAGGAGAACGCAGCAGACAGTAGATTCTGCGGCGGGTCGGTAATGGGATGGGGCCTACGGCTGTGGCGTTGGTGCGATTTGCGGTATCGACAATCTTTTCGCAAGAGGTGTCTAGCAAGCGGCGATCGTAGGCTTTGAGGCGAATGCGAATTTTCTGTTGCTGTAGAGTGGCCATTTTTTTGTTTTCTAGGTTCTGTTTGTCAGTTATCAGCAGTTAGACAGCGGTCTCGGATGCCATCCGTTGCGATTAGCCAATGAATCAAGCAGAGACAGCAAAGGAGCAGAAAAGCATCTTGACATTTTGTTGCTTTTCTGCTCTTGCTGCGTCAGCTCGTTGTCTTACTTGAGGATTTTAGCGACGACGCCGGCACCCACGGTGCGGCCACCTTCGCGAATAGCGAAGCGCATCCCTTGTTCAATGGCGATCGGGTTAATCAACTCAACCGTCATTTTGATGCGGTCTCCCGGCATCACCATTTCGGCGGCACTGCCATCATCAGCGGTAAATTCACTGATGGTGCCGGTGACGTCCGTGGTACGAACGTAGAACTGAGGGCGGTAACCTGGGAAGAAAGGCGTGTGCCGGCCTCCTTCTTCCTTCTTCAGGATATACACCTCAGATTCAAACCGGGTGTGAGGGGTGATTGAACCGGGTTTGGACAGAACCATACCCCGCTCAACGTCTTTCTTCTGAATACCCCGCAAGAGAACCCCGACGTTATCGCCGGCAATTCCCTCATCCAACACCTTCTGGAACATTTCCACGCCGGTTACCGTGGTGCTGCGGGTATCTCTGATCCCAACCAGCTCAACGGTTTCCCCGGCTTTAACCTTACCGCGCTCAATCCGGCCCGTGGCCACCGTACCCCGACCAGTAATCGTGAATACGTCTTCCACAGCCATCAGGAACGGCTTGTCAATATCCCGTTCTGGTGTCGGAATATAGGAGTCCACGTTATCCATCAATTCGTAGATTTTATCAACCCATTCATTGGTGCCCCGCTTAGTAGTGGGAGTGGCCACCATCGCTTCCAGTGCTAGCAGCGCTGAGCCGGCCACAATCGGAATATCGTCACCGGGGAAATCATAGGAGCTCAGCAGTTCGCGCACTTCCAATTCCACCAGTTCCAGCAATTCATCGTCATCTACCATGTCTTTCTTGTTCAAGAAGACGACGAGGTTAGGAACGCCCACCTGCTTAGCCAACAGGATGTGCTCACGGGTCTGCGGCATGGGTCCATCTGCTGCTGAGACGACCAGGATGCCACCATCCATCTGAGCCGCTCCCGTGATCATGTTTTTGACATAGTCAGCGTGACCGGGGCAGTCAACGTGAGCGTAGTGACGCTCTTCGGTTTGATATTCAACGTGAGCGGTGTTGATGGTGATCCCCCGCGCTTTTTCTTCAGGCGCAGCGTCGATTTCATCATATTTCTTCGCTTTTGCCTGACCCAGCGCGGCTAGGGTCATTGTGATTGCGGCAGTTAGGGTCGTTTTGCCGTGGTCAACGTGACCAATCGTGCCGATATTGACGTGGGGTTTATTCCTTTCAAACTTTGCGCGTGCCATGAATGATGTGTTCCTTTGTCAGTTGTTCAGTTGTCAGCTGTCAGCTGCCAGCTGTCAGTTGTGAGAAACAACTGACAGCTGAGCGCTGACTACCGAGCGATTATTATTTCCCTTTGCTCTTAGCGATGAGCGGTTCAGCCACGTTGCGAGGCACCTCTTCGTAGTGGCTAAACTCCATCGAGAATATACCCCGGCCCTGGGTTTTAGACCGGATTACGGTGGCATAGCCAAACATTTCTGCCAATGGAATCTTAGCAGTAACTTTGGCAATTCCCTGTTCAGTTCCCTGGCCTTCTATCTGGCCTCGTCGGGAGTTGAGGTCGCCAATAACGTTCCCGATAAAATCTTCAGGAACTTCAACCTCTACTTTCATCATAGGCTCTAGTAGCACAGGTGTGGCCTTCATCACAGCTTCTTTAATCGCCATCGAGCCGGCGATTTTGAATGCCATTTCTGAAGAGTCTACATCGTGATAAGAGCCATCTACCATCGTGGCTTTCAAGTCGATCACCGGATAGCCGGCCAAGATGCCTGATTCGCAAGCTTCTTTCATGCCTTGTTCTGCTGGGCCGACGTACTCTTTAGGCACAGCGCCGCCAACAATTTTCGAGACAAATTCAAAGCCTGTTCCCGGTTCAGTCGGTTCTAACTCAATGACCACATGGCCATACTGACCTTTACCCCCACTCTGGCGGATAAACTTCCCTTCAGCGCGGACGGCTTTACGAATGGTTTCCCGGTAGGCTACTTGTGGGGCACCCACGTTGGCTTCTACCTTAAACTCTCGCAACATCCGATCCACCAGAATTTCCAGGTGAAGTTCACCCATGCCGGCAATCACAGTTTGATTGGTTTCGGCATCGACGCTAACCCGGAAGGTGGGGTCTTCTTCTGAAAGCGATTGGAGGGCTTTGGATAGCTTCTCCATATCCTGCTTGGTTTTGGGTTCGACCGCAACCGAGATCACAGGTTCTGGAATGAACAGCGACTCTAGGATGATCTGGGAGGGTTCCTCGCAGATTGTATCCCCGGTAAACGTCTCCTTCAAACCCAAGGCTGCGCCTAAGTCGCCGGCACGCAGTTCATCGACTTCAATTCGATCATCAGCTTTCAGAACGATTAGGCGAGACACCCGTTCTTTCTTACCCTTGGTCGAGTTGTAGACGTAACTGCCTTTCTTGAGCACTCCAGAATAGACGCGAACAAAGGTCAAGCGTCCATAGGGGTCTGCCATAATCTTAAAGGCCAATGCAGCCAGTGGGGCTTCGTCATTAGCAGTGCGGACAGATATTTCCCCATCTGGCAGGGTTCCCTGAATTGGGGGCACATCAATTGGTGCCGGCAGGTAATCAACCACCGCGTCTAACAACAGCTGGACGCCTTTATTTTTAAACGCGGAGCCACATAACATTGGGACAATTGTCCCATCGATGGTGCCTTGACGCAGGGCTTTGCGAATTTCCTCTTCGGTTAATTCTTCGCCTTCGAGGTACTTCTCCATCAAAGCATCATCCGTCTCAGCAACGGCTTCAACCAGTTTGATCCGGAACTCATCAGCCTGAGCGCGAACGTCTTCTGGGATATCAGTTTCTTCAATATCGGTGCCGATGTCATTGGTATAGATCCGGGCTTTCATCCGCACCAAGTCAATAATTCCCCGGAAATCATTTTCACTTCCAATCGGGATTTGAATCGGTACAGCGTTTGTCCGCATCCTGTCAAGGATCTGGTTATAAACTTTGAAGAAGTTTGCACCTGTGCGATCCATTTTGTTAACAAAGACAATTCGAGGCACTTTATAGCGATCTGCCTGACGCCACACTGTCTCGGATTGAGGTTGGACGCCTCCGACTGAGCAGAACACCGCGATAACTCCATCCAATACCCGCATGGAACGTTCTACTTCAATGGTGAAGTCTACGTGGCCTGGAGTATCGATAATGTTGATCTGATGATCTTTCCAACTGGTGGTGATGGCAGCAGCAGTAATTGTAATGCCGCGCTCCCGCTCTTGCTCCATCCAGTCAGTGACGGCGGTTCCTTCGTGAACCTCGCCCATTTTATGAACCACACCGGAATAGAACAGAATTCGCTCTGTTGTTGTTGTCTTGCCTGCATCAATATGAGCTGCAATGCCTATGTTGCGTACTCTTTCGAGCGGGATCGTCCGTGCCACAGCTACCTCCTTAATCTCTGCCGCAGATATTTTCACTAGCGCTGTATCGAGATTCTGTGTTACGAAGTTTGAGAGAAGCAGTGAGTTGCTCTCAAAATGCCTAGATATTGGTTAAATCCTTCTAACCTTTATCACAGCCCACACTAGAACCTTTAGCCCATTGCTCCAAGCGATGGGCGTATTTTGGGGAAGATTCCACACTTAATGTTGCCGCCAAAGGTGGCGACTGGGTGGTTACCGAGTTCCTTGTTATTATATTTTAATATTTTTCATTAAGTTTTGTTCCCCTATCGCCACCAATTGCGGGAACTTTGGAACTCGTACTTTCTTAGTACCGATAGTGTGCGAATGCCTTGTTGGCTTCAGCCATCCGGTGAGTTTCTTCCCGCTTGCGAATTGCGTTCCCCGTCTCGTTTGCAGCATCCATCAGCTCATTTGCTAGCTTGTTTGCCATTGTACGACCGGCTCTACTTCTAGCAAATTGGATCAGCCAGCGAAGTGCTAAGGCTATTCCTCGATCTGAACGGACTTCCATTGGGACTTGGTAGGTTGCACCGCCAACCCGGCGAGCTTTGACTTCTACAAGCGGGGTGGCATTGCGAACCGCTCTTTCAAACGTTTCTAGGGGATCGCCGCCGGTGCGTTCCTGAATGGTTTTAAAGGCATCATAGATAATGCTAGTGGCAACAGATTTTTTGCCACTTTTCATAATCCGCCGCACCATCATACTTACCAAGCGGCTGTTATAAACTGAATCGGGAGGAACGGGACGTTTTTGAACAACAGTACGACGCGACATAGTCAGTTTTTAGCGAGACAATTTAGGTCATTTTGGCATTTGCACACCTAAGCCAGGGGGAGTTACTTCAACTTACCCGCTGCCGAGATGAAATTTGGAGGAAAATTTTGAGCTATGCAGCTCATTCCTTGAGCATTGACTTCCCGCGTGCCCCACGGGAGGGTCTAAATTGATGAGTGCTTCAAAGCGCTTGCCTCGGTCGGCAGGCTTTAAGCGCGAGCCAAAGTTCGGCCACCAATGGCTTAGCAAATTATCGTCGGTCTTTTTAGTCGGTTTGAGAGGATGTTCCCACTTAATTGTTAGCGGGATGCAGCCTCTGCTCTATTTGCTGGCTGCTGCTTTAGGACGCTTAGCGCCATACTTAGAGCGACCTTGCCGACGATCTTTGACTCCAGCGGTATCTAAAGTTCCACGGATAATGTGATATCTCACACCGGGTAAATCTTTTACCCGTCCCCCTCTAATCATCACGACAGAGTGCTCTTGCAGGTTGTGGCCAATACCTGGAATATAAGCGGTCACTTCAAATCCAGAAGTGAGGCGAACCCGCGCCACCTTACGCAGCGCTGAGTTGGGTTTTTTCGGGGTAGTGGTGTAAACTCTTGTGCAAACGCCACGACGCTGAGGGCAACTCTTCAAAGCCGGGGATTTAGTTTTCTTGTTGGCTTTCTGGCGTTCGTCACGAATGAGTTGCTGAATAGTGGGCATGAGTAAGGCGTGTGCAGCTCTATTGCTGTTCCAAGTTTTAACAAAAGCTGATTATATCGATTTTAAGCGTTTTATGTCAATTAAAGCGCTGGATAAATTTATGAGTTTTAGAGAAAAACGCCCCCACGTCAGGGGTTGCCAGGAAGCGGAACCGGCGAAAACAGTGCTCAGTAGGAGAGTGGGAGAAGGGGTGAGGGAAAGAAAAATGTTTGAAAATAAAAATTAAGAAAACTGCCGGCGTCTTTAGCTAGTAGAAGCCGGCACAGAGAAAGAGTGGCCACAACTACAGCCTTGTAGCGCATTGGGGTTGTGGAAGCGAAACCCCCCACCCATGAGATCCTCGGAATAATCTAAAGTGACCCCGTTGAGGTAATTCAAGCTCTCAGCATTAACCAGCACTTGAATTCCCTCACAGGCATAGACGTGATCGCCCTCGCCGGCATTTTTGTCAAACTCCATCGTATAAGACAGGCCGGCACACCCACCAGGTTGAACTCCCAGGCGAAAGAACACCTGAGAGTTTGGCTGTTTAGACTTTAGACGATTGACTTCGCGGACAGCAGCTTTGCTCAGATGAATCATGCAGAAATTCCGAACCCGACTTCTGAGCTTATATTACTTCGCGCCGGCCCGTGCATAATCATCTTGGTAGCGGACAATATCATCCTCTCCCAAGTACTCCCCATTTTGTACCTCAATCAAAACCAACGGAATCACACCAGGATTTTCCAGCCGGTGCGACGTACACTGCGGCACATAAGTCGATTGATTCGTAAAAATAAGTTGATCTTCATCCCCGCAAGTCACCTTCGCCGTCCCGCAAACCACAATCCAATGCTCACTCCGGTGATGGTGCATTTGCAGGCTTAGGCGGTGACCGGGCTTGACTTCAATGCGCTTAATTTTATATCCCCGCCCTTCTTCCAGAACAGTAAACGATCCCCAAGGGCGCAATTCCGTAGCGGCAACTGCATTCGTAGCGGCAACTGCTGACAGCGTAGAAACTTGAGACATTTCTTTAACTTGAACCATGATTTTCTCTCCTTAAGAGCTGCTTCCGAATTAGGCTAACTGAGTGAAAGGACAGTTGGGGGCGAAGCGCTGAATTTTGAAGCACTCCATAACTTCTACTTGGCCGAAAAATCCCCAGGCTAGAGTTTTTCTCAATACCGCAACATCTGTGAGGCAGACCCTCAAAAAATGGTTAGCAAAACTCAAAATCCCTGAACAGAACTCATCTGCCTCAATCTGAGAATATGCCAATTAGGGGGGCTGAAATCAACCATAGCAATTTCAGCTTGGGGGCTGACACCACAAACCGGCAAATTCAGCCAATCTACATCAAGTCTTTACGTCGGCAACCGATGCTTTAAATAAGCTTTAACCGCAGTAAAGCAGACAGCCAGATCCATAAAAATCTCCCAATCCCCTAATTTAGCAAGCTAGAAACTGATCAGCGAGGGCGATCAAGGAAGACACCCAAACCATTGTGAACCCGTGCAGCCGTACGCGCAGGCCGGTCGAGGAGTTGACCTCCTAGATAAAGACCTGTAGAACTGCCACCATCGAGATTCAGGGCTTCAACAGCCCCTAGCTGCCGCATCAGTTGAGCCAACTCGGCCAAAGTAGAACCGGCACCCCCAGCGCGGTTGTGAACCGCCGCTATTAGTAGTGTGCCCGTCGCAGTCGTGCCAATCGCACTTCGAGACGCAGTTTGTTGAATAAAGGCATCACTGAAACCTTCCGCCTTAGCATCCAGAACAATTTGGCCATTTTGCATTAAAAGTGGGCCAGCGCCGATGATGTGGGGATAATCGCTAAAGTCAGCCGGCGCGGTGACGCTTTCGATAGCCACAGAGGTGCCGGTGGCGAGGGCGTCAGTTGCCGCCTTCCGAAGCACCAGCAAATAACCATTGCGGGGGATGGGAAAAGCAGTTTTGCCCACTTCCCCAGCCGGCTGCTGGCCTGTAACCCGGTTATTCTCGACCGTAACAATCGTTTCCCCGTCACTTAGGGCAGTGTAAGTCAATCCCCATTCAGGTGAGTAGCGGGAAATCCCTTGTTGGACAAAAGCGCTGTTGAGATAAAGCACCGGCAGGCTTACTCCCGCAGCGGCGATTAACGTTTCCTTCAGCGCCAGCCGGCCCATTTTAACGCTGCCGCTATCATTCCACGCCATCGCCCCCCGGTTAAGAATTGGACTGGATAACCATTGATTATCCCGGCGGAGCGCACCCAAGGGCATCGTATTATTGCGGTTGAAAAAGCCCCCATTAATCGCCGCTGAAGCTTGCCAGCGATTTGCCGTGGCGATTAGGGGGGCAGTACCCACTTGAGTGGCCGGTTCGCTCCAAATCGGTTTCAGACTCAATCCCGATTGGCGGAGATCGATTTCCAGCCAAACCACCGGAAAGCGATCTTGACCCAACGTCAGGTACTGCTGATGCCAGCGCACCCCTGGTGCCCAAAGAATATCTTTTTCCACCAGAGAGTCCGGTTGAATGTCAATCTGTAAGCGATTCGTGTTGGGTGAGGTGACAACCAGAGGACGCCAACCCGGAGGAACTAGCAGCCGCACAGTTGTTTGATTCGCAGCCGTTTCAACTTTCAACCGGCGGGCTTTTGGCGGGATCACCGGCTTGTCTTTGGCGTCTGGCAGTTGGTAGCCCGGATAGGCAATCTCCCCCGGTTCCAGGGCGTTTAAGCGCTGCACCAGAGCCGGATCGATTTGGCCATCTACAGTAATCACCCATTCATCCAGCTTGGGGGGTTTCGGTTTTTGCACTTCAGGCGTTTCCCCCTGCGGCTTGGATGTATCATCGGCGGCTTCTTGCTGGCGGTTGTTGCCGGCACCTTCAGCCGGCGGTGTTTGTGGTTTCGGAGTGTTGGGCGGTTTAACTGGAGCCGGTTCTGGCGGTGTTAAGGTGGCGGAAAAATTCGCTTGCCAGGGGGTCGGGCGATCTAGCTCAATCACAATGCTGCGCGGCAGGCTGACAACTGCTTCTTTTTCCCCCCAATTTTGCATCGTCGCTTCAATTGCCTGGACTGTTGCCGCCGGAGAAGAAATCGAGAGCGTGTTTCCAATCACCTGCATCTGCCAGCCGGCTGCTTGGGCGAAATCGCTCATGTCCAAATAGCGGTATGAACCGGCAAGTTGAGGAGTCAAAGGTGCGAGTTGAGAGAACCACCGCACCGGCTGCTGTGTCAGATCGCCGGTGCTTAACAGCTCCACCCCTAACAGTTGGGTAACTCCCGCATCACTGATGCCGGTGCGAATGGCACCCTCAGCCGCCTGCTGCCACTGACTCCAAGCTGCCGGCCAAGTTCGACCGTTTAAGGAAATTTGAGTGCCTTGCCGCAGCATGGGTTGCGTAGCGAACGCTTGAACGGATGTCAGAGAAGGCACCTGCTGCACGTCAGAGTCCAAGCCTTCCCAAACTTCCTGGTTGATGGCTTGAGCTTGAGCGCTGCCTGGGTGAGTAGTTGTGAAGCACAGAGCCGTAAAAACAACAAGGGGAGTGAAGGCAATAAGTTTCAAAAAAGCAGGCATAAGCTCAATCATGAAACGAGAGGACATTTATGGAAAGGCGCATCTTTCTTAAAGGCCGGATTCTAATGAAGTTCTCAAACGACCGACTGGCAAGGATTTCACAATTCAAAATTCGCATAACTAAACGCTAAAATGGGATGAGTTACAACCAATTGCCGCCCCTTAAACGTAAACATTGACAAGCAGGCTGAGCAGGCGTAACAAGAGAAACCCTGACAAGAAAATATAAGGGCCAGATAGACTTGCTTCGCCCAGAAGAAGTGCTTACACCGGCACATCAAATTCAGCCGGATCTAAAAATATAAAGTCATTGCTGAGCGCGGTTTTCTGGTAGGAACGCTAAAACTTGGCTTCCTCCTCGCTAAACTCAGCACTTTTGAAAGTCACCCCTATCAAGAAACCATGACTTGTCGCCAATGGCTAGCTGCATTTCTTCCAGCGCGATTCGCCAAGGAACAGCCTAGCTAATTCTAGTGCCGGCAAGGATTCAGCCTTTGTGCTAAAACAGGATAAAATTGCAAAAACTTGCTTAAAGCTTGCCAGATATGGTGGAACCCAGGTTGGTTTTTTTGTTTATCCTAGATATGAGCCTCTTCGGTGGCTAAAGCATAATCACCGATGCGCTACGTCTGGCAAGACGGCAAAGTGGTAGATATAGGGATTGCTAGAATACAGGATTTTCTGTAAGATTTTTCTGCCGTCCTGCTAGGATACCGTTTTGGGGAATCAGAGCCAGGAGCGCGTTTCTTGATCTGTCGGTCAAACTCCAAGCAAACCGGATACCTCGATCGATTGGCGATCGTTATGCGATGTTTCGAGTTTAACCGCTGCCCGCCTAATTCTAGTTTTTAAGGGAAAGTTTTGTAAGGCTGAGACTTAAGATCGAGGCAGAAAAGAGCCATCTATCAATTGAGAGGGGATGGCAAGGTAAGGTTTAAATCGAAAGGGATGAAGCTATGTCGTTAGCGATTATACGGCGAGCCATGTCAGTAGAGATGATCCTTAGCGCCTCTTTAACGATCAAAGACTAGGATACTTGCCAAGCCATAAGAATTTTTACTTACTAACTTTCTGGCAAATAAAGGAATTCCCCTCCTTTATAACCGGCACTAGGGCGGCACGCCCCGCAAAATTAATCCGTAAAACCCATCTACGAATATCAGACAAGGAAAAGAATGATCCATCCCATGAACAATTCGAGCGTGAATCACAACGGCACACAAAATCAGGGAAATCAAGACGAAGATAAAAGCCTTTTCGGGCAGCGCTGGCTAGTAGAGGAACGAGATGCCTGTGGTGTCGGCTTCATTGCCAACTTAAAAGGGCAAGCGAGCCATGAAATTGTGGCCAACGCCTTGTCCGCGCTCACCTGTTTGGAACACCGGGGAGCCTGTAGCGCCGATCAAGATTCAGGGGATGGGGCGGGTGTGATGACAGCAATCCCCTGGGAACTGCTTGATGGGTGGATGAGCGAGGGGGATATTCAACGCGATCCGGGCGCAGAAACCGCAGTGGGGATGGTTTTTCTGCCCCAAGATGCAGCCCAGGCAAAAGCTTGCCGCGAAGTTGTCGAAAAAGTTTTAGTTGAAGAAGGACTGACGCTGCTCGGCTGGCGCACAGTGCCGGTGCGCCCAGAGATCCTGGGGATGCAAGCGCGGGAAAACCAACCGCAAATCGAACAAGTGATTGTTCAGTCTAAGCAGTGGCGCGGAGATGAACTCGAACGCCGGCTCTATCTTGCCCGCCGCTCATTTGGCAAAACCCTGCACAGCATGGAAACCGGCAAATGGGGAGACGATTTTTATGTGTGCTCCTTCTCTTGCCGCACCATTGTTTATAAAGGCATGGTGCGCTCAGCCGTGCTGGGAGAATTTTATCTCGATTTACAAAACCCAGCCTACAAGAGCGTTTTTGCGGTCTATCACCGGCGCTTCAGCACCAATACGATGCCCCGTTGGCCCCTAGCACAGCCGATGCGTCTGTTAGGCCACAACGGCGAAATTAACACGCTGCTGGGCAACATTAACTGGATGATGGCGCGGGAAGGCAGCTTGTCCCATCCGTTTTGGGACGGTCGGATTGAGGATCTCAAACCGTTGGTGAAGCCAGATAACAGCGACTCCGCCACGCTGGATAACGTGATGGAACTGTTAGTGCGCTCAGGACGCAGTCCTCAAGAAGCGCTGATGATCATGGTGCCAGAAGCGTACAAAAATCAGCCGGCTTTGGATGAGTATCCAGAAATTGTAGATTTCTACGAATATTACAGCGGCCTGCAAGAGCCGTGGGATGGCCCTGCCTTATTGGTATTCAGTGATGGCAAGCTGGTGGGAGCCACCCTTGATCGCAATGGACTCAGACCGGCTCGTTACGCCCTCACTCGCGACGGTATGGTGATTGTGGCATCAGAAGCCGGTGTGGTGGAGTTGCCCGAAGCAGACATTGTGGAAAAAGGCCGATTGGGTCCTGGGCAAATGATTGCCGTTGACCTCGAAGCCGGGGAAATTATCAAAAACTGGGAGATTAAACAGCGCATTGCCAAAACCCAGCCTTATGGACAGTGGCTGCGGCAACACCGGCGCGAATTATCACTGCAACCGTTCCCCGAAGCCGCCCAAATGGAAATCGGTGACGTGCTGCGCTATCAAACCGCCTTTGGCTACACCGCTGAAGACGTAGAGATGGTGATCGAAGAAATGGCGGTCAGTGGCAAGGAACCCACGTTCTGCATGGGAGATGACATTCCCTTAGCTGTACTCTCAGAACGCCCTCACTTGCTCTACGACTACTTCAAACAGCGCTTCGCTCAAGTTACCAACCCTCCCATTGACCCTCTGCGGGAAGGGATGGTGATGTCTTTAAGTATGCAGCTCGGTGAGCGGGGAAATATCCTGGAAGCCAAGCCAGAATATGCCAACCGGCTCAAGATTTCCACGCCGGTGATCAATGAGGCAGAATTAGAGTCAATTCGCACATCGGGTTTGGAATCAGCAACCTTATCCACTTTATTTGAGATTGCTGCCGGCCCTCAAGGACTCGCTGAAGCCGTCAGCCGGCTGCGGGAAGAAGCGGCAGAAGCGGTACGTGCTGGGAAAAAGATTCTAATTCTCAGTGATCGCGCCCAAAAAATTACAGATGAGCTGAGCTACATTCCCCCTCTGTTAGCCGTGGGTGCCGTCCACCACCACTTGATTCGTCAAGGGTTGCGGATGAAAACCTCTTTAATTGTCGATACCGCGCAATGCTGGAGTACCCACCACTTTGCCTGCCTAATTGGCTATGGCGCGAGTTCTGTGTGCCCCTACTTAGCCTGGGAAAGTGTGCGGCAGTGGGTGTTCAATCCCAGAACTCAAAATCTGATGGAACGGGGCAAGATTGCTTCGGTGAGCGTGGACAAAGCTCAGGAGAACTATCGCAAGGCAATAGAAGGTGGCTTGCTGAAAATTCTCTCGAAAATGGGCATTTCCCTGCTTTCCAGCTACCAAGGGGCGCAAATTTTTGAAGCGATCGGAATTGGGTCAGATTTAATTGGGTTGGGCTTCACCGGCACTACATCCCGCATCGGAGGGCTGTCTGTCAGCGAACTGGCTCAGGAAGTCTTGGCATTCCACAGCAAGGCTTTCCCAGAACTGAATATCAAGAAGCTAGAAAACTATGGCTTTGTTCAATACCGGCCCGGTGGCGAGTATCACATGAACAGCCCGGAAATGGCCAAGGCGCTGCACAAGGCGGTGGAAAATAAGGCGCACGACCACTATGAGCTGTATCAAAAATCTCTGCAAGGACGCCCGGTAACTGCCTTGCGGGATTTGCTGGATTTCAATGCTGATCGCCCCTCAATTCCGATTGAGGAAGTTGAGCCGGTGGAAAACATTATGACGCGCTTCTGCACCGGCGGGATGTCCTTGGGGGCGCTGTCCCCGGAGGCTCATGAGGTGCTGGCCATTGCCATGAATCGCATCAGCGGTAAATCTAACTCCGGTGAAGGTGGGGAAGATCCGGTGCGGTTTAAGGTGCTTGATGATGTGGATGAAACAGGGCATTCTCCGTTGATGCCGCACCTCAAAGGCTTGCGGAATGGCGATACGGCATCGTCTGCAATCAAACAGGTAGCATCGGGCCGGTTTGGGGTGACGCCTGAGTATTTGATGAATGCCAAGCAGATTGAAATTAAGATGGCTCAGGGTGCGAAACCCGGTGAAGGTGGCCAATTGCCTGGGAAGAAGGTTAGCCCCTATATTGCCATGTTGCGCCGGTCAAAGCCGGGAGTGACGCTAATTTCGCCGCCGCCTCACCATGATATTTATTCGATTGAGGATTTATCCCAGTTGATTTTTGACCTGCACCAGATTAATCCCAAGGCTGGGGTTTCGGTGAAGTTGGTGGCGGAAATTGGCATCGGGACGGTGGCTGCCGGTGTGGCGAAGGCAAATGCGGATATTATCCAAATTTCTGGCCACGATGGCGGCACCGGCGCGTCTCCCCTGAGTTCGATTAAGCACGCCGGTTCGCCTTGGGAATTGGGACTGACGGAAGTGCATCGGGTGCTGATGGACAACCAGTTGCGGGATCGCGTTCTCCTGCGGGTTGATGGCGGCTTCAAAACCGGCTGGGATGTGCTGATGGGCGCTTTGATGGGTGGCGAAGAGTATGGTTTTGGTTCGATTGCCATGATTGCGGAAGGCTGCATTATGGCCCGGATCTGCCATACCAATACCTGCCCGGTTGGGGTGGCGACTCAGCAAGAAAAGCTGCGCCAGCGCTTCACCGGCATCCCCGAACACGTTGTTAATTTCTTTTACTTTGTGGCAGAGGAAGTGCGTTCTTTGCTGGCGCGGTTAGGCTACCGATCTCTCAATGAGATTATCGGGCGTGCGGATCTGCTGAAGGTAAAGGAAGGCGTGCAACTGACGAAAACCAAGTCTCTGAATTTAGATTGTCTGCTCAAGTTACCGGATAGCCGAGAAAATCGCGATTGGTTGCACCATGAGCCGGTTCACAGCAACGGGCCGGTTTTGGATGATGAGTTGTTAGCTGACTCGGAAATTCAAGGGGCGATCCAAAGTCAGGGCAGCGTGACGAAAACTTACCGACTGGTGAATACAGACCGAACCGTAGGGGCACGGCTGTCGGGTGCGATTGCTCAAAAGTACGGCAACACCGGCTTTGAGGGTCAAATTACACTCAATTTCACCGGAAGTGCCGGCCAAAGTTTTGGGGCGTTCAACCTTCCGGGCATGACGCTGATCCTAGAGGGTGAAGCGAATGATTATGTGGGTAAAGGGTTGCACGGGGGCGAGATTATTATTAAGCCGCCGGCTGAGGCTACCTATGATCCAGCACAAAATGTGATTATTGGCAATACTTGCTTATATGGTGCAACCGGCGGCTTTTTGTTTGCCAATGGCCAAGCCGGTGAGCGGTTTGCGGTGCGGAACTCAATGGCGAAGGCTGTGATTGAGGGTGCCGGTGATCACTGCGCTGAATACATGACCGGCGGTGCAATCGTTGTCCTCGGCAGGGTTGGCCGCAATGTGGGTGCCGGCATGACGGGTGGGATGGGCTACTTCTTAGATGAAGATGGTAGTTTCCCGCAAAAAGTCAATTACGAAATTGTTAAGATTCAGCGGATCTGCACGGCTGCCGGTGAGCAGCAGCTTAAGGAGTTGATTGAGCTGCACGCAGATCGCACTGGCAGCCAAAAGGCGAAGACGATCTTGGAAAATTGGTCTGAGTACCTGCCGAAGTTCTATCAGGTTGTGCCGCCTTCTGAGGCTGACAGTCCTGAAGCAAGTGCTGAAGCCCCGACTGAAAAGGTTCCAGTAAAAGCATAGTTTGGTTATCCATTCAGTAGAGAATGGAACAAAAGAATGAAGAAGGGGCGACAAAAATCGCCTCTTTTTTTTGGTTGTATGGCAACACTTTGGAACAAGAGAACCTGATGGCTTGAGGAATCTTTAATTAAGGAGCGATTGATTCAGGTTAAATGGCCGGTTAAGCTGACTTTTGAAGGGTATCTTAGCGATGATGCCGGTATAGATAATCGTTATGAACTTGTGGATGGGGAATTAGTAATGGTTCTCCTGCCAACGCCTGATCAATCTGATGTTATAGATTTGTTAACTGATGTTTTTAGGACAGAAATTGGCAGGGAAGGATATCCTTGAATAGTTAGGAGTGTATACACGCACAGATCTGAATACGGGAAAAGATCGCTCTCGCACACCCGATGTCTGCGTGATGAATTCCGCACAATGGGCTGAATTGAAAGCGGAAAAAACAAAATCGGCTGTTTTAAAGACGCCGCCTTTACTGGTTTTTGAAAGTGTGAGTCCAGGTTCAAAGAAAACCGATTACACGGCTAAAGAGTTTGAATATGCCAGAGTCAAAATTCCTAAGTATTGGATTGTAGATTTGCGTCAATCTAAGATTTCAGTTTTTCTGTTAGTGGGGGACAGCTATCAGGCAATGGAATACAAAGGAAGTCAGGCTATTATTTCTCAAGTTTTTCCAGAGTTGATGCTGCCGGTTGATCGGGTTTTGAACGCTTAGAAAATCCCTATTTCAGAAGTGCTATTTTATAGGGCTGTTTATAACCAAGAAATGCCCGCACTATCCAGAGAGGTTACCCTTCACTTCATGCCAATTATCTTTCACGCACTCTTGCCGATAGAGATATTTCCTCACCAATACTTGAAACAGTAGCGCCGGCAAATAGTAAAGCTTTCACCAGAAGATCGAGCGATACAGAGGGATCACCGGCTTCCATTTTTGCTACTCTCGATTGACTCGATCCAATTTGTTTAGCAAGAACAGTCTGAGAAAGTTGCTGGCTCAATCTTTGCTGCTTTAGCCGTTTACTCAACGCGAGTTTTAATTCTACCAAAGCTGTCTCTTCTTTTGAAAGTCCAAGAAAATCTGAGGCATCACCAACACTCCAGCCTGCTGCTTCTAAACGCTTACGCTTCTGTGCATCCATAATATTCCTCTTAATTTATCTAAATTGTGCATCCATAATATTCCTCTTAATTTATAGCGTTTCCGGCTCCCGTGAGGTACAATATAGAGGCTCAAAGCCTTGCCCTGTATTGCCCCAACTGTACCTCATCCGGTAGAGAACCGCTATATCTAAATTTCGTCGTAAAGTTTTAGGCGTTTTTTACATCGCTCGATCACTTGACTGGGAGTTTGTTTAGTAGTTTTGTTAAATACTTCTAAGATGACAATTGCATCATTGTCAATTAGGTAAATGATTCGCCATTCTTTCTCGGCATCTTTAATCCGCAACTCATGACACTGAGCAGCAATACTAGACATGGGGCGAGAGAATGGCATGGACAAGTTTTCTCCATCCTGTAATTTTCTCAACAAAAAGCCGGCTTCTAAGCGGGCTTCCTGTGAAAAAGGCGGGGTTTTCACTTCGCCAAAAAGCCAGACAAGGGGTTTGCTTTGCGAATCTGTCATTTTGTTCTTATGTCAGTTTTAGCATATTAAATATAAATATGTAAGGGGTTTGCTTTGCGAATCTATCATTTTCTTCTTATGTCAGTTTTAGCATATTAGATACAAATATGTCAAGTTTGACATAAAAGCGAGATAGGTTTTAAAGCAGAAGTTCTAAAACTAAAGCAAAAACCCCCACCGGCGTGGGGGCAATAAGCTAATTCGCTTTGAAATTGTGCCTTTGTCAAAAGGGGGAATGGAAAGAAGGATAAAGAACTTGAGGTTATTGATTCGTTGAAGCAAAAGCATCGACTGTATAGCCGGGAATTCGCTCAGAATAATCGGTTTTTGTTGCGGTAATAGACTCAGCTAGCTGCTCAAAAGAGTCAGAATTCCAGTTACGCTCGTGGATCGGCTTCGATTGTTCACCTCTGAAATAAGCTTGAGTTCCCAAAACTGCTGCAGCAACCCAACCCACGATCAATAGCGCAATTAGTAGCGTCATTTCCCTTTCTCCTAAAGATTTATTAAATTATGTAAATAAATGTAACGAATATGTTTGCAAGGTGCAAGGCCGTGCATGGGCGGTTAACCCGGCACGGAAGTAGGGTATTCCAGACTTGACAACTAACTAGGCTGCCGGCAAAACCCTATTTTTACGGCTTCTCGGTGGGTAAATTGGCAGATTTTGCTTGTGCTACGAGTTCCTTATCTTGCATTTCTAGCAGTTCAGGCAATGTTACAAACTTATATCCCCGCTTCTTTAACTCAGCAATGATTTGAGGTAAAGCTTTTAGGGTGTTTGAGTGATCGCCTCCGCCATCGTGCATCAAAACAACAGCGCCTGACTGCGCGTTACTGAGTACAGTGTTAATGATTTCCTGTGGACTGGGAGAATAGGACTCAAAAGTATCCGTAGACCACATGGCAACGACCATCTTTTGGGCTTGGGCGTAGGCAGCTAACCCATTGTTTAAAATGCCTCCCGGTGGCCGAAACATTGCGGTTTTAACACCCGTGATTTTGTAGATGAGTGACGCGGTGTCTTCTATTTCCCTTGCCGCAGTGGGGCGATCCACTTCGTGATAATGGTGGTTCCAAGTGTGGTTGCCAATGGCATGACCTTCAGCAACAACTTTTTTGCCAATTTCTGGATGAATTTGCAGATGCCGACCTATCCAAAAGAACGTTGCTTTAATTTTGTTTTGCTTGAGAATATTTAAAATTTGCAATGTATCTGGCCAAGGCCCATCATCAAAGGTAAGAGCAACAACTTTTTCCTTCCCACTGAGTTTTATTTCATAAGTGATAGTCCCCTGAAACCGAGCCGGCACTGAAAAATTGAAGCGTTTTTCGTATTGTTTTTGTATTTGTGCAGCCTTAGTATTAAAGCCCTTAATGCGATGCTCAATTGCCGGCTTTACATTCAGTAGATTCTGCTTTTCTTTCTTCTCAACCCTAGTTAATTGAGGAGCCGGCAGCTTAAGTTCTTCATTAGCGGGTGGGGATGCCGGCATAATTACCCCCAGCATAAAACTGCCAAAAGCTGCCCCTATCATTAAAAATATTTTTTGCTGACCAACTAAGGAAGCCAGGTTTGCCATGTAATTTCTCCCGCAATTATTTTGGCGATAAGCCGGTTAAAATTAATGCCTTTAGTGAATGTTGTTTTTGAAGCAGGGAGAGCGGAAAGACTATAGGTCAGACATCCATATTGTTTATGACCAATAGTTTCCGCTCATTTTTCACTGACATTCAATCCAACTTAAAAAGTCGTTGCTTAGGCAGATGCTTGGACTTGATTGTAATAGCAGCGAACAATGCGCTCAACGACTTCAGTAATGCTTAAACCATCGGTTTGAATTTCAATGGCATCGGCTGCTTTGCGAAGGGGTGAAACCGCACGGTTGGTGTCTTTTCGATCTCGTTCAGAGATGTCGTGTTCCAACTGTTGCAAACTAATGATATTCTCGCCCTGCTGTTCAATATCTTGGTGCCGGCGTCGCGCCCGTTCTTGGACGGAAGCCGTTAAAAAAATCTTGAGTTCAGCATCCGGGAAAACTTGAGTGCCAATGTCGCGCCCTTCTGCGACTAAGCCACCCTTCTTGCCAAAATTCTGCTGTTGTTTGACGAGTAACTGACGCACTGCCGGCTGTGCAGAAATGGCTGAAACGTTCGCGGTTACTTCCAAACTCCGAATAGCTTGAGTCACATCTTGACCATTAATCAAAATTTGGGCTTTGGGCATTGGAGATTGGGAAGCGTCTGTTCCGCTTGCCAAACCGGCAAAACTAATTTCACTGTTGGCAACTAACTCAGCCACAGCGGGTTCATCGTTAAGGGGGACACCGGCTTGCAAAACCAACCAAGTGACAGCACGATACATCGCGCCGGTATCGAGATACAGCAGCCCTAAAGCTTGGGCGACAAGGCTTGCGACAGTGGATTTGCCGGCACCGGCAGGCCCATCAATGGCTACAATTGGCTGCCGGTCGCGCAGCAAAATGTTATCAATTAGGCGGGTAGAACCGAGACGGGCGGCAACTGCTAACAGCCCGACCTCTTCAACTTTCTCTAAAGGCATCAAAGTAGTGGGATCAACAAGTTCAATATATTCCAGCTGGACGCTTGGCACGTTTGCCAGCTCCGCTTTAACAGATGCCATCATAACAGTGCCGGTGCGTTCCCCTGCAATGAAAGCTTTTTCGGCTTTTTGTAAACTGCGATACAACACCGTTGCTTGTTCTTTTTCCGCTGTTGTCAGGTACTTATTTCGAGAACTCATCGCCAGTCCGGATGTCTCCCGCACAATGAGACAGGGCACAATCTCCACGGGCAAGTTTAAATCTGCCACCAGCCGTTTAATAATAGCGACCTGCTGAGCGTCTTTCTGACCAAAATAAGCGCGATTCGGCTGTACCAAGTTCAACAGCTTGGTGACGATTGTTGTAACTCCCTGAAAATGGCCAATTCGAGAGCGACCGCACATGACCGAGGTCATGGATGCTGGGGGAATAACCTGAGTAAGGGAGTGAGACGGTGAATTTTGAGCGAAATCCCCCGATATCCCGATCTCTCGCTCTTGCACTCCGATTTCCTCAACAGTGGGAGCAAAAAGCACATCAACACCGGCTGCTTCGCATAACTGCCGGTCTTGTTCTAGAGTGCGAGGATACTGTTGGAAATCTTCCGTTGGGCCAAATTGCAGCGGATTGACAAAAATACTGACGATAACGATTTCATTTTCTCGTCTGGCCCGCTGGATCAAACTTAAATGGCCTTGATGCAGCGCCCCCATCGTTGGGACAAAACCTACTTCCTGGCCAAGATGTTGTTCAGGCCGGTGTAGACCTAAGTAGCAGCGCAATGCAGCGACCGTAGTAAACAGGCGCACCAAATCCCCCAAGTATTTGCTTAACTCTCTTCACCGTCAGTATATTCTCAGAGAGCGGGGACTCATGAGACTTCTTGCAAAAGTCTTTTTTTAACCACAGATGAAAGTGCAGCCTGCCGCGCCGGCATACACAGATAATTTAACCGCTGTTGTTCGATACAGATTGGCAGTTCGAGACTTTTGCTAGAGGTTGATTAAATAATCTCGATTGATTGGCTAGCGGGAGAGTGCTGAGATTGGGAGAGCATCAAGAATTAAGAAAATTTTCAACTTTTCCTTCTCAATTCCCTAGCCCGTACCTTGAGGCTGGCGCAGCCTTATCCAATCTCACCTCACTCTTTTCCCTGTTTTCTGGTTCCTATTGGGCTGCGGCGGTGTTTTGAGATCCCAGCACCTCTAAACTGACTGGGGCGACTCCTGAGTGTGTTATTCCCAGGACTTCAGCTGCACCGGCAGACAAGTCGATAATCCGGTCTTCGATGAATGGCCCGCGATCATTAATCCGGACAACCACAGATACGCCGTTATCGAGATTGGTCACTTTCACGCGGGTGCCAAAGGGTAAATCGCGATGGGCGGCGGTTAAATCGTTTTGGTCGAATATTTCACCACTGGCGCTCGTGTTGCCATCAAAACCAGGGCCGTACCAAGATGCCCAACCAGTCAGCCGGTATAAAATTGGCGCAGTAGAAATTTCTGGAGATTTGGGCTTAACAATGGCAACGCGGCGGGGCATTCCGGGAATCTCCGCCAGTGGCGTGGCGTTGCCTATTTGTCGCCGCAGGCGGTTTGTGGCTTGCAATGCGTCTTCTGCCCGGTTGCCGGTGGTGTTGGCGAGCATAGTAACTGCGTCGATAGCAACTAAATCTTTGCCGTTGGCTTTGATGAGGTAATTATCGCCTTCATCCGGGGCGACGGTGATGGTGCCGGCATCTACACTCTCTCGACTCAGCTGGTTGAGCTGGGCTGCTACGGCATTTGCCCGGAAAATTGGATCGTTTTGCTGACTCTGACCGGCTGCTGTTGTTAGGTTGCGGTTATTTTCTTGTTGCTTGCCGGTTGCAACAATCGCAGATCCAGGCTGAGTGCTATTTTCAGCGGAATTGGCTGGTAGCACTGCTGTGGTTTTGCTTCCACTCTTGCCGGCTGGGGAGGCGGCGCTATTTGAGCCGGCACTCGGAGTGAGGAATGTCAAAATCGGAATGTTGCGGACATAAAGGGTTGCGGCTTGTCGCCCTGCCACTTCATGAGGGTAAATTTTGGCAATGGCGGCAGTGCCGGCTTTTGTGTTTGCTTGAGATTGATGTTGAGCGACTTGAATGACTTGAAGCGGGGTGCCGGTGTTTTGTTGGTTGCGTTTCTGAGCCGGCGAGTAATTTGCTTGGGTGCCTTTGTTAGCTGTCTGAGTTTGCGCCGCACGAGTGTACGCCATTGGCCAGATGGCAGTCATGAGCAAGGCAGTCGTCAGGCTAGTCCAAAGTCTTTGATTCATACGTCCACTTGTGAGGAGCAATTGCAAGTTGAGGTTTGAGCTGTCAATGTGCCGCCATTCTGTGGGGAATTGACTGGATAACTCATACTCATTCTGTGTTCGTGCTGAAAGTTTGAAACTGCAACAGACTACCATGAAGGTTTTGAATTGCGGATCGTGAACTTACCTAGAAGTTCCGTAACTTTATGTAAAATTTAAATTTCAAGGTTACGAAGAAAGAGTCAAAAACCTTTTAGTGTAAAGGTCTCGCGCCTTTTTAGGGTTTTCTCAAACTTTATCAAAACTTTACATAAACTTTAGGCGAGCTATGTGTTGCCTTTTGCCGGCACTCTTCTAGAATCTGGCAGGATCAACTCGCTCGATTGGCAAGTACAATACTTCCTGCAATCAGCGCTGTTGTGGGATTTCAGGCATGGATTATCGGGAAGCGGGTGTAGATGTTGAGGCCGGTCGCGCTTTTGTGGGCCGAATTCGCAGTTTGGTGAATAGCACGCACCGTCCGGAGGTTTTAGGCGGGTTGGGCGGTTTTAGCGGTTGTTTTCAGATGCCGGCTGGTTATCAGGAGCCGGTTTTAGTTTCCGGGACAGATGGAGTAGGGACAAAGCTGAAACTAGCTCACACGCTCAATCGGCACGATACGGTTGGCATCGATTTAGTTGCAATGTGTGTCAATGATGTACTGACATCTGGCGCAGAACCGTTGTTCTTTTTGGATTATTTGGCAACGGGGAAGCTGAATCAAGAGCAGTTAACTCAGGTGGTGGCTGGAATTGCAGAAGGGTGCCGGCAGGCAGGCTGTGCGCTGCTGGGGGGAGAGACGGCGGAGATGCCGGGATTTTATCAGCCTGGTGAGTACGATTTAGCCGGCTTTTGTGTGGGAATTGCCGAGAAAAGCCGGCTGCTAGATGGATCTCAGGTGCGGGTGGGTGATGTGGCGATTGGGTTGCCGAGTTCAGGGGTTCACAGCAATGGGTTTAGTTTGGTGCGGAAGATTGTCAGCGATGGCGGCTTTAGCTGGGATGAATGCCCAGAGGGGTTGAATGGCAATCTAGGTGATGTGCTATTGACACCGACACGGATATATGTGAGGGAAGTTTTGGATGCCCTGCGAGCCGATGTAGAAATTCACGGCATGGCTCACATTACAGGAGGCGGGTTGCCAGAGAATTTGCCGCGCTGTTTGGGTTCGGGGCAATCGATTCGGATCGATGTGAGTCGTTGGGAAGTGCCGGCAGTTTTTCAGTGGTTAGCAGATGCCGGTGATGTGAGTTTGCCGGATATGTATAACACTTTTAATATGGGAATTGGGTTTGTGTTATTAGTGCCGGCAGCTCAAGTTGAGGAGACAATTCGCCGGTTTGCTTCGGCTTATGTTATTGGGGAAGTGGTTGAGGGTGATGGGGATTTGATTGGCGTGCCGGCATAAGTAGCGGTGAGGGTGTGGGGGTGCCGGCAGCATAAGATTTGATCAATCGAAAAAACTCAAATTTTCATGGCAAAAGCAGCAGATATCGGCAGTAAGCGATTAATTAGTCTGGCACCGGCACGCTGGATAGAATGGGTAACACAAATACCCGATGTGGAAGTCCGAGATATTATCAGTTCAGAATTCCAGTGGGTAAGCCGTGAAAGTGATGTGTTGGTAAGCGCCTACACTCCTCAAGATGGTGAATTTCTCGTCCTCAACGAGTTACAATTGCGCTATACATCGGCAATGCCTCAGCGAATGCGAGCTTACGCAGCTTTAGCGGAAGAACGATATAACAAGCCGACCTATCCTGTACTGATTAATATCCTTCAACCAGGGCCGGCTGTCGAGATCCCCAACCGCTATGAAACGAATTTTAGAGGCTTGCAAGCCCGTCAAGACTATCATGTAATTAATCTGTGGGAAGTCGATGCTGAAATCGCTTTTCAACAATCACTTCCTTCTCTGATTCCATTTGTGCCGGTGTTGAAGGGAGGAAATGAGGAATCAACAGTCCGGCAAGCTTTGCAAATTTTGCGCTCTGACGAACAATTAAACGAGTTAGAACCACTCTTAGCTTTTTTTGCTAGCTTCGTATTAGACATTCCGCTAGTTCAGCAAATTATGAGGTGGGATATGGCAATATTACATGAATCACCCTGGTATCAACAGATTTTGCAGCAGGGGATGCAGCAGGGGATGCAGCAGGGGATGCAGCAGGGGATGCAGCAGGGAATGCAGCAGGGGCTGTTATCGGGTATTGCATTGGGTTTAGAGCTAAAATTTGGCTCGCCTGGATTACAACTATTGCCAGAAATTCGTGCGATTGAAGATGTAGGGCGATTAGAAGCAATTCAGCAAGCAATTAAAACTGTGAATACGCTGGAAGAATTGCGGCAAATTTACAGCTAAACCGGCTTGATTCAAAAAGTGAGCGGGGGAGAGGAGTTAATTAACCATCAAGCTTATAGACTTACCCATGTTTTTCACTCCCTCTACCGCCTCTTAACTGCTTTCAGGCACTTGCAAAATACTCTTTTTTACGATTAATTTATTTAGTCACTGGCCTCTCTATTACTAATCCGATTACACCTTCCAGTTGAGCATTCACTAAGTTCGCGCCTTTGAGATTGGCACCACTTAAATGAGCGTTCAACAGATTAGCATTAGATAAATCAGAAGCACTTAAATCGGCTCCTTTAAAATCAGCTTCTTTTAAATCTGAGCCACTCAAATCAGCCCCTTTTAAGTAGGCTCCTTTCAGGTTAGCACCTCGCAAGTCAGCACCTCTCAAGTCAGCACCTCGCAGGTTAGCACCCCTCAAATCAGCACCACTGAGATCCGCAGAAAATAAATTGGCATTGCTGAGATCGGCACGGCTCAGATCAGAGCGCCTCATGTTTGCTCCCCCAAGGCTCGTCCCTTGGAGGTTGGCACCGGCTAGGCTGCAACCCTGGCATTGTTTATTTTTCAGCAACCGCTTCATGTGTGCCGGCTGTGCCCAACAGCCTGAGCAAAGCGCAAGCAGCAGTGCGCTGGTTACTAGGAATCTTGTTTTCACAGTCCTTTTCCCCTCACTTGTGCCAATCACAGCAGTTCCTTCCGCAAAAGTCTCGGTTTCACAAGATACATTATCTGTCAATAAGGGTGAAACCCCTCATTTAATTTTGAATGCCGGTGAAGGATTGCAACCCTGCCGCTGACGCCCTAACCCCAGCCTCCAAGGGAGTTACCGGCTCAAAGGAAAAAAATTGCGTTTTCATTGATTCCCGTGTAATATGTGAAAAAACAAACAACGGTATCCCGACCGAATAACCGTAGATTATGATCAGGCCCTCCTTGAAACATCTCTGGCAACGCGATTCTTTAACACGCTGGGTGTCCCTCTTCTTGACGGGGGTAACATTAAGTTTGACGATCGCTGCCTGCACCGGCGGCGGGACTGCCGGCAATTCCAATGCCAGTTCTGCTAACGGTTCCAGCTCAGCTGCTAAAGAAGTTGAGCTAACCCTCGTTTCGTTTGCTGTTACCCGCGCTGCTCACGAGCAAATCATTCCCAAATTCATTGAAAAGTGGAAGCAAGAACATAATCAAACCGTCACCTTCAATCAAAGTTATGCGGGATCGGGTTCCCAAACCCGCGCTGTGATTGACGGTTTGGAAGCAGATGTCGTACACTTGGCACTTGCCTTAGACACAGAGAAAATAGAGAAAGCCGGTTTGATTGAACCGGGTTGGGAAAATGAAGCCCCCAACAATGCAATTGTTAGCAAATCTGTCGCTGCTTTGGTGACTCGTGAAGGCAACCCCAAAGGCATCAAAGATTGGGCAGACTTAACAAAAGAAGGCGTTAGCGTTATTACTGCGAACCCTAAAACCTCTGGTGGAGCGAGATGGAATTTCTTGGCTTTGTGGGGTGCAATAACCCGGACAGGGGGTGACGACGGCAAAGCCCAAGAATTTACCACCAATGTTTTTAAAAATGTGCCGGTGCTCCCTAAAGATGCCCGTGAGGCTAGCGATGTATTTTTCAAACAAGGGCAGGGAGATGTCTTAATCAACTACGAAAATGAAGTGATTCTCGCGGGTTTGAATGGCGAAAAACTGCCTTACGTGATCCCAGAAGTAAACATTTCCATCGATAATCCGATTGCCGTTGTAGACAAAAACGTTGATAAGCACGGAACTAGAGAAGTTGCTGAAGCATTTGTGCAGTTTCTTTATACACCAGAAGCTCAACGAGAATTTGCTAAGTTAGGATTCCGACCTGTTGATCCCACAGTAGGAGAAGAAACCGCTAATAAGTTTACAAAGCTCAAAACCCTCTTTACAGCGCAAGATTTAGGGGGCTGGGATAGTATCCAGAAACAATTTTTCGATGATGGGGCAATTTTCGACAAAGTTCAGGCTGACACTAAGAAATAGTCAATCAACAATCCATTAAAGATTGAATCGTTTCTGGATTCAGGTTTAATCTTGAACACTGTATTTTGTTTGGGCAATAAGCTAAGGCGCATCTAATTATTATGATAGGAGAGCAGATAAAAGTCCCTCATTTCTTCCTCCTATCCATCAACTGGGCGCAATATCCTGTGCGCCCTTACAGCCCTTTCTTACTCTCAATCTCAACAAAAAAATTAAATGCCTAACAGCTTATGACTGTCTCTACTCCCTCCTCTCCCACTCCTATTAAGAAAAATCCTCTGAGTCAGGTAGCTAATCTTTCTTGGCCCTGGCGCATTACCTTAGGGTATCTGACGATAATGCTTCTCCTACCAGTGTCCGCACTAATCTTAAAAGCGAGCACTGAAAATCCCGCTGATTTTTGGAGAATTGCCACCAGTCCTGTTGCCCTTGCAACTTATGATGTTACCTTTGTTACCTCGCTAATTGCAGCATTAATCAATGGTGTTTTTGGCACTTTAATTGCTTGGGTTTTAGTGCGGTATGATTTCCCCTTCAAGCGGGTAATTGATGCGGCTATTGATTTGCCGTTTGCTTTACCTACTTCGGTTGCCGGTTTGACGCTAGCATCTGTTTACAGCAATAACGGTTGGATTGGATCGTTGCTTGCACCCTTTGGAATTAAAGTTGCTTTTACTCGGTTAGGGGTAGGAGTTGCAATGATTTTTATCTCCTTGCCTTTTGTGGTGCGAACATTGCAGCCGGTTTTGCAAGATATGGAAAAGGAGATAGAAGAAGCAGCTTGGTCCTTGGGTGCCTCGCGATGGGAGACGTTTTGGCGGGTTGTTCTTCCGCCTTTATTGCCGGCCATTTTGACGGGGATCTCTTTGGGTTTTTCCCGTGCAGTCGGCGAATACGGTTCTGTTGTAATTGTTGCTTCCAATGTTCCGTTTAAAGATTTAATTGCTTCAGTTCTAATTATTCAAAGATTGGAGCAGTATGACTATTCTGGAGCAACAGTGATTGGCACCGTTCTGTTACTAATTTCTCTAGGAATTCTGCTAGCAATTAATCTATTACAAGCTTGGGGACGACGCTATGAGCTATAATGTCGCGGGAAAGTCTTTTTATCCAGATCTAGAACCTTCTGAGCCATCTTCACCAGCAAAACCGGCAAGGGAAGTGAATTGGGTCAAGATAGTTTTGATAAGTGTGACACTTCTCTACTTATCATTAGTTATGTTTATTCCTGCTTTGAACGTTTTTGTAGAAGCGTTTAAAGCAGGTGTGGGTCCATTTTTAAAGAATCTGACAGAGCCGGCTTTTATTCATGCCATCAAGCTAACTGTTTTGATTGCTTTAATTGTTGTGCCGGTTAATACAGTATTTGGACTTTGTGCGGCGTGGGTCATTGCGCGGAACCATTTTCGGGGTCGAACCTTACTGATTAGCATTTTAGACGTTCCTTTTGCCGTATCTCCGGTAGTTGCGGGACTAATGATCGTGCTACTTTACGGACGGAATGGTTGGTTTGGCCCACTTCTAGAATCAGCCAACATTAAAATTATTTTTGCAATGCCGGCAATGGTACTGGCGAGCGCATTTATCACTTTACCTTTTGTCGCTCGCGAAGTGATTCCGGTTTTAGAAGAAGCCGGTTCAGAGCAAGAAGAAGCTGCCAAAACTTTGGGTGCAAATGATTGGCAAATATTTTGGCGCGTGACACTGCCAAATATCCGTTGGGGTTTACTATACGGGGTGATTTTAACAAATGCCAGAGTTATGGGCGAGTTTGGCGCAGTATCAGTGGTATCTGGAAATATTGCCCGTAAAACTCAAACCCTGCCTTTATTTGTTGAAGAAGCTTATAAGCAATACCAGACACAAGCTGCTTATTCAGCGGCGGTTTTGTTGGCGCTTCTAGCTGTTGTCACCCTTATTTTGAAGGAAGTTCTTGAGCAAAAAACCCGCATTAAAAACGTGGACTAGGAGGGTTACATGGTTATTAAAAATCTCACAGATTCCCAAAGCGAGCGTTTCAATGATTTACAGGAAAACCCAGAATTAGCTTCGGCTAGCGATCCTGTAGATAATCCAATCGTTCTCACCCGAATTAGAATTCGGATTTCCAAAAAATATCATCAAGAACCTGTCATTTCACGGTTAGTTTCTGATTATGGCTTAACGGTCAATATTGCCGCTGCTCTTTTGGGAGCAAATGCCAGAGATGATGGCTGGTTTCACTTACAACTTCAAGGAACAAGCCAGCAGATTAATAGTGCTTTAATCTACTTGAATGACTTAGATTTGGAAGTTTGGCATGAGTCTGAAAAGGCAAATGATTGGTAAAGACTTAAATCGTAGTTCGAGTGTTTCTGCAAACAGCAGTCCCATCATGACGCGAATTAAAATCCAAATTCCCAAAAGATGCAGGAAAGAGCCGGTGATTTCCAGGCTAACTTCAGAACACGGCTTAACGGTGAACATTACTGGAGCGATGCTGGGAGCGCATAGCTATGAAGAAGGGTGGTTTGATTTAGAATTACACGGACTTCCTCTACAAGTTCAAAGCGCTCTAGCATACCTTCAGGATCTTAATGTGAAAATTTGGGGAAAGCCCAATCCCGATGGCGATGGTTGGTGAATAAAGAGGTAAAATTAGATGATTACTGAGATTCAACAGAATTCGCAATTTACTTTGATGCAGCCGGCACAATCAACAGCCGAGTTGGTTAATGGGGTTGGAGATAATCGACCCACTCAAATTCGTATTCGCATCCGAGTTTCTCAAAAATATTATCACGAGCCGGTGATTTCTCACTTGATTTCTGAGTACAGCTTGAATGTAAATGTCAATGCAGCACTACTCGCGGCAAATACTCCAACTGATGGTTGGTTTGATTTAGAACTGCGGGGAACGAACAAGCAAATTCAACGCGCTCTCATCTACCTCAATCAACTTAATGTACAAATCTGGAGTCAATCGACTGATCCAGAAGAAGAGAATTGGTGATGTGCTGATGTATGAACGGAATGCTTACAATTTTTCGCTTGATTTGGCTGCCGGCACTTCTGCACCTGTTGTTTTGACTGCGCCTTCTATCAATGGCTAAGTTTTAGCTATTGATTAAAAAAAGCGCTCCTCAAAATGGGGGCGCTTTTTTGTTGGCTTGTTTCCACTGTATGTTTGCTTTTTTTAGAGAAACCACAGATGGATATAGATGGTATAGAAGTATTTGAAATTTGGGCAAAAGCTTTATTTTTGGACGGTTCTTTCTGCTGTCCAATGCCGGTTTGAGGATGAATAAACTTTGACATCTTTGAAACCGGCATCTTTTACTATCTGATTCACCTCTTCTAAGGTAAAGGCAGCATTTAGGGAATCCCGAAATAATTTTTTCTGATGCGCGTTACAATCAGTGGCGTACCTATTAACTAAGGTATCCATAATTTTTTCATCAGCCGGTCGAAATAAGTCTCGCAGAAAAATAGCACCGGCAGGCTTTAGCACCCGTTTGATTTCTCTAAAAAACGGCAGCGGATCGGGTAAGTGGTGAACGATGCTATTTGAAATCACCATATCGAAGTGATGATCTAGATAAGGCAATTTTTTGGCATCAACTAATTCCAATTGAATGTGCGATTGTAAACCGGCTTTCTCTACATTCTCTGACCCAACTTGCAGCATATTTTTTGAGAGATCAATGCCGATAATTTGCCAATGCGGGCGCATTTGACTGATTAAAATGGGAATGCGGGCTGTTCCGGTGCCGGCATCTAAAATAAGCCCTGCCGGTGGCCCTATTTCAACTGCATTTTGGGCAAAGGCTGTATTCACTCCTGTAAAGTCCATTGCGTCATACTCAATGGCTTCTTCCCAGGTATCCATCACTTCCGCTTCCAACACTCGCTGCATAAGTCTCTCCCTGAGGAATTTTAGATGTCAAACGGATTGTTCGCAGGCTCTGACTGCCGGCATTTCAGCTTTGTGCGCTCCTTTTGATAGCAATCAATCATAATTGGAGACAAGCCGTTATAATACAGTTAAGCGTAGTCGTTATGAGTTCGTAAAAAGCCCTATGACAAACCCAACTGTAGAAAATTTGGTGATTATTGGCTCTGGGCCAGCCGGCTACACAGCAGCTATTTATGCCGGTCGTGCCAACCTGAAGCCGGTCGTCTTTGAAGGCTATCAAATGGGTGGCATCCCTGGAGGCCAACTGATGACGACGACGGAAGTTGAGAACTTTCCCGGCTTTCCAGAAGGCATCACCGGCCCTGCATTAATGGATCGGATGAAAGCGCAGGCGCAGCGCTGGGGTGCTGAGCTATACACCGAAGATGTCATCTCTGTTGACTTGAGCCAGCGTCCATTTACGGTGCGTTCTGAGGAACGGGAAGTCAAAGCTCATACCATTGTAATCGCCACCGGCGCGACGGCGAAACGCTTAGGATTGCCCAATGAGCGTGCGTTTTGGAGTAACGGCATCTCAGCTTGTGCGATTTGTGATGGTGCTACGCCAATTTTTAAAGGCGTTGATTTGGCAGTCATTGGTGCCGGCGACACAGCAGCGGAAGAATCCATTTATCTCACAAAGTATGGAACTCACGTTCATTTGCTAGTGCGCTCAGATAAAATGCGGGCGTCTAAAGCCATGCAAGACCGCGTTTTAAGCAATCCTAAAATTACCGTTCACTGGAACACAGTAGCCGTTGATGTTCTGGGTAAGGATGGCGGCCACATGAACGGAGTGAGGCTTAAAAATACCGAAACTGGCGAAGAAAGCGATCTGCCGGTGAAGGGTTTATTTTACGCCATCGGTCACACACCGAATACGCAAATTTTCAAGGGTCAGTTAGAACTCGATGAGATCGGTTATGTTGTCACCAAGCACGGTTCGGTGGAAACCAGTGTTGAAGGGGTTTATGCGGTTGGTGACGTGCAGGATCATGAATTTAGGCAGGCGATCACTGCTGCCGGCAGCGGCTGTATGGGGGCAATGTTAGCAGAACGCTGGCTCTCACTACACGGTTTGGCGCAGGAGTTTAAACAAGCAGAAGAATCTGGAAAGCCGGCTGAACCAACGAATGAGAAACAGGCTGATACAGCAGACACATTCGATCCAGAAGTGACGCATCATGCCGGTGGTTTTGCTTTGCGGAAGCTTTTCCATGACAGTAATCGCTTGATTATGGTTAAGTATGCCTCGCCCACCTGCGGCCCGTGTCACACACTCAAGCCTATTTTACATAAGGTTGTGGATGAGTTCGATGGCAAGATGCACTATGTTGAAATTGACATCGAGGCAGATCCAGATATTGCTCAAAATGCCGGTGTCACCGGCACGCCAACGATTCAGTTTTTCAAGAACAAAGAATTGCTGGCAGAAATGAAAGGCGTTAAGCAAAGAAGCCAATATCGGCAAATGATTGAAAGCCATTTGTAAGGATGGCCGGTTGTTAGGGCACACTCATGAGTGTGCCTTTCTTGCTTTTTAATTAGATAAAAAATACATAGTATCTCAAAAGCAAATAGATAAAGTTAAACTGTTTTTATATATAACCTAGCGTTTAGGAAAAGCTTGATTGCTCATCCAAAGTTTTATGAAAATGTCTAAGTGGCTATCTTTCCTTGCTTTAACATTAAGTTCCTTGCTGCTGGTGGTTAGCTGCCAAAGCCAGACATTAGATATAAAAAATCTCAACCGTGGCACCGGCACGCAAATTATCGTCATAGGTGACAGTATTGCTTCGGGCTATGGCGTGCCACCGGAAGCCGCATTCCCCAGCGTTTTGAGCCGGCAACTCGGTGTACCCATTGTCAATCAAGGTGTTAGCGGCAATACAACGGCAATGGGATTAAATCGGTTACAAACGGATGTGATCGCCGGCAGCCCTTGGTTAGTCATTGTAGAGCTTGGCGGCAACGATTTTTTGCAAAAATTGCCGAAACCAGAAACCGAAAAAAATCTGCGCGAGATTGTTACCTCTGTGCAAGAGTCCGGTGCAATTGCCGTCTTATTGGGCATCGAACTGGGTATTTATGTGGATGAATACAAGGAATTGTATGAGAGAGTAGCGCAAGATACAAAAGCTCATCTCATTCCTCAAGTTACTAAGGGAATTTTGGACAATCCGCGCTACCGGCAAGATGATATTATCCATCCAAATCAGGCAGGACATCAGCTTTTAGCCACCCGCATCGCCCAACAGTTAAAGCCTTTATTAGAAAAAGCAACTTGGCCTCCAGCATTGTTAAAATTTCAAGACAATATTAAGAAGCCCTAAGCGTCAGCCACCCCTATCCCCAGCCGCGTGATAAAGTAGAATATTGTTCCTTAATCCCCACTTCAGTTTCAATTTTTCTGAAAGCACTCTTTGTTCCTGAAGAGAAAAAACGAGTGGCTTTTGCGGTGGCTGTAGAGAATTCGGTTAACGGCAATTTGTCCTGTTATAGTTTCATTTTCTTATGAACGATTCGATTCGTTTCCTCATGTGCGCCCCCGACCATTACGACGTGGATTATGTGATTAATCCTTGGATGGAAGGGAATATCCACAAATCCTCACGAGATCGTGCTGTAGAGCAGTGGCATAAGCTTTATCACGTCCTGAAAGAAAATGCACTCGTAGACTTGGTGAAACCCGAAAAAGGTTGGCCAGATATGGTGTTTACAGCCAACGCCGGCCTGGTTTTGGGCAAGACAGTGGTACTCAGCCGCTTTCTCCACAAAGAGCGACAAGGCGAGGAACCTTACTTTAAGGAGTGGTTCGAGTCACAGGGTTACACCGTCCATGAACTGCCCAAAGATTTGCCCTTTGAAGGTGCCGGCGACGCACTGCTAGATCGGGAAGGACGCTGGCTGTGGGCAGGATACGGCTTCCGTTCCGAACTTGACGCTCACCCGTATTTAGCAAAATGGCTGGATATTGAGGTGATTTCGTTGCAGCTTGTGGATGAGCGATTCTATCACCTGGATACCTGCTTCTGTCCCCTCAACGGCGGCTATTTGCTCTACTACCCACCGGCATTTGATTTTTACTCAAACCGCATCATTGAAATGCGCGTGCCGGCAGAAAAACGCATTGCAATTGCGGAAGCAGACGCCGTGAACTTCGCCTGCAATGCAGTCAATATTGACTCAATTGTGGTGATGAATAAGGCGAGTGAAGAACTCAAGAAACGCCTTAGCGCAGTTGGGTTTGAGGTGATTGAAACCGCGCTGACGGAGTTTCTTAAAGCTGGGGGTGCCGCTAAGTGCCTGACGCTGCGAGTGACTGAGCCGGTGCGCGAAGAAGCCAAAGCCTACGTGCCGGTGGAAAGTCGGATCATGCGGATGGAAGGACACCTGCTAGACTCCGGCTTGATCAACCGCGCCTTGGACACCATAGTAGAAGGCGGCGGCAGTTTCCAAGTCTTGAATTTTAATTTAGGAGAGCAGCGACAAAGCACGTCCTCCGCCGATGTGAAGGTATCAGCACCTTCCCATGAGGTGATGGAAGAAATCATGACGCTGCTGATCGATCTCGGTGCGGTGGCACCTCCCCAAGAGGTTTGCGATACGAATTTAGAACCCGTGATCCAAGACGGTGTTGCACCTGATGATTTTTATGTTACGACGATCTACCCCACCGAAGTGCGGGTGGACTGCCAGTGGATCAAGGTGCAAAATCAGCGCATGGATGGCGCGGTTGCGGTGACACGCACCCCTGAAGGGCCGGTCGCCAAGTGTAAACTGCTGCGGGATTTAAAAGTCGGCGAGTCCGTTATCGTCGGTGTGGACGGCATTCGCACGGTGCGGAAGACAGAATCACGGGAGCAACGCAATAGCCAGGAATTCAGCTTTATGTCTGGCAGCGTTTCCAGCGAGCGCCGTGTCGAGTTGGTGGTGGAGCAAGTCGCCTGGGAACTGCGGCAAATCCGTGATCGTGGCGGTAAAGTTGTGGTGACAGCAGGGCCGGTTGTTATCCACACCGGCGGCGGCGAACATCTGACTCATTTAATCCGCGAAGGCTATGTGCAAGGGTTATTGGGTGGCAATGCGATCGCGGTGCATGACATTGAGCAATCAATGATGGGGACATCTTTGGGTGTGGATATGAAGCGCGGGGTTGCAGTTCGTGGCGGACACCGGCACCACTTGAAGATCATTAACATGATTCGCCGGTGTGGCAGTATTGCCGCAGCAGTGGAGCAAGGCATCCTCACGAATGGTGTGATGTATGAATGTGTCAAGAACAATGTGCCGTTCTCACTGGCCGGCTCGATTCGGGATGATGGCCCATTGCCGGATACCCAGATGGATTTGATTAAAGCTCAAGAAGAGTATTCGCGTTTGATTGTTGGTGCGGATATGATTTTGATGCTGTCTTCAATGCTGCACTCAATCGGTGTGGGGAATATGACGCCGGCTGGGGTCAAAATGGTCTGTGTGGATATTAACCCGGCAGTGGTGACGAAGTTAAGTGATCGCGGTTCAGTGGAATCAATCGGCGTTGTTACCGATGTGGGATTGTTCCTCAGCTTGCTGGTGAAGCAGTTGGATCAATTGACGAGTCCTTATCCAATCTCTCAAGCGGTTTAATTAGTAGTAGGGTGCGTGAAAAACGCACCCGACCAATTAAAGCTCATCCGGGTCAATATTTAATTCTCTGAGCTTTGCTGCCAATTTTTCTGCGCGTTGTTGCGCTAATTCTTTCTGTTGTTTCTCTGACTCGGCTGATTCTTCCGGTGTCGGAACTAGCGCACCCTCTGGCGTATAAAAGCGCAACTTTCTCTGATAAATACCGAAGTATAAATTTAGCTGCTGACTCCACAGCCGGCCTTGAGAATTCGGTTCTAGTGGTTGATATTGACCATCTACTAAATGAAAGCCGGCAAATTCTAAAGTTTCGGGATCAAACCAAAAATAATCAGGGGTGCGGAACGTATCTTGGTAGATTTGTTTTTTCAGTCCCCGATCTGTGCCGGCTGTTGTCTCAGAAAGAAGTTCCACAATTAAATTAGGATATTTGCCGTCTTCTTCCCAAACCACCCAACTTTTGCGGGGTTTGCGTTCAGTTCCCAAAACCACAAAAAAATCTGGCCCCCGGAAATCCTCAGATTTGCGCTGGCGGGGACTGTAGTAGATGGTGAGATTGCCGGTGGCGAAAAAGTCATTTCTATCTCGCCATAACCAGTCCAGACATTTTATCAGCAGCATCATCTGCTGCAAATGCAGATAAGTTTCCAATTGCGGTTCGTCGCTGTATAAATCACCGGGTGGAAAGATCACATCTTGGAGAATGTTTTCTGGGGTGTCGATATCTTTAGCAAGAGACATAGCCGGCTACCCAGGAGAGAGTCTAATTATGATTAGTTTAACTTAAGGTGGAGTGGGGCAATTGCCCCAACAAAATTCACCGTGAAGATTTAACCCCTATTTTCATCTCCTGAACCAAGGATTTCTTCCAAGAAAGGAGAAAGTTCATTATTTAATTGGCCGGCTCGAACAAACTCCGCATAGGTATCAGCTTCAATCGCTAATAATTCTTCTCGCAACTGTTCAATTGCATACTCTCGCATTTGGGAGTTTTGCTGACGCAATTCGTGAATTTCTTCTTGCAAATCGTTCAATTGCCCTTGAACTAAAGCTGTTTGATATCGATAAAATTCTGGCTCAATTTCTGGACGTTTATCTACTTCTTTTAGGCGATCCATAACGCGCAGCAGTGCGACTCGACGCGCCAGAACTTCTCTGTATTTTTGACGCAATGGCTCATCCCCTAAAAGCTTCAGAACTTCTAGCAAGGGTTTGGTTGTTAAACCCTGTACTAAGAGCGTAAAAAGCACTACTCCAAACACGATAGCAATAATTTCATCTCGCCCTTGTACAGCGATGGGCACACTCAAAGCCAGGGCAATAGAAACAGAACCTCTTAAACCTCCCCACCACAAAACAGTTTGCTCTTTCCAGTTAATTTCTGAATTCGCAATTGCGTTACTCAAATTTCCTAAACTATAGATAGCAATCGCCCGCGTTAAAATCACAGCAGCAATTGTAATCGCAATCGAACTGAAATTATTGATTAAACTGGAAAAGTGAATTTGATCTCCTATCAGCAAAAATACAATAGAATTGACAAAAAAGGCGAGAAAATCCCAAAACTCACTGACAATGACTCGTGTGCGGGGATTCATGCCAATTCGAGAGCCAAAATTGCCTAAGATTAAGCCAACTGTGACAACACCAATTACCCCAGAACCCCCACATTCTTCGGTAATAATATAGGTGCCATACGCAGAAACCAACGTTAGAGATTGTTCCACTAAAGGTAAGTCAAATCGCTGGGTGAGGTAGGAGATTCCAAAACCAATTAATCCACCTACGCCAAGACCAATTCCCACAAAAACAAAAAATTTGACAATGCTCGTTTGAATGTCAAATTCTTCGATTCCCAAAGGAATTCCGACTAGCAAACTAAAAGCAACAACTGCAACACCATCATTAAATAAACTTTCTCCTTCCATCACAGTGCTGATGCGTTTGGGTGCGCCGAGTTCTCGTAAGAGGGCAACAACTGAAACGGGGTCAGTTGCGGACAAACTAGCACCGACTAATAGAGCGGTTGCTAGGGGTACTCCTGCTAATTTATTAATGCCGAAAGCAATTCCAACAATCGAAATAATTACGCCGAAAACTGCAAACAAAGTCACCGGCACTAAATTCTGCTTTAACCCCGACCATTTCAAATTCCAAGCAGCTTCAAATAACAGCGGGGGTAAAAAGATTGAAAGAATCAGTTGAGGTGATAGGTTAACTAATCGGACATCAACCAATGCCAACCCTAGCCCGACAATCACCAGTAATAAAGTGTAGGGAATGTTGCGAAACCAACTGAAAACTTGTGGGAGGGTTGCCACACTCAGGGAAACCGAAAGAACTAGCAGGAATTGCTTTAAATTTGCAGAAATTGCGCTATGTTCAGCTAGAGTTTCTACTGCCATAAATGCCTCTCTAGTTAACTAATTTTACAGCCGGCCTATTCACTCATAAAGCAATCTGATAGGCTTTTAAAATTTGGATATTTTGACTAGAAGCGCGTTACCAAATTTTGCTCAAGCACTTGAACAAAGCCAATTGCTATTTGAATGATAGGCCAGCCCACTAAACAAATTGATGCGGCCCAATGAGTCTTGATATCTAAACCTTGGCGGACTGCAACAATGACAGCTAACAAACTCCATACGGCTAAGATTAGCTCAATGGGGCGTCCCAGTAAGGGAATTAATGTTAAGAAGTTGAACACTTGGGGAGCATAGGCAAAGCCGATAGGAATCAGCAAATCTCTGTAGGTGACGTGATTAGGTTTTAGCCATTGCCCGATTTTTGAAATAGTAAACGTCCAAAAATAGTAGCCTCCTACGATGCTGAGACCATCTATCAAAAGTGCTAAAACTAGGATAGAAGGCTTAGCCAAGTTAATCAATAAGATGACGAAGCTACCCAGCACATGAGATAGTGCTGCTAAGATGACAATCGTTCGGGCTATCTGGGTGGTTGCAGGAGTGATGGGAGCATTTTCATAAAAATTGGCATCCAATGTTAGTGCGCTCCTAAGCGTCGCCCATAAACTTCCTTTTGAGTCTTTGCCACTCACGCTGCCTTTCTTCTCCTCTTAGTTAATCGCAACTTTGATAAAATACTATTTTATAGAGAAACCTACCACAAAAAGTTCAACAAATTTTGCTGGCGTGCAGGGCTTGACAAAAACTCAATTCTTTATCTCAATCTGATTAAATGCTGCAGTTAATTGGTCGGATACTTCGCTGGTTTAGGGGTGGAACCTTGAATCTACTGATCCTAGCAGGAATAATTTTGCTAATTTGGGGATTCTTTGCGCCGGTGGGAACGCTGGTATGGTGGCTGGATCAAGGGGCTGAAATTATCGGTTTACGGAAAAACCGGCTCAAAGAGTTACCTGCCGGCAATGGCTCAAATGCTGGGGCAAAACCGGCAAAGGTCAACTGTTATATTATCTTTTTGCCTGGAGTGGGAGATTTTTCAGCAGATGAATTAACTCCCGGAGAAGAAACTTTTTTAAATCGTTTAGTGCAGAAGCATCCTAACTGCGTTGCGGTTTCGGATGTTTTTCCTTATTCAGCCTCTAATCAAAGTTTAGGGGGGCAGCGACTGTTTGCGCCAGTATGGCGGTTTGCAAATAATGCCAAAGGCTGGCGAACAATTGGAGATATACTGGTTAAAATTCGCAATCTTTGGCGATTTGCAATTTCTGTTGATCCGCGCTATGGCCCTGTTTACAATCAAGGAATTGCCACAGCAATTATTGAGCGGATGAGAGCCAAGCAATCACTATCGGTTTCCTCCGAACAACCACTCAACATTGTATTAATTGGAACAAGTGGCGGTGTGCAAGTTGCTCTTGGTGCAGCCCCCTATCTTAACCAGTGGTTAAACGCACAGATTTCTGTGGTTTCTATTGGCGGTGTTTTTAATGGAACAAATGGATTTGAGGCGGCTGATCAAGTCTATCATCTTCAAGGCCGGCAAGACTGGATTGATGATCTCGGCAGCATTGTATTCGCATCGCGTTGGTATGGGAATGTAGGCTCGCCTTTCAATCAAGCCCGTCTAGCCGGCCATTATAAAACTTACATCATCGGTTCACACGCTCATGATGGTGAGAAAGGTTATTTCGGCGAAGCTTCGATTCCAGAAAACAGCGGCACCTATGTAGATGTCACAATTGAAGAAGTGAATAAACTTCCAATTTGGAACCTGAAAAATTCCCCCAGTAACTCTAAGTAAGAATTCGTTGTAAGCAGGGATTTCTTTACAAAACCTTGTTGTTTTTGAAAAAACCGCCGGCAGAAGGCCGATTTCACAGGTGCAAGGCAGGCAGACGCCCGCCCCACAAATTAATTCAATCTGCGAAACCAATCGGTTGCCAACGCCCCTAAAGACTGAAAAAATCCAACTTTTATTGACTTCTGGCAACCCATTTGCTGATCCCATCTGCTAGGGTAGTTGCTAATCTTTTCTGTTCTTCCTGATTGACAATCCACTCAAATTCTTCGGGATTGATCATAAACCCCAATTCCAGCAAAACAGATGGGGTAACTGTCGGGCGGGTTAAGGCTAAATTATTCCAAAACACTCCATAAGAAGGCCGCTTTAACCTTTGCACTAAATAGTCATGCAAAAACACCGCTAAAGGTTGGGCTTGGGGATGATACCAAAACGTCCCAATGCCTTTCGTATTCATCGCATCACCGCTATCAGGCAAAGCATTGTAGTGGATGCTGAGCGCAATATTTGGCTCTTGCTGTTCAATCATACTCACCCGATCTTGAGGGTATAAATCTTCATCTCCCTCGCGGGTCATATACACGGTTGCACCGCGCTTTACTAATTCATCTCGCAACAGTTTTGACACCACTAAAGTGACATCTTTTTCGGGATAGCCGTTTGGTCCCCTTGCCCCCAAATCCTCGGGGCTGCCATGTCCGGGATCGAGAAGAATTCTGACACCGGCAAGCGGCTGAGTGTTACGGAGATTCGGGGGTGGATTTCGCAAAGACAGTACCAGCGTCGTGCCTTCATACCTTAGCTTGTAGCCCCACTGCTGCTGGCTTTTGAAATTGAACGTATACTGCACTTGTCCCGGCACCGCTTGCTGCCAGTCAAAGCGGGAAATCACGGAGTTATCGCCGAGACGAATTGTATCGGTTTGGGCGGTGGTGTTGTACAGCGTCAGCGTTAAACTGCGGTTGCCTTGCTGCACATTCACCGGCACCGGCACTTGCAGGGGGAACAGCACCTCTGTCCAATTATCAACCTGGCGGGAAGTCACCCCGCGAATCAGCGATCGCGGCGGAACTGAACCTTCAATAATCTGCGTTTCCTCGCTCTTGATCCAACCGCCATAGTCGAGTAGCAACCATTCCCCCTCACGACCTGTAATTGCCGCCTGCGTGCCTTTTGGCAGCGGTGTCAGGCGCGAAAAATCGGTACTTGGGCCAGTTCTGGCGACACCGGCATCAGCAGACACTTGGGCGGTTGCCAGTTGTCCCGGCGACAGAATTCTAATGGTTCCCGGCCCTTGTTCCGATATCGTTTGGCCATTAAGGGTTAGCAGGAATTTCGGTTGCCCCCAATTTCCCGCCGTTGCCGGTGCCGCAATACAACCTTGGTACTGTCCCGCTGATTGGGAGATCGGCTCATTTTGGCCGGTTAAAACCGCTGAATTCGGAGGCAAAGTGGTCGTTAGAGGTTGGGAACTCAGGGGAAACGTCAGGTTGCCGATCTGGACGGAAACCTCAGCATTTGCCGGCGCGACAGCACTAAAACAAATCAACTCTCCCGGCATTCTGGCAACGTTCGCGGCAGGGGTGAGGGAACCTTCCGCAAACCCCACTTTTTCGGGCACCTGCGGCCCGCCTAATGTCCGCGTTACCTTAATTTGCAGTTCTTGGTTTTCGTAGCGCAACGTAAACACATTCTCGCCGATCTGGAGCGGGAAACTGGGCGCAAAATGGCCGGCCTGACTGCGCTCAATTTTCTGGCCATTAATCGCAACTTCTCCTGCCGGCGGCGCGGTGCCAATCAAAAATATCCGCTCTGAGGTGGTTGTGTGGTTTGGGGGTGGATAGGCTACAAATAGCAATTGATCGGCGCGAGCGGTAGATGATATTACCATCACAGAACCTAATGTCAGCAGTCCTAATATTTTATTCATAATAATAAATTCCCATTATTGCAGCGCTACCCAATTTCATAATTGCCGTTTTTTATGCTATCTCATTTTCTCTTTGGGCAGCAGCATATTTTTTTCTCTCTTCCATTGAAAATGTGTAAATTGTTTTTTTTAGAGAGCAGTAAGCTAAAATCATTCAATTCCAATACTTTTTCTTAAATTAAAATTTTTTATTCAGAATTAAATTCATTCATTTAATTTATTTTAGCTTAATTTCCGCTTAAATCTGTTTCATTAAAATTTCCTCTTGATTCATTTAATTTGAGAAAAAGGTTTTTTTTTCAATGGGCGCATCAAGTTTCAAGATATGAACAAATTTTTTTGATTTAACCTGAGTTCATGTCGGCCAATTAACGAATGCTTGTTTTGTCCGATGCTAATTTTGTTTAATATTGGTAATCAACGCTTTTTCTTCAGCTTTCTCCACCTGATTAACAGCGCCAAGTTAAATCTATTTCAAAACCTCCCAAACGCTAAAATCTACTATCCTGCCAAAAAGTAAGACAGTCTTCAGTTCGTCTAAAAGTTAAAATGCTTGACGCAAAGCTGTCTGCCGCGAGTCAGCAGGACGCGCTAATATAACGCCAACCGTGCTCTCGACTGCTTCGACATAGGCTTGTAAATCGTGAGCTATTTTCACTTCCCCACTCGGAGAAGCGTGAATAAACCCAATACTGCCATCAGAATGCTGGTAAACAAGGCCAGTGTGGGTGACATCCAGACCTTCGACATCGGTTGCTATTGCTACAACGTCTCCCGGTAGCAGCCGGCTATAAACCGTATGGATCTCGTTTTTGGGAATGTAATCCACTTTAAGTTGAGCAAGATTTGCTTCCATGCCGACAATACACTCATAAGCTGCATCATCGTTAGCAAGTTGCGGATAACTGCTTCGATGTTGGCTCATAAAATTCAGTTGGTTATTTAAAGGAATTCCCCCAAAACTCTGGGTCAAATTTTGAACGCCTCCGCGTTTTTGATTGTCTGCTATCCAATCGGAAAAATAATGCAGCCGGCTGCAATATCCATTCATTTCACCATTGCGATAGCGTTGATCCTGAATGTTAGTGGCAAAACTTTGGTAAGAATAATCTTGCAACGCCACACCCCGCGCCATCGCCAGCACAGTTTCGATAAACAGCACGCAGTCAAACCCCTCTAGGGATAAAACTAGCGTTTCTTGGTTAGACTTATCTAACAAACCGGCGGCGTAGGGAGTGCCAACAAATTGCTCGGCTATTGTTTGGATAATGTCTCCCATCGGACGCTGAGACAAATTTTCCCCCATCGCATACTGCATCACTTGCCGGAAGCGGACTCCACTTTGCGTCTTGGCAACTTCCTGGGGTAAATTAAACAGATTTTCTCCTCGCTGCTGCGGTAAACTGGCGATCAAATCACCTGTTGCTTTGTGTTCAAACGCCAGAGTGTTCACCGGCATCTCCGCTTTTGCTTGGAGGACAGCCGGTGGGTAAGCGACCGCAAGGGGTTGAGCTGTCCAAGCGGGAAACGTCATTACAGACCCTAGCACGGCCAATCCTGCAAATTTTCTCATATTTTCCCAGTGTTTCAGCGATAACGAGTTTTTTAAGGCTTCTGAGCAACCGAACTTGATTTTAGTTGAATTTGGAGCCGGCACACGCATTAGACCAATTTTGGATTTTAACAAACAACCTTCTGCTGTTCAGGCCGGTAGTGCGCCCTGTAAATTATGATAGGGACAGCCAGGTTTTGGGGATTTAGGGATCTAAAACTGACGAACGCTTTGAATTGTTCTCAAAAATTTTACAGGGCGAACCGATTACTATCCGGCTGTTTTATCCTGGATTTGCCGATCAAAAGATAAAGGTTATAAAACTGCCTCATGGATATAGGTGTAAGCAGCTTTTTAGCCGGCTCGTATGCCTATTAATCGGTCGTAAAAATAAAATTTATTCAGGTTTTGAAAGGAGAAAATAGTGCTGTATTTGTATAATTGCCTTTTTAAAAACCTAGAAAAGCTTTTTTCCGATTTTTCATTTTTTATTGTTTTCTAGTTTTGTAATAGTTACTTTATAAGGACTGCTTATCCTGATTAAGTCTCATGGTTAATTAATCGTTGTTATTGTAGTTTATTTAATTATTTTTGTTATTTTTGAAGACTAAATAAAGACAAAATTGATTTACTTATTTTGAACTATCTTGCCAATATTCGATTGCTGTATTACTCACAAAATGAGCTGCCAGAATGCCATCATCAAGAGCTAAGTATTGCTTCTTTGTTGTGTTTAATATGTTGGCTTCTATAATTAACATGATCGAATTTTCTCATGGAATATCATAAATAAAATATTAAGATCCAACAAGAATCAAAAGCCATCTTAGAAGGACGAGACTTTAGACCCATTTTCTCGGTAAAATTTAACAGAGGTCACGCAATCATTGAGGCTAGGAAGTCTGGCGACTTTTTATAAGTCAGTAGGAAGAATGCTATCCTGTCATCTGGGTTGTGTGCAGGCAACAGCTGGCGACCGCCCCAGCTGAAAGCTGACAGCTACGGCTGTGCCGCAATTGGCAGCAGGCGCTGGCGGGGAAATCTAAGCATTTGACGAAGTTTATGACTAAGTTTGTATTTGTGACGGGTGGGGTCGTCTCCAGTATTGGCAAAGGTATTGTCGCGGCAAGTCTGGGCCGGCTGCTCAAGTCGCGGGATTATTCTGTTTCAATCTTAAAGCTTGACCCCTATATTAATGTCGATCCGGGCACGATGAGTCCCTTTCAGCATGGGGAAGTCTTTGTCACGCAAGATGGTGCGGAAACTGACTTGGACTTGGGGCACTACGAACGCTTTACAGATACCTCCATGTCCCGCCTCAACAGCGTCACCACCGGCTCAATTTATCAAGCCGTGCTGAATAAAGAACGTCGCGGCGACTATCAAGGTGGCACCGTACAGGTGATTCCGCACATCACCAATGAAATTAAAGAGCGTATCCACCGAGTTGCTAAAGATACCAATCCGGATGTAGTCATTACGGAAATTGGGGGCACCGTCGGGGATATTGAATCCCTCCCGTTCCTCGAAGCGATCCGCCAGTTCCGCAAAGATGTGGGGCGCAATAATGTGCTGTATATGCACGTCACCCTCTTGCCCTGGATTCCCGCAGCCGGCGAGATGAAAACCAAGCCGACGCAACACTCAGTCAAAGAACTGCGCTCCATTGGGATTCAACCGGATATTTTGGTGTGCCGGTGTGACCGACCCCTGCAACAAGGCATGAAAGAGAAACTCTCTGAATTCTGCGACGTGCCGGTGGAAAGTGTGATTACCGCCAAAGATGCTATCAGTATTTATGAAGTGCCGCTCATCCTAGAACGGGAAGGGCTAGCTCAGCAAGTGCTCGACTTGTTCCAGCTTGAACAGCGCCAACCCAACCTCAGTCAATGGCAAAGTATTGTAGATCGCTTGTATCAAGGAGGGCAGCAGATCGAGATTGCAATTGTCGGCAAATACGTGCGGCTGACGGATGCCTACCTGTCAGTCATAGAAGCCGTGCGCCATGCTGCAATCGCAATGGGAGCCTCGCTCAACGTGCGCTGGATCAACTCAGAAGACATCGAAGTTTACGGTGCCGAATCTTATCTTCAAGATATCGATGGCATCCTGGTGCCGGGTGGGTTTGGTGTGCGAGGAGTCGATGGAAAAATTGCGGCTATTGAGTACGCCCGCCAGCACAATATTCCTTTTTTAGGGTTGTGTTTGGGAATGCAGTGTTCCGTTATTGAATGGGCGCGTCACATTGCCACGCTAGCAGATGCTAACAGTGCCGAATTTGACCCCGACACACGAAATCCAGTGATCAATCTCTTGCCGGAACAGCAAGATGTTGTGGATTTAGGCGGCACCATGCGACTGGGACTGTATCCCTGCCGTTTGGCACCCGATACCTTAGCGTTCAGTCTCTACCAGGATGAGGTCGTCTACGAACGCCACCGGCATCGCTATGAATTTAATAATGCCTATCGCAACCTGTTTTTAGAAAGTGGCTTTAAGATTAGTGGCACATCTCCCGATGGGCGCTTAGTGGAAATCATTGAACTTCCCAATCACCCCTTCTTCATTGCCACCCAATTCCACCCAGAGTTCCAGTCTCGCCCAAATATGCCTCACCCTCTGTTCAAGGGTTTTATTCAGGCGGCAGTCGAGCGTTTGCAACCGGCAGCAGCACCGGCAGTGCCGGCTGAAGTATTTTGAGGCCGGCTAGCGGGGTTTTGAGCAAAGGAGGTCTTGTGGCGCACTGGATCAAGATATGCTATGAGCGAGACAAACAGATTTACGTGCTCGATCTCGATCGCATTAGCGCCTTCTCCTTGTCTTGGAATGGCCGGTTAACGCTTTACTTCCCCGGTGGCGAAACCAGCATTGTGTTGACTCAGCAAAGCGATCCAGAAGCCTACAGCAAGGTTCTTGACTTCATTAAAGAAACGACTGGCTTTCCATTACCGTGAAGGTAATGGGGCAAGGCTGCACCAACCTAAAGGTATCGGGATTGGGAATTAAGCTTTGAGCTTTTCCCACCCTTGCCTCAGTTAAATCTCCACAAGTCGTTGCTAGTCTACTGTTAAGCTTCTACTCATTTGCTAATTTTAGTTTGACAAGTTTGCAGGTACGCCCTAGAGGGGGGGAGGGGAGAGTTTCCAATTCTATGCCTGTACCGTTCTTATGGGCGCAGCCTTGCCTGATTTCCAATGTTCCTAGATCCGGTGGCTTTCACCGGCTGCAACTTTAGACAACTGACGCATCGGCAGACTTTTACCAGTGGCGTGTTCTGCCGATGGCATCGGGCTAGAGAGCACTTCCAGATTCAAGCGATAGCCCACATTGCGGACGGTTTGAATCAAGCTGGGTTGCCGGGGGTCGATTTCAATTTTCTTCCGCAGCGAGAGCACATGGGTGTCTATCGTGCGCGGATTATCAATGGCATCTGGCCATGCTCGGCGCAGCAATTCTGGTCGGCTGAGTGGCAATCCCCCAGCTTGGGCCAAGACATAGAGCAAACTAAACTCTTGAGGAGTTAGTTCGATTGACTCCCCTTGAAAGCGGACTCGGCGCTGTACCAAGTCTATTTTCAGCTCGCCATAATCTAAGCTGACTGGGGGTGTCATCGTTTTATGCCGGCGAAGCAGGGCTTCCACTCTGGCTAAAAACTCTTGCATCCCAAAGGGTTTTCTCAAGTAATCATCTGCCCCCGCCTTCAACCCTTCCACAATATCTGCTTCCGTGTTGCGAGCTGACAGCATCAAAATCATTGAGAGTTGCTGCCGGTGTAGCCACCGACAAAACTCTAGTCCATCGCCGTCGGGCAGTTCAGAGTCAACGATCACCAGTGTGGGCTGCCGGTGAAAAAAAACATCCCTGGCATGACGGATATCAGCGGATTGGTGCACAGCATACCCAACTTGCTGTAAGTGCCAACCTAACAGGGAACGTAAGTGAGGATTACCCTCAACGATTTGAATAGAAACTAATACCACAGAAGTTCACCTTCACGTCGGTGGTTTTAAGAGTAACAAAGCATTTGTCATGGTTTTGTAACCACTGCTACTCCCGTTTAAGGTAAAAGGCTGAAGCCAAGGGTCAGTTTGTAAAGATTGCGTAAAATATTCAACGCCGGCAGCCCTGGCGCAGGACTTTGGGGAGATTCCGTTACAATAGTTTAAGAACTCCCTTTGAAAAACTTCATGGCTGAAGCGTCGAGTTACAGAAAGATCACTGGTTGTGTTGACCAGGACGCGCCACTGCTCTCTCGTTTACGTGTGACTGCCGGCAACTCCAGCCAAGACGTGATTCTGAACACCCCTTATCGGCGGTATCTGCTTAAAGACGCATCCCAAAATTCACTGAAGGCTAAGCTTTGCCTTAATCGTGGGACTATATTGGTCTTAAAAGGTATAAAGTTAAACCTTTTAGCAGACGAAACTGCTTGGTTTTTGCTGCTAGACTACGAATTCTATAGAAAGAATATTTTCTGGCCAGCCACTGTACCGGAGGCATTGATAAGTGAGCCGGCAATGACCCAAAGGATAGACAACCCGTACCGATTTTCTGACGCCTTGAACCTAACCGATCAAGATATTCAGTTAAAGCCGGAATGGGTTAACCCATTCCCGAACAATGTGGCGGTGGGTTGCGTCAATCAAGTTAAAACCGTGCGTTCGCCCCAGCTGACCAGGCCAACCTAAACTTTTTCCACTTACCTATCCGGAGGTCAGACTCATGCTTCAAGATACTCAAACCATCCGTCACTATCAAAAACTTACAGACGCTCTTGTTGAAATGTGGAATAAAGGTTACCGCTTCGACGATCTGAGGCTGTATTTAGATGGTTATTTAGCTGCTTTGCGGCACACAAATGCGATTGAACCCTATTTGATTCACAGATTGGAGGAAGAGGCCGCTAGATATATCTACGACCCCTCTAACTTTGAAATGCCCATGCCACAACCTAAATCGGACTATTATTAGTTACGTTTTCCATTCAGGAAAATTCCTGAGCGTGCCGGCATAATCTCCGAAAATTTTGCCGGCTTTTCGCATCTGCAACGCGAAAAAATACAGATACTTCAAATTGGCGTTAGCAGCCGATTCTAGAACTTTCCTGTCAACAGGACTAAGTAGAAGGATATGAGGTGATATCACTAAATTATATTCAAACTATGAATCTAACAGTCACACTTGACTCTCCAAGCATTAATAAATATATCATATCTGATATAAATGGTGGGTGTATAGACGAAACAGATAAACCGTTAGTGTGGCTGCATGGGGAAGTTAAAACTCCTCCTTTTAGCCAAGAAGCACGCATAGAAACAGGTGTTTTGTTGAGACGGTTGCAGCAGGGCGAAAATTTAGGGTTGCCTCACTCAAGACCAATGCCAAGTATTGGGGCACACTGCCATGAACTGCGGGTTTGAGATGCAGGGAAGAACTGGAGAATTATCTAAAGCTTAATACATATCGAGCTATAGCACGATCAATTAGATCTTCACTACTTCTCAAAACTTGATTCATCCATACTGTACGTTCACGCACACCCAATACGCTTGCAGCTAGTAGTAATGACCACCGATCTAAAGCTCCAAATTGCTGCCAGTTAGATCGATGCTCCTTCACCCAACTTTCATGGGCAAAAAGTCTAGCGTAATCTGCTTGAAAACGCAAAGGCTTTAACTCTCCAACTACAAAATCTCGAACTACTTGTGATTGTGAGTAAGCTTGATGCCGAGTTATAAGCCATCTCAGCCACATTGAGCAAAAAGAACTTTTAGTAATAATGGAGGGCTTAGCGATTATTTTTTCAAAGCAATCTAAATTTCTGTTGATAGCAGCTTCATTCATTACGCTATCAAGATAAAGGCATACATCCCGAAAAACAGGAGAAAAGAATTCGATATTATCAAGAAGGGGCGCAATAATAGCCCTAAGCCTTGCGTGTTTTGCACGTCGAAGAAGATGGCGAGCGAGTCCAAGATCTAGTGAATCGTGCCCAAGGATACTATCCATCATACTGTTTAAAAGTTGACTTCGCTCTTCAGAAGTTAATTTATCCCATGAAGGGGGATTCTCTACATAAGCTGTCCGAAAAGCAAGACTTGTTTGACTAGCTATAGACTGTGCAATATTTGCATGTATAACAGCTCTTTCTCTTGAATCAGGTGAGTCAAGATAGCGGTCAATTAATTCTGCACTAGGCAAAATAAAAGTCTTCTCTGAGGATAGAGTCAATCTGTGGTTCTTATAGAGATATCCAACAAGATCTTGCAATATTGTTTCTAGCTCTAACTCCGAATTTGAGAAAATTCGGAAATCGTCAACATAACGAACATAGTCACAACCTCTGTGTTGAATCCACTGATCGACATCAAGTAATGCTGTTTCTGCAAGAATAATACTAGGAGCTGGACCAACAGGTATCCCAATTGATACACGCTCATTAAGATTAAGCATGAATTCCTCTACAGCAGAGGAAATAGTTGCGAGCCTAGAATCACAAAGTTCAATAGCTGACTGCAAGCGATGGAGATATATCTGGTTGTAAAAAGCAGCAATATCTGTAATTAGGACATAATCAAAATTCTTTGCTAGTTCAAAAGACTTTGATGTATAAGATTGAAAGCCATTGTGCCCTTCATCAAAAAAGTCACCTCGCTCATTTACGCTAAGTTTATACGAAAAAACACGATCACCTAATTTTTCACGGCGTGTGTCAATGTATGGTGCAAGAGTATAGGCTATTGCCGCATAAGCTAATGAATCAAGTGGGTTTGGATCATGCACAACACGATAGCCACCCCTTGCTTTAGGAGCTTGCATTGATAAAGGGAGACGTCCGAGTTCCTGAATAGGTTTACCAGATAAAGACTTAACGACTTCGTCCCAATCCGCCCAAAGTGCATCTAGAACGTCTAAAGATGGGAAAAAATCAGAAGTATAAAAGCGTTGGATGTGGCTACGTGCAAACTCTAAAGATTTTTTCGATAGATGCATGGTTAAACCTCGATTTATAGAACCCATATACAACTTGTTTTATACCTAACAGCAAAACGCAGCGGCGGTAGATACTCTCCAATTCAGCACCAGTGACTTTCGAGTTCGCTGCCGTGAAGTATTAGCTGGCTGGTAGTTGCCATGAAAACTATTTACGACTCTGCTGCAATTACCCTCAAATTTATATCTAAATTGTAATAAGTTCTATGCCCAGCATATAGAAAATCTGTGAATCAGTAGGTAACGTGAACCAAAAATCAACACATCTGCACTTAAAGCTTCTTGAAGTATCTGGCAACTGGGAATACCTCGAAGCCTACCTTTTCATAGGTGTGACGGGCTGGGGCATGACCGGCATCGCCCCCAGTCTCAACCATAGCAAGGGACATCCCAGCATCTTTCATCCAAGCCAGAGCGAATTCTATCAGATCACTACCAATACCGCGACCTTGAAAGTCTGGATCGACAGCAACCATGTAGATTTCACCCATATTGTCCTCTGAGGGTAGTTTCTACGGCTACAAAGCCCACAGTAGAACCTGCGTCGATAGCAACCCATACATCAAGGTTTCAGCTTTTTTGCTATCCCCTAGGCTTAATATTTAGATTTAAGAAAGCTCAACAATAAAAAAAACCCTTGCGAGTTCTTTGCGTACCAAACTTCTGCAAGGGGTTTTTCAAGTCAGTATCGTGAAAGTTTAAGAAGCAAGAGCGACTTCTAGCATCTCCTGCAATTCGCCCTTTTGGTACAGCTCAATCATAATATCTGAACCGCCAACAAACTCACCATTAATGTAAACCTGGGGAATGGTTGGCCAGTTGGAATACTCTTTAATTCCCTGCCGAATTTCCCAATCTTCCAGAATATCAATGGTTTCGTAGGGAACTCCCATCGCGTTGAGAATCTGCACTACATTGTTAGAAAAACCACACTGGGGCATTAACTTATTGCCCTTCATAAACACCAAAATTTTGTTTTGCTGTACCAAATTGTCAATTCGCTCTTTCAGTTCTGGGTTCATGGTTGCGCTTGGACTTCCTTTCTTCTCTTGTGTGGATCTAGTGTTTAGTTTATCGTTGTTGAAGCTAGACCGGCTGACCGGCAGCCGCCCACGACTGGGGCGTGTAAGTCTTTAAAGCAAGGGCGTGAATGGCTTCTGTAGACATCGCCTCGCGCACAGCCCCATAAACGAGTTGATGCTGTTGCACCAGTCCTTTGCCTTCAAATTGCGATGAAACGACCGTTACCTGATAGTGATCGCCACCGCCGGTTAAATCTTGAACCACCACTTGGGCATCTGGCATTTGAGCCTTGATCATTGCCTCTACGCGATCCGGGCTAACCATTGCTACTCCTGAGTTTCCTGTCGCTTCTCTATCTAATTTAACGTTAGCGGGTTTATCCTGGCCGGCTCAACTAAAGTCTGACTAGAAATTGAGCGAGCTTAGGCAAAACCCATCAAATCCCCCCATCCCGCTGATTATTGCGCGGAACCCCCTGAAGACGAGCTAGGCTCATCACTACGGGGTCTGGGGTAGGGTGAATCTACAAATCCTAGTTCAAACAACTGCTGATAGGCTTTTTGGCCTAAGTCGCGCGTCGGTTGCTGAGAGCGAATAATCTGAACCAACAGCGGCACAGCTAATTCCGGCTTGTTTTGCGCCCGATGTACCAATGCCAGTTGATAAGTTGCCTGATCTCGCATTTGGGCGGTTTCTAGGGCTTTCTTGCGAAGACTGTCAGCAATCCGGGTATCAATCCCCGAAAAGCTAGAACCCAACTCTTGATAAAAATTCGACAGCTGGTTGAAAACCTGACGGGCTTCCACAAGCTTTTTAGCAGCCCCATCATAGTCTTGGGAGGCAACCGCATTGCTCGCTTCGTCCATCAAGCGTTGCCCTCCCTGAAGACTCAGCAGGCTGCTATCGAGCACCATTGGGCGAATATTGTCCGGTTCTGTCGATTCCCCAGGTTCGGGAACATTAATAGGAGTTGCGGGGTTTGCCGGCTCAAGCGGAATCGTATTCTCTGGCTGGGCAGATTCCTGGGCGCGGACACTGGCCAGAGGCAGTAACGTTAAAATTGCCGTCAGCGGGATTACAGAGGATAAACAGAGGAAGCGAATAGTTCCAGATACCATAAAGTACCTTGTATGTGCGTACTTAAAAATCGGAGCGATACAAACTTCGGGTATCTTATTTAAATCCCTGAAGCGGGGTCAACTCGCCCGCCTCTACCGCCCACAGAATCGTAACACAGACAAGGGCGGTTTGTAACAATCTAATAAGAACTGAAGTTAATATGGCGAAACATCAACGGATGCGAGTCCAACACCCCACAAACTTAGCTGAAGTATTCTTCAACTGCCCGAATGTAAATCAGGCAGACTGAGAAAAACATGAGCGCCGGCAAGACTCTGACAAAACCCGCACTGTCAGCAATACATTTAAATGAGACTCAGTTTGTGAAATAACAACTGTATCACCAGAGGCTCGCTTCTATGACCAATCCAGTTAATTCAACCAATTCTGATCAAAACAATTTTCCCGCTGTAGGCGTCCCAGAGGAAAGCGTGGGTTTCATCTTACAACGGGGGGGTGATGAATTAGCGCTTGAAAAGGTCAGTGATCGGTTTACTGTGCGCCCCACCGGCACCGGCACCCTATCGGAAGATTGGGCACAACTTTGGGGGGCTGTTCGCCACAGAAGCGTACCGCAAGCCAAGCTCGTAGAATACACCGTTGAACCGGCACTCCTCGAACAAGCCATGCAAGCGGCGCGAAATTCAGAAGCCGTTGCCTTCGTCAGTCATGTTTATCACATTAAGAACAACCCAGAGCAACTGCTCTACCTCACGGACGAGTTGACCATCCAGTTTAGCGATTCTGCCGATCCAGCAACGCGGGATGCCATCGCAGCGGCAGCGGGACTGCGTCAGATTCGTCTACTCGCGGGAATTGCCAATACCTTTATCTTTGAAGTCACCAAGCAAGCGACGGAAAATCCGATCAAAATTGCCAACCGGCTCACCGGCAACCGGGCGGTATTGGTTGCTGAACCGAATATTGTGGTAGAAACGGCTCCTCACTACCGGCCTCGTGACACCCTCTATCCCAAGCAATGGTATCTGTACCACACCGGCGGCCCGGAATTAGCAGCCGGCGCTCATATTGATATTGAGAAAGCGTGGGATCTCACTCGCGGCGTGCGTTCTGTCGTCGTGGCTGTTGCGGATGATTCAGTTGACCTCAACCATCCAGATTTTCAAGGGTTGGGTAAAATTGTTGCCCCCCGTGACTTTAAAGCCAAAGACTTTGTGCCGATGCCGGGGGAAGACGAAGACAACCACGGCACCGCTTGCGCCGGCGTTGCGGTTGCAGAAGAAACCGGCAGCGGCATTGTGGGGGTTGCCCCCGGTTGTGCCTTGATGCCATTACGCACCACAGGTTTTCTCGATGACAGTTCGATTGAGCAACTGTTTGAGTGGGCCATTGCTAAAGGGGCCGCCGTGATTTCTTGTAGCTGGGGTCCCTCGGCTGTTTATTTTCCGCTTTCCTTGCGCCAAAGTGCCGTTGTACATCGCGCCGCAACAGAAGGGCGCAACGGCAAGGGTTGCGTAATAGTTTTTGCTGCCGGTAATGCCAACCGTCCCACAACCGGCACGATTAATGAGCGCGGCTGGCCGAACAATATTTTGCAAGGCCAAACGAAATGGCTGGGGGGTTTTAGTGTTCACCCGGACGTGATGACGGTTTCTGCTTGCACCAGTTTGAACAAAAAAGCCGCCTACAGTAATTGGGGTCCCACCATCTCTGTTTGCGCCCCCAGCAATAATGCGCCCCCCGGAATGTGGCTGCAAGAAACCGGCTATATCAACACAGCGCCGCAAGTGACTGTTTCTCTAGCCGGTCAAGGAGTTTTCACTGCTGATCGCATGGGTGCTCTTGGGTACGATGCGGAGGATTACACCGGCTATTTTGGCGGTACTTCTAGCTCTACCCCCGTGGTTGCCGGTGTTGCAGCGTTAGTGCTTTCTGTCAATCCTGATTTAACTGCTCAGGAAGTCAAGCAAATCCTGCAAAATACCGCAGATAAAATTATTGATCGAGAACCCGATCCCCAACTGGGTATCAACATGGGTACTTATGACGCCAACGGACACTCCCAATGGTTTGGCTATGGCAAAGTGAACGCGTTTAAGGCCGTGCAGGCGGCACAAAAGCAAGTGAGTTCCTTGAAAGTTTCCCGGCAGCTACAAGGGCGCAATGACACTAGCGTGGCGATTCCTGATTATAACTTGCGAGGCATTACCAGCCCTATCCAAATGAATGATACGGGGGCTGTGCGCGATATTCGCGTCGGTGTAGATATTGAACACAGCTTTATGGGCGATCTGGAGATTTATTTAATCGCCCCTACCGGCAAGAGCGTTTTGCTCCAAGGACGTACCCAAGGGCGCAATAAGCGATTACAGATGGCTTATTCTCTGCAAACAACGCCAGTGCTGAGGCTGTTGATCAATCAGCCGGTGAAAGGTGTTTGGCAGTTGCGCGTCGTTGACAGTGCCCTAGAAGACACCGGCAAATTGCTAAGCTGGGAATTAACTTTAGGCATCTAATCTGCATCTGCATCTGCCTGCGGCACGCTACGCAATCCTCTGCGTATGCCGGCAGGCACTCGGCGCTATCATCTGCGGACGCAGGTGGAACTCCTATGACGAGCAAAGCACATTCGGGTTTCACCTGCGGAATCTGCGGTTAAAAATTCCAAAAAATCTCCCTTGACAACCCATCAATTCTTTAGGAAAAACTGCAAAATCAACACCGACTATAAAAACTCAAAGGTGATTTGAATGAGGTGTAAGCCGGCACGCTGTTTTTCCTAAACAACAGTAACGAACTCAGAAAGTTTTGCAAGAAATCAAAAGCTTTTACAAACTCTGAATTTCTCGCCGGCTGACCCGATCTCTCCCCATCTTTTTTGCCTCATAAAGCGCCTCGTCAGCCATTTTAATCAATTCCATCGGCAAAGCTTCAAAATCTGCAATCGTGCTAGCTAGCCCACAACTGAGCGTAACATACTCACTAATTTGGGAATTGATGTGTGCGATTTGTAAAGCTTTAACTTGAAAGCAGATTTGTTGAGCCACTTGCCAAGCCACTTCTGCACTTGTATTAGGCAAAATCACTACAAATTCTTCTCCCCCATAACGGGCAATTAAATCGCTAGGACGTACAGCCTCACCAATGGCTTTAGCAACTTGTTGCAGACACCAATCACCGGCTTGATGACCGTAAGTATCATTGTAGATTTTGAAATAATCAACATCGCATAAAATTAGAGACAAATCTCGTTTTTCCTGGGCAGATTGCCACCATTGTTTCTCAAAAAAATCGTTAAAATAACGGCGATTGGCAACCTGAGTCAAACCATCTAAGGAGGCTAAACGCTGCAATTTGTGATTGTAGTAACCTGCCATCACAATCGCAGAGGTGATCAAAGCGGCAATTGGTGCAATCACAGGAATCCACCAACCGCCCAAAAAAGCAAGATAACTAACACCAATTGGAGCGCCTACTGCCCCAATTACTACCCCAATCTTCCAGACAGGGACTACTTTTTTTCCCAACGAGTTTTGCTGCAGGAATCTCCAACTGCCTCCCGCGCCGGCAAAAGACCAAACCACAACCCACAACCACTCCACTGTATCAGGCCAGAATCGAATCAAGCTACGCCCTTCCAGGGCAGCACTTAAAATTTGGCTGGTTAAATTGGCGTGAATAAAAACCCCTGGAGTGCGACTAGGGCTGCCGGTAAAACTATTGCCATAGGGAGTCAAAAAAAGGTCATTAAAACTTTGTCCGGTTGCGCCAATTAACACGATGCGATCTCGCAAAAGATTGGGCGGTATCCGGTTTTCTAATACCTCTTTTAAAGATAAGGTCTCGAAGTTTTCTCGCGTCCCCCGATAGTTCAGCAAAATTTGATAACCGCCACTATCAAGGCCGACATAACCTCCCTCCTTGCCTTTTAAGGGCACAAATAAAGCTTTTCCTAACTTTAAGTGCCTCTTGCCGGCATCCACCTTTTCTAAGCCAATGCCCTTGTCTTTCAGATAAATCAGCGCCAAGCGCACCGCCAAGCCTAATTGCGGGCGTTCATTTTCATCCGGTTTTACTGACAGCAAACCCCGCCGCACTTTGCCATCTGCATCTAAAACTAAATCTGCTAAACCGACTTTATCTTGTTGCTTTAAACTCGGTGGTGGGGCTACAGTCTCGCCCACCACTTTCTCAACGCCAATCAGATTGGGTGTAGATTTAAATACTCTCACCAATGCCTGATGCCCTGGTTCCACCGGCAAATTGCGATATAGATCTATGCCGATCGCCAAGGGCTGTTGTTCTTTTAAGTTTTCGATCAATTTAGCCAGCACGGCATCAGACATGGGCCACTGCCCGATCTCAGTGATATCTGACTCGCTAATGGTAACAATTACAATGCGGGGGTCTGCTGGTTCGCGGGGGCGCAGGCGAAAAAATTTATCAAGTGTCGCCAACTCTAAAAGCTGGAAGCAGCCAAAAGAGTTAGCACTGATCACGACTCCTGCTACACAAGGGGCTGCAATCAGTATCTCTTTGCACTGCCCGATTCGCTTTCCAATCTGTTTCCACATAGAAGATCGCCCGCACCCAAAACTGACTCCATTAATCAATTGTTTTTGCTATACCTTACTTTAATTATTTTTATTGAAATAGTTTTCCTAATCACTTTCCTTGAACTACTCACTATTCTATGAGTATTTACCTACTAACCGCAATCGTCAGCTCTATACTATTTAACTGGCTTCCCGATTTTTTTAAATTTTAACCGTTCGGGTCGGGAGTTAATGTACTAACAATTATATTTGGGAAAACTCTTAATTTGGTGAGAACCCAAGCTTACGCAGAAATTTTCCTTGCTCGTCAGCCTTAACGTTTGAACTCTTGTCTTTAAACTTTTCCCATTTATTCAAATCTGGTTAGAGCCTTCGATTATCTGTTGCCGGCAGCGTTCCAAATAACTTTGAGCAACTCGATCTTCAGGATAAGTTTTTAAGCAGCTTTGAAACTGTTGCGCGGATTCCCAGAAACGCCCCAGGTTGTAAAGAAGTAAAGCTTTTTCAAAAGTTGTTTTGGTTTGGAGCTTGGCTTCTTTTATTTCCGCCGGATCGGCATCAAATATTTCATAAACTGTAACCATTTGCGATTTTCCTTTAACTTTAACTTTGTCAATCAACCGAAACGCATAATCGCACGGATTTTTAAGCGCTAAAAAAGTTTGTCCTGAAATTAATAAAGACACGCCATAAGTTTTTGTTAAGCCTTCAATGCGGGAAGCTAAATTCACGGCATCACTGATAACCGTTCCATTCATCCGGGAATTACTTCCAACTGTGCCCAACATTAAAAAGCCTGTATTAATACCAATGCCAATTTGAATCGGTATATAACCAGCCTTAATCCGAGCTTGGTTATATTCGGCTAGCTTAGTGAGCATAGAAATTGCTGCTCTCAGGGCATCATCTGCTCCTTCACTAAACAAAGCCATAATCGCATCACCAATATATTTATCAATGAACCCGTAATTTTCAGTAATTGCCGGCTCCATGCGAGATAAATAAGCATTAATAAATTTAAAATTATCTTCAGGAGTCATTGTTTCCGATAGACTGGTAAAGTCGCGAATATCGGAAAACAGCACCGTCATTTCTAGTTGAATGTTATCTCCTAGTTTTGCATCAAGGATACTTTCATATCCTAAAAGATTAAGAAATTCATGGGGTACAAACCGCCCGTAGGCATCGGTAATTTCTAATTCAGCATCCAGGGCTTTTTCTAAATTGCGATTCAGTTCAAACAGTTGTTTGGTAAATTTTTCTCGTTCAGCTTCAGATTGTTTGCGTTCCGTGATATCTTGGAAGGCGACAATTGCGTAAGCAACATTACCTGTGTCATCAAAAATAGGAGTCCCCCATGTTTCGATAGGAATAATCTTGCCTTCTCGATGAATTTCGATATCATGAACCGTTGCCCGTTCTCCCCTCAGCGCTCGCACGACGGATAATTTTTCTGAAGGATAAAGTTGATCGGTGCCGGCAATATAAAGTTGATAAACCTCTGATAATTGATCGACTGTCGCGGAGTCGATCACGCCTTGACCTAGTAACTGCTGTGCCTTCTGATTTGTATAGCAGGGTCTGCCGCTGCTATCGAGGACGGCTACGGCAACTGACATGGCTTCTAAAAATTGAGATAATTTTCTCTCACTTTCGCGTTGCACGCCTCGATTGTAATAAGCGGCAATGGTAATGCCAGATAGCAACAAAGCAACTAATGGCGAGATGCTAGGAATCCACCAGCTAAGCAAAAACGCAATATAGCTGCTGCTCATCAAAATAGTGACCGGCAGTAAAATTCCGATGCCGAGAACCGTCCATCTCAAGAGTAGATTTTTTCTGAATAGCTTGGATACCAGTAGCGTCCAACTCATGGAAGCGCCGGTAAAAGACCAACCTAAAACCCACAGCCACTCCACTGGCTCATCCCAAACCTTGATAAATGGACGCCCTTCTAAGGCAGCACTTAAAATTTGGCTGGTTAAATTCGCGTGAATAACCACCCCTGGAGTGCGGCTAGGACTGCCGGTAAAACTATTGCCGTAGGGAGTCAAAAAAAAGTCATTAAAACTTTGTCCAGTGACGCCAATTAAAACGATGCGATCTCGCAAACTATTCGGATCTATCCGGTTTGCTAACGCATCTGTTAGCGATATACTTTTAAAGCTATCTTGCGTCCCCCGATAGTTCAGCAAAATTTGATAACCGCCGGCATCAAGGCCGGCATAACCTCCCTCATTGCCTTTTAAGGGCACAAATAAAGCTTTTCCTAACTTTAAATGCATCTTGCCGGCATCCACCATTTCTAAGCCAATGCCCTTTTCTTTCAGATAAATCAGTGCCAAGCGCACCGCCAAGCTTAATTGCGAGGGTTCCTTTTCATTCGGCTTTACTGACAGCAAACCCCGCCGCACTTTGCCATCTGCATCGAGGACTAAATCTGCTAAACCAACTTGATCTTGTTGCTTTAAAATCACTGGTGGGGCTACAGTTTCCCCCACGAGTTTCTCAACGCCAATCAGATTGGGTGTAGACTGGTATACTTTCACCAATGCGTCATGTCCTGGTCGCACTGGCAGATTTCGATACAGATCTATGCCAATCGCCAATGGCTGCTGTTTTTTTAAGTTTTCGATTAATTTAGCCAGCTTTGCATCAGACATTGGCCACTGCTCAAGGCGATCAATATCTGCTTCATCAATGGTGACAATCACAATGCGCGGATCGACTGGTTCACGGGGGCGCAGGCGAAAAAATTTATCGAGCGTCGCCCATTCTAGAAGCTGAAACAAGCCAAAAGAGTTTGCAGCAATCACTAAACCCGCTACCGAGGGGGCGATCATGAGGACACCGCGCCATTGCCAAATTCGCTTGCTGAGCTTTCGCCCCATGTTTCCCCGGCACATAGAAATGACATTAAAAACTGGGTCGATAGCCAAACTTTAATTGACTCACCCAGGGTTTGGAAATTAACCCAGTTTCTATCACCCCTAATCTTATTTAATTTTAGCGCTGCCTTGCTGAGAAGCTAGTGCCAGTTATGGACTGCCAGCAGCTTCTCCATTGGTTAACATGACTCTTCCATCACAAGAATGGCTGGGCTGCTATTGCTTCCAAACCCACGGATGTTAACAATTCCTTCCATCTCTGTGCGAGATTGACATCTGCTGGTTGGGATTTTTTTAGCTCGGCTAGAGTGCTGATCGTATCTATCCAAATGCCAGCTTTTCCATATAGAGCGGCACGTTCTAGAGGGCTGGCATTGACTAACTGGCTCTTAAGAGCCGTATCAGCTTCAATTCGTTTGACGGCTCCTTGGACGACGGGGCTATCTGGTTTGAGTCCCTGTTCGCCAACGATGATAAAAGCCCACTGATAATTTTTGCCAATTTCTAAGGCCGGCGCATTATCTGGGAGTTGGAAACTGAGAATTCCCGAATTGCCGGCAATGGGGACTTTGGTTTGGTAAATATGTTGATTGTTTTCATCGACCAAACTAAAAAATACTTGTTTTGCCGAAGTTTCGGGAACGTAAACCAAAAACACAGGGCGTTCTGCCACGGTTAGCCCCTCTTGAGTCGTCGGCATGAGCGGCTTGACACAGGAACTTTGCGCGGCTAACTCCTGAGAGCATTGGCTGCCGTCTCTAGACGCTCCTCCTGCTGTATCTTTGGGCTTTCCGGGTCCGGGAGGATCAAAAGTGATGCGGAGAACTGAAGATCCAGGAAGATTGGACGCTTGATTCACCGGCTCTTGTTGAGCTTTAGCCGATGGGTGCAACCCAGGTAGGGTTGCCATTGCCAGGAATAGGCCGGTGGACAAGATCGCGATGGGTAAAGGTTTATTTTGTTTAGACTTCATGGTGTCACCTCTCAAGGTTTGTTGGTTACCGCAGGCTCTTCTAGCACCCTTGCCAGATATTGTAAATCTTTCGCGAGAAATGATTTAAAAATTTAGGCAATGATCTTAGCGCCAATTCCCGACCAGAATAAATGGTGCCCAGTAAGAAGGATGCTCAGATCCAGGGTTCTTCAGCAGACTGAGTTGAGCTTGACGCAAAGCTTCTGCTTTGGATACACCAGATTAGGTGATTTTTCGGGAAAACTCACTGATTAGAAGGATTCGTAGTTTTTACCGGCTCCACTATCAAAGCTGCCTGAGTTTGTCAATATTCCTTGGGCAATAAGTACAAAAGTTATGCCATTATCTTAGCGCCAATTCCCGACCAGAATAAACGGTGCCCAGTAAAAAGGATGTTCATATCCAGGGTTCTTCACCAGACTGAGTTGAGCTTGACGCAAAGCTTCTGCTTTGGATACACCAGATTGGGTGATTTTTCGGTAAAACTCACTCATCAGTTCGGCAGTAGATTGGTCTTTGACTGACCACAGGGTGGCTAGGGTACTGCCGGACCCTGATCGCACAGCCACTCCCGCCAACCCCAACGCCGCCCGTTTATCACCGGCTGCCGTTTGACAAGCACTCAAGATCAGCAATTCGATGGGGACGCGTTCTTGTTGTTCTCTAGCTCTCAACAAGCTTTCAAACTCTTTTACTTTGATTTTCTCATTCCAAGTCAGAATAAAAGTCTCATCAGGATTAGAGCTAAACTGCCCATGCGTCGCTAAGTGAACAACCGGATAATTCTTTGAAGTGAGCTGTTCTTGCAAGTTTGGTACAGTAAAGTCTTGATTTAAAAAAATCCTTGTCGGCACCTCAGACGAAATCTGCTGCACTTCCAACTGTACCCCTGGCAGGGCTGAAAAGCCTTGACGTGCCTCAGACAAGCCGGCGGTTAAAACCTTAATTTCCTTTTTTTGCAAAGACTGTGTTTCCAGCAGTTGCAGTCCAGGCGTTAGGGCAACACTATATTTTTCCACAAGATACTGCTTTCCATCGGATAGCGCCGCCATTGGCAGATTTCGCAAAACCCCATCCAGCACAAAGACCAGGGTTTTAATTTCACTTTGAGCTAACTGATTTTCTGCCGGCTCGATCAACCAATTATAGACTTGCTGAGAAAGGCGCAACCGCTCTTGATCTGCAAAAAATGGATTTAAAGATTCCAGAAACTGCCCCAAAATACTTTCCACTTCATTTTGAGGTAAAACCGTCGTGTAATGGCTTAAAGGCTGTCCCGGTAGTGAGAGGATCACTTCTAAGCGATCAGGCAAAATAATTGGATAAATAACCGCAGCGGTTGGATCAAGCTGATCGATTTGCTGAGGCTTGACATCCAAACAAGCTTCCCGGAAAAAGTTATCTAATTCTGCCACTTGCAGGGCTTCAATCACTTCACGAGCTTTCTTAAGATTTTGCTGACTGGGATTAGATTGCAATAGCAAACTGACTAATTGCCGGTAAACAGGTTCAACACTCTCATTAAAAGAAAACTGAACATCAGGATTAATCGCGGCTAAGTCACTGCGAAGAGATTGCAGCTTATTGATAGCTTCTGTATAAGCGGCGATTGCGCCAAAAGTATCGCCTTGCTGCTTTAAAATTCGGCCTAGCTGTCCTTGCCAACGAGCCACAATATAATCAGCACCGCTCGCTTGCGCCAGCACGAGAGCTTGCTCTGTCAAGGTTCTAGCTTCTTTCCACTGTGTGGAACCTTCATATAAATGTCCAAGTTGACCGAGGGCGTAAGATTCCGCTCTTGAGTCTCCCAGCATTTTTGCCTGTTCCACAGCTTTTGCTAGCATTTGAGCGATTTGTTGGGCATTGTTTGGGTTCGATTTGCTATCCCCTATGTCCCATTTTATTAAACTTTCAGCAAAATTAACTTGAGCGTAAACACCATATCTGCTCGAAGGTAAATTGCTAAGCTGTGATTGAATTTGAGGTGACAAAACTTGAGCTTCTGCCCAATTTTTGGTTTCCAGGAGTAAGCTTAATTTATTAAGTTGAGCTTCTACTTTTGTGAGCGGATGAATAGCATTTTCAGCAGCTTTTTGATAGCTTTGCAAGGCTTTATCAGTCTGTTGCAAAGCTCTATAACTATTTCCCAGGCTCAAGAGGGTGGAACTGATCTCAATTGGGGAATTGAGTTGCTGGGCAATGGCTAAACTTTGCGCTAAAACCTCTTGAGATTTGCTCACATCTCCCACCACTTGCAAGGTGTCTCCCAAACTTCGCAATCCTGTTATTTTGATTGAGGAATTTGGTTCGGCTTGCAGTTGTTGGCTGATTCGCTCCAAGGTTGTTTGTGCTCGCCGATACAGTCCGAGGGTTTGCAGAGCTTGAGCTTGGTTAATTTGGCTGCCTAGGATGCCGGCACGATCTCCAATTTCTGTATAGGCTTTTTCTGCCTGTTTCCAGCTCTCTAGAGCGGCTTCAGTTTGGCCGGTGGCTAGTAGCAAGCTTCCTTGTGTATTGAGGGCTTGGGCAAGAACTTGTGTATGACCTTTTGCCCTTTGTTTATTGCCGATAAGTAAGTTAAGACTTTGAGTAATTGCTGTTTGCGCCGGCTCCCATTGTCCTAATTCTTGATAAGCAATTGATAAATAGTTTAAACTAATAGCTTGATGGAGCTGATCACCCTGATTTTCATAATTTTTAACTGCTTCCTCCCAGACAGCCGCCGCTTCAGAAAAGCGTCCCGCGTCGTAGAGGTTTCTGCCTTCTTCTAGAAAGTTTATTGATTGCGTATTTGGTGAGATGCCGGCATCCCCTTGAGCCGCAAAAATCTGTACTTGTTCAGCCTTAGAGCCTAATGGAAACTCTAAACTTGAAAATTTAAAATCCGAAGGCTGTGCGGCGACACTCGGCAACAAAGCTGTCACCACAAAGAAAGTCAGTAATCCTAACCCAACACTGGCAGGAATCGATCTCAAACGTTTCCAAAATTTGCCCATTATTCGCTTAATCATTGCAGTTTGCCGGCTGATTCCAAGAACTAGAAAGAGTCACATTAGCGGCTTTAGCCACCAATTCAACCTGTCCTTTGGCATTGACTGTCCATCCAGTCGCCTCAACCAATGAGGATGCGGGATTGGAGACTGAGACTTCTGTGATACTGCCTTGCTCCCTCGCTTCCTGGCTTCCCAACTCCCCAACCGGACGCAGATCGTGCCACACTGCTTTACCAATAAGGGTTTGAGTTGGATCGGAAGGTAACCCACCACGTCCGGTAATCGTGAAACTGTTGCCTTGTTTGGCGCAACCGGCAGATATTTGAGTTGTTGGATCGGTTGGGCGCACCGGCAGCTCGATTAACCCAGAAGCGGGGTCAACATCGGGGGTATTAATTTCCACGGTGCCGGTAAACTGAGGGCCAAGATTAGAGGTGGCGGTGATATCGCTTTGCGGGGTAAGTGCGTCGCGAAACTGAATGCCAAAAATGCCTTGGGAGGTAATACTGACTCTGCCGCCAAATCCTTCTTGGGCGTTAGCGGTAATATCACTATTTTCTAACGCGACCAGGGTTTTTGTACCGAGGGTGATGTTACCGCCATCGGTATTGCCGGCATCGGTTGTAATTCGGCTGCCCTGGCGCAATTGTAAGTCTTGCGTGCGAATTTGGATGTTACCACCGGCACCCATTGCTGTCGCGGCGTTGAGTGTGCCTTGCCTATCTAAGCGAACCGACTGGGCGTTAATATCAAGCGTTCCGGCATCGCCAGTTGCGAAACTCCGCACATCCAGCGCCGCGCCATCGCGCACGACGACCGAACGGGCGTTAATTTGCAAATCTCCGCCTGCCCCTGTTACCGAACGGGGGTCAATTTGCGAATCTTCGCCTGCCAATCCACCAAACTGCAACAAGTCTGCCCGTCCCGACGAGGTGACTAAGGTAGCGGGAAGGCCGGTTATTGCTGCTCTGCCGGCCAACTCTAGCAACTCGGACGCATTAATGGTAATCGTTCCGCCATTTCCAGAACCTAGCGTCGCGCTTGAGACGATTGCGCCGTCGGAGATTCTTATATTCGGGCTGTTCATGGTAAGGTTGCCGGCGGGCGAAGCGGTGAAAGTTGTAGTGCCAGGGCCGCTGGTGATCCTGCCATCCGCAGAAACGCCTTTGATTTCAATCGATTCGCTGGCATTAATCACCACATCCCCCCCCGGCCCGCCAGTGGTGATGATGCCGGTGCCGATCACCCCGCCGCTATTTGCCACAATTAGCCCACCGGCTTGATTGACGACCCTTTTTGTGTCGATCTCAATGTCGCCGCCTGCGCCAGTGCCGAAAAAGCTAGTATTTGTAATCCCTGTGGCTAGCAGGGCACCCGGTATCGTTGTTGAAACCTCCACCGATTCAGAAGCTTTGACAATCACATCTCCAGCCGATCCACTGCCGATGGTGGCGCTAGAAAGTATCGCCCCGTCCCGGATGGTTAGGGTGCCCGTGTTGACCGTGACGTTGCCGGTGGAACCGCTACTTCCCGGACCCGGTGCTGTGAGAATGCCAGAGGCAACGAGATTAACGGAACTAGCAGCCTGAATGTCAATTTTTCCGCTATCACCTTGTGTTTTTGCCGGACTGAACATCAGCGCACCATTTTGCATAATCAGCGAGTTCGTCTCAATCGCCATATTCCCGCCGGTGCCGGTGCCACTGGCTACCGAAAACATACCGCCAATCCGATTTGTTGGGCTAAACTGCCCTAATATAGCGGCACCGATGAGCAATTCCATCGTGTCAAATCCTGTGCCTACAAACACGGCTGAATCCGTAGCCCGCACAGTTAAATTCCCGCCGGTGCCGGCATCATAGGTGCTCGCTGATAAGAAGGCTGCCCCTTGAAGTTGGAAATTCCCGGTTTCAACGGTAAGGTTGCCGCCGGCACCGGCACCGGCAGTATCGCTTGATAAGCTGGCAAATGCTAGCGGGTTGCTGCCGGCGATCTGGGTTGTTTGGCTGGCGCGAACGGTTAAATCTCCCCCCTTGCCGGCACCCAATGTTGTTGTAGATATCGAGGAATCGAGTAAGTTAAATTGCGCTGCTTGAATCTCGATGCCTCTGCCATTTTGATCGCCCAGGGTATCGGCAACTACGCTTGATCCCTCTCGAATGTTGACGGTTTCGCCCCGCATCGCGATCGCGCCACCGCCGATGCCGCTAGTGTTTAGCGTCGCACTAGCGAGATCGATTGTGCCGAACTGGGTAATGCCGGTGTATCCGAAGTTCCAGCCGGTGGCAATTGGCGTGAGGCTAACGGTTCCCGGACTTTGTACCGCACCCAGATGCACTTCGCCCCCGCTTGCGCTTGCACTGCCGCCGGGAAAGATCACATCTCCCCCAACTAGGGCTAAGGTTTGGCCGGCTTTGACTTGCAACCCTCCTGTTAAGGGTGCTGTTGAGCTGTCCGGGCGAGATTGATTGACAATTGCCCCCGGATTGCTGCCAAATTGCAAGCCAATGGGTACGTTAACCGTTAAAACTGGTGAGGATTGCGGATTTTTCGCGGAAAAAACATTCCCGTCTGCAAATTGGATGCTGTCGGCTGTGGTGCCGGTGAAAGAACCCCCAATATTTAACCGCGCATTTCGCCCAAAAATAATTCCATTGGGATTGAGCAAAAATAAATTGGCGGTTCCGTTGGCGCGAATTAATCCTTCAATATTGGAAATGTTGCTGCCGGTAACTCGGCTGAAAATGTTTTGAATATTGGCAGAATTATTAAAAAATGTTTCAATATTTGCCGGCACAGAAAATTCTTTAAAGCTGTGAAAAAGATTGCTGCCAGATGTGGTGCCTCCGTCAATCTGAATTATATTGCCGGCTGGAGTAACTTCTGTATTGTTCGGCAGCGTTGTATCGGGTATAACTTGCGCCTGAGCAATGCCGGCAATTGAAGAACAACCTATGACACAAGCAACAATCAAGACAGGGTGATACTGGAAAAGACGATACATAAATTCTTTAATAGCATCTAAAAAAATTCAGCAGCGCACCCGATAACCTGACGCTTATAATTAAATTAATTATGGCACGAAGTCAGCGGATTCCAAGAGTCATAAAAAGTTACATTAGCAGCTTTAGCCACCAATTCAACCTGTCCTTTGGCATTGAATGTCCATCCAGTCGCCTCAACCAGTGGGGATGCAGGGTTGGAGACTAATACATCTGTGATATTCGCCCTCTCCTCAACGCCTCCTCTACCCAGATTTTCAACCGGGCGTAAATCTCGCCAGACTGCTTGACCAATAAGGGTTTGAGTCGGATCGGAGGGTAAGCCGCCGCGTCCGATGAGGGTAAATTCACTGTTAGCGGAAACACAGCCGGTGGTAATTTGAGTGCTGGGATCGGCGAGATTTTCTTGGAACTGAACTAAGCCAAAGGCGGGATCAACATCGGGAGTATTGATTTGTACGATGCCGGTAAATTGTGCGCCGAGTTGGGAAGTTGCAGTAATATCGCTTTTGGGGGTTTGAGTTGTGCGAAACTCTGTGCCAAAGATGCCGCTGGCGTTGATGGTAACTCCCCCACCAAAACCTGTTTCTGCATTGGCGCTGATGTCACTATTTTCGAGGGCAACTAAGTTATCTGTTTTGATGGCAATATTACCGCCATTCGCTTCTTCCGCATTGGTGGGAATTTCTTGTCCATAATCGCTGACAATTTTACTACTGGCATTAGTTGTAATCAGGCTTTCTTGACGTAATTTTAAGTTTTGAGCGCGAATTCTAATATTACCTTGCTGGCCGGCTCGTCGGGTGGCTGTAATCAGGGATTCGTTATTAAGTTCAACGGTATTAGCATTGAGTTCAATGTTGCCGGCTTCTCCGGTTCCTAAACTTGCTACATTAATGGTTGCCCCATCCCTGAGACTTAAGCTGCCGGCGGCTACGGAAACTGTGCCGGCATCTCCCGTTAATGCTGTTGCATTATTCAAAGTTGTCCGCGCATACAATCCACTCCGAATTTGACCGTTTATCGATCTACCATAAATCTCCACTTGATCTGCTTGAATATTAATATTGCCACCTTGGCCGGCACCAAAGGTTGAGACGGAAATCACTGCTCCATTTTCTACGGTTAGTTGTTCAGCAGCAATTGTAATATTCGCTCCATTTCCTGTTGAGCTTGGCCAAGGATTAGACTGAATCGCGGTTAAACTTCCACCATCTGCTGATAGTCCTCCTAGGCTGACTTGTCTGGCTTGAAGGTTAATATTGCCGGCATTGCCGGTGGCATCTGTGCCAGAAAGTATCCCGCTGCCATCTCTCAGCATCAATTGATTTGTGTTAATGCTTAATTCGCCTCCACCACTGCTTCCTTTTGTCCAAGAAATAATGCTGCTGAGAAACTTTCTATCTGGAGTTCTGCCAATTAACTCCACTGAATCGGAAATATTAAAAGTTAAATTTTTACCTAATTTTGATCCTTCGTTAATGGAAAAGATAACTGAACCGTTTTCCAACGTCAGTCGTCGCGCCTGAACTTGCAGCAAGCCGGCTGGATCGCCACTGGTATCAACTGAAGCCGATTGAGTCAGGCGGATATCCTTAAATTGGGCAGATGTTTCAGGACGGAAGGTGATTTCAGAAGCATTGAAATTAATAGTAACTTCCCCACTCGATAAAGCGAGTAAATTAATCGTGCCGGCGGGGGCGAGTAAATTTCCACCTTCTAGATAAATATTTCCCCCTACTAAGGCTAAGGTTTGACCGGCTTTGACACTTAAAGAGTTGCTTGGATTTTCTCGTTCTAGTCCGGTTTCTAAACTCAAATTTAAAGAGCGACCGGCACCTTGAACAACAATATCTCCTGAATCTGCACCCACTTGCAATCCAATAGGTACATTAACGATGAGTAAAGGAGGGGCTTGCGGATTAATAGCGCTGAAAAAAGTACCGTCGGCAAATAGAAGACTGTTCGCCGTTGTTCCGATAAAAGATCCTCCAATATCAAGCTTGGCATTCGGGCCAAAAATCATGCCATTGGGATTGAGCAAAAATAAATTAGCAGTTCCGTTGGCGCGAATTAATCCGTCAATATTGGAGATTTTGCTGCCGGTAACTCGGCTGAAAATATTTTGAATCGTAGAGGAATTGTTAAAGACAGCTTCGCTATTTGTCGGAACAGAAAATTCGCGAAAGCTATGAAATAAATTGTTGCCGGCTTGGGTTCCACCTTCAATTTGGATTGCGTTGCCGGCAGCCTTGACGTTACTGTTATTCGGCAGCGTTGTATCTGGAATAATTTGAGCGCTAACAGTGCCGGCGGCTATCAAGCTCAAATAGAGAGCACTGCTAATAATTGAGGCTGGGAAAACCTGGTATCTATGCATAAAATACCGCCTGTCAATAGAATTAATAAACTTTTAGGTTACTGAAACCCCTAATTCCAAGGCATTTTTCAATTGTCACAACTAGCCGGCTGATTCCAAGAACTAGAAAAACTGATATTGGGAGCCTTTGCAACCAATTCCATCTGACCTTTGTTATTGATAATCCATCCCGTTGCTTCAATAATTGGGGGCTGGGGGTTGACAATTGAGAATTGGGAAAGACTGCTCTCCCTGTGCCCTCCACTTTCCCTCTCCTCTACAATCTGCCCCGCAGTCTCTAGGGGACGCAGATCCTGCCAACGCGCTGTGCCTCTGAGGGTTTGAGTGGGATCAGCCGGCAAACCGCCGCGTCCGGTAGCGGTGAAGCTACTGCCCCTCGCTGCTGTGCAACCGGAAGCAATTTGAGTGTTGGGATCGACCGGCTTTTCTGACAACTCAACCACACCTGAAGCTGGATCGACATCCGGGGTATTCAGTTGAACCGTGCCGCTAAACTGTGCGCCAAGGCTGGAAGAGGCAGTGATATCACTTTTTGCAGTAAGTGTTGGCCGAAATTCTGTGCCAAAAATGCCTTGTGCATTGATAATAACCTGACCGCCAAAGCTGCCGGTGGCATTTGCTGTGATATCGCTATTTCTCAAGGCAGCTAAGGTATCGGCATTGATGGTAATATTGCCGCCGGTGGCGGTGCCGGTGGCATTTGTGGTGATGTGGCTGCCGTGCTGTAGTTGGAGCTCAGAGGCGTTGAGGGTCATGTTACCTTGATTTCCTTGGGCGGCGGCGGCGCTGAGTGTGCCTCGATCAAGGCGAATCTGATCGGCATTAAGATTGAGGTTGCCGGCACCACCCGTTTGATTGGAACTGACAGAGACTTGCGCCCCATCGCCAACGATTAGCCGCTGTGTCTCAATGGTTAAGTTGCCGGCATCTCCAGTTCCCTGAGAACTTGCAAATAACCCACTGGGAAAGCGCTGTCCTGAATCATCGCGGAAAAAGTCACGCTTTGTAGGAGGAATTGCCGGCACCGATCCACTCAGTTCAATCGACTCAGACGCTTTAATATTCAGGTTTCCCCCCGCACGACTGCCCAAGGTGCCGGTGGCGATCTGTCCCCCATCCCGGACGATCAGCCTTGCAGTTTCCAGGCTTAAGTCGCCTCCCAAACCGGCATCCGTGGCGTCAGCCGATAAAGTGCTCGGATTTCCCAAAATTGAAGTGCCGCTGACTTCGACAAGATTTGCTCGCACGCGAACTTCACCGGCATTGCCCAACGCTAGGCTTTCAACGCCCACCCGTGCACCATTGGTGATCCGCAAACTTTCGGCTTCAATGGTGAGTTTGCCCCCGTTGCCGGTAGCCCCTGGTTCGACAGACGCGGCTAAAACGCTGGCAAATCTTCCAGATTCTGAAGTGCCGGTGATTTCAACTTCTCTGGCTTTTACCGTCATTTGGGCGGCATCACCGCCACCTAGGGTAAAGGTTAAAACTTGTGCGCCATCTGTTACTAACAAGCGATCCGCTTGAATAATTAAGTTTCCGCCCTGACCTGTGGCTCCTTGATACACAGAAGTTTCTACCACGCTGCCGGCGAGGAGTTCGACTAAATTTGCCTGGATCGTTAAAGTGCCGGCGTTGCCAGATCCAAAGGTATCTGCGCCAATAATCGCGCCATCTGCAACCCTCAAGTGATCGGTTTCGATGAGCAAGTTGCCCCCATTGCCGGTTGCGCCGGGATCAACGCTGGCAAAGAGACTGCTGGAAAAGGCACCGGGACTACTGGTTAATTCAACGGATTCAGTAGCGCGAACAATCAGGCTGCCTCCGGGTTGATCACCCAAGGTATCGGCTAAAATGGCTGAACCTTCACTGAGTGTAATGCGCCGGCCCATAAGTTGAACGTCGCCGCCGCCGGTGCCACTACTACTAATAGAAGCCGCTTGAGAAAGACGGATATCTTGAAAGTTTTCAACGCCGGGATACTGAAGCGTCCAACCTGAATTCGTGGGTGTGAGGGTGACTGTTCCACCGGCAACACTTCCCAGTTCAATTCGCCCAGATTCTGCGGTTAAATTGCCGCCAATAAGTGTAATATTACCGCCAATCAAGGCTAAGGTTTTGCCGGCATTCACTTGAAGTCCTGCCGGTCTATCTTCTCGAAGAGTTGCTAAAGTTACGCCATCAAATGCAAGTTGATTCCCTGGCCCTTCAACCTGAATTCCCCCTGGATTTGGCCCTAATTGCAAGCCGATGGGGACATTCACGGTCAATATTGGTGGGGCAGTGGGATTAATCGCGCTGAATTCGCTGCCACCGGCAAATCGAATACTGTTCGCCGTTGTCCCCATAAAAGAACCCCCGATATTTAACCGGGCATTTGGGCCAAAAAGGATGCCGTTTGGATTGAGCAGAAAAAGGTTAGCTGTGCCGTTAGCGCGAATTAAACCATCAATGTTGGAAATTTTGTTGCCGGTGACGCGACTGAAGATGTTTTGAATACCGGCTGCATTGTTAAAGAATGCTTCGGTATTTGTTGGAACAGAAAATTCTCGGAAACTGTGGAATAAACTGCTGCCGACTTGGGTTCCGCCTTCAATCTGAATTACATTGCCGGCAGGCGTAACCGTTGTGTTACGCGGCAGCGTTGTATCTGGGGCAATTTGGGCGCTGGCGATGCCGGTGAAATTCATGCTACAGCACATCCCACAGCCAATTAACAAGGCTAGGTGAACTGGGTTATTTGACATCATAAAAAGAATGATTTGTCAATTTTTCTACCAACAAATTTTTAGCCGCACACCTGACAATTTCCTGATGATGCCATCAATTATGGCACTTAGCCGGCTTGTGCTAAGGATGTTGTTAAATGTCAAATCAAATCTTTACACAAATCGAGGAATTTGACCCAGACTTTTTCATTGCCGGTAAAAACCTTGACGCTGAAGACGAGTTTTTCTCTTTCTCTAAAAACTCGAAAATCCTTGTTTAAAATACAAATATTTTTATCTATGACAAGCTAAAAATAACACTAGGAAGCGTTATAGGGAGTTGCAAGTTGCCGCACTAAACTTGCGGCTGAGCCGGCTTGAGCGTTCGTTAGGAAATTCCCCGCTAAGGCTCGCCTCAAGCCGCAGATTTTAACGCTGATTGATAGGTTCAACCCCAACCAAGTACAACCTTTTATAGAAGCTGGAAAGGGATTTTAATCGAGTGTGGGTTGCTCAGTTATTTTTGCTCGATTGCCCTAGGAAACGGCTACAACCGGCACCTGAGTCACCGCAGCAGCCGGCCCGACCAAAGAGATAAAAGGTTCACTAAAATACCGGCAAGCCGCTTGCTGAGCCACAGGTGCCGTCACCGCACTAATCGCTGCAGTAAAACTCGAATCAAATTCAATTCCCAGCCCTAACGTCTCGTACCAGCCAAACACCTGAGCGAGTTGAGCATTGGTTTGTTTGCCCAGCGCATATTGCCCTAGCAACTTATTCTTCGCCGCTTGTAGTTCTTCATGACTGAGCACCACGTTGCAGAGGCGCTCTACTTCCGTCCGCAAGCCGGCTAGCGCTGTTGCCGTATTGTCGGGTGCGGTGCCCATGTAAACCGCAAATTGGGAGGTATCAAGCCGCGTGGGGTACAGCGCCGAAACTTCGTAAGCCAAGCCGCGCTTCTCTCGCAATTCCACAAACAGCCGGCTGGAGAGACCATTTCCTAAGTAAGTGTTGAGTAACTTCAGCGCTGCATAATCGGGACTAACAGCTTTGGCGGTGGGAAGGTTTAACGGTACGCTGGCACTTTCGGGCGTTGCTGTAGCTTCTGCACCCCGTACTGAAGGCGCGAGATAACCCAGCATGACAATGGATTGCTGCGTCTGCAGGGGAGTGACGATTTGCTGAGGTTTAGGGTTTGGCACCGGCAGCACCAGAGCCGGCAGAGGTGTTGCCGGTGCTTGCCAATCTCCAAACACTTCACTGATCAGTTCGAGGGCGTATTCTGGCGCAATCCGACCGGCCAAACTGATCACCATATTATCTGGGCGGAAATACGTTTGGTGATAGTGGTGCAGATCGGCGCACGTCAGTTGAGAAACCGTGGCTTCGGTTCCCAGACTAGAGAAGGCATAGGGATGATCCGGGTACATGGCTTGCCGCAACTGCTCGAATGCGATCGCAAACGGCTGTTCCTGCTGGGAGCGAATGCCTTGAAGCGTCAGGCATTGTTCTAGTTCCACCTCGGCTTCTGGGAAGGTTGGCGCTCTCAGCAGTTGCCCCGCCAAGTCGAGCATCTGAGCAAAGTCAGATGAAACGGTTTTCAGACTTAGCAAGAAATAATCTGGGGTAGCATCTGCACCCAGGCTGGCTCCAACAGACTCTACCTGCTCAGCAATTTCTAGGGAAGAAAGCCGGCTGGTTCCTTTTGTTAGAACTGCGGCTAGTAGATGCGCCAACCCTGCTTGGTGTCTGGGTTCGCACCGGCTGCCGGCGCGGACAAAGATCCGAGAGGCAATAATATCGGCGGCGGGATTTTCCACCAATAGCACTACCATGCCATTGTTGAGAACGGTGCGATGAACAGTCCGGTTTTGAAAAGATTGCATTAAAGTTTGATTCACGTTTGAGTTGAGGGTGGAACTTCAAAAAATGGGGAGATGGAGCGAGCTAAATGCCGGTAACGAATTAAGAACTAGAGAGGTTTAAGCACCGTAACGGCGTAATAGTGGGGGGAGAGATACTGAGCCGCTAAACGCTGTAAATCTTTGGCTTGATAGGACTGAATTTTTGCCGGATAAGTCACAGACATTTCCGAGCGGGCAATCGTATGGTAATAACCGTATAAACCGGCTAGCTGAATCGGGGTTTCTGTTGAAAAGGCATAGTCATTACACAGCAATCGTTTGCAGCGAGCGAGTTCGGCTTCAGAAATTGGTTTTGCTTGCAGTTGCATGAGATGCTCGCAAATCAACGCTTCCACCTGCTCCACATTTTTTGGATCTAACCAAGCACTGATCGTTAACAAACTCGATTCCTGCTGTAGGGAGAAACTACAGTTAACCCCTTGAACCCACCGTCCCTCTTCCCGCAAGTCCCGGACTAAGCGAGAGGTTCGCCCTTCTCCCAGCAGCACCGAGAGTAAATCTAATCCGTAAGCATCTTGTAACTGATCGACCCCTGGCCCTGTCCAAGCCATGATTAGCCGCGCCTGTTCCAACCGGGGAACATACAGTTCCCGCCGGCGGATTTCGATCATCGGGGGTTCAGCTTCTATTTGGATTTTGGGACATTTTTCTGGGACGGGAAATTTCTCAAAGGCTTGATTCACCAATTCCAGGGCCGGTTCCAGTTCAACATCACCGACTATCACGACAGCCATGTTTTCTGGTTGATAGTGCGTTCGGTGGAAACTCCGCATTTCCTGGGGTGAATGCTGCATCAATTTAGCCTCAGTTCCCAGGATTGGACGCCCGTAAGGGTGGCGAGGGTAAACAATCTCCATCAGGGCTTGAAAGGCTAACCAGTCCGGGCTATCGGCAGATTGACGGATTTCCTCTAACACGACATCACGTTCGCGGACAAATTCATCGTCTGGGATGGCGGCGTGTAAAATAAGTTCTGCCAAAGCCGGCAGCGTATCTTTTAAATACTCGGCTGCTGTGAGCGTGAAGAAATGTGCGTAGTCGTGACTCGTGGCAGCATTTGTCATTCCGCCCCGATTTTCGATCGTGCAATCAAATACTCCAGGCGGCATCAGATCGGTGCCTTTGAAGATCATGTGTTCTAAAAAGTGCGCCATCCCAGACCATTGCGCCGGTTCTGCCATTGCGCCGGCTCTGACCCAAACATCTACTACAGCCACAGGTGTGGCCGGAACCGATTGGTGAATAACTGTTAACCCGTTTTCCAGCCTCAAGATTTCGGCTGGGAACCCTGATAGAGTCCTCAATTGAAGCAATTTGTGTAAAGGCCAATAAAAATTTAATACGATGTGACTTATCGTAACGTTTTATAGCTAAACAATTTGAATGAATTGTTACAGTCTAGCCCAAAGTGGCCACTAACTGCTGGTGGCCGGCGGTTGAGGATTCACAGGGTACCGGCTTTTGGGGTGGGTGTCGCACTGATCACTCATACCCTCCGTTTCACTGCGCCCAACGTAATCGTTGGGTTTTCGCTCTGCTCAACCCAACCTACGAAAATCTAAAATTGTATGGCTGATGCGCTTACGGAACGGATGAATCTGGCTGCTGAAAGTCTTTTGGATAATGAGGCGCTTACTGCTCAACTAGACGAGCCGGCAGCTAACGCCTTGCTGGATTGGGGCTTAGCCTGTGTCAAACTAATTGTGCAAGACACGGCTGATTTGGATGAGGAAAGGGCTGAAACCTTCATCGCGCCCAAACTTCGCGCCACCCGCTTGCTGATGCGCTCAGTCAATCAGTGGGTTGCCAGAGGGGATGGGGATGATCGTGCCGGTGAGTCTTCACTCAATGAGATTCTAGAGCAAGCCGCCAAGATTTACCCCAATTACCAACCCCCAAACAAGGCACAACAGCAGGCATTTTTAAGGCAATCTCTGCCAGATGAGCCGTCCGAATGGATTCTCAATCTCCGCCGGCTCGTTGAAGGTTCGCATGAAGAAGCAAAGCCGTAATTTCTCATATAAAAATTTAGGCTTGATGAGACAAAAGGGAAAACTATCTAATCTTTAATGTTATGAATGCAATTAATCAAGATTCAAAAGAAACTTTAACTTCCAAACTTAAAAAAACTATTCCACAGCCTCTTATTGAATTTTGGATAATAACACGAAAAGCCTTATCTAACTCACTCAGCACTCAGCATTCAGAACTTAGCACTCTCTATCGCCGGCACACCATCTCTGTGTTGTTAATGGCCGCCCTTATTTGGGGGTTAGCCGGCTGCGGTTTATTTCAAAAGTCTTGGTGGCAAACTCAGTTCACCAATCCTGCCCAGCAAACTAATCCGATTGTAGCCGACTTGGTTACTAATATTAACAGTAGCCAAAGTAGCATTCACGTTGCCGCCTTTGAATTTAATCTCGATTCAATTGCTGAGGCACTGATTGCTGCTAAGAAGCGCGGAGTCGATGTTAAATGGGTGACAGATGACGAATATGGATTGGCAGAAGATAAAGATCCGGGACACGGGCAATTCGCTCAGCTAAAGCGGGCAGGAATTCCTGTAAAGGCAGATAACCGACCGGATTTGATGCACAATAAATTTATTATCTTTGATAATCAAATTGTCTGGACCGGCTCCACAAATTTAACGATTAATGGCACGCAAAGAAATAACAATAATGCGATTTTGTTGAATTCGCCAGAATTAGCGGTGATATTCGAGCGAGAATTTGCTGAAATGTGGGCCGGCCAATTTGGCCCTTCTTCTCCCTCAACGGTGGATCTGCAACAAGTCACCGTAAATGGGACGCCGGTACAGGTATTATTTGCCCCTGAAGATAAAGTCTCCAGTAAATTACTGCCGCTGATTAACAATGCAAAAAGCAGTATTCGATTTATGGCTTTTTCATTCACTCATGAACAATTGGGTGCAGCAATGCTGAGTCGTGCAAAAGCGGGAGTGGATGTGCAGGGAATTTTTGAAACGAATGGCAGTGAAACTCAGTACAGTGAACTGCCTAAGTTTTACTGTGCTGGGATGCCGGTGCGTCAAGATAGTAATCCGAGTGCTTTTCACCACAAAGTGATTGTGATTGATAATAACACCGTAATCACCGGCTCTTATAATTTCTCGAATAATGCAGACCGACGTAATGATGAAAATGTGGTGATTCTGAACAATTCAGAAATTGCTAAGGATTATTTATCTGAGTTTAATACTCGCTGGGCAGAATCACGCCAGCCGGCAAAGACGAGAATGAAGTGCCGGTGATCTATAGTTGAATCTCCTCGATAGCAATTTAGCTGTTTTTGGGGGTTTCTATGGTGCCGGCAAAAAGATTGTTTAATTCTAATATTTTATTCGTACCTCATAACATTTTAAAATTGTAAGTACGAACAAAATCACACCTTTTGCAGCCGGCCTTTTAATCCCTTCATCAAAAAAAAAGACGCGGTGTAATGCCGCGCCCTAATAAACTTGGTGAGGAAAAGATTTACAAGTGAATTTCCTGAAAATGACTGCGGGGATTAAAGCTGCGAGAAGCCCGAATTTTTTCGTATAATTCACGCTCAGTCGCACTGATATCTTTTGGCGCTACAATCACGATCTTTACCAGTTGGTCACTGCGGCCTCCTTTTGGACGGGGCCAGCCTTTGCCGCGCAGCCGCAGAGATTGACCGGAACGAATGCCGGCGGGGACATTCATGGTGACAGTCCCATCCGGTGTAGGGATTTCAACTTGACTGCCTAAGACGGCCTCATCGGGCGTCACCGGCACCTCACAGACGAGATTATCGCCATCAAATTGGAAGAACGTGTGAGGCTGGATTTCGACCACTAAATAAAGGTCGCCGCGCTGCTGGCTGTAGGGATTGAGCTGACCTTTACCCTTAACACGAATGCGACTTCCCGGTTTAGCGCCGGCAGGAATTCGCACATCAATCATTTCATTGCCCAAACTCAAGCGTCTCTGCACGCCTTGAAAGGCTTCGGAAAAGGTGAGGGTGATCGTTCCCTCGCGATCTGCAGAGGTGCCGGCTGCGCGATCACCAACGCCTGAAGCATTTTCAAAGCCACCAAAGCCGGTTGGGCCACCTGTGCTGGTACGGTAGTTGTAATTCCAGCGAGGATTGCGACCAGCAGTCGGGCCGGTGCTGCCAACGCGACCGAGTAATTCGTTAATGAATTCGTCAAAGCTGCCGAACTGGCTAAAGTCGAAGTTATTAACATCTACACCAGGGGCAGATGACCATCCTGGCCCTGGCCCAGCTTGTTTCCAATATTGACCGAATTGGTCGTATTTTTTGCGTTTTTCGGGGTCAGATAAGACTTCGTAAGCTTCAGTTACTTCTTTGAAGTGGGCTTCTGCCTCCCGATTGCCAGGATTCATGTCTGGGTGGTATTTCCGTGCCAGTTTGCGGTAAGTCTTTTTAATGTCATCCGCACTGGACGTTTTACTGATACCCAAAATTGCATAGTAGTCTTTAAAATCGGTTGCAGCCATTAACCAGTCACCTCTGTTTTAATGAATAAGTTTAAAGTTTTTTTTCTACAACGTCATAGTGAGTGCTGAGTGGTGGGGGAGTTAGAGAGTGCCTTTAGCTGGACGTAAAAGTTTTAGGGCGACGCTGCACTCAAAATGAGGAAGATCGGATACCGGCTTGGTATTATCTGGTTAGTGAAGGGGTGATGGAAGAAAAATGCTCACTTCTCTAGCTTCAGATTACCTAAGGTTAAGTATGGCTCTAGTTCGGTTTTTTCTTAGGGTATGATCGCAATTTCCGTACTAATGCCGGCAGGTGACCACCGGATTAGCTGATCAAGGCCATCTTGGAGGGCTGGGGGGGCGTCACTCATCTGCCGGTGCATCCGCAAGATAACTTCTTCTGGGACTTGCCGGCCTCGCTGCCGGTTGCGTTGTAAGCACTGCTTTAAGGGGGTGTCTAGCCACAAGCCGGTGATGTGGGTAAAACCGGCCTCTCTTGCCAGCCCAATGGCTTCGCGGCGCTGTTTACGGGCTGCATTGGTGGCATCGTAAATGGCTGAGGGGGCATGGATCAGGGCTTGCTGAAGCTGACGTTGTACTTCTCGCCAAACAAGTAACCACGGCCCTTGAATCGATTCATCTCCAAATAGCTTAGCCCGGATGGCGTCTGTAGAAATGAGGTGCCGCTGTGGGCAGTCTGCAATCAAGTATTGTGCTAAATAAGTTTTTCCGCTTCCAGGAAGCCCGATTAGTAAAATGAGTTTGGTCATCGAAGGTTTAGATTTTAGATTTTAGATTTTAGAGGGTTAATCCAAAATCCAAAATCTAAAATCCAAAAGGCTAAATAACAGTTCTGTCAGGAATTACCGCATTTTTCAAGACGACAACGATGCCGCTGCGGATGTAGAAACCGTCGTCTTCACGATTGGCTTCTTCTACTCTATCTTTGTTGATGATTTGGACGTGCCGGCCTATCCGAGCATTTTTGTCGATGATGGCGCGGCGAATGGTGGTGTCGGAACCAATACCCAAAGGTACGCCGCCTTTTTGTAAGCCGGATTGACGTTCTGCGAAGGGTTCGTAGAAGTCAGAACCCATGAGCAGGGAGTCTTCGATGTGGCAGCGGGCTTCCACGCGAGAACGCACGCCTAAAACCGAGTGATCGATGCGGCATTCTTTGAGGATGCAGCCTTCTCCGATCATCGATTCGGTTACTTGACAATCGAGCAGCTTTGTGGGTGGCAAGTAACGGGCGCGAGTGTAAATGGGGGCTTTTTCGTCGTAGAAGCTAAAATCCGGTTGGGGTTGTTTGGTTAAAGCCAGGTTGGCTTCATAGAAGGCTTCTATGGTTCCAATGTCTTCCCAATAATCGTTGAATAAGTAGGCTTGAACGTTGTAGTCTTTCGCGGAAGCGGGGATGATTTCTTTACCAAAATCAGTCCGATCTGGGGCTTCTTCCAACAGTTTGACCATGACATCTCTGTTGAAGACATAAATCCCCATTGAGGCGATATAGGGGCTTTTCTTGGCTTGTTCGGGTGATAAGCCGAGGGTTGTGGTGTCAACCTGCATTTCCTTCAAGGCGTCGCCTTTGGGCTTTTCGCTGAAGGACATCACCCGTCCTTTCTCGTCGATTTTCAATAAGCCAAAGTCGGAGGCGCGTTTCTCGTCGATGGGTAAGACGGAAAGGGTGATATCTGCGCCGGTTTCGCGGTGACGTTCGACGAACTGCCGGTAGTCCATGCGATAGAGGTGATCGCCAGAGAGAATGAGATATTCATCAACATCCCATTCCTGCATTAGCCAGAGATACTGGCGCACGGCATCTGCGGTTCCCTGGAACCAGTTCGGGTTTTCGGCGGTTTGTTGGGCGGCGAGCACTTCTACAAACCCTTCCGTGAAGCCAGAAAACGTGTAGGCGCGGGCGATGTGGCGGTTGAGGGAGGCTGAGTTGAATTGGGTGAGGACGTAGATTTTGTAGATTTCTGAGTTGATACAGTTACTGACGGGGATATCAATCAGGCGATATTTGCCGGCGATGGGGACTGCCGGTTTCGCCCGTAGTTTCGTGAGTGGATAGAGGCGGGTGCCTGCGCCGCCGCCGAGGATGATCGCTAAGACTTTTTTCACAGAATTCCTCCCAAATGCCGGTGATCTCTCCTGTCCAGTGTCGGACTGTGCGGGATCGTTGGCAAGGGGGGAAGGCAGGATGTTAGGTTAAGAGCCGGTTAGGGGTGAGGGTTTCGGGGCAAAATATCAGTGCGGTAATACATCTGTTGTCATCTTCTGTTCTCAACTATAATGTAAGAAAACTTGGATCTTCTTCCGGGTAGTTCACTTACGCAATGTAAACCTAACTGTATTAGCTGATAGGAGTCTTTTATGTGTCAATATAATTTTAATGTATTTACATGTCCCAAAGACAAAACGTGCAAGACCAAATTCTGTAATCACCCAGAACTGGGTTTTATTCAATGTCACTCCTATAGAGCAGATGATGGGACTGAGTGGTGCTTCCAAAGAAGGAAAAGTATGAGAAATGATATTAAAGACAGTTTATAAAATCCTTTATTCAATCATAGCTGAGATCCTGTTGATCTTTAAATCAGGTTTTTGTTTTGAAATAGCTTGCAAGTCATTGAGAAGTTCATTTTTCAATGGCTCCCCAGTTTCAGTTTGAATGTTCTTATCTTTCTCTAAAAACCTTTGAATTTTTCCATAAGTTATTTCTGCTTCAGTGAGCTTTCCTGCTTGTAATTGGGTTTTCCCGAGAAAGCGAAGACAATTAATATCTCCTGGGAAATCCTTGCAGAGTACATCTAGATCGCGAAGAGCTAATTCAAATTCCCCTTTCTCAGCGTAAGTTTTGGCTCGACCATTCAGTGCTTCTCGATTAATTTCTTTATCAAAATTATTTTCAAGAATTTTTGTATAGACATTAATGGCTTCGTCTAACTCTCCTAATCGTATGTAAAGATCGATTTGATTGAATAAAGGTTCGGAAAATTTATTGTAAAAGTCTGAGGCGTCTTTAAAAGCGCCTAGAGCTTCAAGACAATCATTATAAGTCCCTTTATCGCATTTATAAGTAGTGGCTTGATCTATTAACAGACCTAAAAAAAAGTAAGCTTCTCCCAATTTTTTTTGATATTCATCTCCTGTTTTATCAATATTTTTTCTGGCGTTTTGAAGAGTTTCTCTTAAAACTTGGCGTGCTTGCGTTAACTGTTCTTTACTATTATAAATTGCACTCAAATGAACAGCTATCATAACCGAAAACAAATTAGTCCAATTTTGGTTATTGGACTTAGAATTCCAGTTACTATTTAAGGGAACCCAAAACTCGCACAACTCGTTAGGGAGATCTACATTTATCTTAATAGCTACTAAGGATATTTTAAAATATGAGGTATTTTGATCTGCCCAAATTACAATATCTGCATTCAAATTTTCACCTATTTTTTTGGCTTCTTGATATGTTAAAACACCTTGTTCTATTGAACAAATTTCAAGGTCTTTCCGGTTTTGACGTTGAAGTGCATCTAACAAATTTTCTTTCAAAAAAAGTTGAGGTGAGGTTTGGCTAGAAGCGAGATCAGCTAGGATAACTTTAATTAGATTTGAGTGTTTGGCTGTAGTGCATTCTTTCATTTGAGATTCTCCATTTAATCTAAAAGCAAATAGGGGATAAAAAAAAGTAGTTCCACTTAGTAAAATAAAAGAGGCTAAAATTGCTGAGCTTACTAAATAGATATGCTGAACTTGAGAAGCTTTCTGACTGCTAGGATTTGGTTTGACTACTTCAGGCTGGCTAGGAGGAAATATAATAACAGTCTGTTGCTCAACTTTATTGAACTGATTATTATTTCCATTGGCTAGATTAGCATCCCCATCGGCACTCGCTCCTTGCATAGAACCCGAATTAGAAGAGCCATTGTCTAACCCTTGCTGAACGCCGGCTTGCTTAGCTAGCTCATCATTATCTGAATTTGAGGGCAAAGGCTGAACCATAAAACCCATCCCAAAAATGATATTTCTGAAGAATGACAAAAATCAATCAGTCTCTAAAGAATTTTTGTTTCACACATTCCCCAGAAAAAAGCTGGCAGCTACCCCTAACCAAGGTGCTAACTTGACAAAAATTGGGGTGATGCTTTTCCAAAGTCCTTTACTTGCTGAAACTGTTTCAGTTGTGGCTTTAATTGTCTTTGTCACCCGTTCTAAATTGTTCTTGATAAAGTCCTTATCAGGCTCAGCTTCTTTTGCTTCCTCCTTAGCGGCAGCCAAAAATTTAGTAGCTTTTCCTTTTTGAGCCTCCGGTAAATTAGCAGCTTTGAGTAACTCTTCAATTTGTGCAAGCAACTCAATCGCCTCATCTTGAGTAATTTCTGGCTGTGCTGCGACAACTTGATTGGTTTGCTGAATCACGTTGGCATCACCGGCAAGCACATTGGCATTACCCCCAGCCACCCCTGCTTGCATTGCCCCTTGATTGGTGCTGCCACCTTGAAGGCTTTGATTAACTCCACCAGTATTCGATGACATATTAGTGCCCTGTTTTAAATAATTGTCTGACTAAAACCTAAACGTAGAAGCACCTTCAATACCTTGACTAAAGCTACTCTAGCTTGTCACCTATCTCCGTAGCCGACTTTTGCTTCCTGCCGGCTATTCTGCCAGCAGCTATAGATAGCCAATTATATAAAACAGCCTTCGCCGGCTCATATCCGGACAATTTACAAAAATATAAATAATTTCGTACTGTAAATTTTTCCACGAGCGCAGAAACAGTCTTTAATCCTCTAATTTTGGCACAATCCATAATCAGATTTACAGGTGGAAATCATTTGAATTCTGCTAAGGCAAAAACCGGCATCCCGATTCCAAAAAAAATGTGATTTCTTATACAAAAAAACCGGCACGCAACCCTAACCGGCATATCTCAAACCCTAAAATAGCGGCTTTCTACCCACAGCTAGATCCACAAGCCGGCTAGACCCTTGTAGCCTAAGCGAGGAACGGCTACTAAAAATCTATGCAAATTCAAACTCCAGACTGGGTCAAGCACGCAGTATTCTACCAAATATTTCCAGACCGCTTTGCCAAAAGCCAGCAGCCTCGCAAGCGGCTATTGAAAAACGCCTCTTGGGAAGATTGGCATGAAATGCCCACACTCCAAGGCTACAAAGGTGGAGACTTATGGGGCGTGATAGAAAAGCTAGATTATTTGCAAGATTTGGGAATTAACGCGATTTACTTCACGCCCATCTTTCAATCTGCTAGTAACCACCGCTACCACACCCACGACTATTATCAAGTCGATCCGATGTTGGGGGGAAATCCAGCGTTTAAAGAATTGCTAGATGCCGCCCATGAACGGAATATTAAGGTGGTTCTCGATGGGGTTTTCAATCACTCCAGCCGGGGATTTTTCTTTTTCCATGATGTTTTGGAAAATGGCCCTCATTCACCTTGGCTGGATTGGTTTAAGATTGAAGGCTGGCCGTTATCTCCTTATAATGGGGAATTTCCGGCGAATTATGTGGGTTGGGATGGCAATCGGGCGCTGCCGGCATTCAATCACAACAACCCGGAAGTGCGGGAATACATCATGGAAATTGCCGAATATTGGATTAAATTCGGCATTGATGGTTGGCGCTTAGATGTGCCGTTTGAAATTAAAACACCCGGTTTTTGGCAAGAATTTCGTGATCGCGTTAAAGCTGCTAACCCAGAAGCTTATATCGTTGGGGAAGTTTGGGGAGACTCCCGCGAGTGGCTAGATGGTACGCAATTTGATGGAGTGATGAATTATCTATTTGCTGCGCCAACCATTGCTTTTACCGCCGGCGATCGCGTTGATATCGACCAAGTTAAAGACAGATCCTACAGTCCCTACCCACCGCTATTCGCACCCGAATATGCGGAAAAAATCCAGCACTTGCTAGAATTTTACCCTTGGGAAATTCAACTAACTCAGCTAAATTTACTCGCAAGTCACGATACGGCGCGGCTAATTTCTATTGCCGGCGGTGATAAACCGAGTGTAGAATTGGCAACGCTGCTGCTGATGACGTTCCCCGGTGCACCGAGCGTTTATTATGGTGATGAAGTTGGCTTAGCAGGCAAGCTTGATCCCGACTCGCGTCGTGGCTTTCCAATGGAATCTAACTGGCAACGGGATGTTCTGGATTACCATAAACAGCTCATTACCCTGCGTCACCAGTATAAGTGTCTCCGCACCGGCAGCTATCAAGTTCTCTATGCTCATGCGGCAACTTACGCCTTCGCTCGCATTTTGGATAATGAGGAATTGATTGTTATCTTAAATGTGGGAAGTGCTGCATCTCAGGTAACTTTTGAGGTGACAGGTTTGCAATCTAAACCGAATAAGTTTTTATACGGTTCGGCTGAGATAGAGTGGACGGGTGAAGGGGAATCTCAGCTCAAATTGGATATTCCTCCCCGCAGTGGCTGCATCCTTGGTATGGGCTAATTTAGCCGGCACCGGCACTCTTTTTTAGGGCAATCTTTGACAGCCGAAGAGGTGTAATTAACCATAGATAAACACAGATAAATTGTCTGTGTTTATCTATGCTTTGATGACGATGCCGGATGTGCCGATCTCGTTTAGTTAACGGATACGAGTGCCGGTATCAACACGGTGTCAATGATGTGAATGACACCATTATCTGTGAGGATATCTGCTTGCAAAACCTTCGCGTCATTGATTTTGTAGCCACCCTCAGATTTATCAATCCCAACTAAGCCACCCTCAACTGTCTCAGCAGACTGGAGTTCATCTAAGTTATCAGTTCTGACATCGCCAGAAAGAACGTGATAACTCAAAATTTGCTTCAGCTTGGGAATGTCTTCCATTAAAGAAGCCAATGTTTCGGTTGGAATCTTGGCAAATGCTTCGTCGGTGGGGGCAAAAACAGTGAAAGGGCCAGGACTTTCCAAAAGTTCTAGCAAACCCGCTGCTTCAACCACTGTCATTAACGTTTTAAAAGAGCCGGCCTCGCTGGCAGTCTCGACAAGGTTAGCCATAGTGTTTTTCCAGTTGCGAATGTATTTCCTCTTTAGAAATACAAGGAGAAAGACTCATCGCGCATCTTTCATGGGTTAGACGTTGTACAAAATCTAAGAAATTTTGCAAAAAAAATGAATGTTGGGGGGATGCTCGGCGAATTTTACCCTAAAATCTCCCAGATTTCCCTCGCTTGCCGGCACTCACGCCGATTTGGGCTGCCGGTTTGTTTAACGACTGGTCAGAATTCCTCGCTGTTTAAGCTGCTGCATAAAAAACTCTTCTAAAGAGGTTCGCGCTTCGGATAAAGCTACGATTTGCCCACCCATAAGGTTGAGGCTGGCGAGAAAATCCTGGGGATCGCCTTTTAAATGGCCGTGCCAGTATTCATCTTGAAATTCTAAGTCGGGTATGCGCTGTCTGATCACGTCCGGGTTGCCGCCTTTGCCTTTGATGTAGTAGGTTTCTGCGTTGCCGAGGAGTTCGCTAAGTGAGCCGGTGCAAATTAATTCGCCCAAGGCGAGGATGGCGACGCGATCGCAGATTTTTTCGACATCTGAAAGGATATGGCTGTTGAAAAAGATGGTTTTACCTTGGGCTTTGAGTAAGAGAATGATTTCTCGTATCTGGTAGCGTCCCATCGGATCAAGACCGGACATCGGCTCATCGAGAAAGACGACTTCTGGATCGTTGATCAGTGCCTGTGCCATGCCAATTCGCTGCACCATGCCTTTGGAATATTGACGCAATTGTTTTTTGCGGGCGGCGGATTGAGCGAGTCCGACAAGATCGAGCAGTTGGGGTATGCGGTGGCGCTGTACGGCGGCGGGGATTTGGAAGAGACCGGCAGTATATTGCAAAAATTCCCAGCCGGTGAGGGAGTCATAGTAGTAGGCGTTTTCCGGCAGATAGCCAATTCGCTGTTTTACTGTGCGATCGCCTAAAGGACGCCCTAACAGTAAGCCTCGTCCAGAGGTGGGACGCGCGATTCCTAGGAGGGTTTTGAGCAAGGTGGTTTTTCCGGCACCATTTGGCCCCAGCAAGCCAAAGGTTTCTCCCTGATAGACTGTGAGGGTGCAGTTTTTCAAGGATTCGATTTTCTGGTTCATCCAGAAGCCGGTGCGGTAGACTTTGCTCAGTTCATAGGTTTGCACCACCGGCTGCCGGTTACGAGCGATTGTTTCCTCTGGCAAATTTGCAACAGATTCCATACCAGTAAGCGCGATAAGTGGCAACTGAGTTTATTTATTCCCTATTTTGCCGGTTTTTGTATCAATTTGAAAGAATTAACGATTTCTCTCACGGCTATGGATGCCGGCTGAAATCAAGGTTCTCTGTCCTTGGCGTTCGATTGCGGTTCAACTTAAACTTTTATTAAGAGCATTCAATAAACCAAGGAATCACATGGATCGTTCAAAAATTGTTGCGATTATTACCGGCGCGATTTCTCTCATTCTGGCGATCGCCTATCTCGTTATTGTACAGGTGCTCGATTTCCGAGGCGAAATGCTCCCGGCTCCCCAAAGTCAAATAGACGTGCCGGTGCAAGTTGCGTCTATTTCACACCTGGCACCCGTTACAACACCCGCCAAGGATTAAAATTGCCGGCTGATAACGCCAGTCCATTTAAGTGGATCAAATTTTTCTGACCGGCTGGCGTGTCCTAGCTAGGGTGTGCCGGCAGCCTGCATTAGGTGATTTTTGGCTCGGCTGCCGGTGCTAATTTCTGTTATTCAGCGGTACAATACTTTTATTATAATTTAATTAAAAATACTATTTTTATTAAGCAAAAATTTTATGAATAATTAACAAAGCTTCGTAACACACCTTTCACAGATTAATTAACTAATAAAATGTTATGTGCGTTGATCAATTAGACGGACGCTGAGAGATTTGCCGATACAATAAGACCGAATATTTCATAAATTTTGATTTTTTCATTCTTTTTACTCTAGATTTTGGTTGTTTATTTAAAATACAAAATAAATCAGCATTCATAGGATAAGAACAATGCTAATCCAACCACAACCGCTCGAAAAACAAGACATTATCTACCCAGAAAGTGACGGCAAGCCAATGGCAGATAATACCGAACAATTCCGCTGGATTGTAATTATTAAGGAAAACTTAGAATTGCTATTTGCTTCTGAGCCTAATGTCTTTGTTGCCGGCGATCTTCTCTGGTATCCTGTGGAAGGAAATAGCAGCCTTAACCGGGCACCAGATGTTATGGTGGCATTTGGCAGACCGAAGGGAAAACGCGGCTCTTATCTGCAATGGCTAGAAGATAACATCGCTCCCCAAGTTGTGTTTGAAATCCTGTCGCCGAATAACACGCTCACAGAGATGGGGAAGAAATTTCAATTTTACGACCGCTATGGCGTTGAAGAATACTATTTGTATGATCCGGCGAAAGCAGATTTGAGTGGCTGGCTACGTTCTGAATCAAAATTACAAGTCATTGAACCCATTGAGGGTTGGATTAGCCCCCGATTAGGAATACACTTTGATTTGTCTGGGGAAGAACTGCAAATTTATGGCCCAGACGGTGGCAAGTTTCTTACTTTTGTAGAATTGGATCGACTGCGCCAACAAGAACGGCAGGAGAAAGAATTGGCTCAGCAACGCGCTGAAACTGAGCGCCAACGCGCTGAGCAGGCAGAAACCGAATTGCAACAAGAACAACAGCGCCGGCAAGCAATGGAAGCGCGACTTAGAGAAATGGGAATCGATCCGAATCAACTGTGACAGAAATTAATTTACAAGTTCAAGAAACCAGCGAACGCCTTGATCGCTACCTTGCTGAACAACTCAGCGATTTTTCTCGCTCTCGAATTCAGCAGCTAATTTCACAAGGTCATGTAAAAGTCAACAATCAAACTTGCACGTCTAAAAAGGTGGCGGTGGCTGCCGGCGATCTCATTGAGTTAATCATTCCGCCGGCAGAACCGCTAGAACTGCAACCGGCAGACATTCCTTTAGATGTTCTCTACGAAGACGATCACCTGCTGATTCTTAACAAGCCAGCCGGCTTAGTCGTCCATCCCGCACCCGGACACGAAGCGGACACCCTAGTAAACGCCCTTCTCACCCACTGCCCTAATCTCGCCGGCATTGGCGGCGTACAGCGTCCGGGAATTGTCCACCGGCTCGATAAAGACACCACCGGCGCAATTGCGATCGCCAAAACTGACCAAGCCCATCAACACCTGCAGGCCCAACTCAAAGCCAAAACAGCCCGCAGAGAGTATCTAGGCATCGTCTCCGGTGCGCCTAAAACACCAAGTGGTACAGTTGACCTGCCCATCGGTCGTCACCCTGTAGACCGCAAAAAAATGGCTATCGTGCCGGTTGAGAAAGGCGGACGCCCCGCTATCACCCACTGGCGCGTCCAAGAACGCCTCAGTAACTATACGCTGATGCACTTTCAACTTGAAACCGGACGCACCCATCAAATTCGCGTCCACAGCGCTCAGATGGGGCATCCAATTGTTGGTGATCCAGTTTATAGCAGCGGTCGCTCTCTAGGGGTTAATATAGCCGGTCAAGCCCTTCATGCTTGGCGACTTCAGCTACAGCATCCCGTCACCGGCGAATTGATTGAGGCGACTGCACCCCCTCCAGAAGCCTTCACAACCCTCCTCACCATTTTGCGGCGACGCGCTAACTTTGGGGAATAAATAGTAGTTAAGGACAAGAAACTAGGTACTATTAACTAGAAAGTGATTCTAGCCTGTAGCATCTAATTTCTTGCCCTTAGTTAGCACTCAAAAGCCCTGATCTATTTAGTTGTCAGCACCTAATTAGCGCTTGCGGTAAGGCACAGTCGTATCGATATTAATGTTAAAAACGGAAACCCTGGGCGTATTGGTTGCTGTGGGAGTAACTTCCCGTGCCATCCCCAAGTACCGTGATGGATTGCCCTCTTGTGCTTGCTTCTCTTGCGGAGTAAAGCGGCGCACTTGATTTTGCCAGATGCTTTGTGGGAAGCCTAGCTGACTGCGATGATAGGCTTCGTAACGAGGAGTCCTCAGATTGAAGGGCACCTCGCCTTTTGCGCGCTGCGGCAAAATCCGCCGGCGTTGATAGGGCACTGTGTTGTCCCCAAAGTTGCTCAGGTATTCGTCGCTATTAAGCAAGTCATTGATGAACCCTTGCAAACCTTTGTTCACCAACACAATTGACCAAGCGATTTTTTCGCGCTCATTGTACACATCACGCCCTAGAACGCGTTGTACGCAAAGCTCAACAAACCGATAGTTGCTGTTAGGGTCAAGATTGCGCCGGCGGAACACATCCGAAGTCGCCAAACCCCGGATAAAATCGCGCACGCTGATCTGACCGTCTTTCAGCTGGGATTCCAAATAATCTTGGCGGCTGCTTTTCAGAATTTGGTGTTCGCTGAAAATTTGGCGGTATGCCGCCCAGATCAAATCATCGATTTCTGTACCCGACAGAAAGTTATCGGTTGTATAAATTCTGGGTTTTTCTTCACCCGGTTGTTGCTCAAATCCAGCCACGCGCTGATTTTGGCTTGATGGCGCGTACTCTAACAAAGGAATAGCCACGTCATAATCTCCGTAATCTCAAACTTTTAGCGTTCAGCTAGTAGCTAGTGATGTCGTTGGGCCTAGTGGCTAGTGGCCAAGTGTGAAGCGTGAAGTGTGAAGTTTGCTTTACTCTTCTGTCTTCACTCTTTAACCTTCATCCTTTCCCCTAGTCCCTAGTCTCTAGTCCCTAGTCTGACCGCTGCCGTTTAACCAGCCAACACTCAGGGTAGGGGATTACGGTAATACACGTCTCATTTTCCTGAACGACTGCAACAATATGTAATATTTTTTTACAAAAACGTTCAAATCTCCCCTCTCCAAAAGGCCAAAGAATTAGGAGTTGAGGCGCAATGAGGCCAATTGCGTAACCAAGCTTGCCGTTCTTGTTCATCTGTGCCTTCCACAACCGGCACTTCCAGTCCCAAGCCCAAACACAAATGGCTAACGACCGCCAAAAAGCGCTGCTCGTGACCGGGGGAGCGCAAATGGCCATGAGCGTATTCATGAGCGACGATGCTTAACCAATCGTGCCGGTTCATGCGTCCCACATCAATGAGAATCGTGATGGGTTCAACGAGAATATTGCAAAGGCCATCGACTCCAAACTCTTCAGCCAAAGGCGCTGCAAAAATTTGCATCTGTTGCCGGTCTTGTGGATGAAAGCAACTCTGACAAGCTTCTAGACAGGCATTCAGTTCAGCATTCAACGCCTCAATATTCTGGCCAATCCAAGTACAGATGCGAATGCGCTCATTAATATCATCCGCCACATCAGTCATTCCCGGCTGCAAAAGCAGCGGGCGCAAGGCATTTAGGTAATCGGCACCGCGCAGGAACGGATCGCTTTCTATTGAGAAATTGGAAATGGGGAGTGAAGCATTGGTCTTTGAGAGGGGGATTTTAGAAATCCCGAATCCTTCCTGCCGCTGTACTCCCGCACTCCCCGGTTCACAGTCTCTCACCAGCCTAAAGCCGAGTAGAACTGTTTGCTGTCAGAGGTTTCCTGAGCCGGCGCGGAAGTCGCCTCTGAATGGCTGCCGGCACCTTCACCGGAACCAACTCGACTCTCTGTACAAAATGAGGCTGTGCTGAACCCGCCGAAACGCTTCACTGTACTTGTCCGCATCCGCACGTCGGGTCCTGCAAACCAGAAGCGCTCAACAGAACTCATCGTCTCATATTCCGTTATCAGCACCAGCGCATTATCTTCATCGAGCAGATAGCGACCGGCAATCGGCACGATTTCAGCATAGCCCCGTTCTCGCAACATCTGACCCTGTCTGGGATTGTCTGAATCTGGGACGATGGCAAAGACTGTCGAACCTTCGTGATTTTCATCCTCTTTATCCCATGCCATTGAGCCGTGCCATCTCACGAATGCGCCACCGGCAGCTTTATTTGGATCAACCTCATGCAACTGGCAAATCTCTATGACTTTGGGATGATCCGCTGCCAGCGTTTCCACTGTGATTTCGGAATCTCCCATCTCCGTTCTTCTAAAAGGTAGATGGTGAGTTGCACGCTGGGACAGCCATTTGCCCTCACTGCGTTGAAAAAACTCCATTGCCTCCATTCGACTAATTTTCTCCCGCTAGAATGATGCTTCCGAATTTTCACCCTTTTATGATAAGCCGTATCAGGTTTAATCAACTTTTGTTTCCACGACAAGTCTTCTACCGTACAGAGTGAATACTTTGTCAAGGAATACTCACGTTAATTTACATTTTACGGATACAACAGGTTCCACAAAACCTCTTTTACCTCTGCCCAGGATTACCAACTAACAGGAGTGAGCCATGAATGTCCCCACAGGTCTGAGTTTAGAGCAAGAGTTTAAGCTGCAAGTTTTGCGCGAACAAGTCCAAACTTTATCTCAAGAGCAGGCCCAGGAATACTTATTGGAGGTGTTGCGGCAAAATATGGTGAAAGATAACTTATTCAAGCATTTGCTCAAAAAAGCTTCCTGATCCGATAAATTTAGGGTGAATCTACGAAACTAAATTTAAATGGGTGCATCAGGCTGCTTTTTTCTATGCGACGGGGTGAAGCTGTAACTAAATAATTGCTCAACCGTGCCAGTGAAATTTTAGAATATAAAATCTGAAATTTACAACAGACTTTTCGCAAATATCATTGGGATCGCAGCGTTTCTAGAACGACGCAGATAGTTTATTGCTGTTGATCGGCGAGCAAATCTACTTTTGCATAAGGTAGAATTACTCGGCTTGGTTTCTAGAGAGACGTTGAGACTTGAAACCCAGTTTTATGAGATAGTTCCAACCTGTTACTGCAGTGGTTTTCAGTCCTGTTTCAAGGGCGATCCACCGAGAAACCTTCGGGCCACTCCATAACCCCCCATCGGGAGGCGCTGACAAAAGTGCTTGTGATAGTTTGGCTTGTTGTTCTGGGGTGAGAATCGCTTTTTTGCCGCCCGGATTGTAGCAGTGAAAATCTATCAATCCCTGTGTTCCATAGTTATTGTATCGATGAGCTAACTTTCGCACCCAATCTGCTGAAAATCCGACAACTGAGGCGACTTCTTCAGCACTGAGTGGGTTATCTGGCCGGCTCAGTAACCAAATTGTCTGCCAGCGAGACCGTTCCTTTGCATTTTTGCAAGAACGGTATCGCCCAGTAAGTTCTTTATAGCTTAAATGCGGAGTTAGCTTAATCCGAGTTTGAGCCATGCAAGACGACTAGGTGAGTAGAATTCGCTCCTCATATTACCGCAATGCAGGCTCTAGGGAGAGCAAGGGGAGAAAGAGTCAAGAAGGAAAAAAGAATAAAAATTCGCAATTCTTAATTCTTGACTCCCGATTCCCCATGCCCCCTTGCATATTTATCCAAAACGACCGCTGACATATTCTTGTGTCGATTCTTTAGCGGGGTTGTGGAAGATAATCTGCGTTTCGTCGTACTCGACTAAGTAACCGATCCGCCCACCCTTTTCTGTCGGCTCAACATTAAAAAAGGCCGTCATATCCGACACCCGTGATGCCTGCTGCATATTGTGAGTGACGATGACAAGCGTATACTGCTGCTTGAGTTCATGAAGAACCTCTTCAATTCGCAGCGTTGAAATTGGGTCAAGCGCTGAACAGGGTTCATCCATCAGAATAACATCAGGCTGAACGGCTAATGCCCTAGCAATACACAGCCGCTGTTGTTGACCTCCAGATAGCGCTAAACCACTTTGGCGGAGTTTATCTTTGACCTCATCCCAAATGGCGGCTTGCTTGAGAGATCGTTCTACCAATTCATCCATATCCCCCTTATAGCCATTAATTCGGGGGCCAAATGCCACATTGTCATAAATTGATTTGGGGAAAGGGTTTGGCTTTTGAAACACCATCCCAATCTGCCGGCGCAACTCTACCGGATCGATATTCGGTGCGTAGAGATTTTGACCGTAATAGGAAACCTTTCCTTCAGCCCGAAATACCTTGATGAGGTCATTGAGCCGGTTATAGCACCGCAGCAAGGTACTTTTGCCACATCCTGAGGGGCCAATAAAAGCTGTAATTTTGTTTTTGGGAATACTCAAGGAAACATTCCGGAGTGCCAGGAAGTTACCGTAATAAACACACAGATTTTCTGTGTCTAGAACCGTTTCAGTTTGCTTGGAATTGTGAGAATTAGAAACCATAAAAAATGTGCAAAATTACATTAAAGTGACCTTGCTATCTGAGTGAGATAGAAAGGGTAGAGAATGACAGGAGAAGAAACGAGACGTTAAACAGCGGGTGCCTGAAGTCTCAGGGAGTTATTGAAAAAATTCTTTTTCATGAAGCTGCAAACATTCAATGACTCCCATCCATTGTTGCCGTTGACAAATTCTTGTGATGCAAGTCTCAGTGATGTTCTCTTGAACCCAGATTTGTTGGAGCGGTTAAGCCGACCCACTGAAGCTTAATTGTATCTTTGATTACATTACCCATTGCCTCTGAATAATATTCTTAATTCAGTCTGCATATAGTTAACTTTTGCTAAACAGATCCCCGTAATTTTGCGGAATTCATCGTTGATATACCGAGTGCTGGCCGTCGATTGCTCGTTACAGAATTATTCGCACCTAATACTTGAATGTTAGAAAGCGTGTTCTAGCTCCAAATGCTCAGCGAGCAGGGCAATGGCTGGAAGTTCATTAGGCAATCGAGGTATTTTTTCAAACTCAATAGAGAATGACGCCACGCTTCACAAGCACTGACTTGAAAGCAGACGGTCAGTAGGGGCATGAATGCAGCCCTGTAATACTACGGACACCTATATCATAACGACCGGCGCAGCGCAAAGACGTTAAGGCTAAATTAAGGGCAAGCCAGAGTATGTTCGAGATAATACTGGCAAGCGCCAAATAAATCAAGATCGGAGCCAGTAACTGAGTAGCCCAGAGCAAGTGATAAAATGCCAACAATTCAGTTACGCAATTAAAGGGCCAAAAGTGGTTCAAGCATCAGTTTCAACTTCATCCAATCCGTCGAACGCTGATTTCTCTGGTGGGATCGTGCCACTCGCCGGCAGCAACGAGCAATTGCGAGAGTGGTTAGACAACCTCGCACAGCGAATCATAGCCGGCGAACGCATTGGCCGAGAGGAAGCGCTCGAACTCACCCAAATCGAAGGACAGGACAATATATTACTGCTGTGCGAAGCCGCAGACCGAGTGCGCCAAGCTTGTTGCGGCAACACGGTGGATCTGTGCAGCATTATCAATATCAAATCTGGTAATTGTTCGGAAAACTGCGGCTATTGCTCTCAATCAGCTCACCATCCGGGCAAAAATTCCCCGATTTACGGGCTGAAATCTACCGAGGAGATTTTAGCGCAGGCAAAGGCGGCTGAAGCTGCCGGTGCTCGCCGGTTTTGCTTGATCTCTCAGGGACGGGGGATTAAATATAACAGCCCGAAATCCGCTGAATTTGAGGAAATTTTGGACACAGTGCGGCAGATTATTGCCGAAACGAATATCAAACCTTGCTGCGCCCTTGGGGAAGTGACACCAGAACAGGCACAAGCGCTTTCAGAGGCGGGGGTGACGCGCTACAACCACAATTTAGAAACCTCTGAGAACTTTTTTGGGGATATCGTGACGACGCATACCTGGCGAGATCGCGTCGAGACGGTGAAGAATGTGAAAGCTGCCGGCATCCAAGCCTGCACCGGCGGCATTATGGGTATGGGTGAAAGTTGGGAAGATCGCGTGGATCTGGCAGTGGCGCTGCGGGAATTAGAAGTGGAATCAGTCCCGCTAAACCTGCTGGATGCCCGTCCTGGCACCCCTTTAGCCGGTCGCCCCAAACTCGATCCTTATGAAGCTTTGAAAATCATCGCGATCTTTCGGTTGATCCTCCCCGAACAGATTATTCGCTATGCCGGCGGACGGGAAGCCGTGATGGGCGAACTCCAAGCCTTGGGTTTAAAAGCTGGAATTAACGCCATGTTAGTGGGAAACTACCTCACCACAATGGGTCAACCTCCCGATCAAGACCGTGCTATGCTCGAAGCGCTTGGACTTCAAGGTGGTGAAGCACCGATTCCCGCCCCGCAACAATCCGCTAAATTGGAGATTTGAGATTTGAGATTGGTGCAAAATCCAAAATCCAAAATCCAAGATCCAAAATCCCAAACCGCCGTGGCAACTCCGCTGGAATTACTGTGGGCTTTGATAGGCTTACTGCTGACGATTGGGGGCACCTTTCTGGAAGCCTCAATCGCCAGCCCTTCATGGCCTTGGAATCCTGCTGCCATTCACGCTCAATCCCTCGGTGTCACCTATCAAATAGGGGCCGTGCTTTTAGTTGGCTGTCTGGGTGGCAAAAATGCCGGTGCGCTTTCTCAAATTGCCTACTTGGTACTGGGCTTGATGTGGCTGCCGGTGTTTACCAAAGGCGGCGGATTAGATTATCTTAAAGAGCCAACGTTTGGTTATTTACTAGGGTTTATTCCAGGTGCGTGGGTATGTGGTTGGCTGGCGCTTCAAGTATCCCCGCGTTTAGAGTTTCTGGCTTTTAGCTGTATTTGTGGCTTGCTGACCGTTCATATTACAGGTTTGAGCTATTTAGCGCTGACTTACTCGTTCAATCAAGATCTGCTGCTACCGGCAGCGATGAAGTTTTCCGTTGAGCCCTTGCCCGGTCAGATGGCAGTCGTCTGTGCTGTGACAGTTCTCTCCTTTATCTTGCGGCAACTGATGTTTTATTAGCCGGTTTCACTCATCCCTCGCCTGTCAGCAGCCCAAGACAAAGAATAATCGGACACATGACAAAACGCTAATAGCTTCCGTTACCATGAGATTTAAAAATCGTCTGTTTTGGATTGCTGCTGCAATTAGTTTGGTTCTCGACCGGCTGACGAAAGCTTGGATCGTGCAAAATTTTAACCTGAGAGAAACTTGGCCCCTGTGGCCCAATGTTTTTCACTTCACCTATGTCACGAATCCCGGTGCAGCGTTTAGTCTGTTCAGTCAAGGGGGTGGGTGGTTGCGCTGGCTATCTTTAGCCGTGAGTCTTATTTTAATTTTATTAGCCGTGTTTGGCCCCAATCTTAACCGCTGGGAACAAGCCGGGTATGGATTAATTTTAGGAGGAGCGCTAGGCAACGGCATTGATCGATTTATTGCCGGTGAAGTCGTCGATTTTTTGGACTTCCGGCTCATTCACTTTCCAGTATTTAATGTGGCAGATATTTGTATTAACCTGGGCATTGCCTGCTTGCTGATTGCCACCTTTAAGCAAGCGCCGGCAGCATCTAAAGGCTAAACAGAAGTGGAGAAGAGGAGAGGAAAAGAAAGATTGGCTTTGCTGGTGCGAAAGTTGTGCTAAATAATTTTTTGGGAATGGAATCTAAGGTGTTCTTGGGTGTCGAGTTAGATGTGATATACCAAGGCTAGACGGGAATATCTAAAGACATCCGAATATCTTCTAAGGGCTTTTCCCATAAGCTATTCCACTCAATTCCAAAAAGTGGCTTCGCTTTTTTCCCCATTATCCATCCTTCTGTCAAGGCATCCATAATCACTTCACAAAGCTCGATCTCTTCAATTGCAGTTTTGAGGAGATTTTTAGAGAGAAGTGAGAGAAATAAACGATCACGATATAATAACTGCGCTACATAAAATGCTTCTACTTTTACCTCACCCGGTTTATCTATACCACAACCTGTTACGATATGCCAAATGTCATGGGTTTCGGCAATATGAATATTTAAATAAGATGAGTCACTACCTTCTATTTTATTAACCGGAATAGGCTTTAAATTATTCTTCAGCATATGATCAGAATAAAGATAGCCTAACGTATTTTTAGGTAACTGATGAAGTTGAGAAAGATCAAGGTGACCTAGAAGGGGACGTTCTTTAAAAGCTCTTTCACCTTGAGGTGTTTGGCGCAGGAAATTCACAAGTTCCTGTAGAGTGGAATTATCATTTAGCTGTTGAGAAAGTTTTGCAACCCCTGAAAAATCTCCATAGGGCGCTTTCACAAGATCTAAAAAACTGTCAAAGATTGCTGACTGCTGAGCTGTATCCATTGTTTTGATTGATGGGTTAGAAGTGTCTAGAATATTCATACTAACTTAGATGATTACTGTTGAATCTGTAAACAGTGTTAATTTTAATGGCTGAAAAGGGAAATGACTCTACCCAGGAGATGGGGAAAATTCCTGTACTTTTGGCTAGGTAAAAGCCTGAAATAAATCGGAGTATTGCGGAAAGGATTATGCTGTTTGAGCCAAAATGGAACAATTAATGCGGCTCTCCTCTGCTTGTAAATGAAGAGTCCAAAGTGTAACCCAACTGAGGCATCCAAGAACGGTCATCTGTTAACCACAAACAGGCCAAAACATTGGCCTGAACAATTGGGAACCGCAGTAGCGAAACCTTTAAGTCCTTGTGGGCCATTGTCCAATGCTAGCAATACTTTTTTTATCTAACAGACGGTTGGTCGGTAGACTCGATGTTGATTGAACAAGGAGATCACCGGCTCAGCAAGACCTATCGGACTCGTGTAGAAAGAGAAAACACAAGGCTGAGGCATTATCTGAGTCCTTAACCTCGCAAAACGCTGTGCTACTCCAAGTCGTTTGGACTGCTGAAGTGTTCACTGCGTTTACTGCTGCACTATTTGAAGTATCAAACAGTACCTCTGCCGGCTTAAATGATTACTGTTTCCGCACTGCCGAAAGATTTTTATCATAGGTGTAGGCGAAAAGGCGATTGGCAGTCTACCGTGAAAAGTGAGAATTCCTGCCTTCGCCGGCTGAGAGTATTAAAATCGGTTGAAGAAGCCGGCATATTGAAAAGCGCTTCGGGAAAGGCCCAATCCCGCAGTGTAGTACCTGCAAAACAGATATTAACGCTCTTACGCCCGCTTTCCCCCCGCCTCGCCACCCAATTCCAGACCCACCTGTGTAAATTGCCAATGACTCCTCCTCAGCCTCCCCAACAGCCTAAAACTATCCTCAGCGTCTTGACTCAAGCGGTGCAAACCGTTGCTAAAGTTAATTTTGGCCAACTGGCGCTTAAACCCAATGCCAGAGTCGCTGAACTCTGGGTTCAGGATGCCGGTGCGGCGGCGGCTGAGAAGTATCCGCTGTTGGGGGAACGCTACCTTCTAGGGCGCAGTTCCAAATCTAGCGATATTGTCGTCCGTAACCCAGTCGTCAGCCAGACACATCTATCCTTATCTCGCGATAGCAGCAAGCCCAATGCCGCTTTCGTGATTAGAGACGAGGGTTCTACCAACGGCATCTATCGGGGCAAGCGCAGGATTAGCGAAATGCCTTTGCGTCATGGCGATGTCTTTACCCTAGGGCCGCCTGAACTGGCTGATGCGGTGCAGATTAAATATATCGATCCGCCGCCCTGGTACGTCAATGCATTCCGCTACAGCCTTTACGGTGCCGGTGGGCTGACTGCATTGACGGTGTTGTGGGTGGGTGCTGAGTGGCAAAAATTCCGAGTACGGCCTTTGCCAACCTCTGTACAAGGGCCGGTGGTGGTTTATGCGCGTGATGACCAAACGCCGCTACGCCCTCCTTTTAATAACGCTCACCGAGAACAGCGCCGGCTATCAGACTTTTCTCGTTACTTGCCAATGGCCATCGTTGCTTCAGAGGACAGCCGGTATTATTGGCACGTCGGGGTCGATCCGCTGGGCATTTTGCGGGCTGTGGTGGCTAATGTGCGTGGGGGTGGCATCCGTGAGGGGGCCAGTACCCTGACTCAGCAGTTGGCCAGAAGTTTGTTTCGAGACTATGTGGGAACCGAAGATTCGGGAGGTCGGAAGCTACGGGAGGCTGTCGTCGCCCTGAAATTGGAGACGTTTTACAGCAAGGATGCTTTGCTGCTGACTTATCTGAACCGGGTGTTTTTAGGGATTGACTTGTATGGGTTTGAAGATGCGGCGCAGTTCTACTTCGGCAAGTCCTCAAAAGATTTAACGCTTTCAGAGGCGGCGACGCTGGTGGGAATTTTACCGGCTCCCAATAGTTTCAACCCGGTTCAAAATTACGAGCTGGCTGTAAAATATCGCGATGGCGTTCTCTACCGGATGCGTGCCCTTGGCATGATCAGCCAAGAGGAGGCTGATCGGGCGCGGCGATCTCGGATTGAAATTAACCCCAGAGCAAAGGAAGTTTTAGAAAGTACGATTGCTCCCTATTTTTACAGTCATGTCTTCAATGAACTTGAGGAATTGCTAGGAGATCAGCTGGCGCGAGAAGGTAATTTTATTGTAGAAACCGGCCTTGATGTGACGATGCAACGACAGGCGGAGGCGTCTTTACGCAATACGGTGAACACTGCCGGCGCGGCCTATAACTTTTCTCAAGGGGCAATGGTGACGCTGGATTCTAGGAACGGGCAAGTTGTTGCCCTCACCGGCGGCGTAGACTACAGAGAAAGTCAGTTTAATCGTGCAACTCAAGGTCTGCGGCAGCCTGGATCGACGTTCAAAATCTTTGCTTACACCGCTGCGCTGGAGGCGGGAATTCCACCAGGAACAGCCTATTCCTGTGCGCCGGTCGATTGGGCCGGCCAAGCTTTTGACGGCTGCGGTGGCGGCAGTTTAGATATGTACACCGCCCTTGCGCGTTCGGCTAATGCGGTGGCTTTGCGAGTCGCGCAGGATGTGGGTTTGGATGGGGTGATACAGATGGCCCGACGCATGGGAATCAAATCTAAACTCGATCCGGTGCCGTCGTTGGTGCTGGGTCAAAGTGAAGTGACGGTGCTGGAACTGACCGGCGCATTTGGTGTGCTGGCCAATGGTGGAGTTCGACACCGGCCCCACACGATTAAGCGCATTCTCGATAGCAGCGATTGCACCGATCCCAAAAACCCAGCAACCTGCCGGTGCATTTATTCTTACTCGGCAGACTCACAATGTGAGTCGCGGGGGGATGGGGGCGTTCAAGCGATTTCGCCGGAAGTCGCAGACACGATGACAGTTCTGATGCAAGGGGTTGTCGCACCAGGGGGTACAGGACGCAGCGCCTCGATTGGACTGGGAGAGGAGGCAGGGAAAACCGGCACCACCAACGATAATGTGGATCTGTGGTTTGTGGGTTACGTTCCCAGCCAGCAACTGGTTACAGGTGTTTGGTTGGGCAATGATGATAATACTCCGACTGCCGGTAGTAGCGCTCAAGCAGCACAGCTATGGGGCGATTATATGAACCGGGTGGCGCGTTAGTTTAATCTGGCTTAAATCACACTTTTGTAAAAAAGGCAACTAAAATTTAGATTGATATGCCGGCAGGGTTTGAAATCCGTGCCGGCAGACTGGGATTGCTTAGCCGCGATTAAAAGCGATTACCTTGAGTGAAATGGCGTCCGGCTAACTGAATAGCGTCTGCGATATCCACATCTCCATCCCGATCGGCATCTAAAAAGTTGTTCAGGACTGGGTTTTGTCCCTGCTGCGGATTTTGGACGTTTGAGCCGGTTTTGAGGAAGTTAAGAACAATTGGGATTAACACCGGCAGCATCATTTGAATGGTTTGGGCGTTTAAGCCGGTTCTTTGGGCAACTTCTTGAATAATATGCCCTTGCATTTGGGGGGGAAATAATGCCTGAACGGCTTGGTTGTTGGGTGTTGTCCCGCTATATTGATTGACGATTTGCTGCGCTTGCCCAGGGCCGGCAGTATTCCGTTGTTGTTGTAAGGCGGATCGCACGTAGTTACCAACCATTGATAAGGCCATTTGGGTTGCGTCTGGGGTGGCACCGTAGTTGTTGCCCAGCTGTTGGACTGTCCCGTAAATATTGTCTATTTGGTTGGGATTCGCTTGTTGATTGGGATTGTCGATGGCATTGATAATTTGGTCAAAAAGTCCCATGATAGTTTGGCTCCACGATGATAGAAACAATGAAGTTAAAGGCACTCAAGCGCTTAGTTGTAAGGCAATGCTTGATTAGGAATGGACTGGTAGTGCGGTAGAAATGAGTGCGCCGAGATGCTTAAATAGCTTGCCGATTTAACCAGTTAGTCATTCGCTGATGCTTTTTTTAGGATAAAACAGCTACAGAAATTGCCATCTAGCTTAAGGCTCAACATCATCAGAGGAGACTAAGATCGTAAGCATCTGACCCACCCATTTGCTGCTGTCCATGCCTCTGTCGCGCCTGTTACCACTGATTGCCGGCCTCACTTTCATCCTGGGATTAATGCTGTGGTTGATTAATTCCCTTTACCGGCTATACATCCAAGTTGCTTTTTCAACCCCGTTTCTGGCAAATCTGCTGCTGTTGCTGCTGATTGTGCTGCTGGTGGTTTTAATTACAGCCTTGGTGTATTATCTGCGCCTGTTTCAGCCGGCTAAAAAGCGAAAAACCGGCAAACGTAAGCCAAGGGTGAAAGTGCCGGTGCAAAAATCTGAGGCGGCTGAGGAAACCTTGAAAGCGGTTCGCCAGCAGGTTGATCAAATTCAAGATGAGGTCGCTAAGCAAGCGTTAATTAGCCGATCACGCGAAATTGAAACTTATTTATCGCGGGGGGATTTGCAGGTGGTGGTGTTTGGGACGGGGAGTGCCGGCAAAACTTCCCTGGTCAATGCTTTAATGGGGCGGATGGTGGGGCGAGTTTCTGCACCGATGGGGACAACGGAGGTGGGGGAAACTTACAGCCTGAAGTTAAAAGGATTGGAACGGGAGATTTTAATAACCGATACACCGGGAATTTTGGAAGCGGGAATTGCCGGCACGCAACGGGAAGAATTGGCACGACAATTGGCGACAGAAGCCGATTTGCTGTTGTTTGTGGTAGATAATGACTTGCGAAAGTCGGAATATAATCCCTTGCGGGCTTTGGCAGAGATTGGCAAACGTTCTATTGTGGTTCTCAATAAAACGGATCTTTATCCAGAACAAGACCGAGAAGCCATTTTAGCGAGATTGCGAGAGCGAGTGCGGGGGTTTGTGGCGGCAATGGATGTCGTGGCGATTGCCGCCAATCCTCATGCGGTGGAACTGGAAAATGGGCAAATTTTAGAACCTGATCCCGATATTATGCCTTTAATTCGGCGCATGGCGGCGATTTTACGCGCTGAGGGGGAAGATTTGGTTGCAGATAATATTCTGTTGCAATCCCAGCGCTTAGGAGAGGAAGCGCGACGACTAATTGACGCGCAGCGCCGCCGGCAAGCTGAGAAAATTGTGGAACGTTTTCAGTGGATTGGTGCCGGTGTGATTGCGGTGACGCCGCTGCCGGTGGTTGATTTGCTGGCAACGGCGGCGGTTAATGCCCAAATGGTGGTAGAAATCGGCAGAATTTACGGTTCTTACCTTGATATGGAAAATGGCCGGGAATTGGCGCTGTCTCTGGCTAAAACTCTGGCGAGTTTGGGAATTGTTAAGGGCGCAACGAATTTGGTGTCTACAGCGCTGCAAATGAATGTGGGTACACTTATCGTTGGCAAGGCAATTCAAGGGGTGACAGCGGCTTATCTAACGCGAATTGCCGGCAAAAGTTTTATTGAGTATTTCCGCCACGATCAAGATTGGGGCGATGGCGGGATTACTGAGGTGGTGCAGCGGCAATTCCAGTTAAATCGCAAGGATGAGTTTGTTAAGGCGTTTATTAAGGATGCGATCGCTAAGGTGGTCGAACCTTTGAAGGTGCTTTCGCCTCAGCCAGAGGAGGAAGAAGAAGAAGAGTTGGAATATGAAGAGGAAGAACAGGATCGCCGGCAGTCTGATAGGGATCAACGAACGCAACACGAGTCTGATTGGGACGAACCAACGCAACGGCGGGATGATTGGTAAGGCAGTTTCTTTATTTTTATTTGTTAATTTTTAAGCGCTCTCCGCCATTTCCTCGTAAGATTATGCCAAAAGAATTTTTAACTAAATGAGGAATTATGAGCCAGCGCCCCATTATCCTTGGCATCGTTGGCGACAGCGCTGCCGGTAAAACAACGCTCACCAAAGGGATTGCTCAAGTCTTGGGTTCTGAGAATGTGACGGTGATCTGTACCGATGATTATCACCGCTACGACCGCAAGCAGCGTGCGGAAATCGGCATTACGGCACTGCACCCGGATTGCAATTACCTCGATATCATTCAGCAGCACTTGCATTTGCTGCGAGACGGTCAACCCATTCTCAAGCCGATTTACAACCACACAACTGGGGAATTCGATCCGCCAGAATACATCAAGCCCAGCAAATTTGTGATTGTTGAAGGGTTGCTCGGTTATTCAACCCTTGGAGCGCGAGAGGCTTATGATGTGAAAGTGTATCTAGCACCGCCGGAATTCTTACGCGCCAAGTGGAAGGTCAAGCGCGATACGATGAAGCGAGGCTATAAGCCAGAACAGGTGCTTGCGGAAATCGAAAAACGTGAACCGGATTCAGAGGCTTTTATTCGTCCTCAGCGCCAATGGGCGGATGTGGTCGTCAGTTTTTATCCGCCAAGCGAAGGATCTGAAGAAGATGCGTCACATTTAAATGTGCGTTTGGTTCTCAGACCGACGATTCCGCACCCGGATCTTCTGAAAGTTATTGATGAAAGCGCAGAGGATTCTACATCGGCAATCCGCTTGGAGTTAGAGCGGGATATGGGCAAGCCGGTTGATGTTTTAGAAATTGATAATCATGCAACTGCTGAACAGGTGAACAAGTTAGAGCGCATTTTATGCCACGAAATGCCAGACTTGTTACCCTACTGCGGGTTGCAGATTAATCCAGAAATTGGCAAACTCGTCGGCACTACGGGTGAAACGCTGCAGAGTTACCCCTTAGCAATTACACAGTTATTAATTGCTTATCATATGCTCAAGGCTGTTCACTTAGACTCGACGAAGACAGTACCGCAAAGCGCTCTCTCTTAGCATTCACACCTTTGCCGGCTATCCCAACACTTCGTCTACGGCTAGTTGAATTTCAGGAAACGCTTGCGGGGCAATTCTTTGTCCCCGCAAGCACTTTTGAATATCTTGATAGCCGGCTGCTGTTGGTTGCCGGTAAATTTCGATAGATTGTTCATTAATATCGATTAACCAAACTTCAGAAATTCCACTGCCGGCATACAGTGGAATTTTAACTTGCCGGTCTGCTTCTACGGTGGTGTCTGCAACTTCTACGATTAAGAAAATATCTTTTGGCTGAGGATGGCCGGCTTCATAAAAATCAGATCGCGGTTGCAGTAATGCGATGTCGGGTTGCGGTTCAGATCGATCATTTAATTCAACAGGATCTTGAACCGAAACAATACTATTGTTGCCCAACCGTTGAGAGAAAAGTCTAATGAATCGCTTCACACACGCTGCATGACGCGGGCTTATAGGCAACATCTGAACAATCATGCCTTCTATCAGTTCTACCCGCTCATCTTCTGTCAGAATACCTGCCTCAGCCATGCGGTGATACTCTTCAACTGTGAATTGCCGCCGCAGTAATTGCACAGGCACCTCAACCTCCCTCGTTTCATACAAGCCGGCTCACTCTCATTATGCTTTAACAGGCCAATGACAATACAACGCGTTAATCATACCCAAGCCGGTTCAATAGGGTTCATAGAAAGCCAAAGATATTGCGTTCTCCCAGAAGAGAGGAGAGAGGAGCACAAAAATCTCATAGCACCGTGCTTTGGCGCGATCACACCAATGACTGTTCCTGAAAAAGTTGAATAGATTTTTACATAACCTCCCCAACATGGGAGATATATGTAAACAGTTCACTAACCGATTGATTAAGACTATGCATCCTCATCTACATCGCCTTAGCGTTATTAGTGCAACCTTGCTCATCTATTTGAGTTGTCCGTTACCAGTGGTGAGGAATACTTGGGGAAGTGCTGCTTGGGCGCAAGCGCAGACCAAAGAACAACGCCGAGACGAGGCGTTGCGTCTGTACCAAGTAGGTATGCAGCAGTTCAATCAAGGTCAGTTTCGAGAAGCTTTAGAGACGTTTCAAAGTGTTTTAGTGATTGTCAGAGAAATTGGGGATCGCCAAGGTGAGGGAACCACTCTCAACAATATTGGGGCAGTTCACCGCAACCTAGGACAGTACCCCAAAGCCTTGGAGTCTTATCAACAAGCTTTAGCCATTGCCAAAGAAATTGGTGACAAGGCAGGAGAAGGTACGACGCTCAACAATATTGGGTTAGTTCACCACAACCTAGGACAGTACCCCAAAGCGTTGGAGTATTATCAACCATCCTTAGCCATCGACCAAGAAATTGGTGACAAGGCAGGTGAAGGTACGACGCTCAACAATATTGGGGAAGTTCACCGCAACCTAGGACAGTACCCGCAAGCGTTGGAGTATTATCAACAAGCCTTAGCCATTGCCAAAGAAATTGGTAACAAGGCGATGGAAGGTACGACGCTCAACAATATTGGGTTAGTTTACGAGGGCTTGGGACAGTACCCCAAAGCGTTGGAGTATTATCAACAAGCTTTAGCCATTCACCAAGAAATTGGTAATAAGGCGATGGAAGGTAGGACGCTCCACAATATTGGCGCAGTTTACAACAGCCTAGGACAGTACCCCAAAGCCTTGGAATATTATCAACAAGCCTTAGCGATTGTTAAAGAAATTGGTAACAAAGCAGGAGAAGGGACGACGCTTAACAATATTGGGTCAGTTCACCTGAGCCTAGGACAGTACCCCAAAGCCTTGGAGTCTTATCAACAAGCTTTAGCTATTCACCAAGAAATTGGTAACAAGGCAGGAGAAGGTACAACGCTCAACAATATTGGGTTAGTTCACAACAACCTAGGACAGTACCCTAAAGCTTTGGATTATTATCAACAAGCTTTAGTCATTGCCAAAGAAATTGGTGACAAGGCAGGGGAAGGTAGGACGCTCAACAATATTGGGTCAGTTTACAACAGCCTAGGACAGTACCCTAAAGCTTTGGAGTATTATCAACAAGCCTTAGCCATTCACCAAGAAATTGGTAACAAGGCAGGAGAAGGGACGACGCTCAACAATATTGGGTCAGTTTACAGCAACCTAGGACAGTACCCCAAAGCCTTGGAGTCTTATCAACAATCCTTAGCCATTGCCAAAGAAATGGGTGACAAGGCAGGAGAAGGTGCAGCGCTCAACAATATTGGGGAAGTTTACCGCAACCTAGGACAGTACCCCAAAGCCTTGGAGTCTTCTCAACAAGCCTTAGCGATTCACCAAGAAGTTGGTAACAAGGCAGGAGAAGGTACGGCGCTCAACAATATTGGGGCAGTTCACCGCAACCTAGGACAGTACCCCAAAGCCTTGGAGTATTATCAACAATCTTTAGCTATTCGCAAAGCAATTGGTGACAAGGCAGGGGAGGGTACGATGCTCAACAATATTGGGTTAGTTTATGACCGCCTAGGACAGTACCCCAAAGCCTTGGAGTCTTATCAACAAGCCTTAGCCATTGGCAAAGAAATTGGTGACAAAGCAGTAGAAGGTACGACGCTCAACAATATTGGATTTGTTCACAATACTCAAGGTAAATATTCCCAAGCTGAAACCACCTTATTGGCAGCGATTGAGGTTTTGGAATCTCTCCGACCGCGAGAATTAAAAGATGATCAAAAAATCTCCATTTTTGAACAGCAAGCTAGTACCTACCGCTTTCTGCAACAAGCTTTGGTAGCACAAAATAAATTTGTTGAAGCACTCTTAATTGCTGAACGCAGTCGCGGTCGGGCTTTGGTTGAGTTATTAGACTCCAAGCTCTCACAAAATCCCAACAATCAACCCAATATCAAACCCCCAACCCTTCCAGAAATTCAGCAAATTGCTTCCCAGCAAAACGCTACCCTTGTTCAATATTCGATTATTGATGAACCTTACCAAATTCAAGGAAAAGAAGAATGGCAACAATCAAAGCTCTACATTTGGGTCATCAAACCCACAGGTGAAATTGCCTATAAGCAAGTAGACCTGAAAAAATTATTGAACACATCTTTACAAGACCTCGTTACCACCAGCCGTGATGATATCGGTGTGAGAAGTCGCAGTATCTTTGAAGTAACTTCCACAAATCCCCAACCCCAAAACTCAACCGAGAAATTACAGCAACTCCACCAACTCCTGATCGCACCCATTGCCGGCTTGCTCCCAAAAAACCCTGATGAGCGAGTCATCTTTATCCCGCAAGAATCGTTGTTTCTCGTCCCCTTCCCCGCACTGCAAGACGAGCAAGGCAAATACTTAATTGAAAAACATACCATCCTCACCGCGCCGGCTATTCAAGTTTTAGACTTAACCCACAGGCAGAAGCACAATGGTCAAAGGTCAGTCAAGGATGTGCTAGTTGTGGGCAATCCTACCATGCCCAAAATTAAAATTGGAGAATTAGTGGCAAACTTAACCCCTCTCCCTGGTGCGGAAAGGGAAGCGATTCAAATTGCCAAACTCTTCAACACCGAAGCACTGATCGGTAGCAAAGCCACCAAAACAATGGTGATGGAGAAAATGCAACAAGCACGCATCATTCATCTAGCTACTCACGGCTTACTTGATGATTTTAAAGGATTTGGTATACCGGGAGCCATCGCGCTTGCTGCTGCCGGCAAACCTGATGATGCGATCGATGGTTTACTCACTGCCGGCGAAATTTTTGATATGAAACTACAAGCAGATTTAGTTGTCCTCAGCGCCTGCGACACCGGACGCGGTGACATTAAAGGCGATGGTGTGGTTGGTTTATCTCGCTCTCTAATTGCTGCGGGAGTCCCTAGCGTCCTGGTATCGCTGTGGGCAGTTAATGATAATTCAACCGCCTTTTTAATGAATGAATTTTATCGCTATCTGCAACAAAATCCTGACAAAGCTGTTGCTCTACGTCAAGCCATGCTTACTACAATGAAAGAATATCCTAATCCTAAACAATGGGCGGCATTTACGCTGATTGGTGAGGCGAATTGAAGACTTATAAATATCTCAATTAACAACCCAATTCTATCAATTTATACCAAAATTATGTTAAAATAAAGAATCATTTTTTCAATAATTTCTATTATATAGAGTCGGCTTTCCTTAAAAAGCAGTTGCTTCTGAGGAGCGCACTCTTCTGTATTGTGTCTCGCAAAACAGTCTGCTGAGTTAACTCTTTGGCATGAGTCCTCTTTAGAGGACTTTCGCTATAAGCAAGAGGATTTAAATCCCAGGCGGGTTCTCGGTGGGATGCTCACTCCGCCTGGGACTTAAGTCCCTGTCTCATAGCTTAAGTCAGTTGAAACTGACTAAAGGCTTGAGTGAGCCGGCTCTCAAAACCGGCTTTGTTATCAGTTCTTGACCTCGCTTGCAAGTCGAAGTCATTACGACTATGATTTATAAAGAAGGACAAAAGGAGATGCAATATGAGAATCGAGGAGATTCCCCTCGCGCAGATTCGCCGGCCTCTACCACGCAAAAACGATGCGGCTAAAGTAGAGGCGCTGATGGAGTCGATTAAAGAAATTGGTGTACGAGAACCGATTGACGTGTTAGAAGTTGATGGCCAATATTACGGATTCTCTGGCTGCCACCGCTACGAGGCTTGCCAGCGTTTGGGACTAGAAACGATTCCCTGCAAAATCCGCCGTGCACCCCGTTCTGTCCTGCAAATGCACTTAGCCTAGAGAAGGCCGGCTACAAATCTTCCTACGGGGAGTTGCGCCACAATGGCTGTAGCCCTTAAATGTAATGCAGGTTAGAGTACAGGATTAACCGGCGAATTCTATAGTTAGAAGAGGATGCAATATGCAAATTCAACCCAAATCCATGAAAGTTGACATCGGAATTGACGAAAAGGCCAGAAGTGAGATTGCTGAGGGACTTTCTAGACTCCTCGCTGACACCTACTCGCTATACCTCAAAACCCATAACTTTCACTGGAACGTCACCGGCCCGATGTTCCAAACTTTGCACCTGATGTTTGAGACGCAATACACCGAACTGGCTTTAGCCGTCGATCTAATCGCTGAACGCATTAGAGCATTAGGCTTTCCTGCGCCCGGTACTTACAGCGAATTTGCCAAGTTAAGCGCAATTGAAGAAACGCCTGGTGTTCCGAAGGCAGAAGAAATGATTCGCCTGTTGGTGCAAGGTCAAGAAACTGTAGCGCGAACCGCCCGATCCATTTTCTCCGTTGTTGAGCAAGCCAGTGATGAACCCACGGCAGATTTGCTAACCCAACGGCTGCAAGTCCATGAAAAAACCGCTTGGATGTTGAGAAGCCTCCTAGAGGAATAGGTTCAAAGTGACTTGTGCCAATCTCTCATTCTAGAAGCTGAGGGGGAGAGAGGGAGAGGAGGAGGATTACAGATTTCCTGTAACCAAAATCCTATCTCAATCCCCTAGTTCCGGCTTCCTGGTTTCAAATATTTATTGACAAATTACAAGATTTAATTTGTAATGTCCGCCTCTAAAGATCAAGACTATACCCACCGGCTGCAAGCGTTGATGAAGCAGGCGGCGGTTTCTAGTTTTAAGGCACTCTCGCGGCAAGCCGGTGTTTCTGAATGGCAAGTCAGGCAACTGCGGCGAGGGCAAGTGTCACAAATGCGAGTGGAGAACTTGCAAAAGCTTAGCAAAGCGCTGCAAATATCCTTAAGTGAATTACTGGCAACTTTTTTAACAGATGAGCCGGCACCGGCATCAACAGCAGCATTGCAACAAGAATACCGGCGCTTGCAGGCGCAATTGGCAGAACAGCGAACCTCTTTGATGCAGGAATTTCAGCAAACCTGCCTGCAAACCTTGGAACCTTGGATGCGGTTTTGGCCAACGGCAGCTTATAAGGTGCAGCAAAACCCGGAGATGCTGGCACTCAAATTATTACCGCTGGTGCGTCCGGTCGAAAATTTATTGCAACAGTGGGGCGTAGAGGCGATCGAGCAGGTGGGTGCCGAAGTCGCTTACGATCCCCGCCGGCACCAGCTAAACCCAGGAACTGCTGAACCAGGGCAGCCGGTGAAAGTGTCTCACATCGGCTATCAGCAAGGCGATAAACTGCTTTACCGTGCTCAGGTTAAGCCTTTAGGGTAAGGATTCTCATTTCTTTCTCGGTGCCAGGGGATCAAGCCAATGGAAAATTTGTTGTTTGAGCTGATTTAAATCTCGGTAAACTTCTTGCCGCATCCATTGCCCAAGGGCATCCATCGGCGTAAACACTTGGCCAACCGGCCAGCTTAAATCTTGTCCCAAGGGCGTCAGATGGTTGCCGTTGAGGGTTTGCAGCGTCACCATATCGGGGAACATCCGCTGCAGTACCTGGTTTAACAGCAGCGTTTGGTCAATGTCGTCGTTGTTAAATTTGATCAGCAGATTGCGCCGGATTCGGTAGCCTTGGGCGATAATGTCATTGGTTTCCAGGGGCGACGGTGTAAACTCGATAGCAAAGGCCGGCCTAAACTGCTCGACTAAGGGGATCGCTCGACTGGCTGGGTAATTATTAAACGAAATCAAAATATTGCCGGCGCGTTCCACCTCAAACAAGCTGCCAATCAATAAATGCAATTTACAGCCCATGCTGTGCCCAACGCCGTAAATGGGCAAATATCGCTTGCGGAGCATTCCTGTCGAGTGTAAGCGATTGAGTGTTTGCTCAAAGTTCCAGAGTACAGAGCGGGCGATTTCGGTATGATCGAGGGTATTTACAAAGGGTGTGGCCACCACTGCATACCCTTGCCGGTTTAGCTCCTCTAATAACCATCGATAGGTCAGCTGAGGTGCAGCTGCCACAAAAGCGCCCCCAAGGAAATGCACCATGCCGGTGGGCCGAGGGGGAATTAAAACCCAGCTACCCGCTACTTCCTGCCAATCCATGCTCAACCCAATTCAGTCGTTTTTTCTATTTCCAGTATAGGCTCGTCAGCCTTGCATTTTTCCCAATTCACTACAACCTATCTTGTAACTTGCTGATTTTTTTTAGATTATTTTTAGGATCTTTCTTTAAGCTTTTTTCTTTAATTTGAAATCTATCGTAGGAAAGATAAAGGCACCGACTGTTGCCTTTCTAGCGTTGCGTTGCCCCATGAGAGTTCAGATTAAGGGCGTTTAGAGTAAATATTTTTAGTGTGTTCAGCTCAGCTTTTTTTAATGTTTGTAAAGCTTCTGTAAATTCTTCCCCTCAAACTGCTGTCCGACACAAAATTCTTTTTTCGTTTGTAAAGTTTCTGTAAATTATTCCCCTCAAACTACTCTCCCCAGGCACAAAATCCTTCGTTCTACAGTCTAGGAAAATTTAATAATTTTGGGGTGGGTTTCAGGAGTTTCTGAGCGGCTTTGAACTAATTTGGGCGACTACAACCGGCAGATTTCATGTTATCATGACTAAAATTTTGGCTGTTTGGGCGACTCAGTTAGCAGTTTTTTAAAGAACCAACGAACTATTCTTAGCGAAAAGCATGATCACGTTCTCCTCAAAAACGCTAAATTTATAAATCAGAAGCAAAGTACAAGAAATCCTGCCTTTGCCTTTCTAGCTTGAAGCAACTTCTTTGGTGTCTATTCGCCAGAATTATAAAAATAATTGTCTAGGCCGGTATGATGCCATGTTTTCATGCTATGGAACATAGTCGATAGCCTTAAATAAATATTAAATAATATAAAAATGTAGTTTAGACAACAAACATAATTTGGTGTATTCGAGGACTATATAAACTTAGGACTAGGATACAAAGGCTTGCCCAATAATTAAATTCAGGGCGGTACTCAGGTTGAAAATTTATTAATCAGCGTCAAAATTTAATACAAGACGCACTTTGAATTAGCAAAGCTTTAAAATTAACTGAGGTTAACTTACTGTTAATTTTTGTTTAAAACTTTAACAACGTTAACTTGTCTTAATAAGCCAGTTAGGGTGCCGGCATAGAGATGATTTCACTAAAATTTTTAACCGTTAAAAATATTTCTGAAAACTTACAGAAAGACTTCAAGTATGGTTATGACCAACAGCCACAAATTTATGAGTGTTAGCACAAGTGAGCAAACCCAGGGCAAACACCTTACCTTTAGGAGGGAAGCTATAGGGACTCATCAAATGAAAGAGGCTAGCGGGTTACTGAATACCATTAGGCAAGCGCTGCACTGGCACCAGGTACAACAGGATTTGCGGCAGCACCAACACCAGTTGCAACTGCTAGAGGCTCGTTTTCGCAATGTAATTAACAAAAACGCAGATAGTATTATCATTGTTAATTCTTTTGGGCTGGTAAATTTTGCTAACCCAGCAACAGAATGTCTTTTTAACTGCAAAGTAGAAGAACTGGTAGGTCAAGCGCTGTTCGGCTCATTTGTCGCAGAAAAACCGGCTTGTGAAATCGATACAGCCATTATGCCAGGTGGAGGGGCAACCGGCACCGCAGATACACGAATTGTGCAAACACAAGTTGATATTACCCCTCGCTATGGCGACAAAGCCGTTGCAGAAATGCGAGTGGTTGAAACTGAATGGGAAGGAGAAATTGCTTTTCTAATCTTGCTGCGCGATATTACCGCACGTTTGCGTGCAGAAGAAGCACTGCGGCAGTCGGAAAGCCGATTTAGAGAACAAGCGCAGGCGTTGCAGCAAGCTTTAGACAATTTGCAGCAAACTCAAGCCCAGCTTGTTCAAACCGAAAAAATGTCGTCTCTGGGGCAAATGGTTGCCGGTGTTGCCCACGAAATTAACAACCCGGTTAACTTTATTTACGGCAATCTTGCCCACGTTAGTCAGTACACAAAAGACTTACTCGAATTAGTAGAACTTTATCAGCAGAATTATCCCAACCCCGTGCCGGCAATTCAAGAAAAACGGCAAGAAATTGATGTGGATTTTATTATCAAAGATATGCCCAACCTAGTCTCTTCAATGCAGGTGGGAACCGAGCGCATCCGTCAAATTGTCATCAGCTTACGGAATTTCTCCCGGCTGGATCAAGCCGAGAAGAAGCCGGTGAATATTCATGAAGGAATTGACAGCACACTGCTGATCTTGCATAGCCGGCTCAAAGCACAACCAGAGCGTCCTGAAATTGAAATTATCAAAGAATATGGCGAACTTCCTTTAGTAGAATGTTACGCCGGCCAGATGAATCAAGTATTTATGAATATTCTCAGTAATGCCATTGACGCCATTGAAGAATCTGCCGGCAGAAAACAAACCGCCCAGAAACCGCAAATTCGGATTCACACATCGATAGAAACAGAGCAGAGGAAACAGAAAACAGGACAAAAAGATCCCCCAATACCCCATTCCCATATTGTGATTCGGATTGCTGACACCGGCAATGGAATGACCGAGGAAATCCGCCACCGATTATTTGATCCCTTCTTTACAACAAAACCCGTGGGAAAAGGAACTGGACTAGGGCTTTCAATCAGTTATCAAATTGTCAAAGAAAAACATAGCGGTCAATTAAAATGTACTTCATCGCCGGGAGAAGGATCTGAATTTGTCATTGAGCTGCCCCTTCACTAAAAATCGCTGTCAACTTATCAGACATATAAGGAAAGGCTCGTCACTTTATCTGTTAAGAAGGCAAAGAAAAGGAGAAACAAAAATGCTTTTTTGCACTTGGGGCACTTTCTAACAGCAAAGCCCTTTAAAATAACAAAAATTGAGCGCGGTAGGCAGCAAGGGCTGGAAAACACCAAAGCAGTGCCGCTGATGTGCGGAGATAAAAATTTTATGATGCTCCAAGAACCGAAAAACGAAGCGATTAAGAGTGATGCTGGCCGGCAGTACGATCCGGCAGCAGTCTTTGCAGAAATACCGCACTTAGCAGCCCGCATTTGCGGCACATCAATGGCATTGCTGTATTTGGTTGATGGCACCCGATACGCTTTTAATTTAGAACTGCTAGAAGTTTCCCTGTGGGAGGTGGACTTTTGGGCGCACACCGTTGTGCAGCCAGATGTGTTGGTTGTTGAGGATACGTCCCAAGATGTCCGCTTCGCCAACAACCCAAAGGTGACTTCATCGCCTTACATTCGGTTTTATGCCGGCGTTCCCTTAATCACCTCAGATGGCCATGCAGTCGGGGCGTTATGTGTATTGGACTCCGTGCAGCGAGAGTTAACCCAGTTGCAAATAGATGCCTTGCAGGGACTTAGCCGGCAAGTGATCGCTCAAAGAGAGTTACAGCATCATTTCAGCGATTTAAGGCAGACAGCCCTCCAGTGTCAGCAAAGAGAAAAATCGCGCCCTCACGCAGAGGAAGAATACCTAACGGTTTTAGAGCAAGTTCAGGACGGGATTTTTATTCTTCAAGGCAATCAACTGCTTTTTGTCAATCAGCCATTTGCCAAGATGCTGGGTTACACGGTGGCAGAATTGAAAGGAATCGATTTTTCAGCACTGGTGGCACCAGAAGATCGCCGGAAGTTAGGCCAGACCAACCGGCGCGGGCGGGCTAGAGTTCCAGAACCGCAAACCTCTGATTTCCGGCTACTGCACAAGCATCAGGCCAATCCAATCCGGGTATCGGTGAAAGTTGCTCCGATTTCATATCAGGGCAGTGTGGCCAGTCTGGGACTTGTGAAGATGATTCATCCAGGCCGGCTGGTTGCCGGCAGAGATGGGAAATTTGCTGTACCGGCTCTCCCCAACAGTTATTACGATCTACTAACAGGACTGCTCAACCATGCTGGGTTGATGAAGTGCGTGGAATTTGCCATTGAGCAGTCAAAGCAACAGCCTAGGGATGGCTTTGCCGTGCTGTTTCTCAATATTGATCACTTCAAACGAATCAAATGCAGCCTGGGATACCGGCTGGCAGAGCAATTACTCGTAGCCTTTGCTCACCGGCTGCAAACTTGCTTACGAGCCGGTGATCCCATCGGACATCTGGGATCGGATGAGTTTGGGATTGTCGTACATCACATCAAAAATATTAATGACTCGCTCGCCATTGCTGAGCGGCTGCACGAATCCCTAAAAGTGCCTTTTCTCATCGAGAGGCAAGAAGTATTTATTACAGTTAGTATTGGCATTGCCCTCAGTGTGGGTTTGCACGCTGAAGTAACCAGCCGGCGCAAAACAGGACAAAACAGGAGCCGGCTGGTTTTACAAGACGTGGCTGCCCATGAGCACCCTACTGGAGAGCAAGAAACCAAGGCGGAAGTTGATAGCCCACTGAACGGCGTTGTACCCTTGCGCCCTCCTGCCCGACGGTTAAATGATCTAGCCGCCCAACAGCGCCCAGAAGATTTACTGCGCGATGCCGGTGTTGCTATGTACAGCGCCAAAGCGCAAGGCAAAGCGAGTTCTCAAGTATTTAATGCCGGTATGCATACGCGTGTCTTAGCCGGCTGGCGATTAGAAACCGACTTACGGCGAGCAATTCATGACAATGCTCATTTATCTGAATCCACCCGCCATTCACAATTTATACTGCACTACCAGCCTATTGTTTCCCTTGGCACCGGCACCCTAGCTGGGTTTGAGGCGCTCGTGCGCTGGCTGCACCCAGAGCGAGGTTTGGTTTCGCCAACAGAGTTTATTCCCGTGGCAGAACAAACCGGCTTGATTGTCCCTTTGGGAGCATGGGTGCTGCGCGAGGCGTGCCTTCAGATGCGCTGGTGGCAGGAGCAATTTCCAGCCGCCCAGCAGCTGACAATGAGCGTGAATTTATCTGGCATACAGCTTTCGCAGCCGGCTTTGCTCGCTCAAATTGACGAAACGCTGCAATATACAGGCATCCAGCCGAGCTGTTTAAAGCTGGAAATTACCGAAAGCGTGGTGATGGATAATGCCGATGCGGCAACCGCTGTGCTAGAGCAACTTAGAGATAGAAATATCCAGCTGTGCATCGATGATTTCGGCACCGGCTATTCCTCATTGAGCTATCTGCGCCGGTTTCCGATTAATACCTTGAAAATTGATCGCTCGTTTGTCAGCGCCATGTGCGATGAAGCAGAAAACTCAGAAATTGTGCGAGCGATTGTAATGTTGGCAAATAATTTGGGGATGCAGGTAGTGGCTGAAGGAATCGAAACGCCAGCCCAAATGCAACTGCTCTCAGCACTGCAGTGTGAGTATGGACAGGGCTATTATTTCTCAAAACCGATTGATAGCGACACTGCCGGTGCTTTAATTTCGGCAGTACCGGCTGCTTATTTTGGAGGGTAAATTAAACTTTCTAATTCTTTTTCCAGTAGATATTTAGCTGTAAAGCTCATAAACCGGCTTGATGAGTCTCAGTTAAGCAACAATGCAAAAGTTTTATAAAATAACTTAATTTTATTAACTTTTGCTTAAACTTTCCTTTAAAGAAAATTAAAATTTATTTGTAAACCGCCTAAAGCTATAAAATTAGCTAAAGATTTTAAATTCAAAAAATTAACTTTTGCAAAAAATGTAAAGATTTGATTTCAAGCAATCTTTTAACGCTCTAATTTTATTTGATCGACAGCGAAAAATCTGTTTACAACATGGCAAAAGAAGGGTAAAATTTTGAGTAAAAATTGTGAGTTCAAATTTCAAAACTTTCCCCTCTCTTGCTTTAGAAATCCTCCAGGATGTCGGGCTTTGTCAGATTGGAGGGTGGGCGATCATTACTCCACGCCCACCACACACAACCGCACTGACACTGGTAAAATTCCTGCCATTTTCGGCGATGATCCTCTGTATACACCGGCGATCGCCGGTTAATCCAAACTCCCTGCGCTTCCATCGCAGACGCTTTGCAGTTAGGGCAGCAGAACTCGTGGGCGTGAATCCCCTGGGATGTCCATTCAGGCGGGGTTGGCTCAAAAGCGTCCATGCATCATTCCTCAGTGCAGTTACCAATTATCAGCTTTTATGCCAGTCTCAATCTGGTGAAGTGGCTTTGCTAAATGTATCAGAATCTTAAGTTTTGAAGACATTACTGTATTCCCTGACTATTCTAGATTGCTTGGAGGATTGTCGCGCTTGGTTTTACCTGCCGAGATCAAATCAGCCAGATACCGATGGCACCGGCAGCCGAACGAGTAAGCATTCGTCATAAAATTGCAAGGATTCAGCTCATGCCTCATCCGATCTATCTCAACATCATCTCGTTTTTTGGCATCTTTGGCCTATGCGCGATCGCGTGGCTTTTTTCAGAACACCGCCGAATTATTCCCTGGCGCGTCATTATATCCGGCATTGCCTTGCAATTAATTTTAGGCGCGTTCGTATTTATGTTTCCGCCGACTAGGAGCGCCCTACAGGCATTTAGTAACCTACTAGACGGTGTTTTTCTGGCGGCTGACACCGGCGCGAGTTTTGTATTTGGGAAAAATCTCGTCCCACTGCCTACTAGGCCGGCGGATGTAAATTTAGGCTATATCTTCGCATTTCGAGCCTTGCCTACCGTCATCTTCTTCTCAGGATTGATGGCATTGCTCTACAACATCGGGATTATTCAAATTGTAACCGAAGTATTTGCCAAAATCTTTTATGCCACCATGCGCTTGAGTGGTGCTGAAGCTTTAAGCGGGGCGGCTAATATTTTTGTGGGTATTGAAGCTGCCATTGTTGTTAAGCCTTATTTGCCTAAAATGACTCGCAGTGAACTCTGCGCGATTTTATCGTGTTGTTTTGGAACCGCCGCTTCTTCAACTCTTGCAATTTATGTGAGTTTTTTAAGGCCGGTTTTTCCCAACATTTTGGGACACTTAGTATCTGCCTCAATTATGGCAATACCGGCTTGTTTTGTTCTCTCAAAAATTTTAGTGCCAGAAACCGAAGTTCCCCTAACTGCCGGCGGGATTCCCCAAGAAGAAAAACAAGACAAAAATGAAAAGAAATTCACCGGCACAGAACTCGGCGGGCAGGGTTTAGATGCAGCCCTAGATGAAGAACCAGAAGACATAAAAATGGAAACAGTGGGTGGAGAACCCATCGAGCGAGTGAGTCCCTTGGATGCTGCAATTGTGGGTGCATTAGATGGCGTAAAAATGGCTGTAGCCATCGCCGCCGTGCTGATTTTAATCTTAGGGTTTGTGTCTTTAATCAATCAAATCTTTGGGGGGCTAGCCGGCTTACCCAGTCCAATTGGAGACATTTTTAAGGTTGTCACCTTACAAAATATTCAAGGCGTCTTATTTTATCCCCTGACTTTGTTAACCGGCGTTCCCTTTAATGAATCTTGGACAGCCTCCGTTATTATTGGGCGTAGACTCTTAGAAACAGCAATTCCTCCCTATCAAGCACTCGGCGAAGCCGCTAAAGCCGGCACCATAAGTCCTCGCACTGTGTTGATCGTCAGCTATGCTCTTTCTGGATTTGCTCACTTAGCTTCCGTGGGAATTTTTGTTGGGGGTACAATTGCCCTCATTCCCTCACGGCGCAAAGATATTTCAGAACTTGGTTGGAAAGCTTTATTTGTTGGCACCTTAGCAACAATGATGATTGCTTGTGTTGCCGGCGTATTCGACACCGGCAGCCCCAGTATTTTAGGTGACAAAACTGCACCCGTTAGTGCGCCGGCTGTTGCCCCCTCGCCGGCAGCCCCCACCGTCGCACCTTCACCCACAGCGCCGGCTGCTAAACCCCCTGCACCCGCCCCTAAACCTTCACCGAATCGCAATCGTTAGATAATATTGGGAATGGGAATGGGGCATGGGGCATGGGGCATTGGGCATAGGGCATGGGGCATGGGAAATTTCTTCCCTTCTCCCCCTCTCCAACTCTCCGACTCTCTGACTTTCCCACTCTCCCACTCAGCACTCAGCACTTAGCACTCAGCACTCATGATCGAGCCTGGATCTGAAATTCAACGCCTGCTAGACTTAATGCCGGCTTCTGGTCGGATGCTGACTAAAGTTGTTAGCAAACCGCAGCAACCTCTGGTTATTGATAGTCCTTTTCCCCTGCCTTGGGCGAAGGATCGGCCTATTTTTATTAATTTTGATTTGTGGGGGCGACTGCCGAAACCGCAGCGAGATTTGCTGCTGCTGCGTACTGTTAGTTGGTTAACTGAAGTTAGATGGTTTAAGCCAGATTTATATCAAGGATTGGTTGCTGCTGGAGTTGTTGGCACTTTTGTGGAATTGATCCAGGGAGATGCTGTGGGTGTGATTGTTGCCGGCGGTTTAAGTGCGCTTGCCGGCAGCCAAATTTGGCGATCTTACCGCAGTTCTCAATCTGAAATTGATGCGGATCAAGTGGCTATTGGTGTTGCACTGCGGCGAGGTTATAGTGAAGCTGAAGCGGCTGCTCACTTGTTAGGGGCAATTGAGTCTGTTGCCAAAATTGAGGGGCGGGCCGGTTTGAATTTTATTGAGTTAATTCGCTCTCAAAATTTAAGGGCGATTGCGGGTTTTTCTTCGGTGGGTATCCCTGATGCGATGAAGCGGGAATGACACCTGACAAATTGGCTGTTTGGTAATTTTATTTTTTTAACCGCAGATGCACGCAGATAAACGCAGATGGGGCTGATTGTTGGATGCAAAGTAATTCTTAGTTTCTAATGTTTCGCGGCCAAGGAATGTTTGCGTCTTGAGCTAGCTGTTTAGCTACGGCTGCTGCCCCAAAAAGGTTAAGATGACTGGGATCGGAAAAATTATTATTTTGGGTTAAGTTTTTCTGGGAAAGGTTGCGGAAGATAAATCCTTTGGCATTTGCTTGACGTTGCATATTTTGCACGAATTGCTGTTCGGCTGATTTTCGTGTGGGGTCTAAGTAATCTTGGGTTAGGGGTAGATTGACAAAAATTAGGGGTATGTTGCGAGTGTTTGTAAAATAAACAATATCGTTAAGTGCTGCAGCTTGCTGTCCTTTGAATTGAAAAGCTGTATAGTCGCTGTCATACAACCCTGAAACTCGCGGATTCTGCCGATAATAAATCGCAGGATTGAAGCGGTTGGAAACGGAGAGAAATCCATTGGCATCAATTGTATTAACCGGCTCATCTAGAAATTGAAAATTAAACAGTGAAGCGTGAAAACTGCTGTCTTCCAGCTTTTGATCTAGCTGCTTTTCAAACTCATTAAATTGTTTATTTGTCAAGTCAAAAAAGTCTGTTTCAGTGATGCCGGCAGCTACATCAAGTTGTGGACGCTGCCAAATCTCATCTAAACTCAGACGAGGCCGGTTTCCCCTGACTAAGCGCTGATAGCCGGGAGAAGAGAGGATCGCATTATACGTCCGATCCTGCCGGCCACTGTTAAACGCCCGCGCCCCATCTGCCCACAAAATCAGTCGTGGCAACTGCTGCGGTGTCAAAAGTTGTCGCAACTGAAAATCAACGACTTGGGCAGTCGCCCCATTCACCGCAAAATTGAAAATTTGCAGTCCCGGATAACCTTGCTGGGCTAAAGCTTGCTGAAGTGCTCTCGGATCGACGCCCTGCAAGGCACGGGAACTCCCGACTATTAGAATATCGGGTGGGCCAATTGCTGCCAAGTAGGATAGATACAGCAGCAATTGCTCATCGAGAACTTCACTGTTAAACGTCGGGAAAGGAACGTTAGAACTCTTACCGGCAGCTTTTTGTTGGGCAATGGTAAAGTTCCGCAAATACTCAACGACTTTTTTCTGGGCGAAGGCGCGTTTCGGGCTTGCCGGCGGCACGGCTTGCATCCACGCAGCCGCCTCCAACCACGCCACAGCCACGTCGTTCCATTCTTGAAGCGATTTTGCTGTTTGAGCCAAATTCGCCGCCCTAATAGCGCTTCTAACGCCCTCTGCGAAGGGATCGGGTTGGGGTTTGGCAGCAGGGGGTGGGGTTGCTGCGACTGCCGGCACCCCTAAACTGGCAGGGGAAATAGAGTCAGACAGACTCATGGCGGTGGATGGCGCGGGGGTACAGATGCCGGCTAGCGCGAGGATTGCTACAAGGGTTATCTCATACCGGGAAGGAAGCAATAAGCTGCTAAGCATTTGATTTTTTTAGGAGGAGTGCTGAGTTCTCAGTGGGTGAGGGATTTAAGATTTCGATTCTTTGCATCAAATGCCAAATGAGATAGATGCGTGTTTACTTGTTCAGGTGGCATTTTTTGGCTGGGATGGTTGGCTATCGAATTTCCTATAAACGAGAAGCCGGTGTGGGAAGTCACGCTTGTTTTCATACTATCTAATCACTAATTAAACTGCACTGTAGACGCTGCTTCCGGAAGAAACTGGGTTAAAGAGTGCTGAGTTTGAGAGTTAATTAAAACGTATTTGAAGCATAAGTTAATCAAACAATTAATTTAAAATTTATTAGACCGACAGTGATAAAGCTGGTAGTTATAGCCATCTACTAGCGGCAGTTTGCGCTCATCTAAAGTGCAATTTTGGGGATTTAAGTTTGCCGGCACTTTGAAATTCACCAACCACAAATCCGCAAAAGAGGAAGTTTCTAGTGTTTTTTGAAGCGTTTTAGCTGCTGGACAGATTTCACCCTCACAAGCAGGGTTTTTTTGATGCGCCAAAAGAAATTGGATATTCGCCTGGTCATTTAAGCCGGTAAGACGTTTGAATTCCCAAGCTAGTCCCATCATTTCACCAATTTGCACATGGTTTTGGTGTGTGGTTGCAATTAATACTGCGGTTTTTGTATTTGTTTTTGCTTGGCTAATAGTAGACTCAAATTTTGTTTTGTAATCTTGAGAAGCTTGTTCAATAATTGGAACCAACAGATCGGGTCTATAATATTTTTGATATCCTAAATTTATTGCCACCGTTAACCCGCTTAAAAATCCCACCAGCAAAATCAGCACAACGGCTATTTTTCCACCGGCAAGGATTTTAAATGAGGCAACGCTGCGCCAACTGAAAGATAGGGGAATTGAAGATTGCCGTATTTCTCCCTCTCCCCCACTCCTAGGCTGAGAAGTTTCCCAGCAAGCCCCTAAACTTGCGCCTAGCAAAGCGATCACGGCAGGGAAGTAAACGAAATGATATCGAGCACCGCGAGTCAGATCGATGCCGAAGCCGTAAGTCATGATAAAAAATAGGGCAATTACACTTAAGATAAGCCCAGCCAAAACAGCGGTGACTGTGCGGTTTGCCGGCATTGTGAATTGGTTTTTAAAACCCCGCCATAATATGGGTGACGCCCAAAATATGAACATTAGCATCGCCGCCCCAGAGACAACCGCTACCGACAATACCGGCGACTCCACCGGCAGCAAAAGCAGCATCGTCACCCAAGCAGCCAGGGCTTGAAATAGCGGGCTAATCCAGGCTAATCCCACGCGAGCACCACTATAAATCCATTCTGTCAGCCCGCCGTCATCTGAGCTACTTTGCCACACCGGCAGCCAAACTAAACAGCCGGCTAAAGTGCCGGCGGCAACGGCAAAAAGGGTTTTGAGGGGGAGAAAGAGAGGCGGCGAATTATTTTCTTGAGCTGCCTTAGCAATGCGAATCTTCTCGCGATTTTGATGCAAAATAAGCGCCAGCAAAACGATTCCTTCAGCGCAAAGCGTGAAGCTGAAAAAGTAATGAACGGCAATGCCTAAACTGTTAACGGCAACCCAAATAAGTGCCACCCAAACCGGCATTGATCTGTGTTGATCAATGCACCGTACCGCAACGATTAGGCAACTGAGGGAAGCAATCACCAGTAAAATAGCCAAGGTATAGTGACGGGCTTCTTGTGCCAAATAAATGCCGTATGGAGAAATTGCCATCACGGCTGCTGATAGTTGCGCTATCAGCCGGGAACGAAAAGTTAGCCGGCTAAACCCATATATCGCCGGAATTGAGAGAACACCCAAAAGTGCCGGTAGAGATCGCGCTACCCACAGTGAGACATACTCGCCGGCAGGGGGAAATAAATGCATCCACAAGTTAGCCAATATAAAATAAACCGGCGGATGATTACTTTCACCCAGTAAGTGATGAATGACGTTTTCTGCCGAAGTAATTAAACCTGTATTTGTAAATGCCGGCTGCAGAGGTTCGAGTAAAACATTTAATGGAATCGCTTGATCGAGAGGAACCGTGCGAAAACTGTTCCCCAAACTAAACACCATTGTAGAAAATTCATCCGTCCAAGGAGACTTTTTATCTAGTTGGGTAAAACGTAAGCCGGTGCCGGCAGCCACCCACACTAAAAGCAACAATCCTTGAAAATATAAAGAGGAACCGTGAAAAGTAAAAATACTTTTTCCTCTTTGCTTTCCGCCTTCATCCTTCATTAAATTTATCTTAAAATCCTGATTTCTAAATTTTAATTATACTTACTGCTAACTAACATCAAACCTACATCCCTATTTATAGCAATTATAAATCGGTTTTAATATTTCTAGTGGGCCAGATTCCCGTACTACAGGATTTTCAGGGTAATGATCCTTAACCAATCACAGACTAAGGCTATATCATTTGCGGTTATAGAAAAAATAAATTGCCTAAAATCCTATTTCTTCTCAACTTCCGTCACCCGCCAACTCAGCTTTAAATTAATCCAGAAATTCCAGCAAGTCACCAATCCAATGGCTATCAAATTTGCTAAATACTCATTAACTTTCAATATATTAAATAAGAAATTCAAAAACATCACATTTAAAATTAGCCCTCCCAAACAAATCAAATTAAATTTTAACAATCGTTTCAAGCGTTGCCGATTTCCCTGCTGCTGGCTAGAAACATCTCCAAAAGTCCAACGATCATTCCATAAAAAATTGTTAATAATTGCCACTTCTGCCGCTAGAATTTTACTGCGAGTCAGAGGCAAATTAAAAGTGCTGGGATCGTGCAGCAAATAAAGCACACCCATATCCACAAACACCCCACTCAATCCCACGATAGCAAAACGCAGAAATCGCTCAACCGGCCACAAAGAAAAGCGCAACCGTAGCAGGTGTTGGAGATACTCCAAATATTGTTTCCATGTTACCTTACTTTCTCCTTCTTGGCGTTCTTGAAAGACATAGCCAACTTCAGCAATCCAGCGAATCTTTCCGCGTCCTAAAACCTCAATCAAAATCTTATAACCGAGTGGGTTCATTACCTTGCCGGCAATCACATCACGGCGAACTAAAAAATAGCCGGTCATCGGATCTGACACTCGACTAATCACCTCTGGCAGCAAAATTAAACCCAACAATTGAGCACCGCGAGATAAAAACCGGCGCATTAAACTCCAATCACTCACGCCGCCGCCTTCCACATGACGGCTAGCGACAGCCAAATCCGCGCCGCGCTCAATTTCTGCTAATAGTTTTAATAGCACTTGGGGCGGGTGTTGGAGATCGGCATCAATCACCCCTAAAACCTCTCCTCTTGCCGCTTGCCAACCGCGAATCACTGCGGTACAAAGTCCCCGTTCTTGCTGACGCCGCATCACTCGCAATTGAGGATATTCAGGCATCAATGCTTGAGCCAATTTCCAAGTAAAATCCGGGCTATCGTCATCTACGACAATGAGTTCATAATTATTGGGAATGACCTGATCGAGTAACTGGCTCAATTGCTGAATTATTTCCTGAATATTTCTCCCTTCGTTATAAGTTGGAACCACCAGAGAAAAATAAATCGGTTGTTCGCTGAGTGCCTGAGAATAAGACTCGCTGTTGTCAGTGAGCCTTGGTGCCATTTGAGGAACTTCTAAAGATCCTGCCGGCATTGGTAAAAGAGGCTTATATTGGCTAGCACTCATGTCGATTTTACATTTTAAATTTTAGATCGTCGCTCAATAGAAAACCTAGGAAGTTTAAAGGTTTCTCGAATTTTAGAAAAGAGAAAATTAATTTCAGAAAAAGCAATTAACCAAAGATGATATCATTTAACAAGGGTTAACGATCAGCAGAACGAGTGTAAAGACTGAGTTTAAATTCATCGAGATCCATCGTGCCGGATAGAGACTGCTGCTGAATCAGTTGAAACCGGCTGTTTAACACCTGTTGAACTTGCTGTCTTTCAGCCTCAGTTGCCGGCTTCGACCATACCGGCATCGCACTTTCTAACCAGACAATACGAGAATATCGCGAACCGTCAGACTTGAGAAACTTTTCTAATGCATTTGCCAACTGGGTAGATTCTTGCGCTAGTAGATTCACCGGCAATGCCGGCGAAATATAATAAGCCAAACGCATCACATGACCCCAAGCTTGAGAGTCCATCGCAATTAAGGTGGGTGTAGTTGGTTGCTGTGCGATAACATCGGCAATTTTATGGAAAACCCAGCGCTGCCGCAAACTATAATCGCCAATACTGACACTCAAATACAACAGCAATAACACTGCCACTGCCGGTTTGCACCAATGTGAGGCAGCCTTTTCCACCCACACAGCCAGCAACAGCAAGCAGCCTGGTAAAATCCAAATCATACTGCGTCCCCAGCCAAAACCTACGGTAAACTTGCCGGTGACGATATCCACTGCCAGCGCCAGCAATAGCGGCAGCAAGCTTAATAATAGTGAAAGTTGAACAGCAGGAATTTTCCCCCTCTCCTGCCTTGGCTGACGCCATAGACTGGCGATCACCGCAGCAAGCACACCCATTACCCCCACTCCCGCAATCAGGCGGCTTGCCGGCGGCAAACTTGTTACCCAGTCTCCCAAGAGTAGGTGAGTTCCCAAGGTTTGGGCGACATCCTGAAAATGCTGTACGATGCCGGCAATCAATCCTGCCGGTGCGTTAAACCGCTGAAAGTCGGCATTACGGAGTTGCTGGCGGGTGCCCCAAAGTATCCAGGGGAGGGATAATAGGATGCCGGCTGCTAAACGGAATGCGTGTTGCCACCACCGGCATCTATCTAAATAAATTGCGATGATTGCTAAAGTAATGATCCAGTAAATATATAAATAAAATGTCAGGATTCCTGCTGTGACTGAGGCGATTAACAGGATATCCCAGAAAAATATAGGGATTTTTTTTGCCGGCATTCCGGAATTATAGGATTTTTGATTAAGTAGAATTTTAATTCGTTGAAGTAATGCCCATGTGCTAAGGGCGATCCACAAAACAAGTGGTGCATACATTCGCACATTTAGCGAGTGAAATAAATAAAAGGGATTGGTTGCTAAAAGCGCAGCGAGTAAAAGTCCGCCGCGATGCCCTAAAATCGTTTTTCCCAATCCATAAGTGCATCCAACTGCGGCGATACTTAACAAAGCATTCAGGCTACGCATAGCGATTTCACTGTTTCCAAAAAGGCGTAACCAAAAATGCTGACTGAGGAAAAATAGGGGTGGGTGAGGTTCTCCGCCAACTAATCCTCTTAGCAGGCTGATGAGGGTTTTCAGGGTGTCTTGAATTGTGGTTTCTGCCGGCAACTTTAATAAAAAAGTATAGTTCGCTAAAATAACCGGCGTATCTTCTGGAGATTGATAAGCAAGTTTTTTGCCGGTGGATAGTAATAAAGATAGAATTTCGTCATACCAAAATTCACGAGTTCCTAAATTAATCAAGCGCAGCATAATCCCAATGGCAATCGCTGCGATGAGTAAATGTTCTAGTGACAAGCGAAACGGCTGCTTATTTACAATACGGCTTTGATTCATCACGGTTTTAAAGTTAAATTTAGCTGCTGGTTTTTATCGGATTTTTTTGGCTAAGCAATCGGTAACTATAATCAAATAATCCTCCCAAACAGCAGGTAATTGCTAAGACGATAAAAAACCGTAACCAGTAAAACGTGAGTTGGGGTGTTAAAATTGCCCACAGCGCCACCATAAAGTTCATGTGGGAGAGATAAATGCCATAGGAAAGGTTTCCAAGCGTTGCTAAACCGGCTTTCCCCCACGGAATTACACTCATCGTTTGAAACAATAAGCAAAATTCTCCAACACCTATTAAGCTATCTGCGGGAATTCTTAGGATCATCCAACCTTCAGAGGAAGCCCAATCAAAACCCACACCCACAACCCACATTAGCGCAGTTAGCCAAATCCAACGTTTTTCAAGCAATAATTTTTGACTCCACCGGCATACCCCCTTAAAATCTTTCGCTGCCGGTTCTAAAAGGCTAATCGCAAGCACAATTCCAAAGACAAATCCAAATAGGCGCGTCGGAAAAAAAGCGCCGCGCAACAAAATATCTGTCGTCATTTCATCCAAAGGAAAACTTACAATAATTCCTCGATATAATAAAGTAATTAACAGAGAAACCAGAAGTAAAATTGACCATCCCCAACGTTTCCCAAACCACACCAGTATTGGAAAAATTAAATAAAATTGAACCGCTAGCCCCACGTACCACCAAGCCGCATTTAGAAAAAAATAGTAATCTAAACTAAAATTCCGCAAAGTCGTGAAACTCGCAAAACTTGCCAAAATCGTATCAAATACCCCTCGATTTAATACCTCCCGCCCAAACGGAACCCAAGCCGGCTGTACCCACGCCAAAATCAGCGCCAAACCATGCGCCAACCAATAAAGCGGAAATAATCGCCAAAGTCTTCGTTGCCAAAATTTTAAAATATCAAAGAGGCGAAACGTGTTGCCGGCAGCTTTTCCCCCTCGCCACCAAGAAGCCGCTAAGCCAAAACCACTGGCACTAATAAAAATATGAACGCCGTACTCTCCTAGTAGACAAAAAATATTTAAACTTGCCTCAAATAACCCATTGACACCGCCCCTTGAAAATGCAGCATAAACCTGAGAGAATAGTAACCAGCCTTTAGAATAGCCCCACAAATGATAGGCAACAATCGTAAAAATTGCCCATCCCTTAAATGCCGGCAGCAGTTTACTGAGACGCTGATAATTTTGCGGCAACGTTTGACTGAGCATAGGAACAAAAACGTTTTATTCTAATAAGTTAGAACGACTTCTAAATTTCCTAATTTCCTAATCCAGGTCTCACCCACAGAATAGCCTGCCAAAATAAAAGAAATCACTGGCTATTTTCTAAAACGCTGTGAAAACTCAAACTGTTGATGCAATTCTAAACCGTGCCTTAACCGGCACCGATATTTCCTCCGAAGAAGCAGTCGCACTCCTGAAACAAACAGAACCGGCAGCCATTGCAGCCATTCGCCAAACCGCCGACGAACTCCGGCGCAGACAAGCCGGTGAAGCTGTCACCTACATCATCAACCGCAATATTAACTTTACAAATATCTGCGAACAACACTGTAGCTTCTGCGCCTTTCGCCGCGATGACGCAGAGGAAGGCGCGTTTTGGCTGGATGCCGGCAAAATCCTCGAAAAAGCGACAGATGCAGTGCGACAGGATGCCACAGAAATTTGTATGCAAGGGGGATTAAACCCGCAAGCAAAGGTTGCCGGTTCCTCTTTGTCGTTTTACCGGCAATTGGTGAAAATAATCAAAGATGAATTTCCCCATCTGCATTTGCACGCCTTCTCTCCCCAAGAAGTGCAATTCATTGCCAGAGAAGACGGACTCAGTTATGCCGATGTCATAGCAGCGCTGCGGGATGCCGGTGTTGGTTCAATGCCGGGAACCGCCGCAGAAGTGCTGGAGGATCGGGTGCGGCGCATTATCTGCCCGGAAAAACTCGATAGCAACACCTGGCTAGAAATTGTAGAAACTGCTCACCGCCTAGGTTTGCCGACAACAAGCACCATGCTGTGCGGACATATTGAAACGCCAGAGGAGCAAATTAGCCATTTAGAAAAATTGCGTCTACTTCAGCAAACCGCCATTGATCGGCAATATCCCGTTCGCATTACAGAATTTATTCTCCTGCCTTTTGTCGGAGAAATGGCACCGGCACCTTTGCGGCGGCGGGTGGGACGCGATCAGCCGGTTCTTGCCGACACCCTCTTACTCACAGCCGTGTCTAGAATCTTTTTAGGAAATTGGATAGCCAACCATCAACCTAGCTGGGTTAAACTCGGTCTTGCCGGCGCAACAGAAGCCCTTAAATGGGGTTGTAACGACATTGGCGGCACCTTAATGGAAGAACACATTACCACAATGGCCGGTGCCCAAGGCGGCAGTTGTCAGACAGTAGAAGCCTTACAGGCAGCGATCCACTCCTTGGGCCGTCCTGACCGGCAGCGGGATACATTGTATCGTCCTCTGTCAGTTTTGAGTGCTGGGTGTTGAGTGCTGAGTTCTGAGTTCTGAGTTCTCAGTCCTGAGTTCTGAGTGCTGAGTCCTGAGTGCTGAGTTCTGAGTGCCCAGTGCCCAGTGCCCAGTGCCCAATGCCCAGTGCCCAGTGCTGAGTGGTTCGTTGAAAAGCGGTGTTGAAGTCAACACCGCACACCTCTTATCTTCTCCCTGGCAGCGTTTATTGAACCAACTCTATTAAGGGTTGGAACCGGACAAGATTGATCGCCATCAATTCCGCAGACCCTGGTAAATTGACAATTGCACCGGCTACCCTGTCTGAGCGACCATTTCTGACTCTATGATTGACAAAATAAAAACTGCATTTGAGAAACCGAACTCTGCCCGCCTGCTGACGGTGGGGGCTGCCGTTTTGCTAATTGGTGGCGGGATCGCAGCTTATTGGGCATTGGTTCAAAAAACCCCTTTAGGAGACACCCCTATCGGTTCCACCGTCGTCCCCCAAGACGCATTTGCCGCCGTTTCCCTGAATACCAATAGCGGTCAGTGGCAGCAGTTACGCCAGTACGGCACCCCGGAAAGCCGAGCACTTCTTGATGGACAACTGACCCAGTGGCGCGATAACCTGTTGAGCGTCAATGGCTACAACTATGAGAAAGATATCCAGCCTTGGGTCGGGCGAGAGGTCATGATAGCTTGGTTATCGCCTCAACTTGTTGCCTCAGCCACCACTCCTGCCCCCAATGCCGCCGCCTCTATCGAAAATGCCCTGATGATCGTGCTGCCGATTAACAACGCAGGAAGGGCAAAACAACTGTTAGAGAAGCCCAAACCGCTGCCACAAGGTCAGTGGGTTGAGCGCACTTACAACAACGTCAAAATAAGGGAAATACAAGGCGCACCGGCTCAAAGATACTCAGCCGCAATCCTTGATGATCGGTTTTTAGTCGTCACCACCAACCCAAGAGCAACAGAACTGGCAATTGACACCTATAAAGGCGGCCCTTCCCTCGCCAAAACCCCTGGATACGGTGAAGCGTTAAATCAAATCGAGACATCTGGGCCATTTGCCAGAGTTTATATCAATGTGCCGGCGGCTGCGGATGTTGCCGCCATTCATTCTGTGCGAACCATTCCCCCGCAAGCAAGGGCGCAACTGCAACAAAATCAGGGAATCGCCACAACGGTTAACCTGCAACCTGAAGGCATCAATTTTAAAGCGGTTTCTTGGCTAAAACCGGATAGTGAGAAAAAGCAAGCCGTAGAAAATAAAGCCCAAGGAATGCTCAGCCGGCTGCCGGCGGACACCTTAATGATGGCGTCGGGCAGCAATTTGCAGCGGATGTGGCAAGATTACACCGAAGGTTCTCAAGCCAACCCCCTGACGCCCTTCGATCCGCAATGGCTGCAAAAAGCCATTACATCAAACACCGGCTTGAATTTAGAAAAAGACTTGCTGGCATGGATGGCAGGGGAATTTTCATTTTCCCTGATTCCCGCAGCTCAAGGAACGGTGACACAGTTTCCCGCAGGGCTAGTCTTTATGGTGCGCTCTAGCGACCGCCGCGCCGCAGAGAAAGCCCTCAAACAGCTGGATCGGGTGATGAGTGATCGATACAAATACAAGGTCGAAGAAGCGAAAATTGGCAATCAGTCGGTCGTCAATTGGACTTCCGAATATGGTGCCTTGACACTCACTCACGGTTGGTTAAATGGCAATGTTGCTTTCTTGACAATGTTTGCGCCGGTTGCCGGTGGCATCGTTCCGAAGCCGCCAACTCCACTGGCAGTTTCTGAACAATTCCAAAAAGCTGTTCCCACAGAACTTGAATCCACCACCGGCAACTTTTTCATTGATGTTGACCGCCTAGTCAATACGAAGCAATTTTTCTTTCCAGAACTGCCGGCGGCGCAGCAAGCCGTGGTGAATGCGATTCGCAGCGTTGGGCTAACCGCAGCCATTAGCGACGCGCGCAGCACTCGCTACGATGTCTTTGTGATGCTGAAACAGCAAGGCAAACCAAACCCATTGCCCAGTCCTGCCAAAGTTCTCCCCTCTCCAAAGCCTCAAAGCACTCCGCCCAAACAACAGACACAACCCAGTCCATCACCCACCAGTCCGCCGGCAACACCTCAAACGCCTCCTCAGCCGTCTCCTTAATTGAGAGGGTGACGGGGTAAAGGGGAAAGGCAAAGAAAAATTGTTGCCAAAGTCTTACTGAATACTGATTCAGAATTCTGTCAAAATAAGCAGCGTATCTTGCTGAGAGTGAATATCTAGATGGCTCCTAACAGACTGCCCCTGCCTCAATTCTTGCGTCGTGCCGGTCAATCCAGCCTTTCGATGCAAATGATGGGGGTGGGTATTGTGCTGACACTTCTATTTGTCTTTATTGCCCTCTTAGCACCGGCTTTCCAAAGTTGGGGCTGGCTACAAAACCCCACAGAATTCCTCAGTAACCCGATCCACGAACCTCCCTCTCCCAGCCATTGGTTTGGCACCAGCCGGCAAGGTTATGATGTGTTTTCGCGCACCTTATTCGGTAGCCAAGCCGCGTGGCAAGTCGTGATTTTGGCAACAGCACTCAGTTTAATTATTGGCGTCCCCCTCGGCTTAGTCAGCGGTTATTTAGGGGGAAAAGTGGATCGGGTGTTGCTATTTTTTATGGATACAATTTACACCTTACCCGGATTGTTGCTGTCAATTACCCTGGCGTTTGTTGTCGGGCGTGGAGTATTAAATGCGGCGATTGCCTTGAGTATTTCTTACATTCCCCAATACTATCGCGTTGTCAGAAATCACACCCACAGTGTTAGAACCGAACTGTTTATTGAAGCCGCCCAAGCAATGGGCGCATCTACCTGGACAGTTCTCACACGTTACTTATTTCTTAACGTCATTCAAAGCGTGCCGGTGTTATTCACCCTCAACGCTGCTGATGCCATTCTGACATTAGGAGGCTTAGGATTTCTCGGTTTAGGTTTACCCGAAGAAACAGCAGAGTGGGGACACGATTTGCGGCAGGCGCTAGAAGCACTTCCCACCGGCATTTGGTGGACGGCTTTATTTCCCGGTTTAGCAATGACACTAATGGTTGTCGGGTTGTCTCTAGTCGGTGAAGGGTTGAACGAGTTCGTCAATCCTAAATTGCGGCAGCAAAGTTAAGGCAAACAAAATTAAATAGGGCATGGGGCATGGGGCATGGGGCATGGGGCATGGCTGCGTTAACCTCTAGCCCTACCCCGGAAATATCACACCGGCTGTTGTATCTCTATTTAGCCGTCAGAGTGATAATTTCTTAGGAATCCGTCAATGCAAATTAACCGATCTCTTCTAAAAGCAGCTATTTTTTTAGCTTTGGTTCCTGTCGCAGTTGCCGGGATGTTATGGTCTGTTAAAGAACAGCAGACTCGCTTGCAAATCAGCCCCAATTCCAACACCGGCACCGCCAATTCCTCTTCAAACCCAGCCCCGCAGCCGGTTCATCCAGACGAATTAATTGATGATACGCTCAATCAAAGATTTACATTTGAAAATTCCTTAACGAGAACTCAACAAATTAAGGAAGCACTAGAAAGCTTTAGACAGTTAACAGATACCAGTAAAGCAAAACTGGGAAAATCTGCAATTTCCCAAGTAAAAAACACAGATCCAGAAACGCAAACCTTGGGATTTTACAATTGGCTTGGCTCAGTTGAAGGAACCCTGATCAAACAAAACTATCAACTCAAAAAACTAGAATTTGAACTTGCACAAAAACAATATCAAGACAAAGAAATCACGAAACCTGAACTAGATATTAAATCAGACAATTACCGCAAAGCCGAACAAGAATTTCAAACATTCTTGAAAACATTCACGATTGCCGATTAAATAAACTCCTTCAAACACAAAAAATGCCTTCAAGGCAGCCAACCCTAAACCTCATCTGCGTTTAATCAAAAAACCCAAACCTCAGCAACCAACCCTACACCCATCTGCGTTTATCTGCGTTTATCTGCGGTTAAAAAATCTTAATTCCAAAATCTCTGCCACCCACCCTAAACCCATCTGTGTATGCCGGCGGCACGCTGCGCTATCATCTGCGGTTAAAAAAACAAACGTATCAAAAAACCAGATAAATCTAAAATCTAAAATCGTACAATAAGGCAAAAGCAATTACAGGTTGCACTTATGAGCGCAGACGCCGGCATTGTAATAGAAAAGGGCATCAGCCCAGAAGTCATGGGCATAGATTTAGGGGGCACAGCCATTAAACTGGGGCGTTTTAGCCCAGATGGTAAATGCCATCATTCCTTAAGCGTGGAAACACCCCAACCGGCAACACCGGCAGCCGTTTTAGGCGTCATGGTGGACGCAATTGAGCAACTAGATCCAGACGGCAAATGCGTGGCCATCGGCGTTGGCACACCTGGCCCAGTCGATACCGGCTCTCGCGTGGCCAAAGTCGCAATTAACTTAGCCGGCTGGGAAGATGTCCCCTTAGCCGACTGGTTAGAAGACAAAACCGGCAAACCGACGATTTTAGCCAATGACGCCAACTGTGCCGGTTTGGGAGAAGCGTGGTTAGGTGCCGGTCGTCAGTTTGACAACCTCATCGTCCTGACTTTAGGCACCGGCGTTGGCGGTGCCATTATCCTCAATGGTGAGCTATTTATGGGCCGCACCGGCGCTGCAGGAGAATTGGGTTTAATTACCCTAGACCTTTACGGCCCAGAATGCCACAGCGGCAACCGAGGTTCTTTAGAGCAATTTGTTTCAGTTCAAGCCATTCGTCGGCGCACAGGGCAAGAACCGGAAGAACTTGGCCACATGGCAAAAGCTGGCAACCGGCAAGCATTACAGTTTTGGGAAACTTACGGACACCAACTGGGTGCCGGTTTAGCCAGCCTCATCTACGTGCTCACCCCAGAAGCGATTATTATTGGCGGCGGCATCTGTGCCAGTGCGGAATTTTTCCTGCCGGCAACCTTAGCAGAAATTGAGCGGCGAGTGCTGCCGGTGTGCCGTCCAGGTTTACAGCTATTAACCGCCCAATTAGGCAACCAAGCCGGTATTGCCGGTGCCGCAAAATTGGCTTGGCAGGTGGTTGGGGCTAAGGGCTAGCCCTTCGATGATTAACTCCACTCTTGAGCTTCTTTGGCTTCTGCTTGGATAAGGGTTTGGCGCAGTTGAACCCAGTCGATTTCCTGCGCCGGCATATCTTTAATGAGTTCCCCCTGCTGGAGATAGAGGGTACGAGTGCAAAATTCTTTGGCCAAATCCAGTTGGTGATTGGCCATTAAAATTGTTGTTTGCGTGGCTTCCGCCAGTTCAGTAAGAGTCGTGATCAAATTTGCCCCCCTGCCGGCATCCAGGGCGGAAGTTGGCTCATCCAATAATAAAATTTTTGGTTGCAGCGTCAGCGCCCTAGCGATGGCAACGATCTGTCGCTGCCCTGCGGATAGCTGCACTTCTGTGCGCCCCAACCACTCATTGGGAATATGCAGGCGCTCAACCCACGTTAAGATGCGTTCGGTAATCGCTTGTGCACTCATGCCTTGCAACTTCAAGGGATAGGCTAGGGCATCTCGCACCGGCATCCCTAAAAGTTTAGACTCTTGCAGAACCAGCGTCACCTGCCGGCGCAACTCGATTGTAGGGATTTGCCGGTAAGCTCGATCTTCCAGATAAATCGCTCCCTGAGTGGGTTCGCTGAGCCGGTTGAGAAGCCGTAACAAGGTGGTTTTCCCGGCCCCGGATGGCCCAACAAGCGCTACTCGTTCGCCGGTTTTAATTTCAAAGGAAATATCCTTGAGCAAATAGTGCAAACCCACTGAAGCAGTCACGCTGACTTGATCAAGCCGCAATTGGGCGCTTGGGACAGTTGATACCATGAAGGGTTGGGGTGATCAGAGGGTGAGAGAGAGTTTTAAAGTAACTTTCCAAGCCTTAAAATTTATCAATGTATCTGGGTTTGTGCTGTCCAAATTGTCCAGATATCTACTAACAGCAGCAGCAATGTAAATCCTAACAAAATTAAATACATCCAAGGCTGCGCTAAGGGACGAACATCTTTTGTATCAATGCCGGTTTTTGCTTCGACTAACTGCACTAATTTAGCAAATCCCACAACACGGGCCGGCAATAAATAGCCTTGACCTGATTTACTCAAGAAATAGTAAACCAATCCACCTTGGCCGGTTGTTCGCGGTTTTAGTGCCTGTACGTCTGCCCAGGGTAATGACCAACCTTTGCGAAAAATCTTAGGAACCCAAGCAGGATAAGTTACTTGAATGCCTTGCTCATCTAAGATTACGCGCTCGCTTAAGGCACCAGATAAAACAATGCCGCCGAACCCCAGCGCCACCCACAAAAGTGCCGGCGGGACGGGTGCACCTGTGAGTTGAGATAAAAACGGTAAGGGAATTGTCAGGGCAATATATAAACTTAAAAGAGTCAGCCGAATTAAGGGAGAAATGCGGAAGATTGCCGGCTGAGATTGTTCGCTGTTCATGATTGACTGTTCATTTATTCTATTAAAAATTGGGCGTGAGGTTGATATCCTGGAAAAAATCCCAATGACTCATTCTTCACACCCAATTTCCATTAAGGTAAATATTTTTGCACCACAATCCAGCCTGTCCATGTAACCCACGCAAAAGCAATAAACAGAACTGCATTTGCGCTGATGTGAACGGTTCTAGCCCAAGGACGCCCTGGGCTAATTTGTGTTGCGCTCCAGGCAGATATTAAAACTAAACCCACTACCGTTAAACCGGCTCCAAAGTGAGCTGAGTGGTTCAGGGTGCCATAATACCCTAGAGTGCCGACAAGGCCAATCCCTAGTAGTAAAAGCACCAAAGCCACCATGATGCCACCAATGATGTAATGCCCAGATCGCAGCCAACGCGGACGTCGGTGCCGAGTTTGCCGCGCCTGAAACATCCAAGTGCCGGTCATGGCAAGCAGCAAATAGGCGAGTAGGGAAAATCCCATAGACCAAGCAGCTATTTTCCACAACCAGATAAAGGAAGGCAGGTTCAAAGAGGTACACCCATCAAATCAGCCCTCGCATCATAGCAAGTCATGAGCGAGCGAGTCAGCCCTCGCGGGGAATATAAAAATTGAATTTTAATCCACTGAAGTTAAAGCAGCAGCGATTAAAGGTTTTGCAGCCCCTCTAGCTTTATTGGGAGATTCGAGGCTGGGTGAAAACTTTTTTTCAGTTGCTTTTGGTTCCTGAGTATTTTCGGCAACAACATCAGTATTTTCACGTATACACAAGCGATTACATGGTATCTTATCGGATAGAATGGCACTCGCCATCATACCTGTATGAATTTCTAATACTGCTTCAGGAAAAGATTCAAACACTAAACGCTGTCCGGGAAAGACAACTCGCTCAAAGTACCAGTTGGAAATATTTGTGATTCGGGCTATTTGAATCTTGCTGGTAGCATTGACATAGCAGCAAAGAATGTGGCCGACTTGGCCTGAAGGAATAGGGTCGAGAATTTGTGCCATAACGACTGAAGGGTTTTGCACCACAGCGGCTTACTTTCAAACATTAACACTGCGCGATCCCCGTGAGTTGTAAACGCGACTACCAACTGAACTGTATCGAAGGATTTCTTCCTTTTGGAAGAAGAACTTTATATTGTCTTTAGACTCATTTATCTTGACATATTTGATAGAATATGTAGCTATCAGTTATGAACTGTGTGTGAGCTAGAGAAAATCCCCACCGGCAGCCAGTTTCCAGCGAAGCCGGTTGACAAGAACTTAGCGATCCCCGTCTGGACAGTGATTCGCCCACATAAGGGGACAGTAAGTGGTATTTTGACACTCCCCGCACTAAAGTGACGGGAATTCTTTCATCACCGGGAGCGCAACCGCTTTACCCTCTGAAAGCATCTTGACCGTGTGCCCCACGGCTGCAAGTCCTCTGAGGAGAACCACTTGAGCGGCTGCAACATCTCTATCCGTTGTGTAGCCGCAATCTTGGCATGAATGGACTCGCTCAGACAATTCCTTCTTCCCTGTCAAGACGAGGCAGTTAGGGCATATCTGGCTGGTCTTTTTGCTGTCAACTTTCAAGAAAAACACCCCACGCTTAAAGCAGCACTGTTCCAAGATTTGCAAGAATTGACCCCAGCCGGCATCTAAGCAATGCTTACTCAAGAAACCTCGTGCTAAACCTTTAAGGTTTAAGTCTTCTACAAATATGGTTCCCGCCCCATCACAAAGATGATGCGCTAACAGCCAGCAGTTGTTTTTCCTAATGTTGGCAAGGCGTTCATGCAACTTGCTCACTTGGCACTGCGCTTTTTTGCGATTGTTGCTCCCCACTTGCTTTCTACTGAGTCTCTGTTGCAGCAATTTCAGCTTGCTTTCGAGTTGTTTAAAAGGTCGTGGATTTGGGAATAACTGACCGTTGGAAACGGCTACCAAGTGACTAATCCCGACATCAATTCCTATGGCTTCACCCTGTGGTATGACATCGGGAATTTGAACATCCCATTGCAATGTCAGTAGGGCATACCAACCACTCGCACGTCTGACAATCTGCACTTGCTTTACAGTGGCACTATCGGGAATCGAGCGAGACTGACGGAACTTTACCCAACCAATTACTGGTAGCTTGATGGTGCTACCCTGAATTGGATTAGCTCCTAGCTGTGGAAAGACAAAAGATCGCATTGCCCCGGCTTTCTTGAAGCGAGGAAATCCATGATGAAGTTCCCACATCCTCACGAAGGCGTTCTCCAGCCGCCGCAATGTTTGTTGCAAAACTTGAGAGTGAACGCTTTGCAAGTTTGGGCTAGTTTGTCGATAAGCCGTTAATGCTTTACATTGATGGCTATAGGTGGGTCGAGGCGCATCGGCTGCAATGATGTATTCCGAGTGAAGTGAACAAGCGTTAATTCGACAACTACGAGATTTATACCAATCTTTGCGCTCAGCAAGTGCATAGTTGTAGACTCTACGGCACTGCTCCAGCCAGTCTTCAAATAGAGCTATCTGGGCTGATGTCGGTTTGAGCTTAAATTCGTAGGTCAGACTGAACAGTTGCACCACCTCCGATTGCTATTATAGAGAAAGTCTTACATAACGGCTCATTGCTTTGTAAGAGCGGCGCTTTTCAGCGCGACAAAGTTTTCATCCGCCATCTGAAGATAGGCGGCTTTCAACTGCGACTATAGTAAAGTTATATGAAAAAACTTTCATAAATGCTTAACCCCCAAGCCGGTATGGAAAATCGCATCCTCTACGTCCGCCTGCCTTGCAATCCCATCTTTCCCATCGGGGTTGTTTATCTGGCTGATCACGTCCACAAGCTGTTTCCAGAAGCAGAACAGCGCATTTTTGACTTGGGAACAGTGCCGCCTTTAGATTTCGCCGGCGCGTTAGATGCTTGTGTAGATGAATTTCAGCCAACGCTGCTGGTATTCTCTTGGCGAGATATTCAGATTTATGCCCCAGTCGGTGGACGAGGCGGCAATCCTTTGCAGAATGCCTTTGAATTCTACTACGCCAAAAATCCTTTCGTGAAGCTGCGGGGGGCACTGGGAGGACTGCGGATCACCACGGCTTACTATACTGAACTGTGGCGCAACCAAGGCTTGATTAAGCGGGGACTGCAACGCGCTCAAAAATACCACTCAAATGCCCGTGCGGTTGTCGGTGGAGGTGCGGTGAGCGTATTCTATGAACAACTGGGGCGCAGTCTGCCGGCGGGAACCATTATCTCAGTCGGTGAAGGTGAAGCGCTGCTGGAAAAACTGCTTGCCAATCGAGATATTAGTGATGAACGCTGTTATGTGGTGGGAGAAACCAAACCGCGTGATCGCATGATTCACGAACAACCCACTAATATTGAGAAAACGGCCTGTAATTACGACTATATCGAGAAAATATGGCCGGAATTTCAATATTACCTTCACGACGAAGATTTTTATGTTGGGGTACAAACCAAGCGCGGTTGTCCTCATAACTGCTGCTATTGCATTTACACAGTAATTGAAGGCAAGCAGGTGCGAATTAATCCAGCAGATGAAGTGGTGGCAGAAATCCGCCAGCTTTATGATCGCGGGATTCGTAATTTTTGGTTTACAGATGCTCAGTTTATTCCGGCGCGGAAATTTATTGATGATGCCGTTGAACTGTTGCAAAAAATCATTGATGCCGGCATGGATGATATCCACTGGGCAGCTTACATTCGGGCGGATAACTTAACGCCCGAATTGTGCGATTTGATGGTAAAAACCGGCATGAATTATTTTGAAATTGGCATCACTAGCGGTTCCCAAGAACTGGTTCGGAAAATGCGAATGGGTTACAACCTCCGCACCGTATTAGAAAACTGCCGCGATTTAAAAGCTGCCGGTTTCAATGATTTGGTTTCGGTTAACTATTCGTTTAACGTGATAGACGAAACTTATGAAACGATTCGCCAGACGATTGCCTATCATCGGGAATTAGAGCGGATTTTTGGGGCGGATAAAGTTGAGCCGGCCATTTTCTTTATCGGCTTGCAACCCCACACCCATTTAGAAGAATATGCCTTTAAGAAGGATATTCTCAAACCCGGTTACGATCCGATGAGTATCATGCCGTGGACAGCTCGAAAATTGCTTTGGAATCCTGAACCGTTCGGCTCATTCTTTGGAGAAGTTTGCCTGCAAGCTTGGCGGCAAAATCCCAACGATTTTGGGCGGGAAGTGATGAAGATTTTAGAGGAAAAGCTGGGTTGTGCAGATTTGGAAGAAGCCTTATCTGCGCCGGTTGAGGTCAAGGAGAAACAGTTGTTGCCGGCTTAATTTACCGGCAAGATTTTAACCATAAAGTCGTACAGGCATAGCATTCGGAGGATAATAATCGGGAATAAACTAAACATTTATCACCCGAATGCTATGTCCTCTAAGCTACGGATAAAAACCCATTTGGGGCAATCCCAGAGTTTCTTCCCAGCCCATCATTAAGTTAAGACATTGCAGCGCTTGACCGGCTTGTCCTTTGATTAAATTATCAATCGCTGACATAACAATCACCCGATCTGTGCGGGGATCAACTTCCACGCCGATATAACACAGATTTGTGCCGGCAGCCCACTTGGTTTGAGGATAAACCCCATTGGGCAATATCTTCACCCAAGGAGAAGATCGGTAAAAAGCGGTGTAAATGGTAATTAAATCTTCCCGCACTAGCCCAGGATCACGTAGGGTGGCGTAGACGGTAGACAAAATCCCGCGCACCATTGGAATTAGGTGAGGGGTAAATTGTACCAAAACTTCGTGGCCGGCTAGATCGCTGCAAATTTGTTCGATTTCTGGGGTATGCCGGTGACGCGCCACTCCATAAGCCCCTAAAGAATTATCAGCCTCAGCGAGCAACATATTTGTTTTCGCTTGTCTCCCACCGCCAGAGGTGCCAGATTTGGCATCAATGATTACAGTTTCGCTCAAAACTAATCCTTGCTTGAGCAGTGGTGAAAGCGCTAATAAACTGGCAGTGGGATAGCAACCGGGACAACCGACTAATTGAGCTTCTTTAATGCGTTCCCGGTAAAGTTCAGGTAAACCGTACACAGCGTTGACAGCAGTTTCTCCATCGGTACGTTCTCCGCCGTACCATGTCGTATAAGTGTCTAAATTAGAAAATCGGTAGTCAGCAGAAAGATCGAGAACTTTGCACCCCTTCTCGATAAGTGCCGGTGCCATTTTCCATGCCAAACCATTTGGCAAGGAGAGAAAGACTACTTTACAGCGTTCCGCAATGGTTTCTACATCCACCGACTCGATCGCCTGGTTCACAAAATTACCGAAATGGGGATAGAGATCGGAGAAAGATTTGCCGGCGCTGCTGTCTCCTCCCAAATAAGCCAGTTTAAGTTTTGGGTGATCCATCAGCAACCTCACCAACTGCACCCCCCCATAGCCTGACGCGCCTACAATACCAACCGGCAGCCGTTCTAAATCATCCATAATCCTTTCTCCTTATAGCGTTTTCCTAAACGAGGGGTTAGCTTTTGCTGAATTTTATACCAGGTTGAGTTCTAAAGAGCGTTTTACACAACCTTTTGATTCTGCTACGTCAAACACTAACACTCAAGTCTTAGGATTTCCAGTTATTATCGCCCCTATTTTTTAGGGTGAGATCACATTCTGAGCTTAAAGCATTTGCCAAGCGAGGTGTCTGTGCCCATAACAATTAGCCGAACTAGCCAGCGTGCGTCATAACTGCATTGATGGCATTGAACGCGGCATGAGAAATGCCGCATTCTTCAATATTATTGTGTACTTAGGAAAAGCCCTAAGAGTGTCTTACCATTTTAGATTTTAGATGTTCAGATTAGCAGTTCAGTTCGTTTTACACAACAGAATTGATAACTTTTGGGTGAGAATTCCCCCCCTAGGGGATGCAACCGCAACAAAAAATGATATCACTCAGTGAACGATTGAAGGAACTTTGGAGAAAGGTATCTTTTTTTACAGGATTTCACCAACAAGTTTGCTGGGGTAACAGCAACCCGCAGCCACAAGCGAGCAAACGCTGCACTCAAGCACTCTCAAGGTCTGAAATTATCACATTTACAAATATTGCCGGTTTGAAAATAAAGATAATTGGAATGTCTGAATTTGCTTTTATCGTAAAAAATCCTCAAGTCAGTTACGGTAATCTCGCAGTCGTCTTGGCGAAGCTCAATGCCAAAGGCCAGAAGTGATAGCATTAACGCAGCAATAGCAATCGTTCCAGATTCCATAAATGAATCAAAAACAAGCTCTTTACGGTTAGAAGTGGCTTGTATTATGCGTGCTATAAAAGCCGATGGAAATTGATTGGGGTTAAATATTCTTTTTTTTAAGGATCTGCTTTTCCCTAAAGTGACTTTAGGAAATTGCCAACATCTGTAAGATTTTTTTTGAAGTAAATTTAAAAAAATTATTAAAAAATGAAATTACAGCGCTTGTTAAGAGAAAAATGTAAAATTTAAAAATTTAAAAATGTCAAAATACTTTTTATTTCAGATTAAAAACTTATTGCCGGCAACTCCAGCGTCATAAAGCCAACCCATCTCCTGATCAGATAAAAAAAGTCTATTCCCAAGAAGGTAAGCAATTAAAATTGCTTGAGTGTGGTAGGGAAGGGACAGTGCATTCAAGTTAAGCCAAAAAGCGCCTTGGGAAGAAGTGAGCCGGCAGATTTCTGCAATCTAACTCTCACAACCATTTAAATAAGCATCAGGCGGCAAGGGCTATTTATAGCCTTTCCGAATATTAGACGGTAGGCCGGCTACAGTTAACAGAGCAATTTATTAGACGGCTTTGACATTGCCTCTAAACAATTAATGTGAGAAATCAGGCAATTAGAAGCTGGAAAAAAAGGGTTGCTCAAAAGCTTAACGATATCCGTCAAAATCAGGAAAAACCCCCGGCCCAAAAAGTTTACCCGTTTCGACACACAAAGTATTCCATATAATAACTAGCATCCGGTCGCCAGCCCCAAAAAGCTGTTAAACAAGCGTTGAATGTTTACAGAGCCGGTAAAAGGGCTACAATCAAAAGATTAGGCTATAGAAAACTTTACGACTAATTGGCTGGAACGTCTCTGTGGAATCGCCGCAACATCCCTCAACGCAATTTGTGAAATTTGACTCGATAGACGCCGCCTTGGCAGACCTGAAGGCCGGCAGGTCGATCGTGGTAGTCGATGACGAAAACCGGGAAAACGAAGGCGACTTAATCTGCGCCGCCCAATTTGCCACGCCGGACATGATTAATTTCATGGCGGTGGAAGCACGCGGTTTAATCTGTTTGTCCATGACCGGGGATCGCTTGGATGAATTGGATTTGCCCTTAATGGTCACCAAAAACACCGCGCAAGATCAAACCGCTTTCACCGTCAGCATTGACGCCGCACCCAACCTGGGCGTGACCACCGGCATCTCAGCGGAAGACCGCGCCCGCACCATCCAAGTGGCCATTAACCCAGCCACAAAGCCCGAAGATTTGCGAAGACCGGGCCATATTTTTCCCCTACGGGCGCAAGACGGGGGCGTATTAAAACGGGCCGGTCACACAGAAGCCGCTGTAGACTTGTCCAGACTGGCCGGCTTATATCCTGCCGGTGTGATTTGCGAAATCCAAAATCCTAACGGTTCGATGGCGCGGCTGTCCGAGTTAGTGGAATACGCAAAACACCACCAGCTAAAAATCATTAGCATCGCCGACTTAATTAGTTATCGGTTGCAACACGACCGATTTATTCGCCGCGAGACGGTTGCAGTTCTCCCGACAGAATTCGGTCAGTTTCATATCTACGCCTATCGCAACCTGCTGGATAATACCGAACACGTCGCAATTGTTAAAGGAGATCCCACAGAGTTTCAAGACACCGGCGTAATGGTGCGGGTGCATTCCGAATGCCTCACCGGCGATGCCTTGGGTTCCCTGCGCTGTGACTGCCGGATGCAATTGCAAGCGGCGCTGAAAATGATTGAGAATGCCGGCAACGGTGTTGTCGTCTACCTGCGCCAAGAAGGACGCGGTATTGGGCTGGTTAATAAATTGAAAGCCTACTCATTGCAGGATATGGGGCTGGATACGGTGGAAGCGAACGAACGCCTCGGTTTCCCCGCAGACTTGCGTAATTACGGCGTTGGGGCGCAAATGCTCAACGATCTAGGCGTGAAGAAAATCCGCTTGATTACAAACAACCCGCGCAAAATTGCCGGCCTGAAGGGCTATGGTTTGGAAGTGGTAGACCGGCTGCCGTTGTTAATTGAAGCGAACCCCTATAACTGCACCTATCTCAACACAAAAGCCGAAAAATTAGGGCATCTACTGTTGCAGACTTATTTGGTGACAGTCGCCATTCACTGGCAAGATGAGTCGCTGCCGGCCACCGAACGTTATGAACTGTTGGAAAAACTGCGGCATTTGGGCAATGTTCATAACCTGTTGCTGCAAGAAGAAGCGCGTCCTGTCACCATTGCCCTATTTGGTGAGCCGGCGCTGACGTTCCATTTAGGCTTTGATCAAGCAGAACTGGCGGCATCAGATTGGTATGAGCAACCCGGACACCCTTACGTGCAAGCGATGGCCCAGATCCTGGACACCCTCGCCGGCTGGCCGCAAATCCAGCAATTAGAATTTCTGGTGTCTGCCGGTGGCGATCCCCTGACCAGTTTAGGTGTGCAATTAGATCGTCAACCCGTTCCCCGCAACCAGTTGCCTTCCGTTGTCTGCGAGCATCTAGAACTGCAAAAGATTTACACGTTTAGTCAAGAAAAAAGTGCCGAGTAGCAAGTTTTAGGGGGCGTGAGCAACGCTCCCTACAATCCTGTCTAAGGCACGATGTTAAACGGAATAATAGTACGAATCAGTCTGCGAACACGTAGCTGAAAAATGACGTGCCGAACTTCAGAGCTTAAGCGGGGTGTCGGCCCAGTTTCTAACTGAGCTTTCAGTTCCGCATACTCAGCTGCCGTCAGGGGTTTGCCGTCTACCGGCGAACGTGCTTCCGTAAAAATTTCTGTCCGTAAGATTTCTTCTGGTATTTCTTCTGCCGGCGGCAAAGAAAATGCCGGCTCAACGCTTCCCAGGGTTAACCCTAGCAAAACACCAAAACCGGCACCAAATTTAAGTAATGGGATGCGCTTCATTGTTGTCCCTTCACTCGTTACCTTTTCTTTTATAATCCAGGCGGCAGGGGTTCGCCGCAGATTTGATGGATTTCGACGATCCGCTCAAATAGCCAGGGATAATCTTGCCGGTATTGGGGAATCAGCGCCAGGGGACTTAGCAGCGCGGCGGCGGCGATATCTGCAACACTCAATTTATCCCCAACTAAATAAGGACTGTTCTGCCACCGACTAGAGAGTTCTTCCATTGCGCCGGCAAGGCGATCAGCAGCTAGCTGCACAGATGCAGGCTTAATGCCATACTGCCGGCGCACCACCCCAATTACTAGCTGACTAAATAACGAGGGGTCAATCTGTTTGCCGGCACCCGCTCGAAAATCGTAATAAACAAAGCGAGTGGCTGTGCCGATGCTTTCGTCAAGCCAATCTTCCAACATCAACGCTTCTGTTTGCTGCCGGTGATCACCTAACGAAAGCGACGGATCGGGACAGTAGCTGTCCAGAAACTTCAAAATTTGCGTCGAGTCTCCAATTGCTGCCGGTGTTCCTTCAACTTCTGGTAACAATACCGGCAGCGTCGTCAACCCTGTCAGTGGCTTGAGCTTAAGGGCGTGTGCTCCAGGGGTTAAATTTTCAACTCGGTAAGCTATCTTTTTGTAACCCAGAGCTAAGCGAGCCTTGCGGCAGTAATGAGAGGTACTAAATTGCAGTAAAAGCATTCAAAAAGTTTAACAGCCAACCCCTTTGTCTATCCCATTCTCTTTTAAACTGGCATTTACCAATCGCTTCATTAAACTCTTTTAATCGGCAGTTTATTCTGATGACTTTTTTATTAAAAAAAAGCGAAAATAGCTAGGCTTGATTCAGGCGAATACAAGACTAGCTGATCTTAGCTGCTGAGTTAACAGGCTGTTATTCAACAATTAGGTAACTGTAAACAGTCAGATGCAAAATACTGGCAATCTTGCAACTAGGCCAACCGAAATTGTGAGGAGCGATTGCCAGCCGATTACCTTTCAAACTTTCATGCCAAAGCTGCTACCAAACTTAGGCGCTGAAAGTTTAAATCAGCCAGTCTCCAACTAGGGAGTTTTTGCGGGAGGCTTAGCCGGCGAGGTTGTCGCCGCAGGAGACGGAGACGTAGCCGGTGTGGTGGCTGCAGGAGAAGAAGTTCCTCCAGCAGGAGTTGTCGTAGTGGCATCTGGTGTATCACCACCACCCTCACCGCAAGCTCCTAGAGCGGCGGCCAAGGTAAGAACTAAAGCGAAACTAAAGAATTTTTTGTTCATAACACTCTCACACGCCGATCACCCCATCCTCAGGTGGATGGAAGAGGCGTTTCCTCCTAACTAAGGTTTACAACGCGCAGTTTTCGAGCGCTTTTCAGCCTGGAACCCGGCCAAACCGTAATGTTCCACTCATCGAGCGCTTGCGGCAATAATTGAAATCCGCTAGATGAATAAGATACTCTATTTAGCCAAAAATTTCACATAAATTCATTTATTTTCCCTGAGTCGTCCCTTCTCGCTCGAAGAAACGATCTTGTCTAGTGCAAAAACAGCCGGGTGCTAGGATGGTTGTGATTAATTTTTGAGGTGTTGTGGGGAAAACTAGCCGAACGGTGCTGTGATTGGGTGATATAGGATAACTATCATCAATTCTGCGCCCCTGGGTGGGAAAATCCCTACTTGATATAGGTGAAGTCTATGTCTGCTGCAATGATCTCGACTAACTCTACCCGACGATTTCGGTCTATAAAATCAGATATTACCGGCTCCAGCGCGAAAATTACGCCAATTACTCAAGCAAAACTAACAAGCGTCGCGCCTTTAACCGGCAGCCAAAGCGTTAAAATTCTGCCGACTCCAGGCAAAACCCCTTTATGGCTGAGCTGGCTCGTTCGCATACAGCAGAGTTCCTCACTTTTAACGTTAATCACAGTGGCCGCGTGCTTAAGCGTTTATGGCTGGACAGTTTATTGTCAGCAGATGTCGGGAAAAGAATCCCGCAAGCTCAATAGTCTGCGCCGGCAAGAGCAACAGCTAGCAGCCGCCAATGCCGTGATCAAACATCAAATTGCCCAGCAGGCAGAACTTCCGGGGAGCGAATTAGTCCCGCCAGATCCGAGCCAAATCATTTTTCTAGAGCCAGCGCCACCCCGCACGAAGCCGGCAATCCATCCTGTACCCGCTCCCCAGTCGTCTGCCGATTCAAAAGAGGCAGTCAAAACTCCATTGGGTTACTAAAATCGTCAGTGTGCTTTGTCCTGGATCAAGCGCCCCCATCACCGCCTGGGAAAACTCAAACCAGCAGTTGCCGGCTGAAAATCGCACTCGTCGTAAATTCGAGCGCTGAGGGTGCTTGGAGTGCGGCACTCTTCCATCTGTAAAGGACAAATTGGCAGCAAGAAACCGTGAGTGAGTGAGCGAACTATGGACTCTACAACGCCACCGTCTTCAGAAGGTGTGGGCCGGCACAAACGCCGATCCAAGAAACCCCGGCAGACACAGTTTGAGCGCGAATCCTTCCAAGAGCGCATCGGCGCAAGCGTTCCCCTCTCTGATCCCAAAACCCGTCGCCGTCAAGAGCCAGCGCCAAGCTCAAAAAGAAAGCAGCGCCGCTCCTCAGCCAAGGCAAAAAATCAGGGGGAAATGTCCCGACCCGCCTCCTCCCAACTGGCCAACCGCTTTCGATTAATGGTGGTTGGGGGAGTTTTGCTCGTTGGTGGATTGGGGTTAGGGTTGAATTTGTTTAAGTTGCAAATTATTCAGGGACAGGAGTTAGGAGAACGCGCCCAGCAACAGCAACAAGTCGCTCCACCCACCCCAATCCCCCGACGGCCAATTATTGACCGCAATGGCAATTTATTAGCCATTGATCGGCCCGTCTACACGCTCTATGCCCACCCCCAGATGTTTAAAAAGCCGGCGACACAGATCGCAGATCAACTGGGTCGGATTTTAGATCGCCCTGCCGGCGAATTAGAGGGGCTGTTCAAAAGCGCAGATACCGGCATTCGCGTTGCTGATTTCCTCGCGCAAGAAGTGGGAGATCGCATCACTAGAGAAAGCATTGATGGTTTAGAGCTGATTCAACATTTCACCCGGCTGTACCCTCAGCAAGATGTGGCAGCAGAAATCGTGGGCTACATAGATGTTGACCAACAAGCTCAAGCCGGCGTGGAATACAGCCAGCAGAACTTGTTAGAACGTTCGGTTCCAGAAGAGGATCTCGAAGAGGATCTCGAAGAGACAAGCGATGAAGAAAAGACATCGCAAGGCGACTCTGTGGAGCCGGTGGATGACCTAAACTTGCAGGTAACAATCGACACTCGCTTGCAAAGAGCCGTTCGCTCAGCCCTCAAGCAGCAGATGGAAAAGTACGAAGCCGCACGCGGAACCGTGATGGTGATGGATGCGCGGGATGGTTCGCTGCTTTCCCTAGTTTCAGAGCCTTCCTACGACCCAAATAAATACTACAACTTCGATTTGGCGCGGTTTAAAAATTGGGCACTGACAGATATTTATGAGCCTGGATCAACCTTCAAACCAATCACGGTTGCGATTGCCCTAGAAGCCGGTGCTGTCCAGCCGAATAGCGTCTTTCATGACGAGGGCTTAGTCTACGTGGATGATTGGCCCATTGCGAATGCGGATTACGAGTATGCCGGGGGTCGGGGAAGTTTGACCCTGACGGAAATTGTGCAGTATTCCAGCAACGTCGGCATGGTACACGTCGCGGCTCAAATGCAGCCGGAGGTTTTCTATAGCTGGCTAGAACGGCTGGGACTGGGCCAACCAGTCGGCATTGACCTGCCGTTTGCAGTCCCCAGCCAGATTAAAAGTCAAGTCGAGTTTACTGCTTCGCCGGTGAACTCAGCGACCACCGCATTTGGCCAGGGGTTTGCGCTGACTCCTCTGCAACTGTTGCAGTTGCATGGCACTCTGGCGAATGGGGGCAAACTGGTGACGCCCCACGTCGTGCGTGGACTTTATAACAGTGCCGGTGAAGCGTTCTGGCAGCCTGAGTTACCGCTTCCCCGCCAAGTTTTCTCGCCCCAGACAACGAAGACGGTGTTAAAAATGATGGAAGAAGCTGTCCTCGATGGAACCGGCACAGCGGCACAAATTTCTGGCTATCGGATTGCCGGCAAAACAGGAACAGCACAAAAGTCAAACGGTTATGGCTACTCTGAGCATGCCAAAGTCGTTAGCTTTGTGGGAATCTTTCCCGTTGAGGCACCCCGTTATGTTGTTTTAGCCGTGGTTGATGAACCGGATGGAGGCAGTGGCGGCGCTGTGGCGGCACCGATTGTGAAATTAGTGATGGACGCGTTGATTGCCATTGAAGGCATTCCACCTTCCCAAGCGGGACGAACCCAGCATTAAACGAAGCAACGGATCATGCTTGCTTCTTTCTCACCCCCTCTCGCCTTCTCCCCAAGCTAAAACGATTAAAGCATTGAGGATGGCGGCAGCAACCGGCGAACCTCCTTTGCGCCCCTCTACGCGAATCTGGGGCACCGGCAACTCGGCGAGTGCTGCCTTGGACTCAATCACCGAAATAAACCCGACAGGTGCGCCAATGATTAATGCCGGCAGGGTTGAGGTGGTGGTGAGGTGATCACAAAGGGCGAGTAAGGCAGTGGGGGCATTCCCAATCACAAAAATCGCATCTGGCCATTGTTGCAAACATTTCAGCATTCCGGTTTCGGTACGGGTTTTACCCGCAAGCGCCGACTGTGCCTGTTCAACGGCACTGATCAAGGGGTTGCCAAAGCTTTGATTGACAGAACTCACCACCCCCTGTTTAACCATGCTGACATCTGTGACGATGGGAACCTGCCGGCGCAGTGCTGTGATTGCCCCCTCTATTGAGCCTGGACTGAAGTGAATGAGCTGTTTAAATTCAAAATCTGCTGTGCTATGAATTACCCGCCGCACAATTGCATACTCAGCGGGGCTAAAGTTGTGTTCGCCAATTTCTCGGTCAATCGCGGCGAAGCTTTTTTCCATGATTGGATGAATGGGCAACATATCTATGGGGAATGGGGCATGGGGCATGGGGCATGGGGAATGGGTCAAGGCTTCGCCAACCTAAAGGTAGGGGCATGGGGCATGGGGCATTGTTCTGTTTCCCATGCCTCATTCCCCATTGCTTAGATATGCCGAGATACTACCTCAAAAGTCCCATGACGGATGACTTAGAACTCTACAGCCGGCCAATCTGGCTCTCGATAGTAGCGCGTCATGTCGTCAAACTTCCGAATTTCGGCGCGGCGCACCCGGAGTTCATGGGGTTCTTCGTCGATCCAGCGCTGGTTGTACTCATGTAGGAGGACACTGAGGCGATCACGATCAACATCGGGACTCACGTCACCAAAGTAGCCCAAGGTAACATGAGGGGTGAAATGATACTGTTGCTCAATCCCCAAACCAATTAAACCGGCATTTTGATAAATTGCTCGGCGCAACTTGATAATTCGCTCATAAGAGTCCTCGTCTCTGGGCACTAAACAAACCGCTAAGGCGCGGGTTCTCAGCATTATCCCTAGTATCTGCCAGCGAACCTGAGCATCCCCGCCGACTTCAGACTCATACTGCTTAAAGCTTTGAGCGATCTGCTCACGGAGTTGTCCCTCAAATTCCGGATTTTTACTGGCGTGCCGGTAGGCATCGTCCCAAATCAAGTCCGCTAAGGTCAAATGAAAGCTTTCAGGCGGCACCGGCACCCATAAGCCGGTGTCTAACTGCTGCAACAGATGTTGTTGGCAGTTCTGCAAGTTAGTGTAAAATTCAGTGTTCTCCGAGTCATCTTCCCACGTTGGTGTTGTCACTGTATAGCCTGGAAACGGCACGGGTTGCCGATCCCCAGCGGGTGTGGGTTGAAACTTCGGAGACTCCTGAATGTGCTGTAGCCCGGATAGATATGTTTCCAGCAGCATCATCCGCGCTACCCGATTTAAGTAAATCTGATAGGTATCGTCCAATCTCGATCGCCTCACGATCTAAGGTACTCTTTATGCCAATTTACCTCTATTGGGGAGAAGATGACTTTGCGATTGCTAAAGCTGTTGACGCTCTCCGGGATCGCGTCCTTGACTCTAATTGGGTGAGTTTTAACTATGATAAAATTCCACCCGACCAATCGGATGCTGTGATTGTGGCCCTTAACCAAGCCATGACCCCGGCGTTTGGTGCCGGCGATCGTTTGGTTTGGTTGGTGGATACGACGCTGTGCCAGCAGTGTCCTCCTGAGTTGCTGGCACAGTTGGAACGAACACTGCCGGTGATTCCAGAGTCTTGTGTGCTGCTGCTGACGACGCGCAACAAACCTGATGGACGCCTCAAATCGACAAAGTTGCTGCAAAAATGTGCCGGCAAGAATGTGCGGGAATTTGCAACAATTCCACCTTGGAAGACGGATGAGTTGGTGAGACACGTGCGTGAGGCTGCTGATGATGTTGGGGTGAAATTGACGGGGGATGGGGCGGAAATGCTGGCGCAAGCGGTGGGGAATGATACGCGACAACTTTATGCGGAGTTGGGGAAGTTGCGGCTTTATGCTGCCGGCAGGAGTAATCAAGCGATTGGTGCGGAAGATGTGGCGTCGCTGACGATTTCTAGTACCCAAAATAGCTTGCAACTGGCGGCTGCGATTCGCACGGGAGATGCGGCGACGGCTTTGGCAATTGTGTCGGACTTAATCCATCGCAATGAACCGGGTTTGCGGATTGTGGCGACGTTGATCGGTCAGTTTCGGACGTGGTTGTGGGTGCGGCTGATGATGGATGCCGGTGAGGCTGATGAGCGAATCGCACAAGCGGCAGAGGTGGGCAATCCCAAACGAATTTATTTTCTGCGCCAGGAGGTTAAAAATCTGAGGTTTGAACAACTGCAAAAAGCTCTGCCGGTGTTGCTAGAGTTAGAAATCAGCCTGAAGCGAGGTGCCCAAGAAATGCCGGCTCTGCAAACTAAAGTCATTGAACTCTGCCAAGTTCTTTCATAAAGACTTTATCAAAGCTTTTTATAAAATTTCCCATCTTTTAGATATGGTAGAAAAAGATACCTTTGACTGCGTAAAATCCCTAGACGAATCGTTGTCAAAAGACGCTGGAGAGTCTTTAGGGCTTAACTGCCAGGGCGAATCGCTGTCCGAAAGGCACGCTTGCCGGCAGTCAGCTTTGTCTATAAAATCCAGAGCGATTACAGAGAGTTTTATTGAGTCATGGCCTCGCCTGTGAAAATCTCCAGATTTTTATAACTTCCGGAAGTTTTAGCCTGGAACTTCCCTCTTGTAAAATAGTTCAAATTTGGTATCGGGTTTATTTCTAGTTTTTTGTCCCACGCAATCATGATTAATTTTTTCTATCACGGTTCTCAAATTCACATCAGCCGATTACTCTCGAAATTTCTGGCAGTCGGCATTCTTTCCACAGTGGGTTTAGTTTCCGGGCTGATTCCTGGCTTTTCTGCCGGCTCACCTGGCTTGGTGTTTACCCAGGCAGCACAGGCTCAAGTTAATGATCAAGAGATAACGAGCTACGCTCGCACTGTTTTGGCTCTTGAGAAAGGCCGGCAGCAAGCTTATGAAAAAATTAAAAGCACGATTGGGTCTAATGAGGTTCCCAATATTGTTTGCAGCCAAGCCGGTAGCATTAATTCACTTCCCCGAAATGTGAGAGATATTGCAGTGAATTACTGTAATCAATCGAAGCAGATTGTCGAAAGCAACGGTCTAACAATTTCCCGATTTAACGCAATTACCGTGAGCTTGCAAAATAACTCGGCTCTGCAACAGCAAGTGAAAGAGGCAATGCTTCGTATTCAACAAAATTAGGCTGTTACAAAAGTTTTAAATTTGCAGCAAATCGGGGCTAATTTATAGAGATTTATGATTCAGTCTAGCTCAGAAATGCTAATGGGATTGACATAACTTATCTGTAGAACCGGCTAGCCAGATTGGCAACAAGGTGCGCTATCACGACATAAGTTTAGTGGGGCGATCCTCTGGATCGTCCTCTAATTTTATAGAGCTTTCAATAGGGTTAAAGTATTCGCCTCTATTAATACAAATTTGGCGACATTTTTAATGGGGCAAGATTATAAGCCGGTAGCAACCTAATGTGATATTTTAGATAAAAATCTAGGATGAATGTCATTTTTTTTTAGATCCGAATAGTGCCACAGCATGATGTCAGCACGGAAAATGATTTTGATGCCGGCTGCTATTTTTGTGGTGAATGACTCTCGCCAATTTTGCTGCTTCATGGCTAATGCTTTTTAACCGTGAGAAGCTTAATAATGGCTTTAGGACTCAACATACTAACTTAAATGCTAATTCTAACCAATGACGACGGAATCGACGCCCCCGGCATCAGGGCACTTCAGAAAGCCGTAAACGACGCCGGCATCATTGTCGCACCCAAACAAGAATGGTCGGGATGCGGGCATCGAGTTACCACAACTCAACCGATCCACGTTCACAAACGCTCTGAAACCGAGTATGCAATCGCCGGCACTCCTGCTGACTGCACCCGCCTTGCGATTACGCATCTTTGCCCAGATGTCAAATGGGTGCTTTCTGGCATCAATGCCGGCGGCAATATGGGTGCCGATATTTACATATCAGGAACCGTCGCCGCCGTGCGAGAAGCCGCCTTTCATCGCATCCCTGGAATTGCTGTTTCCCACTATCGAAAAGGCAAACAAAATGTTGATTGGGATGTAGCTGCCAAATGGACGGCAAATGTATTAGCTGATTTATTCAACAGAACCCTCGAACCTGGAAATTACTGGAACATCAATCTCCCACATTTACTACCCGGAGATCCCGATCCAGAAGTCGTGTTTTGTGAGCCTTGTTCCCATCCGTTGCCGGTCAATTATCGCATCGAAGGCGATAACTTTTATTACTTCGGAGAATATGCAAATAGAAAGCGCACCACCGGCACTGATGTTGATGTCTGCTTCTCTGGTAAAATTGCGGTAACTCAACTGCGACTTTAATAAAATGCCGGCTTCGCGCCTTTCCATAATTGTTAAAGTCACAAAGAGAGCTAACTTCCTGTGTAATTCCTGGGGAAGTAGCCTAACTACAAATCAAGAGGATTGAGGAAAATGCGAATTCTAATCATGGGTGGCACCCGGTTCATCGGGGTTTATTTAACTAAAATTTTGGTTAAACAAGGACACGAAATTGTTCTGTTTAATCGTGGAAAAAAACCGGCACCCGTTGAAGGTTTGCAACAAATTCACGGGGATCGCACAGATGCTGCCCAACTAAAAGAAAAGCTGGAACAAGAAGAATTTGATGCTATCTTTGATAATAATGGACGCGAACTGAGTGATACCCAGCCCCTCGCAGAAATATTTAAAGGTCGGGTGAAACATTTTGTTTACATGAGTTCTGCCGGCGTCTATCTCAAATCTGACCAAATGCCGCATAAAGAAGGCGATCCGGTTGACCCAAAAAGCCGGCACAAAGGCAAGCATGAAACGGAAGCCTATCTCGCAGAACAGGGATTGCCGTTTACCTCTATTCGCCCCACTTATATTTACGGCCCACAAAATTATAACGATTTAGAAGCCTGGTTTTTCGACCGCATTGTGCGGGATCGCCCGATTCCTATCCCTGGAAATGGAACCCATTTCACACAATTTGGTCACTGTCAAGATTTAGCCAACGCAATGGCAGCGGTACTCGGCAACGAAAAAGCCATCGGACAGATTTATAATGTCTCAGGTGATCGCTATGTCACGTTTGATGGCTTAGCCCGTGCCTGTGCCGAAGCAGCCGGTAAATCACCTGACTCGGTGCAACTGGTGCATTACGAACCCAAAAAATTTGATTTCGGCAAACGCAAAGCCTTCCCCATGCGCGTGCAGCACTTTTTTGCTGATGTTCACAAAGCCATGAGTGAACTAAATTGGCAGCCAGAATACGATTTGATTGCCGGCTTAAAAGACTCATTCCAAAATGATTATCTAACAGCCGGTCGCGAGAAAGCCGCAGTTGATTTCTCCACAGACGACGAAATTCTTTCGGCTTCCTAAAACTTAACCGGCAACGGGAATTAAACGTACAAATCCGTTGCCGGTGGTTAGCCTATCCTTGAGTTCAATGCTAATTAAGCAGAGTGCCGGCTAACCAAACTTCCCTCACAAATTTCCTCAGGAACTTCGGCAGTTTAGTTGTTCTTAGAACTAGAATCAACAATGTATTGAGAAGCCGCAACATTTTTAGGTAAGGGTTCCAACTTCCCTTGCTTGACTAAAGCTTGATGAATGATCGCAGCAGCCGCCCCGCGATTCAGCAGCTTATCAGGATTGAAAAGCTTTGCATCTGGATAGTTGACAACAATATTAGCTTGCGTTGCGGCAGCTAGATCATTAACTGAACTTTTTGGAATCTTGTCAGCATCTTGATAGTACAATTTAAGTATATCCGCTGCCGCAAGCTTATCTTTTGGCTTATTGACGACTGCTGCTGGAGTGGTACTCACAGCTTTCTGAGCCGGCTGCGGCGACGAAGCAGCATTAACCGGCTTCTGCGAAACGGTCTGTAAAAACGGTGTCATCATGGCAGTCGATGCTATGGGAAACATCAAGGGGTTTCCCCTAACTCGACGTTGATTTCTTTGAGGAGTAGAAGCTGGAGTTGTCGTAGCCGTTGAAACTGGAGTTGTCGTTGCCTTCGCTGCCGTTGCCGATGGCTTATAGGACATATTCAATCCCTTCATTAAAGCAACTAACGCCTCAGTCCTAGAAAGCGGTTTTTGCGGCAGAAACTTATTATCGCGGGTGCCGTCCATAAAGCCTGTTTCGTAAGCTTCTTTAATGGGAGGCGCTCCCCAGTAGCCTTTAGGAACATCTTTAAAGGTACTTCCACTGGGAATACTTCTCACCGGCTTTTGCTCGAACGCTTGGCGGATCATTGCCGCAAACTCATCGCGATCTACTGCTTTCTCAGGTTTGAATGTTCCATCCCTATAACCTGCAACCATGCCTTTATTCGCTAAAGCTTGAATAAAGGGAGTTGCCCAATAATCGGGTTTGACATCACGAAATGCATTGGGTGCTGAACCTTGAGCGGACGAAACCAACGTTAACGTTGCCTCAGCCATGATGCCCACCGCTAGCAAGAGTGCGCCGGCTGACATACCTGCAAATTCTTTATTCATCAAAGACCCTCCTTCACTTTAAAGTTGTTTATGATGTAGCAAACAAGCCTGCGGAAAGCTTAATTAGTGAAAATTTTTAAAATGATTTCAATTAAAAAACATTTATCTCGTCATTTTTATTATTTTCTCAGTTGTTTCGCGCTAAGTAGGAAAACCTCAATCAACAGCAGTTGGGTAAACCTATCAAAAGTCAATTTAACAATTCTGTGTTGCCAAATTGGCACTTTTTTAGAAAGCTTTCCATCATCCCGCGTAATTGTGTTCGCTTACTTAGCGCATTCATCGCAACTGACTGGTGAGGCAAAACCGAAGTTGAGTTATGACGCTGGCATTCATTTAGTGCCGGCATCACAACTTAGAACCTCAAAAACGTAACTTAACGGTCAGTTCTGGGCTGATTATTTCGCTCTATAACCGGATGCCCTTCCGTGTGCACGTCTAATTCTTCGCGACGCAGGACTTCCTCAACCTGTACAATTTCCTGTTCAGTTTCTTTCCTGATATTGACTTCTTCGCGCACAAAAGCTTGCTTTTTGATATTAGCAACTTCTTCGTAAAGTTCAACTCGCGCAACTTCGCCTTCATGGAAATCAACGCTACCGGGACGCACCGACTGTCCAGGATTAACCTGTGTTCGCTCAATCACAACTCGATCTTTCTCCACCGGCACTGCAGCACGTGCGACTTGGGTTTCAACGTGCTTGCCAATTTCTACCGCACCTGCCCGATGCCGGCTCTTATTTGCAACCAGCCGTTCTTCGTACAGCCGCAGCTTTTGATGATCACGCTCGTTCATCTCGTAGAGCGTAGGTTCTCGATCATAGTTGTAAAGCTCAGCTTCATCAGGAGCTGAACCGAAGGGATTGGCAACCGTTTGTCCTGATGTGACTGGAGTTGCAACGGGTCTGACTCGTGGTGCTTCCACCGGCGCTGATGTTTCTACGGGTAATGACCCTTCTACGCTGGGAGTCCGGTAAACCCCGCGCACTCGCTCTTCATAAGCGTAATCAACCGTCATGCTTTCATCGTACTCAGGCAAGTGTTCCGCTTGCTCTTTGCTCACAAGCCCCATCGCATAAACCCGTTGGGCGTTAACATCCACACGGCAACGACCGACCGGCAGCAACACTTTTTTGCCAAAAATCCAGAAGCCGGTATCAATTACGAGATACCGGAAGCGTCCCATTTCATCAACTAAGGCGTCATAAATTTTGCCAATCCTCTCCTCTGAGCTGCCGGCATAAACATCTAGCCCTTTAATATCCTCGCCATCAAAAGCTTGTTCGCGATAATTGGGATTAAAATCTTCTAGTTTGTAAAGTGGCATTTTCTTATCGTCCTCTTTTTATCCTTTGACCTCTGCACTTAATTTATATGGCTCTCTCCCATGAGCCGTCCTTCTCCGGGCAGATTCATCAGTGCCGCTGAAATAAGAAGAATACTGTAGTGAAAGGGGTTTAAATTTATTTTCAATCTATTGATGGATTGACTTTTTAATTATAAATTGATACCTAAACAGCTATTCACTTATGTAAAAACTGCCCCTGGCATCTTAGCTGGCAATTCCCGTCAGCCGGCGAAAGAACGCATCCCGAACGCCTTTTTTTGCCGGCAAGCACAAAGCAAGACAGGAAAAGGTCGAACCGCTGTTTTTTAATATTTAAATTAAAGGGTTAATATTTAAAATCTTCCTATTTTAAAGACATTTTAATGAAAATAATTCATGCAATAATTAAGCAAAATATTCTTTTGTGCTGTCACAGATAGCTGTCAGATGGGTATTAATAAGTCTTTCAAGCTAAGAGCTTTATACCTTAGCTGATTGCTGATTTTGCTTAAAATTTCTCAAATATAGCCAATGAAGCTATGATTTTTTAATCACAAACCTCTGGAAAAAAACTGGAGAAATGAGTAGCACGAACTCGATCAATCAAATAAATTTTCTAGCGAAAACCCTTCAATTATTGAATGAAATAATGAAATGATTTTCTATCTAACGGTAGATATTTTATTGAAAAAAGCTTGTTTAGATAGGTAGGCTGTTTAACTTATTCTTCTATCTAGCGATAGATATGACTATTGAAAATTATACCTAAAATTAAGTATCCAATAAGATTGCTCTGATTGGAAATAGACAATATAGCAGTAGTAAAATGGGGTAAAGAGTTTATGTCATATTCAGAGCGCACAGAAAATAGAGTGGGTGAATCTGTTGTTGTAAATCCGGTCGTTGACTACCACGATCGCGTTAGATGGGGTCCTATCTTTGCGGGAATTGTCGTTGCGATTAGCACCCAACTGGTTTTAAGCGCCTTGGGGGCTGCAATTGGGCTGGGTGCTGGCGCGTCTGGAGCGGATGCCGGTTCTGCTGCCTTGGGTGTGGGCATTTGGGCAATCATCAGTTTGCTGATTGCTTTATTTCTTGGCGGTTGGGTGATGGCACGCACTTGTGGCCCAATGAACAGCAAAACCGCTCTGTTAAATGGTGCCATTCTTTGGGCAACCACTTTAGCAATCAGTTCTTGGTTGCTGGCGAGTGGAGTTTCGGGAACCTTCGGCGTTGTCGCCTCGAATGCTGGAGAAATCATTAACCAGGCGCAACAGTCCGGTGGTGTTAACGTACCAAACAACGCCCCCAATATCAACAACGCTGAAGCTCGCAACATTGCCGGTAACACCGCCAAAGCAGCTTGGTCCTTCATCTTCGGCTCTTTGCTCGGTTTAGTCGCCTCAATGATTGGCGCTTCTGTGGGAGCGAGAAAACCGGGCGTGCGTGCCGTCTAAAAAGATTAAAATCTTTAGTTGCAATTGATACAACTACATAGTCAGGAATTTGCATCAGCAATCAGTCATCAGCTGTCTAAGGTACTGCCGGCAGCGGATGGCTGCTCGCTTTTTGGGGGAAACAAATAAATCGCGCCAGAAATTAAAGTGAAAGCAACGGAAACCCAAAAGGCGATGAGGGCGGGGGTTTTCCAGCTATCAGGCGTAGGTGCAAGCAAAAGGGCGATTGCTAGAATTTGGCTCACGGTTTTGAGCTTGCCCCAAATATTGGCACCGGCAATCGTTTTTTGGTTAACCCGCCAACCGGCAATCGTTAATTCCCGCGCCAAAATTAGAAACACGCCCCATGCCGGCACCCAATTAAGTTCTATAAATGCCAGCAAAGGCGCAAGTACCAGTAACTTATCCACCAAGGGATCAAGAAACTTACCCAGATCGGTAATTTGGTTAAATTTTCGAGCAACATACCCATCCAGCCAATCTGTGCCGGCAGCCACCAGAAAAATGGTTAAACCAATCCATCGGTGTGCCGGTGTTGGGTTGTGTAGCAAATAAAGGAGAAAGGGAACTCCTAAAAGACGAGATAAAGTAATCCAGCTAGCAAGCGTCATTCGTTTTTAAAACACGGCGACTGGCTACCAGCTTATATCAATTTTGGAGTTTAAATTTTAGATGTGCCGGTAAAAGTTTCAGAATAAAGCTTTCTGCCGGCCAAATACTTTTATACAGAAGCATCCCACCTAGACTATTTACTTAGAACTCAGCACTCAATAAAAAAACCTGCAATAGCAGCAGGTTCAACCAGAACTATATACAAGCCTTGCAATTACTGTTTGCTGCGCTTAGCAAGCGCCACTCTTATTAAAAACAACTGCAATTGTCTTTAGGATCAAGTTGATGTCATAAACAATTGACCACTTCAGTTGGTAATTCAGATCCATCCGAACAATCTCTTCAAAATCTTTAATAGTGGAGCGACCGTTCGCTTGCCATTCGCCGGTTATACCAGGTTTAACATTCAGGCGTTGCCAGTGATGGCTTTCATACCGCTCAACTTCGTCGGGAGTCGGGGGTCTAGTTCCTACCAAACTCATATCACCGATCAAAACGTTCCAGAATTGCGGCAGTTCATCTAAGCTAGTGCGTCTGAGGAACCGGCCCACACGGGTGATGCGGGGGTCATTCTCATTTTTAAAAATATGCCCATTCGCTTCGTTATTCACTAAATGCTTGAGCCGGTCTGCTCCTACAACCATTGAACGAAACTTCCAAATTCGGAATCTTTTCCCTTTATAACCGCAACGAATTTGGCTGTAAAGTATTGGGCCTGGATTGTCTAGCTGCATCAAAAATGCGACTGGAATGGCAAAAACAATAGCAATTGTTAACCCAACTAAAGCGCCCAAAATATCCAGCAAGCGTTTGGCTTTATTCGTTACGGATGGATGCAACTCTTGCTCATACGACATCAGCTCATTCGTGGAGTTACACCTAGAAGGATGGCTCGATAGGGAAGTAGAGAAATTAGAAGTAGTAATCACGGCTCAGCTACAACTTGTTTAGAAGTCAGGTGTTCCTAGGCTATATATTAAGGGACTTCCAGAAGAAAACCCCTGTGATAAATACTGAGATTTACGGAATCTTTGAATTAGCAACGGTTTTGTAAAGTTCTCATGTTTCTCTCTAAGAAATTCAGGAAACTACCGATAACAAGTCGGAGTAAATAGGTTAGTTTCCGCTTGGGTTCTTTTCTGAATGATTGAAGATTATCCTACAGGAATTAGCAAATCCTGTTGTTGCCAAATTGCCAATTACTCCCTCTTCCTTTAGGAATAGAAAGGGTGAGGGGGTGAGGGGGTGATAGGGTGAGGGGGTGAGGGTTCAGGGGCAAAAAAAGCTGATTTCGCGTGTAAATCAGTTTTTTAATCTTGGATAAAAACGTTCACGATTCTTGTAAAGGAAGCCTGCCGTTCCTGATGAATCAGTTCTAATTCATCAGATTTGATGGTAGTTGTGAGAAAAATTGGGCGGAGTTGTCTCAACCCCGCCCCTGTAGCCTTCGGTAACAGCTCACCAGTCTTGAGCACTTACGTCCAACAACGATGCAGATTTTTGGAGACGCTGCCCCAAATCCACCGTAAATGGCTCCTCTAATTGCTGATAGGTGCCGGCTACCAGCTGGTTGAAATAGGTTCGCAGTCGTTGAAATTGCTGAGGATTCGGACGATAAGTTTGATTATCTTCCTTATAGAAAAGGGGAGCCGCATTAAGCCCTAGGAAATCAGGATCTTGCCGGCACTCGTCATTCAGCAGCACCGCATCAATCTCACTTGGCAATAAACCGGCAGGCAGCGCACCCTCAAGGATCGTAAAAATACGCGCCTGACAAGCACGAGTATTAATCCCTCGGCGTTCGAGTAAGCGCACAATCTCCGCAACATTACAGGCAGAGTTCGGAAACGCACTCAGAAGTTCTCTGAGCAAAAAGAAATCGCTATACTGCTGCCGGTGGATATCAAAAACTTGAGGGTGGAGAGGCAACGCCGCTAAACCGCAGGCGATGCGACTGCAAGCCGGCGGACGGCGATCTTGATAAGTATCCTGAATAATCGTGGCATTCGGGAGCTTTTGCCGTAACCAGCGAGCGATCGCCGGCAGCGAAGCCGTGGCACCCGTACAAATCGCTTGGTCGATGGCCACCGGCTGAATGCCGGTCTGGCTCAGCAGCACATTCAGCTCTCGATTCAAGCGCTGAACAAACGGAACAAACACGCGGGTTTCCAATTCCTTGCGAGTGCAAGTCCAGCGCTGGTTTCCAAGCTCCAGCGTAAAGCGATCTTGGTGTTGCAAAATCACTTTCAAATGCTTCGCCGCTTCTAAAAGCGCCTCTCCCTCCGCTGAACCGTGCAAAAGCTGCTGCAATTGATAGCGTTTGTGCAGATCCGGCTGACCGGCTTGGGGTAAATCTTGTAAAGCGGGAAGCGTAAAAGCTGTTTTGCCCCTCGGTTCACCTTTTAATAGCAATTGGCAGATAATATCTTGGTCAATCGCATCACCGGCATAAGGACAACTGAGAAAGTTGAAGTCACTGTATGTTAAATCTTGAAGGTTCGCCGGCAAATTGACCAGCGCCAATTCCGATGTCACCGCACCGGCACTTAAAATCAGCGTCTCTCCCAACCAGTCTGCATTGAATAGATCAAGTTTTTGAGACACACTGCTGGGCACGCTCAACGTTTCACCGGCAGCGCCCCGCACAACCGACAGCACGGTTGCGATCGCATCCTCAACCACAACAATTTGCTCAGCACGGCGCACCAACCCAGCACCCAGCACAGCCTCGCGTAAATTAAAACTGTAACTATCGGGCCATTGTGCCGGCTGATTTAAAAACACCCCCGCCAACTGAGTCAGGGCCGAATTAAATGTGGCCGACTCCAGACCGGCAGCCCCCGTTAATAACGCTGTTTCTGGATGATTCTTGAGGGGATTAAGCGTCGCCAGCAGCCCTGTCAGCGCTTGTTGCAACCAACTGAGCGGAATTTCCTGGCCGGCAGACCACTGCAGAATCGGCTCCCACGGCAGCGCTGAGTGAGTCAGGGCGTTCCCCTCAATTTTGGTGCCGGTGATGCCTACCTTTAAATAAGGCTTAAAGTGCTCTAGCTGCATCTCTGTGCTGTTCTCAACCCCAGAACCCTGAGCGCTCATATCTGGCTGGTACACAGCCGTGGGCAAGCGAAACGAACGCTCCACCGGCACCCCAGATTCGGCTGGTTCCGTTGCCATCCAATAGACTGGATACACTTCACAGCTTTGACAGTTCAGCAGCGCTGCTGAAAGGCCGGTTGAGCCAAAATCAATGCCAAGATACCAGATTTTTTCCCCTGGCTCCTCCTCAACCACAACTGCCGGCGGTTGCGCTTTTGCAACGGGTTGAGTTACTTCATCCTTCTGTGGCAGCCGATTTCCTGCCACGCCAGCCGGTTCAGACGTGGCAGACTCAAAGACTTCCAGGAGGTTTGCCGGCTCTAAATTCTTTTTTTTTTCACTGCTTGAATCTGGGGGGGCGGGTTCGGCAGGTGGCAAGGCTTCATCGGCCAGCATATCTGTCAAATTGCCTACTGGGCGCGGTTTCTCAGATTCAAGGGGCACTGGAAAATCTTCATTGAGACTCGCCAACAGATTATCAAGAGTTGAGGTGCCCATATCTTCGCCATTGACTGCTGCCGTCTCCGTGAGAGCCGGCTCTGGGGACACCGGAAAGTCCTCATTTAAGCTGGCAAACAGATCATCCAGGGTTGAGGTGCCCATGTCGTCGGGGGAAACGGTGCCGGTGGTATCGGGATTCCAATTTTGTGGCTCAAATAAATCGGCTGCTTCTCCCTCAACGGGTGCCGGGGGTTCCTCAGTCAAGCTGGCAAACAGATCGTCAAGGGTTGAGCTGCCGGCATCCTCGGTAGACGGTTCGCTGCTGATCGCCTTCGCTTTGCTATCGGTGGACTCAAATAAATCTTGAGGTGCCCTGGAAGAGGCGGTTGCCGAACTCATGCTGGCAAACGCCTCTTCCAGGGTCATGTTAGGCGTGTTTGTGGGCGGTAGGGGAGGATTAGAGTCGGCCCAGTCTGCCGGTAGAGCCTCGCTTTCACCGGCCAACTCGGCGAACCAATCATCTACACTCGCTAAAAGTGCCTCTTCTTCAGGCGTTGCCGCCAAGTCTGAAACGCTCAGCTCATCCGGTGATGCCCCTAAATTTGGGCTGCTTGGCGGTGCCGGCGCTTGGGAAACTTCTATTTCTTCTGTCCACTGTCCAAGGGGCGTGCTTTCCCAATTTTGCTGCGGCAGGCGTTCCGGGGGCGTTGGTGTCGGTTCGAGGGACGATCCTGGTTTCTCAGGTGTCCACTCATTCACAGCCACGTCTAAATCTGCCGGCACGTTAAGCGCCTCGGCACTGAAGTCGTCAAAACCTTCCAGGCTGGAAAGATCATTTTGGAGTTGCTGTAGAGTTGTGATCTTGACGGCAAGAGCGCGATCGGGATCTTCTTCCTCTATAGAAGTTGGCAGCAGATTTTCATCGGGTGAGGCTGGGATGTAGCTGTCTGCCGCCCAGTCGTCAAAAAGATTTAGGGCATCGGGTTCCTGACTGGTTTGCGGTGCCGGCTCTTTTTTAGCTTTGCGAGGCTTTGCCTCTGCGGGTTGTTTCGTGGGTGTGGGGGCTGCCGGTTCGGGGAATAAGTCCGAGGGCGTTTCCTGTACTTCTAGATTGTCTACTCTACTGGCAGCAACCTCTGTCACTGATGCCGGTTCGGAAACAACTTGTGAGGGGTTGATCTCAACTTCTGCGGGTTTTTCTTGAAATAAATCTTCAAGATTCTCAGGACTTTGATCCGCTGCCGGCTCGTCTTCAAAAAATAGAAATTCTTCGAGTGACTGCGCTGCTGGCTCGGTAGTTTGAGCCGGCACAGATGTCTCAATGCTTTCCTCAGCCGGTTCTGTAAAGCCCTCAAATAATGCTTCTTCAAATAGATTTAAACCGGCACTTTCTGACGGGACTGGGGCTGCCTCTGCCGGTTGAGCCGGCACCGCTTCTTCATCAACCCCAAATAAATTGTCATACAGATTGTTAAGCTGTTGCTCCATGACGGCTGTATCTTCCCCAGCACTTAACCCAGCTTCTGTTGGGGAAGTTTCAGGGGTGGGCGCGGCTGATTCTTCTTGCCATTCTGCGCCCAGCAAATCCAGCCAAGCATCAAAATCTTCTTGCTCTGGTGCTGTTGCTTCCGAGTCAATGGCTGTTGCCGATGAGAGGGCATCAACTGACTGGGTGGAGTTGGCAGATCCTACTTCCAAATCCATCAGCAATTCTTCGATAACTGCCTGATTGTCTGGGGCGCTGGGCGCTGGTTCTACAGAAGAGAGGGCTGCCGGCTCTTCTACTGGGCTTTGCCGTTCAACCGATTCTTGACTTGCCCGTGCAGAGTTCTGATCTTGTCCGCTTTTGCCCCCTTTCTGTGCCGGTGTTGTGGTGGATTCAGCGCTACGTCGTTTTGCTTTAGTCTGGGCTTGTGCTTCAGTTGCTTTTGCTTGTGCCGGTGGTGGAGACACCTCGCGCTTTTTCTTGGCCTCGCTGGCCGGCAATTTGGCTTGAGAAGCTGTTGAGGAGGGAATTTCGCCCGATGCCGGTTCTAGATTTGCCACCGGCGTTGGTGATTGCAAAAAGCCGGCTGCTTCTTGCCCTAACTTTAGCGCCAGGTGATTAACCAAGTGAGAAAACATGGTTTCACCCTGTTGCCCCAAGCTGTGCATCTTTTCCAGTCCAGTGGACAAAGACTCTTCATAGCCGTGAACATTCCGCAGCAGCGCTTCAAAGACGACACTGATGGTAGAATCGAGCGTCAATAATAGCTCGTCGCTTTTCTGCTGTAGCGCCCGCATTTGCTCTAGGCGCTGGCGTGGGTGAAGGGGTGCGGCAGAAACTTGCCGGTATGCGGCGGATGGGTCCCACACCGGGATATAGGGAACTGACTCAGGTTCACCGGCTCCTTCTAAGGCGGGGCTTTGGTAGCCGGTTACCGATTCATAATTTAAAAGCTGGTGTTCTATATTATTGAGAGTCTGGCTAACTTGCTGAGTCAGACTCTCGTGCACACGCCCCATTAACCCTTGCAAAAATTCTGAAATGATTTGCTGCTGGTAAGCCGACTGTTGGGCTAGAGTTTGCTGCTGCTGTCGCTGTGCCTCTAGTTGCCGGATTTCTTTAAGCAGGGTGTTGCGTTCGCGCTGCAAGGCTTCTAAGTCTGCCTGCAAGGGCTGCATGAGGTTAGCGCGTAACCCCATCATGTCTTGCACAACCGATTGTAATACCTGTTCAATGGCAACCGGATCGGCGGTGTTTTGTGTTGTCAGGGAACTTTGAACCGGCTGGATGTTTGTTGCCGGCGGTGCTATGGCGGTTTGAGCCATGAAGTCATTTGCGGCGATTTGTTGCCGCAGTTCTACCAGATAGCTGCGAGTTCGTTCTAGAACCCGACGCGAGTCTTTTGCAGTTTCTCCCATCCACGGCAAGCGCGGACTCGGCTGCCGCAGCACCCCGTCAATATCAGCGATCAGTTCTTGAATTCGATCCAGATGAGAACTCACCATAGAACCCCTGGCTAGAACGTGCGTCAGCTAGATTTAAACTCCCGGAAACCCGGCTGTTACTTTCTATCATGCTAGATTTCCCTCAAGTTTTGAGTGATCTCTCCCGCTTGTGGGGGCGGTGATCGCCGGCATCTAGCATGAGTGCCGGTTGAGTATACTATACTCTATGCTTCTGGCCAAGTTCTTTGTGATTGACTGGGAAAGGGGAGAAAGGTTTTTACAGATTTAATCGTATTTTTTGGTTGAGCCGGTGGCGCGGATGGGTAGGTGTTTGCCAGAGAGGGGGGATAAAATCGGGTTTAAACTTAGATTGTGCAAGGGTTTGAGGGCAATTATTGCTCGTATTCGATCCGCGCAATCGCTGGAATGCTTACAGATACTAGATTTTAGGTTAGTGCCGGTGATGATTTTGTTGACGCAAATCGGGTTGATAAACTACTATAAAGAGGATTCGCGCAACCGCACCTTGAAAACTACATACAGCACGGTCTTCAGACTCGCGCCTTGAAATTCACTTGAATCCCTATCAGGGATTGAAACAGTCATGGTCTGAGCATACTTAAAACCACTCACATTGAAATTCACTTGAATCCCTATCAGGGATTGAAACAAACCTCACTAACGGCTAATTATACGCCAGCCAACTTGAAATTCACTTGAATCCCTATCAGGGATTGAAACAAAGCCTTCGCGCATTGCCGCTTCACCCTCAATATTGAAATTCACTTGAATCCCTATCAGGGATTGAAACTTGGGATGAGGATAAGAAAGCTGGCAAGCTAGGTAAATTGAAATTCACTTGAATCCCTATCAGGGATTGAAACAGACCTGCAACGATTCCTCCACTTAATCGGCGTGGCTTGAAATTCACTTGAATCCCTATCAGGGATTGAAACGCAATGCCGATAACAATTGCCGCACTTAAAGCCAGTGGATTGAAATTCACTTGAATCCCTATCAGGGATTGAAACGGGCAAACCCTTCAAAGCCTGCAAAAATCCCAGCTACTTGAAATTCACTTGAATCCCTATCAGGGATTGAAACACAAGGGTGAGGAGGAAACTATCGGCTTCTGCTAGCATTGAAATTCACTTGAATCCCTATCAGGGATTGAAACCAAGTTCCGCCGGCTCTATACCTTGGGCCTTGGCAGTTGAAATTCACTTGAATCCCTATCAGGGATTGAAACATCTAACCAAACGAATCGGGGAGCCGAAATGATCAATAAATTGAAATTCACTTGAATCCCTATCAGGGATTGAAACCGATAAATTCCTATCAGAACTACCGGCAGAACAATATTTGAAATTCACTTGAATCCCTATCAGGGATTGAAACCACTGCACCACATTTACCAAAGAGCGCGACTGGCTGTTGAAATTCACTTGAATCCCTATCAGGGATTGAAACAGGGAACCAAGCAGGATAACTGAAAGCAACCAAACTTGAAATTCACTTGAATCCCTATCAGGGATTGAAACCCATAATTGGGCTGAGGATAGATGGCTTCTTTCTCTTGAAATTCACTTGAATCCCTATCAGGGATTGAAACCGCTTGGATACGGGGGGGGAAGTTGTCTTTATGCGGATTGAAATTCACTTGAATCCCTATCAGGGATTGAAACTTTGCGGTAATACTCGCTAAAGTCCAAATCTTCAGAATTGAAATTCACTTGAATCCCTATCAGGGATTGAAACAACAGGACATGAACCACAATGAGTCAGATTATCATTGAAATTCACTTGAATCCCTATCAGGGATTGAAACACCTTCTTTGGCTCCATTTGGCCATAGTTGAACTTGAAATTCACTTGAATCCCTATCAGGGATTGAAACGCATTCAGTAATGCCACCCAGCCATAACCAACGCTAGGTTGAAATTCACTTGAATCCCTATCAGGGATTGAAACTGATTACCATTCCCAAAGAGGGCATTAATTGGCACTTGAAATTCACTTGAATCCCTATCAGGGATTGAAACTGAGCAATCATATATTTTCGCGCTTGCTATTCTTGCTTGAAATTCACTTGAATCCCTATCAGGGATTGAAACCAGTGATCCATCCTAACTCCCTAGAACGAAGACTATTGAAATTCACTTGAATCCCTATCAGGGATTGAAACTCTTCTTCTATGCTTTCGTATGTAAAATGGCCTGGGTTGAAATTCACTTGAATCCCTATCAGGGATTGAAACTGAGTTTGGAATCGAAGATAAAATATAAATCTGGTTGAAATTCACTTGAATCCCTATCAGGGATTGAAACGCACTGGCTTTCATTGGGATATGAATCAGAATATGTTGAAATTCACTTGAATCCCTATCAGGGATTGAAACTGGCTTTCCTGTGCGAAAGCAAATCTAGTTTTTATCCTTGAAATTCACTTGAATCCCTATCAGGGATTGAAACGGCTTTGGCGTACAAAATCCTTAGCTCTGTTTGGCAACTTGAAATTCACTTGAATCCCTATCAGGGATTGAAACCAATCACTAAATAGCCCAGGCCATTTTACATACGAACTTGAAATTCACTTGAATCCCTATCAGGGATTGAAACTAGATTTTCCTTGAATTCTACTCGCGTGTATTTGCGTGTGCTTGAAATTCACTTGAATCCCTATCAGGGATTGAAACTTTGTGTCTGCTCACAATCCATGTGTCATACGTTTCGGCTTGAAATTCACTTGAATCCCTATCAGGGATTGAAACGATGCTTCGGCAGGACGAGGTGCAGTAGCACCCCATTGAAATTCACTTGAATCCCTATCAGGGATTGAAACTAGCTCCCCTTGGCGCTTGGTATGCCGACAGCACTTGAAATTCACTTGAATCCCTATCAGGGATTGAAACAGCATCCGAATCTGGGCATCGACCTGCTTTGTATTGAAATTCACTTGAATCCCTATCAGGGATTGAAACAATCCCATCGGATTTATCTGGTGGATTGTTAGCACTTGAAATTCACTTGAATCCCTATCAGGGATTGAAACCGAGTAACGACCCAACAAGGGTTCGACAGCACTCTTGAAATTCACTTGAATCCCTATCAGGGATTGAAACCTGATGTAATCACGAGCAAAGTAACCAGGCTTAACTTGAAATTCACTTGAATCCCTATCAGGGATTGAAACCTAGCTCACCGGCATCACATTCGTGCGATGCCTCTTGAAATTCACTTGAATCCCTATCAGGGATTGAAACGAGTGAGGTGTCGAGTGGAGGTGTCGAGTCAGACCTTGAAATTCACTTGAATCCCTATCAGGGATTGAAACTATGTAGGCTTACACCCTGGATTACTTAGGTAGCTTGAAATTCACTTGAATCCCTATCAGGGATTGAAACCACTTACCACTTGAGTGTCAAGTGTTGCCGCCAACTTGAAATTCACTTGAATCCCTATCAGGGATTGAAACTGCAGTAGGAACCGTAAAGAGTTGTTGCGCGTTCCTTGAAATTCACTTGAATCCCTATCAGGGATTGAAACCTATGAACTAAATACGCTCCGTTCCATAGCTAATGTTGAAATTCACTTGAATCCCTATCAGGGATTGAAACGTTGCGAAAGGCGTATTAATTCTTTCCAGCGATTGGGTAGATTGAAATTCACTTGAATCCCTATCAGGGATTGAAACAAAAAAGTGGCAATTACATTTTTGGCCAATTTGATGCCTTGAAATTCACTTGAATCCCTATCAGGGATTGAAACTAAGCCAGCATTCAGGACTGACATTTTGGGTCAATTGAAATTCACTTGAATCCCTATCAGGGATTGAAACAAGTAAATTTTTATAACTTGCTATTCTCCATATAATTGAAATTCACTTGAATCCCTATCAGGGATTGAAACTACCAAGACAAACCGAGACAGGACTTTCCCGTGTAATACACTTGAAATTCACTTGAATCCCTATCAGGGATTGAAACGGGTTTCAAAGCAAAAAATTTTTCGCATTCCTCTTGAAATTCACTTGAATCCCTATCAGGGATTGAAACACATTTCTTCACAACAGGATTGCAATCCAGCAAAGTTGAAATTCACTTGAATCCCTATCAGGGATTGAAACTACAAGCGGTATACAAAAGGCAAAACGACGAAAAGACTTGAAATTCACTTGAATCCCTATCAGGGATTGAAACACATTTCTTCACAACAGGATCACAATGTAGCAAATTGAAATTCACTTGAATCCCTATCAGGGATTGAAACTGATGGTGTTGAAATTTCAAGCAACTACCATCGGTTGAAATTCACTTGAATCCCTATCAGGGATTGAAACGGCTCTGGCTTTCATGGGCAACCGATACCCGCAACTGCGTTGAAATTCACTTGAATCCCTATCAGGGATTGAAACCTCAGCGCTATCAGCATCTTTCATCCAGGATTCGCCTTGAAATTCACTTGAATCCCTATCAGGGATTGAAACTCGTATGTGAAATGGCCTGGGCTATTGAGTGACTGCTTGAAATTCACTTGAATCCCTATCAGGGATTGAAACATCTTCGGGATGAATATAAAATTCTTCATAGAATCATCTTGAAATTCACTTGAATCCCTATCAGGGATTGAAACGTTTCTCTTATTCTGCCGGCACTCCCTGCACTGGCTACTTGAAATTCACTTGAATCCCTATCAGGGATTGAAACTTAAACTCTTGGAAGAAGAATAAAGAGCATGAGTGCTTGAAATTCACTTGAATCCCTATCAGGGATTGAAACACTGAATCGGCAGGCTTGAATGATTTTGCAAATAGTCCAATACTTGAAATTCACTTGAATCCCTATCAGGGATTGAAACAGTGAGTAGAGCGGAGCCGGACTGAGGAGCGTACACCTTGAAATTCACTTGAATCCCTATCAGGGATTGAAACGACTAATCAAGCGGAAGTTAAGGAAGCGCGGCAGGCTTGAAATTCACTTGAATCCCTATCAGGGATTGAAACCCTGACCATCTAACGAATTTTTGCGGTTTAATAAGCTTGAAATTCACTTGAATCCCTATCAGGGATTGAAACCATTTCCCAGATAGCGTCCTCCCGCGCCGGCGCAAACTTGAAATTCACTTGAATCCCTATCAGGGATTGAAACGATCTCTTCCACGTCGATAAACCTAACATCCATAGCCTTGAAATTCACTTGAATCCCTATCAGGGATTGAAACGCTAGTAATGCGACGAAAGGTTGCTTGTTTTAACTTGAAATTCACTTGAATCCCTATCAGGGATTGAAACAAAGCAGTATTGGCCCGCCGGCAAGCCCAAAAATGCTTGAAATTCACTTGAATCCCTATCAGGGATTGAAACTTGAGTTTTTCGCTAACTTCTTCCTTCATTTTTCTCCTTGAAATTCACTTGAATCCCTATCAGGGATTGAAACGATGGCGGCTTTGGCTACTCGCTCTGCTATTTCTTCTTGAAATTCACTTGAATCCCTATCAGGGATTGAAACATTAGATGATGCAGGTATCCGGAACGCAAACAACATCCGCTTCACTTGAAATTCACTTGAATCCCTATCAGGGATTGAAACGGTTTAGTCCGTGCCGATTTTAGCTGACTTTCTTCTTGAAATTCACTTGAATCCCTATCAGGGATTGAAACGGTTTAGTCCGTGCCGATTTTAGCTGACTTTCTTCCTTGAAATTCACTTGAATCCCTATCAGGGATTGAAACGATACCCACCCCAAAATGCTACGCTGTGGCATTCATCTTGAAATTCACTTGAATCCCTATCAGGGATTGAAACGTGGTGCTTTCAAGCGTGTAAAAGTGAATTTTTACCTTGAAATTCACTTGAATCCCTATCAGGGATTGAAACAGTTAATCCCGTTAGTGTGGTGATGCCGGCAATCCTTGAAATTCACTTGAATCCCTATCAGGGATTGAAACTTAAAATATAGCCCTAAAGCTACGGCTGCATTGTGCCGACTTGAAATTCACTTGAGTCCCTGAAAGGGATTGAAACAAGCAGACGATATCGCCTTTAACTACACCCGTCAACTTGAAATTCAATAGAATTATTGAAAGAGATTAAAGTTTATAAGTGCTATGCTATAGCGGTCTTTAGAAATATGAGTGCAAGCTTATAGTGTGGGTGAAGAGAGGATCGGGGCAAACTGTACCAAACCTAAAAGATAAACCGCTATAAGCGCTAAAAAGATACCCCCGCAATATCTCTACATGAATCATCTTGAGCGGCAAATATTGACTTATTAACAAATATTACTCAGAAAACCGGCATTAACCTGAATCTCTGCCTTAATTTGCCCCCAATCGCTTTCTTCTGACAGGGGTTGGGCCAGTTTCAGGAAATGCTCAAATTCTTTAAATAAGTCGCTCATTTCCTCTCACACCGGCTCGGTTATTCTGAATACAACCAGCTAGCGCGTTGCTACCCCATCACAAAGCTGACCCTCGCTTTCACTGCCGGCATTATTCGTCAGGTAATTCCTCAGCCAACCGCAACCGCGCACAATCAGACTATCTAAATCCAGATCGCCCAGACGCCACAGAATAACAGTTTTGTCGGAGCTGGCTAAGGCAAGGGTTTGGCCGTCAGGACTGAAGTTCACACTATTAACCACATCGTCTAAGTTGAGAGTGGCAATTAAAGTCCCGTCTGTGCGCCAGAGTTTAACCATTTTGTCCGCACTTGCCGTGGCAATCGTTTCACCGTCGGGGCTAAATGCAACACTATTAACACTGGCATCATGCGGGAGCGTTTTCAGCAATGTCCCATCTTTGCTCCAAAGCTTGACGCTATTGTCTGGACTTGCACCGGCAGAGGCAATCATTTCACCGTTGGGGCTAAATGTCACACTATTGATACTTGCCTCATAGTTGAGCGTTTTCAATTCCTTACCGGCCTTACTCCAAAGTTTAACCATCTTGTCCGCGCTTGCCGTGGCAATCGTTTGACCATCGGGGCTAAATGTGACGCTATTGACACTCTCCTCGTGCTCAAGCGTTTGGAGTTCCTTACCGTCTTTACTCCAAAGTTTAACCGTCTTATCTGCACTCCCAGAGGCGATCATTTCACCGTCGGGGCTGAATGTCACACTATTGACTGCATCCTCATGTTTATCTAAATTTTTGATTAAAGTGCCGTCCTTGCTCCAGAGTTTAACCGTGCTGTCTGCACTCCCAGAAGCAAAAAACTGACCGTCAGGACTGAAACTCACTGAATTCACGGCATCCTCATGTCTCTCTAAATTTTTGATTAAAGTGCCGTCAATGTTCCAGAGTTTAACCGTGTTATCCGAACTGCCGGTCGCTAGCCTCTGGCCATCGCGGCTAAAACTCACACTGTAAACCCAGTTACTATGCCCAACAAGTGCTCTAGGTAAAGGGGTGCTGTCGCGACTCCAAAGTTTGACGGTTTGGTCATCGCTAGCAGACACAATCGTTTGGCCGTCAGGGCTAAAACTCACGGCCCTGACAACATCTTGATGGCCTCTTAAGGTTTTCAAAACGGTGCCATCAATGTTCCAGAGTTTAACAGTGTTATCTGCGCTGCCAGAGGCCAGGGTTTGGCCGTCACGGCTGAAACTCACGCTGTAAACGACATCACTGTGCCCTTTGAGGGTGTTAATCACTGTGCCGTCGCTAATACGCCAGAGTTTAATAGTGTTATCGGCACTTGCAGAAGCGAAGGTTTGACCGTTGGGGCTAAAGCTAACTCTGTAAACGCCGCCTGTATGCTCTTTATTTAAGGTTTTGAGTTCTTTACCGGCCTTGTTCCACAGTTTAACGGTGCCATCCACACTGGCGGAGGCAAGGGTTTGACTATCTGGACTAAAACTGACATCTACTACCCAATCTTTATGTCCCTTGAGTGTTCTTAGCGCTTTGCCGTCGAGATTCCAAAGATTAATCGTTTTATCGGTACTAGCAGAAGCAATAATTTGGCCATCGGGACTGAAACTAATACTGGTAAAAATTACTTTGTTATTTGTACCTTTAAACGTTTTAAGCAATTGGCCATCGTTAAGACGCCAAAGTCTGATGGTATTGTCGGTGCCGGCAGAGGCAATTGTCTGACCATCCGGGCTAAACGTAATACTCGTAACATTCCCGTCATGGCCGGTTAAGGTTCTCAGCAATTTGCCATCGGGACGCCAGAGGTTGATAGTGCTGTCTGCACTGGCGGAGGCAATGGTTTGACCGTCAGGGCTGTAACTAACGCTCAAAACCTTGTTTTTGTGTCCCACTAAGCGGTTGCTTTCTTGAACTCTAGAAACGGTTTGTCTGAGTCGTTGAGCAATCTGATTTTTAATTTCTGCCGATAGGGATGATGTCTCCTTAGCAGATTGACCAATCTTGACGCTGTTTGCCAACACGCCTAGCTGATCGTTGTCAATTGAGAGGACAAGTGCTTTAGAGGCTGATTGCAATGCCTCAGTCTGGGCGTTTTCTGCCAGTTGTCTTTGGTGCAATGCCATTGCAGTCATGCCAGCCAGCAATACAAGGCCGGCCACAGCCGCTCGAAGTTGCCATTTTTGATTGCGGTTAAGTCTCTCTTCCACTTGACTTTTTTCCTCTTTTGTCTTCGCTAATTGAGCGAGGAGTTCTTTATCTCGTCGCAATTTCTCGATTTCATCTTGGTTTAGTTTATTTTGCTTTTGCAGTTCTTCAAATTCCGCCTGTCTGTCAGATTTTTGCTGCTGGCGAATGAAGGCAACCAGATAATCGTGAACGAGCTGGTAAAGTTCTGCCGGCACTTCTCTTAACCGAAATATTAACCCCGATTCAACTAAGATTTCTAAAACTAAATCTAATTTGCTGGCTTCTTCAACTGAGGCTAAATCGGCGGCTAATTCAGCGCGAGTTTTTAGGGGGCGGGTATCATTTTCATCAGTGAGGGAATACAGCACAAATCTGGCGGCGTTTTCATTTTCTTGGCCACAATCTTCGATGGCTTCTTCTAAAAATCGCTCTACCAGTTTTTGTTTCGGGCCTTTTTGCTTGTAGTCTTCGAGGGTAGTGATGTTTTCTGCTTGCAGTTGCGAACCAACCACTTGCAATTCTATGGGGCGTACTTCCCCAGTTTCACTTGCCAAATCCCGCACTAATTCTTGGATCAGGGCCGGCTCTAAATAAAACTGCGCTCTATCGGTTAAGTTTTTAATAACTTCTGTGGCATCTTTTGGGGTAAAATTACCCAAGTAATAAAGAATATCTTTGCCGAGAATATCGTTATCAATTGCATCCAGTTGGGTGAGCCGGCTGCACTCTAATAAATAATGTAGGTAATCTTCTCGTAGGGCAATAATAACTTTGACGAATGGAATATTCAAACAAACTCGCAAAAATTCAAAAAATTCTTGTCGTTTTGCTTGTTCTTTCCAAACAAAGAAAAATTCTTCAAATTGATCAAAAATGAGAACCGTTAATAAATTGCGCTCACCATTTTTTTGTAATTGTTCCAGAATCGCTGCCGCTGAATTGAGTGTGGCTGGGTTAGAACTTGGAGAAAAACGACCGTTTTTCAGCGTCTTGAGTTCTTGAACTAAAGTTTTCCCCAATTCCGCAATCCAGTCGGTGTAAACTTGCTGCACCACCGGCAAGGCTTCACGAGTGCCAACGTTGGTTTGTTTTAAAGCCGGCACTAACCCTGCCATGACAATCGAACTTTTACCCACGCCAGACTGACCATGAATAACGGTCAATTTATTCTGGGCTGTGCTCATTCTGGTTAGTAAACGCTGGACATCTTTCTGCCGCACAGAAGCCGTAATATCTTCAGTAACAGTTGCAGAAACCGGCTCTAAGGCGGGATTAATCGCGTGTCGTTGCGGTTGCAGCCGGCCTGCCCCGATAAAGGCGCGGAAGCCATATTGGGCTTCTATGGCTCGCTGTTCTTGCTTAATATGAAAGGCGTCTAAATACTGGCTTTGCTGAAAGTACAGCTTTTGCAACTTTTCCAAGATTTGGAGATACAGCCAGGGATCGTACTGCGGTTGACTTTCTTGGCGGGCTGTTTCGAGTCGAGCAACGGCTTCAGAATGCTGGCCCAGCTCATCCAAGGCTTGCGCCAAAAGCAAGCGATATAAACCCCGGTGATGTGGCCCGGTTGCGGCGGCTTGGGGCGTTTGTACTGGGGCAGTCGCCTGAATAGCCAAAGCCTGCTGGGCGTATTGCTGGGCCTGTTGCCAGTTAGACTGGTGCAAGGCAACTTCTGCAAGAAACCCATAATCTTGAGCAAGTTGAACTTGATGGGTGCCGGTTTGATGCAGTTGCAAGGATTTTTGAGCGAGCACTGCCAAGTCTTCCCAGGCTTCTAAATCTCGCAGCACTTCGCCTAGCTGGTTGATAAATTTAGCGACTAAGTCCTGATGCCCTGCGTGTTCAAAAACCTCAATGCACTGTCCCAGATGGCGACGCGCTTCTTGCCAGTAGCGCCGGCTTTCCGCCCGATGCCGATCTGCTTGCCGGCGATAACACAGCCCGATATGAAACAGTACGACTCCCAGCCACTGTCGATCAAGGGAGAACTCAGGGCTATGGTAACTAATTGATGTCGGGTGAGGGGAAAGCGGGATTTGGGCGAGTGTGGGATGGTGGTTATTGACTTGTTCCTGCCAGAAGTTCAAGCTTTGCTGATAGTGTTCTAAGGCGGCTTCTATTTGGTGATTGGCATAGTCATCACGCCCTAAAATAAATTGCAGACCGGCTTCTAAGGCGGGTTCTAACTTAACGCCGCGCTTTTGTAACTCTGTGCGGGCTGATTTCAGTTCTGAGGAAGAAGGGGAACTGAGGATGGTGGAGTTGGGCAAAAATTGGCCGGCACCGGCATTCAAAACAGCAGAAAATACCCGTTCTGTGTTTTGCCGGATGAAATCGATCAGTTCTTCTGTGGTGAGGGCAAATTCAAAAGCCGTGGCGTAGGTTTCAAAATCGGGTGCTAAGCGAATCAGCTTTTGCAGCACTTCGTCATTCACCCACAATACCAGGGGAAAGCGAAAACTTTGGGGAAATTCATCCCGAACTAAATTGGTTGAGGTGAGGACTTCATCGATGGCACTGACTGACTCTAAGCCGAATACCATCAAAGCTTCCGGTTGTTCTTTAGCCAGTTCTGTCTGAATGGTGGCGTAGAGCATCTTCACAGATGCCGGCAAGAACAGCTCTTGAATTTGAACAGGACATTGCTCCCGCAGCTTTTCTACGATACGCCCTCGCAGGGTTGCGTAGTTGCAGCGGGCTAAAATCAAGGAAAATTGCCCTTCTGAGAGGGTCAGCGCTCGGTTGAGCGTCCGCAGAGCGCTATTGTTTTGTGCGGCGATATCTTCGTGTTGCCGGTGCGGATCGATCATGCCTTAAATTCCTTTGTCAAAACCGAATTAATCTGAAGTTAGCACCCCCCTTGTATGCGCTCGTTCGATCTGCGGTCAGTCATGTTTTATTATTCCCACAACAACATACTGCCTCAAGCGCGTTGAATTTCCTGTTTTACCTATCACGCTTTGTGACTGGTGTGTTCAGGCAATAAGTTCCACTTATTTTAGTGATTTGTTTAGCCTGTGCAATCTTTGCATCTGGCTCAGCTCAAGTCATTGCAGCGTTTCTTGATTGCAGCTTTTCAGCAATTAAACTCAGTGTTGCCGGTTTGCTTTGCGAACACCGAGCCAGAGCAGAGGCAAGTTCGGCTGCTCTTGCCGGCACGCCCATCAACATTTTAGCCCGGTGGCAGTCAACTCGAAATTCACCCTAAAAAGGAATCAGTTAAAGCACATCTCATTCGTCTTGCCGGCGAGGGGGTTAAAATCTGCGAATTGCTCTGTCCATCTCCTGTGAAGCGGGCGCACACGTCAGTACGCCCCTACAGTTTCTCTTAATCTCAATCAACAAATTAAATGGGTAGCCGCTAATCAGCGCACTCCCCCTGTTTCTGCCTTCGTCGGTTGTTGCTGTCTTGATTCGGATGCGAGTGAGGTTTACTCAGGACTGGTTATTTTAGAACTTAGTATAAAAAGTCTGCCGATTGTTTAACTGCACTCGTTGGGATTAACCGGCAGCCGGTTGGCGCAATCTCAGAGAGAGCCGGCTTGGATTCTGAAATAACTTTTTAACTTTGCAGCAATCAAAAATTACTTCAAAATTGCTAATTTTTTGCATAAACCAATCCTGGAGTTAGAACCCTCAACACATCTTAGTCTATCCAGTTTTAACCGATTGAATTTTTCCGCTTAGCTTAGGTTCGTTGCTTTTTGCTGCTTCACTCACCACCACAAACTCACTGACGAGAAACCCGTGCCGCATCATATATCACAATTTATCCCCAATAAACGGCACTCTCTTGTTTTCCGTCCAGTTGCTACGGGTGCTGACAAAATCGGCTGAGGAAAATTGAAGCTGTCTTTACCGGCTCTTGCTATTGATTGCAAAACCGAGCTGTCCAACATTATCATCTTACTATTGCCGGCCCAGCTCCCCTCCATACCCAGCCAGGGCAGCATCGGCAGCGCTATCATCAAACTAACTATTTGCTTTCGCATATTAACGATCTCCTTCTTTGTGCGAAAAACGGATGGAGGCTGTGCCCTTGGTTTTTGATTCTTCATGGCTTTTCTCAGTCTTTTTATTAATTTAGTAGATTCGTTGGGTTGTCCAAACATTGCTTGATGCCAACAGCTACTGAATTGTCCTTTTGGATACAGCGCGACTAAAAACTGAAGCCCTAAAGTTGAAAGATGCCTTTAATATTCCCTCACTTTGTCTTTTGCTTTTTTTTTACGTGTCCCCTCGCATTACTATCTTCAACAACGACAACAAATCGGGAAAATTACCGAGAACGCTCTGGTAAAATATATCAACTTTTTCTACCTAATTCCATTGTCTCTCTTCTGGCGAAAGATAGCATGGTAACTATGACACTCGCGGCAACGGATAATAGGCACTGTACTGAGAGAGTACAGCCGGCAACGTTCCCGCCTGCGTGTCTGCTGTCTCCAAGCCTGATCAGGATTGGAGTGCGAAGCATTTAGACGTAAGACGGCAACCGGCAGCCGGTGGTGCCTGTAAACAAAAGCACCAACCGAACATCAGGACGGTTGAGCAAGTGTTCCGCGATTACAGGACTCGCTCGCTCTGCATTCGCTTGGCGATGGGGAGTTCTGCCACCGGCAGCCTTACTTTTAAGCGGGTTGCCGGTATGAAGGTAAAAAGGTTACACAGCATTCACGGGTTTACGTCTCATAGGTTATTTCTCACGTCAAATACGGTATCCGTTCAATGGCAAAACGCTTTTAAGTCTCGTTTACCCTCTCCTCACACAAATACCGCTCACTCTCACTCACATTGGGATTGGTTTTCAGATAGTTACTGAGCCAATTGCAACCGTGCAGCAGTAACTCATCGAGATCCAAAGCTTGGGGTTGTAGGCGATCAAGACTCCAAAGTTTCACGGTTTTATCAGCGCCGGCAGAGGCTAAAATCTGGCCGTCTGGACTAAAACTCACCTGTGAAACCGTATCCTTATGACCCCGCAAAGTTTGCAGTTCTGTCCCGTCCAAACGCCAGAGTTTAATCGTTTTGTCTGCGCCGGCAGAGGCTAAAATCTGACCGTCTGGACTAAAAATCACACTCAGAACTAAATCTCGATGTCCGTCCAAGGTTTGCAAGAGCGTTCCATCCAAATGCCAAAGCTTAACAGTTTTGTCCCAACTGGCAGAGGCCAAAATCTGGCCATCCGGGCTAAAACTCACATCCCAGACGCGATCGCTATGACCCTGCAATGTTGTCAAAACCGGCTCTAAAGCGTCCCAGCGTTCCATGTCCCACAGCTTAACCGTAGAATCCCAACTAGCAGAAGCTAATGTCTTGCCATCCGGTGAAAAACACACACTCCAAACATTGTCTGTGTGACCTCTCAGGGTAGTCAGCAGTGTGCCGTCAAGACGCCACAGTTTCACGGTTCTATCAGCACTCGCAGACGCCAAAATCTCACCATCCGGCGAGAAACATACGCCACCGACCCAATCGTGATGGCCGGTAAGCGTTGCTAAGAGTGTGCCATCGAGACGCCACAACTTCACGGTTCTATCCGCACTCGCAGAGGCCAAAATCTGCCCATCCGGCGAGAAACAGACGCGCTTCACCCAATCGTGATGACCGGCAAGCGTTGCTAAGAGTGTGCCATCAAGACGCCAGAGGTTAATCATTTTATCAAAGCCGGCAGTTGCGAGTGTCCTGCCATCTGGAGAGAAACCCACACTCATCACCCGATCTGGATGAGTAATATTTCGCCGGCAAGCCAGATCAAGCTGCCACAGCCGAATCGTGGTATCTGCGCCGCCAGAAGCCAGGATCGTCCCATCTGGCGAAAACCGCACGCTATTAACTTTGTCGGTGTGACCCTTAAAAGTGGCGATAGCGGTTCCGTCTAGCTGCCAAAGTTTCACCGTTTTATCCCAACTGCCGGTGGCTAGTGTCTCCCCATCTGGAGAGAAACCCACGCAGGAAACCCAATCACTATGGCCGGCAATGGTAGCCAGCAATGTCCCATCCCTTCGCCAAAGTTTCACTGTTTTATCGGCACTCGCGGAAGCCAGCAATTGCCCATCAGGACTGAAACTCACCTTCCAAACTCGGTCGCCATGACCGCTGAGGGTAGTTAATAATGTGCCGTCAAGTTGCCACAATTTCACGGTACTATCTGTGCCGGCGGAAGCAATTATCTGGCCATCTGGGCTAAAACTCAGGCCACTCACCCAACCTTGATGTCCCGTGAGGGTGGTTAGCAACGTTCCATCCTGCTGCCAAAGTTTCACTGCCATGTCCTCACTGGCCGAGGCAATCGTTTGGCCATCCGGGCTGAAACACACGCTAAAGATCCGCTCACTGTGACCCCGAAAAGTGGTAATCACAGTGCCATCTAGCTGCCAAAGTTTTACCGTTTTGTCCCAACTGGCAGACGCAATAATTTGACCATCCGGACTGAAACTAACACTATTCACCCAGTCGCTATGGCCTTGAAAACTTAGGATCTGGCTGCCGTCAAGTTGCCACAGTTTCACCGTTCCATCCCCACTGCCAGAGGCTAGCAGCCGGCCATCAGGGCTGAAACTGAGCTGAGTTACCCAATTTTGATGTCCCTGCAAGCGATTGCGTTCTCGCGCTTCTGAGATAGCTTGCCGTAATCTCTCAACTGTTCGCTGTTTAACGTCTGGGGAGGCGTGTGTCTGTTGCAATTGTCTGCCGGCTTTGACGCTGGCAACTAATGCTGCGAGTTGATCATGGGAGAGCAGCAACACTTGAGATAATGAAGAAAGTGCTTCAATTTCTGCTATTTCTGCCCGATTTCGCTCTTGTTGTTCTTGATAAAGTGCCTGTCTGAGCTGTTCTTTTGTTAGCCGCAGTTCTATTTGCAGTTGAGGTTCTTGGCGCTGGCGAATTAAGCTAACCAGATAATCGTGAACCAGTTGATAGAAATCAACTGAGACTTCTTTTAATAAGGAAACGATTCCAGATTGAACTAAAATTTCTAGGACTAAATCTAATTTGTCTGGTTCTGCTGCTAAATCATCGGCTAATTGAGCGCGAGTTTTGAGGGGCCGGATGTCGTTTTCATCGGTGAGAAAATACAACACCATTCGGGCAATACTTTCGTTTTCTGGGCCGCAGTCTTTGACGGCTTCTTCTAAAAACTCGGCAACTAATTTGGCTTTCGGCCCTTTTTGTAGGTACTGCGTCAGTGTTGTGATATTTTGCGCTTGTAGTTGGGCACCAATCACCTGTAACTCAATGGGGCGAACCTCGCCACTTTCTCCAGCCAGATCCTGCACAATTTGCTCAATTAAGGCCGGCTCTAAATAAAATCGGGAGCGTTGCGTCAAACTTTGGATAACGGCTTTCGCATCTGCCGGCGTAAAATTTCCTAAATAATAAAGAATCTCTTTACTGAGAATATCGTTATCGATGGCATCCAGCCTGGTCTGGCGAGTAAACTCTAATAAATAATGTAGATAATCCTGACGCATGGACAGCACGACTTTTACAAACGGAATATTTAGGCACTCGTTTAAAAATGCGTAAAACTGCTGTTTTTCCGATTGAGATTTATTTGTAAAGAAAAATTCTTCAAATTGGTCAAAAATTAATACAGTTAACAAATTGCGCTCGGCATCTTGTCGCAATAATTCCAAAATTGCCAAGGGAGAATCAAGCGGCTCGTTAAATTGAATACCTTTAATTTCTAAGAGCGCATCTGATAACTGCCGGCCTAATTTGCTGACCCAATCGTTATAGGTTTGCAACACCACCGGCAAGGCGTCTCGCGTGCGAATACAACTTTCTTTGAGAGCAGGAACTAACCCGGCAGTAACAATCGAAGTTTTGCCGACACCGGACTGCCCGTGAATCACCGTCAGTTTATGCTGAGGGCTGCTAATTCTAGTTTTTAAACGCTCAACATCTTGCTGCCGGCCAGACGCTATAATTTCGCAGGCAACGGTGCCTTGATGTGCCCGTTCTGCAACTGCTGCTAGGTTCGGTGCCGGTTGTTGAGGTTGGAGCCGGCCTGCCCCAATAAAAGCCCGTAAACCATATTGCTGCTCAATAGAACGCTGTTGTTGCTTAATCCAAAATGCCGCTCGATAGTGACCTTCTTCAAAGTACAGCGAGCGCAATATTTCCAGAAATCGAATGTAGCGGAGGGGATCATATCGATGCTCACTTTCACTAATCGCTGTTGTCATTTCAAAAGCAATCTCTTCTAAACTGTTATGTGCTTCTTGTCGCTGCCCTAAATGCCGCTGCGCTTTCACAAGAAATAATTGGCAAACTTGCCTCCAAAGTAAGGGAAATAACTCTGGATTTTGAGTTTGGTCGGCAACACCGTTTAAGATTTGCAGTGCAAGTTCTGCTTGTTGTTTGGCATCTTCCCATCGAGCGTGCCGCAGGGCAGATTTTGCGAAAAACGCATAATCTTGGGCTAACTGAATGGAATTGCCAAACATCTGGTGGAGTTGTAGGGATCTGTGGGCCAGGGCTTCTAGCGATCCCCAAGCAGATAATCGCTGCAAAACTTCTCCAAGGTGGGTGATAAACTGTGCAACTAAATCCGGGCGTCCTGCTCGCTCAAAGATATCTACACACTGTTGGAAATAACGTCGGGATTGTTGCCAGTATCTGCGCTTTTGGGCCGGCACCCGATCAGCAGTGCGGCGATAGCACAGTCCGAGATGAAACAGCAAAACCCCCTGTCGCTCTAAATAAGGAGCCGGTTGCAGGGAACAAGTTTCAGGAGATGTCCCTGCCGGCTCCTCTTCCCTAGGCGTTTGCCAAAAGGCTAAACTTTTTTGGTAATTCTCGATTGCCCCATCAATGAGATCACGGGCGTAAGCATCTCGACCGAGAACAAATTTCACACCGGCTTCTAACTCTGAATCTAACTGAATTCCGCGCCGTTGCAAATCCTTCAAAGCTGACTGAAATTCTAAGCAACTGCGCTTACCCAGAAGTGTGCAATTGGACAAAAACTTGCTAGCGCCGGTTTCTAAAACCGCACTAAAAATTCGCTCAATTTTGTGTCGTAAAAAATCAATTAATTCATTCGTGGGTAGCGCAAATTCAACCGTTGTCAGCCAGCTTTCAATATCAGGCACTAGCCGAATCATCTTCGGCTGAATTTCATCATTAACCCATAATAAAAGCGGAAACCGGCAGTGTTTGCGAAACTCCTCCCGGTCAGCGTTCATTGAGGTTAGCACTTGCTCGATTGCTCTCACTCCATCTAACCCAAATACCATCAATGCCGGTGGCTGAGCGCTGCCGAATGCGGCTTGGATCGGGCTATAAAGTGTTTGGACTGTCTCCCCTAAGACAAGTTCTGGTATTTCTATGCCACAGAGTGTTCGCAGCAGCCGAACCATCCGCTCACGCAAAGATTCATAGTTGCAGCACACTAAGATCAGTGAAAACTGATCCTCACTGAGTGCGATTGCCCGGTAGAGGGTTTGCAATGAACCCTCGTTACCGGCCACAACTTCTTCATCTTGGTTCGGCTGTATCATGACTTGAATTCTTTTGCTTCTGCCAAAATCGGATTGATGTCGTACCAGTGCCCTTGATCGTTGCGGTATTCAAACACAAACATACTGCGGAGCAAGATTTGATATTCTGTTTCGCCCCTGACGCTTTTTGTTTGTGCGACTTGACGCAGCAATTCCCATTCATCGGGTTCAATTGCTCGCGAGAGTTCGTTGCAGCGTTCCTGAATAACGCTTTCTAACCGCTGACGCGGGATGGGTAGATCGCCTTTTTGAATACAGCGATACAGTAGCCCTAATAAGTTCCGAACATGACCACCACTGACACGGCACAGCCGATCTAAGGTATCAAGGCTATCAAAGATTTCTGTTACTAAAGTAATGCGTCGATCTGGTTCGACATCCGGAAATGCACGGGCGAGTACCATCTGCCGCAGCAATGCCACGCCTTCGGTGCAGTCCAGCCCATCGGATAGCTGCGCCGGCACCATTGGCAAGACTTTAGCATCTACACCACCACCCAGGCGAGACATCAATGAACCGTAATCATTGGAGAAGGTTAAGACTAGCGGAATCGTATAAACCAGGTGACAGTTGAGTTTGCGTAACTGCTCACCACGATCGACAAACAGATATTCTGGCTGTGTTCTTCCAGATGGCAGCCGGCGTGGATCAACCCGATCCAGGTTATCGACAATCACCACCAGTCCTTCTCGTCCCCGCTGCCTGAGTGACTGAATGGCCGGTTCTAGAAGTTCTTGGTTAATCGATTGCAGAATGCTATTCGTGCGCGGTTCGAGGTATTCTCTGAGCCGGCTGCGGACATCGGGGCTTTCTTTCGCTTGTGCGGTAATTTTACCAATTCCAAATGCCAGTGAAAACTCTCCATCTGTGCCGGCACGTACTTTGCCCACTCCCGGCAGCGAGGCTTCAGCGGTTAAATCGATCTCGGTTTGCAGCAGATCGCTGGCACCTTTAAGTAAAGATCTAAAGCCTTTTGGTTTCAACTCGATCTTCAGTTTCTCAATACTTTCGCTGACTTGACGAGCAATCATCAGCAAAATATCGCTAACATCCACGTCAACTAATTCCAAGTCTTGATTGGACTCGAAATAAACGACGTGAAATCCCTGCGCTTCTAATTCGGTTCTGAGTCTAAGCAATTCTGTAGATTTTCCGCAGCCGATATGACCGCTAAATAACTGGCAAGTTGGCTCATCGGCTTGCAGAATGGCGATGGTGCGCTCGATTTCTTCGATAATTTTGCTGCCTCGAACGGGAGAGAAATCAATGTAATATTTCTCCTCTTCGGCATTTTTCATATCGATTGCTTTGGAGGGGTTACAAGCTTTATAAAATCTGCGTACATCCAATGCCATAACAATTTACCTTTTTTACTACGCTTAAATTTGCTGCGCCCGGTTAGTTCGGCGCTCTTTATTAATTTAGGATGCTTGTGTTGCCATAATTGTTGCGAATGGATTTAACCGGCACTGAAACTTCTGACAAAACCAGTCCAACCTGACAACCAGTATTCATTTTGCCTTTGTTTTAGCCCTTGAGCGCCTTTCGGCTGTGACACTCTTGCAAAAAGCTGGTTAAGTCTTACATAGCCGGTGCCGGTATCAAAGATTTGGATGAGACCGGCTCGCCTCACAAAAGCCGGCCTACAGGCGCTCTCCATTACCAAGGGTGGAAGCGTTGCCTGCGCTCTAAGCATTAAACTGCTTTCTGCGGTGCTGACACCCGGCAGAGTGGCACCTTGGGCTACGGCCTAATTCCCGTTGCCGTGTAACTTTGACAAAGCCGGTTAAACTCCGGGGTTTAGTGAGTGTTCAACCTTACCTCTGGCTCTTGACATCTTAACAAAAATATGAATCCAAACACAAAAATAGTTTTATTCGTTCAGTCAGGACTGAACGTTCAGAAAGATGCTAAATTAAAGATGGGTCAAAATCCCTGACAAAGGCATAACGTGTGGACGAAGAGCAACGGCAATTTGAAGTGAAACGGTTTGTCGAAGAAGTGGGCTTATTGTTCGAGTTAGCCGGTCTACCTCGGATGGCTGGTCGAATTTTAGGCTGGCTGTTGATTTCAAACCCGCCGCACCAGTCTACCGGCGAACTGGCAGAGGTTTTGCAAGCTAGCAAAGGCTCGATCAGCACCATGACTCGGCTGCTGATTCAAGCCCGCTTAGTAGAGCGCATGAGCCTGCCCGGAGATCGCCGGGACTACTTTTGTATCAAACTGGGTGCTTGGTCAGCGTTAATCAAACAACAAGTTGCCCAAATCACAGCAATTCGGCAGCTAGCCGAACATGGGTTGCAACTCGTAGAAGGCGAAGATCCGCAGCGGCGGCAACGCTTGCAAGAGATGCACGACTTTCACGCTTTTTTTGAGCGGCAATTTCCAATGTTGATTGAGTGTTGGGAACAAGAGCATCCCCAAAGAGACCAACCCAATGTTTCGTAGAAGTCCTAAAAGTCATCCACTCAGGTGAGTCAACTGGAGGACGTGCGATCTGTGCTGGGGAGCGTAAGTTGGAAAGTAAGCCGATGAAATGGGTTCGCATCTTTGCCTCAGTGATTTCCATTCCAGAAAAAGTCGTTACAAATCGTTACAATTAATACAACTCCAGCCGCCGGCATTGAATTTAGCTGATTCGCAGCCAATCTCATGTAGTCTAATCCGGCCTCGCTTTCCCAGAGTTTAGAAATAATTCGACGAAATTTCGTTCACTTACTGATTAATTTCAGGAATACGGCCATGCAATTGCAGTCAGCAACGGATAAAGAATCAGCTCTCAAACAAGACCGGCAACGGCCACCAGAGCCACCTGTCGATCGCTCAGCCAAGCCCAAACGAAAATGGATGCCGAAAGGGAAAGGTTGGGCAATCGGGCTGATTGCGGCTGCGTTGCTGGGCACCGGCGGCACAGCATTTGTGGCGTTGCGGAATGCCGCACCCAAGGTAGATATCAGTGAGCTAACCGTGCCGGTGGAGTCAAAAAACCTGACAGTGCGGATCGGGGCGAGTGGGGCAGTGCAGCCGGTGCAGCGGGTCAATCTTAGTCCGAAAACCCAAGGTCGTTTAGCCGAATTATATGTGGAGCAAGGCGATCGCGTGGAGGCGGGGAAAGTCGTTGCTCGCATGGAAAGTGGCGAAATAGAAGCACAACTGATGCAGGCACAAGCACGGCTATCGAGCGCCAAAGCCCGTTTGCAACAGCGCCAGACCGGCAGCCGGCCAGAAGAGATTGTCCAAGCGCAGGCACGTTTAAATCAAGCGCAGGCGAGTTTAGACCAATTGCGAGCCGGCAGCCGTTCTGAGGATGTTGCCGAAGCCGAAGCCGGTGTGACGAGAGCACAGGCGCAAGTAGAAGAGGCGCAATCGCGGTTAAACTTGGCTTCCAGCAATGTCAGGCGCAACCGGGAACTAGCCGACGTGGGGGCAATTGCCAGAAAAGATTTGGATCAGTTTCTCGATGAAGAGCGTAGGGCGCAAGCAAACCTGGAACAAGTGCGAGCCGGTGTTGCAGAAGCAAATCGCCGGTTAGAAAAACTCCAAAATGGCACCCGCCCAGAGGAAATTGAACAAGCCGAAGCGGCAGTGGCAGAAGCCCAAAGCAGTTTAGAGCAGCTGCAAAATGGCACCCGCCCAGAAGAAATTGCTGCGGCTAACGCAGATGTTACCGAGGCGGAAGGACAAGTGCGCTTTTATGAAGTGCAATTGGAAGATACGAAAGTTCGTGCTCCCTTTGCTGGAATTATTACCCAGAGATACGCCATAGAAGGTGCGTTTGTGACGCCGGCAACCTCCGCTTCTGACGCGTCTTCCGCAACGTCAACTTCTATTGTTGCCCTTGCCAGGGATTTGGAAGTTTTAGCGAAAGTTCCTGAAGCAGATATCGGTCAAATTAAAGTCGGTCAAACCGTTGAAATTGTCGCCGATGCTTATCCCGATCGCGTATTTAAAGGTCGCGTTCATTTGATTGCCCCGGAAGCGGTGAAAGAACGAGATGTTACCTTATTCCAAGCGCGGGTGAGCATTGATGCCGGTAAAGATCAGTTACAGTCTGGAATGAATGTAGATATTAAGTTTGTAGGCGACAAGCTCAGCAATGCTTTGGTGGTTCCTACCGTGGCAATTGTCACTAACAAAGGAGAAACCGGCGTCTTAATTCCCGACGAAAAAAATCAACCTAAATTTCAATCTGTTACCGTCGGCTCTACCATTGGCAATCAAATTCAAGTCTTAGATGGCGTAAAAGCCGGCGACCGCGTATTTCTTGAACTTCCCGAAGGTAAAAAACTAGAAGATGTAATCAAAACCATTAAATAAACCCTCAAAAAACCCCTAACCAAACGCATCAAAACCCTTAACCTTATCTGCGTCATCTGCGTTTATCTGCGTGCATCTGCGGGTTTCAAATCATCCAAAACCCCATGCAAAAGCCAACAATCCAGATAAACCATCTGTGGTTTTTAAATCCAAAACCTCTAATTTTTGCAAAAAGCCTAATCAATAACCAAAGAGAAATCACAAAAAAACAATGGATATTGTTGAAAGCGTCAAAATGGCAACCACAACGTTGCTCTCCAATAAACTCCGAAGCAGCCTAACCATGCTAGGAATTATTATTGGCAATGCTTCAGTGATTGCAATGGTTGGAATCGGAGAAGGGGCGCAGAAATTTGTTGGCGATCAAGTTAACTCATTAGGCTCAAACTTGCTGTTTGTGATTCCAGGGAGTCCTGAAGCTCAAAGACGGCCTATTTATCCACCTCAAACACTGGTGCTTGATGATGCAAAAGCAATCGCTGAGCAAGTTGCTTCAGTTAGTGAAGTTGCGCCGGCACTCAACGGCAGCGAACTGATTTCCTACCGCAACAAAAATAACTCAGCTACGATTATCGGAACAACGCCAGAATTCCTTTCTGTGCGAAGTTTCGATATTGCCAAAGGCCGCTTCTTAATGAATTTAGATTTGCAACGGCAAGAAGATGTTGTGGTTCTAGGTTCAGAAATAGCTCAGCAATTGTTTGGGAATAAAAACCCCCTAGGCGAACAGATTCGTGTTAAAAATGTCAGCCTGCAAGTGATTGGCGTGATGGAACCAAAGGGTTCAACTTTTGGTGACAATCAGGACATGAATGTTTATGTGCCAATTACAACAATGGCGCGGCGAATTGTAGGCCGGTCATCTCCTTATGGAATTCAAGTAACCTTTATTTCCGTCTCAGTTGAGGATGAGGCGAGTATGAAAAAGGCGCAGTTTCAAATTGAAAATTTACTGAGATTGCGTCATAAAATCGTCAATGAAGATGATTTTACAGTGCGGAATCAGCAGGAGTTAATGAATACCTTGGGCAGCATTACAGGGGCATTAACGTTGCTCTTAGCGGCAACGGCAGCGATTTCTTTGTTTGTGGGCGGCATTGGAATTATGAACATTATGCTCGTCTCCGTTACCGAACGCACGAAGGAAATTGGACTGCGTAAAGCAATTGGTGCTTCCCAGCAAGATATCCTGGTTCAGTTCATGATTGAATCTGTCATTCTGTCAGTTGTGGGCGGTTTAATTGGCGTTGGTTTCGGCATTGGCGGTATCATGCTGATCGGAGCATTTACGCCTTTGAAGGGTGGCGTTTCTCTCGTGGCAATTGCCGTGGCTACCAGCATTTCTGGTGGCATTGGTTTCTTCTTTGGGGTGGTGCCGGCACGTCAGGCGGCTAGACTTGACCCAATTGTTGCCCTCAGAAGTGCCTAAAGTTCACTCCAAGCTGTTAGGTTCGATATACCGGCTGTTTGCTCTGACAAAACACTGGCCCCCGTTAAGTTCCACACGAAGCCAAGGTTTGCCGGCATTGTCCCGCTGAATCACGATCACTTCATCGGAACCGCCACGACCAAAGCTTGCCGCTTGAAACAAATCTTCCTGAGCAAATTGCCGGTTAACTCGGTGATTAACGCCAGGGCCATTACGGCAGTTTAAACCTTCGGTAACAACCCGCCAAGAGCGATGTTCGCCGGCAACTCCCTGAATTTCCTGACCGTTGGCGCTGATTCTCTGGATTGAATTGTAATCTCCATTGCGATCTGGAATTGGCTCTTGATTTCTTTGCGCTAAAGCAATGGTCGCAATGGTACAAATTGAAGTCGTGATCACGATTGCCGGTACAAAACGAAGCATTTTTTTACCCGTATCTACAGGAGTATTTAGCTTTTATTTCTTTAGATTAGTATTATAATAGACAAAATAGCAATAAACATATTTTTCCATAAAATCTTTCGGTTAATTAAAATTAGTCTAGTCTTCTGATTTTTCCAGCCGTTGAGTCTCTAGCGCGAATATCCTTATGAAAAACCAACCCTTAGATAGTCAAGCCCTGAAAACGTTAGACAACACCCCTACAGTGCATAAGCCGGTGATTGTGGGGCTTGAAAATGTTTCCAAAATCTATGGCATGGGCAACACAGAAGTTCGCGCTCTTAACGGTGTGGATTTGACAATAGAACAGGGTGAATACTGCTCGATTATGGGGGCTTCTGGATCGGGCAAATCTTCCGCCATGAATATTATCGGCTGTCTTGACCGGCCTACATCGGGAAAATATTATCTTGATGGGTTGGATGTTGCGGAGATGGACGAATCAGAATTAGCGAAGATTCGTAATCTTAAGTTGGGGTTTGTATTTCAGCAGTTTCACCTTTTGTCGCAACTGTCAGCCTTAGAAAATGTGATGTTGCCGATGGTGTATGCCGGCGTTTCCCCTCAAGAAAGGCGAGATAGAGCAACAGAAGCACTAATTCGAGTCGGGTTAGAAAACCGGCTGAATAACAAACCTAATCAGCTATCAGGGGGGCAACAACAACGGGTGGCAATTGCGCGTTCAATTGTCAATCGTCCCGTGTTGCTACTAGCAGATGAACCCACCGGCGCTTTGGATTCCAAAACTACCCAAGAAGTGATTGATATTTTCTCCGAACTCAATGCTGCCGGCATCACAATTGTTATGGTGACGCACGAACCAGATGTCGCGCGTTGTACCCGTCGCATCGTCTGGTTCCGCGATGGCCAGATCGTACACTCCCATCTAACCCCAGACGATTTAGGTCACGCTGCTTTCTAAGGAGTATATTAAGCTGCAAGTGGATTATCATTGCTTAGTCAGATTTCGCGCTTTTGTATGGCGCTTCAAACTAGGCTAAGTGGTGCCAAAACATTGCGGCTCGCTTCTCAGGAGAGTTAAAAAATGAGGCTTGTATCTCGCTGGAACCGCGCCCACATTTTATTATGTTTAGGCGCTTTTTTGTTGGCTGTGCTGATGGGTCAGCTTTTTTCGACTCAGTCGAGTTATGTTGGTGTTCCGCAACCTACAAATTCGCTGCCGGTGGCGATTACAGAAGGTTGGCAGTACCGCTGGGGTGATTCACCATTTGATGCGGCGGGTGTGCCGGTGTGGAGTTATCAGGAACTCTCAAGTCCTGAGTGGAAATCGTTACAAATTCCCGCAAAGCTAGCGAAACCTCCGGGAGAAAAAATGGCTTGGTTTCGTGTTAAGTTGCCTGAAGGCCGGTGGCAATATCCCAGCCTTGATTTACAAGGAGCTTCTTGGGCATTTGAAGTATATCAAGAGCAGGAACTCATTGGTAAATTTGCCGAGTTAGATGCAGCCGGGAGCCTACTCAACTTAAAAGATAGAAGCTGGTGGATTATTCCGGTAAGACCTAATTTACAAAATCAAACTTTGCTTTTTAGAGCAAATGTAGATTTTCAGAACCTAATTGATATTAGACTTGATAAAAAAATAGTCATTGGCTCGCTTCCACAGCTAATTAAATCAGTCGTTAAAAAAGAAATTTTTAAGTTTGTTTTAGGATGCCTATTTGCTTTGATTGGATTTTTTGCGTTTTTATATTTATTGAAAGATAGCACAAAAAAAGTTTATTTAGGATTTAGTTTTTTTTCAATTTGCTTAGGAATTTATAGCATTTTAGACAACCACACGATTAACTTAATTTTTACTATTCCCAAATATTATGAACCGATAATGCTAGCCTCCTTTTACTTAATACCTGTTGGGCTATGTTATTTTTTTGAGCAAATATTTGGCACCGGCAGTAAATCTATCATCAGGCGACTATGGCAATTGCATCTTGTTTATGCGGTTGTCGCTTTAACTTTAGTGAGCGTTAAATCATCTTTTTTAGACGCTACAGTAAATACGGCTTTTATCCTGTTTATTGGAAGTACATTCATTATAATTGCAAGTGCAATTAAAGTAGCTTTAAAAGGAAATATTGAAGCAAAATTGTTTACATCAGGATTTACTGTCTTTGCACTTTGCGCTCTGCCAGATATTCTTGAAAGCCTGAAAATTATTAGCTGGCCGGTAGAGACTTATTACTGGGGAATGTTAGGCTTTATTTTATTTCTGGTTGTTATTCTAGAACGCCGATTTACCGAAGCGCGAAACCAGCTAGAAATGCAGAATGCTACATTGCAGAGAATTGCTAAGCTCAAAGATGAGTTTTTAGCAAATACATCCCACGAACTTCGCACACCCCTTAACGGCATTATTGGCATTGCTGAATCTATGATTGATGGAGCCACCGGCTTACTGACTTCACAGCAAATTGCCAATCTTTCTTTAATTGTCTCAAGTGGCCGGCGTCTAACTCAGCTTGTTAATGATATTCTCGATTTTTCTAGACTAAAACACAAAAATATTGAACTACAAAAAGGTGCCGTGGGGATGCGAGAGATCGCAGATGTGGTGTTGACACTTAGCCACCCCCTAATCGGTAAAAAATCTTTAGAGTTAATCAATAAAATTGACCCAGATTTGCCGCCGGTAGAGGCTGACGAAAATAGATTACAACAAATTTTACACAATTTAATCGGCAACGCCATCAAGTTTACTGAAGCCGGCACCATAGAAATTTCTGCTGTATTAGGAAGTGGAGAAGAATTTTCTGCCTCACCACCCCTCAATCCGCAATTGCCAATATTAGCGATTACCGTTTCTGACACCGGCATTGGCATTTCCCCTGACAAATGGGAGAGAATTTTTGAGTCGTTTGAACAAGCAGACGGCTCAACTGCCAGAGAATACGGCGGCACCGGCTTGGGTTTAGCCGTTACCAAACAGCTTGTCGAGTTGCACGGCGGCAAAATTTGGCTGGAATCAACGCTGGGAGAAGGTTCGCGGTTTACGTTTACCCTGCCGGTGTCATTTCAAGATAGGCAACCCACAAATATCAGCAATCCTCGTTTGAAATTATCAAAATTAGCTGTAACAAACGAAGAAGACACCTTGCCAGAACGCAACTTTGTTTCAGATTTATCCCTGAATCTAGCTCCAGAACCTAATCCTCCTCAATTTAACGCTTCTCAAGGAGACTTTAAAATTTTAATTGTGGATGATGAGCCGGTGAATCTGCAAGTGCTTGTTAACCATTTATCTCTGCAAAACTATTCTCTCACGCAAGCGACAAATGGGATGGAAGCTTTAGCAACCATTGAAAAAGGGTTTCAACCAGACCTCGTTCTTTTAGATGTGATGATGCCGCGAATGACCGGCTATGAAGTTTGTCAAAAACTTCGCGAAAAATTTGCGGCAAATGAATTGCCGGTGGTGTTACTAACTGCATTAAATCAAGTGTCTGATTTAATGGAAGGATTTACTTCAGGAGCTAATGATTATTTAACCAAACCGATTTCAAAAAATGAATTGTTGGCCCGAATTAAAATCCACATTCAACTATCAAAAATAACCCTGGCTTACGGGCGTTTTGTGCCTCATGAGTTTCTGCGTTTTTTAGGACATGAGAGCATTATTGATGTTAAATTAGGCGACCAAGTCCTTAAAGAAATGACAATTTTGTTTTCTGACATCCGCTCGTTTACAGCTATGTCGGAGCGCATGACACCCAAACAGAACTTTGATTTTATTAATGACTACTTGAAACGAGTTGGCCCTGTGATTCGGAATCACAAGGGTTTTATCGATAAATATATTGGTGATGCGATGATGGCACTGTTTCCGGAAACCGCAGAAGACGCGGTGCAAGCAGCAATCGCAATACAACAGCAAGTCTCACTTTATAACGCTCACCGGCAGGAAAATGGCGACCCTCCGATTGCGATTGGTATTGGTTTGCACACCGGCAGTTTAATGTTAGGGACTGTTGGAGAAGAACAGCGCATGGAAACAACGGTAATTGCCGATGCGGTGAATCTGACGTCTCGCTTGGAAGGGCTAACAAAACTTTATGGCTCAGGGATTGTGATCAGCGAACAAACGCTTAATTGTCTCAACGAGCCGGCAAACTATTGCTATCGATTTTTGGGTAAAGTTAAAGTCAAAGGTAAGCAAGAAGCCGTCGGAGTCTTTGAAATTTACGACGCAGAGCCAGCCCAACAAAAAGCTTTAAAACTGCAAACCCAAACTGATTTTGAACAAGCGATTAATCTTTATGAAAATCAAAGATTTGCTGAAGCCTGCCAAGTTTTTGAGCAAATTTTGCAGGTAAATAATCAAGATAAAGCGGCTGCTTTTTATGTGAAACGCGCTCAAGAGCTGCAAATATCTGGGAAAGCGGGAAGTTGGAGGGGGATTGAAACACTCGAGGAAAAATTATAAAGAGATTAGTAAATTAACAGCCCCTACATTCTGCTGTTATTTAACTGAAGCAGAATCGCAAAAATTCCTAGCTGTAGGGGCCGGTTTTGCTAATTGTCCCAATCTCCTAACAAATAATGACTGCTGCGATGCTACACCGGCAGCTCATTTAAGCAGAGGTCAAGCCGGTTTTAGCTTCTTGGGCCACCTGTTCCACGTCATCGTTGGCAAGACTTTCTAAGGTCGAGCGCGTGTCCGATCCGCCAAAACGTGTCAGTGCTTGTGCCACTCTGTAGCGGATCTGCCAGTCATCATGGGTGGCAAAAGGAGTCAGCAACGGGATCGCCCGCTGATCTCCGAGTTCCCCAAAAGAACTAATCGCAGCCATTGTCAGGAGGTCTTCGCCGGCATTCAAAGCATTTTCTAATAAATCGAATGAGCGCTCGTCTCCCAGTTCTCCTAAAGCAGCAACAATGCTGAACTTAACAATCCACTCTGGCGTTGTTTGATACAGTTGCTGTAAGTCTTCAAAGGCTTCTTTTAACTGTAGCCCTCCCAAAGAATCTGCCGCTGCTGCTTGCACATCGGGTTCAGGATCGTGGATTAGGCGATCACGCAGCACATTTAACGCCGTTTGTAAATCCTGCCGGCCTAATGATGCCATTTGGCTTGCCGCTGCGTAGCGAACGCGGGCGTTGCTGTCTTGAATAGCCGTTTGGGCTAGTTCAAATGCAATGGCCGGTTCGAGCTGGCGCAGTTGGTTAACGGAACGAAGGCGCTCGCCCAAATCTTCTGAATTTAGTTGCTGCCTAACAGACTCAGGAGTAATACTCATTCTCTTGCTTTTGCGAACTTACGAACTGACCGAGGGCTAGTGGCTAATTGTTCAACGATGATTAACGATTAGCGCCAAACTTTCGAGCGAAAATAAAAAACTTTTGATTAATCTTGACTGGCTGCCATCTCTCGCACAATATCCCCACGAGTCAGGATACCAATCAGGTGGCCGTTAGCATCCAGCACCGGCAAGCGGTGAATCTTGCGATCATGGATCTGCCGTGCTGCATCTGTCAGGGATTTATCGGGTGTGATGGTGATCGGATTTTGGCTCATCACTTCCCCCACCGTCTGCCCTAAGGCTTTGTGCAAGTCTCGTTCGTGGGTTGCTGGATTTTTTAAGTAAATCACACTATCAAGCAGCATGATATAAGCCGGAGGCGTCGTTCCAGTTGCCCGCACCATCAAGTCAGTTTCAGAAAGGATACCAACCAACTTGCCGGTCTCATCCACCACGGGAAGACCACTAATGCGTCGTTCAGCCAGAATCTCAATCGCTTCCTGTAAGGGGGTTTCAGGCCGGACAATGATTAAATCCCGGCTCATCACATCGGCAACGGTCTTAGGCATGGTGGGTTAAATCTGCTACAAAGATCCACTCATCTCCTATCATAGCTCTGCCAGGACACTCAGCCTTTGATCGACAAAGACTCCTCACGCCTAAGGTTAAGATCGGAAGCATCAGGCGATTTACATGGCAACCCGAATCAATGGCAGAAGCAGAAACTGAGTGTGACCAACCGCACCCGCAACCCAAATATCTTTGCGTTATGGTTTGCCAGCATCTATCTTGCCAGCGAAACGGCTCAGCAGAGGTGCTACAAGCGTTCCGAGAGCATAAAGTTGCGGGCGTCACGATTAACCCTAGCGGCTGTCTGGGACAGTGCAGCTCTGGCCCTACTGTCCGGGTGACGCCAGAAGAGACTTGGTATTGCCGCGTGACACCGGATGATGTGCCGGTGATTGTTGAGAAGCATCTAATCGGGGGAGAGCCGGTGGAAGCCAAACTGCACCCTAGGATTCATTTGCGATTTTATTAATATGGGGCATGGGGCATGGGGCATGGGGCATTGGGCATGGGGCACTGGGCATTGGGCAAGGCTGCGCCAACCTAAAGGTATGGGCATTGGGCATGGGGCACTGGGCACTGGGCAAGGCTTCGCTAACCTAAAGGTATGGGCAAGGCTGCGCCAACCTAAAGGTAAGGGCATGAGGCTAGAGACATGATTAGGAGCTCAGTAAACAGTTGTCTTCTTTATTTTCCTTTCAGTAATCGCACTTGTAAGAGACAATAGCTTGCCGTGTTTTTGGGTAAATAGGAGCGCCCCTACTCCTTCTCGCTCGCTTCTGGCTTCGGGATTTCCATAGATAACAGCGCCCAAGAACGGATCAGATTATTCACCTGTTCTGGGATTTCGTCGTGGGGACAGTGACCGGCACGGAGGAAATATTCGGTTAACTGGGGATAGTATTGGCGAAACTTGATGCTTCGTTCTCTTGAGTTCATCCAAGGATCGGCTTCTCCCCACAGCATCAACAGGGGACAATTTAGCCGGCTCAACAGAAGGTCAACTTTTTCACCTTGAGGGGATCTGAAGACGGAGGCAAACACTTTTGCCGCACCGGCATCACAAGAAGGCCGGTAAATATCTTCTACCAGCTGGTCTGTTACCGCACTTTTGTCTAGATAAACTTTCTCTAGCGTTTTGCGAATGATTGAGCGCTGGCGGGTGTATTGAAACAGCAGGAAACTCGCCCAATCTTGCAAAAACAGCCACTTCATGCCTTCTTTTAAGGTGTCTCGCATTGGGTCAGGTTGGCGCACCGGCTCGTTAGAGGTAAAAGGGCCGGCACTGTTAATTAACACCAAACCTAAAGCAGACTCTGGTCGCTGGGCTGCAACGCACAGCGAAGCATAGCCACCGAGGGAGTTACCGACCAATATTGCCGGCTCACCGATGACTTCGGTAATAAATTCATGCAGTTGATCTCGCCAGATATCGCCGCTGTAGAGTTGATCTGGTTTGGCAGAACGCCCAAACCCTAAAAGGTCAATTGCCCAAACGTCAAAGTCGGCAGATAAATCGGCAACATTTTTGCGCCAGTGGTCTGTAGATGCCCCAAAGCCATGAATTAACAGCAGTGGCGGACGTTGTGGCTGCTGGCTGCCGGCGTGCAGGTAGTAAATAGATTGCCCCCGCCATTTCCAGTAGGCACCAGGAATTGTAGGTGTTGTAAGAGTTGCTTCCACGCGAGATAAATTAATAAGTTTTATTAACTATTATAAAGCTTTGTTTCGGATTCAGCTTGGAGCTATCGTTTCTCTGGAATTTGACTGCCGGTTTTGGCCAGTTAGAGAGACTTGTGAGCAATCAGATGTGCCGGCAGTACAATAGCCGGTACGCAATAGCGATAAGGCATAATGCCCTTACTTCACTTTTCGACTTAGGATCTGCCAATATATTGTATTGATGAGCCAGCCGGCTCACCAGACTTTCCCCAAGATGCCCCCGAAGAACCCAATGACAAAACGCAAAATCAGATCGATCAATCGCTATATTATAATTTCCTGGTCTCTCAGAAAGCCGTAATTTGAAAAGGACAGGGTGCCGAAGGCGTGAAAGCTCTATTAACAAATAAGTTCCTTTGGTTTTTGCGGGCAGCGCCAACCTGCAAGCGCGGATTGCGTCAGATTCCCTTGGAAGCAACCCCCACAACTGGGCGACAACCGGCGCATCTTCCAGGCTAAAGTTTATAGATTTTGAAGGTGGAAATGATGACGCAGCAGAACATTTTAACTCTCGCCAAGCAAGGCAACCCGCAAGCAATCAAAGTCTTAATCAACCAATCCCTCCAACCTAAAGGAATTACCGTTAAAGTTGGGATTAAGAATAATTGTTTAATGGTGTTTGCCGAATCAAATAATCCCCCGGATCAATCAATGGTGGTGAATTTTATCCGCAAGGGGATGATGAATTTAAAACCCGAATCAGTGCAGCGGGTGGTGGTACAGGGACACACTGCCGGCAACACAGCCCCAGCTTGGCGAGAAAAATTTGATTTGAATGCCGGTTCAGCAGCCACACTCGTTCAGCTTCCGACAGCCCAACCCCCCGCCAGCAAAAGTCCTGCCGCAAAAAAAGCGCCCACCAAAAACGCGAAACGTCCGCAGCCTAGTTCCGATCAAACCGAGCCGGTAACCCAGGTTTTAACCCCCCCTAAACCGCTTCATCCGGTTCTTGCTTTCATTAAAAGTTTCGTTTTTATTATTTTGTATTTTTTGTGTATTTTGGGTTTAGCTGCTTTAGCTTTTGGTGTAAAACTAGCGGCAATTTTAGTAGCTGAACGTTTAATTTATGAAATTCAAATTGTTGGCGATGTGTTGCGGGGCATTCAAATTATTGAAATTTTAAATATTTTAGTTTTTGCAATTTTGGGAATGGGGTTTGGCGTTGCAACCATCCTATTGCCGCGAAAAGTTGGCGTGCCGATCAGCAGTCTTTTGATTATTGCTTTACTTCCCGTTATTTTTTGCACAACGGATATCGTCAAGTATTCCAACTGGGTGAATGAAATAGCAGAGCGAGATAATCTAGAATACGTGAAAGCCGAACAGCTCACTAACTCATTTTTAAAAAGTAGAGTGGGGCAGCAAGGTTTTTTAGGATTTTATATTCATACTGCCGAATTTCCAGTTCTTCCCACAAAAAAAGCGGAGATGGAATCGGTTGGCGCTCATAAACAGAAAGTTACATCAAGATTCGCCACTATCACTAAAATAGATTCCAAAAAAATAGCAGCTTTGTTTTCAATTTCTGGGTGGGGAATCCGAGCTTTCTACTTTTTAGTTGCCATCATGACAACCATCATTCATTTTCGTGAAGGTTTGAGCGCTGTTAAGATTTTATCTAAACCTAGCTTTGAAAATGAGCCGTATATCAACACGCAAGAAGCATAAAAGGTAAAAGTTCAGAAGATTTTCTTTTACCTTTTACTGCTTATTGCCGGTTAACGGAACATACTGCTGACAGAACTATCTTCGTGAACGCGCCAGATGGTTTCACCGAGTAAGTTGGCAACTGTAAGCATCGTTAGCTGTGGGAAGCGGTTTTCTTCAGGCACGGGAATTGTATTTGTGACAATTACTTCCTCAAAAAGCCCACTTGAGAGACGTTCAATCGCTGGCGGCGAGAAAACCGCATGAGTTGCACAGGCGTAAACCTGCCTCGCGCCTTCACTCCGCAACAGTCTGGCTCCTTCTGCAATCGTGCCGCCAGTGTCGATCATATCGTCTACTAGCACGGCTGTTTTACCTCTGACATCGCCAATGACGTTCATCACTTCCGCCACATTATGAGCTTGCCGGCGCTTATCAATAATTGCCAGGGGAGCATCATCTAACTTTTTAGCAAAAGCTCTGGCGCGTGCCACACCGCCGACATCGGGGGAAACCACTACCAGATCAGGCAGATTCTTACTTGCCAAGTAATCTAAGATCACCGGCGAACCGTAAACATGATCAAAGGGAATATCAAAATAGCCCTGAATTTGGGCTGAGTGTAAATCCATCGCCAAAATGCGAGTGGCTCCAGCTTCAGTAATTAAGTTGGCCACCAACTTTGCCGTAATCGACTCCCGTCCAGCCGTTTTGCGGTCTGCCCGCGCATAGCCATAATAGGGAATCACAGCCGTAATTTGCCGTGCCGAAGCACGACGACAGGCATCAATCATAATCAGCAATTCCATCAGGTTATCGTTCACCGGATGGCAAGTAGGCTGGAGTAGGTAAACATCACAACCCCGAATCGATTCCTGAATTTGAATGTAAAGTTCTCCATCCGCAAACCGTTTGCGTACCATTGGACCCAAGTCTATTCCCAGGTATCGAGACACTTCCTGAGACAGGGCCACATTGGCCGAACCAGAGAAGAGTCGCAGACGGTTATGATCAGCAACAGCTGGTAAAGCAGGCTGAAGAGTTAGAGTAGCAGAATGGATCACAGCAGACCCTCGCAGCGCGTTCTTTCATGGCAATCTTATCATTCCTATTTAAAATTATTGCCTAGGATTCTACGGAGAAATCCTTGAAATGGGGATCGATTGTTTCGGTAAATTAAAGAATGTTGCTCTAACCGGCTCCCATGCTTAACAGAGCGACCCCAGCCGGCTATCCCTAAGCCAGACAAGCACGGAAGGGCATTCGTTTTATAGGCACCTGTGGGGCTTGGGCCAAGCTGAGACTGGCCTGAAAACGTCCAAGCTGTCGGGCCGGCACAGAAAATAAAAATAAAATAAAAAAATTCTCGCGTTCGCGCCTGCTTGTCAAAGTCGTAAGAAAGGTTAACATCATGAGCTTGAAGGATCAGATTGGCGAAGACATCAAAGCAGCCATGAAATCTAAGGATAAAATCCGGCTGGAAACAGTCCGCAGCATTAAAAAACTGCTCCTGGAAAAAGAAGTGAGCGTCCGTCCTGCCGGCCAAGAAGCACTCACCGAAGAGCAAGAAATGGAAGTCTTAGTGCAGCTAGCCAAACAGCGGCGGGATTCAATCGAGCAATACCGGCAAGCCAAGCGAGAGGATCTAGCATCACAAGAAGCTCAGGAATTGGCCATCATCGAAGAGTATCTACCTCAACAGATGTCTGATGAGGAAGTCAGCGCCATCATTGACCAAATCATCGCCCAAGCCGGTGCCACCACAGCCAAAGACATGGGTAAAGTCATGGGTCCTGCAATGCAACAGCTCAAAGGAAAAACAGACGGCAAAAAAGTCCAAGAAATGGTCAAAGCCAAATTAAACAGTTAACTCATCCCTACGGGGAAGGTTGCAATATGACCAAGCTGATTAACACAAAAACGCTCCAGACAACTTTAATCGCAGCAATACTTGCCGTGGCAATGAGCGGCTGTTCCTTCGCCGGCACTGAGGCAAACTCATCACCGGCTCCCAAAAACAGTCAAACGCCAGCAGTGATGGCCCAGCAGTCCCCAGACTCAAGCAGCCAGTCTCAAACCCAGAAATGGCGACCCATGACTGAACCAGAAAAAGCCGATGCCTTGCAGTACATTTTGAACCGACCCTTGGGCATTGCAGCACTCAACCAGCTAGCTATTGAAGGCTTCATCAGCCCCCAATGTCCCAAAACCTTTTACACCGACGAAACAGGGTTCCAAACCTTACTGCGCGTCAAATGTCCTGACGCACGCGGCGTCTCCATTGCCGTGAGTTACGATGAAATGCGCGTTATTTTCAATCGTTTTGAAGATAACATTGAGAGTTTCCAAGTGCAGCGAGTCAGTGACGAAAATCGCGATCGCGTGGCACCTCTGCCCGAATAAAGGCCAATATCCAGTGAAGCGGGGAGGAAATCGTGAGTAACGTCCCTATCCCCTCTTCCCTTTTTTGTGATCCGAACGTTTGGTAGGAAGCTAGAAAGTCTCTGAAGGGCAACCCGTTCACTGCCAATCTAAAATCTAGAATCTAAAATGGTCTAACCTGCTATGCAACCACCAATTCCTGCCGGCACCATCCTACAAAACCGTTACCGCCTGCTCAGTATTTTGGGTCAGGGAGGGTTTGGGCGCACATACTTGGTTGAAGATACCAATCGGTTTGACGAACGTTGCGCCCTTAAAGAATTTATCCCCATTCAGACGGGTGCCTATGCGGTGGAAAAGTCGCAAGAGTTATTCCAAAGAGAAGCCGTCACCCTCTATCAAATTCAGCATCCCCAAATTCCTCAGTTCCGAGCGACGTTTGAGCAGAATGGTCGGCTGTTTTTGGTGCAAGATTACGTGGAAGGGAACACCTATCGCACCCTGCTCAACGAACGAAAAGCAGCCGGGAACACATTTTCCGAAACCGAAGTGTTGCAGTTGCTGTGGCAGTTGTTGCCGGTGTTGGAGTATATCCACACTCAGGGCATCATTCACCGCGATATTTCCCCAGATAATATTATTAAGCGAGAGGCCGATGGGGTGCCGGTGTTGATAGACTTTGGCGTGGTTAAAGAACTGGCCACCCGTGTCCTCTCCCCTGAGACAACGCCGCCGGCAACCACCGTTGGGAAAATGGGCTATGCGCCCAGCGAACAAATCCAAACAGGCCGTGCCTATCCGAGCAGTGATTTCTATGCTTTAGCCGTGAGTGCCCTTGTCTTGCTCACGGGTCGAGAACCTTTAGAATTATTTGATGACGTGCAGCTGACTTGGAATTGGCAGCAGTGGGCGTCAGTGAATCCCGATTTCTGTGCAGTCTTAAATCGGATGTTAAGTTATAGACCCGGAGATCGCTACTTGAGCGCAACCGAACTTGCTCAGGCGCTCAAGCCTCTAGTCACTCCACCCCCCATTCCTGCCATCCCAGCGATCCCCCAGCCGCCCATTCCCGCCCCTCAACCTCCTCATCCCAGTCTTTCCGAGGTGCAAACGGTAGCGGTTGGACGCCGGCTTGACCCAAATAGCCCTGCTGCTGCCCCTAGCCCGAACCGAATCAATCCGATCATTGAGCCACCACAAGAAACGTCTATTTGGGATAACCCTCTGGCGGTCACAGCCATTGGTGCCGGCCTGGTACTGATCACCGGCTTTGGATCTTGGGCGCTGGTGAGTTCTGTGGGAAATCGGCAGCCGGTTCAACCCTCCCCAACCGCAACCGTTGCCGTTCCCCCCACCCAGGCACCGACAGCTCCACTGCGACCCAATCCCAGTCCGACTCCAACGCCCAAACCAATCCCCATCAAGCGTTTACAAGTCCCCCTCGGCACAACTAAAGCTGCCGGTGGCAGCCTGAAAGGTGATGAAACGATTAACTATGTGGTTCAGGGACAGCCAGGACTGCAATTAACCGCTTACTTGCTGAGCAAAGATGTTTTTATGACCCTGTTCGGGCCAAACGGAAAACCTCTGGCTGAACCGTCGCGACGGGTATCTGTGTGGCAGGGTATTTTACCGGCTGCGGGCGAGTACAGCATTCAACTTAAACCTGTGCCCGGAAAGTCCAAAACTGACTACCAGCTAGAGGTAACTTTGGAGCAGCCGGTGCAACCTACACCTACACCCGAACCGACTCCGATTCCCACACCCACTCCGATTCCCACACCCACTCCGATTCCCACACTCGAACCGGAACCTACGCCTATCCCAACGTTCACCCCCGAACCCATTCCCACACCGACTCCCACCCCAACATTCACGCCGGCTCCAACTCCCACACCTACGCCTATCCCGACGTTCACCCCCGAACCAACTCCCACACCGGAACCGACTCCCATTCCCACACCCGAACCGACTCCAACTCCCACACCCGAACCCACACCAACTCCCACTCTAGAACCGACTCCCACGCCGGCACCTGTCATATCGCCTACTCTAGAACCACCACAACCCACAATTCCACCCTTGGACGGAGAACCTCTTAGCTTTCAGACTTTGGACGGAGAACCCCTTAGCTTTCAAACTGGTGAAACCCAAACTCAAATTTCTGGTCGCACCAGCCCCCAGTTACTCAAGCGCTATTTAGTGCGTGCTGCCAAAGGACAAGTGATTGCGGTTGAACCCGTCACCGGAGATGTGACGTTCAATATTCGCTATCCAGACGGTGAGCCGGTGGAAGACGCATCTGGCCTTTTGTCCTGGCAGGCTCAACTGCCCACTGCCGGTGATTATCAAATTGAGGTAATTGCACCCCAGGAAACTGCCTTTACGCTCAATGTCAGCCTTCGCAATTAGGGCAGCGAGGGTTTGGACTTTTAAGATTTTTGCCAGAGGTGGATTTTAAGCTGATACTCCTCTAACTTGTGTTGTTGGCGAAGCGATCCTCATCAGTAAAGTCCTCTCTCCTGAACCGTTGAAGAGGGCGCACACCCTCTTGCGTCCCTACAGCCCCCCTCAATCTCAATAAACAAACTTATTTGCGTAGTAGCTGAATGAATGCACTTCTGATTACTGGAACAGATACAGATGCCGGTAAAACTGTTTTGACGGCGGCTTTAGCTGCTTACCGGCAGACTTATTGCACTTCCCAAACCCTGGGAATTATGAAGCCTATTCAGTCGGGGGTGGGCGATCGCGAACTGTACGGGCGTTGGTTTTCCTCTGAGCAATCTTTAGAAGAAATCACGCCTTTATTTTTTCAGGCACCTTTAGCACCGCCGATCGCAGCGGAACGGGAAGGACGGCGGGTGGAGTTAGAACAGGTTTGGCCGGCTTTTGAAGCGCTGCGACGCCGGTTTGATTTTGTGCTGGTGGAAGCGCTGGGGGGGCTGGGATCGCCGATTACGCACGAATTGACTGTGGCAGATTTGGCCAGAGATTGGCGAATTCCGACGGTTTTAGTGGTGCCGGTGAAATTGGGGGCAATCGCGCAAGCGGTTGCCAATGTTGCTTTAGCCAGACTTGCCGGTGTTCATCTCAAAGGTATTGTCCTCAATTGCGTCCAACCTCGCACAGAGCAAGAAATTGCGGATTGGGCACCGGCTGATCTGGTGAGTTCCTTAACTCAGATGCCGGTTTTAGGCTGCTTGCCTTACTTGGATGATCCAACAGATCGGGCCAAACTCGCCCAAGTTGCCTCGCATTTAGAGCTTGAACGGTTCATGCCGGTGGCAAATGCCTTCAGCTTGTCCCCTGGTAACACAAGTCGGGCTGCCGGTTGAGTGTTTTTTAAGTTGTATTTCTAGGAGCAAAGCCGGTCAACCACGCCTTCATTAGTGAAAACCCGGCTTTCTCAAAATAATATTTTGCCGCTCAACCGAAAGTTTCTCGCCCCTAGAGTTCAAGTAAATACTCCTGTGGTATGACAGACATTAAAGTTGGGGTGTATCTAAATTTTCAATTTTAACCAAACTTTCCGTAATAACACTGATAAAACTTTTTCCCTTATGAAATCTTTATAAGGTTTTGTAAGTGTTTCAGTAATTAAGCTTACATATAGCCACTTTGTTCTCTTTATAGGCAAAAGTTATATTTCTAACTATCGGTAGATTCACCTAGATTCTTGAGAAAATATAAAGAGAATAGCTGGGTGCATCTCCCTTTTGCTACCAATGAGTGCGGATTTGTGTTTAGAGCGATCTGCTGTGCAGTAACGCTTCGCTATCGCTCAGGGAATCCCAGATGAAAACATTCCTGAAAAGGAGTCAGTACAGACTGACTCAAGCCGGCCTGTGCTTGAGTCATTAGCAACCACGCGCCGATTTTGCAACAGGAGAGGCCAAAATTTTGAGTTCTTCCTGACTACAGCATGGCCGGATTAGCTCGATTGCAGGCTGTTACTCGATTCTGGCTCCTTCACAAGATGTTTGATAGCTGGAAATTCCCTCAGTGAACACAACAGGCCGATTTGGAATCGGGAATCTCTCAGTTGCTCTAAATGCGGGAACGTGATTTGAGCCAAAGCGACGGGAACGAATAGCTTGGGTGCATAAAGTAAAAATTGCTGCACCGCAATCTAAATGGCATCCCCACAAAGCTAAACGCTGAATAGATTAGCAAAAGCGAGATGCACCCAGAGGAGCGATTTAAAAGGGAGCAAAAGCTAATATGTCAACGAGCAACGGCACATCTGGTAACGATTTTGTTTTAGGCACTACAGATGTAGATAATCTTCAAGCGCTAGCCGGCGACGATCTAGTTTTGGGGCTAGATGAAAAAGACCAAGCTGAAGGCGGCCCAGGTCAGGACTTTCTCGATGGCAACATCGGCGACGATACCATATTCGGGGGTTCTGGAAGCGATACGGTGCGAGGCGGGAAAAATAACGATAATCTATTTGCTGAAGCTGGCAATGACACCGTCTTGGGCGACTTGGGGAACGACACCGGCTTAGGTGAAGTTGGACGCGATATTCTGTTTGGCAACCAAGGTTTAGATTGGCTGGCTGGCAACGAAGACAACGATAGCCTGCATGGTGGCAAAGGAAACGATACCCTGCGCGGGGGTAGAGACAATGACCAGTTGCTTGGTGAACTTGATGATGACGTACTTGCCGGCGATCTCGGTGACGACGTTGGATCAGCCGGCACCGGCACCGATATTCTGTTTGGCAACCAAGGTGCCGACTGGCTAGGTGGCAATGAACAGAACGATTCCCTCTATGGCGGCAAAGAAAATGACACGCTGCATGGCGGTCAAGACAATGACCAGTTATTTGGCGAACTAGATGATGACGTACTCGCCGGCGATCTAGGGGACGACATCGCTTTGGGTGAGGTCGGCAACGATTATGTATTTGGCAACCAAGGTGCTGATTGGGTTGCTGGCAACGAAGGCAACGATACCATCTATGGCGGTATGGATAATGATACCGGCCACGGGGGTAAAGATAACGACATGGTCTGTGGCGATCTCGGCGATGACGTGATGCATGGCGACTTGGGAGATGACCTCGTTTGCGGGGGTGCCGGCACAGATGTCTTATATGGCAACGAAGGCAACGACTGGATCGGCGGTAACGAAAATGAGGATACACTTCATGGCGGCATCGGCAATGACTCCTTGTTCGGCGGGATGGAAAATGACTTCATCTATGGCGAAGAAGGTAATGACGTACTCGCCGGCGATATCGGTGCAGATACAGTCTACGGCGGCAATGGCAATGACTCGTTTATTATTGGCCGGCGCAACGATGTTCCAGGCTATCGCACCACCGGCGGCCCGGAACTCTCTGACGCAGACTGGTTCCTCGACTTTGGCAGCGATGACGTTATTTCATTGATAGGCGGTTTGACAGCAGCCGAACTAAATATCTTTGCCGGCACTGAGGCATACGCCGGCTATACGATTATTCAAGATAATGTTCTCGGCGAATATTTAGCCATTATCAGAGGCACCCAGCCAAACTCTTTCGTCCGCGACACTTACCAGTTGACTTACCGGCCTACCTCAGCACCGGCTGACGATGGTGACGGAAGTCCGGCTGACGGTGGTGACGGAAGTCCTGTTGTTCCACTGCCAGTTGATAGCGGTGGCGGTACACCAGGTGGTGGTGGGGTTATACCGGGCGGTGGCGGCGGTACACCAGGCGGCGGTGGCGGTACACCAGGCGGTGGCGGTACACCAGGCGGTGGCGGCACACCAGGCGGTGGCGGTACACCAAGCGGAAATACTGCCCCAGTTGCTGTAGCTGATGCGGTGACGACAGATGAAGATGTGCCGGTGACTCTGCCGAACGTGTTAATCAATGACACGGATGCTGATGGCAATCCCCTCACAATTACCGGCAGCACCAATCCGGCGAACGGCACCGTGGTCAATAACGGCGACGGCACGTTTGTGTACACACCGACAGCCAACTTTAACGGCACGGATAGCTTTAATTACACAGTGTCAGACCCTCAAGGGGCCACAGCAGCCGGCACAGTCACAATTACCGTCAATCCAATCAATGATGCGCCGGTTGCCTCAGCTGGCAATGCTTTTACCACAACCGAAGACACGCCAGTTCAGATTCCTAACCTGTTAGCGAATATCACAGATCCCGACGGTGATCCCCTAACTGTGACCCAGATCGGGACGCCACAAAATGGCACTTTGACTCCCAATGAGGATGGCACCTATACATACACCCCAACACCGAATTTCAACGGGACAGACAGCTTCACCTACACCGTTTCAGATGGCAAGGGTGGCACAACCACTAACACGGTAACGATTAATGTTGGCGACCAAAATGATGGCCCGGTTGCTGTAGCCGATGCGGTGACGACTGATGAAGATGTGCCGGTGACTCTGCCGAACGTGTTAACCAATGACACGGATGGTGACGGCGGCGTCCTCACAATTACTGGCATCACCAACCCGGCGAACGGCACTGTGGTGAATAACGGCGACGGCACCTTTGTTTACACACCGGCAGCCAATTTTAACGGCACCGATAGCTTTAATTACACAGTTTCTGACCCTCAGGGCACGACAGACACCGGCACAGTCACAATTACCGTCAATCCAATCAATGATGCGCCGGCTTTTACAGGTGACAATGGGTTCACCACAAACGAAAACACGCCGGTACAAATTCCAAATCTCTTAACCAATTTCACCGATCCCGACGGCGATCCCGTAACGGTGACCCAGATCGGAGTGCCACAAAATGGTACCCTGACTCCCAATGAGGATGGCACCTATACCTACACCCCAGCACCGAATTTCAGCGGGACAGACAGCTTCACCTACACGGTTTCAGATGGTAAGGGCGGCACAACGACTAACACGGTAACGATTGATGTTGCTGATGGTGGCGGCACACCCCCTGTAAACGCCGCCCCAGTTGCTGTAGCTGATGCGGTGGCGACTGATGAAGATGTGCCCGTGACGATTCCGAACGTCTTAATCAATGACACGGATGCTGATGGCGATGCCCTCACAATTACCGGCAACACCAATCCGGCGAACGGCACTGTGGTGAGTAACGGCGACGGCACGTTTGTTTACACACCGGCTCCTAACTTTAACGGCACGGATAGCTTTAATTACACAGTGTCCGACCCTCAAGGGGCCACAGCAGCCGGCACCGTCACAATTACCGTCAATCCGGTTAATGATGCGCCAACGATTAGCGATGTCGCTGACCAATTTACCACTCCAGACACTCCCACTGGGCCGATTCCATTCACTATCGGTGATGTGGATACTGAACTGGCGAATTTAACCGTCACCGCGACTTCTTCCAATCCGGCTTTGGTGGCAGATGCCGATATTACACTGATCGGCACCGGCCCTGAGCGCAAGGTGACAGTGACTCCAATTGCCGGCCAAGTGGGCACCACCACCATCACACTCGCTGTTAGCGACGGGGTGACAACGACAACCGATACATTTAATCTGGCAGTTTATACGCCAATTGCGCCTAATGACATTACCCGGAAGGTGTTGTTAAGTAGCCCCTTGCAAATTACTCCTGCAGAACTGCTGGCTAACGACATCGATCCCATCGGCCAAGGACTGACGATTACTGCCGTGTCCGATGCTGTCAATGGCACGGTAGCTATGGACCCACAAACTGGGCTGATTACTTTCCAGGCAATTAGGGATTTTTCGGGAATCGGCTCTTTTACCTACACCGTGCAAGATAGCAATGGGGGCACGGCAACAGCGACAGTCACAGTACCGATTACTCCTGTAGTAGAGTTGGCTTCAATTGCTACAAACACGAACGTGCCGGTGGGAACCGGCGGCTTTCCCATTAACGGCGAAACACCCGGAGACAATGCCGGTAATTCGGTGAGCGGCATCGGGGATCTCAATGGTGATGGCCTTACAGACATGATTGTTGCCACGAACCAAGCCGACCCCGACGGCTTGGTTAATGCCGGCAAAGCTTATGTGGTTTATGGCAAGGCAGATCCCGCTCCAATTAATTTAACCGATGTCAATGCCGGCATCGGCGGCTTTGCCATCAGCGGCGAGGCGGAAAATGACCAAGCCGGTCATGAGGTCAGTGGGGCGACGGATTTCAATGGCGATGGTGTTGTCGATGTGATTATCGGCGCTCGCTATGCTGACGTTGGTGCCCTTGGCAATGCCGGCAAAGCTTATATTGTCTACGGAAAGACAGACGGCACCCCTGTTCCTTTAACCCAAGTGGCAGCCGGCACCGGCGGCGCAGTTCTCTTAGGTCAGGCGGGAGCCGATCAGCTCGGCAATTCCGTGAGTGAGGCAGGGGATGTCAATGGCGATGGCATTGGAGATGTAATTATCGGTGCACCCAGCGCGGCTGTTGGTGCAACTATCTCTACTGGGAAATCCTATGTGGTATTTGGTAGAGCAAATGGCACTGCACCCTCAATTAGCGATGTTGTTGCCGGTATTGGCGGTTTTGTGATCAACGGCGAAGCGATCGATGATCAGTCAGGTCAGTCTGTCAGGTCAGCGGGGGATGTCAATGGCGACGGCCTAGCTGATGTGATTGTGGGTGCTCCGTTGGCCGATGCCGCCGGCGTGAATGACTCTGGCAAAGCCTACGTGGTTTTTGGTAAAGCTGATGGGACGGCGGTGAGTCTGGCTAATGTGACAGCCGGCACTGGCGGCTTTGTGATCAACGGCATAGACCCAGGCACCCGTGCCGGTCGCTCCGTAAGTGGCGCTGGAGATGTCAATGGCGATGGTTTTTCTGACCTAGTCATCGGTGCTCGTGGTACTAACAATACGGCTGCCGGCAATTCTTATGTGGTGTTTGGTAAGGCAGAGGGGACAGCCGTCAATCTCACTGCCGTGGAAGCCGGTACCGGCGGCTTTGTTATCAACGGTGAGCCAACGAATGACACCACAGGGCGTCCGGTGCGGTCGGCAGGGGATATTAACGCAGATGGCCTTGCTGATATTATTTTGGGCGCGAGTATTGCGGATGTAAATGGCCCTCAATCTGGGAAAGCCTACGTGATCTTCGGCAAAACTGGCACTGAGGCGCTTAACTTGAATGAAGTGGCTACCGGCATGGGCGGGTTTGCCATTAACGGGGAGTCGCCGCAAGACTTGGCCGGTACTGGAGTCAGGCGGGCCGGAGATGTCAATGGCGATGGCTTCTTGGATGTGATTGTGGGTGCTCCAGGGACGACCCCGAACAATGCTGCAGGAAGATCCTACGTGGTTCATGGGGGCGATTTTACCGGCTCTGTGACCCAGCAGGGAGGTGCCGGTGCTGATGTTCTCACCGGCACGGCGGCGGCGGATGTTCTCGTTGGTGGTGGCGGCAACGATACCCTCACGGGTGCCGGCGGTGCGGATGTTCTCTATGGTGGCCCTGGTAATGACATTCTGGGAGTCAGCGATGGCAGTTTCATTCGTGTCGATGGTGGCACCGGCACCGATACCCTGCGCCTTGATGGAGCCGGTTTCAATCTCGACTTGGCAGCGATTTCTAATATTCGGATGTCTAGCATTGAGCAAATTGATCTCACGGGTGCTGCCACCAACAGCTTGGGACTGACTCGTCTGGAACTTTTCGCTCTGACGGATACCAACAAGCAGCTCATTGTTAATGGCATTGCGGGTAATGTGGTGAGCTTACAGGATCAAGGCTGGACGCTTGCCGGTCAAAGTGCCCTGAATGGCATCACCTACAACCAGTACAGCAACGGCAATGCTTCCCTGTTAATGGATACAGACATTACCGTGCAAAACTTTAACCAAAATGCTGCTGTGTAAATTTGTCAGGGTTTCTTCACATGAAAACAACGCAATTGCAGAGGTATCAATGAGCGGAACTGCATTTAATATGCACAAGTAGAAAAGGAGTTATTGTCAGGAATCAATATTCATCTTACGTTTGCGTGCTAAATGAATATTGATTTCTGGCATTGACTCGCCGGGAGCTTAATTGACCAAATTATCTTTTGCTTCCTTTTCTTTCGGATTGTTGTTAATTAAATGTTTTTGTTTTCAAGATAAGGAAGTAACGACATTATTATCTCAAGCTACAGAGCATTTAAATGGCGCTTCTGTAGCTTTTAATTTTATCATTGTACTCATTTTAACTATAAAATTTATAAGTAATTGAATTTAAAATTTAAGCATAGATTTAAATTTAACCTTAAATTTAAGAATGTGACATTTATTTAAATAACTACTAATTTAATTCTGTAAAACTCTATCTGTGAAAGATTTTGAGGTTAAAAATATAAAAATTAAAAGTGAATCAATCAAAGATTAAATGATTAACACTATTAAATCCGAATATTCATTAAAATGCCATAAGGAACCGTAAATTTTAGCTCTAGAGTAACCACCGGCAGCTAGGGAAGAATCAGTGATTTGCCTCAACCCAACCTAGACCCTTATAAGGAGCCACCTTAAGAGATTTAACAGCCAGTTTGGCTAAGGACTGCAAAAAACCATTCAAAACCGATTAGACAGATTAAAAAGTCGCCTTAAAATCGTAAAGCGCTCCGTATAGAACTCAATAGCGGTGTATGTCACCACCTCCTAGCCTCCTGGATCGCCCCTGGTACTGGAAAATTGGCATTATCACACAGACACGGGTTCCGGCGCTGGCACAACCAAAAATGTGCCGCATCAGAGGTAACAGAAATCTTATATGTTTCTTGAGAATACAAAAAGAAGAGTTAACCCCTAAAATTGTGAAGTATCCTAGCTCAGCCCGGAAAGAACCTATGAGTTCGCTACTCCACTCCTCAGATCAGGCTATCAGCGTCACCTCAACCGACCTGTTCTTGCGACATCGCCTCAAAGTCGTGGAGGACTTATGGGAGTCTGTACTGCGATCCGAGTGTGGTCAGGAATTCGTAGACTTGTTGAGACGCCTGCGCGATCTGTGTTCCCCGGAAGGTCAAGCGCCCGATTTTATGGAATCGGAAGTCTTAAGCATTGTAGAAAAACTTGATCTCAATGATGCCATTCGAGCCGCCCGCGCCTTTGCCCTGTACTTCCAGCTGATCAATATCGTCGAACAGCACTATGAGCAACGAGAGCAACAGCTCGCCCAAGCCGGCGGCAAAGGAGTCGGATCTCAAATATTCCCCAAACCTGAAGTAGAAGCTCACAGTGGTGGCCCAGAAGCCGATTTACTCGAAAAAAGCTGGCACGAACCCAGCCAGCGACGCCGGGACATTGGCACCTTCGACACCCTATTTCCCAGGTTACAAAGCCTTAACGTGCCACCGAAACAGATCCAGAAATTGATCGAGCGTCTGGATATTCGGTTAGTGTTTACCGCTCACCCCACGGAAATTGTCCGCCAGACAATGCGGGCCAAGCAGCGGCGCATTGCCAAGATTCTGCAACAGCTTGACCAACAAGAGGAAAACACGACCACGTTGCCTGATCCGGCCCTGCTCATGGCCAACGCGGAAGCTAGCGTCACGGGGGTTTCTTCTTGGGAAGCCCAACTCCTGGACGAACAGCTGACCGAAGAAATCCGGCTTTGGTGGCGTACCGACGAGCTGCATCAGTTTAAACCAACCGTGCTTGATGAAGTAGAATACACCCTCCACTACTTCAACGAAGTCCTGTTTGATGTGCTGCCCAAACTCTATCAGCGCCTGAAGCATTCATTGCAGGTGTCCTTCCCCTATTTGCAGCCACCGCGTCACAGCTTCTGTAATTTCGGTTCTTGGGTTGGCGCAGATCGAGACGGCAACCCTTCAGTCACACCGCAAATTACTTGGCAAACGGCTTGCTATCAGCGCCATGTCGTTTTAGAAAAATACGCCCAGTCGCTGCGGCAGCTAACGGAGCTGTTGAGCTTGTCACTGCACTGGAGCGATGTTTTGCCAGAACTGCTGGAGTCGTTGGAACAAGACCGGCAGCAAATGCCAGAAATTTATGAGCAGCTAGCCATTCGCTATCGGCAGGAACCCTACCGTTTAAAACTTTCTTACGTGCTCAAGCGGTTGGAAAACACCCGTGATCGCAACTGGCGTCTGTATAACGGTGATGATTGGCAGCGGCAAATTCGGGAAATCCCCGCCGTCCCCACTTACCGCTCTGGCAACGACTTTTTGGCAGAATTACGGATGATTCAGCGTAACCTCTCCGCCACAGGTTTGAGCTGTCGCGAATTGGAAACGCTCATTTGTCAGGTGGAAATTTACGGGTTTACTTTGGCGCACCTGGATATGCGTCAAGAATCATCCCGTCACAGCGACACTATTAGCGAAATTGCTGAATACTTGCAAGTTTTGCCAAAGTGTTATAACGAATTGTCAGAATCAGAGCGCACGCTGTGGCTGGCAACTGAGTTGCAAACACGGCGACCGTTAATCCCAACTGAGCTGCCGTTTAGCGAAAAAACGAACGAGGCGGTTGAAACCTTCCGCATTTTACGAGCGCTTCAGCAAGAGTTTGGCCCAGAAATCTGCCAAACCTACGTGATTAGCATGAGCCATGAGGCTAGCGACTTGTTAGAAGTGTTGCTACTGGCGAAGGAAGCCGGTCTTTACGATCCGGCCACCGGCATTAGCACCCTTCAAGTTGTGCCCTTATTTGAAACGGTAGAAGACCTCAAACGCGCGCCGGCAGTGATGACAAGTCTGTTTGAGTTGCCGCTGTATCGCGCCATGCTTGCCGGCGGCTATGAGAGATGGAAAAAGGAGAATGAAGAGAGCCAACTCAAGCAAGAGTCAACCGTTTTGAATTCTCAATTCTCAAATCAGAATTCTCTGCAAGAGGTGATGCTGGGCTACTCTGACAGCAATAAAGATTCAGGATTTCTTAGCAGCAACTGGGAGATTCATAAAGCTCAAAAAGCCTTACAAAATATTGCTGAGCCGTATGGAATTGGGTTGCGAATCTTCCACGGACGCGGGGGTTCTGTTGGGCGGGGTGGTGGCCCTGCTTATGAGGCGATTTTGGCGCAACCTTGCAACAGTATTGGCGGACGAATCAAAATTACTGAACAGGGGGAAGTTTTAGCATCAAAATATACTCTGGCCGATTTAGCAATTTACAACTTAGAAAGCATTTCCGCTGCGGTCATTCAAGCAAGTTTGCTAGGCACCGGCTTTGATGATATCCAGCCTTGGAATGAAATTATGGAAGAGTTGTCGGCGCGTTCACGATCTCACTATCGTGATTTGATATACGAGCAACCCGATTTCATCGAGTTCTTCCATCAAGTGACCCCCATCGACGAAATCAGCCAGTTGCAAATATCTTCGAGGCCGGCACGTCGCAGCAGCGGTAAAAAAGAGCTATCTAATTTACGGGCAATTCCTTGGGTGTTTAGCTGGACGCAAACCCGTTTCCTCCTCCCCTCTTGGTATGGAGTCGGCACGGCGCTGCAAAGCTTTTTGAACGAGCAACCAGAGGAGCACATGAAACTGTTGCGCTACTTTTACTTTAAATGGCCTTTCTTCAAAATGGTCATTTCCAAGGTAGAAATGACGCTATCTAAAGTAGATTTGCAAATCGCTCATCACTACGTGCGCGAACTAGCAAAATCTGAAGATCAAGCTCGCTTTGAAGCGCTATTTGAACAAATTGCGAGTGAATACCATCTCACTCGCGATTTAGTGCTGACGATCACGGGACACAAGCGACTTTTGGATGGCGATCCGGTTCTCCAACGTTCGGTGCAGCTGCGTAATGGAACGATTGTTCCCCTTGGTTTGTTGCAAGTTTCTTTGTTAAAACGTTTGCGCCAGCACAGCACGAGTTCGGTTCCTGGTGTGATCCACTCGCGCTATAGCAAAGCGGAATTACTGCGAGGTGCGCTGTTAACAATTAACGGCATTGCTGCCGGGATGCGGAATACAGGTTGAGCTGTTAAACAGCAGAAACAAAAGGGAATACTAGGAGGAATATGGGTTCTAGAAAAGTTGCTCCAACCGCAAACGCTTAAGTCGCGTGTCAACGTTGAGCAAACTTTTTATGAACCCATCTTGTTGCAACGACAACTAAATCATTCCTCCTAACCCTAACCCCAACCGCATGATCGCACTGTCAGGCTACAAAATTACTGAAGAACTTGTTTCAGGAATCAGAACCGTTATCTATCGGGGACGCGACGAGCGAGCACAAAGGCCGGTTATCGTTAAAACCCTCAAATCAGATTATCCCACCCTTGAAGAAATTACTCGCTTAAGGCAAGAATATACGCTTGCTAAAAATTTTGATTGTGAAGGAATTGTCAAAGCTTATAGTTTAGAAAAAGACCGCAACAGTTTTGCTTTAGTCATAGAAGATTTTGGCGGCCAGTCCCTTGCGGAATACCTCGCTGAGCAAAAAATTCAACTCGTAGAAGTGCTACGGATAGCAATTGCTTTGGCAGAAGCTTTAGATTATTTGCATAAAATCCCGATCATTCATAAAGATATTAAACCTTCCAATATTATTATTAATCCAGTTACGAAAAAAGTTAAATTAACAGATTTTAGTAGTGCGTCTCGCCTGCATTTGCAGAATACAACCAGCAGCTCTTCCAATTTACTAGAAGGCACTCTGGCTTATATGTCACCGGAGCAAACTGGGAGGATGAACCGTTCGGTTGACTACCGGACAGATTTTTATTCTTTGGGTGTCACCTTATATGAGGTGCTAACAGGTGAGTTACCTTTTACAACGACCGATCCAATGGAATTGGTTCATTGTCATTTAGCTAAACAACCGCTGCCGGTTTGGAAAGTAAAAGCAATTCCCCAAGCGGTTTCTGATATTGTCATGAAGTTATTAGCCAAGACGGCTGAAGACAGATATCAAAGTGCCTTAGGATTAAAGTTTGATTTAGAAACTTGCTTGACTAAACTGCAAACATCGGGAAAAATTGAAAGCCTTGTTTTGGGTAAAAACGATTGGGGCAGCCAGCTTTTAATCCCACAAAAACTTTACGGGCGGGAAATTGAGGTGGATACGCTGATGGATGCCTTTGAGCGTGTCAGCGAAGGGGCAACCGAGCTTATGCTAGTTTCTGGTTATTCGGGAATTGGTAAAACTTCGGTTGTTCATGAAATTCATAAACCAATTGTCGGAGCACGGGGCTACTTTATTGCCGGCAAGTTTGACCAATTTAAACGAAATATTCCTTATGCGGCTCTGATTCAAGCTTTGCAGGAATTGATTCGTCAATTATTAACAGAAAGCTCTGAAAAAATAGCGATTTGGAAAGAAAAGCTGTTAGAAGCTCTAGGACAGCAAGGGAATGTGATTATTGAAGTGATTCCCGAAGTGGAGCTGATCGTCGGTAAACAACCAGAATTAGCGCAACTGGGTGCTACTGAATCGCAAAATCGCTTCAACCGCGTGTTTCAACAATTCATTCATGTTTTTTGCCAATTTGAACATCCCCTTGTTTTCTTTCTGGATGATTTACAGTGGGCGGATTCAGCCTCTTTAAAATTACTGCAACTCCTGAGCAATGATCCGGATAGTCACTTTTTATTAATAATTGGCGCGTATCGAGATAATGAAGTTCATCCCACACATCCGTTAATTCAAACGCTGGAGAAGATTCAACAAGCCGGCACTGTGGTGAATAATATCATCCTCCAGCCTTTGGATATTAATCATGTCACTCAATTAGTCGCTGAGACTTTAGGAGAAGGTGAGTGTGCTGGAGGAGAAGAGTGGCAGAGTGATTCTTCAAACCTCCTGATTACCTCTTCTCGCTCAAAACCGCTTGCCAAGCTACTTTTCAATAAAACGCAAGGAAATCCCTTCTTTTTAACCCAGCTTCTTAAAACTTTGTATTTAGAACATCTGCTGGTTTATCAGGCAAACACCGGCATCTGGCATTGGGACGTAGAAGAAATTCAAGCAATCGGAATTACGGATCGTAATATTGTTGAGTTAATTGCGAGAAATATTGGCAAGCTGCCAGAAACTACTCAAAACATTTTAAAATTAGCAGCTTGTGTTGGAAATAAATTTAATTTAGATGTTCTGGCAATTGTGAATGAGGAATCACCCACCGGCACCGCAGCTCAACTGTGGCCGGCACTTCAGGCGGGTCTCATTTTGCCGCTTTCAGAAACCTACAAAATTCCGCTAGTATTTAGACAGGAAGAATCAGAAGCCCTAACGCTTCATGATATTAAAGTTGATTACAAATTTTTACATGACAGGGTGCAGCAAGCCGCTTATTCTTTGATTCCGGAAGACCAGAAAAAAGCCACTCATCTGAAAATTGGTCAATTGCTGCTGCAGAAAACCAATATAGAAGAACGAAAAGAAAATATTTTTGCTTTAGTTAATCAATTAAATTTTGGCGTTGACTTACTCACGGTTCAGCAAGAAAAAGATGAACTAGCTAACCTGAACCTGATAGCCGGTCAAAAAGCAAAAGCAGCAACAGCTTATGAAGCGGCTTTGAAATATTTGAACGTTGCTTTATTACTCTTAGCGCCTGAAAGCTGGGAGAGTCAGTATGACTTAACGCTGGCACTTTATATCGAAACAGCAGAAGTAGACTACCTTAACACAAATTACGAACGGGCGGCACAGCTAGCTGAGATAGTTCTGCAAAAAGCGAAAGACATTTTAGAAAAAGTCAAAATCTATGAGCTGCAACTTCAGTTTTATATCGCTCAAGGTCAGATGTTAGAAGCGGTCGAAACATCTCTAGAAGTGTTGAATATGTTGGGAGTCTCGCTGCCTAAAAAAGAAAAAGAAATCATAAAGGCTACAAAAAAATTGCGTGCAGAGTTGGCAGATGAAATCGAAGATATTTTAGATTTAGCTAACTTGCCGGCGATGAGTGATCCCTATAAACTCTCGGCGATGCGACTTTTAATGAGTGTGAGCACTCCCGCTTATCTATGGCAACCGGCGTTGTTGACGCTGATCATTTTCACAATGATTAAGCTATCAATTAAGCATGGAAATTCACCCCTAGCCGCTTATGCCTATGGTTATTACGGCGTGCTATTGTGCGGGGTTTACGTGGATATCGAGAGAGGATATAAATTTGGTCAACTATCAGTGCGGGTGCAGGAGCAATTTAATACCCCTGAACTAGGTGTAAAAATTAGACATTTGTTTAATGCTTTTGTGAGACCCTGCAAAGACCATTTCCAGGAAACGATAGAACCCTTTCAAGAAAATATTCAAGCCGGCATAGAAGTGGGGGATTTAGTATATGCTTTTTATGGCGCACTTCAATATTGCAATCATCTACTGTTTCTCGGAGAACCCTTAGATTCTGTTCATGAAAAACAGAGTCAATACCTTGAGCTGATGGGGAAGCTTAAACTAGAATTTCACAGCGATATTGTTAAAATTTGGAGACAATTAGTTTTAAATTTATCGGGCGAATCTGCGAATCCCTGCTTGTTGGTGGGGGAAAGCTTTGATGAGTTAACGATGCTGCCGGTTTGGATAGAAGAAAATTCGCCTTATTTAATTTTTTGCACTTATATGTGCAAAACGATTCTACTGTATTTTTTTAAAAAATACCCTGAAGCAGTAACAGCCGCCTCTTTAGTCGAAAAATATGAAAAAGGGGGTGCGGGGGTACTTTATGCGGCTGAACTTAGTTTTTATTATTCGCTGGCGCTTTTAGCTAACTACCGGCAGGTTAATCCTCAAGAAAAAGAGCGTTATTTAAAAAAAGTAGCCGCGAACCAGAAACAAATGAAGCACTGGGCAAAAAATGCACCTGCCAATTTTCAGCATAAGTATGACTTAGTAGAAGCTGAAAAAGCACGGGTGCGGGGACAATCTTTTAAGGCAAGCACCTATTATGAGCAAGCGATTCAAGGAGCTAAGGCGCAGGGATATATTCAAGAAGAAGCACTTGCCAATGAATTGGCTGGAGAATTTCATCTTTCTCTCGGTCGAGAAAGTATGGGACGCTTCTATATTATAGAGTCTTATTATAGTTATATTCGCTGGGGAGCAACCGCAAAAGTTAAGAATTTAGAGGAAACATATCCGCAGTTTTTATCTAAGATTGTTCATCAAAAATCGACAGAACTTGATGTTTATCACACAAAGTTAACCACAACAGATAGTGATTCAGGCTTTTTAGATTTTGCCGCAGTGACAAAAGCATCCCTGGCGATATCGGGTGAAATTGTGCTGAGTCAACTGCTGAACAAGTTGATGAAAATTGCGATTGAGAATGCCGGCGCACAAAAAGGCTGTCTTATCCTGAATCGCCAAGATGCGCTTGTCATTGAAGCAACTGGGGAAGTTGAAGGGAACGAGGTGACGGTGATGCAGTCTTCGCCAGGGGAGATTGGTGAAGCTGTGCCGGTGACGGTGATTAATTATGTGGGACGGACTCAAAAAAGTGTCGTGTTAAATGATGCGAGAAATGAAGGAGTCTTTAATCACGATCCATATATTATTAAACATAAATGCCAATCTGTTCTTTGTATGCCAATTTTAAATAAAGGAAGCTGGCTTGGTTTACTTTATTTAGAAAACAATTTAACTCAAGGTGCTTTTAATAGCAAGCGGCTGGAAGTTTTGAAAATTCTGGCATCTCAAGCAGCGATTTCAATTGAAAATGCCCGATTGTATGCCAATTTAGAAATGGTCAATGAGCAATTAGAAGATTACAGCCGGACGCTGGAAGTAAAAGTTTCAGATAGAACAATGGAGTTACAAGACAAAAATGAGCGTTTAAATGAAACGCTAAACCAGCTACAGCAGGCTCAAATGCAACTGATTCAAACAGAAAAAATGTCCTCTTTAGGACAAATGGTTGCCGGAATAGCCCACGAAATTAATAATCCTATTAACTTTGTTTATGGGAATCTCCTCCACGCACATGAATATACCTTGGATATGCTACGTCTGATTGACATTTACGAGCGAAATCAGCCGCGAGCTATACCAGAGCTGGAAGCGGCCCTCGAAACAATTGACATCAACTTTGTTAAAGAAGATATGCCAAAAATGCTGGAGTCGATGCAGTATGGAGCCGAACGTATCCGCGAAATTGTTTTGAGCTTGCGGAATTTTTCTAGGCTGGATGAATCGGAGATTAAGGCAGTTGATATTCATCAAGGCATTGACAGTACGCTGCTGATTTTGCAGCATCGTTTCAAAGAAAGCAGCCACGGGAAACAAGCTGGTTTTGCTAAAGAAATTCAAGTGATTAAAGAATATGGGAAGCTGCCTTTGGTGGAGTGTTGCGCCGGCCTGTTAAATCAGGTGTTTATGAACATCCTGAGTAATGCGATAGATGCGCTGCAAGCGTCTGGAGGAGAGGGTTTTTCCCAATCTCCTACGCGCACGATTTGGATTCGCACAGAGTTGGGGGGTGAAGGAGCCGGATCGTCTGCTGTAATTCGCATTGCCGATAATGGTGCCGGCATGACAGAAGAAATCCGCTCAAAGCTGTTCGATCCCTTCTTCACAACCAAACCCGTTGGCAGTGGCACCGGCTTAGGATTATCTATCAGCTACCAAATTGTCGTAGAAAAACACGGCGGACAATTAAAATGTAATTCAGCACCCGGAGCCGGTGCTGAGTTCATCATTGAAATTCCACTCAAGCCCCGTCAAACAGCGCGACTGAAACCCGACTGATGACCGCGAAGAAACGAGCCTTGATCTGCAGCTTAGTTGCGATAGCCTCTGGATTGTTTGGTGCCTACCTTGGTGGGCAACTCAGTGTCGTGGATCGCACCAACCAGTGCCAAACCCTTCCAGAGGGATTCAAAAGCGTGTGCGCCCTTTTAGTCACACCAGAAGCTGCGATGCGAGGCAGCACCACCGGCTTGTGGGTGGGAACGATTGTTGGGGCGTTTGTGGGGGGATTGGCAACTCATAAGGAAGGGGAAGCGGAAATGGAGAAAGAACCCAGAAGAGAGAAGTGAAGATTCTTTCTTCTTGCTTTCTCTAGTAAGCTTCAACTTTCTATCATCGCTTGTGACTTCTGATGTCTCACTTTGTTCTAAAAGGCTGGGTTATGATACACGCGAAAAAATGGCACTCTAGACTGGCCTTACCGGCAGCAAGAATTGCGCTCATTGGCACATTTATGCCTTGGGCGATCGCGCCCTCAGCACAGGCTCAAAGCCGGTTTAACGACATCCAAGGTCACTGGGCGCAAACCTGCGTTGAACAATTGGCCAACCGGCAGATTATCAGCGGCTATCCAGATGGCACCTTTCGCCCCACCGCACCCGTCTCGCGAGTGGAGTTTGCCGTTTTAATTAGCAAAGCGTTCCCCAATATAACGCCGGTGCGCGATCCCATTACTTTTGTGGATATTCCCACAGATTATTGGGCGGCAAGTGCGATTCAATCGGGATATCGAGCCAACTTTCTCACCGGCTATTCTGATCGAATTTTCAACCCCAACCGCAAGATTGAGCGGGCACAAGCCTTGAGTTCTCTGGCTAGCGGTTTAAGATATGCGCCCAGTTCAAGGGCAACTGAGATGTTAACAATGGCATTTGATGATGCTGCTGACATTCCCAACTATGCCAAAACTGGAATTGCCGCCGCTACAGAAAGAGGGCTGGTTGTTAATTACCCCAATGTCAGGCAGCTCAACCCCAATCAGCAAGTCACTCGCGCAGAGATGGCAGCCTTTGTCTGTCAAGCGTTGAGCAGAGGGCAAACGGCTTTGGTGCCGGCGCAGTATATCGCCCAGTTAACACCGCAGCAACAGCCGGCGCAACAACAAGCGCAGCAACAACCGCCGCAACAACCACAGCCCCCACAACAACCACAGCGACAGCCGGCTGTGACTGCCGCGCCAAGGGTGGTAGGTAAAATCCAATCCGTTGAATCTGGCAATGTGCGAGCCGAATTTTCTTATGATCCGCAAGACATCACCGGCACCGGCATCGGCAGCAATATGCGATTAAGAATTGCACGTGCCGGTCAAGTGCTGCTAGATAAGCCGGTGCAATTGCCGGTGCGGGGACTTGCAGACAACCCAAGGCGTTCAGAAGAACGGGTTTCAGAAGGCCGGTTTCTTGGTTTAGAAGTCCGAGATATTGATGGTGATCGCGAACCAGAAATTATCACGGATTTATTCTCTACCAAAAGCGGCAACAACTGCTGCGCTTATTCCTATATTTATCGCTACGAGCCGGCGCAAAATCGTTACACCCATATCGAACAATCTTGGGCAAATTTGGGCTATGAAGTCAAAGATGTTGAGGCAGATGGAATTCCAGAATTTGAGAGTTTGGACAGCCGGTTTATCAATGCCTTAGACATTCCCGATGCAGATGCTCGTTTGCCAAAACGCATTTGGCATTACCGGCAAGGAGAGATGGTTGATGTTAGCCGCGAGTATCCTCAATTAGTCTCTGAACACAATCAAAAGCTGTGGCAGGAGTATCAAGACCGGCAGGCTTTAAATCAGGAGGTTAAAGGCGTTTTAGCTGCTTACTTAGCCAATAAATTCTTGCTCAATGAAAATGTTGAAGGCTGGCAAGTTTTGCAACAAGTCTACACCAGCAGTGATCGCGATGAATATTTCGCACAACTCGGTAAACTTCTCAGCGACTTAGGCTATGACAGTCGCAAAGCCGGTTCAGCTCGCTAATCTTAACTTCTGAGTTTGAGAAGAAGTTAAACAGGGGTTTCTCAGGTTTTCTGCCGAGATCCCCTTTCATTATCTACCCCTTAAAGCACCGGCCAAAGTCCCCATCCATCTGTACCTAAAAAAAGACTTTGATTACATCGCCTCATGAATACTCCGACAAGAAATAAATCTACAAACTCACCTTTCGGAAGATTCTTATAGTAGAGTGCGCTCCCTTTTCATATCTGCCCTATCTTGATTTCTGGCGAATTCTACTCATGCCGGCTCTACTTTCTGCCCTTAGACGGAGTTTTTTTTCTCTTTAAACAAGCACCATAAGTATATAGGATGATCCGAGAAAACCAAGAGTCATACCATCTCTTGTTTAATGTCCCTGCTAGTGCAATGGGAGGATCTTATCGTAAAAAAAACCAATTTATTTTCTGATCAAATAAACACTGTCTCGATTATTTGATTGAGTCAGTTTATCACGCTCAAGATAAGGCAATTTTGCTAAAATTTGCAGTGAATTGAATTTTCTTGAACGTTATAAACTGAATTCTGAAGGCGTCAAGCAAGGTTTTCGTAAACTGTTTGATGATCCGAAAGTAGAATTTGAGACAGTGAAGGAATACGGGCAACTACCGCAATTGCTACAATTGCTAGGAGCATTCGGTAGTCGGCATTACTGTATTCCTTGCTGAGTCGCACAAAGTTTCCACGTCTACTAACTGAATCTCCTTGATTAATAGGCCGGCTCTATGTTGGCCTATTTCTTTACAAGTTAGCTTTTTCGCAAATCTTCACCAATATTTAACACATTTAGACAATAATTTAAATAATCAATAAAAAATGTTAATTCTGATACGGTTAAATTTTTAATTTGAATACAATATAAGTAGAACAAGTTTTACTCCGTCTCAGTCCTGTCTGTAGAGGTCTTCTTTATGTCAGACTTAACCAATACTCTTTCCATTCCCAGCACCCTGCAAGAATTGGAACAAGCGGTTGAGCGCTACAAATCCAGCGATCTAAGCGGGAGTGAACTCCTTCGTTTGTGGCAGGCGATCCGTGATGGATCGCTTAATCAGTTTTTATCCCAAGCAGATCAAGATGGAGTTCCCGGAGAAGAAAGTTATTAAGTAACATTTTCTGGTTGAAAATGACGAATGCCGGCATTCATTCAGCAATGAATCGATGCTTTCTTCAACAAGTTGTTCAAGTTTTTGCCGGCAGCCGTGACAACTGCTTGTTTACTTCTCTCATCTGCCTTTAATAACCGAGAGGCGTCTGGCAAGACGCCTCTACCGTTTGCACTTGCGCCCTCCCTACACAGCGCAAATGCACATCAACCGCTTTCTTTTAGGTTAGAATAGAATAGATGGGCAGGTTATAAGACTTTGTTGAATAACCGGCCCATTAGGTTTGAAAAAAGATTTTTCCCCACAGATATGGTTCAGTACACGCTCGCTCAGTGTCCAGAAGTTGTCCTCACTGTTTCCGGCAAAGATTCCACAAAAGCCCGTGACAAAGCGATGGATCAGCTAATGGAACTGATGGATGCCGGCAAACTTCCCACTGAACTCTCAGATGGATTTGGCCCTCAGCAGCTGATTGAAGTGAAAGAGCAAGTATCGGATACTGCCGGTGATGAGGACGCTGTAACTCAAGCAATACAGACGCTTAGCAACCTCGCCACCCTCAAGCTAAAGGTGCAGGAGTCCCGCGCTGAGGCGCTCAAGGTTCGCGCTCAAGTCGATATCCTTTTTTCTGATAAATCCGTAAGTGAGGAAGAAATCACCAGCCTCAAGGACGGTTTTAAGGTTCTCAAAACCTTCGCCCAAGCCAATCTGCGCTACCAAGAAGCCCGATCTAAAGCAGAAGATGCGCGTGCAGTGTTGGATCGCGCTTTGAAATCTCCTGAAGAAAGTTAGCCGGCTAACAGAAAAAGCAGTTGCCCACTCATTTTACAAACGAATTCTCGATAGATTATTCGTCACGATTTGCCATTACTAAATTTACAAGCGCAGGCGCAATCTCATCGAGTGGCAGAATCGAATCTACAGTGCCGGTGGCAATGGCAGCGCGAGACATTTCAAAAAATTGAGCTGTAGTTTCATCCAAGGCAATCGTTTTGCCACCCATCTTTTGAATCGCCCGCACCCCGGATGCCCCATCACTGCCGGTGCCAGAAAGAATTGCGGTGATCGCGCGATCTTTGAAACTCGCTGCAACTGACTGAAGCAACAAGTCGGCGGAGGGACGCGCAAAGTCTACCAGTACCGCCTGAGAAAGGCAGAAAGTGCCATTGGGAGTTACCAGCAAGTGCTCATTTGGGGGCGCAACGTAGACAACGCCCGGTTGCAGTTGCTCTCCTTCTTGTGCCTGTTTGACCGGCAAGCTATGAGACCGGCTCACAGCATCCGCCATCAAAGTAGAATCGGACTCGGTATCAAGGCGCTGGAGTACGATGACGGCTGCCGGCAAGTTGGCGGGTAAAGCCGGCAGGATATAACTTAAAGCCAAACGCCCGCCGGCTTCCCCTACCAGCACCACCACCTTAAACGCAGCCTCTACAGCCTCACCCTCACTCGATGAAACTGCCGGCTCATCTGGATTCTCAATCACCGGCACTTGACCTTGGAACAGCGTTTGCCGGATCGAGTCAGCACGTTGTTCCGCCTCCTTTGCTTGCATTTCATAACGCTCTGCTGATTTGATATTTTTCCGTTCGCGAGCGTTCTTAGCCATCTTGTGCATCAACTCTGCACGCTCCTCTAGAGAGCGAATTGCGGCCCACAGCGCCACCTCTTGCGACTCGCTTTGCCCCGCAACCAAAGTCTGCCCTGAATAGGCGTGGCCCACACGACACCGGAACTTCAGCAAACCCTTGCCTTGCACTTGGAACAGCGTCCCGCCGCAATCTGGACAAGTAAAATTTGAGGCCGGCCCAGGGTGCCCTTGCTGCCGCAATCCAGCCCCATCCACTTCCACAATGTCACTATTGCCATCAATTCCGCTTTCGCTAGACACAGCCTTTCCTCCGTCCTCTACTACTGGTTCATGGGCTAGACCTACCAACGCCGGTGCTATGGATGAGAGCGGCAGAATATGGTCAACCTTTGCGTATTCGATAGCGCTGCTGGGCATCCCCGAAAAAAGCGCATCATCCGGGTTCTGAACAACAGCGACACCACCCAGCCGCTTTAACTCTATAAGTCCCTCAGTGCCATCGTCGAGCGTGCCCGAAAGCACCACCCCTACCACGCGGCGTCCGTATGCTCTTGCGGCTGTGCGAAACAAAGGATCGACTGCCGGACGGGTGCCATTTTCCTTCGGCCCTTGCACCAAACGAATATAGCCGCTTTTGACGAGCAGGTGGTAGTCTGGCGGCGCTACATAAATGCGTCCGTGTTCGATCCTCTCATAATCTTTAGGGTGAGCCGCCGGCAAAGGCCCATATCGGCTGAGAATATCCGGGAGAAAGCTTTTTGTTTCGGCTCGAATGTGAACGACGATGAACAATGCAGCCGGCAAGTCTTTAGGCAAACCAGCCACCAGTTTATTCAAGGCTTCCAGCCCGCCGGCGGAGGCTCCAATAACGATAATATCGTGACCGGGCATTTGCCTCTCCTTTTTGAACAGCGCTCACAGCTCTATCTTATTACGATAAAAGGGTGAGTCGCCTCAAGTAATGGTTTGCCGAATTTTGTCAGAAGGTTGTTGTTATCATGATGCCCCAATTTCCTGCTGAGATCGGTGGCAAAATTCCCCATAAAATACTCCCCACACTGTCAGGGGAGAATAAAAGTCATGACAGAAGTTTTTCAACGCGTCAAAAGCGTTCGCGAGAGTGGGGCGCATCTAAATCAAGTTTTGGCCCTTTGGGAACAATGCCGGTTGGATTAACTTGATTGTGGCTTTTGTAATAATGTTGCTTAATGTGGTTCAGGTCGCACGTTTCCTTAACTCCGGGCTGCTGGTAAATATCTTTCAAGTAATTCCACAAATTTGGGTAGTCCCAAATGTGACGCAAATTGCATTTGAAATGCCCGTAGTAAACGGCATCAAATCGCAATAAAGTTGTGAACATACACACGTCTGCTTCAGTGAGGCGATCACCGCAGAGATAGCGCTGCTGGCTCAACACCTCGTCCCAATGGTCAAGATTATCAAAGAGTTCCGTAACCGCTTCTTCGTAGGATTCCTGTTTCGTCGCAAAGCCGGCTCTGTAAACACCATTATTAATCGGCTGGTAAATCGCATCAATTGTCTGGTCAATCTTCTCCCGCAAATCTGTAGGATAGAGAGTGATATCTGATTTTGCCACCCCCTCAAATTCGGTATCTAACATCCGAATAATCTCGCGGGATTCGTTGTTAACAATGGTGCCGGTTTTCTTGTCCCACAGTATCGGCACTGTCACCCGTCCCGTGAAATTAGGTTCTGCCTTTAGATAGATGTCTCTGAGATATTTTGCCCCATTTACACTATCAGGAATGCAAGCCGGTGCTTCAGAAAAAAACCATCCGTCATCCCCCATAAACGGATCAACGATTGAGATCGAGATCGCCTCATCTAAACCCTTCAGGTTTCGCATAATCAGCGTGCGTTGTGCCCAAGGACAGGCGAGGGCAACATAAAGATGGTAACGACCGGCTTCTGGCAGATAATCGCTAGAACCGTCTGCCCGAATCCAATTGCGGAACGTCGTTGAAGGACGGATAAACTTACCTTGCGAGTCTTCTTGCTCTCGTTTGCTTGTCCATTTGCCATCAACCAGCATCCCTAGCGCCATAAATTGTCTCCTTTTGTTCCTGCTAAGTGATGTTTCAAGTTTAGTTCTATCGTAACGTGGGGGTTTAGGGGAGCGATAGGACTGCGGCTTCAACGTAACGAAGTGGAGTTAGCCGGAGGTACTGCCAAGTAAAAAGCATTACTCAACGTACCTGCTTTTTACCATTCCTGTATCCTAAGTTAGAATGTTCAGCATAGATTCAAGACAACCATGCTAGTATTTGAGGCAAAATTACGAGGAACAAACGCGCAGTACGCCATCTTGGATGAAATGATTCGGACTGCCCGTTTTGTGCGTAATTCCTGCCTGCGATACTGGATGGACAATACTGGGGTTACGAAATACGACCTCAATAAATATTGCAAAATACTCAGAGAACAATTTGATTGGTGCAAAAAACTTTCAGCTCAAGCTTGTCAAGCTAGCGCCGAAAGAGCTTGGAGTGCCATTGCCCGATTCTTTGAGAACTGCAAGAAAGAAGTTACAGCCAAAAAAGGCTTCCCTAAATTTAAAAAACATCAGACTCACGGTTCTGTTGAGTACAAAGTCGATGGCTGGTTATTATCGGATGACCGATTAACCATTACCTTTAGGGTCGGATTAAAGCCATCAAGCGGTTAGGGAGAACGCATCTCAAGGTATCAAGGCGGCGTAAAGACTTTGTGGTTAAGACCGCAAGGGCGCTTGTCCAGTCGGCAGACTTGGTAGCCATTGAAGACCTAAAAGTGCAGAATATGGTCAAGAACCATCATCTAGCCAAGTCAATCTCTGATGCTAGCTGGACATTGTTTAGGCAGTGGTTGGAGTATTTTGGAAAAGTGTTTCATGTGCCGGTCATTGCGGTTGCACCTCATTACACGTCCCAGAATTGCTCCAACTGTGGATGTGAAGTGAAGAAATCCTTATCCACTCGTACCCATAAATGTAACAAGTGCGGGTACTTGGATAATCGTGACACGAATGCTGCCATCAACATTTTGGCGAAAGCATTACAAGGTTTAGCACAACTACCGAGGGGCACTCGGAAAGTCACGTCTGGGGATGAGATGACCCACTGCGATTATGGGGAAACCCAGAAAAGTAAGGTTGCTCGTAGAACCAGAAAGTCTCATCAGTGATGATGAGAATCCCCACTCCCAGCAATAGCGGGGTGGGGAGGATGTCAATAAGTAACACCATCGGCTGAGAGAATTCGACCCCATAAAGCGGTATATTTCAGGGAAGTCAGCGTCGGAATTTGCAGTGCCAAGAATCATCGCCATCATCAACGGTAAGGGAGGCGTCGGGAAAACCACGACGGCAGTCAATTTGGCTGCTGCCCTCTCGGAGAAAACACGCGTTCTTTTAGTCGATGCCGATCCTCAAGGATCTGCCTCTTGGTGGGTTGAGCGTGGGGAGGAAAAAATGGGCTTCGATCTGTCTCGAAATACAGATCCGAAACTTTTGGGGCGTTTGCGGAAGGTAGAAGGCTACGAGATAGTCGTCGTAGATACACCGCCGGCGCTGAGATCCGAAGCTTTAGCGGCGGTGGTGGCAAGTGCGGATTATGTGGTTTTGCCCACACCTCCAGCGCCGATGGATCTAACTGTGCTGATTGAAACCGTACGGGAAGCCATCATGCCGGTGGGAACCGCCCATCGGGTGCTTCTAACTAGAGTGGATACGCGGAGTTTAGGAGAAGCACTAGAGGCTCAAAACACACTTCTCGAATTAGGAATCCCCGCTTGCAATGCTTTTGTGCGTGCATATAAAGCACACGAAAGAGCCGCACTTGATGGAGTTCCCATTACAAAAGCGAAAGGAAAAAACGCACGAGAAGCTGAAGCAGATTACCGCCGCGTGGCAGAAGAAATACAGCGTGACTGGAGGAAATAATGGCTAAAAAACGGCTTGCAGACTTGTTACATGAAGAAGCGGAAAAATTCCCGAATTCAGAAACTGAGGGAGTTCTAGAAGCTCAGGTTGAAGAAGTTCTAGAAGAGGAAGCAGACACAGAAGACGAGGCTGAAACAGAAGAACATGACGACACTCGCCCGAAACGCACAGCCCCAACCAAAGCTGAATTACAAGCCATTGTCAATGAATTAACCGCATCTCTAGCGTTAGCCCACCAAACAGTTGAATCTCAACAGCAACAAATTGCTGAATTACAGTCTGAGTTAGACATTCAAAGAGCATCCGTTGCTGACTTACAATCTGAGTTAGACAAGCAAACAACCTCCGTTACTGACTTGCAGAAAAAGCTAGATCGCGCTCAGCACAAGAAAAATGAATTTGAGGAAGCTAAAAAAGCAGCCTTGCAACTTGCAGAAGCCAACTCAAAACTCATTGAAGAAATCGAGGCGTTGAAAAAAGACAAGGAACCCGTTAAACAAAAAGACAAGGAACCCGTTAAACAAAAAGACAAGGAACCGGCTAAACAAAAAGAGACGGCACTCGTTAAAAAACAGCAAGAATTCATCAAAGCGCCAGGAAGATTTGAGCGGTTTGTTCTCCCCCTAAGCCAGGAGAAGGCTGACACCGGCGCAAATAGTTGGATGCTTGACTAAAAGTTATACGGTTTTTATTTTGAGGCGCTACAAATAGAACCCCCCTACCTTTCTTTTGGGATGTGGGGGGATCATGTAGCCAGGGGAAAAGGAAATAAGATTAATCTCATTTGTGCCGGTGCCGGTGTTGCAACAATTAACCGCAGATTCCGCAGGTAATACTAAGTCCGGTTTGCCCCGACTTTGCTACAATTCCAATATGTTCTCATGCCTAAAAAGATTCGAGAACTCAAAAGCCTGTTGCTGAAAGCCGGGTTCACTTATCGTTCGGCAAAAGGCAGTCATACGAGATGGATTCATCCTTTGCTACCTAGTGAACCCATTACTATTGCTGGAAATGACGGCGATGATGCCAAACTCTATCAAGAGAGAGAAGTTATCCGAAAACTTGAGAGATTGAAAGCAATTGAAGAGGGCGAGTCAGAATAATGCAATTACATTACACAGTTGTTATTCACTGGTCTAATGAAGATAACTGCTACCTCGTTCACTTACCCGATTTTCCATCCCAACAGTTCCACACTCATGGAAATACCTACGAAGAAGCTTTAAAGAATGCACAAGAAGTATTAGAGCTTTTAGTAGAAGAATATCAGGCAGAGGGTAAACCCCTCCCAGAACCTAAAACTATAGAGCAAAACGTTCAGTTTGCTTGAAAATTGGTAAGGTGAAGTTGTCAGATTTCAAACATATAATATTTTGCGTTTGCGCCGGCAGAATGTGGCTCATATCCAATTCATCTACGTTGATCTTTCATCTGTGTTTATCTGTGTATGGCTAGCGCTACGCTGCGCTATCATCTGTGGTTAAAATTCAATCACTTTACTTCTGCAAAAGAAGATTAGGTGAATACAAAAACAAATCCTCCGGACGGTATTTGAACTGTCCGGAGGAAATAATAAGTTATGAATTAAAGAAAGCTAGTTAAGCGGGATTGGCTTGCGCTCTTTTCTCAAGTAAGCTGATAATCGCAGCTTTTTCTATAAGCCCGACAATCGCTCCGTTTTCACGAATCACCGGCAGCTCAGTTAGCTGTTTTGTTTCCAGTAACGTCACAACTTCTAGTAACGATTGTTCCGGTTTAACGACGTTAGCGAATTCGATGGGTTTCATCAAGTCTTTCACTTGAGTTTGGGGCCACTGATCAGTTGGAATTGCTTTCAAATCGTCAACCGAAATCGCGCCCAACACTTGCCCTTCAGTATCGGTGACAAAGAACTTACGCCAAGTTGCTTTGCCAATGATGTACTCGTTTGCCAATTCTCTCAGGGTCAACTCTGCCGGCACAATCGGACTATTCGGATTCACCGCATCTTCAGCCGTCAAACCGGCTAATTTATCTTGCACTGTGGCAAACTGAGCAGAGCGACCGGCATTTTGCAGTAAGAAGAAGCCGATTAACAAATTCCAGAAGTTGCCGAACACCCCAGTAGCGATTGCAATCCAGCCAATAATTTGACCGACGCGACTGGCAAACACAACACCTTTATAAGGATTGCCGGTGAACTTCCAGACTGCGGCTTTGAGGATATTACCGCCATCAAGAGGTAAACCAGGAATCAGGTTAAAGGCAGCCAGGACTAAATTAATCGAAGCGAGGAGTCCCACAATTGCCGCAACCGGCCCTGTCAGACCGATGCCGGTGCCAATGGCTGTAAACAAACCAAAGAGTAAAAAGCTAACTGCCGGCCCTGCGATGGCCACCCAGAACGCCTCTGCCGGTGTTTTTGACTCTCTTTCCAGACTTGCTAAACCACCAAACAGAAACAGAGTAATCGATTTCACTTCTATTCCCTGCTGCATGGCGACAAAACTATGCCCCAACTCGTGCGCTAAGACAGAAGCGAACAGCAACAGCGCCGCAACAAATCCCAACACCCAGGGCATCGCGCCGCCCATTGCCGGAAATTGAGCTGCGAGTCCACCACCATAACTGAACGTCACTAAGCCCAAAACTAAAAACCAGGAGAGATTCACAAAAAATGGAATCCCAAATAAGTTGCCTACGCGGATGTTGCCGTTCATTCTCGGCTCCTTTTTAGTACATCTTAGAGAAGAGAAGCTTAATTTGGCCTCTCGACTTCTCTATTGTAACGAAGCGTAAACAAGGCTTTCAGTTTTCCACTAGCGTGGTTGCCGTCCCTTAAGGTTCGGTTTTGGGCATTGGGGATTGGGCATGGGGCATGGGGCATTGGGGATTGGGCATGGGGCATGGGGCATGGGGCATGGGGCATGGGGCATGGGGCATGGGGCAATGGGCATGGGGCATTGGGGATTGGGGATTGGGCATGGGGCATGGAGCATGGGGCATGGGTTTTTGATATCGTAGTTACCGCGTCCTTAGCTTGCTTCCGCGAAGCGGTGGGATGGGGCATTGCTGAGATACGGGGTGATTATGGCAAGACCTGATTTTGAAGACTTGGAGGTTTATAAATTAGCGGAGAGCTTGGCTAATAATATTTGGGATATTGTTAAGCAGTGGAACACTTTTGCTCAAGATACAATAGGTAAGCAAATTGTTCGCTCGGCAGATAGTATTTGTGCCAATATCGCCGAAGGCAGAGGTCGGTATAATGACCAAGACAATCGGCGTTTTGTAAAGATTGCCAGAGGCTCATTATACGAAACCATAAACTGGTTAAGATTAGCCTATGCAAGGCAACTCTTGAGCAGTGAACAGGTAGGCCGGCTTAAACCAATTACTGATGAACTATTACCCAAACTTAATGCTTACTTAAAATCAATAGGACATAGGGAACATAGGGAATAGAGAAAGGGAAAAAATTACACTTGCCCAATCTCCAATACCCAATGCCCAATGCCCCATGCCCCAATTAAACAGAAAGACTGATTTTAGACCCATTGGGGGTTTTAATCACCTCAATCCGAGCTTGGAAAGCCTCTTTGAATTGCGGCATATGAGTGACAGTGAGAATGCAAGCAAACTCTGGGGCGATGGCATTGATCGCAGAAATTAAGCGATCGCATCCTTCTGCGTCTTGTGTCCCGAAACCTTCATCCACAATTAGCATTTGCAAGGCTGTACCAGAACGGTGTGCCAGCAACCGGGCGAGGGCGAGACGAATGGCAAAGTTAATGCGGAAGGCTTCCCCGCCAGAGTAGGTTTCGTAAGGGCGCGTGCCACGGGCGTCGGCAATCAAAATATCTAAGGTGTCGATGAGTTTACCGGCACTCTTAGAGGATGCTTTTTTGCTTTTACCGGCTCGTTGCGTCACAAACTGGATGTGCAACTGATTTGCACTTAACCTCGATAAAATTTGATTGGTTTCCGCTTCCAGCTGCGGCAGCACATTCTCAATCATCAGCGCTTGGATGCCATTTTTGCCAAAGGCTGCGGCAAGTTCCTGATAAACGCGCTGTTGTCTGAGTCCGGTTTGCAACTGTTGCTGCTGTTCGCTTAGTTGTATCTGGAGGTTTTCAAGATGCTGCTGTTGTTGTTGCAAACGCCCCAAACTCGCCAGCCGGCTATCTAGCTGAGTGCGTCGCGCTGAGATTTGCTGTTCTAAGGATTGAATCTTAGTACCGGCATCCGGGGTTTCCAATAGCTGCCGGTTAATGCTTTCAATTTGATTTGCAATCCCCTGCCGGTCTTGATTTCGCACTTGCAGCCGGCTGGTTAGCTCCTCTGTCCTGATAGACAGTTGCGGGTACTGTTCACGGGCGGATAGCAATTCTTGGTAACGCGCCAGCCAAGTTTGCGCCTTGCCTCTGGCTTCACTGACTGCTTTATGGGCTTGCCGGTCATAACCGAGTTCAGCCAACTGCTGCTCAAGGCCGGCAATTTGTTGGGAGAATTCGGAAGATGTTTGCTGCTGTTCGAGATCCTGGGTGAGTTGGGCAATTTGCGCTTGCAGTTCTGGCTTGCGGGCATCAATTTGCGCTTGCCGGCGCGTTGCGGTTTTAATTTCTGCCTGCTTAATTTCCGCCCAACGCCAACGATCCACCTGTCCGCGAGTCAGGGCGTGATCTTTCTCGTCATAGTTGAGCTGTTGCAATTTCCCGTCAAGCTGTTGCAGTTCTGCATACACCTCCGTGGCATAAGTGCCGGTGGAGAGCGATCGCTCCAGCTTTTCTTTTTCCTCTGCCAATTGTTGCAGCCGGTGCCGGTCAGATGTTGTGGCGTCTAATTGTGCCTGCAAACTGCCTCGGCGCTCTCGTAGGGCGTCATAACCGGCCAGTTCATGGCTTAGCTGCTGATATTCCGTTCGCAGAACTTGAATCTCCCGCTCGGATGTGGCCAGTTGCTCTCGCACCACCCACAACTGATTGAGAATTTCTTGCTGTTCCGCTTGATGTTTTTCCATCACCAAGTCCCAGTGATGTTCATCTAGGGGGCGATCGCACAAGGGGCAGGGCGGAAATTGTGAGTTCATCAGTGAAATCGCAGAATTTCCCCGGCTTTCCTGCTCAACTGCTCCCTTTTGCAACATCAGCATTTTTTGCTCCATTTCTGAGAGCTTCATCTCATAATCTCGCTGATGCGCTTGCAGGCGTTCCATAAAGCTGCGCCGTTCCAGTCCTTTTTCCCGCACTCGCTGCTGATAAACGCGCTTTTTCTCTAAATCTTCCAACTGATTCGCCACTTCTATAACAGCTTGTTGCAGTTGCGGCTGATGTTGTTGCTGCGTTTGCAGTTGGTAAGCTTGGTTATAAAGTTCTTCCAGACGGGCACCCATCCGAGCATGGGCGCGTTCCAGTTCAGTTTGCAGGCTGTTGCGGCGCTGAATGAGGGGGGCGACTTGAGTTTGCAACTGATCTAAACCGGCCAGTCTATCCCGCGCTTGTTGCAATTGAGCCATGCCGGCTTCTATTTCAGGCGCTTGTTTCAGGGTTTGCTGAATTTCTTCTTCCTGTTGCAACAAGGCGTCTAGCTGGGCTTTGGCTGAAGAAATTTGGCCGCCAAGATAGGACAGATGTTGCGTCAGCTGCTGTTGCACCTGCTGCCGGCGTTCTTGAATGTCTTGGTGAGTTTGCCACTTGGAAACTTGAATTTCTTCTTGGGCTTGTAGTTGCAAGAATTGGGCGTAACCGGCATCAATTGCTTGTTGCTGTTGCAAAAGTGCTTCTAATTCTTGCTGTCGCCGGCGCGTAGTGGCAAGTTCTTGTTGCAAGCGATCGCATTCACTGCTGAGTTGATCGTATTGCTGCCGGTGCCACACTTGCTGTTGTTGCCAAGTTTGCCGCTGATGCTGTTGGGCTTGCAGTTGTTGCAATTGTTGCCGATCACTGTCTTGTTCACGATGCAACTGGGCGATCATTTCTTCGAGTTGCGCGAGTTCTTGGGCAATTGCCGGCTTGACTTGCAGTTGAGCTTGAATTGATTGCAAACTCTGCTCTAATACTTCTATCTGACCTTTAAATTGGCGAGAACGGTCTTTTGCTTGTTCTGCTAATTCGTCATAATGGTTGAGTTTGAGCAACTCCGCTAAAATTTCTTTGCGTTCGGTGGGGCGCTTGAGCATGAATTCATCAGCTCGACCTTGGCGCAAGTAAGCAGAGTTAATAAATGTCTCGTAGTCGAGTTTCAAATGTTGGATAATTTTCTCTTGCGTCGCCCGAACGCCGCGCTCGGTTAACGCCCGAAAACCGTCGCCGGTGGCTATTTGAAATTCCAAGCCAGATGCGTGTCCTCGCTGCCGGCTGCGAATAATGCGATAGATTTGATCGTTATTCTGGAAGGTAAAATCGACACGGGCTTCTTTGGCTCCCATGTGGATGATATCGTCTTCCGAGGCGGCGCGGCTTTGACCCCAAATCGACCAGGCGATCGCTTCGAGTAGGGAAGATTTACCGGCACCATTCGGCCCACAAATGCAAGCGGTGTGCAAGCCGGCAAACTCTAGGGTTGCGTCAGAGTAACTTAGAAAGTTTTTTAGGATCAGTTGATGCGGAATCATAATAAAGTCAAGGTTATAAATTTAAAATGAGCAGCAATCTTTTGTCTTTTCCGTTTTCAGTTTTTCCTAACCGGCTGTTGTTGCTTTCCATGTTGTCTGACTGTTGAGCATTCCAAATAACTATTGTGTGCCAGTCAGACTAAGGATTACAGCTATTTATCAATTAATTTTACAATTGTTTACATTTTTGCGGGCAACCCATAAGATTCTATCAAATCTCCTCATGCCCCATGCCCCATGCCCCATGCCCCTCTCCCTAACAGATTTACTAGCTTAAAGGAAAATAATAGTATGAAAGGATTTGGCTATAGCCGTGAAAAGAGTTTAATTGCCAAGGCGATCAAGACTCACGATGTCGCGGTAGTGGATAAGCAAATTTCTGAATTCGAGCAGCGCATTTCCGCAAAACAGATGGCGTCTCTTTTGTTTGAGGTGATAGAAACGCTGCCGGCTGAAGATAAAATTTGGGCATATAGCAATCTACTGCCGCAGGAAGCTTTGCAAGAAATGTATCAAGAGGCGGTAACGCTTCTCTATAAACTTTTAATAGAACATGGATTTGAAGCCGGCAGAGATTTCAGCACAAGTGAGCAGGGATTAAAAATGAGCCGGCAAGCGAGTGAAACACTCTTAAAAGAATTGCCGGCAGACTTTCAAGCGAATTTTGACGATATGGTGACATCAGGCGTGATTGTCATTCAAGACGAATCGCCAATTGATGTATTAGAGGCGCAGTTAGGAGTGCCGTTTGTAGAGAATTTGCTGCAACGAATTGAGCGCCGGCTGCCCGATTTAACCGATAGTGAGGCTTGCACTTATTTATATAATATTTTTGAGGGAGTAGAAGCGCAAACCGGCATCTCAGTGGTGGATTTGGTGTCTTCTCGTTTGCAAGGAAATAAACGGTTGGGCAAACTGTTTCAAATGATGGAGAAGGGAGAAACTGAGGAAAATATTGATTGGATGTTCGATCTGGTGTGTGCGGCAGGAGGTGAAGCGCAATTGCAACCCGATCCAGAGGATGCCGGTAATTGGATTCTCAGCCGGCAAGCCATAGAATTATTAGATAAAGTTTATCTAGGTGAAAGGCCGGTTGCTTCTTTAATTGAAGCAGCAGAATTGATTGAAAAGTTAGAGGAAGGGTAGCCACGAGTTAAATTTACTTCTTAGTAAATTAGTAATCATCTTCACTGTCAGATAACCATAAATCATGCAGCGAATTTCCGGGCATATAGTCTGGAAGTGCGGCTTTTGCTGCTACTGCTAACTTCTGCTATTTTTCAGCATTCAGTCTAGCCTTTTCTTCTATTTCTTCGCGCATCATCCGCGAGATAGATTCGATGATTTCTAAGCGCTCGTCTGCACTCATCTGCTTTAGTGCTTCCAAGATTTCTGTTTTTGTCATGGGTTAGCCTCGGTGGTTAGGCGCTCACGCTACAGGATTATTTTAAAACAATTAAACCCATCGAGGCCGGTTTATTCTGTGTGCGCCTAATCTCCTTTGGCTAGGAAGTGATCACCGGCAGCACCTTATAAATTAAGGTTTGAGATTGGGCGATCACTTCTCATCTGTGGATGTCTACTGACTTAAATTCTCTTTTTCTCGCTTTGGTATGGCTTTTACAGGTGTTTTGAGCAAAACCCAATCGAGATACAGCATGAGAATTTGCATTTTCAATAAGTTGCTTGCACGCTTGATATTGCTATCACTTAGCACCGACTCCCAGAACTTCTTCAGCCGGATTCCAAGAACAATGTCGGTAGACTTCTCTAGAGCCAGAAGAACAAGATTTTCAACCATTTCAATGACCTTAGTTATTTACTAAGGACACTGTCGCAATTTTATTTAAGAGTGATTTACCTGACTTGCTCTGACTTAGCCTGACTTGTTCTGACATTCCCTGACTAGCTAAATTTTTTGGGAAAACTTTGGCTAGACTGGTTTAAGAGATTTAGGAAATAGTAAATGTCGCTACCAGAAGACTTTCTGACTCAACTAGAACAGTATGGGGAGTTATCGCAGGGGGAAAGGGAGGTCTTCGTGGCGATATTTAGTCATGGCAAGAGTCGAGTGGAAGTTACACAGGCTTTACATATCTCAGATAGTAATTTGAGTACCCGGCTATCAGGCATTTACAAAAAATTCAAGATTAGTGGCAATGGCCCAGTTAAGGAAAACCGATTACGGGAATATCTGAGCAAACGATACTCACTGTTGAAAGCGTCTGCTTCCTCAACTCCTCATGATTCAGACTCTAACATTAATGCGTTAGTCCAAGAAGTGCGAGAGAAGGTGAAACCCGGCATTCAAGAACGTTGCAGTACAATGCGCGTGCTGGATATGACTCAGCCTATAGGGTTGAATGATATCTACACCAATGTCAATATTCTGGAGAAAATTACAAGAAATCGGCGTATAGAAGTTTCTGAACTATTGAAAGTGTGCAACTCAGATGATTTTGAGCGCTTTGGACTTAGTGAAATCGCTGAAGAACGAGTGCCGGGACTGGAAGCCGTCAAGAAATATACCAAGCTGATGATCTTGGGGAAGCCGGGAGCGGGAAAAACCACGTTTATGAAATATGTAGCGATGCAGTGTATTGCGGGAAATTTTCAAGCTGATCGCGTGCCAATTTTTGTCACTCTCAAAGACTTTGCAGATTCTACAAATAAATCCGGATTACTGGAATACATCTGTCAGCAACTTTCTAACGGCGCAGAAACACAAAATTCTGCGTCTATGCAAAAGGTGATCGCCCACGGCAGAGCATTGATTTTACTCGATGGCTTGGATGAAGTTAGAGAAGACGAGAGCAACTGTGTTTTAAAGGAAATTCGTAATTTATCTGATAAGAATAGTGATAATCACTTTGTAATGACTTGTCGCATTGCAGCGCAGGAATATATCTTCAATAAATTTACAGATGTAGAAGTCGCTGATTTTGATAATGAGCAAATGGCCACGTTTGCGAATAAATGGTTTAAGGGTAAAGTCGTAAAAGCGGAAACTTTTCTTAAACGTATTCAAGATAATCAACGAATCAGAGAGCTGGCCACAAATCCGCTGTTGCTGACGCTCTTATGTTTGGTCTTTGAAGAATCCGGAGATTTTCCGGCAAATCGTTCTGAACTGTACAAAGAAGGACTGGATGCCCTGCTGAAAAAATGGGATGCCAAGCGCGGAATTGAGCGCTATCAGATTTACAAAAAGCTATCCGTTCAACGCAAGGAAGATTTACTTAGCAAAATAGCCCTAACTACATTTGAGAAGGGAGACTATTTCTTCAAGCAAAAAGCAGCAGAACTCTACATTAAAGATTACATCCGTAATTTACCTGATGCTAATACTGAACTGGAAGTATTGCAATTGGATAGTGAGAAAGTCTTGCAATCAATAGAAGCTCAACACGGGTTATTAGTAGAAAGGGCTAAGGGAATTTACTCTTTTTCCCATTTGACATTTCATGAGTATTTCACGGCTAGAGAGATTATTGTCGGCAATCAATCATCAGAGGAAGCATTGCAAAATCTGGTCAACCACATCACTGAAAGGCGTTGGCGAGAAGTCTTTTTACTCGCTGTTGGGATGTCGCCAAGTGCAGATCGGCTGTTGTTGCTCATGAAAAAGCAGGTCGATTTGCTTCTAGAAGATGATCAGAAGTTGCAGGAGTTCTTGATATGGCTCAGGGAGAAATCTGATTCACTTGACGTTCCATATAAATCAGCAGCAGTTCGGGCTTTTTACTTCAAGCTCGACCGCGACCTTGACCGCGACCTTGCCCGCGACCTCGACCGCGGCCTCGTCCGCGACCTCGACCGCGCCCTCGCCCGCGCCCTCGACCTCGACCTCGTCCGCGTCTTCGCCCTCGACCTCGTCCTCGACCACGCCCTCGACCTCGACCGCGCCCGCGACCTCGCCCTCGACCACGTCCTCGCCCCCCTTTTTGCCTACGCCCGCGACCGCGCCCGCGACCGCGACCTTAAGGAAGCACTGCAAGAACTTAAGGAACAATTACCTGTTCTAAATGATGAAGAAAAAATATTTAAACAATGGTGGAAAGATAATGGTTGGGCTTGGATTGAGCAATTAAGAGTCGTAACCATTAAATATTGCAATATTGGGCACGATTGGCAGTTCAGTAAACAGCAAAAGGAACTGCTTCAGCGGTATTACGATGCGAACTTGTTGCTAATCAATTGCTTGAATAGCGATTGTTATGTGTCCCGTGAGGTGCGGCAGGAAATAGAGGATACCTTGTTGTTACCCATTGCAGAGATTGAAAAACACCGGCACCCCGCATAACTCTGCAAAATGGGGGGTCAGACCCCTCTAGGTGACAAATCACCGGCACGCTATGCTGCAAACAAAGAATTTCTGTCAACTGTAAAACTACTGAAAGCGCGGGGCTGTGCGGCTGGCACCCCGCTCGTTCGCCTAAGAAGGCATTGGCGCAGCTGTTGTCTATGTGAGAATCGAGGGAGAATATGTATAGACCCTATCCGCATCTGAGAGATAACGGCAAACAAGCTGTTGCCAATGAGCCATCTATGAGAAAAGTTTTATTCATCCTCGGCGAGTTAAACGATCGGGATCTCGATTGGATGCTGACAATCGGCAGCCGGCAAGAAATCGCTGCCGGCACCGTACTCATCGAAGAAGGAAAACCCACTGACGCACTCTACATCGTACTTGAGGGCACCTTAACCGTTTCGATGGCGGCTTTAGGCAACAGAGAAATCAGCACAATCGGTTGCGGCGAAGTCTTGGGAGAAATGTCTTTCGTAGATGATCGCCCGCCGGCAGCCACCGTCAAAGCGATTGAAGACTCCGTTGTTTTGTCGATTCCGCGACAGCCCTTAACTGAAAAATTACAGCTAGACGTGCTTTTCGCTTTACGTTTTTATCGAGCCATCACCAAATTTCTTTCCACCCGACTGCGCGGTGCCGTTAACTGGTTCAGTGATGATAAAGACTTACGCATGAGTCACCAGCAAGACGACGACTTAGCAGCACTGCCGCCTCATGACATGGCACTGGCGACAGCCAGATTCGATCAACTCCTTGAACGTCTCAAAAATTCCTAACAGCTTCTAACCATTCAGGTGTGGCATTTATTCATGCTCACCCACATATCGGCCTTTTTTCAATAAAAAGCCTGGGTTAACCGTTGCCAAAGCTGATGACAACTGCCGGCAGCCGAGCGTTTTTGACTTAAACATTCGTTTCAATTTCAGAAACCAAAGTAAAAAAACGCACCTAAGCTATTAGAAAAATTATCGAGTTTTTCAAGAAATCTAAGCATTAATTCTCAATTAAATAGCCTTAATAACGATTAAATTTAAAATAGGAAAAGCTCAGGAACACTTCAGCAAACTTCTGGTCTACCTAAATACGAGCAACGCATAACTTGCTTTACCAATACAGGCGTCTCCTGAGGGAGCTATCTATGTTTAAAACTAAAAAATGGCAATCTAAAACCGCTGCGCTAATGGCATTGGCAATGAGCCTTGCTGCCGGCGCACCGCTTGTGCAAATAGAGCCGGCTAATGCACAGTGGAACGCGCCGCCAACACGCCCGAAAAACGGACAACAGAACACGCCCCGATCACGCCCGAATAACGGACGGTGGAATGCGCCCCCATCAAGTGCTAATGCCAGCCTTCCATACGGCACAGAGATTCGAGTTAGGTATGACGATGCCGAGAAAATCCTTGTTTTGCCCGATGAAACCGCACCTCTAACCCTAAGAGTTGCCCAAAACATCAAATCATCAACCGGCACCATTTTAATTCCTGCCGGCAGTCAAATTATTGGGGAACTGCGACCGGCAAACGGCGGATCTCAATTTGTCGCCAAAGAACTGCTAATGGGGCGTAATAGCCGGCCCATCCCCCTGAATGCCCGTTCTGAGGTCGTTACAAAAACCGAAAAGATCGATAAAGGTGCCAGTACCGGCAACATATTAAAAGGTGCAGCCATCGGTGCAGCCGCAGCAACCGCCATCTCAGCAATCACCGGAGATCGTGCCATTGCCACAGAAGAAGTCCTCGGCGGTGCTGGTGTCGGTGCCCTCGGTGGACTGCTGCTAGGGCGCAAAAAAGATACCGTCGTGGTGATCAATCCCAATACCGATCTGGATCTGACCTTACGTTCTGAGTTAGCGCTGCGCTAACCTACGGCAAAACAAAGCCGGCTACCCTCAGCATCGGGTGCGTCAGCGCTGAAATATAGCAGTGCTCACTTATATGAGGCTCAGCAGATCACCCCTTTTGGAGGGGGTTTGGGGGACGCAACCGTCCACCAATGGGGGGTTTGGGGGGAACCCCCCCAATGCCTTTCTGACTTTTCCCAGTTTTTCATCCAATGGAGAACCGCTATAGATACGGTTGTTCATCATCACACCAACCCAGGAGCACCTCTAGTAGGTGCTCTCAAGTTTTTCGGTAAGCTTATCGGAATTGGGGTAGCAATTCTTACCAAAACCTGACTGATCACCCCCGTACCTAGCCGTAGGTATTGGTTATGAGGGATGCGATTGATAATTATTCAATTTAAATAAAATCTTATCAACCCAATTCCCACATTTTCTTACATCACTGCTAAGCATGGGCCGGCTATCGGTGAACTAGCAACTGAGTGCAACAAATTTGACAGCAATGCGTCTGGAACAGTTAGGAAAGTTAAAGAAAAACCACGCAAAATTACGAAAATGCCCCGTTGTTTTGCTAAATTAACTTGATTTATCTGCCAAACTCAGCCTAGGAACAAGTGTTGCATCCTAATGTCTATTTAATTAGCTAGGCAAGAACACAGCAGGCCGTGCCTCTACTCACTCTCATGTATTCTGGAGAACATTGATTATGACCATGAATCGTTTGCAATCAGGAACCGCCGCCTTAATCGCTTTTGGTATGATTGCAGGTGCTGCCGCACCCATCGTGGTTACGGCCCCAGCATTTGCTCAAACCAGCTTTTCTGATGTCACTACCAACTACTGGGCTAGAGATTTTATACAAGCGCTAGCCTCGCGAGATATTATTAAAGGCTTTCCTGATGGCAGCTTCCGACCGAATGAGCCGGTGACGCGGGCACAGTTTGCCGCAATGGTTCGTAAAGCATTTAATAAAGCCGATGTTCGCACCGGCATCAACTTTGTCGATGTCTCGTCCAACTACTGGGCTTACACTGCGATTCAAGATACCTATGAGATGGGATTTCTCACCGGCTATCCTGGCAATGTTTTCAACCCAGAACAAAATATTCCTCGCGCACAAGCCTTGGTGTCGCTGGCAAACGGGCTAAACTACACCAGCACAACTGCTGCCGGCACCGTCTTGCAAGGTTACACTGACGCCACGGCTATCCCAGACTACGCCCGTGGCAGTGTTGCCGCAGCCACAGAAAAACGCATTGTCGTCAACTATCCCGATGTTAAATACTTAAATCCCAACCAAGTCGCCACACGCGCTGAAGTGGCAGCCTTCATCTACCAAGCCTTAGTGAGTGCCGGTCAAGCAACCGCCCTCACCTCACCTTACATCGTGGCTGGGGCAACAACCCCAACCCCACCCGCAGATGATCGCATCATTGTTAAGACAGGGACGACTATCCCCGTCAACTACTCAAAAGCCGAGAAAATTCTCCTCGCGACTAACGAACCCAAACCCGTACCTGTAACCTTGACAGTGGCTCAAAATGTCTCGGTTCAAAACACAGTAGTGATTCCTACGGGAAGCCAGATCGTCGGTGAAATGCAATTAGTTCAAGGCGGCGCTCAGTTTGTCGCCAAAGAACTCGTGCTGCCGAATGGCACACGCAGCGCGATCAGTGCTAATTCTGCTGTCGTTACCAAAACCGAAGAAATTACCAAGGGCATTAATATCGCCAAGGTGCTGAGGAATGCAGCCTTGGGTGCTGCAGCAGCAGCGGCAATCTCGGCGGTAACCGGCGATAAAGCCATCGCCACTGAAGAAGTGTTGTTAGGTGCCGGTTTGAGCAGCGTGCTCACCCTAATTGGCGTCTTCCAAGGTCGCAACAAAGTCGATCTGATTTCAGTTGACCCCAACAAGGATCTAAATCTCACCTTACGCTCAGATTTAGTCTTCCGTCGCGCTTCTTAACTTCTCTAAAGTCATTTAATTAAGCGTTCGCAATCTTAACGGGTTGCGAACGCTTTTATTTTTAGATAAAGTTCGCATTTATATATTTCAATTTTGCCTATTTTTTACAAAAATAAAAAATAAACTACACACAACAGATTAAACTCTTTTTTCTCCTACTCTCCCACTCAGGACTCAGGACTCTTCTCCCACCGGCAGCGACAAAATAAACGTCGTTCCTGGCCCCGCATTCGGAATATCTGCCTTCCATTTCTCCAACTTCGCCGGACTAAAAACTTGAATTTTGCCCTGCATTTGTTCTACCAAATCTTTAGCAATGGCTAAGCCCAAACCTGTGCCAGGAATCTCTGTTTCTGCCTGAACGCCTCGGAAATGCCGCTCAAACAGCCGCTCCAAATCCTGTGGGGGAATGCCTGGGCCGGTATCTGAGATGCTGAATATGATCCATTCAGAAGGGGAATTTGAGGGAATGATGGGATGCTGGGATAAGGGGCGCAATTGTTCTTGATTCTCTCCCTCGCCGGCTCGCTTCTCAACCTGGATATAAATCTGCCCGCCGGCAGGTGTATATTTCAAGGCATTGTCTATCAAATTGCTCAAGACTTCGCGCAATGCCTTGGGATTAACCGGCACCGGCGGTAAATCGGACACAATGCCGGTGATGATACTCAGTTGGCGCTCACCGGCAATTGCTCTGGCTGATACCAGCAATGGTTCGAGGACTTGCGCGACGGAACACAATTCTAGAGGGGATGCCGGCAGCAGGGGTAATATCTGGGAATTGGGGGCCGGTTCGCCGGTTTGTCGGGAAGTGCCTTCTGAGGTTCGCACCGCTTCCCAATTAACTGCTAAAGGAGCCGGCTCGATTTCCAGCCGGTCTTGTTCGATGGTTCGATCCATCTGTTGCAGCAACTCTTGCAAGCGATCGCTCTCCCGGACAATGCTGGCGGCAATATCGCGGTTGCCATCTCCGGGTATTAGGCGTCTTAGCAACAGTTTGCCGAATGTTTTTAAAGCCGTAAGCGGACTGCGAAGCTGGTGCAGCAAATTATCCAGGATGTCGTGTTGCTGAGCGTGAATCAGCTGCTGCTGGCGATAGTTATGCTCTACCCACTCAGAACGCTGGTCTAAAATACAAGCCAGTGCGAGAGTATGGGCGATTTGTTCGATTTGAGAGCGCTCTCGTTTATTCCAAGGCCGGTCTTCTCGACTGGTGACCAACAATCCCATCACCACCCCCTCATGCATGAGAGGCAGGATAATTTGGCGCTGTTGCTGCCAGGAATCTTCTTCATCGCCCTCCCCCGCCTGCCCCCGATCTGCCTTCTGGTCAAAAAAAGGTGTTTGCGAATCAATTAATGCATCTACCGATGGGATAATGCCTGGTGCGGCAGAGAGTAAGCGAGGGAACGCCGCGCCGGCTCGTTCGGGTAAAAGCGTTAAGGGATCGTTTTCTTCCCATACCACAGCCGTTTCTGGGTAAGCCACTATCGGAATTAATTTGGCTTCTGCCCCTTCTACCAGTTCCTCAGTCAAATACACCACACTTAAGGACGCTCTCAGTCCTTGAGTTAACAGGGCTAACTGCGCTCGGCAAAGCGCAACAAATTCTGAACTCGCAGGCATTAACATGAACTGACTGTGGGTTTTTTAACAACGGTGATCAAATAAAGGGGTTTTGTCTCAGGCAAAGTAGACTTGTCCTCTACTATGATTGTGATAGGTTTGCGGCTAAGCGAGGCAAATGTAACAGGAAAATTCCGTTGCCGGTAAATTGGGATGGACACGCAGCCGCGCTCACTCACTCATTTGTCCCGCCACTGCTCGATTCTCTGTCGCTTGCGATCCGCGTTCTCTATCTCCCAAGACTTAATTTTTTAACTTTTATTAAAAAATATTTTTTTTTGTTAAAGATAGTGTAGCTTTTTTTCCGGACTCCCCTGGTTCTAAATCGCCAGAAGCCTTATCCACACTGGGTTCAGGAAAATTATGTAGAAAGGTTAAAAGAGATTGATATTTTGTACGGGAACAGATATACTTGCGACGGTTTTTGTAACTATCACTACACCCGTCGGCTGAAAGAGGAGGTAAAGAGGTTGGCTAGGAGACGTAAACGTAAGAGCCGTCGTCGGCAAGAAGGGCGTCGAATTCTTGAGCACGTGCCTCAGTATAGTATCGAAAGTGGCGAAGATAAACCAGTCACAGCTGCTCGCAAGTTTATCCATACCGAGGGTATCCTTCCACCTGCCTTGCTGTTAGTTAAAAGGAACGAACACACCACTGACCGATATTTCTGGGCAGAAAAGGGTCTATTTGGGGCGCAATACGTTGAAGAAAATCATTTCCTGTTCCCTAGCTTAAAAGTGCTGGAGGGCAGTCCGGGCACGAATCCGAGCTTAGCACTCAGTGTCCGTTGAAATCAAAGACCGCGCCTTGAAAACACACCCCGCCGGGGAAGCGAGTTGAAAACGCTCAAGCTTGCTTAGAGATAAGTGAGCTTAAGTCTAACTAGAATACCTGATTGTGTGACGGGATATTCAAGTTGTCTCGATTAGTCTGGCAATCAACGACTTGCTGTCGAGCCTTACTGCTAATTAGGGTGCTGCCGGCGACGGGCTGTAAGCCAGAGTTTCTCGAGAGGTTGGCCTCTCCAGGGGTGTGCCTAATAAAACTGCTTAAGTATCTGTTGGGAAGAAAAGCGAGTAAATCGCAAGGCAAAAATAAGGAAATCGGGTGGAGATAAACTCTAGCTAAGTGCCCGAAATTCTTTCATTGCGCTTTGTGCCGGCTGTAAATAGCCAATATCGAATAGGCAATTATCAATATCGGCAGCCCTCAGCCAAGGTTCGTGCTGGGTGTTGACTGGAATTAACATTCATTTTTTAGTGTGGTGTAGGGCGCTACGCCTTGCCTTTATTTTTCATCGGCGGTTGCATTCGCCGGTGTAATTTTTTTTGGATCTGTCCCCTGTTGTGTCTCTGATGACGAGGGCCGATTTTTGATTGGGCTTACCGGCAAGGGGTTACGCAAATAAGTTTGTCTTTATGAACCGGCTGGGGATTTAATATCCAGCAGCAGTTAAGCAGGATGGAAGCCGGCAGCGACAAAGCAGGATATCCTAGCAAAAGAATGTTTTCCCCACTCAGCCCTCTGTATGCAGAATACCCGTCTCAACAGCCTGGTTGATGTCGCCTCTGGGCGGTTTGGGCAATGGTTACGCAATCCTTGGCGGCGAATCTCGCTGCTGGTAATCAGTGTGTTGTTTGGCGTCTTCTTGGGAACCGCTATTTCTACCATCGCCGGACAAAAAGCTAACTTAGATATTAGTGTGGCTGCGATTTTGGTCGTGCTAACGGAAGCGATCAGCTGGGTTGTTTACAGGACAAAGCGGCCAATTTCCAACTCGCTGTTGGTACAAATATTAAATGCGCTCAAAATTGGTTTGACTTACAGCCTATTTGTAGAAGCCTTTAAGCTAGGTTCCTGATGGCATGGAGCAACCGAGTTTATCCCTGAATCAAATTCTTACACAGTGGGCGGATCAGCGCGAAACCCCGGCAGAGGTTTGGCAACAGCTAGAAGCATGGGAACTCTCAGATCAACGGCGGGCCAAAGCTTTTGGCGTTACGCCTGAGAATGTCAGTGAAATTGTCCAACAGCGATGGCTGCTTTTTCAGTCTGTCTATCCCAGTTTCCCCCCAGCCGTTGCGGAAAATCCATCTTTATTAAACACCTTATGGCATCTTTGGCTGCCTTTGGGGATGCAGTTGGCCCAATACCGGCAAACTTTAGGGCGTCCTGTAGTTCAGGGGATATTGGGGGGACAAGGCACCGGCAAAACAACTTTAGCTGCCGGCCTAACGATGATTCTTGGCCATTTAGGCTACCGCACTGTCAGCCTGTCCCTGGATGACCTTTACAAAACTTATCGTGAACGGCAGCATCTCAAACTGCAAGACCCGCGTTTGATCTGGCGTGGGCCACCGGGAACCCATGATGTTGAGCTGGGGATTGAGATCCTGGATCAGTTGCGCCGGCTTGATCGTCCCTCTGTTCAGGTTCCGCGCTTTGATAAGTCTGCTTGGGGAGGTGCCGGTGATAGAACGAACTCCCAGACAGTTGCCGGCGCTGATATTGTCTTGTTTGAAGGTTGGTTTGTCGGGGCGCGACCGATTGATCCCGCTATTTTTGACACTGCACCGGCACCGATTATCACGCCGGCTGACTGCTGTTTTGCCCGTGATATGAATGCCAAACTCCACGATTATTTACCCCTGTGGCAGCGCTTAGATCGCTTAATGGTGCTGTATCCGGTTGATTATCGGCTTTCTGTACAGTGGCGACAGCAGGCAGAACATCAAATGATCGCTGCCGGTAAAGCGGGGATGAGCGATTTAGAAATTGAGCAATTTGTCTATTATTTCTGGAAAGCGTTGCATCCAGAGTTATTTATCAAGCCTTTGGTTAACCGTGCTGATTGGGTGGATTTGGTAGTGGAAATTAATGCCGATCATTCTGCCGGCAGCGTTTATAAGCCGATTGATGGCTAATTTTACAAGCTTAAACATGAAGAAATTTAAGCAGTTTCTAACCGATTGGGGAATGTGCCGGTGAACCCCACACACTCCCCAGCCGTACAAATTGAAAGCCGGCTTATCACAACTTCTGATAATTTCCAAACCTTTAACAATTTTGTAGATAATCAACAACAGCACCGGCGATCACTTCAGTTCCATCTTTAGGAATTGAGGCGTTGAGGCGAGGCGGTTGCAACGGTTGCTGCAAAAATTCCCAACTGCCTTCAAAAAAGTCTGCCGGTGAGATAATTTGATGATAAGCGCGATCAGCAATTCCTTCTAACAGTAAAGGAGATTCTGCAAACTCCTCTCGCGTTACTGAAACAATCGGAACACCCACCCTCAAAGCTTCGGCAAACGTACTATATCCAGGCTTAGAAATGACTCGCCCGCAAAGCGGCATAAAGTCTACGGGACGGATGGAAAGACTCTGAGAGGGAGAGAGGGAAAGATGGGGGAATGAAGAAGTTTTTGAAGGCTGTCCAGAGACTTTGATTAAATTAGGAAAATCTGGGGCTTGCTGATCAAAGGTGATAAATTGCCAGTCAGAAAATTTTTGCAGGTTGCTATAAGGAATTTGAGCTAAACCCAATCCTCCAAAAGTGAGTAAAACAATTTTTTCCTGCGGTGCAGTTAAGCCCCAAATGCCTCTGATTTCATCCTCGTTATAACGAGGGGAACCTCCCGTTAAGCCCACATCGGTTATGTTGGGAAAAGCGCTCATTGCTTCGTGAAATGGCAAGCGAAATAGACGATCACACTGGCTAAAGCACTCTCCAATCCAATCAGCCATTTCTATAAATTCTCCTCCCCAAGGCCGATAGATAAAATCCCAACCGAAGTTACTCATCATCCAACAAGGAATGCCGGCAGCTTTGGCAATGGGTGCTGCTAATGGAGGAATATCAGCTAAAATTAAGTTCACCTTATTTAAATGAATGAAACTAACTTCTGTGGCAATAATTGAGCGCTGTCGGTCACGGATTTGTTTTAATTCTTTCAGCGTGGTTTCTTTATCCATCGTCAGGCTGTCGCTTTGCACAACGCCCACATCAAACGCACGAGGACGCACGATAAAATCCCCAGGAATATAAGATTCTAATAACCAGCGGGGTGCGGTTGTGACTAACACAAGGAGAATTTCTGGATTCATCTGTTGAATTGCAGCGGCAACAGACGCAGCACGGACTGCATGACCGAATCCATGATTGGTAATTGCGATATATAAAACAGGTCGTGACATTTCTAGTTTCTCAGGTACTTAGAAGGGAGGGTTAATTTTTGTTCGCACACATTTTGTACTAGCCGGCGAACCCGTTCAATAATTTATTTCTGGGCTAATGGTTAAAGTCTGCTTCATCCGAATAAAAAACACATTTCAATGTAATTTATTGAATTTTAGCGATTAGATGGGCTTCAAAATCTCTTAGACTTTAAAATCTGAAATTCCTGCAACTAGCTGGTCTATTTCAGATTCCAAGGTGAAGTAATGAACACAGGCACGGATGCAGTGGGGATTAAGAAGTGTCCGCACCATTATTTTTTGTGATTCTAAGAATTGCACGAGTTGCTGATGTGTGACACCGGCATCCTGTCGGGTTGAATCTAGCTGAAAGGAAATTAACCCGGCTTCTGGGGGGGATGTTCGCAGACAGTTAATGCCGTCTAAGTTTTGTAATTGTTCCCAAAGATATTTACTAACTTTCTGTATCTGTTGGTAACGTTCCTCAGTGCTTCCCCACTGGTGATGAAGTGCCATTGCACTCCGCAAACCGGCATAGAGTGGCACTGCTGAAGTGGCAATTTCAAATCGCTTCCCAGTCGGCTGCCAACCTGCCGGCTGACCACTTCCATCGGTAATAATCCCGCGCCAGCCGATAAACGTGGGATGCAGGCTTTCTAAGGCTTCTGGCTGCACATACAGTCCCCCGACGCCGGCTGGCCCGCACCACCATTTGTGGCCGGTGAAGGCATAAAAATCTGCCGCAATTTCAGTTAAATTCAGCGGCAACACGCCGACAGACTGCGCGGCATCGACTAAAACTCGAACCGGCTTTCCCCAAGTTGAATGGTTATGGCATAGCTGGACAATTTCAGCCAGCGGCAAAACTTGGCCGGTGTTCCACAGGATGTGACTTAAAACCACTAGTCGGGTATTGGATCGCAAATATTGATCAATGGCTGCCACCGGATCGCCATCATTCAACGTCGCCATCAGGGGACAGGTGGAAACTTCGATATCAAACCGGCGCTGCAATTCCCCCACGGCTGCTACAATGCCTTGATGTTCGCAGTCGGTTAGCAGCAGGTGATCCCCAGGTTTCCAGTCAAAACCCCACAAGGCAATGTTGCAGCCAACGGTGACATCCTCGGTGAGGGTAATCGTTTCTGCCGGCACACAAAGTTCTGTGGCGATCGCTTGCCGCGTTTGGGTGGCTTCTCGGCCAAGCCAAGCATTCGCCTCTCCTGAAAATGGCCCAACACGTTCTACTTCTTCATAAGATTGTCTGATCGCCTCCAAAGCGGCTTGAGGCAGTGGACCTTGTCCCCCATAGTTAAAATAGGCTTTATTCACCAAGGCAGGGAAGTGCTGCCGGTGGTCTTCGAGGGAAGTTTGTACTGGGGTAGATCCCGTCATAGTAATCAGTTCAAAGGAGGTTATACTATTTCGCGCTTGCCGATGCCCAAAATGCTAGGATTGCGCTCTAGACATTGTAAGAGCCAGCCGGTGAAATTTACCTGGAATTTATTTCAAAAATTGAAATAACCTGACAAGTAACATCGGCTGATTTCAAGTTGCCGGTTTTTCCCTGAGTGCCTTCGTCTTCACCAGCCTAGAACCTAGCTAAATTTTACTGTTTTAGCCGGCTTTACTTGCTATTGATGATATTTATGGAGTTGAGATTGTGATTCAACCAAATTTATTTTCACTATGAAAGACGAAAAATTGATTTTTTATTCAATTCACCAAATCAAGTTAATTGAAAATTTCCTAAAACTAAATTAACTATTTTAAGATATAATCAAGCTTGAGAAGATATTAAAAAACAATATAATAAAAAAGTTATAAAGTTAACAATTAATCAGCAGAAATTAAAAAAAATAATCCAAAATCTAGTAAATTTGCTCATTAAGGAGTCAAGAAGAAATGTTCGCCGGCAGAAAATTTTTATTGAATAGCACTGAAACAATGCGGTCGGCTCAGTTTTTTGCTAGCCTAAAAGTATGCTTTTGACTGCTGAACTTTTATTTAATTACCAACGGTGCCGGCGTCGGTCTTTTCTAGATACCTATGGAGACGCCCAACAGCAAGGGTGCGAGAGTGACTTTCTGTTGAAACTGCAACAAAACAGCTGGGCACACCGGCAAGCAATTGTTGCTGACATGACGTACCATCAACCCCAGTACCCACGGCGAGATTTCATTGCCGGTGCTGAGGCAACGCTAGAATTGATGCGCCAAGGTGTTGATCGCATTTATCTGGGAATACTGCGGGCAGACGGGCCGGCAGGATTTACACTGGCAAGCAGCCCTGATTTACTGATCAAACATCCCGGAAATTCATCTTTTGGCAACTGGCTTTACGTTCCCACAGATATCAAACTGGGCAAGCGTCCGAAGCTAGACTACCAAATTATTGTGGCTTTTCACGCCTATGTCCTGGCATCTGTGCAGGGAGTTAGCCCAGAAACGGCTGGGTTGCTATTGCGAGAAAAAGGTGCTTATCGGGTGAATTTGGGGCAACGAATGCCGCAAATGCAGCAGATGCTAACAGAATGTATCGAGATGCTGCACCACCGGCAAGAACCTGAAGTTTTCATCGCCCGTCATCCTTGCAGCCATTGCCATTGGTATAACAGTTGCTACGCGATCGCAACAGAAACAAAACACCTGTCCCTGTTACCGGGAGTCACGCCGGTTCGTTACACCCAGTTGCAAGCGCTGAATTTAACAACCGTGGAAGCCCTTGCCGGCATCGATCCGGGGCAGCTTGCTTGTTTAACCGAGTTTCCCGATGAAGTGGCGGGGCAGTTGGTGTTGCAAGCGCAATCAGTTCGGCAAAATCAAGCAATTGCTAAACCGGCAGGTTTGTCCATTTCTCCCTCTGAGTTGCCCACTGCGCCGGTTGAGCTTTATTTTGATATCGAAGCGCAGCCAGAATTGAATCTAGCATTTTTACACGGCGTTTTAGTGGTTGATCGGCACGCTAAAACTGAAACATTTTATCCACTTTTGGCAGAACAGCCGGCAGAGGAAGGCGCAATTTGGGAGCAACTTTTAAACTTGATTTGGACATATCCCGATGCGCCAATTTTTCATTTTTGTGATTACGAGGTTCAAACTTTTAAACAATTTGCCAAGCGTTATAATACCCCCTCCCATTTGTGGCGTCCTGTGCTGAGTCGTTTCGTGGATGTACACGAACGGGTGACACGCACAGCCGTATTGCCGGTGGAAAGTTACGCCCTCAAAGCGATTGCCCGCTGGGTAGGTTTTGAATGGCGCGACCGGCAAGCAAATGGCGCTCAATGTATCTTCTGGTATGATCGTTGGTTAGAAACCGGCGACCGTGCTTTTCTTGACGCAATTCGGCGCTACAACGAAGATGACTGCCGCGCCACTTACGTGGTTAAAGATTGGCTAGTCAACTTTTTGCAAAATGCTGATCGCACACTTGCCCCCCTTTCCTAACCAATCAAACCCGACACTTTTAAAATTTTAAAGAGCGCTTAGGCAAATTTGATTTGCCTCAATTTAAGCTAATATCCGTAAAAGATAACCGAGGGCAATTATTCCACCAGTCAGGGTGAATACAATCTGCTCTCAGGGTAACACTTTGAGCATTCTGAAGATCAATTGACCAAGTTTGCTTTTCGTCTGAACGCGTGATATATCTTTGATCGACCAACTGCCGGTTTCTATAAACTTCTAGCACGATAATATCTTCTTTGTCAGTTACCTTGCTATTTCTGTCTAAACCGAACTCCAAATTTAGTTGAGAAAATCCCGAAGGCACCCCACAAACTACTTCAGCCGCCGCCACACTGTTATTTATAATATCTCCCGATTCATTCAATACATATCTATTATATAAATAAGCAATTTCTGGGAAAGAATCTTTCCCCAGTTTCACCTTGGTTGCTTCCTCAACAGGTTTTAAAGGTTGCTGAATTTCAGGAGTTCGGCTCTGGCACTCTAGATCAAATAAATAAGTTTGATTGGTTTGCGCTTGAAGTTTTAAAGTTGAAAGTAAAACAAGAAAAGTAACGGGAAAAAGAATCAAATTTTGAATAGTTTTCATGTTTACGGCTCCTCACGGGTGGCAGGCGTTCAATAGAAAGTTAACGAATCTTATAATAGAGCTTTTGCAGCAAATTGAGTTAAGTTCAGCCACAAAGATGTTTGCTCAGGTTAGAAGTGATATCAGGTTATTTGTTTTTTAGTAGGTTTGGTGCCGGCCTTCCCTTAACCTAAATGGTTCATATCATATCTAATGAGGCATCATTTAGACCAGACCTCAAATCACTTTAACGGGTTCCTATTTATAATTTAAAGTTCTCATCACAGCCGAGAATGAGATGCCATCGCACGCAAAGCTCGTTCCTGAGAACACCCAAAAATATCGGCTTGAACTTTTCCTCGCACACCACCGGCATCCTTATCCAAATTTTGAACAACTGCTACGCCAAGTAAATATCTTGCTGGTTCACCCACTTTTAAGCCTGCCGGCGTTCCATTGGCGCACTCACAGAACTGCGACGCTATCTGCTGCCGGCGCAAAGGTAGATTTCTGACTGAATCCACCGGCAGCGCCAGGGTTGCCGGTTCAAACCTTAATATCACCCCCTCTTCCCATGCCCCATGCCCATACCTTTAGGTTGGCGCAGCCTTGCCCCATGCCCTATGCCCCATGTCCCATCACCCCCTCTTCCCATGCCCAATGCCCATACCTTTAGGTTGGCGCAGCCTTGCCCCATGCCCATACCTTTAGGTTGGCGCAGCCTTGCCCCATGCCCCATGCCCCATGCCCCATGCCCAATGCCCCATGCCCCATTCAGCCATTTTCAAAAAAAGTGTTTGACAACGCTGAGAAATGTGTGCATAATAAATCTTGGCGAAAAAAAGGGACTGTAGTTCAATTGGTTAGAGCACCGCCCTGTCACGGCGGAAGTTGCGGGTTCGAGCCCCGTCAGTCCCGTTCTGGTAAGCTTGGTATCAAGACGCTTCATAATAGTGTCTTGAATTTAGAGAGAAGTAGAAAGGCCATTCTATACTTAATTTTGGCCGGCCTACTTGAATCTAGCGTTTAAGAGAGATTGCTGTGACTGTTAGAGTTCGTCTTGCCCCAAGCCCAACCGGCAACTTACATATCGGAACAGCCAGAACGGCTGTGTTTAACTGGCTATACGCCCGTCACAACGGCGGCCAATTCATCTTGCGCGTAGAAGATACCGATCTCGAACGCTCACGCCCCGAATACACCGAGAATATCCTAGAAGGTCTCACCTGGCTGGGGCTGAACTGGGATGCGGGGCCATTTTTTCAATCGCAGCGCCTCGACTACTACCGGCAGATGATCCAGACCCTTCTGGATAAAGGGCTAGCCTACCGCTGCTACTGCACAGAAGAAGAACTGACTCAAATGCGGGAAGCGCAAAAAGCCAACAAAGAAGCCCCCCGCTATGACAACCGGCACCGGAACCTAACCCAGGAAGAACGGGACGCCTTTGAAGCCGAAGGACGCACCTCAGTCATTCGCTTTAAAATCGACGATGACCGGCAAATCATCTGGAATGACTTAGTACGGGATGAAGTCAGCTGGCGAGGCAGCGATCTCGGCGGCGACATGGTGATCGCCCGCGCCTCCACTAAAGACGACATCGGCCAACCCCTGTACAACCTGGCAGTCGTCGTGGATGACATTGATATGCGAATCACCCACGTCATCCGAGGCGAAGATCACATCGGCAACACGCCAAAACAAATCTTGCTCTACGAAGCGTTTGAGGCAAAAATCCCAGAATTTGCCCACACGCCGCTGATTCTCAATCAATCTGGCCAAAAGCTATCGAAGCGCGACGGCGTTACCTCAATTTCTGACTTTAAGCAGATGGGTTATACGGCTGAAGCGCTGGTCAATTACATGACCTTGCTGGGCTGGTCATCCCCCGATAATGAAGAGATATTCACCCTAGCGCCGGCAGCAGAAAAGTTTAGCTTTGACCGCGTGAATAAAGCCGGTGCTAAGTTTGACTGGGACAAACTCAACTCTCTCAACCGGCACTACATCCAAGCGATGCCGGTGCCCCAGCTAACTGATTTGCTGATTCCCTACTGGCAAGAAGCCGGGTATCAATTCGATCCCATCGGCGAACGCGCTTGGCTAGAACAGCTCACCGCCCTCATTGGCCCAAGCTTCAACCGGCTTGATGAAGCAGTGGCGATGAGCCGAGTATTCTTTGTCCAAGGGATAGAATTCCATGAGGAAGCAGCCGACCAACTCCAGCAACCAGACGCCCCCAAAGTTTTACAAGCGATTCTGGCTATATTAGACAGCCCGCAGCCCCTCACCGAGTCTGACGCCCAAGATGCGATCAAAAAGGTGACAAAAGAGCAAAATGTAAAAAAGGGGATGCTGATGCGTTCGCTGCGGGCGGCACTCACCGGCGAAGTGCACGGGCCAGATTTGATACAATCTTGGCTGCTGCTTCATCAGCGCTCTTGGGATAAAACCCGCTTGCAAAGTGTCTTAGGTGTGAATGACCCACAGGAGGGTGCCATGACCGAACTACCAACTCCAGAGCAACCAATCGATGAGACGCCGTCTGCAACGTCTTTGCCAGATCCAGCAGTTGCCGGCATGGTGACTGAACCCCCACCCCCTGATGCCTGGGTTGAACAGGAAACACCGGCACCCGTCCCAACTGAAGACCAGTTTCAGCAGATTAGGGATCAAGTTCTCTCAACTTTGTCGGATTTGCCGACTTCCGTGACTGAGTTTTTCGCACAGAATAAAAAGCTGATCAACTCCTTCGGTCTGATCATCGGTGTGTTGCTCGGCTTGAGAGTGCTTCAGGCACTGTTGGATGTGTTCAACAGTATCCCGCTCCTGGGTGGAATTTTTGAAGTGGTTGGCATGGGATACTCTGGTTGGTTTATTTACCGCTATTTGTTGCAAGCCTCTCACCGCCAAGAACTCACCCAACAAATTCAATCAATCAAAGAACAAATTGCCGGTAAACATTCCGCCAATCAATAACCCTTGAAGCTTAAACGTCGGGCCGGCAGTGCCGGCCCTGCTAATGAAGATTCAGGGGAAAATCGGGAAAGTGCGAACTTGAGTTCAGTTGCCGCCGGCAGAAACTCCCTAGGGGCACTTTTAACGAATTTTGTGTTAAAGTTGCCGGGAATAGGTCAAAGTTCCTAACTCAAAAGGTTTTAATTTTTAAGATGCCGGCGGTTTAGTTCTTATTTAAAATCTAAACCTAAAATGCTAAAACCTCTGATTTCCAAAGCGCAATAGACAATCGCAATGCACAACAGAGGGCTATATAAACGCTCGAAATGGTTGAAGGTGTGCGGCTGGACATCTGCCGTGGCGGTTTCGGTTGTAGCGATTGGATTCTGGAACCACTCGGATTTGCGAGCACAGCCGGCTTCGGTGCCTTTATTTGAAACGATTACCCTCAGCCCTAAGTTTAAACCCGACCCAAAAGCCATTAGCGGCATTAGTGGCGGATCAATCCCCGCAGAAGGGATTGCCGGTCGCAAAGAAACAGCCAATGGCCCTTGCGTTGGTTTTCTAGACAAAGAACCTGACCACGTCCTGACGTTGACTGCTTTTTTTAACTATCTCAGCATTCAAGTTGAAAGCACTACAGACACAACCCTTTTGATACGCGGCCCTGGGGGAAGTTGGTGCAATGATGACTCACCCGGCAGAAGTAAAAATCCAGGGATTGCCGGCCAGTGGCTCGAAGGAACTTACCAAGTTTGGATCGGTTCCTACGAGCCAAATAAATACCACCCCTACGTCATAAAAATTACCACAGAGGTCAATTGACATCCTCCCCGTCTGAATAACGGAGATTTCCTCAACCCTGCCGTGAGGTTTTATTCTTCAGCGACTCAAATGAGCTTGAGCCGATGCAAATGCCTTCTTCGCTTTCAGCCATCCGATGAATAGAACTGAAGAGCGAAGTTAAGCCTTTGCGCTCTGTGCCCATACAAGTGCGAAATTTTAGCCTTCACCCTTCACACCTGTACAGGCATGGCAGTGATAGGCTTCACCCTTCTAGCGCGAAGAATCTTCAGGTAGATGCCGGTCAACGCAGTAAAGTAGCTTCAGAACTCCTCTAGCAACCCTCTCAGACGAGCGATCTCAGGATCAATTTCTTCTGGAGGCGGTTCAGGAGCCACGGGTTTTGGCGGGGGTTCTGGCAGCGAGGTTAGGTCAGCAACAGACGACTGACTGACTTGCAAAGCTAACTGCATCATCTGCTGGCTGAGTTGATGTAATTGGCGTTCCAGAGTTTCCAGCCGGCCCGATTCTTTGGCCATTACCCGCTGCTCTAAAGCGGCAAGTTGGCGTTGCACCTCAGCTACTTGTTGTTCCGTCTGACCGGCAGCCGGCTTAGGCTGCTGAGGTTCAAATACCGGCACAGGGCCGGCAGATGGTTTAGCCGATCCCCGTTTCTCAAACTCAGCAAATTGACGCTGGAGATCCGCGATTTGCTGTTCGATTTCCCCAATTTTTGGGCTGGGCCTTAAAGATTCAGGGACGCACAAAAATTGCCACAGAGCTTCTTTACAGAGGTCGCTGAAAGTCTTGTGCGGTTGTTTGGCCAACTCGGTTTCAATCACCGTCAACAAGGTTTGGTCAGCAACCTCTTGGTTGAACGTGACCGATTTATTTGTCTTATTTGACCTCTGGAACATCAGGTTCAAGCCTTATTATTGGCGCGAGCAGGGAATGTCGCTAACTGTGCTTCTCCATAAATATACTGTCCCAAGGCATTCGCTTGTCGAGATGGCGAGGCTAAATGGGCTTCGATCCGGGCGTCTTTGAGCAACAGTTGCATATCATCCCAGAAGAATTCTCCGCCCCCACCAGTCAGAATCACCGCTTTCACGCGCTCTGGCAGCCATGCCAGCACACGCGCGCACATTTCACGGGAAAAACTTTCTTTCAGGTTAGGCAAAATATCATCAAGGTTGGTCGGTTTCGTTGCCCCTCTTGGCCGGTAGAACCGATCACCTTTGGCCCGGTTGACTGCCTCGATCAGAGACAGAGACTGGGGATCTGAGCCTTCAATCTGAGCGGCGACTTGTTTGTAAAACTCAGTCATGGCGAAGGGTTCGCTCTTAGATGCAGCTCGTGCGAACCGGAAACTATCGACCATTAAACAATCGGTCGTTTGATGTCCAATGTCTATAATGGCCACCGGCACTTTTGATAGATCTGTCGTTGCCGGCTTTTTCGATTCGCCTTCACACCAAATGAGGCTGCCATACCCTTCGGGCATCACCCACACCTTGGTAATATTTATTGACATCTGCTCGCCCCGGAAGCTCATTGTGTGAGGGCCGGTTAGCAAGTTAACAAGCTTTTCTTTCTCACGCTCAAACTCTTCTTGGGCGTAGTAAGGCAGGCTGATCACGACGGACAGATCGTCCTTATCCTTGAGCTTGTCGCTAAAGTAACCGATACAAGTTAAGACTTTGGGCAGGGCATCTTCAGTCTTAGATTGCTTTTCTTGGGTGGCGCTAGAGTAAAGATTCGCTCCAAAGTCGGCTGCCAGTTGCCCAAGGGCGTACCCACTTCCCTGGTACTCTACCCACAAATCCAGTAGAGGATCGGTGGTGCGAGCTTCAAAGATGCCTCCACGCAGCTCTTGCACCGGCTTCTCGACAATATTAGCCGGGATGAAAATGACACTATCAGGCTCGCGGCTGACGCAGGTTTTTGTAGATGTTCGGCCCAGATCAACGCTCAGAATCGATTTGTTGACAAAACTAGAGGTTGGCTTGGCATTATTCAACGAAGTCGTCGTTGACTTCGGCGCATTCATCGGGGTAGCAGCGTTTGGTTGGCTATTCATTAGAACTCCTAATCTCACTTAGCCTCAAAATTATCATGTCCCATCCCCCTATTTGGGAAGAGATGAAGACTAAGATATGTTCTGACATTTGATCCGTTAATCGGGTTTATCTCAAACAGATTGTGCTTGGCCTCAACTGCCAGTGCAGTGCCACCGGCAACAGAGAGTTTGAAGGTGTTACAAGACGCTTGAGTTTCTCTGGGTATTGCTGCCGGTGCCATCCAGTGCTATCACTATCCCCCGATCAGGCTCGTAGATGCTTTGCATCTGTCCCTGTTCGGATTGACCCAACAGCCATGCCGGCACCCGCACTCAACATCAGGTGCTGGCCATTAATTCACTTTGCCGTCTTGAAGGCGTCCAGTTAGCTTATGGCATCATTGCACCCTTGGGAAGTCAGTCTTGCCCTTGTTCTTCAACCTTTTAAGTCTAAATGGACACGGTTCACCCTCAAGCACCCAAACCCTTAAAGCCGCACCGATAGCAATATCCATTGAACTTTAAAACGCTCACGCTTCCTACATAAATTTTTCCCAGTTAATAAAATTTTTTGTTAAATTTTGTAAACATCCATATTTAGAAATATAGCTAAACTTCTACTACATCAATAGTTTTTAAATGGCTGAGATTTTTTTTAAACAACATCTAAGTTCTGTCCTAGCTATTTATCTTTAAAGTAACTTACGAGTTTAAGGCTTTTTGTCATCAGTCGATGCCAAACTTATTGAATTTTAGACGATTAATAAACTCAGGCTTCTCAGACTTTTTAACTTAAAAGCACAAATGAGTTTGAGACGGAACTGTTTAAGGAACCAAAACAGCTAAAGCTTGAGGAATGACGCGGAATTGAGCCGGCGTGTGGGTAGTAATTTCGCCATCAGTATTGATGGGGCGAGGTTTGCGAGTAAACACCTCAAATTCAGTGCCGTTGAGGGCGCGAACACCCCGCAAATCAGCATGATTTCCTTGCCGCATTGCCGGCAGCAAGAGAATCATTTGCCACCAGGATTTAATTTCCAGACTGTATAGATCCAGCCGCCGGTCGTCAATTGTAGCATCCTCAGCAACAGTCATCCCGCCCCCATAATAACGCCCGTTACCAACGGCAATTTGAACCGTTTTCACCTTTATTGATTTCCCCTTTAGGCGGATCTCTGCTTTAAAAGGTCGAGATTTCCAAAGCACCTTAAGAGCAGTCAAACCATAGGCAAAAACTCCCCACCGGCGCTTCGCTTCTTTGCTCAACTGTTGAGTAATTTGCACGCTTAATCCCAAGCTTGCCACATTAAAAAAGTATTGGCCATTCACCCAACCCAAGTCAATGCGCCGAATTTTGCCGGCAGCAATAATTTGGCAGGCATCGGGTATAGAAGTGGGAATTTCTAAAGTCCGAGCGAGGTCATTTGCCGTTCCCAAAGGCAAAATTCCCAAAGGTAACTGAGAGTCTATCAATCCCTCTGCGGCTGCATTCAGAGTGCCATCACCGCCTCCAATAATGACCAAATCCACTTCACGCCGGTAGCGCCGAATCAGATCGGGAATTTGTTGAGGATGCTCTGCTGATTCCTCTAGGATCTCAACCCCTAAGTATTGCAACTGCTTAACTGCTTTAGAGATACTTTCATCTCCCTTTCTAGCGCCACGATTGACTAATAGCAGTGCGCGACGCCTATCAGATTGCGAGTTATCAGTCATACTTTTTGGCGTTTTGGCTACGAATAATCCAATAACTAATTGAAAGGGAAAAAACTGCAACAGCTAATCCAATAATTTGAATCCCTTCTATTTTCTCCAGATCCAAGATGATAATCTTACGAGCGACTGCAATGATAGAAGTAACAATGACTAACTCTACTTGAATAACGTGTTTTTTGAGGTAAGCCGTAATATTTTCTAGAATTTCTAGGGCAATCAAAACATTCAAAAACAAACCAAAAACTTTAAACAAATCCTTACCGAAATTGTCTGGCGGTGTTGTGAGGAGTTCTAGAAACAGAAAGAGTCCCAAATTCCAAAGGGAGGCTAAGATAACAATGATCATCCCCACAGAAAGAATTTTGGAGACAACTACTTCCAGGTTTTCTAGCCCATGCAGGAAGTTTTCATCTTGGCCAGCTCGTCTCAGTTTTTTGTATAGGTTTTTAAATAACCACATTGTTATCAGGTTTGTTGACAGCAAAACCGTTATGAGGTTCCTTTGAGAAAGCTGTCTTTTCATTGAGGTCGCACCCCTTCTCAAGCAACTTATTAACTAGCTGGGAGAGCATGACTCAAAGAAAGCAAAAGCAAAAGTTATGCCGGCAGAGACTATCTTACTTTTGAATCAGTCAAGAATGCTCTAGAAGTAGAGAATCAGATAACCTCTAGGAGAGTAGGCTTCTCATTTTCGTCCCCCTTCATATTTGCATAATTGCGCTGATAGGGAAAGCCTTTCACCGGCATGACTTGGATTTTAGTGTTTGCCTTGAAAATTCACTCATCCTCATCATGAGCGAAGCGGTGATAGAGGAAATCGAGGGCGTGATTGCGGAGTTTGTAGTATTCTGGATCTTCCATAATGCGGGCGCGATCGCGGGGACGCGGAAAAGGAATCTCTAAAATCTCCCCAATTTTAGCAGCCGGCCCATTCGTCATCATCACCAATCGGTCTGCCAGGAATAGCGCCTCATCAATATCGTGAGTAATCATCAACACCGTTGCGCGGTGATCATTCCAAATTTTAAGTAATTCCTCCTGCAACTCTTCTTTGGTAATTGCATCCAGCGCCCCAAAAGGCTCATCTAAAATCAAGACTTTCGGACGCATTGCCAAAGCACGGGCAATCGAAACCCGTTGCTTCATCCCCCCAGAGATTTGGCTGGGCTTTTTATCCGCCGCTTCTGTTAAGCCTACCATTGCCAAGTGTTCCCGTGTCATGGCCGCTTTTTCTGCGCCCGATTTGTTGGGGTAAGCCGAGTCAATGGCTAAGTAAACGTTTTCATAGGCTGTAAGCCAAGGCAACAAAGCGTAATTTTGAAAGACGACCATGCGATCAGGACCCGGTTCGGTGATGCGCGAACCTTGCAATTCCACCTTGCCGCTAGTGGGTGTGGCGAAACCGGATACCATGTTCAGCAGAGTTGATTTGCCACAGCCAGAGTGACCAATGACGCAAATAAACTCCCCTTCCTTAACGGTGAGATTAACGCCGTCAAGCACCGTGAAAGGCCCTTTGGGGGTTTTATAAACTTTAGAAACATCTTCAATGACCAGGAATGTGTCCTTACGGGTTTTTGGAGTAACAGCCGCCTGTGTCATGGTGCCGGTGTAGGTGAAATTGCGATTTAAAGATGCCATCGTTTTTGTTTGTCCTTTGTGCTTTATCTTGGGTTTTTTGTTGACAGTAGGGGCTATAGCTTAGCGGCGCGTCAGCGCTAGCATTCGCGTAAATAGCCTATCGGTTTAAGCAGAAACTTTAGCGCTAGTATTTGCCCCTATACCTAACCTAATTAAGCGGCTGTTGGGCGTGAATCGAGGATCACTTCGGCTACGCTGAAATCACGTTTAATTTCCAGACTGTTGAGATAGCCAATCGGGTCATCTGTATTAAATGTGGTGCCATCAAATAGCTGGATTGAGCCGCGATTGTATTTCACATCCAGCACGCCAATTTCTCGCGCTGCGGTGCTAAATACACTCACACGGCATACCCGTTCTAGAATTTCCAACCAGTTCCGGGGGAAAGGAACGTCACCCCACCGTGCCATTTGCACCATGTGCCACAAATGTTCTGTGCGACTAGGCCGGTTCACGCCATCCCCAAAAAACAGGTGATGGGCATATTCCCGCATTGGCTGATCTAAGCTACAGGTTGCGGAGTTAGGGTCACCCATTTGGATATAAGCCACATCCGTACTCACATAATCACGTCCGGCGACGATCTGGCGCACCTCTTCGGCATTCGCTTCATCAGCACAGTATTTGCAAGCTTCCAGCAGCGCCTTAACTAAAGCGATGTGGGTATTGGGATAGGCATTGGCCCAGTCTTCCCGAACGCCCAGCACTTTGCCAGGATGTCCAGGCCAAATTTCCAAATCTGTAGCGACGGTAAAGCCAACCCCTTCCATTGCGGCGCGGAGGTTCCAAGGTTCCCCCATACAGAAACCGTCAATACTGCCGGCTTGCAGATCCACCACCATTTGAGCCGGCGGCAGGTTTTTTAGAGAGACATCAAGATCGGGGTCAATGCCACCGGCAGCCAACCAGTAACGCAATAGCAAATTGTGCATGGAAGAGGGATGCACGATGCCCATTCTGTGCTGTTGAGCCGGCGACGCTTGCAGCATCTTTTTAAAGTCTGCCAAGGTATAAATTCCTTGGTCGTAGAAGCGCTTGCACAAGGTTATCCCGTTCCCGTTGCGCGTCATGGTGAGGGAACTGACGGTGGGGACAGGCCGGTTTTCATGGCCTCCTAAGGTTAACCACAGAGGCATTCCTGAAGGCATTTGAGCCGCATCTAAATAGCCGCCGGTGATGCCATCGCTAATTCCCCGCCAACTGGTTTCTCGCACCAAGGTCACTTCATCTAAACCGTGTTTGGCAAAGAAACCTTTTTCTTTTGCAACTGCCAAGGGGGCGCAAGCAGTTAGGGGAAGAAAGCCAATTTCTAAATTAACTTTTTCCAAGCCATGACGGGCGATTGCCGCCGTTTTTCTAGCGCGAAGTTTCTTAATACGTTTCTGTTGATTGAGGAAGTAGATCATTTCACTCCGCAAGCTGTAATAGCTGGGATGTTCTACAACTTCCATGCGCTTGCGAGGGCGGGGAATATCTACTTCTAGAATTTGACCAATTTTTGATTCCGGGCCATTCGTCAGCATCACAATTCTGTCAGACAATAGCACCGCTTCATCGACATCGTGAGTCACCATCACCGCAGTGACTTGGTTTTCCTCACAAATTTGCATTAATTTCTCTTGCAAATTGCCGCGTGTGAGTGCGTCTAAAGCGCCGAAAGGTTCATCTAGCAGCAGCAGTTTTGGACGAATTGCAAGGGCGCGGGCGATACTCACTCGCTGTTTCTGACCTCCCGATAGCATAGCCGGCTGTTTGTCAGCATGAGGTCGCAGCCCTACCATATCGATATGTTGCTCAACGATGCTGCGCTTCTCGGCTTTGGGAAGATGGCTGAAGACTTCATCAACCGCTAAGGCAATGTTTTCACGCACATTTAACCAAGGCAGCAGTGAATAATTTTGAAAGACCACCATGCGATCTGGGCCAGGGCCGGTGATTTTTTGGGATTCTAGAGTCACTAACCCATCTGTGGGTAAATCCAGGCCGGCAATTGTGTTCAAAAGCGTTGATTTGCCACAGCCGGAGTGTCCGATTAAGGAGATAAATTCTCCTTTTCTAATTTGAAGGTCGATTCCTTTCAGGGCGATGTATTTGCCCCCGCCGGATAAGTCAAAGACTTTCTCAAGTTGATCAACAGCAACAAAGACAGACATAGTGTTTAAAGATTGGGAATGGGGAATGGGGAATGGGGAATGGGGCAAGGCTGCGCCAACCTAAAGGTAGGGGCAAGGCTTCGCCAACCTAAAGGTATGGGCATTGGGAATGGGTGAAATTATAATTTTCACTCTTCCCTTGTCACTTATTTACGTTCTTCTGGAACTACTTTGCTGGCGATGAAACCCATTGCTTTGTCAAGAATTAAACCCACAACTCCGACATAAACAAGCGCCACGATAATGTCACTGGTACGGCCCACGTTATAGGCGTCAAACATGAAGTAGCCAATTCCAACACCGCCGGTAATCATTTCTGCGGCCACAATTGCCAGCCAAGCTAAACCAATGCCAATTCTTAGACCTGTGAAGATGTAAGGAACCGCAGCCGGTAGAACAATTTTGAAGAAATACTTTTTCTGAGGTAAACGCAAGACTCTAGCAACGTTTTTATAATCTTGCGGAATTTGCTGCACGCCCACAACTGTATTAATTAAAATTGGCCAGAGTGAGGTGATGAAAATTACGAAAATCGCTGATGGTTCTGATTGTTTGATAGCTGCTAAGGCAATCGGTAACCAAGCAAGCGGGGGAATGGTACGAAGGATTTGGAAAAGTGGGTCTAAAGCTTTGAAGAGAAGGGCATTAACTCCGACGATAATGCCAACTGTTATTCCCACAATCCCCGCCAAAGAGTAGCCGACTGCCACCCGTTGTAGGCTAGCCCAGATTTGCCAAAACAAGCCTTTCGCAGTGCCTTCTCGGTCAGGATAGGCAAAGGGCCAAAATATTTTTGTCCAGCTTTCTTGAAACACTTTAATTGGACCCGGCAAAGTAGACTCTGGACTGAGCGTAAATAACTGCCAGACAATTAGAAACGTTGCGAGGGCTAAAAGGGGCGGAATTAAATCAGGAGATTGCTTTTTTAAATAAGAAACTGCACTGTCAAGCAGATTTGCCTGATTCGCTTTATTACGTCTGGAGTTGACTACCATTTGCTTTTCCTCTGATTGGTTGAAATACTTGACTTAACTGAAAACTACGGAACCGAGAATGCAAGAAACTCACTACAGAAGTTAGAACTTAAAAATTAACTTAATTCTTAAGTTTTAACGTTTCTAAATCTTCTTAATCTTCACATTCTTCAAATAAGCCACTGGATCGGCGGGGTTAAAGGCAACACCATCAAAGAACTTCTCCACGCCTTTCGATGGATTCTTAGGAATTTCAGCAGCAGCAACGCCCATCTCCTTGGCCGCTTCCCGCCATAAATCCTCGCGGTTTACCTGCTTAATAATTGCGTTTTTATCGGTATCCGCCGGCAGCATTCCCCAACGCATATTTTCTGTTAAAAACCACAGATCGTGACTTTGGTAAGGGTAAGAAGCTGTTCCCTTTTCCCAGTACCGCATAACGTGAGGGCTATTTTCCGCAACTGGGCGACCATCGCCGTAGTCTATCTTGCCTTTAAGCCGATCAATAATATCTTTTACGGGTACTTTTGCATACTCATCTCTTGAGAGAATCTGAGCCATTTCTTCGCGGTTTTCCATTTTGTCGCACCACTGCTGAGCTTCCATTACCGCTTTGAGAATTGCTTTAGTTGTTTTGGGATGTTTGTCTACCCAGTCGGCGCGGAATGCGAGCGCTTTTTCTGGATGATCTTTCCAGAATTCGCCGGTAATTAAAGCGGTATAACCAACTTTTTGATTAATGGCTCTCAGGTGCCAAGGTTCTCCAACACAGAAGCCTTGAATGTCACCTGTTTGCATATTTGAAACAAGTTGAGCGCCCGGTACAATTTGAATCACAACATCGTTTTCTGGATCGATGCCACCGGCAGCTAACCAATAGCGCAGCATAATATCGCTGGTGCCGCCTTTAAAGGTGTGGGCAAACCGCAGCGGTTTGCCGGCAGCTTTTGCTTCCTGAGCTCTCTGCTTCAATACGGAAGTATCGAGTTTAACACCTGTACCCTTAAGGCTATCAGCCACCGTAATGCCTTGCCCGTCAATGTTCAGGCGCAACGGTAAGTACATAGGAATCTTTTTATTTCCTTTGGTGACAGCACCTAATGCCATTAAGTAAGGCATCGGCGTGAGAACCATACCCGCCTCAATTCCACCGCCGGCTGGATCGAGTTCCAACTTATCTCGAACCACCGCCCAAGAGGGTTGCTTTTGTAACTTAATATCCGGCACCCCATACTTGGCAAAAAAGCCCAACTCTTGTGCAATAATCAGCGGCGCAGCATCAGTTTGACCGATAAAGCCGATATTTGCTGATTTTGTTTCCGGTACTTGTTCTGCCGGCAGAGTAAGTGCTTCTACTTTTTGGGTTCGAGTGGCTTCAGAGATAGATTCAGGAGGGTTTCCCAAACAGCCTTTGAGAAACACAGAGCCAACAGCAGATGCTCCAGCAGTTATCAGAAATTTCCGTCGAGAATATTGAGCAGAAAAATTGGTCATAAAATCTCCTGGCGGCGGCTCTCTTTTCCTAAAATTAGGTTAAGAAAATCGTCACTTTGTGTGAGTTAACAAAGCGTACTTCACGGGTTTGACGATGGGTTGCTTAGATACTTCTGTCAGTCCTGCTTAAGTAAATTAAAGTTAAGCCAAATTTTCAGAATTTAAGCAACCATTTGTAAGAAACCTCAGGCGCTTCATCAGGCGAATTCGCTGAATTCAGCGCAAGTCATTGTTTGATATTTCGCACTTGACTATTGGCTAAATGCCGGTCAATCGCTTTTAAGCACCTTGGTGGGGTGCGTTCGCGTCGTGCGAAACATCGATTAAAAGTAAGCTTACTGCCTTTAACGCGTAATGCATAGACTTCGGAGCTGCAAAACTAAAATAAATATTAAATTGTATCCATAAGTAAATTAATAGATCTCTCAAACCCTTATAAAATAAGCTTTTTAATCTACCGGGATCAACCTATTGAAACCATTCAAAATCCCCGATAAGTAATTAGTCTTAAGGATTTTCCTGAATCTACCCTATGAGCCTTATTGAAACCATAAGAATTTATCTATGCAAAACTGTGTTGCTCTGTTGGGCCAAAAAATCCCTTTAAATCCCCCTAGTTGAGACAATTAAAACAATAGAGTTTTATCTATATAAATTCTCAATTCGGTCAGATACATCTTTTAAGGCGCAATGAGGAGCTGCCTCTAAGCTTGAATTCCCTATATAGCGCATGAAGACGCCAAACCCTGCCGGCTGCTAACTCAAAAAACGAGCACAGAAGCATCAGCTGCACAAGATAAGCAAAATCCTCGATTCCCGGCTTCCAGGCAATCGTTACAACTTCAAATCCAAATCTGCTCAAACGTTCTTCATCGTGCGTTTGGTAGCCAGCAAGCCCCCCAAACCGATTAGACTCAATATTGCACAAGGTTCTGGCACTCTAGCTGGAGGCACCCCCGCCAACAGCAATTCATAGTTCCCGTTATGCGAGAAACCATCGTCTAGCGCAAACAGCCCTGAGTTAGTTGCCCTAAAGTTATACAGATAATGAGTCTCGCCATTATAAGTAACTTTGACAATTTCACTGGCTTGCACTGTTGTGTTTGAAATCAAAGACTCTAGTGAAGCAGGAATCACACCTAATAGTAGAGATTTGGCATCATAATGACCCGCAAGCCCAATTTTAATCTCGCCGGTGATGTCATCTTGGTTTAGATAAGAAATATTAGGGTCACTAAACCGTTGCCGGCCTCCATTCACGATAAAAGAGTTATAAAGTGTACCCCCTTCCCGTGTTCCTACCAAGCTACCCAAACCGTTGGCACTCAAAGCCTCATTGAACCATCTCTTTGCCAGCGTCACGCCCCCAACTTTGCTATCCCAGTCAGCGGCGGTGAGACTGCTTAAGATAATGTCTTTTCCCCCTATTGTGCCGGTGAGGCTGCTAACACCGGCATATTGTGCGAATTCCCCATTACTGAGTCTTTCACTACTGGAAAATAACTCGACATTTCCCCCTGGAGAACTGCTATTGCCACCTAAGATAGTTGACAATTTTGCAGAGGGTTGTATAAAGGTACTTGTCCCGTTAGAATCATAGAGCGAGTAATCACTACCGGCAACGGTTACATTGGTGAGGCTGGCGGCGAGCACTGAGGTGCCGGAGATCGTAATCATGCCGGCCGCCAACGAAGTGCTGAGCATAAATTTTTTGACAGTTCCTGCCATCTTGGGTGCCTCCTCAAATTTCTCTGGGCTATAGTCAGGCCGGTTCATCCTAACTGGTGAGAGATAGGATATCTGCTTTATTCCATTTGAGCGTTTAATGTTTGAGTTTAGGTGTGATTGCACTCACATAAAATTATGATCCCGCAAACTGTGCGTTGAAAAACTTAACCCAAACTTTATCTCAAACCTATCGCTGATTTGGGCTTGCAATCCCTGATGTTTGTAGCGCGTTTAGTGGGAGCTATTTCTCTCTCACACCCTGTAGATATCATAGTTCCTTTCAACGTGACCCATAATCAAATGCGTGTTTCATTCATCAAACTTTGCGTAAAAATACATAAATACAAAGTTTGTTAGCAAATTTGCAACGCTTCTGTCTTTTTAGTTAAGAACGATTACGAGCGGACAAACTTAGCGATTCTTTCCACTGCTGCTTCCAGGATCGGCGGTTCATGGACTAAGGCAAAGCGAACATACCCTTCGCCGCCTTTCCCAAAACCGGCACCCGGAGAGGCTGCAACGCCGGTTGTTTCTACCAGCTGCGTGCAAAATTCCATCGAATTATTTTCCCAAGGTGCCGGCAGTTTTGCCCAAACATACATGGTTGCCGGTGGGGTTTCTACAAACCAGCCAATGCGGTGTAGTGCGGTGATAAAAGCATCCCGACGCTGGCGGAAAGTTTCTACCGTTTGCTTGACAATATCTTGAGGGCCACTTAAAGCAGCGATCGCACCATTGAGAATTCCTAGATATTGGTTAAAATCAACCGCCGCTTTCACCTGTCGCAATGCTTGAATAAGTTGGGGGTTGCCGATGGCATAACCGATGCGAAAACCGCCTAAATTGTATGACTTAGAAAGGGTGAAGAATTCTATAGAAACCGTTTTATCCGGGTCAGCTTGCAAAATAGAGGGTGGGGCTGAGCCTTCAAACACCAAGTCTACATAGGGGAAATCGTGAACCAAGACAAGGTTGTGCTGCCGGCAAAACGCTACAGCTTCTTGAAAAAACGAGAGTGGAGCGATCGCGGCGGTTGGGTTGTGGGGATAGCTGAGCACCATCATCCGCGCCTGCGCTAAAACCGGCCCTGGCACGTCCTCAAACACCGGCAAAAATCCATTTTCCGCCCGCAGTTGCATCGGGTAAATCTGCCCACTGGCTAAGTAAACACCGCCGACATGGGAGGGATAGCCCGGATCGAGCAGCAGGGCAAAATCTCCCGGATTTAAAATCGCTAAAGGCAAATGCGCCGTTCCTTCTTGAGATCCAATGAGGGAGAGCACCTCCGTTTCCGGATCAACCGGCACGCCAAATTTCTGCGTGTACCATTTGGCGGCTGCGTGGCGAAATTTTTGAGTGCCGTGAAATAGCAAATACTGATGGGTGCTGGGATCTTTCAAAGATGCGGCGATCGTGTCGAGGACGCGATCTTCGGCAGGTAAGTCAGAAGATCCTAGAGATAAATCAATCAAATCTTGGCCGGCTGCCCTCGCCTTTGCCTTTGCCCGATCCATATCAGCAAAGACATTAGCACGGAGGGGATCTAAACGTTTCGCAAATTGCATATTCATATATCCTTTGTTATTGGTCTTTTGTCATTGATGCGGCTGCCTTGGCAGGACAAACGACAAAAGACTCATAACTCTATGTTTACAAATGAGCGTCAAGCAGACCGGCTAGTTTTTGCTGGCTGATCGCTCCTTCATAGGACTCAATCACTTCTGTCCCATTAAACAATCTCAAAGCCGGAATTCCTTCCACTTTATATTGCTTGACGGTGGCGGGATTGGGATCAACTTCCATTTTCACGACCTTGAGGCGATCGCTGTAGTTGTTGGCTGCCCAGTCCACGGACGGTGACACGAGCCGGCATGGGCCACACCAAGACGCCCAAAAGTAGACTAAAACGGGTGTTGTGGATTGCAGGACTTCGGTTTCAAACTCGGCATCGCTAATGGAAATGAGGCTGCTCATAGCACTCCCGTTAATCAATCTGCAACAGAATTTTACAGTTTTATTATTGTGAAGCTTTTTGTGACCTCAAGGCAAATCTGTGAACACGACAGTCAACCGAGCCGGTGAACTGACATTATCGTATCCGTTTGATGATTCTTTGCTTGTCCGCAAATTTCTCCAGCCTAAAACCTTATCCCATCCAGATTGTATCGGCCAGCACTTAGCAAACAGGCCCCGATAGACTCCCTGAATTAATCCATCCCCTCTGCGTTCGCTCGAAATGGAACAGGTAAGAGAGTGGACGTACAGCGGTTTATCGAGACCTGGGTTGCTGGAGAAACGAGTAAGAGCCGGTGAAACTTACATATCGTTGAGTTGCGAACGCAGCTCTTCCAATTCAGCGTCAACAGCTTGATTGTTTTTGGGGGCACTCGTTTGCCCAGAGGCGGGTAGAGCTTCTTGGGTAGGAGGAGCACCGCTAAGGGAAGCTTTCATGGCTGCGAGTTCGTCGTCAACATTGCTTCCAGATTCAAGCAGGGCAAATTGACTTTCTAAATCGGCACCACCCAGCTCAGCAGCAGCTTGAGATCGGGCTTCCATTTGCAAAACCTTCTCTTCCATGCGCTCGAAAGCGCCCATTGCGCTGCTAGTGCCCAAATTGCCAATCGTGTTTTGCAGCTGTTCGTTAGCCTTAGCAGCTTGCGCCCGCGCTTTGAGCATATTCTTCTTGGTTTTGGCTTCAGAAATCTTACTTTCCAAAGCAATCAGGTTGCGCTTGAGCGTATCCACCTGAGTTACTTGTGTATCCAGCTGAGCTTTCAGCGTTCCTGCTGTTTCAGCGTGGCTTTTTTTCCGAACCAGTGCTTCGCGGGCTAGATTTTCATCCCCTTTTTGCAAAGCCAGCTGGGCGCGTTGTTGCCAGGTGTTGGCTTGAGATTGAGCCTGATTGTACTGTTGCTCGGTGCGTTTTTGTGTGGCAATCGAACTGGCAACGGCCTGACGCAACTGCACCAGGTCTTCCTGCATATCTATGATGGCCTGGTCTAAAACCTTTTCAGGATCTTCTGCCTTGCTGACCATGTCGTTCATATTGGCCCGGACGACGCGGCTAATGCGATCAAACAATCCCATGATTTCGTCTTTCCTTTTGGGGTTTACGAGGTATGTCAGGCTTCTGGTGTCAGCCCGTTGGGTTTAATTTAGGTGGCCAGCGTCTCAATCGATTCAGTCTGAGACGGCTGCCCTCAACTTAATATCTAGTTTAAGTTGCTATTTTCAGGGAGGCACGCAGCCTTGGTGAGAGATTCCAAAGAGGACTTCCTTTCTTCAGTGTAAAAACTTCAGGCTTTAATCGGTAGAGTTTAGGGAATTTCTTTGTATTCAGCCGGCATCTACTTTGCTTTGTGAAAGAACTTGCTTCCCCGGTTAGTCTGGCCCGTTTAGGGTGCCGGCACGCCATCGGTGCGGTTTAGAAGCTTTTTATCTCTTTCACCTTTATTAAAAATCGTTTACGGATTCGATGACTCACCGGGAGGCAATTTGGCTGGATCGCTACCCTTAATGATTTGGGATTTCATCGCCGCTAGTTCAGCATCAACGCCGCCTCCCCCTTCCAAAGCGGCAAATTTGTTTTCTAAGTCATCGTGTCCGAGATGTGCAATTGCTTCTGATCGAGCTTCGAGTTGCATGACTTTCTCTTCCATACGCTCGAAGGCACTCATGGCGCTGCCGGTGTTGAACTGTCCCATCATCTCGTTCAACTTTTCAGAAGCTTTGGCAGAGCGGGCGCGGGCAATGTACAAATCTTTTTTCGTTTTAGCCTCGGCAATTTTGCTCTCCAGGCTCCGCATATTTTGCTTGAGCTGGTTAACAACACCACTTTGCTGTTCAATCTGCGCCTTCATTGCCTGTGCTGTTTCGTGGTAGGTTTTCCGCCGCATCAGGGCTTCGCGGGCCAAATTCTCATCCCCTTTTTGCAGCGCTAGCTGGGCGCGGCGATACCATTCATCTGCTGTGGATTGAGCTTGGCTGCACTGGCGTTCTGTGCGTTTCTGGGTGGCAATTGCCTGGGCTACCGCTTGCCGCAGTTGGATCAGATCCTCCTGCATATCGATTACAGTCTGTTCCAGAATTTTTTCTGGATCTTCCGCGCTGCCAACCAGACTGTTGATATTGGCGCGAATCACCCGCATGACACGGTCAAATAATCCCATAACGGATTCTTCCTTGTACCGGATTTTCAGGCAGTTGAAGGAGCAGCACAGACCGCATTCTTCCTAGCTTTTTGAATAAATCTCTTCTTTTCAGACCTTCCCAGTCTTACTGTCTAGGATGAATGGCGGGTATTACTCGCACAATTATGCAAACCACTGAGGTTTTTGCATTTTCAGAAAAGGTGCTTATAGCATGGTGATGGCGAATTCACCAATGAGTTAATCTTACCAAAAAACTGCTACGAGCGTATTTCAAGCTTTGTAGCCTGTGACTTTGCCGCTGCCGGCAGACTTGCTGAAAAACCGGCCTTTGTATTGATCCCGGCAAGAAGCGAAAAACCGATTTGCAGTTTTACGGAATCTTGCCGGCTCTCATTGGCCCGCTTAAGGCCGGTAAACCTTGGCCGCTAGTCCTTGCCGTTGCAGTTCCTGCACCAAAACTTGGGCAGTCGCAGCATCATTAAAAGCCCCTAACTGAATTTGAGAGCCGGCTGGAAAGTCGCGTGCGTAGGCATCTGCGACGACTTGCCGTGCTTTTTCCAGACTGGCTTCGCCGTCATAATCCAAGACAACATAGAAGTAATCGTCTGTAACAGATTCAGCGTTTGCTGTTGCGGCGGCTGTTGGCGTCGCCGTGGGCGTGGCTGCTGGGGTTGTTGTGATGGTTACTGCTGGGCTGGGTGTTACAACCGTTACTGTGGGTGCCGGTGCTTTCGGCGCGGCTGGGGGAGCCAGGGGCTGTCCTTTAGCCGCTGGTTTGTTTGACCCTTGCGGTTTGTTTGACGGAGGCAATAAAGCCGCTGTCAGACTTCCCAAACCTCTGGATTTCGCCGCTGGGCTGGGAGTGGGCACTGGGCCTGATTTGACAGTAACCTGGGGAATGGGTGTGGCGCTGGCGGTTGGCGGTTGTACCGCAGGTTGCACGACTGGGGCGAGTAGTGGCGTGGGCGAGGGATTCACTGTACTGAGTGTGCCCAAATCGAGTTCCACAAATTCCTCGGAGGCTAAATTTGGGGAGGTTGGCAGGCTTGCTTCCGCCGCACCGCCGGTGGTGACGGTTGTATTGTTTGAATTTTGGGCGGTGTTGGGCGTTTGCTGGTTAAAAAGCCGGCTCGGTGAGAGGTGTTTCAAACCGGACGGATTGGTGGCCACGTAGCCGAAGATCGCGCTGGCCATTAAAAACAGCAACATTGACCCGATGCCCAAGGGGCTAAGTAGGCTGTCTGCGGCGTTCCGTTCTGTTTGTTTTCTTTTGGTTGCTACTTCGCCAAGACTTTTAAGCAGTTCTTCTGAGGACTCCAAATAGTCGTTTGGAACTTCACTTTGGTTGGGAGAGGGTAAACTTTCACCGGCAGCAATTTCTGTGGTGGGGCTGGGTTCGCCGTTGGCGGTTGGAGAGGCTTCTAGCGATTTAGAGGCGATGGCCAGCTCTGCCGCTGAGGCTGGGATCGATATCTGGGGCAGTGATAGCTCCTCTTTTTGCCAGGTTGGAGCCGGTGGGTCAATGGACACCGAGGGGGGCGGCATTTCTGCCGATGAGCCTGCATCCGGCTGGGTTCTGCCGCCGGTGGCTGTCACGTAAATTAAATCTAGGGGATCTCGGCTTTGGCTTTGGCCAATTGCCCGGTTAGAAGCGGGTGTTTGTTCCCGGCGTCGCTGGCGTCGGTATCGGGTTAATTCTTCCTCTAGCTGCACATCCAAACTGCCGAGAGCCGCTTTTAAGGCCGGCTTCAATGAATGGGTTGGCGAGGCGGGTGTGGCTGAGACAAGGTCGGGACTTTTGCTCATTGCTTGCGGCTCCTACCGGCTGTTTCGATCGCGCATCATGTAGTGAAGTGGTTTATCCCTCAGGTGCGGGCGACCTGTTTCGGGCAGTTCTGTTTGTACCGATTTAAAAGCTTAACTTGATATCTTACACCAGAGCCGGTTTTTGCCCCCGGATTGTTCTGACTGACCAGGGTTAAAGTCAATGGCTGAGGGGGAGAATTTTTGATGGCGTTTGCTGTTTGGGTGGGTTGTGTCTTTTGGTGCAGATGTTTAGCCATTGCCGAACAGTGATCCGTGCCGATTCATCAATGATTTATTTTAAATCTCCCTTCAAGATTTTTGCCGGCAATGGGTTTGATCATTTTTGCGGCTTTTTTGAGGGGTTTAACTGCTACCGGCTTTCAGGTTGCCAACCCGGCTACCTAGATAAGTCACAGAGCCATCAGAATATAAAGGGAGGCATCGCTGAGGAGCTTTGCTGATAACCGGGCGTTTAAAAAATTTGAGAGGGGCGCGATGGCTTTTAACACTCTCAATCAGGTGATAGGCTCTCTAGAAAATCACGGGGGGTTGCAGCAATCACAGGAATTTCAAAGTTTGCTGCGCTGTTGGCCCGAAGTGGTCGGTGCAGCGGTGATGGCTCAAACTCGACCGCTTGCTGTGGATCGCGGGGTGCTAAAAGTAGCAACATCGAGTGCGGTTTGGGCACAACAGCTCATGTTTCAGCGTCGGCAGATTTTGGCCAAGTTAAATTTGCGTTTACCGGCACCTCTGGTTGATATTCGGTTTTCAACGGCTCAGTGGCACAAACCGCTCATGGCTGAGCCGGCAACCCAAGAGCAAACCGTGTTGTGGCGAGAGCATCCCAGCCGGGTACTTGATACGCCAGCCGGCGATAAAATTGAGCCGAAGCCGGCTGTTAAGGAGCCAAAGGCGGCTTTTCAGCAATGGGCTGAGGGCATACAGGCGCGGACGCAATCTTTACCGCTTTGCGAGCAGTGTCAGTGTCCTGCGCCACCGGGAGAGCTTCAGCGCTGGGGGATTTGTGCCTTGTGTGCGACGAAGGGTTGGTGAGGTGAAGCCTGGGTTTGCTAGGGCCAGCTTGCCGGCCTGTAACCGACCAGAGCCATTCTTTTAAAGGGTTTCTGGCTGTGGCCTTTCACAACGTTTAAAAATTGTAATTTTTTACTCCTTACGAAGGGTAAATTCAGAGTATAATTTCTTCCTTCGAGATATTGTTAGTTAATGATATTTGTGTAGTGCCCTTGTCAGGTGTTTAGTGTTTTACTTGATCCCCGTTGGGTTTTGTCCTAAATTGGTCTATTGCAAAACAAAGAGCGCTTCTATTTTTAAAGTTATATGTATCGGTTTTTAAACCAAACCTAAAAAAAAGATTAAGAGGAGAAACAGCGCGGGGATCGCTTAAATCTATACAGGATCGAGGGTTGCAGGCTAAACAACGTTGAGAGCGATCGATTACAAATAAATAAGAAGATCATTCGCATCTCCAACGAGAACTTTATGAAAACCCCCAATTGCCCTGCTTCCGCCTGCCGCCACTGCCGCTTTTACCAGCCAGTAGGAAGACGCGGTGGTCATTGCCAACAGTTGGATGTGCCGGTGCGAGGCGGCTGGACAGCTTGCTCGTTGGCGCTTCCACCTTTTGCTCCTTCTTGGGAAGCAGTGGAAGAACTCAGACTTTGGCATGAAGAAATGCTTAGTGTTCAGGAACCGATTTCCTTAGAGGGTTCATTAGCTTGTTCTCAGGCAGATGCTTGCACTCAGGAAAACAACGTGACCCCGTCAAGGTTGACCTCGGCGGTTTTAGTGTAACTGAAAATATTTTATTAATGAAGCTTGCTGGCCGGTATTGGCCAAAAACAAGTCAAGACGCTGGAGATGCATCTACGGAATGACTCGACATAGAAAAATTTGACCTAAAATTGCAGGTTTTGTAAGGGTTGGACTTACTTTAAAGCAAGGCAAAATTCGAGTCTAAAGAAAAATTGAGTAAAAATTCTCATTTCAATCGCACCGGCACTAAAACCCGGTGCGATTTTTTATGAAAAAACCTTAACTTTTGGCACTCTAGAATTATGGCAGCCAGGGGTATTGGCGAAAATCGGGAGGGCGTTTTTCGAGAAAGGCTTGTTTGCCCTCAGCACCTTCTTCGGTCATGTAATAAAGTAAGGTGGCGTTACCGGCAAGTTCTTGAAGACCGGCTTGTCCGTCGCAGTCGGCGTTAAAGGCGGCTTTGAGGCAGCGAATCGCAATGGGGCTTTTCTCTAAAATTTCATTGGCCCATTTTATGCCTTCTGCTTCCAACTCTTCCACCGGCACGACACAATTGACTAAACCCATTTCTAGCGCTTGCTGTGCGCTGTACTGCCGGCAGAGAAACCAGATTTCCCGTGCCTTTTTTTGGCCCACAATTCTAGCCAAATAGCTAGCCCCAAAACCTCCGTCAAAGCTGCCAACTTTTGGGCCGGTTTGTCCGAATACAGCATTATCTGCGGCAATTGTCAAGTCACAGATTAGGTGCAAAACGTGACCCCCACCGATGGCGTAGCCGGCAACGAGGGCAATGATCACTTTCGGCATGGAACGAATTAGGCGCTGTAAGTCCAGCACATTCAGACGGGGGATGCCGGCATCATCAACGTAGCCGGCACTCCCGCGAACACTTTGATCGCCGCCAGAGCAAAATGCGTATTTGCCATCGGTGTGAGGGCCTGCGCCGGTGAAGAGTACGACGCCAATGCCGGTGTCCTCACGCGCATCGCAAAAGGCATCGTAGAGTTCAAAGACTGTTTTCGGGCGGAAGGCATTGCGTTTGTGAGGCCGGTTGATGGTAATTTTAGCGATGCCGTCGGTTTTGTGGTAAAGAATGTCTTCGTAAGTTTTGGCGGTTTGCCAGTTGATTTGCATAGAAAATGACTGCGTTACTTTGGCTTGAGAATTTTAACGCAGTGTCTTGAGCCGGCGCGATAGATTGGCTGCAGCCGGTTTTTGCCAATATCCCTTACTTGCCGGGAATGAGGGGGATTTTTTTTAACCGCAGATAAACGCAGATAAACGCAGATGATAGCGCAGCGTGCTGTTAGGTATATGCAGATGAATACAGATGATAGCGCAGCGTGCCGTTAGGTATAGCAGATGAGGGGGATTTTTTTAACGACAGATGCACACAGATAAACACAGATGATAGCGCAGCGTGCCGGCAGGTATATGCAGATGATGTGGAATGTATTTTTTTGTTCAATTTTTAAGGACAACCTTGGGAGTTGCCCTTAAAAGTTTACGGGTTTTAAAGGGTTGCTTGTAGTTGGTTTAAGAGACTTTCTACATACCCTAAAGCGCCTCGGATCGTCTCTGGATTTTCTATGTCTACATCTACATACCGGCGTAAGGCTTCTACCTGATTCATACTGCCACCGGCAGCGAGTAATTCCATGTAACCGGGGATAAAATCTTTGCCGGTTTGCAGGTATTTTTGATAGCAGGCTAAGCTGACAATATTAGAGGCCGTGTATTGGTAGCAGTAGAACGGTTTAAAGAAAATGTGACCGATCCGCGCCCAATCATATTGATGTTCTGGCAGCAATTCCACGGCATCGCCACAGAGTTTGCGATACAGTTCCATCCACTGCCCGTTAACCCATTTACGATCAAAACTGCCCTCGGCAGCTCGTTCGTGAATGGCTAATTCCAGCCGGCTGATGGTGCTTTGGCGGAATAGCAGGTTTAACTGATCTTCCAACTGCCGCGTGAGCAAAGATTTGGTGAGAACTTTGTCATTTGCAGCAGTTTTAAGCAAGTGATCGAGCAACAGCAGTTCATTAAAGGTGGAAGCAATTTCTGCCAGCACCATTGGGGGGTTACTGTTGAAATAAGATTGCCGATCGCCTATCCAGGCAAAGTGCAATCCGTGCCCCATTTCGTGGGCTAAAGTAAACAGGGAATTGTAGTCATCTGTGTAGGAAAGCATCAGATAACTGTGCTTGCCGTGGGTGTAGGAACAAAAGGCACCGCCGCGTTTGCCTGGACGCACTTTCGCATCTACCCAGTTTTTGATGAAAAATTCTTCCGCACGACGGGCGTAATTAACATCAAATTTTTCTAAAGCGGTGAGAAGGGTTTCTACACCGGCTTTGTATTTCACCGGCGGCGTTGGCTGATCGCCAGATGTCCAAGGCGCGTAAATATCGCAGATGCGAATTTTTTGGCCCAAGGCTTTGCTTTTGAGCTGATAGTAACGCTGGAATAAGTCAAACCGGCTGCCGGTGCCTTCCATAATGGCGCGGAAAACCGGCTCAGATACTTCATCGGCTAACAATTGCTTGTGCAACGTGCCGGTGTATCCCCGCATCTGGCTTTCAATCCGGTGATCTTGAGCGACGGTGTTGAGAATGAAGCCATACAGCGAGTTATGCTCGTGCATCACGTCCCGTACTGACAGGTAAGCGTCATAGCGCACGTCGGCATCTGGGTGAAACAGCAGCGCACTGAGTTCGGCTTCTTCCGTAACAGTTTTGCCTTCTGGTGTTGTCACCGGCTCGTATTCTCGTTCACCCAAGTGTACGGAACGCAACTGGACAAACGCTTGCCGTCCCGTGAGGCTGTCTTGGTTGCGAGTTTGCTCAACTTCCTCAGACAGCTTGTGAGGGCGTAATTCGGCAATACGATCTAGGTAGTGGCTATAGGTTTGCAGTGCCGGTGAGGCTTGCAATTCGGCAAACTTCTCAGCATCCAGCTTTTGCAGTTCCAAATCAAAAAATAGCAGCTGGTTCTCAACAATCGTCAGCGCTTCCATCACTTTGTCGAGAAATTGCTTCGCCTCAGTGTTGCGGGTATCCGCAGAGAAAACGAGGGAGGGGAAGGCGTAGACATAACCGGATTTTTCTGCGATGGTTTCCAGCTGTTGCAGACAGCTTGCCACTGCCTCCGGTTTAAGTTCGGCAACTTTGCCGCGATAGTGTTCCCGGAACTGTGCCGCACTCTGCTGCAACGCTTGCAAATCTTGCGCCAGTTGAGGATCGTCGAAGCCTTGATAAAGGTCTGATAAGTCCCATTCTTGGGGACTTTCCACCTGGTTGATAGCGGATAGTTGAACCAAGGTTGAACTCCTTTTTAGATGAACCGCCAAGACACCAACAGCGCCATGAGGGAATTTTTGAGTCCTCTGCATCTTCTGTGGTTGTTCTATCTTTAGTCTAGGAGATTCGCTCAGTTCTTATAGTGCCGGCTGCACGCTCGCCCAGAATCGAAGCAAGAACCGCTAACAAGCCTAACGAACTTTGACCTTTTATTTTTGGTTACGACGTTTAACAATCTTACCCCATTCGTGGAAGAGTTCGCTGCATTGCATCTTTTATCTTTATTTAATAAAATGATTTTTATCTTCTATAATTTTTAATTTATCTTAGAATATAAAATTTTCGTCTACTTTGAGCAACTATAAATATTACAGCTAATTCCACGGATCTGATTAGGCTTTACAATCTATAGGAGGGAATTCGCACTTACATTCAGGCTAATGTCTAAACTGAAGCCTTGAGCCTTCGTATTTGCACGTGCCTTCAGGAAATTAGCGCCTCAATTCATAAAACTGTCCTTAATTAAAATGAGCATAACTCTCGCCGGATACATACTAAACAAAACTATCTATGAAAGCTATAAAACTGTTATTTATAGCGGGGTCAAAGAAGCAGAAAACACTTCAGTAATTGTTAAAACTCTCAAAAATGAATATCCAACTATCGAAGAAATTACTCGCTTAAGGCATGAATATAACATTCTAAAAAATTTGCAAATTGAGGGAATCGTTAAAGCATTAGAATTACAGAATTATCAAAATGGATTGGCCTTGATTTTTGAGCATTTTGTGGCACAGTCTTTAAATGATTTCTTGGCGGAGCAAAAAAAGCTTAAAGTTATCGATTTTTTAAACATTGCTTGTCAGTTAAGTAAAATTCTGGGAAACTTCCATAAGAATCATATTATTCATAAGGATATTAAGCCTCATAATATTCTGATTAGTTCAGAAACAGCAGAAGTTAGAATCATTGATTTTAGTATTGCTTCTCGTCTGGAAAGAGAAAACCAAACGATTAGTAACCCGAACTTGTTAGAAGGCACTCTCGCCTATATGTCACCAGAGCAAACCGGCAGAATGAATCGGTCATTAGACTATCGGACTGATTTTTATTCGTTGGGTGTCACCTTTTATAAAATGCTGACGGGTGAATTGCCTTTTTCGGCAACTGAGCCTTTGGAATTCGTTCACTGCCACATTGCCAAAGTGCCGGTGCCGCCTCATCATTTAAATCCAGAAATTCCAGAGGCCATTTCATCGATTGTGATGAAGTTATTAGCAAAAATGGCTGAAGATCGGTATCAAAGTGCAGAAGGTCTAAAATTTGACCTAGAAACTTGTTTGATGAAGCTGCAAACAACCGGCACAATTTCTGATTTCATCGCCGGCAGTGCGGATAAAGCCGGCCAATTGCTAATTCCCCAAAAGCTCTATGGAAGAGAAGCAGAAGTTTCCAGACTTTTGGAAACATTTGATCGGGTAGCCGGTGGCACAACTGAATTAATGCTCGTTTCCGGTTATTCCGGCATTGGCAAAACAGTTTTAGTCAATGAAGTTCACAAACCCATCGTGCGGCAACGGGGTTATTTTATTGCCGGCAAATTTGACCAATTTAAACGAAATATTCCTTATGCTTCCCTAATTCAAGCCTTCCAGTCTTTAATTCAGCAACTCTTAACTGAAAGTGAAGCACAAATCCAAACTTGGAAAGAAAAACTCTTATCAGCTTTAGGAGTGAACGGGCAAGTCATCATTGATGTGATACCGGAAATAGAATTAATTGTTGGCAAACAGCCGCAGGTGCCAGAATTGGGGGCAACAGAATTCCAAAACCGTTTCAGTCGGGTGTTTAAACAATTTATTAGCGTATTTACAACCCAAGAACACCCCCTCGTTGTCTTTTTAGATGACTTACAATGGGCGGATTCAGCTTCATTAAAATTGATTGAATTGCTGATTACTGATACAGATAGCAAGTATTTATTATTGATGGGTGCTTATCGAGATAACGAAGTTTATCCAACGCATCCAACGATTCTAACGATTGAGAAGATTCAAGCTGCCGGTGCGACGGTTAATAATATTGTACTAGAACCCTTACAACGGATTCATGTCGAAGAATTAATTGCCGAGACTTTAAATGAATCTGTTCGCTCAAAGGCGCTATCTGAGCTACTTTTTAACAAAACTCAGGGCAATCCTTTCTTTTTAAGTCAACTACTGAAAACGCTTTATCAGGAAGATTTGCTAGTCTATGACTTATATTCTGGGACTTGGCAGTGGAATCTTGAGCAAATTCAAGCCATTGGCATCACCGATTATAACGTTGTCGAACTGATTGCCCGAAATATTCGCAAACTGCCAGAAGATACGCAGAAAGTTTTAAAACTAGCAGCTTGTATTGGTAACACCTTTAACTTAGAAGTCTTGAGCGTTGTGAATGAGACCTCTTCCTTAGTCACGGCGGCTCAATTGTGGCCGGCACTTCAGGCCGGTTTGATTTTGCCCTTGGGGAATGAATACAAAATTCCGCTAGTATTAACTCAGGAAGAATTTGGTGGGATTGCTTTAACTGATGTCAGAGTTGACTACAAGTTTTTACACGACCGAGTGCAGCAGGCGTGTTATTCTCTAATTCCCGATAAAGAGAAAAAGCAAACTCACTTAAAAATTGGTCAATTACTACTGCACTCGACAACGCCTGAAGACCGAAAAGAGAATATTTTTGCTTTAGTTAATCAACTGAATTACGGGACTGATTTACTCACTTCTGAATCAGAAAAATATGAGCTGGCGGCACTCAATCTCATAGCCGGCCAGAAAGCTAAAGCAGCGACAGCTCATGAGTCTGCCGTCAAATATTTGCAAGTAAGTTTAGGACTGTTAGCAGAAAATAGCTGGAGCAGCCAGTATGAACTAACATTAGCGCTGCATCAAGAAGCAGCAGAAGCGGCATATCTGAATGGCGATTTTGAGGGAATGCAAAGATTGACTAATGTAGTGTTGCAACAATCTACATCCCTCCTGGACAAAGTGAAGGTGTACGAAGTCCAGATGCAAGCTTATATGGCGCAGGAAAAATTACAAGAAGCGCTGAATACGGGGCTGCAAGTCTTAAAGCAGTTGGGGGTAGAGTTTCCTGCTGAGCCAAACCCATCTGATATTGGGCAGGCGCTGGGGGAAACTGCGGCAATTTTGAGCGGAACGCAAATTGAGGACTTAATCAATCTTCCTGAGATGAGCGATCCTCATCAATTAGCAGCTATTAGAATTCTGTCAAGTATATTTTCTCCTTGCTATTCTGGGAGGCCCTCAATGGTGCCTTTAACAGTGTGTAAACAGGTCGATTTATCCGTTCAATATGGCAATGCTTCTGTATCTCCCTTTGGATATGCCGTATATAGTCTTCTTCTTTGTGGGGTCGTAGGAGATATTGAACGGGGCTATGAGTTCGGTCAATTAGCTTTACGTCTCGTGTCAAAGTTAAATGCCAAAGAAATTGAAGCTAAGACGTGTCACTTGGTGTATGCTGCCGTTCAACATTGGAAAGAACACCTCAAGAATACTTTAGAACCTTTCCTGTCCGTTTTCTCTACCGGGCTGGAAACCGGAGATTTAGAATATGCTGGCTATGCCATCATGGTGTGGAGTCATTACTCGTTTTTTGCCGGCAAGCAACTAACGCAACTCGAACAAGACATAGCAACTTATACAGATGCCCTTCATAAAATCGGCCAAGAAACAGCACTTAATAATACAAAAATTTGTTGGCAAGCCGTCTTAAATATGATGGGAAGGAACCAAAACCCATCCCAGTTAAAGGGAGAAGCCTACGACGAAGAGAAAATGCTGCCGCTACATCAGCAAACTAATAACCAACTTGCACTTCATTACTCATACTTAAACAAACTTGTGCTTTGTTATGTGGTTGAAGATTACCCAGAAGCTTTGAAAAATATCCCTCAAATAGAAAGTTCTTTTGGATCATCTGCAGGGCAGCTAACGGTTGTTATTTTCTATTTTTACGATTCTCTAGTAAGGCTAGCTGTGTGTCCTGAGAGTTCACAGTCTGTTAGCGAAGCGGCGACGAAGTCGCAACAACAGGAGATTCTTGAGCGGGTACACAGTAATCAAGAAAAGATGCAGAAATGGGCGCATCATGCTCCGATGAACTTTCTTCATAAATTTTATCTAGTGGAGGCAGAGAGACATCGAGTTCTTGGTGAAAAGGTCGGGGCAATAGAAATGTACGACAAGGCGATTGCCCTTGCTAAAGAAAACGAGTACATCAACGAAGAAGCACTCGCTCACGAACTGGCTGCCAAATTCTATTTGTCATGGGAGAAAGAAACGATTGCGAAAACCTACATGACGAATGCTTATTACGCCTATATGCGTTGGGGAGCAACCGCTAAAGTTGAACATTTAGAAAAACGTTACCCAGAATTATTAAGTGCTGTCTTGCAGCATAAAAAGAATCAAAAAGCCGGTGAGTCCATAAAACAGACAAGCCAGGGAACGAGCACTTCCACCGGCTCAGCCATTTCAAAAATGCTGGACTTAGGAGCGGTGATGAAAGCATCGCAGGCTATTGCTGAGGAAATCGTGCTATGCAATTTGCTCGACAAGTTAATGAAAATTTTAATCGAAAATGCCGGCGCACAAACCGGCTGCTTTATTGTAGAGAAAGCCGGCAAGTTAGTTATTGAAGCGCAAGGAACCGTCGAAAGCGAAGATGTCACGGTACTGCAAGCAATGCCGGTGTCAAGTAACGAGACGCTCCCAACTTCTATCATTAACTATGTAGCCCGAACAGTAGAAAATGTCGTTCTCAACAATGCAAGTGCGGAGGGCACATTTACAAAAGACGCTTATATTATTAAAAACCAGCCTAAATCCGTGTTATGCACGCCGCTTATCCATCAAGGAAAACTCAGTGGCATTCTTTACTTAGAAAATAATTTAACAACAGGAGCATTTACAAAAGAGCGATTGGAAGTGTTAAAACTCTTATCGGTTCAAGCAGCAATTTCCATTGAGAACGCCCGTCTTTATACCGATTTAGAAGCAGCTAATGCAACTTTAGAAGCCGTTAATGCAACCCTGGAAGCTAAAGTTCAGGAGCGAACCCAGGAGTTACAAGAAAAAAATATTTACCTGCAAAAAGCCGAAAGAGCCGCTCAATCTGCCAGCCGTGCGAAAAGCGAGTTTCTCGCAAACATGAGCCATGAACTGCGAACTCCCCTGAATGGAATTTTGGGATATGCTCAAATCCTTAAACGAGACAAAAAATTAAGTGAATCCTATCAGCATTCGGTCAATATTATTTACCAATGTGGGGATCACCTATTAAATGTCATTAATGATATTTTAGACCTTTCCAAAATTGAAGCCCAGAAAATGGAGATCAGCGCCAAAGAGTTTCGGTTTCCAGAATTTCTAGAAGGAATTGTTGAAATTTGCCGGCTGCGGGCAGAACAAAAAGGAATCTCGCTGATTTATGAACCGTTGACTCAACTGCCCACCGGCATTCGGGCGGATGAGAAACGGTTGCGGCAAGTTTTAATTAACTTATTAGGCAACGCTGTTAAGTTTACCGAAGTTGGCGGAATAACCTTTAAAGTAGGCGTCATGCCGGCAGGAGAAGAATTGCCTCATTCCTCAAATTCTAATTCCCAATCTTTACCCGTCAAAATTCGCTTTCAAGTCGAAGACACCGGCGTTGGAATGTCGCCTGAACAGTTAGAAGAGATATTTTTACCCTTCCACCAAGTGGGCGAACACAATCGTAAGGCAGAAGGAACAGGATTGGGATTAGCAATTAGCCGGCAATTAGTCGAGATGATGGGCGGCGAAATTCAAGTTCAAAGTTGTGCGGGAAAAGGCAGCATTTTCTTCTTCGATTTGGATTTACAGAAAGTCTCGAAAATGGAGAATCACTTAAGATTTGATGAGCAAACAATTATTGGGTTTAAAGGAGATAAGCGAAAACTTCTCGTGGTCGATGACAAGTGGGAAAATCGCTCGATTCTGGCTGGCTTGCTTCAGCCTTTAGGATTTGAAATTGCTGAAGCAACAAACGGGCATGAATGTTTGGAGAAAACAATGCAATTTCAACCCGATTTGATTTTGACAGACTTAGTGATGCCGGTGATGGATGGCTTTGAAGCAACCAGGCGCATTCGCAAGTCTCCGGAATTAGCCAAGATCATAGTAATTGCCACTTCAGCCAGCGTTTTTGATTTTGAGCAACAGAAAAGTTGGGATGCCGGCTGTGATGATTTTCTCCTCAAGCCGATACGCTCAGAGGAGCTTTTAGAAAAACTACAACGACACTTAAAGCTGGAATGGGTTTATGAAGAAACCCCAGATGAAAAACCCAAAAAAGCAGAAAATGTGCAGGATTCAGGACTCAACAATGAAGGCTCAATGGTCATTCCGCCGGCAGAAGAAATTGCAATTTTGTGGGACTTAGTGATGATGGGTGACCTCAGAGGCATTCAAGATCAAGCAACCAGACTGAAAGAATTGGATACTCAATACATCCCCTTTGCCACAGAATTGCAGCAGTTAGCAAAAGGTTTTAAGCTAAAAGAAATTCGAGAATTTTTAAACAAAATACAGGGGAATGCAGTGGCAAATTAGCATTAAAAATCCTAAAAAAGACATTAGGTTAATGCTTGCTTGCACTTCCAGTAATTGAGAATTTCTAATAGTGTGATAGATCTTTGCCTGTTATTAATGGCACGTCTAGTAATTTTTCTGTCTCACTTCTTGCACTAGGCGGGAGCAATCTGAGCAGTCTAAAAGAAAGTGAGTGCTTGCATCAAGATACCCGCTCTGCTCGCTGTCCCGGCATCTGGTATTACTGGAAAATCCTAAAGCCGGCTGGTGGGAGCAAGTTCGTATAGTTGCATTTTTTTACATTTATTTAATAAACGTAACTTTAACAGGGTCTAATTTTAATTTTATTGAAGCGGCAAGGTTTTTTGATAAATTCGGGCATTCTGAATAATACACTCACTCGATTGGGCTTTAAAATCCGTCTGCTCCACTTCTAGCTTAGCCGGCGAACCCATCTTATACCCTTTTCCCAGGGGAACTTTAACTCTAGCTTCCTCCTTTGAAACAGCTATAAGGGAAGCTAAATGCTGCGAGACAATTTAGGAGAATTGTCTAGAAACGGTAGCTTGGAAGGGAGAGCAAAGTTACATTCGAGCGAATGGATCAACTAAACTCTCCGGACTCTGTCTTTTTTCCCACCTTAGAGAAATCTATTAAACTTACCAAACTTTACTTAACTAAAATGACTATTACACTACCTGGCTACCGACTAAATCAAACCCTTCATACAGGATTTAAAACAGTTATTTATAGCGGGACAAGAGAGATAGCGAACACATCAGTGATTGTTAAAACCCTTAAAGCTGAGTATCCCACCATAGACGAGATTACCCGCTTAAGACATGAATATAAAATTTTGGAGAATCTGGAAATTGAAGGAGTCGTAAAATCTATCGCCTTAGAAAACTCTCAAAATGGTTTAGCGCTGATCTTAGAACATTTTGCCGGCCAGTCTCTCAAAGATTATTTAACAGATCAAAACCACCTGAAACTTAACGATTTTTTTATGGTGGCAATTCAATTAGTGCAAATTTTAGGAGACTTGCATAAAAATAAAATTATTCATAAAGATATCAAGCCCCACAATATCCTGATTAACCCCCAAACATTTCAGGTTAAAATCATCGACTTTAGCATCGCTTCTCGCTTAGAAAGAGAAAACCAAACCCTCAGCAATCCCAACTTGTTAGAAGGCACTCTCGCCTATATGTCGCCGGAGCAAACCGGCAGAATGAATCGGTCAATAGACTATCGCACTGATTTTTACTCCTTGGGTGTCACCTTTTATGAAATGCTGACAGGTCAACTGCCTTTTTCTGCAACTGACCCTTTAGAATTTGTTCACTGCCATATTGCGAAAATGCCGGTGCCGCCTCAGCAGCTAAATTCAGAAATTCCAGAGGCAATTTCCTCAATGGTGATGAAGTTATTAGCCAAAATGGCTGAAGATCGGTATCAAAGTGCAGAAGGGTTAAAATTTGACCTAGAAACTTGTTTGATGAAACTACAAACAACTGGCAGGATTTCTGGTTTTATTCCGGGCAGTGCAGATCGAGCCGGTTTATTGAATATTCCGCAAAAACTTTACGGGCGTGAAGCGGAAGTTTCGAGACTTTTGGAAACCTTTGATCGGGTAGCCGGGGGCGCAACCGAGCTAATGCTTGTTTCCGGTTATTCCGGGATTGGCAAAACCGTTTTAGTCAATGAAGTTCATAAACCCATTGTGCGGCAGCGGGGATATTTTATTGCCGGCAAATTTGACCAATTCAAGCGAAATATCCCTTTTGCCTCTCTGATTCAAGCTTTCCAATCCTTAATTCTGCAATTACTCACTGAAAGCGAAGCAGAAATTCACCTTTGGAAAGAAAAACTCTTATTTGCTTTAGGGATTAACGGGCAAGTCATTATCGATGTCATCCCCGAAATCGAACTTATAACCGGCAAACAACCTCCTGTCCCTGAATTAGGGGCAACTGAATCGCAAAACCGTTTCAGCCGCGTCTTTAAACAATTTATTGGCGTATTTACAACCCAAGAACATCCCCTCGTTGTCTTCTTAGACGACTTGCAGTGGGCCGATTCAGCATCCCTGAAATTAATTGAATTGCTGATGACGGATAGCGATAGCAAGTATTTATTGCTCATTGGCGCGTATCGAGATAACGAAGTTTTTCCAACCCATCCTACAATTCAAACGATTGAGAAGATCCAAGCTGCCGGTGCAACCGTCAATAATATTGTGCTTGGCCCATTAGAACTTGTTCATGTCGGACAATTAATTTCCGATACTTTAAATGAGTCTGTTCAGTCAAAGCAGCTAGCCGAACTGCTTTTTAACAAAACACAAGGAAATCCATTTTTCTTAACACAAATACTCAAAACGCTGGCTCAAGAAGACCTGTTAACTTATGACTTGTATTCGGGTGCTTGGCAGTGGAATCTTGAGCAAATTCAATCCATTGGTATCACCGATTATAACGTTGTTGATTTAATTGCTCGAAATATTCGGAAACTATCAGAAGATACACAGAAAGTCTTAAAACTGGCCTCATGTATTGGCAACACGTTTAACTTAGAAGTTTTGAGTGTTGTCCGACAAGAATCTTCCTTAGCCACAGCCGCACAATTGTGGCCGGCACTTCAGGCCGGTTTGATTTTACCGTTAAGCAATGACTACAAAATTCCCCTCGTATTTAGCCAGGAAGAATCAAGCGGAATTACTTTAACGGATGTCAAGGTAGACTACAAATTTTTACATGATCGAGTGCAACAAGCGGCTTATTCTTTGATTCCCGATGAAGAGAAGAAAGCAACACACCTAAGAATTGGTCAATTACTCCTACAAAATACCACCCCAGAAGACCGCAAAGAAAATATTTTTGCTTTAGTTAATCAACTGAATTACGGGACGGATTTGCTTGTATCTGAGTCAGAAAAATATGAATTGGCTGAGCTAAATTTGATTGCCGGTCAAAAAGCTAAAGCAGCAACCGCTCATGAGTCCGCTGTCAAATATTTGAATGTGGGGTTAGGACTTCTTGCCTCAGATAGCTGGCAGCATCAATATGATCTAACGTTCACCCTTTACTTGGAAACCGCAGAAGCCGAATACTTGATTGGTAATTTTGAGCAATTGAATCAGCTTTCTGAGGTTCTTCTCAAATCTGCAAAAACACTCCTCGAAAAAGTCAAAGTATACGAGCTAAAAATTCAGTTTGATATCGCTCAAAGTCAGTTGCAATCAGCGATAGATACCAGCGTTAGCGTTCTGGAAATGTTTGGGGTTCGCCTGGAGCAAGAACCGCCTCAAAATTTGATTATTGATCATTTAGCTGATCTGCCGGCAATGACAGATCTCGACAAACTCGCCTCCATGCGAATATTAAAGACGAGCGTGACAGCGGCTTATCTCGGAAATGCGGCGATGCTGCCACCGATTCTTTTTACAATGATCTCTTTGTCTATCCGATATGGAAATTCACCCGAATCCGCCTACGCTTATGTTTGGTATGGCTGTCTCTTGTCTGGGGCAATGGGAGAGATAGAGTCGGGCTATCAATTTGGTAAACTCGCTGTTCCTTTGTTGAAAAAACTTGACTGCAACACCCTAAAATCTAAGATTATTTGTATACTGTATGCCCTGATTAATCACTGGAAAAATCATCTTAGTGAAAATCTAGAACCGTTGCTCGAAGGGACTCAAAGCGGTTTAGAAGTTGGAGATTTAGAATTTGCTTGCCATGATGCTGCGAATTATTGCAATTTCGCATTTTTCAAAGGTGAACAACTGCAAAAAATGGAAGTTGAACATGAAAAATACCTTGCTTTAACCATCAAATGCAAGCAAGATTATGATATTAACTTTCTCAAAGTTTATGGTCAATTGATTAAAAATCTTCTCGGCAAAGCCCCGGATAAATTGCGTTTGGCCGGCAATGTTTTTAATGAAGAAGAAATGCTTCCTATCATTAAAGAAGGTAACAATGGAACTTTGCGGCTGCTATATTATGTTGCTCAAACCATTCTCCTGTATTCATTTAAAGATTACAAGGGAACAGTAGCCAGCGCAACTTTAGCAGCCCAAAATGCCCATTTCGGGGTGGGAACCATTCATAATATCTTTTACAACTTCTACCACTCTCTTGCTCTCCTCGCATTGTATCCAGCAGCCGAAGCAGACGACAAAGAAGAATACCTTACTCAGGTGGTAGCCAATCAAGAAAAAATGAAGACATGGGCATTTCATGCGCCGTCAAATTTCCAGCATAAGTATGACTTGGTAGAAGCGGAAAAGGCGCGGATTTTGGGACGGCGGGAAGAAGCAATCGATTATTACGAACGGGCAATTCAAGCCGCCAAAGCGCAGAAATATATCCAAGAAGAAGCATTAGCCAATGAACTGGCAGCAGAGTTTCAGCTATCTCTAGGTAGAGAGAAGATTGCTAAAACCTACATGACCGATGCTTACTATGGCTATATCCGCTGGGGTGCGAAGGCTAAAGTCGAAGATTTGGAGGCCCGATACCCGCAATTAATTATGCGCTCAACCGGCACAGAAATGCCCCTTGATCATACGGCAACGATTACCTCTTTAACCACCACCGGCAGCCAAACCGAGTTGCTAGATTTAGCAACGTTGATGAAAGCGTCGCAAGCGATTGCCGGGGAAATTGTTTTATCTAGCTTGCTTGACAAGTTAATGAAAATCTTGATAGAAAATGCCGGCGCACAAACCGGCTCACTCATCTTGCTGAAAAACGGACAACTTTTCCTAGGGGCAGAGGGGACTAAAGATGAGGTGCGAGTGCTGGAATCGGTGCCGGTTTCAACGAGCCAGCAGTTACCGATGTCGGTGCTTAATTATGTTGCCAGAACTCAGAAAGAACTTGTATTAAACGATGCAAGAAGCGAGGAAATCTTTAACACCGACCCTTACATCACCCAACATCAGCCAAAATCAGTTCTCTGCACGCCTATCCTCTATCAAGGTCAACTCACCGCCATCTTTTACTTGGAAAACAATTTAACTTCAGGTGCTTTTACCCCCAGGCGATTGGAAGTCTTGCGGATATTATCAGGACAAGCTGCAGTTGCATTGGAAAACGCCCAACTCTATCACACCCTAGAAGCCAAAGTAGAACAACGAACCCAAGAGTTAAAAGAAAAAAATATCCACTTACAAAAAGCTGAAGAAATAGCTAAATCAGCGAGCCGCGCCAAGAGCGAATTCCTAGCAAATATGAGCCATGAACTACGAACTCCCCTCAATGGAATTTTGGGTTACGCTCAAATCCTTAAACGAGACAGGAATTTAAGCAACTCGCACAAAGATTCCGTCAATATTATTTATCAATGCGGCGATCACCTGTTAAATGTGATTAACGACATTTTAGACCTTTCTAAAATCGAAGCGCGGAAAATGGAAATCCACGCTAATGAATTTCGGTTTCCTGAATTTTTAGAAGGAATTACCGAAATCTGCCATATTCGTGCCGAACAAAAAGGAATCTCGCTGAGTTACGAACCCCTCACTCAACTTCCCGCCGGCATCCGGGCTGATGAGAAACGATTGCGACAAGTTTTAATTAACTTACTGGGCAATGCTGTTAAGTTTACCGAAGCCGGTGGTGTTGTCTTCAAAGTTGGGGTGCCGGCAGGCGATGAATCTAGCAATTCCCCAATTGATAATCCCGAATCTCCAACTGTGAAAGTTCGCTTCCAAGTGGAAGACACCGGCGTTGGCATGACTGCTGAACAATTAGCCGAGATATTTGTGCCCTTTCATCAGGTGGGTGAACACAATCGTAAGGCAGAAGGAACGGGATTAGGACTCGCCATTAGTCGGCAATTAGTGGAAATGATGGGCGGCGAAATTAAGGTGAAAAGTACCGCCGGAAAAGGCAGCACTTTCTTTTTCGAGCTAGATTTACTGACACTGCCAGAATTGACGAATCGCTTTAAATTAGACGAGCGAACAATTATTGGTTTCAAAGGCACGAATCGAAGAATTCTGGTAGTGGATGACAAGCAGGAAAATCGCTCAATTTTAGTTGGGTTGCTTCAGCCTCTAGGATTTGAAATTGCTGAAGCAGCAAATGGTCAAGAATGTTTGGAAAAAACAGCCCAATTTGAACCCAATTTAATTTTGACAGACTTGGTGATGCCGGTGATGGACGGCTTTGAAGCAACCAGACGCATTCGCAAGTCTGCCGAATTTGCCGGGGTTGTGGTTATTGCCTCTTCAGCCAGCGTTTTTGATTTTGAACAACAGAAAAGTTGGGATGCCGGCTGCGATGACTTTCTCCCTAAGCCGGTGAGAACCGAGGAACTTTTAGAAAAACTACGAATTCACTTGAAGCTGGAATGGGTTTACGAAGAAACCCCCAATGGCAAACCTAAAAAACCCGAAAAACCTCAAGATTTAGGATTTAAAAATAACGACTCAATTGTCGCTCCGCCGGCAGAAGAAATCGCGGTTTTCTGGGACTTGGCGATGATGGGTGACCTCAAGGGCATTCAGGAGGAAGCAACCCAACTTGAAGAGTTGGATACTCAATACATCCCGTTTGCCACAGAACTGAAGCAATTCGCGAAAGGCTTCCAAGTTAAACAAATTCGTGAATTTTTAAATAAATACAGAGGGATCGATAAATGAATGTTAAAAACACTGAGAAAGGCATTATTTTAATCGTCGATGACACTCCCACTAACTTAGGAGTTTTGTTTGAGTTCTTAAGTGATTCCGGCTTCAAAGTCTTTGTAGCACAGGATGGTGAAGATGCACTTGAGCAGGTGGAATATGCACCCCCCGATCTGATTTTGCTGGATGTGTTGATGCCAGGAATTGATGGGTTTGAAACGTGCCGCCGGCTGAAAGCGAATGAATCATTCAAAGATATTCCCGTAATTTTTATGACGGCGCTTTCTGACTCTGTCGATAAAGTGAGAGGCTTAACTATTGGGGCAGTTGATTACATCACTAAGCCACTTCAGCATGAAGAAGTTTTAGCTCGTGTCAACATCCACATGAGTCTTCACAACTTAACTAAAAAACTCCAAGAACAAAATTTGCGATTGCAGCATGAGATAAAAGAGCGAACCGTCGCACAAATGGCTCTCTTAGAACTGACAGCAGATTTAGAAAACCGGGTTGAGGAAAGAACTGCTGAACTTTCTCAATCTAATCAGCGTCTGAGGCAATCCAACGATATGCTGAAACAGGAAATCGAAGAGCGCCTGAGCGCGGAGATGGCATTGCAGCAATCAGAAGCACAACTGCGAACTCAAACTAAATGGTTAGAACAAGCATTTGCAGAATTGAAACAAACTCAAAGCAAATTGATTCAAGGTGAAAAAATGTCTTCTTTGGGTCAGTTGGTTGCCGGGGTGGCTCATGAAATTAACAATCCCGTTAACTTTATTTATGGAAATCTTTCTTACGCTCATAGCTACACTCAAAACTTAATAAGAATATTGAATCTTTACAAATCAAAGTTTCCGAATCCAGGCCCAGAAATTGAAGAAGAAATTGAAACAAGCGATCTAGAATTTTTAGTAGAAGATTTGCCTAAACTGCTGGGTTCTATGAAAGTCGGGGCAGATCGCATCCGCGAAATTATCCAATCGCTGCGGATCTTTTCGCGGCTCGATGAAGCGCAGATGAAGTCAGTCAATATTCATGAGGGCATTGATAGTACGCTGCTGATTCTGCAAAACCGGCTCAAAGCTAGAGCAGACCGGCCCGCGATTGAAGTGATCAAAGAATATGGCGATTTGCCTCAAGTCGAGTGCTATGCCGGCTCTCTGAATCAGGTATTTATGAACCTCTTAGCCAATGCAATTGATGCCTTAGAAGATTACAACCGGCAGCGATCAAGCGCTGACATCAAAGCTTTTCCCAATAAGATTTGGATTCGCACTGAAGCGAGTGACAATGACAAAGTGATGATCCGAATTACAGACAATGGCCCTGGCATCAGTGAGGATGTTAAAACTCACCTATTTGAGCCATTTTTTACGACGAAACCGATTGGTAAAGGCACCGGCATTGGTTTATCAATTAGCCAGCAAATTGTCGAGGAAAAACACAACGGTCTTTTGACGTGCATTTCAAATTCTGATAGAGGAGCAGAGTTTATTATTGAACTTCCCATTCGGCAACAATATCAACAACAAAGCCGCCTTCAATCTGCCTAAAGTCATGGCAAAGTTATAAAGCGCAGGACATACGGAAATCTGGTCGGGAATTCCTCCCTCCTGTTGGCGGCGGTTTTTCTATGATGGTGTTAGACATTGAGCGAACCTGCCTGTCATGCCATCCACCAAAACGCTGCCGCTTGTTAAAGATCCAGACCGCTTGGAAAGCCGGCTCAAGGAGATTCCGGGGGAACCAGGGGTCTATTTAATGCGAGATTCGAGTGATCGCATCCTCTACATCGGTAAATCCAAGAAATTGCGCTCTCGCGTCCGTTCCTATTTTCGTGACCGGCAGAACCTCAGCGAACGCATCGCTATGATGGTGCAGCAGGTGGCGGAAATTGAATTTATTGTCACAGATACAGAAGCTGAAGCTTTAGCACTAGAAGCAAATCTTGTCAAGCAACATTTGCCTTATTTTAATGTGTTGCTCAAAGATGACAAGAAATACCCTTATTTGTGCATTACTTGGTCAGAAGATTACCCCCGCATTTTCATCACCCGCAAGCGCAGAGCCAGTCAAGCAAAAGACCGTTACTATGGGCCTTATGTGGATGTGCGCCTGTTGCGGAACACCCTGCATATCGTTAAGCGAATTTTCCCGCTGCGGCAGCGACCTCAACCGCTGTTTAAAGACCGGCCTTGTTTAAACTACGATTTGGGACGCTGTCCGGGTGTCTGTCAGATGCTCATTTCCCCAGAAGACTATCGCAAAATCGTGCAGAAAGTCGCGATGGTGTTCCAAGGAAGAACGCAAGAACTTGCAGACATTTTGAAAGCGCAGATGGAACAAGCCGCAGAACAGCTTAACTTTGAGCAGGCGGCGCGAATTCGCGATCAGATTGGGGGTTTAAGAGCGCTCAATGCCGATCAAAAGGTTTCTTTGCCGGATGATACCGTGTCGCGGGATGCGATTGCTCTAGCCTCTGACGCGCAACACGCCTGCGTTCAGCTATTCCAAATTCGTGCCGGCCAGTTAGTAGGACGCTTGGGATTTGTCGCCGAAGTTCCCACTCCCCCAGTTCCCCTCTCTGCTTCTCCTCAAATCGAATCGGGAGCGATTTTACAGCGAGTGTTAGAGGAACATTATCAAACTGTAGAGCCGGTGGAAATTCCATCTGAGATTTTGGTGCAGCATGAGTTGCCAGAAGCGGAAATGCTAGCCGATTGGTTAAGCGAACGCAAGGGTCGAAAAGTCACCATTCTTGCCCCGCAGCGGCAACTGAAGGCAGAATTGATTGAGATGGTGGAGCGGAACGCTCAGCATGAATTGGCGAGGATGCAAAAGCTGGGTGATCGCAATTCCCAAGCCATGCAAGATTTAGCTGACATTGTCGATTTGGCAGATTTGCCGCACCGCATTGAAGGTTACGATATTTCTCACATCCAAGGCTCAAATGCGGTGGCGTCGCAGGTGGTGTTTATTGATGGGTTGCCGGCAAAACAGCATTATCGGCACTACAAAATCAAGAATCCTGACGTTAAGGCCGGTCATTCCGATGACTTTGCCAGCCTTGCTGAGGTAATCGGGCGTCGCTTTCGCAAGTATGCTGAAGATCCGCAATTGCAACGGGCCGGTAATCCCGACTGGCCAGATTTGGTAATGATTGACGGCGGCAAAGGTCAACTATCGTCAGTGGTTGCGGTATTGCAGGAGATGAATTTGCTGGAAGAGTTACGAGTGGTGAGTTTAGCCAAGCAGCGAGAGGAAATTTTCTTACCCGGTGAGTCGCAGCCACTGCAAACAGAGGCAGAACAGCCAGGGGTGCAGTTGTTGCGCCGGCTGCGGGATGAAGCGCACCGCTTTGCCGTCACTTTCCACCGGCAGCAGAGAAGCGATACATTAAAGCGATCTCGCTTAGATGAAATTGCCGGTTTAGGATTTGAGCGGCAAAAGCAACTGCTGGCGCATTTTCGCTCAATTGACTACATTCGTGCAGCCACTCCCGCACAGTTAGCTGAAGCACCTGGAATTGGGCCGCGTTTAGCTCAGCAAATTTACGATTATTTCCATCCGTGAAACGCCAACCAAACGTTATTTAACCGATGAATAATTCCTCGCCAGTCTTTTCCTGCAGCGCGGACTTATTTTCAATTGTTATCGGTTTAGGAAGTTTTTCACTCATCTAGGCAAGTTATCCAGTTTTGCAGCGAATGCTGTCTTTCTTTACTTTGCACTTCAACCCTCCTCGGATACGGCTGGAAGCGAAAAAGCAGTAATTTTTTACTTCATAGCCACGTTCGCATTAATATTCTAAACAGTGCAATTTTGGTGTGTGGAGTCGTTAAAAACCAGTGTTAGATTTTTTTGATGTTACGACAAGTGAGCCGGTAAGCAATAGCCAAAGCTCTCCGCCTCGGTTTGATGGTTGGTCATTAGATGAGCGAGATCCTGAAGTGATTAAGTTTTTCCTGCCGCTGTGGGGATGGCTTTACGATCACTATTTTCAGGTGAAAACTGATGGCTGGCATCATATCCCGGCAGAGGGGAAGATGCTGGTTGTGGGTTCTCACAATGGCGGCATCATTGTGCCCGATATGTTTATGTTTATGTATGACTGGTTTCGCAGATTTGGTACAGAACGTTTAGCTTACGGACTGATGCATCCAACCGTTTGGAAAGTTTCGCCAGAAATTGCCCGATTAGCCGTGAATTGCGGAGCAGTTCTCGCACATCCTAAAATGGCAATTGATGCTCTCCGGCGAGATGCAGCCGTTGTTGTTTATCCAGGCGGTGCTCAAGATACTTTTCGCCCTTACTCTTTGCGCCATAAAATTCATTTTGCGGGACGCAAGGGCTTTATTAAACTTGCATTGCGAGAAGAAGCGCCAATCGTACCGATTATCTCCACCGGCGCTCACGATTCTTTAATTATTTTGGCAGATTTTTATCAGCAAATCCGGCAACTTCATGAATGGGGAATGCCTTGGTTACTAGGCATCGATCCAGTGGTTTTTCCGATCTATTTAGGATTGCCTTGGGGGTTGGGAATTGGCCCTTTGCCACACATTCCGTTACCGTTGCCCATTCACACTCGCGTCTGTGCACCCATTGTATTTGAGCGCTACGGGCGTCAGGCTGCCGGCAACCGTGATTATGTAGATGAGTGTTATGAAAAAGTCCGCAGCAAAATGCAGTTAGAACTCGACTGTTTGGTTCAAGAATCTAATCACTGAGCTACAAAATTAGCGGAGTCATAACTTGCACAATAATCTTAAAAAATTAAGGCTGTAGGGGTAAAGCATTCGGAAAGCAATTTATCAGGAATGCCGGCAATTTTCCTATCCGAATGCTTTGCCATTAAATCCAATGTCGTGACTCACGTACCCGATGAAAAAGGCAGGTTTAATTTAGGCTAAGTTTGCCGGCATGAAATTACAAAAAGCCAAAGTGATTTAAACCTTCTAAAATGCCACCGGCACAGGAAGATTTAGCCAAGTATAAAGCCTCCGATGAGTTAGCATCATGCCACCGGCGCAATTCTGGCTGGGCATTCCCCACAATAATTCCGCGTTCTTCGCCAACAGCAAACAAAGCAATATCATTACCAGAATCCCCGCAAACCACGGTTTGTTTGGCATCAATTCCCAACTGCCGGCGGAGAAATTGCATGGCTAAGCCTTTGTCGCCGTGGCGGGGTAAAATATCGAGGTCTTTGCCGCCACTGTAGATCAGCTTGACATCTAAACCGCGCTCTTTTAACACACTTTTCAACTGAGGCAGCACCTCCACAGCAGCTTCTTCTGTGAGAAAATAACTGACTTTAAACGGGCGTTGCTCAGGTTGTGGCTGAGGCACAAGATCGGAAAAATGGCTAGTGCTAGCAACCACTAAATCCCGATCCCACGCTTGGGAGAGGGCGTTTGCCCAGGCAGGATCGGGCGTATCATCGTTGGAATGGTAGATTTCGGTTCCTACGGATGTGACTAAGGCATCCGGATCGAGGAGCGATTTTTCCGCTTTTAGCTGCCGGTAACTGGTGAGCGATCGCCCGGTAGAATAAACGATTTTAGTTCCGTGCGCTTGCCGGTGTTGACTCAGGTGCCGGTTGAGGACTTCTAGCGCGTCGTCATCCCCGACGAGGGTATTGTCTAAATCGGTTACAAATAGAAACGGTGCCACACTCATAAAAAATCTACTTCTTAGGAATCAACTCAACCTTATATGTTATGGCTCATTGGTTGCCGGCTTCGCACACCAAAATCTAACAACCTAAAATCGCCGCTTTAACCCTCTAAGTTTTTAATATCCGCGATAATTTTGCGGTAGGCTGTCAGGTGCCGGTGTTTCAAAAACAGATTGGCGGCGTGCTGCAAATCTGTGAGGGCTTTTTGCTTAACTCCCAAATCGCAGTAAATGAAACCCCGATTGTAGTAAGCTTTGGCATAGTCAGGATTGACTCGAATCGCTTGGCTGTAGTCTTCAATGGCTGCCAGAGATTTTCCCAGGAGGCGATGAGCCAGCCCCCGGTTGTAGTAGGCTTTGGCATAGTAGGGATTGAGATGCAAAGCCTTGTCGTAATCTTCAATCGCACACTGAGCGTCTCCTGATTCACGGCGGGCATTGCCTCGATTATTGTAGGCTTCTGCAAAGTAGGGATTGAGCCGCAGCACTTCAGTGTAATCTTCGATAGCGCCTTCATTCTCTCCGACTTCACGCTGGGCGTTTCCTCGCTTGAAGAAAGCATCGGCACAGTCAGGAGAAATCTGCAAAACTTCGGTGTAATCTTCAATGGCACCGTGAGGATCTTTCAGTTTGCGGCGGATATTGCCCCGATCAAAGTAGGCGGGAGCAAAATCAGGATGCAACTGCAATTCCTGATTCCAGTCCTCAATTGCTCCTCTGTAATCTCCTTGCTGAGCCTTTTTTACTCCCCGGTAATAGAAAAAGTGACTGTAAATTTCCACAGCGTCATCTGAGCTATGAGGGTTTTTGGCAGTGGATGGCAGGTACATCATTTAATGGGAATGGGTTCCATCTGGGGGCAGCGCACCGGCAGCCCATACTGCCAACACTTTGATAACACTTGGTGGAGGAACGATGTTTTTGCCAAACTGAGATGCTCCCTGAGTTATGGCTGTACTTTAATCAATTTTACGCAGCACTCAGAGCAATCCTGTGAAAATCACGATTTGTTGCCGGTTATCGGGGAATTTACGGAGTTATAAAGGTTCTTCGCTCGTGAGACGCCTGCCGGTGGTGACTCTAGCAATCCTAAATTCTTTGTTAACGCTAATCATCCTGGTTTTTATAAAAAATTGGCCTTCTCACCCTCACAATGTTTACAATGCGGGCTTTTAGATAAATGTAAAAAGTGCTACAGTTACTTGAAGAGACAATCTAGCAGTGTTTCTGCGCTTCGTAGCTTTCTTCAGGGTGGCATCTACTTTCTCTTCAACGATGCCGGTATTTTTAAATGAGTGAGGCAAGTCACAGATTTTTTTGATTATCAATAGAAATTATTACTTAGTGAAATGAGTGATGGCTCTCTGGATGCGGGGTGTGGCAACTGCTGCATGATTTTACTGCCGGCGATCACGATCCAAGTCATAAATCACTTTTTCCCAATACCAATTCTCTGATTTACCAGGATTTTTATATCTCGTCTGTTCGATTAATCGCTCAGCCGCGCTGCGATTACCATTTAAAAGGTTGATGAGTTTCCTTTCTAGTTTAAGGCTTGGTAAGTTTCTCTGATTTTCTGTATCTGCGTTTCTAGAGGAAGTTGTTGAAGTGGGTAAGCTAGAAGGATTCTGTGCCGGCTGCGAATCGATTTCCCCTGCCTCTATTGCCGGTAAATTCTTCATCGCTCGGTTATAATTTACCATATCTCCCTGCTGAAAAAATAAATTTGCCGCTTTTTGATAATCTTCTAAAGCTTTGCGTTTATCATCTAGCGAGCGGCGTTTCTCTCCAAGTTCCGAGTAAGTGAGCGCTCGGTTATAATACGCGTGAGCATCATTAGGTTTAAGTTGTAATGCTTGCGTGAAATCTTGAATCGCTGGCTGGTAAGAACCGAGTTTCCGGTGAACATTGCCTCGGCTCAAATAAGCTTCTGCATAGCTACTATTAATCTGTAAGGCTTGATTAAAATCTGCCTTTGCTCCCTGATGATCGCTGAGTTTGAAACGAGCCATTCCTCTGTTATAGTAAGCTTTATCGGATTGAGGATAAAGCTGCAATACTTGATTAAAATCTTCAATGGCTCCCTTATAATTGCCTGTTTTAACGTTGTATAATCCTTGATTGAATACTTCTTCAGCAACTTGAGAGGAACTGCTTTCCTTACTTGGATCTTTTTGCTGTTGCTGTAGCTGTTTAAACGCGCTGAGTGCTTGCCGGTAATTAGCTTGATCTTTTTGCTCAAAAAATAGTTTAGCAGCTTTGCGATAATCCTCAATGGCTCCCTGCATATCGTTTATATCAGCCCGAACATTTCCCCGGTTCATATAAACGCCGGCACCAGTAGGATTTACGGTAATAACGTGAGTAAAATCTTCAATCGCTTCTTGCTGTTGCCCTAATTTAGCCCGCAGAATTCCCCGCTCGATGTAAGCTTCTACTAAATTGAAATTTACTTGCAATGCCTGATTAAAAGCTGCAATTGCTCCCGCACAGTCTCCTCGCTTAGCCTTAGTGATTCCCTGGTTGTAATATTGAATTCCAGGCTTTTTTCGCGAGCCGGCGCGGTAATATGCAAAAATCAGTCCCAGGATGAGTGTACTCAGCGCAATGCCTATCCCTATGATGATGAGCGTCGTCTGTGTAGCCATAGCAAGCTTGTAAATATCTACTCACAAGGGTGGCATTCCCCACGCCGGCAGAAGCACAGCCCAATTAACATCGATCTATGAGCCTGATTAAAATTTTACCAGCCTTTATTAACCATAAACACCTTACAAAAATTTACCATCCCCCACTTTATCTGAAACCCCAACCCTTAACCCATCTGCGTTTATCTGCGTTTATCTGCGGTTAAAAAAAATTTATTGGTTAACTAACTTTACTCAATGAAATCCTTGCTAAAACAAAAACTTTTCTCGTGGATACCTCAGCTAAAACGCCAAGTTTGGATTTTAGTAGCCGGTCGATTACTATCAGGAATTGGCACCGGCTTTACCTTATTTTACGCACCCATTTTTTTTGCAGATCGGGTAGGTTTAACAAAAACTGCCGTAGGAATAGCCTTAGGCAGCGCATCAGTTTCTGGCATTTTCGGGCGCATATTTAGCGGTTCTTGGGCAGACTCACCGGCATGGGGACGCCGGCGCACACTTTTACTCTCGTGTTTGATATGTGCCGGCGCATCATTCGTCCTAGCATCTGCGAATAATTTCCCCATCTTAGTTGTTGGTAACTTGCTTTTAGGTTTCGGTGTTGGTTTATACTGGCCGGCAACCGAAGCAATTATTGCAGATTTAACTACTGCCGAAAACCGTCATGAAGCTTATGCCATAACCCGACTAGGAGATAGTCTAGGTTTGCAATTTGGGGTAGTGTTCGGGGGCGCTTTGATCGCACTCACCGGCGCTTACCGGCTGCTGTTTGTGATTGACGGCATTTCCTTCTTAGTCTTCTTTGGCGTCATTTGGGTAGCAATTTCAGAAACTTATCAGCCGGCAGCGAAACCCGCCACTCAAACCCCAAACATTCCCACTCCGCAGCTAAAATCAACGAACACAGATAAAAAAACAAAATTCAGCGATTTTCTCAATAATGGCTGGAAGATCGCACTGCAAGATCGAGCGCTTCTTGTCTACGTCCTCGTTAACATTTTATTTACCACTTATATCGCCCAAATTCAATCCACTGCGCCCCTTTATTTCAGCAACTTTGTATCCGTTAAAGACAGCAATCAAGGATTTTCAACGGCAACTATTAGCGCCCTGTTTACCTGGCATATTGCCCTTTTAATTGTGTGTCAGATGCCGGTAGCCCGGTTCTTGAGGCGCTTTAGTCATCCCCAGTCATTAATCTATTCAGCATTGCTGTGGGCAATCGGATTTACCCTGATCGGGATCACCGGCATCACTACAACTTACCCCATCGCTTGGGCAATGCTAGCACTCGCCGTCTTGGCGATCGCCACCGTCGCTTACACCCCCGCAGCCTCCTCCCTCGTTGTCGATTTAGCCCCCAAAACTTTGCGCGGCGTTTACCTGTCTATCAACTCCCTCTGCTGGGCAGTCGGCTACATGATTGGCCCCCCTTTAGGCGGCTGGGCGCTAGATTTGCCGAGACCATTTGCTGATAGCTTGTGGGTAGCCTTAGCCCTGAGTGTCGGCCTCACAATTTTTATTTTGCAGTATCTCGACCGGCTTGTTCCTCAAAGAAACTAATCCTTGGGGTCAATTTTTTGTAACAAATGAAATTCTTATCAATTGCCAATTTTCGCGCTACTTCTTAGCTAGCGTCGGCGTTCTTGCAATTTCTGATAAACGGCTCGCAAATCAACTTGATGGTGCGCTATAGCAACCAATGTGTGGTAAAATAAATCCGCAACTTCGCCGGCGATCGCATCTGGATCATCATCCTTACAAGCCATCACCACTTCAGCCGATTCTTCCCCAATTTTTTTGAGAATCTTGTTATCACCACCGGCAAATAACGTCGCCGTATAGGAACCTTCAACCGGCTGAGCGCGCCGGTTGCAAATCACCTCAAAAACCTGAGACAACATATCAGCCGGCGGCGCTACAATTTGCCCGTCTACTTGATGAAAACAGCTACGTTCGCCTGTATGGCAAGCAATGTCCCCCATTTGCTCAGCGCTAATCAGCAACGCATCACTGTCGCAGTCATAACGGAGGGATCGCACTTTCTGAATATGACCCGAAGTTGCGCCTTTATGCCATAATTCTGCACGCGACCGGCTCCAGAACCAAGTCTCTCCAGTTTCCAGCGTTTTTTGCAGAGATTCCCGATTCATCCAAGCCATCATCAACACCGTGCCATCAAGATAATCTTGCACAATTGCCGGCACCAGCCCCTGTTCGTTGTAGCGAATTTTCTCTACAGGGATAGATTGGGATGAGGGCGTCACTTCAGGAGTAGGCATAAATTGATTGTAGGTTTAGTGGCAATAAACACAAGTTCAAACGATACAGAAAACTTCGGGGCGCGTTTGTACTTAAAGATTCCCGGCCACCGGACAACTTATTCTACTATACTTAGACCCACTAAAGATATGTAAAGAATATTTAAAATTTAAAACACGAAAGTTGATTATAAAATAAAACAATTCTGCAAAAATGTAGCGGGAATCAAAGCGGGTTTCTCGTGCCGGCGCAACCCTAAGCCATCATTCATCAAGCCTGTGACTTTGCGTTTAATAAAACAAAACGGTAGGGTAGACAGCGCCGTCTGCCCTATATTAAACAATACTGATAGAGGAGATAAATTTTGATTACCACAAGCCTGAACACCACCAAATCAGAAGAAATTTTCGCCGCCGCCCAGAAACTCATGCCAGGGGGCGTCAGTTCCCCAGTCCGTGCCTTCAAATCTGTCGGAGGTCAACCCATCGTCTTTGATCGGGTCAAAGGCGCTTACGTCTGGGACGTTGACGGCAACCAATATATCGACTACGTCGGCACCTGGGGACCAGCAATTTGCGGTCACGCCCATCCAGAAGTGATCAGCGCCCTACACGATGCCTTAGAAAAAGGCACAAGCTTTGGTGCCCCCTCAGTGCTAGAAAACGTGCTGGCAGAAATGGTAATCGATGCCGTTCCTAGTATTGAAATGGTGCGCTTTGTCAACTCCGGGACAGAAGCGTGTATGTCTGTCCTACGCTTGATGCGGGCTTTCACCAGCCGCGACAAAATTATTAAATTTGAAGGCTGCTACCACGGACACGCCGATATGTTCTTGGTCAAAGCCGGCTCCGGGGTGGCCACCTTGGGCTTACCCGACTCTCCGGGCGTCCCCAAATCTGCAACCAACACCACCCTCACAGCGCCCTTTAACGACTTAGAAGCCGTTAAAGCCTTATTTGCGGAAAACCCGGATGAAATTGCCGGCGTCATTTTAGAACCCGTCGTCGGCAATGCCGGCTTCATTGTCCCCGATGCCGGCTTTTTAGAAGGGTTGCGCGAAATTACCCAAGAAAACGGCGCATTGCTCGTCTTTGACGAAGTCATGACCGGCTTCAGAATCGCCTACGGCGGCGCTCAAGAAAAATTCGGCGTTACCCCCGACTTAACCACCCTCGGTAAAATCATCGGCGGTGGCTTACCCGTCGGAGCCTACGGCGGACGCAAAGATATCATGTCAATGGTCGCACCGGCAGGGCCAATGTATCAAGCCGGCACCCTTTCCGGCAACCCCCTCGCCATGACAGCCGGTATCAAAACCTTAGAATTGCTGCAAAAACACGGCACCTACGAGCAGCTTGACAAAATGACCAAAAAACTCGCAGATGGCTTAGTGCAAATCGCCCACGAAACCGGCCATGCCGCCTGCGGAGGACAAATCAGCGCCATGTTTGGCCTATTCTTCACAGCTGGGCCGGTTCACAGCTACGAAGACGCCAAAAAGTCAGATTCAGGCAAATTCAGCCGATTTCATCGCGGAATGCTAGAACACGGCATTTACCTCGCCCCCTCCCAATACGAAGCTGGATTCACCTCCCTCGCCCACACAGACGACGACATTAACCGCACCCTAGCAGCAGCACGGGAAGTCATGTCCAGCCTGTAACATCAGTTTTAGCCGGGATTAGGAGATTAGAGGAAAGAAAACACTCAATCCCCCAATCCCCCAATCCCGGCTTCCGCGCTTATCTCCCAATACCTAAAGTCAGACTCCGCATACATCTGCGCTCATCTCCTAATACCCAACAACAGACTCCGCCTACATCTGCGTTTATCTGCGTTTATCTGCGGTTAAAAAAATCAAACCTTTGCCTCTCACCGGCTCACATTAACCCTATATTTCATCTGAAAAGCCCGAAAATCCCCCCCACCCTTAGCAGAACCGCTGAATTCTAACTCATAAGAACCGGCCCTAGGAAACACAACATCAGCACCCGGAATTCCCTTATATCGTTCAGCATTAATACTTTTTAAAACCGGCATCATCAGCGGTTTAGCATTAGCAGCACGAGGCAACGAATAGATAGCCAACTGACAATCACACTTCTCCAACGGTATCGTTGCGCCACCCTTGCGAGTTAGGGCAAACCAAACCTTAGCCGGCTCTCCAGCTTTCGGGTTATGATTCGGTTCTAAATGAAAAGTTGCAGCAACATCCCCAGAAATTTCAACATTATGTGCCAAAGCCGGCACAACGAGAGCCGGTGCAGAAGAAAACAGCAGTAAACCCACTAGAAATTGACTAGCGTTGAGACGGTGGTGCATAAAATCTTTCTAAAAACAGAATTGACCAAAACAGGCGCAACCGCACCAGCAATACAGCCAGTGTAATCGCTCCCAGTAAAGCTGCATTCAGTTTACTGCCCCAAGTCCATTCCAACGCCCCCAAGTAATGAGAACCCAGCAGCACAGCATGACCGGCACACAACACAAACGCCGGCACACTTAACAGGTGCAGCAGTCGCCAGCGTGTGCCCAAATAACTCATAGCACGGTCAAAACTGGTCAGTGCTAGCGGGATCATCAATACCAGCGCCAAAATGCCGGCCCACATTCCCACCTGATGCTGCTGCAACATAAATGAGAGGGCGTCAAAATTCCAGTTTAGGGTGTGATCCATCATGTGAAATGTGTGAGCCACCGATAGCACAAACGCTCCCACACCCAAAGCGCGACGGTAGTGCAGGAGTGCCGGCCATAACCGGCTGAGGGGACGGGCAATTAAGGCGAGAAGCAGACACAACAATGCTCCATGACCCGTATAATCTACCATTTCATCCGTCCGCAGCAGCGTGAGGATGCCGATAGTGAGCGTCACCCAGCCTCCTAGCTTAAATAGTTGACTGCGCCGGCTGGCACTCAATCTCGATGCGGAAACACCCACACCGAGCATACTAGGCATCGTTCCCAGCCCAAACGCCAGCATCGTTGCCGCACCCATCCAGAGGTTGCCGGTTTCGGCGGCTTTAATTTGGGCAGCATAGAGAAAACCGCAGGGAATCAAACCCCACACCAGTCCTAATAATGCCGGCGTCCAGCAGCTGTTTTGCATGGAGAGGTTGAGCATTGCTTTCTGAAGCCGGTTGTGCCAGTTTCCTTCTGCCAGTGGGTGGAACACCGGCAGGCGTGGCAACCATTCTGGTTTAATCTGCACCAAGCCAAACCACACAAGCAAGATGCCGGTGAAAATAGCAATCAGCCGGCGCAAAACGCTACCAATGCCGGCCAATTGACCGCTAGCTATAACGGCAGAACCTAATGCCCCAATAGCGGCACCGACTAAGGCGTAACTGATAATTCGCCCGAAGTTTAATAGGAAATGAAAATAAAATTGTTGCTGCCAGCTAGGCTGAGTTTCTGACTTGCCCGACAGAGAAAATGCCACAGTTAGGGGGCCACACATTCCTACACAGTGGCCAAAACTGCCAAGAAACCCCACAGTCATGACTAGCAGCAGGTCTATCATTATAATTTTTCCAGCATTAAGAGAAAGCCGGTGGCAAAGGTTTATTTTTTTAACCGCAGATGCACGCAGATAAACGCAGATATGAGCAATGTTTATTGGTTAGGTGCAGATAATCGCAGATAAGCTTACTGGTGTGATGCCATTGGGTCTATAGATTTTAGATTTATCCCAAAGGTTTATTGTTTAGATGAAAATACAAATAAACATCAATCATTCATCTGTGTTTATCTGTGTTTATCTGTGGTTAAAAATTCCCCAATCATAGCAAGAGTTTTGAATGCAGAAGGATACAAGAGTTTTCTTTCTATTTTTCTTTAAAAACCTTTGCATCCCTCTGCGTCACAAATACACTCAGACACCCAAAACTTATTGCGGTGTCTTTTGCAACTCAGGACGTTCTTCTGCAACAATTGCTCCTTCTACAGGACACACCTGCATACAAATGCCGCAGTCAATACAAGTTGCAAAGTCAATCCAGAACCAATCCGTTCCCTTCGTATTTTTACCAGGGCCGGGATGAATGCAAGCCACTGGACAGGCATCAACGCAATCCGCGATGCCTTCACAGGTGTTTGTAACAATCGTGTGCGGCACAGTGTTCTTCCTCTCTCGGCAGTTCTTAATCGTTAGCTTAACGTTTCAATTTCCGGTTCACCGGCATCCTTGACCCAGGCAATCTGTTTAATGCGGCGTTGCTGCGCGTATTCTCGCACGGCTTCCGGTGTTTCTCGCTGCCCGAAATCTAGCTCAACCCGAACTAAATCACCGTCTTGCCGGAGTTTTTGGGCGTAGGCAAAGGCAGCAGCATCCGCTTGGGAACTCACCGGCACGACTAACCAATCACTGGGCACAGTATAAGCCGGCAGTTGACCTCCTGGCAGCAAACAGGTGTGCAAGTCTTCAATATTTAGCGAAAAGCCAATCCCCGGATAGGTTTCCCCTTGAGGATGATACAGTCCCAGCAGTTGGTCATAGCGTCCGCCTTGGCCTAAGACTTGCTGTCCTGTTTCGCTTTCGCTGACGACTTCAAAGACGATGCCGGTGTAGTAGTCGAAGGTTTGAATCAAGCTCAGATCCAAAATTACTGGAAATGCTGACGACTCGTTCAGTAATTCGACCAGAGATTTGAGATTATTGACAATTTGCTGCTGATGTGCATCCAAGTTCAATTGACTGACGCGTTGCAGCACGTCAGCAGGGCGTCCCCGCAAATCGAACAAAAACAGCGCTCGTTCTCGCTGATCTGGGGAGAGGGGCAAGGTTTCTAGGGCAATGCGATCCAGATGGGCAATTGCGTGCCGCACCTGATTTTGCAATGCCGGCTCAAACGCAGCAAGCAGCGATTGCATCAAGCCGGCTTCCCCTAAAATCACCCGCCACTGGTTCAGCCCCAAACTCTGCAAGCACTGCGATAGCAACAGCAAAATCTCGGCATCCGCCATCACGCCGGCAGCACCGAGCAATTCCACCCCAGCTTGGTAAAACTCCTGTTGCCCGCCGTGAATGCCTTCGCCGGCTGTGCGGAACACATTGGCATTGTAGTAAAGGCGCTGGGGATAGGTTGCCCCCGCCATGCGAGTCACCGCCGCACGGGCAATGGAAGCCGTCAATTCTGGGCGCAACCCCAGCACCTCATCCTCGGCGTCGCGCAGTTGGATTACAGTCGATGGCTGGACAGCACCCCCAGCCATCAGCGTGTCCAACCGCTCCAGGGTTGAAGTAATAATTCGGTGATAGCCCCAGCGGCGAAAAACCGTTCGCAAGCGCTCTTCTATCCAGTGTTTTTGAGCCACATCGAGGGGTAATAAATCCCTCGCGCCGGTTGGTGGTTGATAAACCATTATTTTTTCTTCCCGCCACCTCCAAACAACCCTCCAAAGATACCACCACCGGGTTGATCGGGCTTACCTGATTTCGGCGGCGTTTTGGATGTGCCACCCTTGGTTCCACCTTTTTGAGGCGGCTTTTCTAGCAATCTCTTTGCATCTAGTGCCACTTTCTCTTCAGGGTTCAACTGCAAGGCTTTATTAATATGAACCTTGGCCATTGTTGCCTGATTTTGCTTCAAATAAATCATCCCCAATAAGCCATGACACCGACTATTATTCGGCTCAAGCTTGAGGGCGTCCCGCAGTTCGATAATGGCTTGAGCCAAATTGTTTTTGCTCATCCAATCTTCCGCACGCCGGTAGTATCCTTCCGCCCGTGACTCTGCTTTTGGAGGCGGTGGCGGTGGGGGGGCAGTCGTGGAAGCTGCGGCTGGGGGGCGAGTTGAAGTTGCCGGCACCCCTGTTGCCGCCGGCTTTTGAGTCTGCTGGGTTTGCCCAACAACTCCGCCTTTGCTTTCTTGCCGCATCAGATAAACCATATTGAGTTCACTGATTTGGGCGATCACGTCTAGGGTTTGCGATAAAGATTGATACTGAGTTTCTGCTAAATTTGCTACCAAAGTTTTGTAAGCTTTTTCAAACTCACTTGCTTTAGATAACTGTTTTGCTAGATCGCTGTGAAGTTGTATTTTAGATGCCTCTTGAAGACAGCGCTTACCCATCAACCCTAAAAGGACACCATATTCTGCACGTTCACGCTCATTGGAGAATTTCGTGTAGGCGGGACTCACTAGCTTTGAAAATAGATCGCTGGCTAGCTGTTTATCCGCTTCATTGTCAGCCTTGCAACTATCAGGATGCAGGCGACGAGCAATCTTGAGATACCGCTTGCGGATGTCATTAAACTCCGCATCAACAGGAACCCCTAAAATGGCGTGATGATCCGTAAAGTCAAACTTAAATAGTCCTTGTTCAATTTGAAAAGACATGGTGCGCCATCCCACTTCGCTGCCTATCGATTGTTTCTAATGTACCTTGTGAACCCAATTCACGGCATTAGTGATTCCTCGAAGGTACAGCATCCCCCCAAGATGCTAGGCTAGGAACTTGTAATAATTCTTTGCTTAGCTCGGCGTGAATTTGACCGTTGGTTGCGAGAATTCTGCCAGAGCGGATTTGGAAAGGGCTGTCATCATAGGCGGTGACTCGCCCACCGGCTTCTTCAACTAAGACTACACCGGCTGCTACATCCCAAGGGGATAAACCTCGCTCCCAGTATCCATCTAAACGCCCACAGGCAACATGAGCTAAATCGAGGGATGCTGATCCGCTGCGTCGTACTCCCTGCGTTAAATGGGTGAGGTGACAGAATTCGGCATAGTTATTATCGGTGGTTTCGCGCCGGTCGTAGGCAAAGCCGGTGACGAGTAAGCTTTTACTCAGCGATGAGGCTTGGGACACTTGGATGGGGCGTCGGTTGCGCGTTGCACCCAGCCCTTTGCCGGCTCTAAATAATTCATTATGGAAGGGGTCAAAAATCGCTCCCACATGAGGAACCCCGTCAATCAGCAGCCCCACAGAGGCAGATGAGAAGGGATACTGGTGGGCGTAGTTGGTGGTGCCGTCGAGGGGATCGATTGCCCAGAGGTAGGTGCCGGTGGTATCTCCCAACGCCCCGCTTTCCTCTGCCAAAATTCCGTGATCGGGTACGTGACGCTGCAAAACTTCCAAAATTGCTTTTTCAGCGGCTTTATCCGCTTCCGTCACCAAATCCCCAGGACGCCCTTTTTCTTGAACTTCCTCTAAGTTGCCCCAGTAAGCTTGCAACACTGCGCCGGCAGCCAGTGCTGCTTCTGTTGCGATATCTAAGAAAATTTTCAGTTGGACATCAGTCATGGATGATGGGTGATTGATGAAGAACAATGCACAATTATGACTGATTTTGACTGCGAAACTCTGCAGGAGTCAGGCGCATCGGGTTTTCTGGGTTCCAAATGCCCAGCCCCATGAGTCTTGCCCATTCCTGGGCGTGTGCGAGACGTTCCGTGTATTTCGAGTTGGGGGAACGCGGCAGCGCCAGCACAGAACCGGCTTTTGCTAGTTGCTCATTGAGCATCTGCCCATTTTGCCACACGTAAGCTAACTGAGTGCAGCGCTCTTTGTAGCAATATTTTTCCTCAACATCAAACTCTAGCAACACCGGCTGTCCTTGAATCATTTCCTCTAAGCGTTTTGCTGCCTCGATTCCCCAAGGCTGCTGCTTCAAATCGGGTGCCTCAACGCCAATTAGCCGCACCCGCTCGAATGTCCCAGAAGTGCCGGCAATCTCCAAAGTTTGCCCGCTAACCACCCGTTCAACATTAACGGTTAATCCTTGCGGGGGTGCCGGTTTTTCACAGCCAATCAGAAGCAAAGCTGAAAACAGCCCTAAAACATAAAGAATTAGCGATGAAACCCATCTGCGTTTCACCTGCGGAATCTGCGGTGCCAAATCCTCAATCCTCATCCAAAGGCAAGCCCGCCCGAATTTTACCTTTGCCAAAATAGCGCCCGAATTGGAGTTCGTAAACTTCATCCTCATCTTGGGTTTCCACTTCTAAATCGCAACGGGCATAACTGACGCACAACAAGGCGTAGCCACGTTTCCGCAAATCAGGAGATAGCCCCATTGCTTCTGGCTGGTAAATTTCGCCGGTTTTCACGCGCACCGCACAGGTGGTGCAAGCCCCATTGCGACAGGAAAAGGGCAGTTCTACACCTTGATTTTCGGCACTTTGCAGGATGTAGCGATCTTCGGGCACCACAATAACGTGACGCTTGCCGGTTTGCCGGTTGTGAATGGTAATTTTGTGAGAGCGAGTCATCAGATTTTAATAGAAAGACTTAGGGGCTAGGGAAGAGTGGGGGAGGGGGAGAGCATTCTCTATGATTTATTATCGATGCCCCATGCCCTCATCTATTATGGGCCTGAGTAGAGAGTACGACAAAACCGGCACCCCGATCTAGCCGGTGCGGAAGTGGGGCAAAAAAATAAATTTGAGAATTCTCTTTTCAAACTCACCAGGGTTCTGCTAATATAGTTTTCCTGTGGCAAATGTGGCAAATAAACAAAAAGCCCATTTTCACCTGGAGAGGTGGCCGAGCGGTTTAAGGCGCAGCACTGGAAATGCTGTGTGGGGGTAACTTCACCGTGGGTTCAAATCCCACCCTCTCCGTTTAAAAAGATTGATATAGCAGGGTTTTAGGCGTTGAAGTCTTGCCGGCAACGCAATTCTTTCGGCTGTTTTTTCCCAAATTTCCTTGATTTTTGACTATGGCTGACTATGATTTGCGGATGGCAGTCCTGCCGGCAGGATTTAGCGGTGGGCTTGTTGTCCCTGAAATGCCTTGATTTTTGACTATGGCTGACTATGATTTGCGGATGGCAGTCGTGCCGGCAGGGTTAAGCTGTAGGTGGTTTGTCCCTAAATTTCCTTGAATTTTGACTATGGTTTGACTATGATTAGCGCCATAGCACTTCTAGGACTGCCGGCAGGGTTAAGCTGTAGGTGGTTTGTCCCTAAATTTCCTTGAATTTTGACTATGGTTTGACTATGATTAGCGCCATAGCACTTCATAGTCAGGGTTAGAGCATGGACACGACACAGAAAGCGTCCAAAGGTTCTGTAGGGATAGAATCCTTTCAAGGGCGTTTGCGGTTACGACTCCCCCGCCAAATGTATGAAGGACAGCAAAAATACTTAACCCTAGGGCTAGCCGACACAGAAGAGAACCGTAAAACAGCCGAGGCTAAAGCTTGTCAGATAGAATTAGACATCATCTCAGGGAATTTCGATTCAACTCTAAGAAAGTACAAGCCGGCGACACACTTAACCCTAATACAGTCTATAGAACAGCCTCAAGTGGCGGTCAATATAGCTGAATTGTGGGCTAAATATGTGGAATATAGGAAGCCTAAAGTGAGTGAAACCACTCTCAAACTCAACTATAAAACCATCGCGTCACATATTGATAAATTACCCTATAAAGAGTTGACTGAATCCAATAGTGTAGCCATTCGTGACTATCTAGCGGCCAATAATTCTGCTTATACAGCCAAACGGGTAATCACACAGTTAGCAGCCTGTTGTGAGTGGGCAGTCAGTTCAAAATTGCTCCCTTCAAATCCCTTCAAAGGAATGGCAGGGGAAATTATAGATACCACAGAAAAAGAGGAAATCGATCCTTTTACAGTTGGCGAAAGAGAGGAAATAATCAAAGCATTTGAAGCACACCCGACTTACCGGCATTATGCGTCATTTGTGCGATTTTTGTTTATGACGGGTTGCCGTACCAGTGAAGCGGTTGCTTTGCAATGGAAACATATAGCGGATGATTTCTCGTTTATTCTCTTTTCTGAGGCTGTGGTTTGTGTCTCTTCTTCCAAAATTCGTAAGGATACTAAAAATCATAAACCCCGGAAATTTCCCTGTAATAAACCCTTGAGAGAATTGTTAAGTGCAATTAAGCCCAAGATTTGTGAGTCAGAAAAATTGGTTTTTCCAGCGTTAAGGGGAGGGGAAATTAACGCCCATACATTTAGCGCAATGTGCTGGAAAGGGACAACGGTGCATGGGAAGTATCAAGAGGGGATTGTCTCTCGGCTAGCCAGGGAGGGAAAAATTTCCCACTATCGTCCTCAATATAACACTCGCCATACTTTTATTACTCTAGCGCTTGAGAATGGTTTAGATGCCAAAGATGTGGCTAGATTAGTGGGAAATAGCCCGGAAATCATCTACAAACATTATGCCGGCACCAATATCAGCAAACTTGAAATTCCTGAGTTTTAAAGTTTAACCCTTGCCGGCAAACGTTTTTTTATCAAGAATTGTAGGATGGGTTTCGCTATCGCTCTACCCATCTTTCTTTAACCGCTGCCGGCATCTTTTCCTCTAGGGGTTTGTTGGGTTTTCTTTCCTCAACCCAACCTACTATAAGAGGAACGCAATCTAAGCTTTCTTTTTCAGCTTTTCCTTATTAATCTGAATTGCCGGCGGATGTTGTAGCAACACCGGCTTTAAATATTGTCCTGTATAAGAATGGGAATTCTTCGCTACTTGTTCAGGAGTTCCTTCTGCAATAATTTCTCCACCTTTATTTCCACCTTCTGGGCCTAAGTCTATCACCCAATCCGCACACCGGATTACATCTAAATTGTGTTCAATGACTAAAATTGAATTGCCTTTATCAACTAAGCGTTGCAACACATTTAGCAAGTGGTGAACATCATAAAATGATAAGCCGGTTGTCGGTTCATCAATTAAATAGAGGGTTTTTCCAGTTGCCCGTTTAGACAATTCAGTTGCTAATTTTACCCGCTGTGCTTCCCCACCAGATAAGGTAGGTGCCGGCTGTCCTAATTGAATATACCCTAAGCCAACATCCACTAAAGTTTGCAACCGGCTTCCCGCTTTAGGGATATTTTTAAACATCTCTAAAGCTTCTTCAACCGTCATATTTAGAACATCAGCAATTGATTGGTTTTTATACTTCACTTGCAGGGTTTCCCGGTTATATCGCGCCCCTTTGCACACCTCACATTGTACATACACATCTGGCAGAAAATTCATCTCGATGACATTCACCCCTTGCCCACCGCAAGCTTCACAACGTCCGCCTTTGACGTTAAAAGAAAACTGTCCTTGTTTGTAACCTCTGGCTTTCGCTTCAATGGTTTCTGCGAATACCGCACGAATGGCATCAAAGATGCCGGTGTAAGTGGCAGGGTTAGAGCGAGGAGTGCGACCGATGGGGGATTGATCAATTACAATTGCTTTATCAATTGCGTCGAGTCCTTTGATCTCATCCAATTCTTTCGGCAAGGGAACTTTGCGGCTGAGTTGATGCTGCAATGCTGGATAAAGCAGTTCGTTAATTAGGGTAGATTTACCCGAACCGGAGACGCCGGTGACGCAGACAAGCTTGCCGAGCGGAATCTCAACGTTAATATTTTTTAAGTTATTACGGTAAGCATTTTTGATTTGCAGTTTTTTGCCATTTCCCGCTCTTCTTTCCCCTGGGGTTTCTATCACCCTGCGCCCCGATAAATAAGCGCCGGTGAGGGAATCTTCTGCGGCTAATAATGTCTCTAAACTGCCCTTTGCAACAATCTGCCCACCATGAACACCGGCATGAGGGCCAATATCGACAATACAATCGGCTGCGCGAATGGTTTCTTCATCGTGTTCGACGACGATTAAAGTATTTCCTAAAGACCGCAATTTTGTTAAAGTATTCAGCAAACGTCCGTTGTCTCGTTGATGCAATCCGATACTCGGTTCATCTAAAACATAGAGAACGCCGGTAAGTCCAGAACCAATTTGGGTAGCAAGACGAATTCGCTGCGCTTCCCCCCCTGAAAGGGTCATGGCGGGACGATCTAATGACAGGTAATCTAAACCGACATCAAGAAGAAATTGCAGCCGTGCGCGAATTTCTCTCACGACTAAATCGGCAATTTTTGCTTGACGTTCGGTTAATTTTAGGTTATTCGTGCGTTCCAAACATTCGCTGATAGAAGTGCCGGTTAAATCGGTAATTCGGGAACCTCCCAACCGTACAGAAAGCGCTTCTGCTTTGAGACGTTTTCCCTGACAAACTTCACAGGCTTGATCGACTAAATAGGGTTCTAATTTCTGTTTTTGCAGTTCTGAAGAAGTTTCATCGTACTGACGCTGTAAGATAGTAATAACGCCAGGGAAGGGCCGGCGATAGCCTTGCCCGTTGCGGTAACGAGAATCGGCTTCAATCAAAATAGCTTCTTCAGAACCGTGCAGTAAAATGTGCTGTTGTTCAGTGGTTAGTTGCTTCCAAGGCGTGTTAATATCAAAGCCAAAAGCTTTACCGGCACTGTAAAGTAAAGATAGATAATAAGAGTTATCTTTGTCTGACCAAGGGGCAATTGCACTGTAAACCGGCGCTTCTAGATCCGGCACCACCATCTCAGGAGAAAATCTTCGCAAACTCCCCAAACCGTGACAACTTGGGCAGGCACCATAAGGCGAATTAAACGAGAACAATCGGGGCGAAAGTTCTTCCATTACCGCCCCATGTTCTGGACAAGCAAAGTTTTCAGAAAATACTAATTCTTGGTCGTTATTTGCCGGCTTTTCTTCTCCATTCTGATTCGAGGGAGTTAAAGGTGAATCGGCTGCCGGCTCATTAATTAAAATTATGGCAATGCCATTAGAGTGTCGCAAACAAGTTGTCAGAGAATCTGTAAGACGTTCTTGTATCCCGGATTTTTTTACGAGCCGGTCAATGACAATTTCAATCGTATGAGTGTAATTTTTATCTAATTCAATCGTGTCAGAAAGTTCGCGCACTTCTCCATTAACGCGGACGCGAACAAATCCTTCTGAAGCGAGACTTGACAAAAGTTTCTTATGGGTGCCTTTTTTGCCACGGACAACGGGGGCAAGAATTTGAAATTTCGTGCGATCTGGCAAGTCCATGATCCGATCGCACATCTCATCAATCGTTTGGGGGGCAATGCTGCGATCACAATGAGGACAATGAGGTTCGCCGGCACGCCCAAATAGCAATCTAAAATAATCGTAAATCTCTGTTACAGTGCCAACTGTTGAGCGGGGGTTGTGGGAAGTAGACTTTTGATCAATCGAAATCGCCGGACTTAAACCCTCAATCGCATCGACATCGGGCTTATCCAACTGTCCCAAGAATTGCCGTGCATAAGCGCTGAGAGATTCCACATAGCGGCGCTGTCCCTCTGCAAAGATGGTATCGAAAGCGAGGGAAGATTTGCCGGAACCAGAGACGCCTGTGAACACAATTAGCTGATCTCGCGGCAACTCCAGATCAATATTTTTCAGGTTGTGCTGCCTCGCACCCCGAATGCGAATCGTGTTTCCACCCCCCTGTTGAGGATCGGGGTTGTGGCCATTTTTAGATACACCAAGCAGGGCGTCTGATTTTTCAGCAGGGTGGGACATGGAGGCATCACGTAACAGTGCTTAATAATTTTAGCGCTGCCTCTCACAGACCTACCTGCATTCACCGATAGAGATTTGGACTAGATGCCTACTTGTGTTGTGTACCATCCGGCATGATTGCTTTATGGAGGTTGGCACCCCTCAGATTGGCACCCTCCAGATTGGCGCTCCTCAGATCGGCAACTGCCAAGTTGGCACCCTCTAGGTTGGCACTCGTCAGGTTGGCATTGCTCAGTCTGGCACCCACCAAGGTAGTATTCGTTAGGTTAGCATTCGTCAGGTTAGCACCCTCCAGGTTCGCATCCCTCAGATTTGCACCCTCCAGATCAACATCCTGTAGGTTGGTATCCCTTAGATCAGCACGATATAGGTCGGCATCTTTTAAAGACGCTTCTCTCAGGTTAGTACCCCTCAATTTGGCACCTATCAGATTGGCCTTCATTAGCCTAACATCCTCCAGATTGGCACCTATCAGGTTGGCACCCATTAGTTTGGCACCTATCAGGTTGGCACCTCTCAAGTCAGCATAGTCCAACTGGGCAAAGTCCAAGTAGGCATCCTCCAGATTGGCACGCATCAGGTTGGCACCCATCAAGTAGGCTTCCATCAGATTGGCACCCATCAAGTAGGCTTCCATCAGATTGGCATCCCTCAGATTGGCACGCATCAAGTAGGCATTCTTCAGATCGGCACCCCTCAATTCAGCATTTCTGAGATCGCAAAGTATACATTCCTTCCTCTCCAGCAATCGGCTGACCAGATGGGCCGGCATGGAAGTTATGAAATTTTTTATAATACCGGCACCACCAACAAGGGTGATAGTTGCTACCCCAATAATAGTGATAGCTAGTTTTCTTTGTTGTAGGGTTCTTCCCAGAATTTCTAGGGCAGTGGCTGTGCCTTTCACCGGCTTTAATGCTTTTAAGGCAGCGCCGGCATTGGCATAACGCTGTTTGAGATTCGGGGCAACCATCTTTTCCAACCAATCAGTGAAGCGGGGATTGATTTGGGAAGTTTTGCTTTTAAAGTTAAAGCGATAGTTGTCATCCATTAAATCGCCAATATCAACGGAACGGGTGCCGGTGAGCAGGCAAATTAAGGTTGCTCCTAAGCTGTAGAGGTCTGATGCTTCTGTGAGACTGCGACCAAATTGTTCTTCTGGCGGCATGAAACCAGGGGTACCGGCAGCTACACTACTCATCGCCAATTCCCCGCCGCGAATCCTGGCAAATCCAAAATCAATGAGATAAGCATTAAATTGCTCGTCAACCAAGATATTTTCGGGTTTAATATCTCGATGGATAACTGAGGGGACACGCTTTTGCAGATAAACTAAAATTTCTAATACAGACTCGGCAATTTGCTTAACTTCTTCGGGTGTAAAGCTATGTCTTTCGGCTAAAGACGGTGCGTTTTTATATTCCTGCACCAGGCAAAAACCGGCTGATGTTTCAAAGGAATTGAGATACTTAGGGATGCGGGGATGATCAAGCTGTTGCAAAACTTCGATTTCGCGCTGATAGGCTTTATAACCCGACCAATCAGAGCCGGTCATTGCAAAGCGGAATTCTTTGATTACAACTTGTTGGTTGTGATTAAGCGCAGTCGCCAAGTAGGTAATGCGTCCTGCTTCCCGGTTGCGCCCTAATTCTCGGATAACCTGATAGCCGTGGTTGGAAAAGTCTGGATGCTCGCCCATGTTGATTTATTATTTTACAGTCTAAAGGGCACGATAACTGGTACAACAGAAGAAGGGATGCTGCCGGCCCTCTTTGGGTGAATGACTTGGTTTGATACTGGCACAGAGTTTTTGAGCTTCAGGGAAATTGCTACTTTTCTTCATAAAGCGTGGGCGATTAGGCATTGGGGTGCGATCGCCACTTTGACACACGCACAAACAAGCGATATTTTCAATGCCAGATGAGATGCCGGTGACAAAGCTGTGCATTATTTAAATCGCCATACAGGGTTTGGAGGCAGCAAATGCTTGTTTTTCCTTCTGCATTTCTACGATTACTTGCCAAAAAATTTCAAAAATTTTAGAGGTAACTTTTATGAGAAAACGGCTGCTTCTTGGATTGTTAGTTTTTACGTTACTTTTAGGCTTAGTGTTTGTTTTATTCAGTTCAAATGAAAATTCAAAACGACCCTTTGCTTTGCCGGCATCTGCTTTAGAAGAACCTTGGCCGGTTCAAAGTGGCCTCCGTATTGCGACACTGAACAGTAAAATTTCAACAGTAAATCGTGTTGTATTAGTTCCTGATGAAGCCACATTCCTTGCTGCAATTAGGCAGTGGAGTCTCGAAGGGCGTTGGCCGGTTTTGATTGAAGATAACAAGTATACACCGATGTTTTTGCAGCGATTTGAGCCGGCTGAGGTGATTCGGGTGCCGGCAGTTAAAGATTCTTTACCAAAGGGTGAAACTTTGCAAAATTCTATGCTTCAAGCTGTCGCGGCTGCTTGGAATGCAACGGATATGGAATCGCTGAAACAAGCCTGGAAGCGTTTAGGATGGGAACCCCCAGGCGTTGTTATTACTTCACAAAATGACCCTGCATGGCCGGCAGCCGTCGCTTTGGCTGCGGATCGTGGTCAACCTTTAGTATTTCTAGAAGATAATTTTGGACAACCGAATGATACCCTAAGTGCTGAACAAATGCAGCGTTTAGAAACGAGTATTGAAAATACTGTTAAACAAACAGGCTATCCTTACAAAAAACTTGGGGATTCTATTGATACGATTACCCTTGTCCGCGATCTTGGTGTGAAATATCAATCTCTTAAAAATGCCAAAGATCAGTTAGCCGTAACGGACGGTTTAGCCAGAAACAAAAATGGTGAACGCTGGGCGGTTGCTGGTTGGATTGCCGGTTCGCCGGCGCGGGCTGTTTATCAAGCAATGTGTGCTATTTTTCTTGAACCTAAAACAGCAATGCTGTATAATAGCTATCAGCAAAAAGGCTCATGGCTCGAATATGAAATGAGTTTAGCAGCCAGTGAGTTAAAAAACATAGGCGTGAAAATTCAAGCGGTGCAGCAACCTCAAGCTGATCTTGAGAAATGGCGGGATTTAACAGCTAGGGAATGGGAATTTGATTTAGTATTTGTCAATTCTAGTGGGGATAAAGCCTCATTCAATGTCGGTAAAGGTCAAGCTGTTGTTGATGATGTTCCCAAATTGAAATTTCCCGCAGCCGTTCACTTTATCCATAGTTGGTCTGCAACCACTCCAGATGACCCCGAAACCGTCGGCGGACGATGGCTAGAAAATGGGGCGTATCTGTATGCCGGCAGCGTTCACGAACCTTTTTTATCTGCGTTTATTCCACCCAAATTAATGGTCAAGCGCATGATGCGTTCGGCCCCATTTTTACTGTCCGCCCGTCAGCTAGAATCACCCCCTTGGAAGGTGACAACAATTGGCGATCCTCTCACAATTTTTACGAAGCAAAGACGCAAAATTCCGCCGACTTATCTCCCCATACCGAAGTAATTACTTGAATTTAACTAGAACTTAAGCGCCTGATTATTATCCACCGGCTCATCTTTCTTATCTTTTTCTTTCAACTCATCTTTCTTATCTTTTTCTTCCAAAATAGTCCGCTTGCTTGCTTCCAACTGTCTTTCTGCCTCTTTTTGTGCCTTGACAGCTTCTTGAAAATTCGGTTTTAACTGCACCGCTTTTTCATAAGAAACAATTGCATCTTCGTATCGTTTCAAGTTAAATAAAGCATTACCCCGGCTGTACCAAGCTTCATAGTTATCTGGCTTGATATACACTGCGCTGTCATAAGAATTAACCGCTTGTTCGTACCGCTTTAAGTTATACAGCGCATTGCCTCGGTTGTACCAAGCTTGGGCATCATTTGGCTGCAACTGAATCACTTTATCATAAGATCCAAAAGCTTCTTCATACCGGCGCAATTGATGCAGTGACCAGCCTAAGTTGTACCAAGCTTCATAAGAATCGGGGTTTAACTGAACTGCTTTTTGATACGGTTCAATTGCGTCTTGATACCGTTTCAAATTATTCAGTGCATTGCCTTTACTATACCAGGCTTGAAAATAGTCTGGTTTTAAGCGAACTGCTTTATCATAAGATTCAACCGCGTCTTTATAGCGATTTAATTTGAGGAGTGAATTACCGCGATTATACCAGGCTTTGTAATAATCAGATTTGAATTCAACCGCTTTATCGTAGGAAGCAACGGCATCTTCATATCGCTGTAAATTATGCAACGCCCATCCCCGATTGTACCAAGCTTCATAATAGTCTGGTTTATTTTCAATCGCCTTTTCATAAGAAGTAATCGCTTCTTCATATCGCGGAACTTTCAGCAGCACTTCGCCTCTTCCATTCCAGGCTTCTGAATAAGCCGGCTGAATTTTTAACGCCTCATTAAAGGAAGCAATCGCTTCTTCATACCGTTTTAAATTATCTAAAAGATAGCTTCTTCCGATCCAGGCTTCTAAATAATCAGGCTTAATTTGAATTGCTTTCTCGTAAGCTTCTAAGGCTTCTTTTTGTTGTTTTAAACTCGACAATGCGTTAGCTTTATCTTTCCACGCTTCCGCATAATCAGGTTTAATTTTAATCGCTTTTGTGTAAGACTCAAGCGCTTCTTCATAACGCTTCAAATTATAAAGGGTGTTTCCTCGACTATATAAATCATTCGCATTGGATGAATGGATAGAATTAACAATAGAAACCGAAGCTAATCCAATGCCTGCTCCTACGACAGCCAGAGAAATTAAAATCATTAACAGCTTCGATTGCGATTTTTTCGCTTTAACCGGCAGCCCCCCGCCTACCGGCTTTGTTGGCAAAACCGGCTTCTTCAACTCTTTAAGTGCTTGCAGCGCTTCCGACGCAGAAGGATAGCGCTGCCGGAAATCATAGCGCACCATTTTATCTAAAACTTCTGCGAGTTCAGGACTAACAGATACCCGTTCTCGCCAAATAATTTCTTCAGTATCGGCGTCTTTTTCAAATTGGTGAGGAAGCAAGCCTGTCAGTGCTTGAATCCCAATAATTCCCACAGCATAAACATCACTGCTTGGTTTAGGGTTCCCATGAGCTTGCTCGCTAGGCATATAACCCGGAGTGCCAATGCTCACACTCACACACGTCTGCCCTGCCGGCTGCACTTGTGTGGTAATTTGTTTAACCGCGCCAAAATCAATTAAAACTAACTTGCTATCTTTATTGCGCCGGATAATATTGCTAGGATTGATATCCCGATGAATTACATTTTGCTGATGGACAAACTCTAAAACTTCAAGAATATCTTGCAATATGCAAATTACCTCATCCTCGCTTAAACTTCCGCCAGTAACTCCATTTTGACCGGGGTTAGAAGGGGAGAGTTCCTTGCCCAAATCGCGCCCTTCAACGAATTCCTGTACTAAATAGAATTCTTGAGCTTCTTCAAAATATGCAAAAAGTTGAGGAATTCGTTCATGTTTCCCCAACTTATACAAAACTTGCGCTTCGGTATCGAATAAACGTCTCGCTGTTTGCAACGTTGCCGGATCGTTTGCCTGCGGCTTGAGTTGCTTGACAACACACTGATGGTTGCCTGGTAGCTGCCGATCTTCAGCTAGATAAGTTTGACCAAATCCCCCGCCTCCCAAATGGCTGATGATGTGGTAACGCCCACTAAGTGTTGTTTTCAGCATGAGATTTGTACAGTATTGGTGGAAGGAAAGCCGATGATTTGCTTGATGGCTGATTTTGATCTTGCCACAAATTACATGAGTGCTGAGTGATGATTTTTGGGCTAAAGGAGTTTTGAGGAATGAGTGCCCATACCTTTAGGTTAGCGAAGCCTTGCCCATACCGTTCTTGTTGGCGAAGCCTCGCCCCATGCCCTATGCCCAATGCCCCATGCCCTATGCCCAATGCCCCATGCCCAATGCCCCATGCCCTATGCCCCATGCCCAAAAAAGCCTACTGCTCTACAATCTCAAATAAATCTTCAATCAGCACATCAAACGCCCGCGCCAGCTTTAGTAAAGCATTCAGATCAGCCATTGTCATCCCAGCAGAGACGGCATAAGTTTTAACCGTACTGTAAGGAACTCCTGAACGCTCAGAAACTTCTTTGAGCGTCCAGCCTTCTTTCGCGGCAAATTCCTTAATTCGCAACTTGACCAATTCGCCTCTTGACATATAGTCGAGATTTCGGCTATTCTAGAAATCATTATAAAAGCAATCACCCTCCGGCCTCGCAAACTGAAGGGCGATCACTTAATCAATACAATTACCCACAAAGTGGGAGTCATCTACAATGATACCAACACCGCTGCAGGAAGCAACGGTTGCTCATGCGCTTTATCGATTTGTTAGCGCCGAAGCCATTGCCCTTCTGCTCAACATTAAACCTGAAAAAATTCTTAAAATCCGCTGCTGGGCGCACGTCATCCTGGTCGTGGGAAAAGGCTTTAGCCGGTTTGTTAGCTACGCAGATTTGCCGCCGGTTGTGGGAGTGAAGCCGCCTACGCCTCAAGATTATCTCCGGTGGCGTAAGCGCTGGCAGAAAAACAATTATCAAGCCCCGGAGTTTTGGGGTGCATTTTACACCCAAAAGCTCAGGCAAACTCGCCGCTTTTCCCAACTCCACGCCTGGTTGCGGTTGATAGAAGCAATCAAATCTTTACTACCGGCATCGGCAGTGCGAGAGCTGCAAAGTATATATACTCAGCAAAATGGTTATTTACAGCCGGCCTAAAATCCCCTTGACCGGCTCACTTACGCCACAAATAAGTTACAATTATTAAGAATATTTAACCCAAACTGCTCCGTCATACCGACAGCAATTCAGTCTCCGACGCAACTATGAGTCTTCCCATTCGCAACGTCGCCATCATCGCCCACGTCGATCACGGCAAAACCACCCTGGTTGATGCCCTGCTTAAACAATCCGGCATCTTCCGCGAAGGGGAAGAGGTACCAGATTGCGTTATGGACTCCAACGCCATTGAACGTGAGCGCGGCATCACAATTCTCTCCAAAAATACAGCCGTCAGATATAAAGACATTCTGATCAACATCGTCGATACACCCGGACACGCCGATTTTGGCGGCGAAGTTGAGCGGGTGCTCGGCATGGTCGATGGTTGTCTGCTCATTGTGGATGCCAACGAAGGCCCAATGCCCCAAACCCGCTTCGTGCTGAAAAAAGCGCTGGAAAAGGGATTGCGCCCGATTGTCTTCGTGAATAAAATCGACCGGGGTCAGGCAGATCCCTACGGCGCGGTTGATAAAGTTTTGGATCTGTTTATCGAATTAGGCGCAGACGAGGATCAGTGTGATTTTCCTTATCTGTTCGGTTCCGGGTTAGGCGGCTACGCCAAAAAAGAGTTGGAAGCCGAAGGGGTGGATATGGAACCCCTATTCGAGGCGATTCTCGATCATGTGCCGCCACCAGTCGCTGACCCCAGCAAGCCGCTGCAATTGCAAGTCACCACCCTCGATTATTCGGAATACCTGGGGCGGATCGTAATCGGTCGCATCCATAACGGCGTGATCAAAGCCGGCCAACAAGCCGCGCTTGTTACGGAAACAGGTGAAATTGTCAAGGGTAAAATCACCAAATTGATGGGCTTTAGCGGGCTGAAGCGGATTGACATGGCAGAAGCATCCGCCGGCTATATCGTCGCAGTTGCCGGTTTTGCGAACGCCAACATTGGCGAAACCATTACCTGCCCCAACGAACCGCTAGCGCTGCCCCTAATTAAGGTCGATGAACCGACCTTGCAAATGACCTTCTCCGTCAACGACTCCCCGTTTGCCGGTCAAGAAGGCACTTTGGTCACCTCGCGGCAAGTGCGTGATCGTCTCTTCCGCGAACTCGAAACCAACGTCGCCCTGCGCGTCGAAGAAACCGACTCCCCCGACAAATTCAAGGTTTCCGGTCGCGGTGAACTGCACTTGGGCATCTTAATCGAAACCATGCGCCGCGAAGGTTACGAGTTCCAAGTTTCGCAGCCGCAAGTCATTTACCGCGAAGTCAGCGGCCAACCTTGCGAACCCTTCGAGTGCTTAGTGCTCGACGTACCCGAAGAAGCCGTTGGCGGTTGCATTGAGCGACTTGGCCAGCGCAAAGGCGAAATGCAGGATATGCGCGTTGGTGGCAACGGTCGCACCCAGCTAGAATTTGTTATCCCCGCCCGTGGCTTAGTGGGTTTCCGGGGTGAATTCATGCGCCTAACTCGCGGCGACGGCATCATGAACCACAGTTTCCTTGACTACCGGCCTCTCAGCGGCGATATTTCTGCCCGTCGGAATGGTGTGTTGATTTCCTTTGAAGAAGGCGTCGCCACCTACTACTCCTTGCAAAATGCTGAGGATCGGGGTGTATTCTTTATCACTCCCGGTACGAGGGTTTACAAAGGCATGATTGTGGGTGAAAACAACCGGCCTCAAGACCTGGAGTTGAATCTCTGCAAGACAAAGCAGTTAACCAACCACCGCGCCTCTGGTGGGGAAGAACTGGTGCAGTTGCAAGCGCCGGTGGACATGAGTTTAGAACGGGCGCTGGAATACATCGGGCCAGATGAACTGGTGGAAGTCACGCCGCAATCAATTCGCCTGCGGAAATTGAGCAAGAAGCTAGCCAGACGCTAAATCAAATAAACGCATCGTAGCCGGTAACTTCAAACCTGCCGCTACATAAACTAAGCCCGCAAATGCGGGCTTTTTTGTTGCGAAGCAACCATTTCACGAGGAAGCTGCTACGCCAATAAGTTTTTCTATTGAAATGCAGAAGTAGTGGCGCAAGAGTGTGTGCGCCCTCTTGACCAGAGAGGGAGAGAGGCATGGGGGATTTCAATTTGCCTCCTTAAAATAGTGAATTAGAGACGCATTAGCTTCACCAGAAACAAGTTCACAGAAAGCTGTGCTTTGCTTCTCTTGTGCTGGAGTAGTAAGTTTTTATACACAGTTAACTGCCGGTTTTTTGCGAGGTTAACGGTTGAGTTAAATCATTGAATACAAACAAGCATAAAACTTTTTTGCGACGTTTTATTCAAGAAATTGTTCCAATTTGTACATTGAAACCCGGCTTTTTGCGTTTGAAGTTGAAAGTGGGAAGTTAAGTGCTTGAAAGATGAGTGATTGCTTCCACTAATTTATTCAATTTCTTTACGTTTGAATCGATCTCTAGCTAGAGAGAGAGGAAGCAAGGTAGATGCTGGGTTAAAAGTACGGAATTGAGATCCAATCAACAGGCAAAAAGTGAAGCCCTATTTCCCTGATTGAATTCAGTATTTTTAAGGTTATTGAGCTTGATAAAGACGGGATTCAGACAAGATTAAATCAGTGAATATACCTGTTATTGAAGGTTCGGCTGCAAATCTCCCTTGGGGCTGATACGGCTGAGCTGGTCGTTAACCTATGATGTTAATCAGCTCAAACAGATAGCTTGCTGAGCAAAGCTTAAAAGTTAAGTTCAGCGTGACTTGAATGTAAAAGGTTCTCAAACTGCTTAATATTAAAGCTGTTCGAGAGGTCGGGGACGATCATCTATAAAACAGAAAAATTTTTTGACGAGTTCTACTAAGGATAATTATGAAACCGAACGATCCAAATAACTACAGCCGTGAAGTTCAGAGAGAAGTTCATACCGATCCTGTAATCCACACACAAAACACCACAACCCGAACCACTGAAACAGTTAACGGTGTAAACCCTGCCAAAAAAGCGGCTTATCACGATGGTTACGTGCATGGGCGAGTTGTTGAGAACTCCCAACAAGCTGAGGTTCAGCGAGTTCGTGAGAACGATACTGCCGCGCGTGGATTGTTACTCGGCATCATCCTCACCTCTCTCATTGGCTTGGCTCTGGGTGCCGTATACTACCAGAATCAGCGCAATGAGGCTCCTAACCCGGCTGTTGCACCCACAACGGCACCTCGCGCCATCGAGCCTTCACCGGCAGAAGCGCCTATTCGCTCTACGGAAAGAGAAACCACAATTATTGAAAGAGCGATTCCCGTTCCTCAGCCGGCTGAGCCACAACCGAGTTCTCCAACAAATATCGATATTACAGTTCCCAATCCCTCAAACCAACAAGCTCCCGTAGAAACACAGCCGGCTCCTAGCACGCCGCCAAACATCAATATCACTGTTCCCAATTCAGTGAACCAAGAAGCTCCCACACAAACTGAGCCGAAAAGCAGCAGTGGAACGGATACAGACACCTCCAGCAATGCTGAGAGTGACGCTTCCCCTAACCGCTCTGGTGCCGCGACCTTAACCCAACCGAGTAACACCTCTGGTGCCGGTGAGCCGGCGAATTCCGGGCAATAAAAGTTTTAACACGCATCCTATCTTGATTACTGCATCTTGATTGTCATCCCAAACTTTAGCCCTTTCTAGAAATAGAGAGGGCTTTTATTTAGCAACAGCGTTTAAGTGTGTAAACTTCTACTTTAAAATCTCAAATTTGCAAGCGCGAACGTCACAGCGAACGCGCCTAAATTTTTACTCCTGGCGCGAGCCACCGGCATCTGTACTGATGCACATTGAAGGACTGTTGAAAGGAGTCAAAGGCAGCGTAACAGTAAAGGTAGTGCCGGCACCCAGTTCACTTGCAACTTCGATCTCTCCCCCGTGCAAATCCACACACCTTTTCACAATTGACAGCCCTAGTCCAGTACCCGGAGTCTTCCCAACATTTTTAGCACGATGGAACGACTCAAACAATCGGGGTAAACTTTCTGGAGGAATGCCAATTCCCCGATCTTGAATTTGAAAAATCACCTTTGCCCCATCACAAACAACATTCAAGCATACATTGCTATCTTGGGGCGAGTATTTAATCGCATTTGAGACTAAATTAGTGAGGATATGTTGCAGCAAGTTTCTATCGAGCATGACAAGGCTGCACTGACCCTCACAAACAAACGTAAATCGGTTTTGGTTCTTAGCAACCGTAGACGGCTCGCTTGCATTGGTGTGCGCCATATCTTCCATCAGAGCAACGCAGAATTCTTGGAGATTGAGCGGTGCTGGGTAGCACTCCATTTTCTCCAAATCAGAACGACTGATAACCAAAACATTGTCTAAAAGTTTGGTCATTCCTTGAGCCGCGTCTTCAATTCGCCGCAAATACCCGATTCTTTTCTCTCGATGCCAGGGTTCATCGTAAATTTCTAGTAACTGTGCACAAGAGTAGATAACGGTAAGCGGGTTGCGAAACTCGTGGGATACCATAGAGCAAAACTGCGACTTAAGAATATTAAGTTCTTCCAGTTGCTTGTTGGCTTCATGAAGTTCTAAAGAAAGCTGTCGGGTTCGCAACATAATTTCCACACGAGCTTGCAATTCTACCTTTTCAATTGGGCTGGTGATCAACTCATCAACGCCTTGCCACAGATGTCGAGTCGCCATTCCCACCTCTGGACGGGAAACGATGAGGAGAACAGGTAGAAAAACCGGCTGCTCAGATGCTTTTCGCTCTTGCAGCCACTGCCTCCACTGCTCCGTTGCCGGCCCGTCCAAAAGGCACAAATCAAAGCGTTCTTCCAGCTGTTGATCCGAATCGGGTAACCCAACCTCGTAAAACGATTCCAGCCACTGTGCCAGCAGCCGGCGGTTTTCTTTGTGTTCTAAGAGCAGTAAAATTCTTGTCATATTTACTCACCCAGCAGGTTGCGAATGAGGCCGAGTAATTGGTTTGCCACGAGTGGTTTTACTAGCATATTACGTGCTCCATGTGCGAAACTCTCCTGCTGAATTGCCGCACTTTGCTTTGGGGAAAGTACCAGAAAAGGAATTTGTGCGGCTTGCAGTTGCTCGCAGTGTTCCCAAATACTCCGGTCAAAACCGGAAATATCTAGTAAAACCACTCCAATTTCTTCTTTGCGCTCTAAAAATTGCTCAAACTCTTCTAAGCTAGTCGCGCAGAGAACTTGGTATCCTTCCTTTCCGAGAAATTTGGCTAGCAGTTCTAAATTACGCCGGTTGCGATCAAGAGCTAAAATCAGCGGAGTTTCTGCCATCATTTATCTCTCTTTTTTGGAAATCCATTCTGGATTACCGCTCAGGAGACCGCGAAGTTCAAGCAGGGGTCTACCGACTTTAATTCCATAGCGTGTGACCTCAATTTCTCGTAAGGCTTTCTCAAAGGAAGACAGTCGTTTTTTGAGTACCCCGATTGCTTTACGCATTTCGCCTTCCATTTCTAGATAACGAAGGAAGACAATGTTATCAGCAATATAGCTCATTCCAATCTCAGTGACGCGAAATTCACCCGTAACAAAGGCCATTTCGTTAACTAAGATGACTGTCACGCCCATATTTTTTAGATATTGGCACAGCGCATGAAGGTGACTAACCAGGTCGTCGCCTCGCAGAGAAATCCGATAGCCTGAGATGCTATCAATCATAACAATGCGTGCCTTTTTCTGCTCTACCTCCCGGCGAACTTGACGGGCGAACTCGTCAGGGGTGTAGTGCATTGGCTCTATGGGGACAATGGAAAGCGTTCCCCGCTTGGTCATGGCGCTGACTGGAATATTAACCGATTCACAGCGCTGCACAAGGGTTTCTTCAGCTTCTTCAAAGGTGTAGACTGCCGAACGCTCGCCTCTGCCGGCAGCTTCTTTCATAAACTGAAGTCCCAGAGTGGTTTTGCCAACGCCGGTCGGGCCGGTGACAATGGTGATGGTTCCCCGTTCCAATCCGCCGTGCAGCAGTTCGTCGAGTTCTGGCACCCCAGACGAAAGTGGCTCCGGTACATAGTCCCTGCTGTAGGCTCCAGGTTGCAAGCGGGGGAATACCGCCATGCCGCCTCCAGTCAAGCGCATTGAGTGCCGGCCTCCTCGGAAGTCCGATCCGCGAAATTTGGTGACGTGAACGGTGCGTCCTTCAGCAGCGTAGTTCAGGTGAATAACGCCATCACTCATAAATTGCAGGTCGTCATCAGGAGCGTTCTCGCTGCCTTCTGAGGTGGACATAATTGTAGCGTTCTGTTCCAAGAGAAAGCGCATAAATGAAAGCACTTGCTTGCGGAACTGAAAGGCATCGCTAGAGAGGAAGCGGAACTGAGTCATGGCATCGAGAAACACCCGATCAGGTTTTAAGCTCTCGACTTCGTCAATAATTTTTTGAGTGGTGGGTTCTCGTTCTACCTCCGCAGGAGAAAAGAGGTCGTAAGTCTGTACCTCAGTAAAAAAGTCTGAGGTTGGACTGAGATCGAGAAAAGCCATGCTTTTCGTATCAACACCCAACTTTTCGGCGTTGCGGCGGATTTGCTCTGCGGGTTCTCCCAGGGTGATATACAGAGCTTTCTCGCCATTTTCAACACCGGCAGCTAGAAAGTGCAGTCCGAGGGTGGTTTTGCCGGCACCAGGGCCACCCCGGACTAGATAGGCTCTGTTGGGGACTAAGCCTCCATAAAGAACTTCGTCTAGACCTGGAATCCCTGTGGATAAGCGGTCTTGAGGCATCTTGGGTTCTTGCTCCTTGTCATATCACACTAATGGTAGCTAAGAACCGGGCTTTCTCAGGTTAGGGGTCATAGCAATTTTTCTAAAGCGCAGCGTGCTACTGGCTAGCGGTAATTAGGCTGCTGTCTTCAATAGAGCGGTTCTCAAATAGACTGGAGGGAAGTCAGAAAGACCTTGGGGACGTTCCCCCCAAACCCCCCATTGGGGAGGCAGTACGGGGTGTGCTGTGCCTTGTTAGCCGGCTGTTGACGATTATCAGGCCGGTCTTTGGCCGGAGTAGACGGCAAAACGATAGTTTTTATACCAGCAGTCAACTTGAACAAAACCCACTTCGGACAACCAATTAAGTTGGTCTTGTAGAGTAGCTGTTTTATCTGCTTTCATGCGCTCGATAGCAACTTCTATATCGCGGTCAGTGCAACCTTTGGCTTTAGCGCCGTTGAGCCAAGCCTGAGCATATTTTTCTTCGTTCTCCGGCGTGGTGCCTAAAGTTTGGTCTGCATTAATGAAATAACCGCCGCTTTGCAACGCACCAAAAATCTTTTGAAACACCCTTTTTAACTGATCTTGCGGTGTATGATGCAGCGCCAAAGCCGAAATGACAACATCGTAGTTCCCGACAATTGGCGCATTGATAAAATCCAAAACCAAGTAATCAATATTGCGATTTGAACCGAAACGCTCTTGTGCCTTGCTCAACATCTGGGATGAAATGTCGGACAAAGTGATGCTGGCTTGTGGAAAGGCAGCCGCAACCAAGCCAGATAGCAGCCCCGTGCCAGCGCCAATGTCAAGTATTTTAATGTGGGCTTGACTGTTGTGAGGAATGAGTTCGAGTGCAGTGCTGTAGAAATCATCAAAACACGGAATGTATTGACGTCGAGTGCGGTCATAATCTTGTGCGGCAGAATCGAAAAGAGCTTTGATGTCCACGATTGTTATTGGCGGTAAATGGGAAGGCGTTCACACTACCCTAATCTTTCTCTCACCACAATAAATTAGCCCTGCCTCCAAAAGGGTTGCGGGCCTAGCGTCAATAGTCTCAAGGGCGATTGTCAATTAGTCATTTATGGGTTTAAACCCTCTTTTTTGTACTGCATTTGCCTTGCTGGGAAGCAATTTGCCTATCTATCTGTGCGAACAACCGTCCAAAATCCTCAATTGCCCCCTATAATTGCGATGGCTTTCCCGCAAACTCCACTCAATTGCGGGGAGACAACGCCAACCGGCCACCCGAAATCGGGGCAGAGAGTGGGTAGAATTCACCTTTACGCTGTTGTTGTGCCATCCCCATCAGGTATGGAATCCCAAACTTTCCTCACCATTGACGATCAACCGATTTCTCTGCGTCAAGCCATTAGTTACCTACGCACCACCGGCGATCTGTCGCGCACGATTCAAATTATTCTGCGGCAACATTTGGTGGAACAACAACTAGAGTCCCGCGCCGGCTTAGAAATCGATCCCCTCCGCATCGAGCAAGCGATCATTAATTTCCGGCTCAAAAATGGCTTAATTGAGCCAGAAAGCTTTGAGGAATGGCTGCAAACCCAGCGCCTCAGCTACAGGGATTTTCGTAAGCAATTGCTCACCGGCATGAAGCTTACTCAGCTCAAGGCGGAAGTGACAGCTTCCAAAGTTGAGGAATACTTTAAGGAAAATAAAACACGACTCGATCAAGTTGTTCTTTCTCGCATCGTTGTCAGCGATCAAAATTTGGCTGAGGAATTGACGCGGCAACTCATTGATGATCACCGGCCCTTTGAAACCTTAGCGAGAGAGCATTCGATTGGCAGTGAACGCCTTATGAATGGGATGATGGGGTTAGTGATGATGGGACAACTGCCAGAGCCAATTCGAGAAGCGATTGAAGGGGCGACGATTGGCGATTTAATTGGGCCGGTGGAAGTTGAAGGGCGCTATCACTTGTTGCGCGTTGAGCAATGGCAGCCGGCCTCCCTAGAAGGGCCGCTAAGACAGGAAATTCAAGAGCAAATGTTTGAGCAATGGGTGCAAGAGCATCTGAAAAATAAAGCGATTAAACTCCACCTTGATGAATCTCCCTCTGGGCTGTCACAACAGAGAATTTAAATGGGAAAATTGTCAGAAAGTGTCGAGGTTGAATGTTGACTCTTGAAAGTTTGGAGCCGGCCATCCAAGCGCCCTTTTCTCACCGCTCATAGAAAAATTTCCCTGTGGAATTTTATATTTAAATACTCACGATCCTCGGTGGAGAAAGCTTAGAATCGGGGATGTTGGGCAGTTGCTCAACACGCGTGTGAGGAGCGCAACCGGAATGAAACTGGCTGAACAAATAGCACAAGATTGGCGATTACGACTGGCGAATGACTGCCCAAACTATGCCACAAGCACCCATGAAAGTATTATCTGTTGGTTAGTGGGTGAAAATGTAGCGCGATTTGAAATCTTAACTCTGCCCGAACTGGCTCTGGCTCAGCAAGCGATGGATTTCCGCTACCGGATTTTGCGCCAGCGCTATCTGGGAGTCACACCGGCTCAGGCATACCGGCATCTCATCCAGCGCTTAGGCAGTTTGGTGCTGCTACGCCAAAAAATTCGCACTTGGGTGGCGCTCAGTCGTGATCGTCAGCGCTCGGTGGTGGATGTGGTGCAAGAGGTTATTCAAGAAATGTTGCAGGGTGATCGCTATATGCAGCAGCAAATTTCTTGGATCGCTCAGTGTACCCAAGAGGCACGTCTGCGTAATGCACTGGTACTCGCGACTACCGAAGAGTATTGTATGCGACCTGTTCGCAACCAACCGCTGCTTGTCTACCGATTTGTTAATTATCTGCGCCGGTGCCAACGCGGCGGCTTAACCCAAGTGCCGGCAGATGAATTGATCCGGCTTGTGTCTGAAGAAGTTTCTCCCTCTGACACAGAGGGTTCTATCAGTTTGTTAGATGTGCAGGCAAGTGTTCAACATCAAGAGGTGCAAGCTTGGGAAGAACAACATCTGCTACGAACCTCTGTTCAGCGAGAGTTTGAAACTTATTTAGCAGAAAATGTCGGCCCAATGGGGGTTCAGTGGCTCAGACTCTATTTGCAGGGTCGTTCTCAAGATGCGATCGCTCAGGAGTTAAAGCTGCCGGTGAAGCAAGTCTACCGGCTGCGAGAAAAAATTAGCTACCATGCGATTCGGGTTTTTGCACTCAAAATTCAGCCTGAGTTGGTGGCGAGTTGGTTAGAGACTTCTTTAAGTGAACACAGTCTGGGTTTAACCTCGGCACAGTGGCAGCAATATTTAAACAGTCTGACTGCAGTGCAGCGCCAATTGCTGGAGTTGCTGAAAGCCGGCGACTCGATTCATGCGATTGCGGAGGCTTTGAAGCTTAAACCTAATCAGGTGATCGGTGAGTGGACTAAGCTATATATTGCGGCTCAAATGCTGCGGAATGTGTCTTAATCGTCACGAATTGCCGGCATTTTGTTCAGTCGCTTTCGGGTGTTTGTTGCAGAGAATCCTAGCTTTGGGAAGGAAGCGTTAAGGTGCATCTCTCCCGTCGCCATCAAGTTTGAGGGGGAAGGGGGTAGAAAAATTTATCAGCTAAGGCACATTTCAATTTGCTCGTTTATACGAACAATTCAACATCGGCGACTTTCTCCCCCCTGTCTTGATTTGGGGGCGCAGATGAATGTGATCCTAGGAACCCTTCTCTGCCTTGATCCGGGCAGATTCATTAAATGCTTCTCTAGCTTAATATTTGGGTGATTCCCAACATTTATATTACAAGCGCCGATTGAAGAGATCGCCTGCCGGCAACACCGATCACTTTTCCTCACAAACCTTCCTCCCCCTAAGCGGACTCGATATTATAAGTGAGAAATCGCAACCCGTTAAGTGAGTTGCTGGCAAAAAATGTATTTTTCACTTCTTTTTTCCATGTTAATTTTCCTTTTCTTTGCTAGATTTTATAACTCTTACATATTAGAATAATAGCAATTTGTCAAGTTAAGTTAATAGTGTTTGAGTGTTCATAGGCCACGTAAAACTCAATTTCAAGATAGCTCGAATCGAAAATACTTCGGGTTAGTGATATTGAAAGCTGAAGTGCGGGGTATCCTAAATGGATAATCCGTAGATTTGGTAAATGCCTTGACAAATGGCAGCTTTTCCTAAAAATCTCTAAAGATTTAAGCCATAAAAACAGCGCCCTGAATTCTTGCAGAAAAGCGTTTTTGAAGGAGATCCGGAAAAGCTGAAACTCCTGGGGAAGTGGTGCTGAACTCGCCCGTTGAATTCAATGCCACCCAACCGGCACCCGCTGGGCGAACCCACAACAAATAGGAATTTCTTCATGGATAATACTCAGGTTTTTAAGTTAATTGACAGTGTTCTTTCCTTAGAGGTTTGCTTGTACCATCAAGTGTTGCCCTTAGCGCGGCAGGAAAAAAGCCTGCTACTGGGGATGGTTGATCCACAAGATGCCTCGGCTTTAAACTATGTCCGCCGAATGCTGAAAAATTTAAATTGCACAGTGGTACCAAGACGGATTTCTGCTGAGGCGCACAAGTCGTTTCTTTCGGCTTACTTGAACTATAAGGGGCAAACGCAAATACAGACTGAACCGGCAAAGGCTTCCGGTTCTGCCACGGTTATTCAAGAACCGCAGCCGGTGGCACCTAAAATGCAAAAGAGTCCTTTACCGCAAAATAGCCAACAAGTGAAGGCGCAAACGCCTGTAGGGCAGCGCCCGCCCGTAATGCCGGCGGCGGCTAAGAAACCGGCAACCACACAGCCGCCATCCGATTTGCCGGTTTTGAAAGTGCAGGCATTTTACTTATCGCGTCCGATTCAGATGCTTGCCAACTTAGGGCCTCAACAATTAATTCAAGAGTTGCTAGGGCGGGTATTATTAGAAGGAATTGGCCGGCTTTATTTAGAGCGACACCCGGAATACGGTCGAGTTCTCTGGACTCAGCAGGGGGTGTTGCAATCCGCAATCGAAAGTTTGCCCTTACCAGTATTTGAGGGGTTAGTTCAAGAATTTAAGCACTTTTTCAATCTTCCCTATATGCCGGTGCAACAAGCCACACAGGTGGAGATAGAACGGCTTTATAACAAAACTCATTTACTGTTGCTATTGCAAGTGACCCCAGGTAAAAATGGTGAAGAGGTAAACCTTCAGGTGTTGCGCGGGGAAGCTTTGAAGTTTTACCAACAGCAAAAAATCGCAGATTTGAGTCAAGATGCGTTAAAGCTGGCGATGCAACTCCAACGTAAGCTGAGTGAAATTGGTAATCGCTTTGATCGAACCCTGACTTCAGAATCGCTTGAGGTGCTACCGGCAATTGATCAGCTGGTTAAAAGCATGGATCGGCAGCTACAGGCACTACATACCTCGCAAGACAATGAAGGGGTGAATGGCGAAGGGTGAGTGCGGATCTCAGTTTTATCCTTGACCCTATGCGCTAGGCGCACACTCCGCTATCACCCTTTACCCTCGTTCGCAATTAAAATGCGCTTCAAATCATCAGGGAATTTGCATCATCAGCTTCGACTGTTGCCAAGCGCCATCGCACAACTAAGCGCTGGCACTCTGTCAAGTTTTTTTCCGGGCTGAGCGCCAAGCCTCGGTCATGCGTCCAAAATTCGTTGTAAACTCGCTCCAGCCTAACTTGCTTCCCGGTATTTCCTCATCCCAAGAGGCGGAGATTACTCCGTAAGTTAGCCCCAAGACGCCTAAGCCAAAGAAGCCCATGCTCACTAACACAACGGCTACATTGGGCAACTCAAACAATTTATTCGTGACAATCCAATAGCTGACAACAAATGTGAACATCCCTAAGAAGGACGGGATGCCACAAAATAGAGCCATGCGAGTGGCCATCCGTTTGCTCACCACCTCTGGGATGGCCGTTTCGTCCCTAGAAACCGGACGCTTTTTGTCAGCTTTTTCAGCGGCGGGTGCTGTGGTTGGGCTGTTTTTATCCGGTTTTTTGCGATTTTTAGCCGGCTCAAACGGGAGGCGATCCCGTGGGGATTCTGATGACATAAGCTGTTTAACCGCGAATGCCCAGGCGAGTGATTAAGGCGCGATAACGATCGTGGTCTTCTTTCAGGATGTATGCCAGCAGACGCTTACGCACGCCGATCATTTTCAGCAAGCCGCGTCTGGAAGAGTGGTCTTTTTGATTTGCTTTTAAATGCTCGCTGAGCCGATTAATCCGGTCGGTGAGCATTGCAACTTGGAGGTCTGCTGAGCCAGTGTCCGTTTCATGACGTTGGTACTCAGACATGAGTTCGTGTTTGCGCTCTTGCGTCAGTGCCATCGATTTCTCGCCAATTTCATATATGCAGCAATTTTTGATTATACCACTGTTTTTTAGGCCGGCAAGGTTATTGCCGGCTCAACCAGGCAATGCTGGCGCGAATCCAGGCTTCGGCATCTGTGTTTTCAGACAAACTGGCGTCTTCAGAGAGGGCAGACAGGGCTTCCATTACCTCTGGACTGGTATATCCCAACGCTAGCAGCGTCATTTCCACATCTTCTTGAAGTGCCGTCGCAACCCCTGCCGGCACCGGCATCGCTAATCCCGATTGCTGCCGCCATTCTGCCAGTTTGGTTTTAAGTTCCAAAGCAATCCGTTCCGCTGTTTTCGCCCCCACTCCCGGCGTTTTCGCTAGCTGGCGGGTATTACTGGTGACAATTGCCTGGACTAAATCTTGCAATCCTAGGGTATCAAGCAAGGCAATCGCTAATTGAGCGCCAATCCCACTGACACTCACTAGCTGGCGAAACAAATCCCGTTCCGCAGCGGAGGCAAATCCGTAGAGTACCTGTTGATCTTCCCGAATTTGTAAGTGAGTGAACACTTGAAATGCTTCTCCGGCTGCCGGCAACTGCTGCACCATGCGCGGCGGGATTTGCAGGTCATATCCCACCTGATTTACCTCTAAAGTGAGGGTAATTCGATTTGCCGTGCTTTTATGAATGCCGGCAACTTTACCTTTGAGATAACTGATCATTCACTCTGTAATTAGATGTCATTAAACTGCTTACAAAACAATAAAAGAGTAGATTTTTCCGGGATTGGAGCTAGAAAATACCCGAATATCGTTTAAACCGAACCTACCCTGAAAATGGTTTGCCTAATCCTTGTAAAATAGTTAAGTTAAAAATTAAATTTTATAATATTTTAACTTTATAAGCTTGTCTTTAGTATAATTTTCCAGATTTTACATTTTCCCATTCTTGAAAAATTTCTAAATTTTCTTCTTTCATAAAACCTCCCTGAATTTCAATAGAGCTATTTCCTAATTGTTTCATTTGCTGATTGGAAATGTTTAGCTCTCTGAAACCGGCATTCTGGGCATCTTCGATGCTGGTTCCGTAGACAATTTTGGAAATATTTGCCCAATGACAAGCACTAAAGCACATGGGACAAGGTTCGCAAGTGGAATAAATCACACAACCAGACAAATCAATCGTATTTAATTTTTTGCACGCTTCTCGAATCGCGTGAACTTCGGCATGAGCGGTAATATCTGTACTTTGCCAAACAACATTATGCACGCAACTGATAACTTCTCCATCTTTGACAATACACGCGCCAAAAGGAGTTGGCCCTTTTGTTAGACCTTCTTTGGCTTTTTCGATTGCCATTTTCATGAATTTTTCATCGGTCATTTTTTAGTTCTCCTCCCTGTTGTTGATGTTAACTATTCCCAAAAGTTGCAATTTTACAAGCTTAAATTAGGGAAAGAATCAGGCAATTTACGAACGCTTCTTACCTTTTTTGCTCAACTGACCGGCTATTGCTAATTCTGCCCTAAGAAAATCAACAAATTGCCGCGCTGTACGCCCAGAACGACCGTTATGGCGAGTTGCCCACTGTAGTGCTTTATAATCTAAATCTTCTTGACTGAGATTAATGCCGGCTTGCGCTGCGAGATGGCGGACAATTTTGAGGTAAGTGTCTTGATTTGCCGGCTCGAATGTTAAAGTTAAACCAAAGCGGTCGCTAAATGAAAGCTTTTCTTGAACCGTATCCCAAGCGTGAACTTCCTCACCGCTACTCGGACGGGGACGATCATCAAAAAATTCTCGAATTAAGTGCCGCCGGTTAGATGTCGCATAGACAATTACATTTTGAGGTCTAGCGGTAATATTTCCTTCCAAAACTACTTTCAGTGCTTTAAAGGCATCGTCATCTTCTTCAAAGGAAAGGTCATCCACAAAAATTATAAATTTTTGCGGTAAATTCCGCAACTGCTCAACAATTGTCGGCAAGTCTTTCATGTCAGATTTTGCCACTTCAACAAGACGCAAACCCCGTTCGCCGCATTCATTCAACAAGGCTTTCACTAACGAAGATTTACCAGAACCACGGCTGCCATAAAGCAAGACGTGCAGCGCTGGAAAACCGGCTAATAAAAATTCTGTATTTTTAAGTAAGGTTTCTCGCTGAAGTTCATAACCCATTAACTCATTAAGTTTGATAGAATCCGGGTGTGGAATTTTGACTAATTTCCCTGAATTCCATCGTACCGCCCGCGCCTCTGCAAACAAGCCAGTGCCGTACTTCTGATAATAATTTGTTAAATTTTCTAGGGCACCTGACCAGTTGTTTTGCGATTGCAAGAATGATACAATTTGCAGCTTAGATGTAGCTTTTTCTTCAGTCTGTTCATAATCCCAAACAACCGGCGCATCGGGTATTGCGGAAGCAGTTTGCACCCACCGGCTTAACTGTTCACCGCTGCAATAATACAGACTTTGCAGGGCTTGTAAATCATGTTGGGCGGCAGCGATGAGTGCCGACGGCAAATTGTCGAATTCAGTTTGCTGCGCGTGTTGGGTAAAGGGATTCTCATCTTTAAGAATTTGAGCGATTAGATAATTTTGCCAGCTTTGATTTTTGGTAGCCAAAGCTTTGAACCAACTGCCATAGGCTTGCAGGCAATTCGTACCACTAGCATCGCTTTGGTGGAGGGCTTGCAAGAGGTTGAGGAAAGTTTGACCAACAGTGCCGGTGAGAACGTTTTGGTAGAGTAGCAGGGAGGCTGCTTGGCGTTGCAGGAACCGGATAGAAGCGATGGTGTGAGTATTGGGAAAAGACATGATTACAATTGTATAGCAGTAAGGGATGCGTTGCTTCCATGTTTAAGGTTATACCTTAGTGAGAGGAGACAACACTTTTCTGAAACGAGAGTCAACCGTACCTAAAATAGGAGTAAGCATGAGTCCAGCTAAAATTCACGGTGCTGAATATTCTATTGGCAAAGTTTTTAGTGATGATTTTGTCTTTACAATTCCTCTCTATCAGCGTCCCTATGCTTGGACAACAGAGCAAGCCGGTGAAATGCTTGAAGACCTCATCGCCTTTTTGGGAGATGGTTACAAATCTATTGAGAATGTCAATCCCTACTTCCTCGGCAGTATTGTACTGATTAAAGGCGATTCGCCTGAAGCGGATGTTGTAGATGGTCAGCAACGCCTCACCACCCTCACAATTTTGCTAGCGGCTTTGCGATCCTTGATGCAGACAGAAAAGGCGAAACACTTGACTCCGTTTCTTTATGAGATTGGGAACCGATTTAAAGGGAGTAAGGACAACTATCGCCTGACTTTACGCGAGCGAGATGCAGAGTTTTTTAAAAAAAATATTCAGAAAGAAGGGGGAATTAATAACCTGGCTGAATTAAACTCTGCTGTCCTGTCCGATAGCCAGAAAAATATTAAAGAGAACGCGCTGCTATTTATTAAACGTTTGCAAGAACTTCCAGAATCTAAACAAGATGACCTCGCTGAATTTATCATCACTCAATGTTTTATGGTTGTCGTTTCCACTCCCGATATGGATTCGGCTTACCGCATCTTTTCGGTGCTGAATGATCGAGGCTTAGATTTGTCGTATACTGACATTTTAAAATCCGAAATTATTGGAAAAATACCTGAAACCGCACAACAAGAAGCCTACACAGCCAAGTGGGAAGCAATTGAAGAGAGGCTAGGGCGCGAGACATTTAAGGATCTTTTCGCTCACATCCGCATGATTTACCGTAAAGCGAAGCAGAGTGAAAGTATTCTTAAGGAATTTCGCAAAGAGGTGCTGCCGGCGAAAACTCCTCAGCAGTTTATCGATGAAACCCTAGAGCCTCTTGCTGATGCTTTTTATGATATTAAAAATTTATCTTATCAAAGTGAAAAGTTTGCTGAGAAAATCAATGGAATGTTTAAATGCTTAAATCAAATTGATAATTCTGATTGGATGCCCCCGGCAATTTTTTATCTATCGCAGAATTATAACAAACCAGACTTGCTCGTGCGCTTTTTTAATGATTTGGAGCGCCTTGCTGCCGGTTTGATGATTCAGCGATTTAATATTAACAAACGCATTGAATCCTACCGCCGGTTATTAATGGCTATCGAACAAGGCGAAGATTTATACACATCGGCATCTCCGCTTCAGCTTACTCCTGAAGCTCAGAATAATATCCTGCAAATTCTCAATGGGGATATTTATTTAGTTCCGAAAATTTGCAGTTATACCTTGCTTCGCTTAGACGCCAAACTTTCTGAAGGTGAAGCATCTTATCATTTCCCTAATGTAACGGTCGAACACGTACTACCTCAATCACCCGCTGCTAACAGCGAGTGGATGCAATGGTTTCCGACTCAGGAAGAAAGACAGAAATATGTACATCGCTTAGGAAATTTGGTTTTGCTGTCCCGCAAAAAAAACAGTCGGGCACAAAACTACCACTTTGATCGTAAAAAACAGCAATATTTCACAACTCAAAGTGGTGTTTCTGCATTTGCGATAACGACCCAAGTGCTGCACGAAAAGGAATGGACAACGGCAGTCATTGAGCGCCGGCAGAAGAATTTAATGGATGTTCTCAAAAACCTTTGGCGTTTATAATCGCAATAACCTTTGGCGTTTATAATCCCAATTGGATCGGAAATCAAATTTATTAGACAGTCGCACTGTAACTAAACAAAACAGTACAGATGAGATTGATTAATCGTTAAAAAGATAAAGATTGCCGGCTGCATTGGAGGTAACAACCGGCATCAAATCTTCTTCCTTTTAAACAGCGGAATCTTCGCTAGAGATTCGCTCATCCGCCGTCTGCCGGTTTGGAACCGTATAGTAACTAGCAACAATCGCCACCATCAGCCACCAAAGCGTACTAACTTCAGGACGATACCAAACCGTATCGACAAAGCCATGAGCGAGCATACCGGCAATCGTGGCAATTGCTGCGATTAACCAATACCCTTCCGCACTACCCAGCCGGCGTAATCTGGCAAGCTGCACCCGTGCTTGGTTAAACGTCACTAACAGCAGCCAAATAAAACAAATTAAGCCAATAAAGCCGGTTTCTACTGCTACTTCCAGCCAAATAGAATAGGCACTCAAGGCAGTAAAACGCGGCTTCATATAAAGCGGGTAAATTTTATTAAAAGCCGAGTTACCTGGGCCAATTCCTAAAATCGGACGATCTCGAATCATCGCTAGTACAGCATCCCAAACATTAATGCGGAAATTATTACTGCTGTCCTTGCGATCCAGAAAAATACTGAACACGCGATCGCGCACCGGCTCAACAAACATCACCGCCACAATTAACGCCGCAACTGCCCCTCCCAACACTGCCGGCATCGCCCAAGTGCGCCAGAAAGGTGGCAACTCAATGCTGATCCAATAAACCAGTAACAGCATCATGATACCCAGGGAAACCACCATGCCGATCCAGCCACCCCGGCTAAACGTCAGAATCAAGCAAGCTGAATGAACAACCGTCATCGTCAGCGCCAAAGCTTTCGCACCCCAACTGCGCCAAGCAAACATCGCCGCAATACTCAATGCCACAGCCGGCAGCAGATACCCAGCTAGAAGATTAGGATTTCCTAAATAGCTGTAAACCCGCGTCATATTCGCACTCGCAGACGTGGGATCTGTCCAAGTTGCCAATGGCGGTGCCCCAAAAAACCACTGCCGCATCCCGTAGACACTGACAATTAGGCAAGTATGTAAATACAACCCAATTAACCAAGCGCGAATCCGAGGCGAACGCAACAGTCGTGATAAGAGGGCAAACAGCAGCAAATAAAGCGTCAGCTTACCCCAGCCCACAAATGCCGCCTTTTTCACCGGCGATAGCGCGGTTGCCACGGTTGCCACACTCCAGTACAGCAACACCATCCAGTGAATCGGAGTCACACCGACTTGCGCCTCATCCGATAGCGTCAGCAGCAACCAAAAGCAAGCGCAGGCGATCAGTAAAACGCCCACCAAATCGTTTGATACAAAAGGAACCAGCGCAAATATCAAGCTCACCAATATTGCGGCAATTGGTTCACCCCACTGCATCAACACGCTACCCTTACGCCAAGCACGTAGGGGATCGCCGATTAAACGATAGAAATAGCTAGCAGTTTGCCACTTGTGTAGCAAAAAGTTTTCCAAAGTTAACTGTTGCCAAACAGAATTCATGAATTGCCTTTCACGTCCCAGAAACAATCGTTGTGGCTTTCGAGACCAAACTCGACTGTGAAATTTGCCAGATTCGAGTTCAGTCTCGAACGGCAAAAGTTATAAGCCATTATCTTGTAAAACGACTTAAAAGGCTCTAAAACAGGAACAAAGATATCCTGCCCATTTTTCTGTTAGCGTCAATTTTTCTTGATATCAGCCGGGATTCGGGCATTGTTTAACGGCTCATTTCCCAGTCCCGGCTTATTTTAGCTACCATAAGGCTCAGTGAAAGAAGCGGTGACTTCTGGCAAACTGACCACATATCGATACCCAGACTCCGGTGAGCCTTGGATTGAGATGTCTCCGTTGTGCATTTCTGCTAATACGCAGCTGAGCAACAGTCCTATGCCTTCACGAGAGCGGTTGCCACCAAATTGCCGCGCCGGCTCTAATCTTTCTGACTCAACCAGTGCCTCCAAATTCGACTCAGCTAGCATTTGCGCGTTCGTTATATGGGGCGTTTCCAGTTCGTCAGGTAGTTTACTGCTCTCATCCGCTGCTAGGGACTGTGAGAGGGTGAGTTCTGATAAAGGACAGGAAGACAGTGCTGCGAGGGGAAGCCCTTCTCCCAGCCAGGGGTGGGATACCCAAACCGCAATATTAAACCCAGAAATTCTGCGAGAGACATGGAGGCGAATAATACTGCCGGCAGTTGCAGATTGAATCACACAGAACAGCAGATTATATAGTAGCTGCTGGATCTTCAGCTTATCAAGCATCCAAATGCGATGACCCGGTTCGACGGATAAACGTATTTCTTGCTCTCGCCGGCTGGCATCTTGTTCTAAAGCGTTAATCACCTGCTGGCACAACATTTCAATATCAATCGCCGTCAGACGCAGTTCCGGCATACTGTCGTCCAGTTCTCCCAGCGCTAAAATTTCATCCACCAGCGAGATTAAATAACGGCCACTGCCGTGGATAATTTCTAGATATTCCTGCTGTTTGTTGTTTAAAGGCCCGTAAATTCCTCGTTCCAGTACACTCGCCATCCCCATCACTGAAGTCAGGGGTGTCCGTAAAGCCTGAGTAACGTGGGTGAGCATTTCGGCTTTAATTTGCTTGAGAGCCGTCTGGAAACCCCTTTGGCTCTGAGAGGCAAAACCGGCCCCAGAGCTAGAAAAACGCTGTGCCGGCTCACCGGCAAGGCGCTGGCGCTCAAATTCACTCATACACCAGCGGGCTGTCAGTTCCAAAAATTGAATTTCTTTAACGGTAAAGGTACGAGGGGCCAGATCCATTACGGCTAGCGTCCCCAAGCAATGGCCGGTCGATGTCAGCAGCGGGACTCCTAAATAAGCACGAATGCCGTACTGCTGCACGAGGGAACGATGAGCAAATAGGGGATGATTGGCTGTATCTCGGATAGCCAAAACCTTTGCACTTTCCACCACTTGGGAACAGAAACATTCATTCCGCAATAAGTGGATCTGAGCTTGCTGTTTCAGCGGCAGCAAATCGCTCAATCCCACCGCAGCTTTTAACCATTGCCGGTCTTTATCCAGCACTCCCAAAATGCAAATCGGGATTTCCAAAAAGTCAGCCGCTGTTTGGACAGCTTCCTCAAACACCGGCACTTTCTGCGCTTCTAACAATCCCAATTCTGCTAAGATCAGCAGGCGCTGCTCCTCCTGTGCTACCGCACTCAAACTATCAAGCGAATCCATTTGTTTGTTTTCGGGGGCTATCATAGCGGTTTTGGGTTGCGATCTAAAAATATTACAAACATTCATGTACGGTTGCAGGGAAGAGAGTTTTAGCTGATTCGCTCCCTGGCACCCTCCGCGATTGCCTTGAGTGCAGGCGATGTGCCGTCAGTTTGCCGAGGCGGTAAGAACTGAGGGGTTATTGGTAGCTGTGTACCTGCTGAGATGTTTGCCAGATGCCATCGCCCTTCACCCCAGGCAGGATCAACGACCTGGAAAGGGTTTCTGACCTCAGGAAAAACTTAGCACGCTACCTCTGTAGGCTGTGGGAGCAATACCTTACACTTATATTTCCCTATCTGCGCTCGTGACGAACACAGCTAGAACACAGATAGTTAGATTTTCCGATTAATCAAATATTTAACGGTGAGGCAGCCACCGCTGCGAGTCTTGAAAAGAGGGTGGCTTTTGGCACCGGCAGCCGCCGCACACAATCCTATATCCTCTGTGCCGGCTGCTCGTCGCCCACCTTGACTGCTGCCGGCATTTCTTCATCCCTCCTAATTCGGACGCGCCTCCCAAGCTGGGTGCGTGAGCAACTTTTCCATCACTCTCACGCCCCGTAGTTGGTTTGTCAGTGGCAAATGCCCCTTCGGTGCACTCAGATCCCAGGTAAATCCTTGGGGGTAGCGAGTCCAGTTATTGCCGGCTTTCCAGTTAATTTTCGGCCACAGTTTGTCCCAGTTTTTGCCGACGGATAGCCAAATTTCTCGCTGTACAGAAAAACCAAACTTGCCTTCTGAGTAAACCCCCCACAAATAATCGAGGGTTTGCAGATCGGGGATGGGGAAGTTGTCTACTTCGGTGAAATACAGCCACTTTCTTTGCAATGCACTGGCACCGGCTAACTCACACATCAATTGCAGTGTCAGCCGATCTGCTTCTTGAAAGTCTTGAGCTGCAAGCATTTTTTGCAGCGGGAGATAGTCGATTCCCCGTTCTGAGCGTAGCGGGACGACTCCGGTGGGAAAGTGAGTGTTCAGGAATTCTGCTGCTTTGGGTGAATCGGATTGGAAAAGCATCTGGTAAGCTTTCCCGATGGCCACAGTTGCCGGCCCAGACCGGCGCTCTATTAAGAATTCCATTAAAATGTCCAAACCGGCCTCACTCGGATCTGCCAGCTGCTGAATCAGTTGCAGTTGGGTTTTCTCTGGTGCCGATCTTAACTGGGAGCCAAAGCCGGTGATATCCATTGAGGCGTTGGGGGCTGAGGAAGTCGTCGAGTCAATCATGAGCAGCTATCAGCGATCAGCTATCAGCTATCCGCTGAAGCATGAGTTTTAACCTATTGTACAATCCTCGTCGCGCTCATCTCACGCTTTGGTTAGCGGTTTAAGCGGGATTGCCTTGGGGATGCAAGATTCGGTTAATAATGGCGGTGGTGGAGGAAGGAATTTCAATGTTAACCAACTCGATGCGACCCCCATAAGCTTGAACCGTTGGGGCTTCGGGCAGAGTTTGAATTTGATAGTCGCCGCCTTTAACGTAGATATCCGGTTTCAAGCCGGCAATCAGGTTGGTTGCAGTGGTTTCGCTAAAGATCACGACTCCGTCCACCGGCTTGAGCGCACATAGCACTTCTGCGCGTTGCATTTCTGGCACTATAGGCCGGTTGGGAAGTCCCTCCCGGTTGGGTTTGATAGCTTGTACAGAGTGATCGCTGTTTAGCCCGACAATGAGTGTTCGTCCGAGGGATTTGGCGGCTTGCAGGTAGCGAACATGACCGGCATGGAGCAGATCAAAGCAGCCGTTGGTAAATACAAGGGTTCTCCAGCGTTCGGGTTCTGAGGCGAGGGCTTGTTGCAGTTCAGTTAAGGTGTAAAGACCAGGAAACATGATTTTTGGGAGAGTGGGGCGCTGTGCCGGTGTGGGAAAGGACAAATTCTATATTTTTCCTCTTTTACCCTACACCGACGTGGCACCCACTCCCTTTGATGGTTGCTTTTAGCGGTTAGCCGGTTCAAAGTTGAGCGACAACTGGGATCTTTGAGCGCTGGGCTGCACGATTGCATTCTGAGGGACAGTGGGCTGCCGGTGCAGTTCTGATTCGGTCTGGGGGGCATAGGGGACTTTTACGCCTGAGAACAGGTTAAGTAAAAATGTGACTGTGGCGGCTAGTAATAATCTTTCAAACATTTCCGTGTCCCCCCATTTACCGCTCAATAGCGTGATCTCTGTTGCCAGATTTGTGTCCTTAGATAGATAGTGCCTTGTCTGGCTGCTGTGGTACGTGATTTCAACCGATGAAAGGGTGTGACAATTGCCAGCAAGCAGGGTGAGGCGGATCACATGGGTGAAATATTGAGGGGAAAGTGGCGATCCGTTGAGTGCCGGTAAAACATATACCGAGAGCGATGTGCCGGCTGTCTCAACGGTTAAGGGTGGATGCTGCCATCCGGCATGGTTGCCCCACTTAAATCTGCGCCGGTTAAGTTGACGCCGTGTAAATTTGCACCCAGTAGGTTGGCTTGACTTAAATCTGCGGCGCTTAAGATGGCTTCGTTAAGATTGGCTCGGATCAGGCCGGCTTCTATCAAATCTGCTCCACCTAAGTCTACTTTAGCCAAATTGGCTCCAATCAGATCGGCTCCTCTGAGGTTGGCACGGCGGAGTTTAACTTCGCACAAGTTAGCGCCATGCAAATCTGCCTGTCGCAAATTGGCTCTCGATAAATTGGCTCCCACCAGGTTTGCTTCTCGCAGTCTGGCTGCTCTTAAGTCTGCCTTGCTTAAGTTTGTGCCAATGAGTTCTGCCCAACTCAAGTTCGCCACAACCAGCACTGCCTCCGTCATATCCGCGCCTGAAAGGTTGGCTCTCCTCAAATCGGCTTTTGCAAGTTTAGCTCCTCTTAAAATTGCGCCGGTGAGGTTGGCGTTGCGTAGGTTTGCCCCACTGAGATCAGCTTCACTCAAGTTGATCCCTTTCAAGTCAGCTTCACCCAAGTCAGCCTTCCGCAGGTTAGCTTTCGTAAAATTTCTGGCTCCTGTGGCGTATTGCTTCAGAATTTCCTCAATGTTCATTCTCGCTCCTCAATGCCGTGCCTTTACAATCGTTTTACGGCGCTTGCTTGAGTCGCTCCCTAAAGAAGCTCAGCGATACAGGTGAGTTTGCCGGTGGCTGTGTGATGAAGGTGCTGCCGGTTTTTGGGGCAGAAGTTTTTTAGGGAGTGATTGCAAGCATGAAGAGGAAGCTTGTTGAAGTTTTGCAAGATTTTGATGGGGTTTGCCCGCAACTGGAGGAGTTGATCTCCCCAAACCCCCCTTAAAAAGGGGGGCTTTTGAACATGAGAAATCAATTCCTTGCTTTAGATACGAGCCAAGGGTTTTTTTGTTCCTATTTCCCTGGCAAATCCATATACAATTCCCATCATTTTATTAGCGGATAGATTAGTTTTCGTAGTGGCAATGATCGAGTGAATGGGATTGTAGCCTTCTACTGAAAATTTCAACACCTTAATCGATATCTATCTGCTAAAAATTAAGCTTTGGGCACTGTAATGAACTTGCTAGGCCATGACAATGTGTTCTGATAGAGTGTGCGAGTGCCGTAGGCTGTGTTATTCCAATTGGATTCAGAAATTAAAATTGATCCATCTGGGTTAATTTGCTCAACCACAGCAACATGACCCCATTGCACCGCTCCTCCAGTATAAGGATCCCATACCGCAATACAGGGAACTTGAGGGGTATATGTTACAGTAGCGCCACGTGCCGCAGTATCGTCCCATGTACCGGCATCCCCTAACATACTATCTAAAGCATATTCGCTATAGCCTAACTGCATCATTCGACCATGAGCGTACCAAGTACAATTTTGACCGGGAGAGGGAAAAGGATTACGAGAAGTGTACTCAGCCCAGTTCGACCAATTGCCAAAGTCTTGTGCTGTAAGGATAGTTGAAGGGGTGTTAGTTGGAGGTATAACGTTTGGTAAATCCCCTTGGTAATAAGCCGTAGCCGTTGAACCATTCCAAATGATGTATCCACCCTCAAAAGTTTGCTGGGTAACTCCATTCCCTATACCAGTTTCTGCACTCGTCGGAGCACCCAGAGGGCCATTTAGTCCTCCTGTATTCAAGTATTCCTGACGAATACCCCCGTAAAGTGGGAAGATGCCATGCTGGCTGCTGACAACCGAGCCTTTATCAAAAAGTTGATAGCTGATGTTACCTGAATAAAGGATGACATCAGATGTAGGATTTCCCATTTGATACTGTTGGGCGATAGAACTGATTGTTGGACTAGATGAATTGTTATTATCAGCCCCCTGAGATCCAGGCACGCCATCAATAATTGCAGCCGAAATCCAATCATCTGTGCCAGCAATCCGATACCAGCGATCACTTGCAGTTCCTAAAGAATCACTGTAGTCAACATAATCTCCAATTTTCCAAGCATCAAACTCCACTGTATCTCTGTAATTCCGAGACCCAACTTCTGCGGAACTTATGGTTGCTTCATCACGAACAATTGCACCGATTGTGGCAATAACAGTGCCAGAAAATATTGAAACTTCATTGCTTCCTGTTGAAGTTAGATTACTTGGAGGTAATAACGAGGGTTGACTAGGTGGATAACCGTTGATATAGACGCTAGGAACCCAGTAATCTGTATCTTTTAGGCGATACCATAAGGCATCGTCGTTGTTATACCAAAAGTCTTGGCCAACTTCACCCCAAGTCCAAGCATCAAATTCAAGTAGTGTATTACTCTCTGCAGCAATTCCCTCTCCCCACCTGTCCTCAAATTCAGGAGATCGGCGGTAAGAGACGCCATAGTAGGGTGCGCCAATGGGTGCAACACTCCCACTAAAAGATTCATTGGTAATGGAATAATTAAACTCCACTGCTCGTTCAGACGGACTAACTTCCCCCTCACCCTGCCAAGTATCAGGGGTTAAGAAAGCTGTCGGCATATACTCTTCCGGCATCGTCAACTTCGCAACTTCCACCGCCTTTTCTGTATTGAGTAAACCGGCACCCGTCTCCTTATCCCAACCGGCAACATTCAAATCAGTTGCACTCGACTTGAGAACCTCAATCACTTGCCGGTAATTTAATTCAGTATTTGCCTCCCACAGTAGAGATGCGGCACCTGTGACTTGTGCGGCGGCAACGGAGGTTCCTGCCATGTTTCCGACATCATCACCGACAGTGGATGTCACCGGCTCGCTTATACTCCCTCCTTCGGCTAAGATATCCAAGCCGTCGCCATAGCTGGAATAAGCCGCCCGCTCAATTCCATTCGCCGCACCGGCAGTAATAATATTGTCAAACTCTTGGGAAGCTTGTCCCAAAACTGACATGACATCCCCATCATTGCCGGCAGCCGCTACAATCAAAACCCCATTTTGTCGTGCATATTCCAGCGCTTCTCGTTCACGAGGTGTAAATTCGTAGCGGGTTTTGATACTGCCATCTGCTTCAACCTGAGTTAAATCCAAACTTAAATTGACGATCGCGTTGGATTGTCCGGTTTGCTTAGCATAATCGACAAATTCCATTAAAGATTCTGCCCACTTGCCAGAACCAATGGCACGCCCTAACCATAATTTTGCATGGTCATTCATCCCATAAATGCCGGTGCCATTATTTTGAATCGCGGCAACTAGTCCTAACATAAATGTGCCGTGTTCGTTGCCTTCTCCAGCTTCAATTAAGGGGTTATCATCACCATCAACCCAGTCTTTCCCTAAAACGAGGCGAGAGTAGTCAAGATCAGGGCTTTTTGCAGCAAATCCAGAATCAATAAAGCCAAGCAACGGCGTTACAAGCGCTGTTTCGCTGACTGTAAAACTCGTAACTGCGGTGTTACTCTTCCCACCGGCTTTGTCGTAGGCAACACCTTTTAATTGATATTCACCGGGCGCTAATCCACTGATTTGATAATTTAACCAGCCCCAGCGATCATCTTTGCTAGACGTTAAAAAATTGGTAGCATTTTCAACTTCCTGACATTCTTTATTATCTTTACGACGCAGAGAAAATTCTACCCGCTCTAAATCGCCGGCACCACTGGCATCAAATGCCCACGCATCATTTAATCGAACAGTTTCTCCGTTTAAATATTCTTCCTTCGTCGTCTTAAATTGGAAATGTTTTGGTGATGGGTTTTTCTTAGAATTCTTCCCACCGGCATTCTCTGGCAACTCCATCGGTGGCGTCGGTTCCGCTTCTAACCCAGATAAGGTTTTCGGTGGTGTCACGGTGGGTGTCAGCTTCTCTCCCACAGGAGTTTCAGTTGCCGGCGGCGTTGCATTGCCTTCATTGATATCAGTTGATGAATTAGACTCAGTTACCGGCACTGTTGGATTATCTTCAACATCGCTAGAAGTCACCGGCACTGTTGCATCATCTTCAACCTGGGTAGAAGTTACCGGCACTGTTGAATTATCTTCAGCATCCCCAGAAATTGCCGACACTGTTGGATTATCTTTAACATCGCTAGAAGTTACCGGCACTGTTGGATCATCTTCAGCATCCCCAGAAATTGCCGGCACTGTTGGATTATCTTCAACATCGCTAGAAGTTACGGGCACTGTTGAATTATCTTCAGCATCCCCAGAAATTGCCGGTGTAGCAGACTCATTTCCTAAATCTGCTGAATTACCCAAATTCACCGGCACCCGAACCCCATTACCTCCCAAAAATTCACCTGAAAGCATATCTGCACTATTTGGGCAGCATTTACGTCCCTCAGCAAATCCATGTTTTTGCCAATGCTCAAAAGCCAGCATTTTGTTGTTTCCAAAAGCGGCAGCTAAATCGGCATTGTTATTTAAATAAAAGTCTAAATCAACTGCCGGTGAAAATTTGCGTCCTTCCGTAACGCCATATTGTTGCAAATGCTCAAGTGCTAGCTTGTAGTTTTCTCCAAATGCTTCTACTAAATCTGGGTTATTTTCTAAATAATATTTGAGATTTACCCACGGCGAAAAATTGCGTCCTTCCCCTACGCCGTAGTTTTGCAAATGATCCAATGCTAGCTTGGTGTCTTCTCCAAACACTTCGGCTAAATCTGGATTATTTTTCAAATAATACTTAAGATCGACAAACGGCGAACAACTGCGTCCTTCAGCGATGCCGTGTTTTTGCCAATGTTCATATAACTGCTGATTACTTGTTATGCCGGCTTCCACTAAATCGGGGTTGCACACTCGATAAAAGTTCAGATTCAGCAACGGTGAGAAATCTCGCCCTTCATTTAAACCGGCATCCTTAAAATGTTCGTAGAGTTGCTGAGGCGTCGTTATGCCGGCTTTCCCCAAATCTGGATTCATCGCTGCATAACAATCTGCATCAAATATTTTGTCAGCGTCTTCTAATTTTAATTCCGAGAGTTCACTGGCGCTTGTTTCAACAGAAGATAACTCGCCGGTGATGGTATCCAGAGCATTTGTGGCTGCAACCGTGCTATCTTTCTCATTGATGCCGGCTGACAAAACTGACACTGTCGCATCGCTGCCGATAACCAATGCTTCATCTGGCATTGCTTCTGGACTCATGCCGGCAGAAGTATCCAGAAAATCTCCATTCTTGTTTAAAATTGCACTGCCACTGCCCGGATCGCTCAACCTGAAGAAATTCTCATCAGGAGGAGTATCTATCAAACCACTGCTGAATTGAGTGCCGATTGAAATTTCAGAATCCAACATTTGTCCCTTTCTCCAAAAATTGACACAACTTCCTGACTTCTGCCGGTAACAAAGCGAAAATGAGACGGCTATACTTAAAAAATAGTTTAAGTATAAAAACTACAAGGTAGATAAATTTACCTACTTGTAAGTAAAGTATTATGAATAACTTCACAAACAGGTGTTTTGATGTGCTCGTTTCTAGCTCAGGTAGCAAAAAGCTTTTTCCAGGAAACGATAAGCTCTATCTGAAGGATAAAAACTGCTCGGACTAGAATGCTTACAGAAATCCTATCTTTGCGTTTTAGGTATGTCCTCTGTGGAATTACAGAGGTTTTCCAGAAAAGACAGTAAATTTATAGACAGACGTTTTTGATGAAACTTTGAACAAATTCAGGCAAACCGTATAATAAGACACAACTTTATGTATAAAATATGATTCAGCCGATCCCAGCCATTAAGCATACAAAGTGTGACTAAAACTGCTAAGCTTCAGCTAGAGGCATTCATAAGTATAGAAAAGTAAAATTACTTAATCAGTTGACTGCCGAACCAAGAATGCCTGTCTTTTTATCCTGAAGAGTGTTAAGGTTCTGGCTTTTCAATCACGGATACGATACGTTGCAACGACTCAGTTAATTGCGTCAGTTGATCCATAGAATCTTGCTGGACTTGCGCGAGAGTTTGCACCGCGTCACTTAAGGCAAAAATTTGATAACCTTGCTGTTGCACCTGTAGCGACTGGTGCTGCACTTGAGCTGCGAGCGCATCAATACGCTCAGCTAAGCGTTCTACGGTAACGGTTGTAGCGAGTACAGCCTCGCCAATTTGCTCAACAACTGACTCCAAACGATTGATTTTAACGTCCACTGCCGGCTCAATCCTTTTATCTACAACCCTGATTCGTGCTCTAAGGGTCAAAATGCCGGCCTTTGGAAATACTAGGCAGCGGCAAACTCTCAGATCACTTTCAGCAAAATTTTATTAGATTGTAGATGCAGACAAGCTTCCTGATGGAAAGGCCCATTAATCGTGCCTTGTGCGCTATCACAAACAACCGTTAATGGTTGTGGTGAATCTCATTTGCTGTAATGTTGCATGATAACAAGCAACGTGCGCGTTCTACAACGAACTTTTATTCTGGGTTATAAGCACCTAATCTTAACTCTCCAATGTTAGACACCCTAGATTTAAACCAATCTTTAGATAAAGACACCTACAAAACTCAGATTGAAGCCCTGATGCGGGAACTGCGGCAACTGCAACAGGCGTGTTGGGAAAAAAAATTGCCGACGATCGTCGTCTTGGAAGGCTGGGCGGCGGCGGGTAAAGGTTCGCTGGTGAAGAAAATGGTGGAATACATGGACCCGCGCGGGTTTGTGGTTCACCCAATTTGGCCGGCCACTGAACAAGAACGACAGTACCCGTTTCTGTGGCGATTTTGGCAAAAACTGCCGGCGCGTGGCAGCATTGGTTTTTTCTATCACAGTTGGTACACTCACGTCTTAGAAGACCGGCTTTTTGGGCGTTTGCCCGAAACAGAGGTTCACTCAGCAATGAGTCAAATTAACGCATTCGAGCGCCAACTCATGGATGATGGCGCGACGGTTGTTAAATTTTGGATTCATGTAAGCAAGAAAGAATTAAAAAGCCGGCTCAAAAAAGCCGGTGCTGATGAATTGAAAGCATGGCGGGTACGCCCAGAAGACTGGCAGCAAGCCAACCGTTATCCAGAATACGCAGCTTTTGCTGAAGAAATGGTGAGCCGCACCAGCACCGGCATCGCCCCTTGGACACTGGTAGAGGGAGACTGTCAGCGCTGGGCACGAGTTAAAGTTTTAACGAAAATGGTAACAAGCCTCAGAGAAGCACTCGACCGGCTACAAAGTCAAGCGCTGCCACCTGTCAGAGATCCACAAGAACAGTTAGACGCGACTGAACCGGATTTCTTAGGGCAAACTGATCTGAGTGTCAGCCTTGACAAAAAAGATTACAAAAAGCAGTTACGCAAAGAACAACTGCAACTGCGAAAACTTCAACTGAGCATTCACGAAAATCAAGTGCCGGTGCTGGTGTTGTTTGAAGGGTGGGATGCTGCCGGCAAAGGAGGAGCGATTAAACGCTTAACCGATGTGCTCGATCCTCGCAGTTATATTGTCAGCGCCTTTGCCGCCCCCACAGATGAAGAAAAAGCCCATCACTATCTCTGGCGGTTTTGGCGCAGGTTGCCCACCGCCGGCACCATTGGCATTTTTGATCGCAGTTGGTACGGGCGAGTGCTGGTTGAGCGTGTTGAAGGATTTGCCACCGAACCTGAATGGCGTCGCGCCTACCAAGAAATTATCGAGTTTGAGGAGCAACTAACCAGCGCCGGCTGCGTGTTGGTAAAGTTCTGGCTGCACATTAGCCCAGAAGAACAATTAAAGCGCTTTCAAGAACGCGAAGAAAATGCCTTTAAGCAACACAAACTCACCGCAGAAGATTGGCGAAATCGGGAGAAATGGCCGCTTTACAATGTGGCAGTCAATCAGATGATTGGGCGTACCAGTACACCCACCGCACCTTGGACAGTGGTTGCCGGCAATGATAAATATTTCGCTCGCGTCAAAGTCATTCAAACTGTTACAGAGGCAATTCGCACTGAGCTGAAACGCCGGTGAAAGCGAGGGGGTAGGGAGAAGCATTTTGTTGGGTTTTCGCTGCGCTCAACCCAACCTACGAAGCTGGGAAGAAGATAGGGGGTGAGAGGGTGAAATATTCCATACCTTTTAGTTGTCGCAGCCATGCCCCATGCCCCATGCCCCATGCCCAATCCCCCATGCCCTAACAACTCAGCGTTTCCCTCGTTTCTTTGCGCGTCCAAGTAGTGGTGCCGGCGGCAATTAAGCAGAGATACCGGCGGGTTGATTCAGGGAGCGTGACGCCGGTAAAGTCAGCTCCCTCGATTTTTGCCCCTAATAAATGCGCTTCACTGAGATCGGCACCGCTTAAATCTGCGTTTGTGAGATTGCTCCAATTTAGATTGGCTTTGCTCAACAGTGCCTTACTCAAGTCGGAGCCGGCCAAATTTGCCCCGGTTAAGCTGCCGCCCCGAAGCTTTGCGGCGCTGAGATTTGAAGCCATTAAATTTGCGTCTTGCAGGTTGATGCCACTCAGTTTGGCTTCCCTCAAATCGACGCCGTTAAGATCGACGCCATTGAGTTCAATCCCATTCAAAAAAGCTTTACTGAGATTCACCCCATTTAAAAACGCTCCATCAAGGATCGCCCCGCTGAGCCTTGCACCTGACAAATTTGCCCAATTCAAATTGGCTCGGCTAAGGTTAGCTCCCCGCAGATTAATATCGGTGAGATTGGCGCTACATAAATTTACACGTTGCAGATTGGCACCGCGCAGATTAACGCCGGTGAGATTAGCACCGCTAAGCTTGGCTTTAGATAAATCTGATTTCACCAAAAAAGCGCCGTTGAGGTTAGCCTTAGTCAAGTCAGCATCAGCCAGATTGCCTTCGCTGAGTTTAACAAAACTTAAATCTGCCCAGTTGAGAAAGGTATCACTCAGATTTGCCTTTGTCAGGAAAGCGCGACTGAGATTGGCTCCCATGAGATTGGCACCTGTGAGGTTAACCCCGATCAAAGTTACCTCACTCAGGTTTGCCCCTTGCAAGTTGACACCGGCAAAGTCCCTCTCTCCCGCATCGTAGAGCCTAAGTAGATGACTGACTTCCATATTGTGAACTCTCCAGTTGCGACCAGTTTGGGGCTAGGCCATTGATGGACAAAGCTAAAATTGTGGAACGTGACATGAACAGCGAGGGTGAGTAGCTGAGTTTTATCATGTCGTTAAAATGCCCTTAGTAGCGAGGAAAATTAACGAATTATCTTTTGGTTTTTGTGAAGATTTTTAAAGTACAATTCAGCAGATGACAAAGCGAAAGACTAGGTAGAAGTAGCCTCACTCAAACGATAGGGTAATCTCACACAATGATTTCAACCAAAATTTTCAGCCTGAAAACACCCAATAAGGATATTAACCTGGTTAGTATTTAATGCATTTTAAGAAACAAATATATTTGTCAAGAATTTTTATGCTTGAATTCAGGCGAGCCGGCAAGAATATCGGTAACAAAGTTGTGGCGACAGTTAAGGAAGTTTGCAAATGTTTTCTTTACTAACCCAAGCGCTGCTATGGCTGCTGGTTCTCACCTTTTTGTGGTATGTCTTGCAGCGATTAGTGCCGAAAAACTATTTGGCTGTGTTGGGCTTCGTAATATTGGTGCTCGCCCTGATACTGCCATTTTTCTACCCAGCTGCTCCATTGAGTGGCAGTGCTTGGAGCATTTTGTCGTTACCGCTGAAGCCGCTGGGTCTGTCTCTGTTGCTGTTGCTGCTAAGTAAGAAGGGAAAAAAGGCGAATTTAGTCATTTGGGCTATGGTGATTTTGGTGTTGTCGAGCAACCCTTGGATCTCTCGGTATTTAGAGCGCCAAGTAGCTTCAGCCGGCGTATCAACGGCTCAACTTTGTAATGCGCCGGCCAGTGTGCGAACAGCCGGCACAGTTGTACTGTTGGGTCGAGGCGTAACCGAGGCGTATCAACCCTACGGGACTCAAATTCCCCAGGTAGATACGAACGAACGCATTCTGGCAGCCGCTGCCGAATATCGGCAGCAAGCCAGGTTTGGCGTTCGTCCCCTCATGATCGTCAGCGCCGGCAAGCAGGCAGTGGGGACGACCAAGCAAACTGAAACAGAATATATCAGGACTATGCTTGGAAATATGGGCGTCCCGGAAGTTACGGAATACAATAGTGTGAGCGTTCACGACAGCGCAGTTAACATCAAACGAATCTTGAACGAGAGACGAGTCAATCAGAATGATCGAGTCGTTGTGGTTGCCTCTCCCATTGATGTCGGTCGTGCCCAGCTGACGTATCAAAAGCAGGGGCTAAACGCAATTTCTAGCGCCAGTAACTTGGAAGAAATCATCTGCGACCCTGCACAAAGACTTTTGACGCTAGCAGACTTTATACCTTCTGCGGAAGCGCTGCTGCGCTCTACACGAGCCATTAATGAATTTTTCACGTTAATTTACTACTTTATGCGCGGCTGGCTGAACCTGAGCTAGAGATTTTGCAATCGAGTGTAACCGGCATTAGGTGGGAGGCAGCACCGGCAGCAATTCGTTTAAACTAAAAAGTCGCCATCGCTCAAGATGAAGTGAATGAGCGTTGAACTTTCTGATAGTTGCGACACAAAAAGCTGTCTCTCCTGCCTAGCCCCTCTCACCTAAAATTAAAAATTGACATGGCTCGCTCTCGATTGCAAAAACTAGCAAATTATTTGCGGCCCCACTGGAAACCAGCGGCTTTGGGCGTTTTAGCATTGCTGATTGTTAACGCTGTGGGAGTTTATATTCCTCTGTTAATTAGCAATAGCATTGATCAACTCAGACTTAGTGTAGAAACAACCGAGCGCACGTCGATACAACCGATTTTGCCCTATGTCGTGCTGATCTTGGTACTGGCGACGGTGATGTGGGGAATTCGCGTCGTCTCGCGGCTGTTGCTGTTTGGAGTGGGCCGGCAAGTAGAATTTGATTTGAAACAAAATATTTTTCAACACCTACTGACCCTTGAACCGTCTTACTTTGCCACCAATACCACCGGCGATCTAATTAACCGCGCGACGTCTGATGTGGATAATATTCGGCGGTTGCTGGGGTTTGCCGTGTTGAGTTTGGCAAATACGGTGTTTGCCTACGCGCTGACGCTGCCGGTGATGCTGTCAATTAATCTTCGCCTGACTGTGTTGGCAATTTCAGTTTATCCCATCATGCTGATTTTGGTACAGCTATTTGCCGATCAACTCCGCAATCAACAATTAGTTGTGCAAGAAGAACTCTCAGGTTTGAGTGAGTTAATTCAGGAGGATATGAGCGGCATCTCCCTGATTAAAATTTACGCACAGGAGGAAAACGAACGCCGTGCTTTTGCCCAGAATAACAATCGGCTTTTAAACGCAAATTTGAAGCTGGCAAGAACTCGAACGTTGCTGTTTCCGATTCTTTCTGGGTTAGCGAGTTTGAGTTTGCTAGTGTTGCTAGCGTTTGGTGCAGGGGCAATTGCAGCCCAAGAAATTACGGTTGGAGATTTTATTGCTTTAATTCTTTATGTTGAGCGTTTGGTATTCCCAACGGCGCTGCTAGGTTTCACGATTACTGCTTATCAGCGAGGTGAAGTCAGTATTGATCGCATCGAGTCGATTCTTACGGTTGAGCCTAAGATTCAGAACTCTGCGAAAGCGATTGAATTACCGAAGCCGGTGCGGGGGACTTTGCAAGCACGGGGGTTGACTTATACTTATCCGGGTGCGAAAGTGCCGGCTTTAAAAAATGTCAGCTTTGAGATTGCTGCCGGCGAAACGGTGGCGGTTGTGGGTCCTATTGGTTCGGGTAAATCGACTTTGGCAAATGCCTTGCCGCGCTTGTTGGATATTGCACCCGGACAGTTATTTTTAGATGGCTGCGATATTACTGAGGTGCGATTGCAGGATTTGCGGGGGGTGATGGCTTACGTTCCGCAAGACAGTTTTTTGTTTAGCACGACGATTAGAAATAATATCCGCTATGGCAATCCTTTAGCTGAACAACCAGAGGTGGAATATGCAGCGAAACAAGCCCAAATTGAGGGAGAAATTCTCAATTTTCCCCAGCAATATGAAACGATTGTGGGTGAGCGCGGAATTACGCTATCTGGGGGGCAACGGCAGCGTGCGGCACTGGCGAGAGCTTTGTTGATGGAGGTGCCGGTGTTGATTTTGGATGATGCGCTTTCGAGTGTGGATAATCAGACGGCGACGGATATTTTAAATAATTTATCCACGGATATCCACCGCAAGACTGTGATTTTTATTTCCCATCAAATGTCCGCAGCAGCAACCGCTGATCGCATTTTTGTGATGGATCAAGGTCAGATTGTAGAAGCCGGCACTCATGCTGAGTTGATGCAAAAAGGGGGTTTATATCGCTCACTTTGGGATCAGCAAAAGTTAAAGGAATTGCTGCGATAAGGAGAAAAGAGAAAGTCAAGGCGCAATTCGTAGTGTGCCCTCTGTGCATCGCATACGAGCGCCATTAGTAAAGGTTTCTAGTCCGAATTCTCTGCCCCTACTGATTAAATCTTTTTAAATTATCAGCGTATGCCAGAGGTCAGGCATACGCTAAAAGCTGCGGTTTCTATCAAAATTTCAACCGCAGATTTGAGGATTTACAGGCAAGCTTTATGCTACATCTCTACAGCAATTAGCGCTTAGTCGTTTTCTAATTTTTGGACGGTTTGAGCGACAACAACTGGCTTATTTTGGTATTCAGCTTCTATCTTTTTCTTAACGTCCAAATCCCACTGCAAATCGTAGTCTTTCTCAAATTCAGCAAGAACAAAGTTGCGGACTGTGCCGGTGACGCTGACCTCATTATCGTCTGTGATAGGTGTCGCGGGGTTGGCATTAATCACCAGCACTTTTTCATTATTAAATAACTGCTGACCTTCCAATCTGAAGGAACGAGGGCCAACAATTTCGTCAACTTCTCCCTCGAGAGTTACAGTTTGACCAACCAGTTTGGTGGGGTTATCAGCCACATTATTGACTGATGTTGTAGGCGGAGGAGCGACTGCTTCTGTTGTTTGCGTGGCTACCGGAGGTGCAGGAGCGACTGCCTCTTTGTTGGGTTCGTTGTTGCAAGCACCCAGAACTGCTGTTAGAAGTCCTAGGGCCATAATTCCCCCAATATTTCCTAATTTTGAGGTGATGCCGCCGGCACGTTCACGGATGCTAGCATCGTTGTTTTTAAATGTATTTTGCATGGAAAACCTCCTCTAACTACTGAGTACGTCCTGGCTATTTTGGCCTACAGTCATGCCGGTGAAGAACATCTTGAAGTGACTGCAATACTCGCTTTTTAACTTTCTAAGCTCACCCTATCGGAGTTCACTGAGCAGCCACATCTTTCTTTGGGCTTGCAATAGTCTCTTTCTTAGGAGGTATATTTCTGTATCTCGGCAATCTTTGTTTTTCAGATAATTTGCATAATTCACGCGCTAACGTGGGAGGGTGAGGCTCCTTTAGCATTGCTTTTTTATCCGTAAGACTCAAACTTTAGAATAAAAGTCGTTTGCCCGTAACTGCTTTCAACGGATATCTTAATTCCTAACTGATCAGCAAATTTTTTCACCAGTGCTAACCCTAGTCCTGTCCCCCCATGTTTCCAGGGGTCATTGTTAGGAATGCGGTAGAACTTATCAAAGATTCGATCACATTCATCTGCTGGAATTTCCACGCCAGAGTTACTGACCAAAATTTCTAAGCCGGTTGGGGTTGCTTGTGCAGATAAAGTGATGGTTTCTCCTGGAGGAGTGTATTTCCAGGCATTATGCAGGAGTTCGGTTAAAATGCGCTCTAGGTAGGAAAGATCCGTGGTTAACGGAGGTAGATTTTCAGGAATTTTGATTTCTAGTTGCTGCTGGTGATTGCGGGTACGTTCAATAAATGGTTCGGCAACATGAGGAATATAAAATTCGAGAATAACATCATCAGTGAGATTGAGCGGTTCAGTCCCTGAATCTAGGCGAGTCATATCGAGGAGATCGTTGATTAAACTAATCTCGCGCTGCCCTTCTTCTTGAAGAATTTTGAAATAGCGGTTAATTGAGCTGGAGTCACTGGCGAATACACCCAAAGGCTCTAAACTAATTTTCAGCATTTGGGTTGCCATTTTGATGCTAGACATGGGCGTCCGCAGTTCATGGGAAACGGTACTAAGAAAATCATCTTTTAGCTGATTCAGTCGTTCCAGTTCTTGTACTTGAAGCTGAGCTGCCTGATACAAACGAGATTGACGCATGGCAATCGCGCAATGATTGGCGACTTGTTGCACTAGCCGAATTTCTAAGTTGTTAAAGCTTCCTTCTTTTTGCCGGAACAGCCACAGATCGCCTAAAATTCCTTGATCGTCATAGATGGGGCAAGCGAGACTGGCTAATTGGCTAGAACTATGAATTAACCAATCTGGGGTGATGGCGCAAAATTGAGAGGCTTCTCCTTGCAATAGGGAGGGATAAATAACTGGACGAGGAGGATTTATTTTCTGGACTTGCCCTAAAGTTGAAGTCGGAGTTTGATTGTATGTGTAAGCAATAGAAACGAGGGTTTGATCAGCATTATAAATAGCGGCATCGCAATATTCGATCCCTAACCCAACTCCCAATTCTTGCACGGCTGTTTGCAAGATTTGTCCCTCATCAAGACTGTCACGAACTTTATCAGTAATTCGTTGCAGTAATGACTCAAAACTCAGTGCTTGTTGCAGTTGAGCAGTGCGTTGCTCAACTTGCTCTTCGAGCTGAGCATTGAGTTCGAGCAGCTCTAGTTGCTTGGCTGCCAATTCTACCTGAACTTGCTCTAGTGCTGCGTTTGCTAGGTTTTGGGCATGAATGGCTGCCTCTGCGGTTTTCTTTGCCTGAAGAATTTCAGCTTCGTACTGAATACGCTGCCGCATCGGCACAAAGATGCAGTCATTGACAAAGTTCCCTGCACGTTCCCGGCGCACGGCATTCACGAGCATGGGGACATCAGTTCCCTGCTTGGATCTGACGGAGATGTAGATCTCCTCTGCTTTGCCGTGCAGTTTTAGCAGTGGGAAGAAATGGGTCTGATAAAAGATGCGGCTGGCAAGTGGTAAAATCGATTCCATCCGCCGGCCCCGCAATGCATCGAACTCGTAACCGAGTAATTCCAGCAGGGTGGCATTGACGATCATAATGGTGCCATCATCGGTAAACGAGAGGAAACCGCAGGGTGCGGTGTTTAGCAGCTCGTCTCCGTGGCCCATCATAAACTGTTGGCAGTGCGCCTCAGGTAGCATGAGCGGCAATCAGATACTCCTTAATCAGATCGATAGTCTCCTGTGGATGGCTCATGTGTGGGCAATGTCCCGTAGCTTTCATCAGTTGCAGGGTGCTTTTAGGCAGGTGGCGGTGGAGGTATTGTCCGACCTCGATGGGAGCGAGCGTATCCTCACAGCATTGCAAGATTAGTGAGGGTGTCGTCACTTTGGGCAAATCACTGCGGTTGTCGGAGAAAAAAGTAACCTGAGCAAAGCGGCTTGCGATCACTGGATCGGTCGAGCAGAAGCTTGTTTCAAGCTCATTAGTTAGCTCTGAGTGCTCCTCATTTTTCATAATAATGGGAGCCATAATGTTTGCCCAACCCATGTAATTTTTCTCCATGATATCAAGCAGCCCCTCAATGTCTCTGCGCTCGAATCCTCCTACATAATTAGGGGGATCATTTATATAGTTGGGTGAAGGACTGACGAGTATGAGTTGATCAAAGTAATTAGGGGATTCTATGGATGACAAGATGCCAATGGCGCTACTGACGGAATGCCCGACGAAAATCACGTCTGTTAAATTTAATGCTTTGCAAATATCAAGGACATCCTGAGAATAACCGTTGAGATCGCTGTAGCGCTCAGCATTATAAGCGAGAAGATCCGATTTCCCAGACCCTACATAGTCGAATAGGATAATTTGGTAGTCGTTCTCAAAGGCCGGCGTTACGAAACGCCACATATTCTGGTCACAACCGAACCCATGTGCAAACAGCATGGGCTGTGACCCTTGCCCGAACATTGTCACGTTGTTCCGTACCAGAATGTTTTGAGCCATTTTACTCCTCAATGAGTAAAGTATTTTACTGACTTTAACTAATCTTCTCAGAGTTTAGCTATTTAATTAAACTCAGTTAAATTAAATAATAACTTTTATTTTTTAAAAATAGTTAATTGCTGATAGAAAACTTGCATATCTTTTGTAAAGATTAGTACAAAGAAGTCTGTAATTTCCGAATAAAGTAGGCTCAGCTTCTATTATGTAAAGTTATTCAAATATTGTGAGCGTCAGTTACTCAGCCGGCACGCAACATCTTTTAAAGAATTGTTAGGAATTTCTGTAATTTAGAGGGGAAAAGGGGGAAGCGAGTTCGCCCTTTTCCGGGAAAGTTAGGAGGAATTAACCAGTCGTGCCGGCCTCAACAATTTAACAATCGCTCAGGCTGGGTTCCAAGTGCCGTGAAATCCCATCGGCACAACGCTGGGTAAAGCCAACCGGCACACCGGCGGCGCATCTAGCTGATCGGCATCAAAAATCCAAACTTCGCTGCTGTTGCGTTCGCCATCAAACACGACTGTGATGATCCAACCGCGATCTGGATTTTCTGCATCCGCACAATAGAGAGGTTCGGTTGGGTAGCGGTTATCTCCTAAATCAGCCTCTGTGAGGGTGCCGGTGTGATAGTCGAAGCGAGCGATCGCGCCATAGAGTTCTGGGCCAATATCAACGCCTTGCCGGTGGAGGGTTAGATAAGTAAAGCGCGACGCTTGGCCCATTTCGGCGGGGGCGACCGTGGGAAACTCGCAACTACGATCAACCACTTCTTGCTGTTGAGTGATTTGACCCGATTGCGGATCGAGACGAAGTTGCCATAGTGTCGCCTTAGCAGCCGTTTCTACATGGCCGGTTGCCACTTGCTTAAGCCGGTGATTGGTCTGAAAATCTTCGTAGCGGGCAAGATCCACCACCACAGATCCACCGGCATCGACATAGCCATTACCGAAGTGCCACTGATACCAGGGTTCCGCTTCACTGCGACTGACCACTTCCAAGGTGTTGCGATCAATGACTAAAATCTGGGTTCCTTTTTCTGGATGCCAAGCAAGTGCGTCGCTGTAGCTTTTTTGCTGAAACAGCACCGGCAGGGGGTTGAGGCGCACCGGCGGGATGAAAAAGACTAAATAGTTGCCGGCGAGAACAAAATCATGAAGTAGGGGCACGCCATCCAGGGTGATACTGTTTTGTTGCACCAGCTTGCCGGCGCTATTTGATCGGTAAACGTGCAAGACGGCATTTTTCCCAGGCGCTACGCCAAAATTATAAATCTCGCCGGTTTCGGGGTCACGTTTCGGGTGGGCGGAGTAGTTCCAAGCGGTTTTTAACCCCTCTAAATCATCCAGTCCAACGGTTTCTAGGGTTTGCAGATCCAGTTGGTGGGGGTGCCCGCCTTCCCAAAGGGCTAGCAGCTTGTCGGGTAACGCCAGTACAGAGGTATTCGCCGCATTTTTTACGGCTTTCGTCAACCGTCGCCAAATTGGCCCTGTTCCTGTCATGCCATAGCCGCCGTAAAGAAGTTTGCCGGCTGCTTCCTCGTCTTGGTAGCCGGTGGTTTTCACGTAGCGGTAAAGTCCGGTAGCCGTTCCCTCTTGTCCCTTTTGGTTAAAATGAACCGCTAAAATTGCCCCATCGCCATCAAACCAATGGCCCATGCGCTGTCCGCCGCGTTCTAAGCGTCCTGGGCCATTGCGGTAGAGGGAACCGCGTAAACCGGCAGGCAGTTTGCCGGCAAGAATTGGCAGGGGTGTGGGGTCAAATTCCGCTGCCGGTGGCATGATTGCTTTTGCCCAAGTCAGGGCCGGTTTCACATCTGTTTTTAAGGGCGTTGTGGAAATATTGCGAACCATTGGTGAATTCTCCTGTTTTAGCTGTGGGCTTCTAAATGCACTTATTCTTTGTTTTGTCAAGTTAAATTTGTGAGCAAACCCTCGGTTGCCGTGATGACCACAGCCTTGCTTGCCAGTGCCGGTGAATAAAGCTTTTTGGTGCCAGACTTCATCTGCAAATTTTGGCTAAGGCAATCAATTGCCAGACTGTTTGGGGTGAAGCACCCCCTAGTTCCCATTTTGCTGTGAGAATTTGAGCCATGCCACACCTTCTGTCTGCTACAATGTCGTGGTTGTTCTGTTCAGCGTTATAGCGTCTTTGAGTCAATCGATAGACATCCCCAAGATAGATACACTGGCGCAAGAACTAGCGACGATCCAGCAAACCGGCGCTAAGCGGATTGCCCTTTTAGGATCGCGCCATGTTCCCATTACCCACCAGCACCTGATTGAGATGATGAGTTACGCCTTGGTTTTATCCGGCAACCGTCTCATCACCTCTGGTGCCACCGGCACGAATGCAGCGGCGATCCGAGGAGCAATGCGGGCTGATCCCAACTTGCTAACGGTAATCTTGCCGCAAAGCTTGGCTCGTCAGCCAGCCGAGTCTCGCGAACCCCTTGAGCACGTGATGCACTTAGTCGAAAATCCTGGTAACGACACGCTGTCGCTTGCAGAAGCAAGTGCTTTGTGCAACCAAGAGATTGTTTCTCGCTGCCAGCAGTTAATCTGCTTTGCATTTCACGACAGCCACACGCTGTTACAGACGTGTCAAGAAGCCGAGGAACAACGGCGAGTTGTGACTCTGTTTTACTTTGATTAACGAGTTCTCATGCAATTACCTGTGTCTGCCATTCTGCTAGATTGCATTGCGGCGGCAGCTGCTTTGATTTATTTTCCATTCCTGGTGGTGGGTTATGCTCGCCTTCAGGTGGGGATGGACATAGCAGCGCCCCGCGCTATGTTTGATAAACTGCCGGCATACGGTCAAAGAGCAACTTGGGCGCACCAAAACTCATTTGAAACGTTTATGGTGTTTGCGGCAGCTGCACTGATGGCTTATGTGACGGGTCAGAATTCTACTTTGGCTGCCGGTGCGGCGATCGCATTTGTGGTAGCGAGGTTGCTGCACTCGGTTTTTTATATTTTGAATGTGCCTTTGGCGAGATCGCTGATGTTTGGCATTGGCTCTCTTTCAACGCTCACATTATTTGCTCTCAGTTTACTGGCTGTTAACAATTCTGTGGCGCTTTGAAGCGATGGGTGTTGTTTAAGGCACTTTTCACTTTTTTTTCGATGCGCTAAGAGCGCCGGCGAGGCGAACACTCTTCACTTTTTACTTTGTTATGGCTTCTACTTATTCATTTGATATTGTCAGCGATTTTGACCGGCAGGAATTGGTGAATGCGGTTGACCAAACTGAACGGGAAATCAAGAGCCGGTATGATCTCAAAGATACGAACACCAGCCTAGAATTAGGCACTGAGTCGATTATCGTTAATACAGATAGTGAATTCACCCTAGAAGCGGTTCACGGTGTTTTACAAACAAAAGCTGTTAAGCGTAATTTGTCGTTAAAAATCTTTGATTACGGCAAGGTTGATTCAGCTAGCGGCAACCGAGTTCGTCAAGAAATTAAGCTACAAAAGGGCATTAGCCAAGAAATCGCCAAGCAAATTAGCAAATTAATCCGCGACGAATTTAAAAAAATTCAAGCCTCAATTCAAGGCGATGTTGTGCGGGTTTCTGCTAAATCTAAAGATGAGTTGCAAGAGGTGATTCAACGCCTCAAGCAAGAAGATTTGCCGGTGGCTTTGCAATTTACCAATTATCGGTAATATTGCTTTAACCGAAATATGTATTATGTCTGTAGGGGCGAAGCATCCGCGCACAAAATATTGTGGGTGACGAAAATATGTAAACGCGGATGCTATGCCTAATGCCGGCTTGTGTTAATTTGGTATCATTTTTGTGAGCGATCAACAAAGAGAAAATGTGCCGAAAATTGACCGGCAACGAGAGCATCAAGCGAATGAAAGAACCTTTCTTGCTTGGCTGAGGACTTCAATTGCATTGATTGGGTTTGGCTTTGCAATTTCACGATTTGGCTTATTTTTAAGGCAACTGCAAATTAGTATCACCGGCAAGGCGATTGTTACCCATTCTTTCCTTAGTTCTGAGACGCTTGGTATCGGCTTATCCATTATCGGAATTATTTTAATAGCATTAGCTGCATGGCGTTACAATCGAGTTTTCTGGCAAATAGAACGTGCTGACTATAAACCAAATCGCCTCCTCGTTTGGATAACTGCCACAATTGTCATGATTTTCGGTGCCATGAGTATTCCGGTCGTTTTATGGAGACAGCCGGTTTCTCCGAGTTCGCCTTCTCCTAAACGCAGTAATGTTAGATATAGAGAATTTACGGTTCGCCGGCTGCCTCCTGGATATGATTGGCACAAGAAGCAGTAGAAGAATAGATTGCTTATAAAAGCTGTGGTTTTTAATTATAACTACAGATAAACACAGAGGGTTTACAAGGATATTTGGCTTTTGCCGGTGGTTTAATTGTTGAGAGAAGAAATGGGGAGAAGAGGAGGCAGGTTTAGATAATTTGTTATAATAAAATTCTGCAAAGGTTACTCAGATTTTAAAGCGCGACGGGCTAATTTTGCATAAGTTTTCACAGTTTCATAAGGCATTTCTAAATCATCAGTATGGCGCAAATTTTCCCAATGTGTAAAATAGGCGCTCAAATTCAGAATGCGCGGTTGCCTCCCGCACTAAACGATATTCTACCGAGCCGGTGAACCCTGTTACCATTCCTTTTTTGCCGGCAGCCACCTTTGCAGACTCTAGCTTGTGGCGAGTGATCAGCACTTTCTCATCCACCCACTCTAAAAACGCCTCCTGATCAACCGGCATTTGGGAAAAGTCATTCCAGCGACGCGAATAACTGTGAAATACATTAACCGGCCAAGGTAAAGGCAAATGATAGCCTTTGCGGCGAAAACTTGTTGGCGAAGTAAAACTCAAGCTGATAGATGCCGGTGAAGGAAAATCTGCCTCATAAAGCGCTTGATAAGTAGTAGGAGGTAATGCAATTTCACAGGAGCGAATCTCTAACGGCGCATTGCGTAATTCTACCTCTGCCGGCAAGTGTTTTCTCCACTCAATCATCCACGCCACTACTCGTGATGAAAGCGCCGTTACATACCACCGATAAGTTTCATCTTCGTGCAATTGAAACTCTTTACCAGAAGTTAACAACGAACCTTCTAAACCCGAAATTGTAAAAGGTTTCTCCGATTCTCCATCATGCAAATAAGCTGAAAGTTCTGGGTCAGTTTGACGCACTTGATCGAGAAACCAAGCGTGTAACCCTATTGTATATTGAGCATAAAGATAATCTGCTGCACGGGGATTTAATTCAAATATCAACCCCACCAGTTCAGTATCAGCCGGCCAGTCAAGCATTGGTTGAGATGGAGCGTCAGATTTACGTTTTTTCGTGCGAGGAGTTGGTTTCACCATAGCCGGCTCACTAAAAAATAGTAGCAATTACAAAAGTTGCTATGAACTTGTCAATGGAAAGATTATGAGGATAACACCCATAACAGAATCCCCGTCAATCGGACTGAAATCATCGTTGTCTGGTGCAGATACGCGTCAGTCAAGTCAGCACTTTCAACTAAGAAAATCCCCGCAAGGGGAGTGAAACTTGAAGTAATAATTTTAAACAACATCCTGCTGTTGGGTGAACCGGCAGGCTTACTTCTAATCACCCATTTGAATGCATCGGACAGATGAGGTGTGAAGAGGCCGGCAGCCCTATCTTGGGAAATGTAGACACTTAACTTAAAGGAAGATTCATTATGTTATCTACCAACCTAGACAATTCTGTTAAAGCCTATGTCAGTAAGCCCCAATTGCAACTCGGATCTCAAGGCGCTGCCGTAATGGAATTGCAAAAGCTATTAAAGCGCTGGGGAGTCTACCGGCAAACCAATACCGGCATATTTGATAAATCAGTGGAATTTGCCGTCAAAATGTTTCAATTTAGCGTTTTTCTCCCAGAGGATGGCATGGTCGGCCCTCTTACCTGGCAAGCACTGGCCACCGGCACCCCAGTTAATATGCCGATGCTGGAACAAGGTTGTTCAGGTCAGGCTGTCAGAACCGTGCAGCAGGTTCTCTGGTTGACGGGTTACTATAACGGCGTCATTGATGGAAACTTTGGGTTCCTGACCCACAAGGCTGTCTGCGTCTTCCAAAAAACCTTTGGTCTAGCAGCCGATGGCATTGTCGGTCAGCAGACTTGGAATGCGCTCAGCCAAGTTCCCCGTGGCTACAACCCGAATTGAGGGGGATTGGGGATTGGGCATGGGGCATTGGGCATGGGGCAAGGCTGCGCCAACCTAAAGGTAGGGGCATTGGGGATTGGGCATTGGGGATTGGGTACTGAAACACTCACTACTCTCCGACTCTCCCACTCAAGACTCAGGACTCAGGACTCAGGACTCAGGACTCTCCTTACCTAAAGAACTGTAACAGTTCGTGACCAAGTTTATAGATAGGGGGAGTCTCGGTGATACGATTCCATAAAAATTGCCTGAAACATTAAGTAAGAGAGAGTCATTCATGGCACAAACTTTAACTGGACAATCTCCGATCTTTGGCGGCGGCACCGGCGGCTTACTGTCAAAAGCAGAAGTCGAAGAAAAATACGCTATCACCTGGACTAGCCCGAAGGAACAGGTCTTTGAATTGCCCACCGGCGGTTCAGCTATCATGCGGCAAGGTGAAAACCTGCTGTACTTAGCCCGTAAGGAATACTGCATTGCCTTGGGTGGCCAGCAATTAAGGGCCAAGTTCAAAATTACGGACTACAAAATTTACCGGATTTACCCGAACGGCGAAATCCAGTACCTACATCCTAAAGATGGCGTCTTCCCTGAAAAGGTGAACGAAGGCCGTCCCTATGTGGGCAAGAATGACCGTAATATCGGCAGCAACCCGGAACCCGCCTCAATCAAATTCAGCGGTAAAAAGACTTACGAAGTTTAGTTTTGGGGTGCTTCCCTTAAAACTGTGCGTCGTTACTTTTTGCAGATAAGGAGGGGGCGGGTTCACAGCCTGCCCTTTCCTTATCGCCTGTCTCAACCCTTGCACCCAAAAGCGTAGATGAGGAGACAGACCAAGAGCAGGTGAATTCAATCACTCTAGAACGGTTAATCTGACGAAACTGCTTCTCAACGATCAACCGATACCGGCAGAGTACGCTGCCCTATCATCTGCGGTTATTATTAAAAACACAGTGCCGGCAACAAGCTTGCTGGACAGTACAGCTCAGACTCTTTTAAATTTTGAATTTCTAAATTTTAAATTAAGCTCTAAGTGCGTGTAATCTGATTAAAAAGTTAGACATCTCAGGCTGAGCAGGTTGTTCTGGTCTTTGCAGCTCTAACGCAAATAAAAGTATTGCTAATGAACTACAGGTCGTTGCGTCCATGATTTTACCGGATTTTTCACAGTTTTCTCAGTTAGCCCAGCAAGGAAATTTTGTGCCGGTGTACCAGGAATGGGCGGCGGATCTTGATACGCCGGTGTCTGCTTGGTACAAAGTTTGCGCCGGCCAACCTTACAGCTTTCTTTTGGAGTCAGTGGAAGGCGGAGAAAAAATTGGCCGCTACAGTTTTCTCGGTTGCGATCCGCTTTGGGTTCTGGAAACAAAAGCCAATCGCACCACCCAAACTCACCGCACCGGCAGCGTAGAAGTATTTGAAGGCGATCCCTTTGAAGTTCTGGCTAACTGCCTAAAACCCTATCAGCCGGTGAATTTGCCGCAACTGCCACCAGGAATCGGGGGTTTATTTGGTTTTTGGGGTTATGAACTCATTCCCTGGATTGAACCGCGTGTGCCGGTTTACCCCGCAGAAGAAACCGACTTGCCGGACGGGTTGTGGATGCAGGTAGATAACCTGCTGATTTTTGACCAAGTGAAGCGCAAGATTTGGGCGATCGCTTATGCGGATTTGCGGGATGCCGGTGGGGATTTAGCCGGCGCTTACCGGCAAGCCTGCGATCGCGTCAAAGCACTGGTGAGCAAACTCCAGATGCCCCTATCGAGTCAAGATACACTTCTCGCTTGGACGCCACCAGAAAGCAAGGGAACCCAAGGGCCGGAATTAACTTATACCAGCAATATTTCCCAAGAGCAGTTTTGCGAGAATGTGCGAAAGGCAAAGGATTATATCAAAGCTGGGGATATTTTTCAAGTCGTTTTATCTCAGCGGCTACAAGCCGAGTACACCGGCGATCCCTTTGCCCTTTATCGCTCACTGCGTTTAGTTAATCCTTCGCCTTACATGGCGTATTTGCACTTCGGGGACTGGCAGATTATTGGTTCAAGTCCAGAAGTCATGGTCAAAGCTGAGCGAACCGCAGATGGCAGTCAACAAGCGCTGCTGCGACCAATTGCCGGGACGCGCCGGCGGGGCCAAACGCCTCAGGAAGATGACGCCCTCGCTGAAGAATTGCTACGAGATCCCAAGGAAATTGCCGAACACGTCATGCTTGTAGACTTGGGCCGCAATGATGTAGGCCGCGCCTGTATCAACGGCACTGTTAAGGTTGACGAATTAATGATTATTGAGCGTTACTCTCATGTGATGCACATTGTCAGTAACGTGATTGGTCAATTAGCGAAGGATAAAACAGCCTGGGATTTACTGAAAGCTTGCTTCCCCGCCGGCACAGTTAGCGGTGCGCCTAAAATTCGGGCGATGGAAATTATTCATGAGTTAGAGGGATGCCGGCGCGGCCCTTATTCCGGTGCTTATGGCTATTACGATTTTGAGGGTCAGCTCAATAGTGCAATCGCCATTCGCACAATGGTGGTTCGCAGCCAAGGCAATGGGCAAAATATTGTATCTGTTCAAGCCGGTGCCGGTTTGGTTGCCGATTCTGAGCCAGAAAAAGAATACGAAGAAACCCTCAACAAAGCCAGAGGGATGCTGGAAGCCATTCGCTGTTTAAGCCGTGTTGATCGCTAATTGCTCTTGGGGCCGGCATCTTGCCGGCCTCAAAGAAGAATAGCGAGTTTGTGGCAAAATAAGCTTTCCCACATCTAATACCTATTCTCTAAAAGTTCACTACAGATAGAGCTGATAAGACATCATGCCGTACAGTAATTGATGCGAGAATTGGTGGCGTTAATTTTTCCAGTTCGACTTTGAGATCTTGCCGCAATTCCTCTAGATTTTTTGGCATCGACCAATGCCAGGGGCGCTTGAGATATTGCCAAACTTGTTCATAGGGCTTCGCCCCGCCGCAGGCGTAAGGATTTAATTGCGTACAGTACGCCGGCTAAAAGAATAAAATGATACTGAAAGAATAAAATGATGTTGTTTGGCAAGAAAGAGCCGTTTCGCTTTATGAAAGGCTCCATTATCCAATTGGATAATTAATAGCGAATCTTCAAACTGTTGAGAAATCAAATTCAAAAAAATTTGAAAACAATCTGTATTTAGGTAAGAAAACTCCCAAAAGAAATTTTCTCCCCTTAACGGTGTTCCTCGAATGATGACACTTGAAAGTTCACGCGAATCAATGGACAAGATGATCGACAGTCACACCGACCAAGCCAATGTTGCTCATGCACTGCTGCAAAGTAATGCTCCAGACGAGCAGGCGATCGGCACCGCAATACAGGGAAACCTTGAACTGCAAAAATAACTCAGGAGATCTTTCACTTCATGTCAGCAAATAATTTCGAGTTTCAAGGGTTGCAAACGACAGCAATTCATGCTGGAGAAAAACCTGATAGCACTACTCGTGCTTCCTCCCCCAATATTGTAATGTCATCATCTTTTGTGACCGATGCAGATACTCCTTTCTCGGCTGAGAATTTACAGGGTCAAACAACGTTCTTTTATACCCGTGAGGGCAATCCAACTGTTCAACAGCTAGAGCAAAAATTGGCAGCTTTAGAAGGCGCTGAGGCTTGTGTGGCATTTGGGAGCGGTATGGCAGCCATTTCAGCCTTGATGTTTCACCAGCTTAAGTCGGGCGACCACTTGGTGATGAGCGACGTTGCTTATGTTGGCGCGGCTGAATTGATGAAGGGATTGATTCCTAGTTTTGGGATTCAGGTAACGCGAGTCAACACAACAGATTTGAAGGCTGTAGAAGCAGCAATCCAAACCAATACCAAGCTGATTCATATTGAAACCCCTTGTAACCCGATTGTTAGATTGTCGGATATTAGGGCAATCGCACAAATAGCTCATGCTGCTGGTGCAAAGCTCTCGGTTGATTCGACCTTTGCCACCCCTGTAGCAACTCAGCCCCTCAGTTTAGGTGCAGATTTTGTCGTCCACTCCCTAAGCAAGTATTTATGTGGACATGGGGATGCAATTGGTGGAGCAGTTCTGGGGGCAAGCGATGAACTATCAGGAATTCGTGATCTGCTGGTTCATCTGGGGGGTGCGCTTAGCCCATTTAACGCTTGGCTGATCATGCGGGGGATCGCTACATTGCCTATCCGCATGAAAGCTCATCAGGAAAATGCACTGAAAGTGGCACAATTCCTGGAATCTCATCCTCAAGTCAAACAGATGATTTATCCAGGTCTACCCTCCCATCCGCAACACGAATTAGCAAAACGGCAGATGCGAAACTTTTCTGGCATGATTGCTTTCCAGGCCAAAGATGCTCTTGCCGTTGCTCAAGCTTTTGCCCAGCGATTGCAAGTCATTCACTATGCTGTGTCTCTTGGTCATCAGCGTAGTCTTATCTACTATATTTCGACTCAGGAAATGCTAGAAACCTCTTTCGCACTCGATGAGACGCAGGCTGAGGCGTACCGCAACTTTGCAGGGGATGGGGTTTTCAGACTATCAGTGGGACTTGAAGACGCGGAGGATCTCTGTAGGGACTTAGATCAAACAATGTCAAGCGTTGGAGGGTAAGCTATTGTCGCGTAGCGAGCTAAATGGATTCTTACGCCGATTGCGTTGGTCGATGCCAAAAAATTTAGAAAAATTGCGGCAAAATCTCGAAGTCGAGCTGGAAAATTTAACGTCACCAATTCTCGCATCAATTACTGTACGGCATGATATCTTATCAGCTTTATGTGTAGTTGACTTTTAGAGAATTAGTATACATTTGCTCTCAACACGAGCGAGCAGAAATTCCTTGTGTTTCTCCTCTCTTCCCTAGCTTCTAGTCTTTTGCATGACGACAGCCTCCACCGGCACGACTCCAGATTCCACACTATTGAGGCATCGGGCTGCCTCACGGGAGAGATCCAAGGCTCTATCCCCAACATAAGGGCCACGATCATTGACTCGCACAATCACGGTCTTGCGACTTTCCAGGCTGGTTACTTTCAAATAGGTATCGAAAGGCAAGGAGGGATGGGCGGCAGTAAGTTCTGTTTGCCGATACGTTTCACCTGTGGCAGTGGGGCGACCTTCAAAATAAGGCCCATACCAAGAAGCCAACCCCGCAATTTTCCTTGGTGTTTCCACCAATTGATGCATCTTCGCTTGAGCTTCTACTAGGGTTAATGGGGGAGTTTCTAGAGCAATTCGGAGATTGTTCACCCACTCAATCGCTAGTAATTCGCGGTTAGTTTTAAGACCGGCACTTAGTTTTTTATCGATTGTCAGGATTATGCGAGTGCCGGCTTTAAGCGCAGGCATTCCATTCACCATTGTCGGCTGTAGTTGTGCCGGCTGGAAATGCCGGTCTTTTAAAGATTGTTCTAAAGCCTGAGCAATCTTATTTGCTTGGGCGCGTCCGGGCACTTCTGCAATCACATATTCCTTCACCCGAACCTGAAACGTCTCCAGGTTGGAGGATGAGCCGGCAGCCTCCCGATCCTGTCTCGACTTCAAATTTCGCCAAAAGCCTTGCAGCTTGGTGTCTCCAGCCTTAGCTTGAGTGCTGCCGGCTTGAGCGTTTTGCTCGGTGCGAATAACCACCACCGACACCGGCACCGTCTGAGAGGGGGGTTCAACTCTCTCGGTTCGAGGCACTAAATTGTGAAAAAACTCAAAAATTTTATTCGCGGAATCGCTTTCAACTGGAACTTTGACATCCAACGGTTCAAACGGCTGCTGAGTGGTTTGTGAAACCGTGATTAATTGAGGGGTTTGCGGCACTTGCTCAGAAGGGCAAAGCGGTTTGTCTGCAAAATTTAGCCACGGCCAAGAACGGAACGGTTTGACTCGCTTTAGTTGAGGGGAATTGCGTCCCCGCTGAAGCATCCAATTAAGCGGCAGCAGGACAACTGGGGGAGCAAATGAACTTGAAATGCTTGTACTTGCTTTTGCCTGAGAGAACCAAGAATGAGACCAATTAATCTCAAAACCGGCTGCCGATAAACCTTTGGCTGGAACTGCGCTGATTAAGGGAACGGGGCTTTTGGCTAACCCGTGACCAGATGCCACTACACAGCTCAAACAAGGTGTTATCCAAATAAGTCCGAGAAACGGCATGGGCTTTCCTCTGCTACAAGTTGTGTGCGATCAGTTGGCTCCTTAAAAAATAGAAACGATCCTTCATAATTCGTAACGTATATGCACCACTAAGTAAATAGTAATAAGCGATACCCCAGCCGAAAGTCAACCTTTTTGTCTACGAATGCTGTGATCCCAGGCCCAAAAGCTGCTTATTTTCGTCCATACAGATTGCCGGCAACCAGCCTGTTTCCCTGTTTAGCAGGGGCACTTGAGGGGCAGATAGCGCTCAAAAATTAGCGATGGCACCCGTGAGTAAACAGCGGCGTTCGGCTGTAAAATACAACATCTGTTGCTGTTGAGATCAGTTAGAGCCTTGCAAACCAGTGCGGAATCTATCGAGAATCCTTTACTTTTTCAATGAAAGAGCCGGTTGCATCGCCGGCTTAATCAGGCTGCCGGTGATGCGAGTGAGCCTGAAAAAATGGCCAATTGTGATCATTGGATGCGCGATAGACTTAACCGAGTGCCGGTAAAAAAACAAAAATAGGCTCTTTAATTGGTTACAGCTTCAGTAAAATATTCTCAAAGAATTTCCCTTTAGTTGTTATGAAAAAATTTGCTGTTCATCGTACCTGTGCTTTATTTGTTACTTTGGCTGTATTGCTAAGTGCTTGTGGTGAGACAAATAGTGCTTCAAATTCCTCAACTGAAACCACGTCTTCAACAACAGCCGGCTCATCTGGGGCAATTCCTATTGGCGTTGCGGTAGGACAAACCGGCAACGTTGGTTTAATCGGTCAAGAATCTGTTGCCGGTGCAAAAATTGCTGAAAAATATTTCAATGACAAAGGCGGTGTTGACGGCACCCCCATTAAACTGATTCTTGAAGACACGGGAGGGGATGAAGCCGGCGCGATTAATGCCTTTCAATCGTTGATTACTAAACACAAAGTCGTTGGCATTGTTGGGCCGAGCCGGTCACAGCAAGGGTTTGCTGCCCAGCCGGTGGCAAATAACGCCAAAGTGCCGGTACTTGGGCCTTCTACTACGGCTAAAGGAATTCCCCAAATTGGAGACTATATCGCTCGCGTTTCAGCACCCGTAACGATCGTTGCACCCAATGCAGTGAAAGCAGCAATTAAGCTCAATCCTAAGCTCAAAAGAGTTGCCGTTTTTTATGCTCAAGATGATGCTTATAGCAAATCTGAAACAGACATTTTTCAGCAGACTGTGAAGGAACAAGGACTTGATCTTGTCACCGTCCAAAAGTTCCAAACAACTGACACAGACTTTCAAACCCAAGCAACTAACGGGATGAATTTAAAACCCGATCTAGTGATTATTTCTAGTCTAACTTCTGACGGAGGAAACTTGGTTCGGCAATTGCGAGAACTCGGTTATAAAGGCTTAATTATTGGGGGTAACGGTCTCAATACTCCTAATGTCTATCCAGTCTGTAAAGCACTTTGTGATGGGGTGTTAGTTGCCCAAGCTTACAGTCCTGAGCATTCGAGCGAAATCAATAACGTGTATCGCACAGCTTATACCAATCAATATAAAAAAGATCCCCCTCAATTTAGCGCTCAAGCTTTCACCGCTGTTCAAGTATTCGTAGAAGCCCTAAAAGCAGTCGATCAGAAAACTGACATTTCTAAAATGTCCCTTCCTCAACTGCGAACAGAACTGAACAAACAGATATTAGCTGGAAAGTACGATACGCCCATCGGTGAGATTTCTTTTACCTCAGAAGGAGAAATCGTTCAGAAAGATTTTTACGTCGCTCAAATCAAAATGGATGCTGATGGAAACAAGGGTAAATTTACTTACCTGAAATAAGGGTATTGCTTTTAAGAAGTCACGCAAAGGAACGCAGAGTCAATGAAAATCTTTGCGTTTCTTTGCGTTTAGTATAAAATAAGCGCGTCCCTAATCGATGGAGATCAATTAGAATAATTATGGATTTAACTTTATTTTTTCAACAATTTCTTAACGGGTTATCGATTGGGAGTGTTTATGCCATTTTTGCACTGGGATACACTCTCATCTTCTCTATTTTGGGCATTATTAATTTCGCACATGGGGCAATTTTTACCCTAGGTGCCTACTTTACTTATGCGTTGATGGGTGGTGCCTTCGGTTTTAATGGATTATTAGCAAACGCACAATTGCCTATTCGCTTACCTTTTATCTTGGCATTGCTTTTAGGCAGTACCCTAGCCGGTTTGGTTGGAGTGGCTGTGGAACGTTTGGCTTTTCGACCTTTGCGCCGGCAGGGTGCAGATCCGCTGCTGACGGTGGTTTCAAGCTTAGGGGTGGCCTTAGTTATTGTCAATTTAATTCAGTATTTAGTGGGGGCAGAAAGCTACACATTTCCCGCTAATACTTATGGCAATTTGCCCCCATCCATTAACTTTGGTACGCCGGAAAACCCCATCCCTATTCGCACAGTTCAGATAGTAATCTTTGGGGTTTCTGTGTTAATTTTGCTAATCCTCACTTATTTCATCAATCGCACGAAATACGGGAAAGCAATGCGGGCTGTTGCTGAAGATGGGCTGACGGCTAGTTTGCTTGGGATTAACACGGATTTTTTTATCGTTCTGACATTTTTTATCAGCAGCTTTTTGGCAGGATTGGCGGGAACGTTAGTCGGTTCTAGCGTGAGTATTGCCGGCCCTTATTTTGGAATTGCTGTTGGGCTTAAAGGCTTAGCAGTGATTGTGTTGGGAGGTTTAGGCAGTATTCCCGGTGCAGTGGTGGGGGGTTTGGCAATTGGACTGGTGGAGGCGTTTGTACCGGGAGAATTTTCTGCCTATAAAGATGCGGTTGCCTTTGGGATATTGTTTTTCATGCTATTAGTTAAACCTGAAGGCTTGCTGGGCCGCCGGTTTGTGCAAAAAGTGTAGGGCATCAGGCTTTTAAAATGCTTTTTAATCTGCCTAAGTCATGAAAACAGATAGCCTCTTTTATCAGATTTTTCAAACATTTCCCGGCATTTTCTTTGAGTTAATCGGTCAGCCGGCATCCGAAGGCAATGCTTATCAGTTCCAGTCAGTTGAAATTAAGGAAACCGTTAAACGTATTGATGGCGTGTTTGTGCCGGCAACTGAGACTCAACAGCCGATCTATTTTGTTGAAGTTCAATTTCAGTCTGACAAGGATTTTTACTACCGATTCTTTACTGAAATTTTCCTCTATCTAGGGCAAAACAAACCAAAAAAAGATTGGCGTGCAGTGCCGGTGTTTTATCAACGCCGGCTCGATCCAGGAGTCCCCATAGAATATCAGTGTCTGCTTGCCAGTCAGCAAGTGCAGTGGGTTTACTTAGATGAATTAGGTGAAACCGCAAACCAATCACTGGGAGTGGGAATGGTGCAATTAGTGGTTGAAGATGAGGCAACCGCACAGCGACAAGCCAGACAGTTAATCCAGAAAGCGCAGATAGAGCTTGAGGATGAGGCAATTAAGCGAAAGGTGATAGAATTTATTGAGACAATCTTGCTCTATAAATTTCCCAATTTAAGCCGGCAGGAGATAGAAGCCATGTTTGACTTAAGTGAGTTAAAGCAGACGAGATACTTTCAAGATATTAAGGAAGAAGGCAAGTTAGAAGGCAAGTTAGAAACAGTGCCTCGGCTAGTGCAATTAGGGTTAAGTTTTGAACAGATAGCAGCAGCATTAGAGTTGGATATTGAAAGGGTAAGGCAGGCATCTGAAAGACAATCTGATAGCTGAATTTAGGGAGTGGCTAATTGGTAAAAAGCCGATCGCAGTTGCGATAAAGTTGCTGAGTTTCAAAATTGTAAAAAGTAACCGTTAATAATATTTGTAATGGGTATCGTTAATTGCAATGGAAAATTTTTTCAGTACCTACGGATTTCTAATTGTATCCATGATCATGGGGGCGTTGCTGGGACTGTCCTTGTATTTGCCACTGATGGCTGGGCAACTCTCTCTAGCTAGCCCTGGTTTTTATGCCTTGGGCGGGTATATTTCGGCAATATTGTCAACTAAAGTTTTTCCCCCTACTGAGGGTTTCTTTCCCTTCCATCTGCTGCTTTTAGAAATGCTGATTGCCGGCATTGTTAGCGGAATATTAGGTCTTTTAGTCGGAATACCGGCACTGAGATTGCGAGGAATTTATTTAGCGATCGCCACTATCGCTTTTGTTGAAGTTCTGCGAGTTTTATCCCTGAATTTAGAAATCACTGGCGGCGCAGTTGGAATTTTTGGGATTCCTCAACCTTTTGCCACTCCCCTTGAATATTTGTGGGTGGCAGTGCCGTTACTAATAATTAGTATGGTTTTACTTTACCGGCTCGAACGCATTCGCGTCGGACGGGCGCTGACAGCTATTCGTGAGGATGAATTGGCTGCCGGTGCAGTAGGGATTAATCCAACTTACTACAAAGTTTTAGCATTTACTTTAGGTGCAATTTTAGCCGGCATTGTTGGAGCCATTAGCGCTCACTTTCTCAATACTTGGAACGCCCGTCAGGGTACATTTGATGCCAGTATCGTTTACTTAACCTCAGTTTTAATTGGTGGCACCCGAACCTTTGTCGGGCCGGTGTTAGGAGGTATGGTATTTACAGCACTGCCTGAAATATTGAGATCCCTTGCAGAAATCCCTCGCTTACCCATTTGGTTAGCAGAATTTTTGCGAGATGGGCGGCTAATTATTTTTGGTGTGCTAATTGTTGTAGGGACAATATTTTTCCCCCAAGGTTTAGTAACGCCCGAATTATTTAAAAAACGCCGGCAGACGCAGCGATGGTAATTTATAACTGTATGAAAGCACAAAACACAAGCCAAGATTCAACGGCTACAAATGAAAGAACTTGCCTAGAAGCAAAGACTTTAACTCGCAAATTTGGGGGTTTAGTTGCTGTCAATGAAGTGTCTTTCACCGTAAAGCAAAATGAAATATTCGGCCTGATAGGCCCAAATGGAGCAGGAAAAACAACGCTATTTAATTTAATGACTGGAATGATCGTTCCTTCTAGCGGGGAACTGATTTATCAAGGGCAAAACATTTCCGCCCTCAAACCGCATCAAATTGCCGCTAAAGGAATTGCCCGAACCTTCCAAAATATTCGTTTATTTGCCGATTTGTCAGCACTAGAAAACGTGATGGTTGCTAGACATCTCCATAATCGCGGCGTAGAAAATCCTTTATTATCTTGGGTAATTGGGGTGCTGGGTTTGCCACCGGCACCCAAAGAAGAACGTCAAACCCGCGAAAAAGCTTTGGAATTACTAAATATGGTAGGGTTGAGCGATCGCGCCGGCGAAAAAGCCAAAAACTTTTCCTACGGCGATCAGCGCCGCCTGGAAATCGCCAGAGCACTAGCTTTAGAACCGCAAGTGTTACTGCTTGATGAACCGGCTGCCGGTATGAACACCAATGAGAAGCAACAACTAAGTGAATTTATCCGGGAGATGCGTGATTCTTTTAACTTAACCATCATCTTAATTGAGCATCATGTGCCCTTAGTTATGGGTTTGTGTGAGCGCATTGCTGTCTTGCATTTCGGTCAATTAATTGCTTTGGGAAACCCCGCATCCGTCAGAAGCGATCCCGCCGTAATTGAAGCCTATTTAGGAGATGAATAAAAAATTAATAGGGGAAATGGGAAGGAATTTAAGTTAAAAATATTTTTAAATTAATCTGAGGTTTGCATGGAATTAACTAGCACATTGTTATTAGAAATTAAGGAATTATATGTTAATTATGGCGGAATTCAAGCATTGCAAGACATTAATATAACAATTAACAGCGGCGAGGTGGTAACGCTGATTGGCGCAAATGGAGCCGGTAAAAGCACAACATTGCGAGCGATTTCTAAAATTGTCAATCCGCGCAAAGGTAAGATTTTCTACCGGGGGCGCGATATTACGCGACGCCAAGCTCATGAAGTGGTGCGCCTAGGCATTGCTCATAGTCCAGAAGGACGCCGAGTGCTCGCGCGGCAAACGGTTCTTGATAACTTGGAATTAGGCGCATATATCCGCTCGAATTTGACGGAAGTGAAGGCAGATTTGGATCGGCAATTTGAACTTTTTCCGCGTCTAGCAGAACGCCGGCAGCAGTTAGCTGGAACACTCAGCGGCGGCGAACAGCAAATGCTGGCGATTGCGAGGGCGTTAATGAGCCGGCCAAAATTGTTACTTTTAGATGAACCTAGTCTGGGGTTAGCACCGGCGATCGTGCGCGAGATTTTTTCGATCATCCAAAACTTGCGTACCACCGGCGTCACTATTCTTTTGGTCGAACAAAATGCTAGCCTCGCATTGCAAACTGCTGATCGGGGCTATGTCCTCGAAGCCGGTCACATTACCCTCACCGGCGCAGCGTCAGACTTACTAAAAGATGAGCGAGTCAAGCAGGCTTATTTAGGGTAAAGCGAAAGGCCGTCATACTTTTGCCTGGAAAACAACTTAATTAAATGCTTGAACCAGCATTTCTCACAAGCCCATTTCATTTGGGTAATTGAGAGAATTTTTTTTATTTATTTTTGAGTATTTGAAGCCTCTTCATCCTGAAATTTTTATTGACTTGTGCTTTAACTCTCAATTAATCATGGGTGATTTATAGCTTTTCTGAAACTTTCATGGTTTGTAGTTTTTTTAATTCACTAAAACCTTACTACAACAAAATCTGTTAGTTATCTGAGAGTTATCCGGTTTCATTTGAATCAAATTTTATTGTTATATAAAAATTACCTAACTGCCTCTTTATTTATTTTTTTGCTTTTTCTTTCATATATAAATTTTCATTTTAATTTTAACCTAACTGATTAAGCAGTTCCTCTTAAAGACTTGCCATCGGCCCAAATGACATGGTTGGTGGCGATCCCCATCTGAAACACATCCTCTGCCTGTAGAATAAACAAGCCCAGTTCAATTATGCTGAGGTGATGTGTTCAACAAGACCTGTAGCCTCTCAACAACTACGGCAAAAGCCTCTAGGCGTTCTGGAATGATCACGAGGGGCCAAAATCAAAACAAATTTTTGATTGAAGCCAACACAACATCACGATCATTTATAACCTTGGAAACGCTCAATCTCTGTGACTTTCCTCGCTGAAACTTTAACCTCTGTATTAATGTCAAGCTTTTATTAACCAGAGATGTGCATTGCTCAAAACAAAGAAAATGAACAGATTCGACTGGCAGTTGTGGCAGCAGTTTTTGGCGCTTGCCAAACCCTATTGGTATTCTGAAGAAAAATGGAAAGCCAGGGGATTACTGGCGATTTTGCTGTTGTTGTTGCTGTTAGTTAGTGGCATTAATGTGACCATTAGCTATGTAAATAGAGATTACATGACCGCCCTCTCCAACAAAGATGCTTCCAAATATTTTCATCTATTGTTTGTTTATGGCGGTGTGTTTGCGGTTGCCACTCCAATTGTGGTGTTTTATCGCTACGTGCGAAAACAACTCAGTCTTTACTGGCGGGAGTGGCTAACCAATTATTTTGTAGATAGATATTTTCGCAACCGCGCGTATTATCAAATTCATGAGAATAGAAACATTGATAATCCAGATCAGCGCATCTCTGAAGATATCCGATCATTTACTCAAGAAAGCCTTGAATATTTGTTGATTTTGCTCAATGCCGGCATCGATTTGATAGCCTTTATTGGCATTCTCTGGTCAATTTCTATCCCACTTGTGAGCGTGCTCGTTCTCTACGCGACAGTCGGCACCGGCATGACCATTTGGTTCGGTAAGCGACTGATCGGGTTAAACTTCAACCAGTTGCGAAGAGAAGCCAATTTTCGTTATGGCTTAGTGCGTATTCGTGACAACGCCGAATCTATTGCATTTTATCAGGGAGAACAACAGGAATCAAATCAGGTAAAGCGACAATTAATGGAGGTCATTCGCAATTTTAATATTCTCATTGGTTGGGAACGAAACTTAGATTTTTTCACCACTGGCTATCGCTATCTTGTCGTCATTGTACCTTCATTAATCGTCGCTCCCTTGTATTTTGCCGGCCATGTTGAATTTGGAGTAATTACGCAAGCAATTTTTGCTTTCAGGCAGGTTTTAGACGCCCTCTCTGTGATAGTCGATGAGTTTGACAAACTCAGCGTGTTTGCGGCTGGAATTAATCGCTTAGAAGGCATTACTGAAGTTTTGGAAAAACCCACCCCAACTCGCAAGCTGGAAACACCTTGCATTGAAAGGAGAACCGGCTCTTATTTAGCCCTTAAGCATCTAACTTTGCAAATTCCCAACTCGAATAAAATTTTGGTTAGGGATCTGTCTGTTACGATTCAACCGAGTGAAGGATTATTAATCGTTGGTCCTAGTGGTGCCGGCAAGAGTTCCTTAATGCGTGCGATTGCGGGATTGTGGGACAGTGGCACCGGCTCTCTGATCAGACCGAATTTAGAGGAAATGCTGTTTTTACCCCAGCGTCCTTACATGATTTTAGGTTCCTTACGCACCCAATTACTTTACCCCAGCACTCACCGAAATATTGCAGACAAAGAACTCAAAAAAGTGTTGCTGCAAGTCAACCTTGAATATCTGCTAGATAGAGTAAGTGGGTTTGATGCAGAGTTAGACTGGGGAGATGTTTTATCGGTTGGGGAACAACAGCGCCTCGCCTTCGCCCGTCTACTGCTTTCTTCACCGCGCTACGCCTTTTTAGATGAAGCCACAAGCGCTTTAGATATTAAAAATGAGCAGTCTCTTTACCAGCATTTGCAAGCGACAAACACAACATTTATCAGTGTTGGTCATCGTGCTAGCTTGCTGAAGTATCACCAGCACGTTTTAGAGCTAAAAGGAGATGCCAGTTGGCGGCTGGTGCCGGTTGAAGCTTATGCTGCCGGCGCAAGTTCTTTAGTCTAGAAAAAGGAAAGAAAGAGAAAGTAAACAGTAAAATCTACTTTTACTTTCCTCTTTTCCTCCCATACTTCAATTGAAATTGCTTGTTTTGCTCAATAACTCTAACTTAAGGATGATGACCGGCAGCCCCTTAAGATGAACAATTATTGCAAGTCTATTACACTCCTTCTAGTGCAAAATTCTTATCTGATAGCTTATGCTTTGGTTTCTTCTATCTTTTTTGACAGCTTTCTTTGAAGCGATTAAAGATGTTTTCGGTAAACAAGGTCTTAAAAATAACGATGAATACGTCGTTTCTTGGGCGCTCACTTTTTTTTGCGCTGTTTTTTTAATTCCTTTTACAATCTTATTTAAAATTCCTCCTTTGGGAAACCTGTTTTGGATCTCCCTGGCCATTGGTGGCCTTCTAAATACGATCAGCACCCTGCTTTACATCAAAGCCATTAAAGAATCCGATTTATCACTGACGCTTCCGATGATCGCTTTAACGCCTTTATTTATGGTGATCACCTCTCCTTTAATTGTGGGAGAGTGGCCAGACAAATTTGATCTGGTGGGGATTGTGCTATTAGTAATCGGCTCTTATCTATTAAATATTAAAGAAAAATCTAAAGGTTACTTAGCTCCATTTCGAGCGTTGGTGCAAACCAAAGGGCCACGCTATATGTTAATTGTGGCATTTATCTGGAGCATTACCTCCAACTTTGATAAGCTGGGTGTGCAAAATTCCTCGCCTGTTTTTTGGGTCATGGCGTTGTTTATCGTAATGACGTTAATGTTACTACCTATCCTGTTATTCAAAACCTCTCAGCCGGCAAAGAAAATTATCAAAGGATTGCCCGTTTTACTGGCAATGGGTCTGTGCTGCGCTTTAGCCGTAATTTTCCAAATGCAAGCGCTAACGATGACCCTGGTTGTTAAGGTCATTGCTATCAAGCGTACGAGCGTTTTAATGGGAGTATTATTGGGTTACTTTATTTTTAAAGAAAAAGGCATTAAAGAGCGATTTCTCGGCTCAGCAACAATGATTGTAGGGGTTTTATTCATGACATTATTCTAGAAAAAGTTAGGGTAATAGATGCTTGACATATACCCGATCACACCGGCTCGTCTCTACCCCAGTTGCCGGTTGATAACCGCTGCTTTCATAGAGACGTGTAGCTTCTTTCAATACGCTGGCGGTTTCAATCCAAATCGTTTGAAAATTGCGATCGGCAATCGCTTTTTCTAGCTGTTGCAGTAAGAATTTACCTAATCCTTGTCCTCTTGCTTCGGGCAAAAGATACATTTTGCGAATTTCCACCGCATTAATGCCCCGCTTCACCGGATAATAAGCGCCGGTGCCCACCAGTTGAGCCTGCTTTTCAATTACCCAAAACTCGCCGCCGGCAGATAAGTAACACGCTTCAATTTCCAATACATCCCGATCTGCACCGGCAGCTTCCCAACCCAAACCATACTCAGCTAAAACGTCCCGAATGATCGCCGCAGCGCCGGCTCGATCCTGCGGTTGCCACGAACGAATTAAAAAATCTTGATAAAATGTCTTGCCTGTCATGAATAACCAGTGTTCAAATTTAAGCTGCGTGAATGTACGGGTGCTATTATCCGTGAACTTACGGAAAGCAACGTTTGATGACTTTTCGGAGGTTAAACTGAGATCATTGAGATTATACTTTATAAATTATAAATAGAAAATTTCTCCCTTACTCCCAATTGCCGGTTAATTATATCTCTGTCAATTTTAAATTTTGTTCAAACGCTACAAATTTAACTTATAAGAATCGGCGAAAATCATAGAAATAACCCTTCTGAGAGGCAGAGAAACAAATGGCTCAAGTTAGTTTAAAGAAAATTCTTTCTAAAAAAGAATGCTTGTCTGCGCTCCAGAACCTCATTGCTGCAATGGGTAAAGCCATTAGCGTTGAGGATACAGACGGCAAAATCTTGATAGGAAGCGAACTCAAAAATCCCAGCGAGAAGTATCCTGTCGAAGTTTCAGATGAAGTGATTGGCTCGGTAAGTGGAGACGAGAGTGCATCTGCTGTCGCCGGCTTGCTTTCTTATTTAGCAAATAAAGAACTAGAAAAGAAAACCCTAGCACTTGAATTATTAGATAAATATAGAGAAAGTGAATTTTTTTATGAAACCTCTCAAAAAATCACTGCTAGCTTGGATCTTAAAGAAGTTACTAAATTGATCGTTGAGGAAGCCCAAAGACTAATAGAGGCAACCGGCGGCTCAGTCATGTTAGTAAATGAAAGTACCGACAAGCTTGAGATCGTTTCCGCATTCGGTCAAGAATGGAATTTAAACCTAACCCGAAAACTCGGTGAAGGCATCGTTGGCAGCATTGTATTAACCGGCAAAGGAGAAATCGTTAACGAAGTCTTATCAGATGCTAGATATATTGCCGATCATGAGCCAATTAGCTCTTTAATTTGCGTTCCTTTAAAAACCAAAGATAAAGTCATCGGTGCCCTCGCACTCAGTAGCACTTGCCCGTTCACCTATCGGGCAGAGGATCTTAAACTCCTCACCATGCTTGCTTTTCAGGCAGCCTCAGTCATCGAAAACGCATTGCTTCATGAAAACAAGCTCAAAGAAAGCCGGCGAGATGCCTTACTTTTCCGGTTGGCTAGCCAGATCCGTTTATCCTTAAACCTCGACACTATTTTAGAAACGGCAGTGAGCGAGATTCGCACACTTTTACAGATTGATCGCTGCCAGTTTATTTGGTATCGACCGGCAGCCCAGAAAAAAGAAGAATTGAGATTGAAACAAGAAGAATTTGTTTTTCCCCATTCTCAACTATCAACCCTTAATTATAGTAGTTGGGAAGTGGTACATGAATCAAAAAAATCTGATTTACCAAGCTTGTTGGGCTGCTGTTCTGCTGTAGAAATTGGAAGTTTCACGCAGAACCTGCTAAAGATGGAAAGGTTTCAAGCCGATGCGGTGGCAAATCTTAGCGATCCGGTTCTGCAAAAATTCTTTGAGGGACGAGGCATTAAATCTGTATTAGCGCTGCCTATACAAACGCGATCAGGGGCAATTGGTGTAGTGAGCTGTGCGAGTAGTGAAAACGTGCGACCCTGGAGTGAGCATGAAGTGGAACTCTTGCACGCGATTGCCAATCAACTCGCACTGGCACTCGATCAAGCAGAACTTTACGATCAAACTCGCATTGCCGCCGCTGTTGCCCAAGCGCAAACCCAAGAGTTGCAGCAAACCCTCCACGAATTGCAACAAACCCAATCTCAATTAATTCAGAGCGAAAAGATGTCTTCTTTGGGACAATTGGTTGCCGGTGTCGCTCACGAAATCAACAATCCCGTTAACTTTATTTACGGCAATCTTTCCCACGCCCATGACTACACCCAACAGTTACTTCAACTGTTGGAACTTTATCAGCAGGGCAACCAAAATCTAATTGAAGCCTATGCAGAAGAGATTGAACTGGAATTCTTAATCGAAGATTTACCCAAATTACTGTCATCTATGCATCTGGGAGTTGATCGCATCCGCCAGATTGTGCTGTCATTGCGAAATTTCTCGCGAGTGGATCAAGCGCAGATGAAGCCGGTAGATATTCACGAGGGAATTGATAGCACTTTGTTGATCTTGCAGCATCGCTTGAAAACAACATCAGGAAAGACAGGAATTCAGGTTATTAAAGAGTACGGCAATCTGCCACAAGTGGAATGCTACGCCGGCCAACTTAACCAAGTTTTTATGAACATTCTGAGCAACGCCCTCGATGCTTTAGAGGAGCAGGAACAACCGGGTATTATCACCATTTCTACCGAAGCTTTAGAACCCTATGCGGGCGGCGTGACGATTCGGATTCGAGATAACGGCCCAGGCATGACTGAGGCAGTTAAATCAAAATTGTTTGACCCGTTTTATACCACAAAGCCGGTGGGAAAAGGCACCGGATTGGGGCTATCGATTAGCTACGAAATTGTGGTAGATAAACATCGGGGAGTTCTCAGGTGCTTATCTCAGCCGGGAGAGGGAACAGAGTTTGTTATAGAAATTCCGGTAACACAATCAGCAGCCTTTAAGCTTGCCGGTTAGCAGCTACGACGCATTGAATTAATTTCACAGAATTCTTCATCGGGCATCCTTCACGTGTGTCTGATGAACTGACTAAAAGGACTAGATTAAGCAAGTGGTATAAGGGCAGAGGAATTGTATAAAAATTGAATTAATTTCACAAAGATAGTTGCTATCTTTTAAAGTTCTTCCCTGACGACTTGTTCCATAAACTGAGCAACCGACCCATCGTTTCGCATCCTTAAGGGTACACAATAGTCCTAAATCTTTGAAGCAGCGGCGCGTTAGTTCCATTCGCTGCAGAGCTTGCGCTGCTCTCCCTTGCCGGGTGAATGTGAAAAGGAAGATCGCCCACAGCAATTCTGGAACCCAAAATTAGAGGCGCAGAACACCGAGAATACTAGCTACACCCGATGCTACGCTGTACAATACACTCCGTTCTAAGCCTCATGCTACACATCGTGTTACATAGATTGTTATACATAATACTACATTCAGTAAACAACAAATAATACATCTAATGCTATACCCGATTAAATACAGATGATAGGGGAGGGTGCCGGCAGATAAATGCAGATAAGGTTAATAAGCAAATAGGGTATGTCTACCGGCAGGCAGGCATACCCCTAGCTGTGTGAGCTTCTAAGGTTTTTGTAAGCAGTCCGCTCATTTTTTCGATGTAGTTTGCATCGCTTCTGAGTGTTCGGCTAAGCGTTGGCTTAGTTCTGGATTGTACAGTCTCAGGTAATTCCAGTAGTTGCCAAAGACAGATTTGACGTAGGTTTGAGTTTCCTCGAAAGGAATCTTTTCTACAAAGATATCGGGATCGCTGAAACCGTATTTAGCAATCCAATCAGCTACATTACTAGGGCCGGCATTGTAACTCGCTACGGCTAACAAAGAGTTATTTTTGTATTCGCGGTGCGTGAAATCTAAATAGCCAGTCCCTAGTTGGATGTTGTCATCTGGATTGTCTAGTTTGTATTGTTTAACGCCAAACGTTTTAGCAACTTCAGCGCCCGTTTCTGGCATTACCTGCATTAATCCAACTGCACCCACACCCGATTTAATTGCCGGCATAAAACGCGATTCCTGCCGAATCAAGCCGGTTACCAGTAGGGAATTGAGCTTGCGAGCTTCAGACCAGTTAACAATACTATCCAAAAATGGAAATGGATAAAGCGCGTGCCAGTAAGCGCGTTCTTGTTTGAGGGTTTCGTATTGCAGTTTCTCTTCAGGTTTATCTCGCTGATCTAAACTGCCTATCATGAAAAGGGCTTCTAAATTATCGCCAACTGCCAGCCGCATTAAACCATCTGTAAACTGTTCTGCAACCGTTGGCTCCATCGGGGTTTTAAATTCTACGTGCCAAAGTCTCCAAGCATCCACTCCTTGACCAAGTTGGTAGAGTTCTTTTAACACCTCAGAACCTGTGGGCAGATTGGGCAGCACTTCTGGCTGTAGTACAAGCGGTGTGCGATCTCTAACGGTTGTGAAGTCTCCCACATCCCAACCCAATAGGACAGCAGCACGCCAAGCATAGTAAGATTCTGGATACTTTGCGAGCACCCACTCAAACGCTTGCTTAACTTCGGCATCTTTGCCTAAAATCTTCCCCCATTTGCCGGCCCAGAAAGCCGCCTCTGGCGCTTGCTCACTGTCAGGGTTTTCTGTAATAATTTGCTGCGCCAATTGCCAAGCTCTTTGCACATCGGTCACAGCGGCTCGTTGCTGAGCCTGAGTCCAGCGCAACTTTGCAGCAGCGTTAGATTTGCTGTGTTCGCTCAGAAGTGTTTTACGCACTTGTTCCGCTGCTTTGGCATTTTTCCGGCTGTCTAGAACTTTTGCTTTTTCTAATAGAGCCTCCGGTGCTTTTTCTGGAAACCGCTTGACAACTGCATCAAGATAGTCAATCGCCTGTTTGGGACTGACTAACTCTTGCAGGCGCAACAGTCCTGTGGCAGTTTCTTCAGCTGCTGGATATTCTCGCAACAGCTTTTTATAAGCACTCTCAGCCGAGTCTTGTTTTTCCCCTAGCTGCAACCCCCGACCGGCACGGTATGCGTTGCGCGGTGTGCGGGTGGCTTTGGCGTAGGCAGCGCCGGCTTTGCCATACACCTGCTTTTCCCAATAACCGAAGGCGACGGCTTCCCACTCTTCTTCCGTCAGTTTTTCCCCAAACTTAGTGTCGAGCCGGTCTAACACAGAAATAATATCTGGGTGGTAAAGGCCGTGTTTCGCCAGTACCATCAGCATCTCCTGCTGATTGGGCTTTTTCTGCAACCGAAGGCTGGCAATTTCAACGCTGCGGGGGTGCTTGGGAAATTCCTCGATTGCTCGATCCCAGTATTTGCCATCTTTTTGGCCCAGCGCAAACAAAGCTTCTGCCGCCACCGGCTCTTTACCATGACGCTTGAGAACTTCTTGCCAAGCCTCCTCAGCCTTCCCGGCATCCCCAGCGACTTCATAAGCGCGGGCGCGTTGCACAGCAATATGGCCGGCGAGAAGCGGATAATCATTCTCCAACCCTTCCAACCATTTCAGCGCCTCAGTTCCCTGCTGCTGCCCAATCAGATCGCTGGCGAGAAGATAACGAGCGCGGCTGCGATCTTGCGATTTTGGCTCCTGCGCCAGCGCCTCCAGCTTTGACGCCCGTTTTTCCGGTGATAACTGCGCTAGCGGCAACACTTCCGATTTCGGGTCTTGGACATCCACCTGCTTCAGCTCGTTTTGGAACATCCCGACTCCGTTCCATATTATTACCGGCAAGCTAATTCCGAGTACCAGAACACAGATTCCTGTCCCGATTGCCACAGAAACGTTGGGTTTGCGTCGTTGCTTGAACATGGATAAGGTTAAGCCTTCAAGAGTTTTGAGTTTTGAGGTTTGAGCCTGCAAGAGTTTTGAGTTGGGACTTCACTCCTATCCGGGCGAAGCCTGAGCGGGCTTTTTGGGCAATCGCCCCTACGACTCCTGACTTTTGACTCTCACTTTGATGAGCTAAGCGCTGGCTCCTGACATATTAACTTTTATTTTTATAAATAGTGACTCAAATCATAAACAATTGCAAACGTTTAGTTGGCCCGCAAGTTATCTCAGGTTTGTCAACCACAACACCCTAACTGCCGGTTAAAGGCATTGGAGATGGCGCTACAACTGAGATTCAGGATTTTATTGATGTCAGCGTTAATCCATATTTGCTAACCATCCGGCTCAGGCACAATCGAAATATCAGCGAATTCGGCTTCCCAATGCAATGTTATCTCGCTAACCAGCCTGAAGAATACACTAAATTTTTGACAACTCTCGCTTTATTGATAAAATCTAGCGCTTCTTAATCTTAGGAAACACGGAAAAGACAGAAAGTCATTGGGGGGCTTCCCCCCAAACCCCCCATTGGGGGACGCACCCGTCCCCCAAACCCCCTCCACAAGGGTTCATCGGCTATGCCTCATGGATCTAAGAATTGCTATATTAGAGCCAAATTAAAAAAATATAAATTATGATTTAAATCGCTTATGAATTTCCTAAAATCTGCTAATAGTTAAGCTATATTTTTTCTCTATAATAAAATTTTCCGGGTTTATAATTCTCAAAATTTAAAAGTAAAAATAGACTTAGGCCAAATGAGGTAAAAAGCAGCAGTATCACACCCCTTATGCAGACGAACCAGGATGCTCGGCCAGAGATTTCCGCACAAGGACTTTGGCCGAATCGGCGCAAACAGCCCAGACGTTTTAATTATAAAATTGAATAAGTTTTGCCATAGTAGTAATGGTATAAGTAATCAAAAGGTAGAAGGCAGAATGGATTTTCGAGCGACTGAACTTAGCTTCTTGGATTGGTCAGGGGATGCCCTAGCGATCGGATTGTTTGAGGATGCCGTGGAATTAACCGGCAATTTGGCGCAACTCGATGAAAAGCTAGCCGGCACCTTGAAAGAACTGATTGAAGAAAGCGAATTTAAGGGAAAAGACGGCAGCAGCGCCGTAACTCGCGTTGGCACCGGCAGCCCCATTCGCAAAATCATTGTAGTCGGTTTGGGCAAAGCAGACGCCCTGAAATTAGACAGCTGGCGTCGGGCTGCCGCTGCGGCTGCGCGATTGGCAAATAAAGAAAAGTGCAAAACTTTGGGGTTAGCGCTGCCGGTGTGGCATGAGGCACCGGATGCCACAGCAGAGGCGATTGTGGAAGGCGCAGAACTGGCTCTCTATCAGGATAATCGCTTTAAGTCAGACACAGAAAATAAAGGGCTAAAACTAGAACACATTGATTTGCTGGGGTTAGCCGGCACAGAAGCATCCATCACCCGTGCTCAGCAAATTTGTGCCGGTGTGATGCTAGCACGCCAACTCGTTGCAGCGCCGGCGAATTCGGTAACGCCAATCACAATGGCAGAAGCCGCCCAAGCAATTGCCTCGGAACACGGCTTAGAGATTGAAATCCTTGAACGAGAAGCCTGCGAAGAACTCGGCATGGGAGCCTTTTTAGGCGTTGCTCTAGCCTCGGATCTGCCGCCCAAGTTCCTCCACCTCACCTACAAACCAGAAGGGACGCCGCGCCGCAAACTGGCAATTGTGGGCAAGGGTTTGACCTTTGACTCTGGCGGTTTGAACATCAAAGTTGCCGGCAGCGGGGTGGAGATGATGAAGGTAGACATGGCGGGTGCCGGTGCAACCCTAGGTGCGGCTAAGGCGATCGCGCTGCTCAAGCCAGATGTGGAGGTTCACTTCATCTCAGCCGTGACTGAAAATATGATTAGCGGCCACGCCATGCGCCCCGGTGACATCCTCAAGGCTTCAAATGGCAAAACGATTGAAATTAACAACACGGATGCAGAGGGGCGTTTGACCCTGGCAGATGCCTTAGTGTTTGCAGAAAAGCTGGGGGTTGACGCAATTGTAGATTTAGCGACCCTCACCGGCGCGTGTATTATCGCGTTGGGCGATGATATTGCCGGCTTATGGAGTCCTGATGATGCAGTGGCAAATCAACTGCTCAAAGCATCGGAAATGGCCGGTGAAAAGTTCTGGCGGATGCCTTTGGAAGAGAAATATTTTGAAGGCTTAAAATCTCCGATCGCGGATATGAAAAATACCGGCCCGCGTCCCGGTGGTTCAATTACTGCCGCTTTGTTTCTGAAGCAATTTGTTAAAGAAACGCCTTGGGTTCACCTAGATATTGCAGGGCCGGTTTGGACGGATAAAGAAAGCGGTTATAACAGCGTCGGGGCCACCGGCTTCCCCGTTCGCACGCTTGTTAATTGGGTGTTAAGTGATGCTTGATGGGGATTTTTAACCGCAGATTCCGCAGATAAACGCAGATAACAGATGGATGTATTTCTTCCTCGAATTAAAATAAGAGGAAGAAATATTGAGTAAATCCTAGCAAGCTCTAGGTTTAAGACACTCAACAGATTAACCCTTTTGGAGGGGGTTTGGGGGACGCAACCGTCCCCCAATGGGGGGTTTGGGGGGAAGCCCCCCAAGGTCTTTCTGCCTTTCATCCAATTGAGATTGGGGCAATCTGATTCAGGTTGCCCCAATTTTATGAGCAGCAAAGCAAAAAGTTTGCAGAGTTTAGCCGGCATCATTTGAATAAACAGCCGGCACTTCAAGAATAAACTCAGTTCCCTCTCCGGGTGCCGAGACACAGCTCAATTTTCCCCCGTGTTTTTCAACCACAATTTGGTAACTAATCGATAATCCTAATCCAGTGCCTTTACCCACCGGCTTTGTTGTGAAGAAAGGATCAAACAGACGTTGCGTCACTTCTTCAGGCATCCCTGGCCCATTATCAGAAATCCGAATCACCAGCCAGCCGGCGCTGAGTTCTGTGCGAATTTTGATGCGATTGGGATTTTGTTCAATTTCCTTGTAGGAACGATGCCGGTTGCTCTCATCTAGCGCATCAATTGCATTTGCCAAAATGTTCATAAACACTTGGTTAAGCTGGCCGGCATAACATTCTATCTGAGGCACTTCCCCATATTCTTTCATCAGAAGAATTGCCGGACGTTCTGCATTTGCTTTCAGGCGATGTTGCAGAATCATTAGTGTGCTGTCAATACCCTGATGAATGTCTGCCGGCTTTTTCGCTTGCTCATCCACGCGGGAGAAATTGCGTAACGACTGCATAATCTCCCGAATGCGCTCTGTTCCCACCTGCATAGAAGAAAGTATTTTAGGCAAATCTTCAATCAAGTAATCAAGTTCGATTGCTTCTGCTTCTTCTTGAACTTCTGCTGGTGGGTTCGGGAATTTTTCATGATATAAATTCAGAAAGTTGATCAAATCTTGTACATAATTAGAAACGTGGTGCAGGTTGCCGGTGATAAAGCTAACGGGGTTATTCACTTCATGCGCGATTCCTGCAACCAGTTGCCCCAAACTTGATATTTTTTCGGTTTGAACCAGTTGACTTTGAGTTTGTTGCAGCTTGTGAAACGCTTGTTCAAGTTCTTGGGTTTTTTCGCTCAAGGCAGTATTTTTGACTTCCAGCTCTTGGGAATACGCTTGTAAGTTTTTGTACAAACTAGCGTTTTCAATGGAAATAGCTACTTGAGAAGTCAAAACTTTCAGAACTTCTAAGCGTTCTGGGGTAAACGTTCCCGCTGTCAAGTCATTCTCCAGATAAAGAATGCCGGTTAACTTCCCTTGATAAAGAATGGGCAACCCTAAGATAGACTTAGGTTGGTTTTTCACAATATAGGGATCGGTTGTAAAAAGTCCTTCAGTTGTCGCTGCATCAACAACCACTGTTTTTTGGGTTCTTTCGATATAGTTAATCATCGAAAGTGGCAAATTTTCAACCGCTTCTACGGGAATCGCGTGCAGCACTGAACAAGTGTGGTTGGCCACATTTTTTTCTGCAACCACCACCAATTTTTCTGCTTCTTTAAGCAGGAGAAATCCTTTTCGCGCACCGGCATTTTCAATCAAAATGTGCATTAATTTTTCGAGCAGCCGGTCAAGAACAATTTCCGAAGAAATAGCAAGCGAAGCTTTCATCACCGCCGCCAAATCTAACGCTGCTGAAACTGTTCCCGTTGTCGAGGTTGTCGTCCGCGTCACTTCAAGATTGCTGGTTTCTCTAGCAAGTAGGCGAGCGAAGAAACCTGGATATCTTGAAGCCAAATCTTTTGCTTTTGCTACAGCTCCCCAACGGATATAGCAGTAGTAAGCTTCAGTTAAATAAGCTTGAGCGATCTTCTCTTTCTCACACTCAAAATAGAACTGCGCCGCCAGTTCATTTGCCATCGCTTCTTCTTGAACATAGCCTTGGTTTCTGGCTGCTTTTATGCAAATGTCATAAAATTCCATTGCAACCAAAGGTTTGCCTAAAACCCGTGCTTTTTCTGCTTCTACTAGATCGTACTTGTGTTGGAAGTTTGCGGGAGCGTGCTGCGCCCAGATTTTCATCTGTTTTTGGTTGGTTTCTACTTGCTCTAAGAATTGTTGCTGTTCGCTGGGGTTGGCTTGGGGATAATGAGCGAGGAGTGCCAGAGAGTGGTAGCAATTAAGGACGGCAACCTGCATAAAACCAAACGCAGAGCCGGCTTGTTCTGCTGCCAAAGATGCTGATTTTATTGCAGCTTCAAAATCTCTAAACTGATATAAAAGAATGGTTTTAGCGACATAAAACACAAATAAAACTGTTCCCGTTTTCGCTTCAATTAAACGGGGTAACATTTGAGCTTCATCAAAACTCTCGCCAATTAACAGATATTTATCGGCTGCTTTGCCTTGAAAATTTAGCCCTAATTGTCGCCACACACTCGAAAAGTGAATGGGTATTTCTTGCTTAATTTTTATGGCTAGATCAATGTAAGGCGCTTGTTGTCGTACCGCAGACTCTAAGCTTTTTTCGGTAAAAAATAAGTAGCCGCAATAGTTACCGATACAATATCCACCCCATTCGATATCTCCAGTTTCCAGTCCACTTTGAACGCCTTCTTGGAAGGAGGTTACACTGTTTTTCGCGTGTTCTGTCCAGCTTCTAATATTGGCGTTAAACAAGTTGTAAACTTTAGCCTTGAGTTCTTTGGCGTCGAATTGCTCTAGCAGTTTTAAAGCGATTAAGCCGGCTTGATATCCTGCATCCAGTTTTCCGAGTCCAGACAGCAACAAGCCATAGAAACCATAGGCAAATGCTGAAAGGGCTGAATTTCCGTGTTCAATACAAAGATTGATCATCGTTAATATTACTTGCGGAAAAATCTCAGGTTTTGCCTGAAAAACCGGCGTACAGAGGAGTTTTAAAATCCGCATAGCCGCAAGCTTTTGCGGATCAGTCATGGTGGGAATGTTTTCTAATTCCGCAAGTTCGGGCAACTCAACCACTAAACTGTCTTCGCTGCTGAGTGTTAAGAGATAAACGCCCAAGCTTTCCAAAACTTGCAAGCCGGTATCAACGGCTTTGATCATCTCTAGTTGAGCAATATAAACCTGCATTTGCAGTTCATACACTTTGACTTTGTCAAGTAGAGAGGTCACTTGTTCGCCGGCAACTGCAACTAAGCTGGCTGCCTTGGTAAAGTTGATGTTTAAATATTCCGCTTCTACGGCTTCTAAATGCAGGGACAGCGCGAGATCATAGTGACTCTGCCAACTGTTTGCCGGCAACAGTTTTAATCCCACGGTTAAATACCTAACAGCCGCTTCATAAGCTGCCGCTGCTTTCGCTTTTTTACCGGCAATCAGATTTAAGTTGGCAAGTTCCTCTTTTTCCGTTTCATTGGAGATTAGTTCCAAACCGATATTGAGCTGATTGACAATATCAAAGATATTTTCTTCTAGGGCAAATTTCGCTGTTTTCTGCAACAGCAGTTGGCCAATTTTTAAATGAGTGGCTTTTTTCTGGTCTTCGACAATTAAAGAGTAGGCAGCTTGTTGCACCCGATCATGCAAAAACTTGTAGCTAACCCTAATTTCTTCAAAAACTAAAGCACCCTGTTGGGTTTGGTCAAAAAATAAGGGGATTTTGTAGGCATTGCTCAACGGTAAAATTAAGCCGGCTTGCAGTGCATCCCATAGCTCATCGGCAGTGGTTAACACGGATTGCTCGTTGACAATGGCAAGCACATCTAAGCTAAAAGAGTTGCCAATACAGGCGGCTAGTTTTAAAAGGTATTGGGTTTTTTCCGGCAGCTTTTGAATGTTCCTGGCAACCAGTTCGACAATATTGTAATCGGTAATTCCAATGGCTTGGATTTGATCAATGTTCCACAGCCAGCGACCTTCAAGGAAATCAAAATGCAAAAGCTTCTCAGCATGAAGTGTTTGCAGTAATTGAGTCAAGAAGAAGGGATTACCGGCGGTTTTATTAAAAACTAGCTCAGCAAGTTCTTTCGATCTTTCTTTTTCGTGGAGGGTATCGGCAACTAATTGCTGAACATGAGGGAGCGCTAAAGGCTGGAGCGTGATATTATTCACAATTGCTCCGCCAGATTTAATCTCATCTAAAGTCAACATTAACGGATGAGTTGGGCTGACTTCATTATCCCGATATGCCCCAATCATCAGCAAGTATTGGCTGTCAGGGTCAGCAATTAGCAGATGAATTAACTTTAAGGAAGCGCTATCTGCCCATTGCAAGTCATCGAGGAACAAGACAAGCGGATGTTCTTTTCGGGTAAAGACATGAATGAATTGTTTAAACACCCGATTAAAGCGATTTTGGGATTCAGCAGGACCCATTTGAGGGACAGCCGGCTGGTTTCCGACTATCAATTCAACTTCGGGAATCACATCAACAATCACTTGACCATTCGCACCCAAAGCATTTTCTAGCTTTTCTTTCCAAATAAAGATGCGATCAGAACTTTCTGTTAAAAGCTGTCGGATCAATTCGGCGAACGCTTGAATTAAAGCCGCATAAGGAATATTTCGTTTAAACTGATCGAACTTGCCTGCGATAAAATACCCACGCGCCGCAAGAATCGGTTTATGTACTTCTTGAACTAAACAAGATTTACCGATTCCTGAGTAACCGGAAACTAACATCATCTCGGAACGGAGAACGCCCACTCCCTCTTTCAATTTTTTGCTAGGTTGCCTTCCAGCAACCCGGTCAAAAGCATCCATTAAGGTGATGACTTCTGCTTCGCGCCCATACAATTTTTGAGGAATATAAAATTTTCCAGATTTATCTCGTTTGCCTGGAGTAAAATTTTTAATTTGTTCGGCTTTTTGTAGATGAATCAAGCACTCTTCTAAATCCACCTTTAGCCCCTGAGCGCTTTGATATCTGTCCTCTGCATTTTTAGCTAAAAGTTTTATCACAATATCAGAAACCGCCCCGAAAATTTCCGGAAAAGTAGGGGTTTCATCAAGCGTTTCTACAGCATGAGGAGGAACCGGCTGCTTAGCAATATGGCAGTGAACAAGTTCTAGTGGATCGGTGGAGGGAAAGGGAAGCGAACCTGTTAGCATCTCATAAAAAGTGACGCCTAAAGAGTAGAAATCGGTGCGGTAATCAATCGAGCGATTCATCCTGCCTGTTTGTTCCGGTGACATATAGGCAAGGGTGCCTTCTATCAAATTGGGATTGCTCAGGTTTTGGGTTTCTCTTGATAGCCGCGAAGAAATGCTAAAATCTGTGAGTTTAACCTTTTTAGTTTCTGGATTGATGATGATGTTGTGGGGCTTAATATCTTTATGAATTATCTGATTTTGATGCAACACTGCGAGGGCTGAAGATAGCTGAATTGCAATTAAAAGAAACTGCGTCAAATTAATTTTTTCATGGCTGAGAAATTGTTTAAGAGATTCTCCGCCAAAATCTTCCAAAATTAATGCAACACCGTTATTATAGTTGTCCAAAGCAATCGATCTGACAATTCCCTCCCCATTTAGACTTTGGGAAATTTTGTATTCGTGTCTTAATTGGGTAATTTCTTCTAGGGTAGGATACTCTGCTTTAAGCACTTTAACGATTACTGGGGTTTTATCCAATTGCTTTATTCCGCGAAATATTATCGTTTTTTCACCTTCATGAAGCGGTAAGTCGTTAAGTTGGTAATCAGTTAAAGAGGTGTTCATTTTTGATGAATAAATCTGTAGCTAATGAATTGAAGGAAACAGAAAAGTGAATAGATGAGATTTTTTAATTTAGAAATTAATTATTCTGTAATTTCCAAATCAGAAAATCAGATGAAAATAGTGCAACCCTAACTAAAAACTCAAAACCGTTCGCAATCGCTCCTCAGATTGAGGTTTACAAAACTTCGCTGACAGGTGCCTACCGCTGCCGGCTTGAACGGAAAAATGCCTGTTCCAGAAGGGTGAAGTCGCGATACATCAATAAACTTAACACCTTTTGACGCCGGCTCTTGTCTGTGGTGATTACCCCATCCTTGCTCTATGCTCAGTGTCTCTCTTCTGAAGTCATGTTTAATTTTGCCTACTACTTAGCTTTTTAAAGAATGCCCTAAATTCAAAAATATATTAACTTTTAAATAAAATTAAATATAAAAACATAAATCTTAAATTTCCTTAGAGTAAAAAGGGGAGTACGCTTAACAAAAACCGAATAACCGGATAAATTATTCCTTGTTCAGACCCCTACCTTCTAAAAATGTTCTTAAATCTACCGCTTTCAGCTCGTCTTAAAAGGCGATTGTTACGAATCATTCTATTAATTGCCGGTTTTGTCCTAACTTTGCTTCTAGGCATCTACAGTCCATCCGCCGGCTCACAAAGCAACGAAATTTTGTGGGATACCTATGGCGTTCCTCATATTTACGCACAAGATGCAAAAAGTTTGTTTCACGCCTTTGGTTGGGCGCAGATGCAAAGTCACGGCAATCTGATTTTACGTTTGTATGGTCAAGCGCGGGGACGGGCAGCAGAATACTGGGGGCAAGATTATTTAGAATCTGATCAATGGGTGCAGACAATGGGAATTCCCGAACGCGCCGGCGAGTGGTATAAAGCCCAAAGTCCAGAGTTTCAAACTTATCTTGATGCCTTTGCCGCCGGCATCAACGCTTATGCTAAACAACATCGTGATGAAATCGACGATGAATTAGAAATTGTGCTGCCAATTGAGCCGGCAGATTTACTCGCTCACTTGCAACGTGTCGTTCATTTCACATTTGTTGTCAACCCACAAAGTCTTTCCAATATTGACGAAGACACCAACCCTGCCGGTTCAAATGGTTGGGCGATCGCACCCTCACATTCAGAAAGTGGAAACGCGATGTTACTTGCCAACCCACATCTTCCTTGGGCAGACTTATTTCTGTGGTATGAAGCGCAATTAAACGCCCCTGGAATTGATGCCTATGGAGCAACCCTCGTGGGATTTCCTGTTCTAGAAATTGCTTTTAATAATAACCTGGGCTGGACTCATACGGTCAACACCCATGATGGCTGGGATGCCTACGAATTGCAATTAGCAAAGGACGGTTATCGCTTCGATGGCAAAATTAAAGCATTTGAGACACAAAACAAAGTCTTGAAAGTGAAACAAGCAGACGGTACTCTGCGTGAAGAACCGTTGATCGTGCGGCAATCCATTCACGGGCCGGTTGTCACGCAAAAAGATGATAAAGCCATTGCGCTGCGAGTTGTGGGACTGGATCAGCCTGGAGCTTTAGAAGAGTGGTGGGAGATGGCACGGGCGAACAATTTGACAGCGTTTGAAACCGCTCTTAAACGCTTGCAAATTCCCATGTTTACGGTGATGTATGCAGATCGAGAAGGGCATATTATGCACTTTTTTAACGGTCAGGTGCCGGTGCGTTCTCAGGGAGATTTTGAAGATTGGTCTGGAATTATTCCCGGTGATCAATCTAATAATTTATGGACAAAAAATCACCCTTATGAAGACTTACCCCGTGTGATCGATCCGCCCACCGGCTGGTTGCAAAATGCTAACGATTCGCCCTGGACAACAACATTTCCCCCGGCAATCGATCCAGATAATTATCCTCCCTATATGGCACCGCGTGGCCCGATGAATTTGCGGCCCCAGCGTTCAGCGAAGATGCTGCTTGAAGAGGACAAACTCTCGTTTGATGAACTGGTTAAATATAAGCACTCAACGCGGATGGAATTGGCTGATCGTTTGCTAGACGATTTAATTCCTGCCGCCCGTCAGGGTAGTGAATTGGCGCGTCGGGCGGCTGATGTCTTGCAAAATTGGGATCGCAATGCAGATGCAGATAGCCGAGGTGCCGTGCTTTTTGCATTCTGGGCTGATGCAATGGATTCTGATAATTTGTTTGCGAAACCTTGGAGTGAAAAATCTCCCCTGACAACGCCTGATGGTTTAGCAAATCCTGCCGGCGCGGTATCGGTATTGGAAGCAGTTGCAGCCAAAGTTGAGGCGACTTATGGGGCACTAGATATTGCGTGGGGCGAGATAAACCGGCTTGATTTGGGGGATGTTAATTTGCCGGCAAATGGTGCTGAAGATTTTCTGGGTGCATTTCGGGCACTTGAATTATCTCCCACAGAAGACGGTCATTTTGAAGCAGTTGGGGGAGATTCCTACGTTGCCGTGATTGAATTTTCTCAGCCGGTAAAAGCAATGGCACTGACCAGTTATGGGAATGCAACCCAACCCCATTCGCCGCATCGTGGCGATCAGTTAAAGTTATTTGCCGGCAAACAATTAAGGCCGGTGTGGCGATCTCGTTCAGAAATTGAAGCCCATTTAGCTTCTCGGCAACAGTTTTAATAAACCACAGATAAACACAGATAAATTAGCAATGATCTGTGTTTATCTCTGTATGCCCGCCGGCCCGCTGCGCTATCATCTGCGTTTATCTGCGTTTATCTGCGGTTAAAAATCCTCATCCCGATCTGCCACAAGCGTTTCCACATCGCGCAACCGGCGGAACGCATACCCACTTAACCCAACAAGCAATAAGCAGATTGAGCTAATAACGTACAAAAGCGCCACACCGGCACCGTCACCCGTCCCAAATATTCCCCCAAAAATGGGTGCCAGCGAACCTTGTGGCTTCATCGCCGGCTCAAATACATAATCCGCAAGTGGCCCCGCTATTAAGTAACCGAGTGCTGACATGAGCATCATCAGCATTGAACGAGTGGCGAATACGCGCCCTTGCACTGCCGGTTTAACTTTGGCCAACCAAATCGCATCATAAGAACTACCCAGGAGTGGAAAGTTGACAGATGAACAAAATTGTGCAGGAATCCAAATGAACAGCGTTTGACCGAGGCCAAACACGATTTTACTTGCGCCGGCACCCACCATTCCCAGCAGAAAACCGTTGATTCGACGCTTTGGCCCACCCCAGCCGGTGATGATTAGTGCCCCGATAACGCCGCCGATACCGGCTGCTGAGGCGACGGTTCCCAAGACTCTGGCATCGTTGCCGGTGCGGGCTAAAATCATGGGCGAGTAAAGTGCTGCGCCGATATCGTGGGCAAACCAAAACAGGGAGGCGGATAGCAGCAGCGCTAGCAAACTGGGGCGTTTGGCGATGTAACGGAAGCCGAAACTAATTTCGTGGAGGATGTTTGGCCGGCTTTGTTGCGCTGTTTCGGTAATTTTTGGTTGCGGGATGTGTACGAAGAGGACTGTGGTGACGGCGAGTATAAAGGTGATGAGATCGATGGTTAAGATGCCGGCGAGGCTAATGAGATAGTAGAGGGAACCTGCGAGTGCCGGTGCCATGATATTAGAGCCATAATTTGCTAAAAAGCCAATACTGCTGGCGCGGCTGTACTGCTTTTCGGGCACCATGATTGAGATTGTTGCTGAGTAAGCGAGTTCTTGAATTTGCTCGAAGGTGCCGGTGATTGAGCCGGCTACATATAGGTGCCAGATTTGCAGATTGTGGGTGAGATAAAGGAATAAGATGGCGATGGTTGATAGGCCGGCAATGGTATCGCCGGCTATCATTAAAAGTTTCCGATTGTAGCGATCTACAATAATGCCGGCGAAGGGTGCGATTAAGATTCGTGGGATTTGGCTGAAGAAGCCGAATAATGCTAGTGCTGTTGTTTGTTCTGTGATTTCCCACACCCATATTGTGAGGGCAAAGCTTGACATTTTGCTGCCAAGAATTGAGGCTGTTTGGCCGATCCAAATGGTTAGGAAGGTTCGCACGATAGGTATATATTTTTAACCGCAGATAAACGCGGATGGTTTATGGGTGGGTGTTATGGGTTTTTGGGGGATAAGATTTTTTTAACCACAGATGGACGCAGATAAACGCGGATGGTTTATGGGTGGGTGTTATGGGTTTTTGGGGGATAAGATTTTTTTAACCGCAGATGGACGCAGATAAACGCGGATGGTTTATGGGTGGGTGTTATGGGTTTTTGGGGGATAAGATTTTGATGGTTTAAAACCAGGGCCATTCGGTTAGTCTGAGGGTTTCTTGTTCGTAAACGGGGATGCCTTGGCTGCGGCGGATGGCTTCTTCTCGTCGTGCTTTTGCCCACTGGCGCTGTCGCCACAATACGAGGCCGGTAAGAAATAGGAAGGCGGGGGAAAGACCGATTAATACATGAATGATTCGGGTTCCTATGCCTCCATAGTTGCCGATGTGGAGGGGAAATAGTAAATTTACAATTTTGGTGGCTAAAGGTGTTTTTAAGGCATTTTCTACGCGTAAGACTTGGCCGCTGTACTGGTCAAGATAGATTCTACTATTTCCATTCGGGGTGATTTCTTGGGGAAATTTCTTTCTAACTTGGATAATTTCTTCGGGTTGGCTTGGAAGGGAAATAAAGGTAGTTTTTGCACCCGGTAAGGCTGCATCGGCTTTTTTTAAAATGGCATCAATTGGCATCACCGGCTTGTTTTTGACAACTTTGGATGTTAGTTCCGGCGGATGGGGTGTTTGAGTGAGCGAGTAAACGGCGTTTTCAAATTCGGTGTGAAAAATTATTGCGGTGCCGGTGAAGGCGATGATTATTAGAAAGATGGCTGATAAGATTCCCCCGACTTTGTGGAGATCGTAATTAATTAACCGGCTGGGGGAATTCCAGCGAATTTTGAAGCCTGAAATCAATTTTTTCCAACCTGGCCATAAAATAATGCCGGTGATGCTTAGCAGTAGCAGCAATATCCCGCTGGTGCCAACAACTTTCATGCCGATTTCGCCGGCAAGCAGTTTGTAGTGTAGGTCATAGATAAAAGTAGTTAAGGTGCGTCCCCACTGTTGCGAACCGAGGATATCGCCAGTGTAAGGGTTGAGGTAAAAGAAGAGTGATTCATCGTTTTTTGATGACATTGCGATTTTATAAACGCTATCTATCTTTTGAGGCAGATCGATGTAAGATAGCGTTAAATCGGGATAGGCTGAGCGGACTGTATCAAGGGCTGTTTGGACAGGGATTCGCTCTCCTTGAGGAATGACGTGAAACAGATGGGGATTGAGAAAGTGATCGATCTCTTTATGAAAAACTAAGAAGCTGCCGGTTAAGCCAATTAGAACCAGTATGAGTCCGACTAATATTCCTAAATAGCGGTGTGTACTCAAGGCGAGCTGACGTAATTTCATATTGATTCACCGAATTTGGAAAGGATGGGTACTTAAATTACTTCAGCCGGCTTCTTTCCATCGCTCAAAAACTCTTCCTCCCTTCTGATATCCTGTCGCCTCGCTTACCTGAATAACTGAGTAGGGTGCGTAAGACACACACCCTACACTCAATCAGAATTTGTTTGCCGGCAGTCCTGTTTAAAAGCAGTGAATTTTCCGCTCTTTTTAGCTTGGTTTAGTCTTAAAAAGACAAACTGTAGCCTACAGTAACCGTTCTGCCTCTAGCTGCGGTGTCTAGAGAATCTAGAAAACCACCCAGCCATTGAGATTGGACAGTGGAATACTGCTCATTTAACAAGTTTTGAATGCCAATTTGTAGCGTTCCTCGCCCGATCTGAATGCTGCTGAGGTAGTCTACGGTGATGTAACTTTCAATCGGTGCACCATCCAGTTCAGCTTCAAAGCCGGCACTGCGATCACCACTAAAGAGCAATTGCAAACGATTACTCCAGCCTGGTGTGGTTTGGTTTTCGATATAAGCTGTCAGCTTCACCGGCTGAATTGTACTACTATCAAGCGCCAGATATTCGCCATCTTCATCATCATCACTTTCACCTTCTGTCCAGCTTGCTGTACCGCCGAATTGCCAGTTATCTGTCGGTTGCCAATCAATCGTTGCTTCAGCGCCGTAAATACGTTGTGGGGCACGGATAATTTCTAATCGACCGTTTTCATCCTCTTGCAGAGTGGAACCAAGTTCTGAGGTATTGTAGAAGCCGGCAAGTGATACTTGCACCTGAGACCACTGACCTCGAATGCCAAGTTCGTAGTTATTCGTTTTGATCGGTTCTGTCACCTGCAAATCCGATTCAACTGCAACAAAACCTTCGGGAGGTCTGCGGAGAATACGGCCAAAATCTGGAATGGAAAAACCTTGGGCAAAGTTAGTAAAGAAACTAATTTCTTCCGTGGCTTTATAAACAGCGCCGGCATTAAAAACGGTTGCATCAAAATCCCGTTCTCCGCCTGTAATCGGCTGATCTTCTGCTGTGAGGTAGTCGTCAACAGTCAGGCCAATGCGTTCGTGACGCAAGCCACCACTTAAAAGAAATTGCTCGCTAATATCCCATTGGAGCTGGGCGAATAAGCCGAGGTTATTCACTTCATAAGGGGGTACATAATCGCGCTCTCCGATTTTCCGTAGAACGTTCCCTCCACTTGCATCGAACTCTTCTGTATCGAAAAGTTCAAACTTCTGGCCGATATCCTCCTTCACATAATCAACGCCCCAAAGTAAGCTGGCAACGTCACTAAAAGGGGTGTCAATTTGCAATCTTCCGCCTAAACGTTCTGTTTCCTGTCGGGAGTTGGCAACATCAATCAAGCTTTCAGGCTCGAAAATTCGGTTATCAAAAAACGCACCGCCACTGGCGTTCTGCCGATAGTAGGCTTGAGCTTGAACACGACTACCAAAGATGTTTTCATTGGAATAATCTAGACTAGCCACGGTATTGAGATTTTGTGGGCCAGGAACTCCAATAAATTGTAAGTTTCTTCTCAGCGCTCTGGCTTTTTCGTCATCTTCATCCTGGTCAACGGCGGGATCGGTGATATATTTCACCTCTTGGGTGTCGCGGAAATGATTAAACGTCAGTTGGAGGCGTTGCTCGTCTGTAATATCTAGGCCAACTTTGCCGAGTAAATTAATTGTTGTGCTATCTGAAGCATCGACTTCCGCAAGGGGAATTCGGTCGCCTTCGGCATCAAAAGCTGCGCCAACTTTGACGACTGAGGCGCTGGTGGTAAAGTCAACATTACCCTGCCGGCCAGAAATTCCGTAGACAAGGTTCGATCCGAAACTGTCCTCGATATGGCTTAAGGAGTTCGTCAGATCTGCTTGTATGTTAGAAGTGATGCCCTCTTCACCAGGTGACCGGGTGATGATGTTGATCACACCCCCCGTCGCCCCTTCCCCGTAGACCGCACTAGGGCCACGAATAACTTCAACTCGCTCAATGGCGCTGGGATCGATGGATCGCAGTTCTGTACCATAGGCGGTTGAAAGGTTGGTGCTCACCGGCACGCCGTCAATCAACACAAGAGGCCGGCGACCCCGCAAAGATTGTCCAAATGAACGATAGCTTTGGTTTGGTTGGCCTAAGCCGGGAACCGACTGGCCCAGAACATCCGGTAGGTTTCTGGAAAAGGTTGCCTGTTGTTGGATCTCTTCACGGTCAATCACGGTGACAGAACGCGGCACATCTTCCACTTCTTCTGCCGTTCGGGTGGCAGTAACAATCAGGTCAACAGGTCGCTCTGCTTCTGTTTGAGCGGAGTCAGGCCCAGTGGGAGGCAGTGGCGGAATTTGAACCCCTGGCTCACCCGATGGCGGAGTTGAGGGTGTTTCAAAGTCGGGTTCACCGGCATCTGGAGAAGGTCTGGGGATCGGTGCTTGAGTCTCTGGTTCAGTGTCGGGTGATGTGGGGATCGTTGGTAGTGTGGGTTGCTGACCAGATGGGGGTGTGGGGATCGGTGCTGGCGGCCTTTCAATGCTGGGTTGCTGTGATGGCTTTGTCGGTCTAGTCGGTGCCGGCTGTTGTGCGGTTGTTTCAGTACCGGGGTTGACGCTGAGAACTAGACCCTGTTTGCTATTGCTCACTTGTGCGGTGGGTACGCCTGTCTCGCCGGTGACGATGACTCGAACGCTGTAAGTATCCAGGGGGATTACTTGGATTGAGCTGATTCCCGGTGCTGGATTGTCTTGACGAAACGCATTGCCAGCCGGTAAACGCAACTGAGTGGTGATCACGTCCGCAACGAAGGTTTCACCATAGCTGTAACTGAAGACTTGCAAAGGTTTGCCGTCTGCGGTTTCTAAGATAACCTCCAGGCCGCTTGGTGTCTGGTTGACCCGAACGTTGGTCACTTGCGCGATCTCACTTTTTGCCGGCAAAGCGATTAATACCGATAACGCTCCAGCCAGCCCCAAACCCCTGAGAAATTGCTGTTGTCTGTCCATTGCTCCTCACACAAAAATCGATCCAGTCACACCCGTATGATCTGCCTGAGTTCACGATCCCTCAGTTTTAAAAGCCGTGCTCAGTCTTTAATGAGAAAGAATTTTAATTAAATAGCAAAGTCATCCATTCTGTCAATCACAGTTTAATGACAATGAAATTCATTACTTATTAGGGGGCATCACCCCTCTTGGCAAGTAACAGCATTCATGAAAGCACGAAGAACGCACATTAGGCAACCCCATGACAAAATCCTACCTTCAATAGCTGACAAAGATTATCCAACAGTCCTGGCAAACTTCAAAAATTTAGAACCAGCCTATTGACAATTAGTTGCAGCATGGTAAGGTAAATAACTGTCAAGCCTGTTACAGATTGCATCAAGGCACTGACAGGCCGGTGAGGGCACTAGAAGTAAAACGCGCTCTCGCAGATTCCCAACTTAAACAGCTATAAGCGTTTACTGACAAGGCTTTCAAGCTTTTACGGGATAATTTTGACTTTTCGCAGCCGTGTTCAACACTTTGGGGTTGATAGAGATCAATGGCCGATTATTCTCAGAACTTTTCGCAACGCTCCCTGAGTTGTGCCAATTTAGTGGAACTCCTGCGCTACAGAGCATTCCACCAGCCAGAAAAGATCGCTTATACCTTTTTGCCAGAAGGCGAAACTGAAGAAATCAGCATTACTTATCAAGAATTAGACCGGCAAAGTCGTGCGATCGCAGCCTCGCTGCAATCTTTGGCTGCGAGTGGAGAACGTGCTTTGCTGCTATATCCCGCAGGACTTGATTATCTCGTCGCCTTTTTCGGGTGTTTATATAGCCAAGTGATCGCAGTTCCGCTTTACCCACCCAAGGTGAAGCGCAATTTATCCAAAATTCAAGTTATTGCAACCGATGCACAGGCAAGTTTTGCACTGACAACCACGCGAATTGCCGGTAATTTAGAAGCGATATTTGAGCGAGCGCCGCAGTTAAAAGCAATGCAGTGGTTGGCGACTGACGCGCTAATTGATCAGGAGGAAGCGTGGTTTGAGCCGGCGATCAACCCTGATGATTTGGCTTATTTGCAATACACCTCTGGCTCCACCTCCACTCCGAAAGGCGTGATGATTAGTCACGCCAATGTACTGCACAATATTGATTGTATTGATCGCGGTTTTGAACATACACAAGATAGCGTTGCCGTGACATGGCTGCCCCATTTTCACGATATGGGGTTAATTGATGGATTATTAAAACCACTTTATAAAGGAATTCCCTGTTATTTCATGCCGCCGGCAGCGTTTATTCAGCGTCCGGTTCGGTGGCTGGAAGCAATTTCACGTTATCAAGCAACCCATAGCGGCGGGCCAAATTTTGCTTACGATCTTTGCGCTCGTAAAATCTCGCCGGCGCAACGAGCGACACTAGATTTAAGTAGCTGGCGTGTGGCTTATAACGGCGCAGAACCGATTGATAAACAAGTTTTAGAACAATTTTTTAAAGTATTTGAACCTTGCGGTTTTCGTTGGGATGCCTTTTGTCCGGCTTACGGAATGGCAGAAACAACGCTAAAAATTTCTACAGTTCATAAAAAAGATGCGCCTGTTTTCCGAGCTGTGGAAGCAGCGGCGCTTGAAAAAAATCGCGTTGTAGAAATTGCGGAAAACGAAGAAGGTGCGCGAACCCTGGTTGGGTGCGGTTATCCTGATTTTGATATTAATGTTGCGATTGTCAATCCTGATTTGCTGAGCCGCTGTGCTGATGGCGAAGTGGGTGAAATTTGGGTTGCCGGTTCTTCGGTGGCGCAGGGATATTGGAGCCGGCAGGAAGAAACAAAAGCAACCTTTCAAGCATATCTTTCTGATACCGGAGAAGGGCCGTTTTTACGCACGGGAGATTTAGGCTTTTTTCATAAAAAAGAGTTGTTTATTACAGGCCGGCTCAAAGATTTAATTATCATTCGAGGCCGTAATCTTTATCCCCAAGATATTGAGAGAGTTGTTGAGCGCAGCCATCCCGCTTTAAGACTGGCTGCCAATGCGGCTTTTTCAGTACAAGTTGAGCGAGAAAAACAGCTCATTGTGGTGCAAGAGTTAGAATCTCGGCAAGCACCGGATATAGAAGAAATTGCCGCAGCCATTCGTCAGGCAATCGCTGAAGAATTTGAGGTAGAAGTCTATGGAGTCGTGTTAATTAAACCAACGACGATTCCAAAGACAACCAGTGGAAAAATTCAGCGTCGCGCTTGTAAGACGGAATTTTTAAACGGCAGTTTAGAGGTTTTAGGAAGTAGCCTTTTAACGTTAGTCGCAGAAAGTGAGACGCGGTTAACCCGTGAAATATTGTTGGCAGAGACTCCAGAAGCACGGGTGCCGGTTCTGGAAGCTTATCTTTTAGAGCAAGTGACGCGAGTCCTGCCGGTGAAGCTACCTATCAACTCATTGCAGCAGCCTTTAAATAGCTTAGGACTTGATTCTTTAAAAGTTTTTGAGTTAAAAAATCAAATTGAAACTGACCTCGGAGTGAGTTTATCGGTTGCAGACTTTTTTGAGGAAATCAATCTGGCTCAGTTGGCTGCACAAATTCTTGAGCAAGTGGCAGGAATCCCGGCTATATCAGCAATTGTGCCAATTTCTCGCAAAGAGAATATCCCGTTATCTTTTGCTCAAGAGCGGTTGTGGTTTTTTGATCAATTAGAGCCGGCAAACCCCTTTTATAATCTTTGCACGACGATCCATTTAACAGGAAACCTTGATGTAGAAGCACTGAGAAAAAGTTTAAATGAGATTGTCTGCCGGCATGAAGTGTTAAGAACCACATTTGCGTCGGTAGAAGGGCAGCCGGTGCAGGTTATTCATCAAAATCTCGATTTTGAAGTGCCGGTTGTCGATTTCCCTCAAACTGAAAATCATACATCCCCTTATAAAGGGGGGGATCTGATTCAAGATTTCATTCTTCAGGAAGCGCGAACCCCATTCAACTTAGAACAAGACTCTTTATTACGCGCCAAACTCCTGCAACTATCTGAAGGCGAACACGTTCTGATTTTGACAGCGCATCATATCGTATTTGATGGCTGGTCAATGGGCGTTTTCATGGGAGAAATTGCCACACTTTATCAAGCTTTTTCCACAGGGAACATAGCGTCACTTCCTTCTTTGCCAATTCAGTATGCAGATTTTGCAGTTTGGCAGCGTCAGTGGTTGCAGGGAGAGGTTTTAGAAACACAGCTAAGTTATTGGAAACAGCAGCTAAGCGGAAGCCTGCCGGTGTTAAATTTACCCACAGATTTTCCCCTTCCTGCGGTTCAAACGTTTCAGGGAAAACGGCAAACGTGGGAGTTTTCTAAGGGTTTAACTGAGGCGGTTTGTGAATTAAGCCGGCAAGAAAAAACAACTTTATTCATGACTTTGCTGGCAGCATTCAAAGTATTGTTGTACCGCTATACCGGACAAGAAGATATTTTAATTGGTTCGCCGGTTGCTAACCGCAATCAATCAGAAATAAAACCCTTAATTGGCTTTTTTGTCAATACTTTAGTGCTGCGAACTGATCTGGCCGGCGATCCCAGTTTTCGAGCGTTATTGAGTCGAGTTCGCGAAGTCGCTTTAGGTGCTTACGCTCATCAAGACTTGCCCTTCGAGAAGCTGGTAGAGGAATTGCAACCAGAGCGAGATTTAAGTCATTCGCCGCTATTTCAAGTGGCTCTTGTCTTCCAAAATAACTTGACCCAGACTTTGGACTTGCCGGCACTGAAATTCAGTTCACAGGAAGTAGACACCGGCACCGCTAATTTTGATTTAACTCTATTTTTAGAAGAAACTGAACAGGGACTAATCGGAACTTGGGAATATAACACTGATTTATTCCAAGCCGGTACGATCACTCGAATGATGGGGCATTTCCAAACGCTACTAGAAGGAATTGTTGCAAACCCAGAACAGCGAATTTCCGAACTGCCGGTGCTGACTGAAACCGAAAAACATCAACTATTAGTGCAGTGGGTTAACCCAAGCCAAAAACCAAACACACCTGAAGAAAATCTCTGCATACATCAGCTATTTGAAGCCCAAGTTCAACGCACACCCCATGCAGTTGCCGCAATTTTTGAAAATCAGCAGCTAACTTATCAAGAACTGAATGAAAAAGCAAATAATTTAGCAAATTACCTGCAAACTTTAGGAGTCAAACCCGAAGTTTTAGTCGGAATTTGTGTTGAACGTTCCCTAGAAATGCTCGTGGGAATTCTAGCAATTCTTAAAGCCGGCGGTGCTTACCTGCCAATCGATCCATCCTCTCCAAAAGAGCGCCTTGCTTTCATGCTTGAAGATGCACAGGTGCCAATACTGCTGACTCAGAAACAACTGTTAGAAACCGTATCGAACTACAGCGGTCAAATCCTATGTTTAGATGAAAATCAAGAATTTATTACCGAAAAAAGCCCAGAAAATCCTCTCAGCAATGTCTGCGCCGGCCACCTCGCTTATGTCATTTATACCTCTGGCTCAACCGGCACACCCAAAGGCGTCACAGTCACCCACTCAAACGTTGTCCGTTTATTTGCCGCTACACAACCTTGGTATAATTTCAACGCCGAAGATGTCTGGACAGTTTTCCATTCAATCGCCTTTGACTTCTCCGTGTGGGAAATTTGGGGAGCGCTGCTTTACGGAGGCAAACTTGTTGTCGTTCCCTACATAACCAGCCGCTCACCTGCAGATTTTTATCAGTTGTTAAATGAACAGAAAGTCACTGTTCTCAATCAGACTCCTTCGGCTTTTCGTCAACTGATTAAAGCGGAAGAGTCTAGAGAAAGCTCTGAAGAATTAAACCTGCGTTTAGTAATTTTCGGCGGGGAAGCATTAGAGTTGCAAAGTTTGAAACCCTGGTTTGAACGGCACGGCGACAAAACCCCACAATTAGTGAATATGTACGGGATTACAGAAACCACCGTTCATGTCACTTATCGTCCCCTAACAAAGGCTGATCTGAATGCAACCGGAAGTGTAATTGGTCGGCCAATTCCTGACTTACAAGTGTATTTATTAGATAATAATCGCCAGCCGGTTCCCATTGGGGTTCCGGGTGAAATGTATATTGGGGGTGCCGGTGTGGCGCGGGGATATCTCAATCGCCCAGAATTAACCGCTGAACGATTTATTTCTAATTGCTTCAGCGACGAGCCTGAAGCACGACTTTATAAATCTGGGGATTTAGCGCGTTATCTGCCAAATGGAGAGCTTGAGTATTTAGGAAGAATTGACCATCAAGTAAAAATTCGGGGATTTCGCATCGAACTGGGAGAAATAGAAGCGGCTCTCAGTCAGCATCCATCTGTCGAGAAAGCGGTTGTGATTGCTAGAGAAGATGAGCCGGGCAATAAGCGAATAGTGGCTTATCTTGTGGCTAATGAACCCTTAATAGATAGTCAAGGTTCTCCGATAAAATCTAGCGAATTGCGAAGCTTTTTAAAGGAGAAACTGCCGGAATATATGGTGCCGGCTGCTTTTGTGTTCCTCGGTTCTATCCCGCTGACCTCTAACGGAAAAATTGACCGCTCAGCGCTGCCGACTCCTGATACCTCTAGACCGGAATTAGAGTCTGCTTTCGCGGCACCTCGCACTCCACAACAACAGCAGCTTGCTGATATTTGGGCGAATGTTTTAGGTGTTAAACAAGTCGGAATTAACGACAATTTCTTTGAATTGGGAGGACATTCTCTCCTGGCAACTCGACTGGTTGCAAAAGTGCGTGAAACATTTCAGGTGGGCTTACCTTTGCGCTGCCTATTTCAATGTCCTACTGTCGCAACTTTGGGCACTTTGATCGCACAACAAGCCAAACAAATAGATGAAAAACTGTCTATCAATTCCTTACCTGCAATTGTCCCAAATCAAGACAGCCGGCATCAACCTTTCCCGCTAACTGATATTCAGCAAGCTTACTGGATTGGTCGCAGTAGGGCATTTGAATTAGGAAATGTTGCCGCGCATATTTATGTAGAAATTGACACCGTTAATTTAGACTTTGAACGATTCAATAAAGCTTGGCAAGAACTGGTTGAACGTCATGACATACTGCGGGCAATTATCTTACCAGACGGCCAACAGCAGATTTTAGAAAAAGTGCCAGCTTATCAAATTCGAGTTTTAGATTGGCGGCAACAAAGTTCTGAATTCATCAATGCTCGACTAGAGGAAGTTCGCCGTTCATTATCTCATCAAATCTTACTCTGTGATCGCTGGCCTTTGTTTGAAATTCAGGCTTCTCAATTAGATCAGCAAAAAGTTCGACTTCACTTCAGTTTTGATGCCTTAATTAGCGATGCTTGGAGTTTTCAAATACTTGGACAAGAACTAGCCAAGCTTTATCAAAATGCAAAAAATAGGCTGAATCCACTTCAAATATCTTTTCGAGATTATGTGTTAGGTGAAATCGCTAGCCGCAATTCAGAACAGTACCAGCGATCTTTAGAGTATTGGCAAAACCGGCTTCCCAGTTTACCCCCAGCACCCGAACTCCCTCTAGCTCAAAATCCTGCTGCAATTAAACAACCGCGTTTTGTGCGCCGCAGCGGTAAATTAGAGGCAAAAACTTGGCAAAAACTGAAAGATAAAGCTACCAAAGCCAGCATCACTCACTCAGGAATTTTGCTGGCTGCCTTTGCGGAAATCTTAACAGTTTGGAGCAAGACTCCTCGATTTACGATTGGTTTAACTTTATTCAATCGCTTGCCATTGCATCCCCAAGTTAATGAGATTGTTGGAGATTTCACCTCATTAACTTTGCTGGAAGTAAATAACGCCACACCGGCACCCTTTGCACAGCGAGTGCAGCGCATTCAAGAACAACTTTGGGACGATCTTGATCACCGTTATGTTAGTGGCGTTGAAGTATTGCGGGAGTTAAGCCGGCACCAAAACAGAATTTCAAGCGCCATGATGCCGGTGGTGTTTACCAGCACATTAACTCAGGATGCTCAAAGTGATGAACAAAATTTTCCCTTAGATTGGTTAGGAAAGTTCATTTACGGTATCACCCAAACGCCCCAAGTTTTTCTCGATCATCAGGTATTTGAAGAAGCCGGCTCGCTCGTTTTTCACTGGGATTGTGTTGAGGAATTGTTTCCTGTCGGAATGCTGGACGATATGTTTGCCGCTTATTGCAACTTCCTCCAACGTCTAGCAAATGAAACAGAAAGCTGGCAAGAAATTCACCCTGAATTATTACCCTCGGCACAATTAACGCAACGCAATGCTATCAACGCCACCGACGCGCCTGTGCCGGCAGCGACGCTTCACAGCTTATTTAGCGATCGCGTGCCGTTGCATCCTAAAAAAGCGGCTGTGGTAACAAGCGATCGCACTCTAACTTACGAAGAATTACACCGGCATTCCCATCACCTCGCTTGCCGGTTGCAACAACTCGGTGCACGCCCAAATACCCTAATTGCTGTCGTTATGGAGAAAGGCTGGGAGCAAGTTGTTGCCTGCTTAGGCATTCTCATGTCTGGCGCAGCCTATGTGCCGATCGATCCTGCACTCCCGTCGGCACGGCGATCGCATCTATTCGCACAAGCAGAAGTGCAGATCGCTGTCACTCAATCTTGGCTTGACACAGCCTTAGAATGGCCAGAAAATCTTCAAAGAATCTGCCTTGAAGATAATGAAGCATTGGGAGAAAACTCCTCTCTCATCCCTCATCCCTCGTCCCTCATCCCTGAAGAAAATCTCGCTTACGTTATTTACACTTCTGGTTCCACCGGCACTCCCAAAGGCGTAACGATTAATCATCGCGGGGCTGTTAACACAATTGTTGACATTAATCAGCGTTTTAACGTGGGAGAAACTGACCGAGTATTTGCACTTTCTTCATTGAGTTTTGACCTGTCAGTTTATGACATCTTTGGCACTCTAGCTGCTGGGGGAACCCTTGTTATTCCCGAAGCCAGTAAAACCCAAGATCCTGCCCATTGGGCAAAGTTAATGCAGCGCGAGAAAATTACGATTTGGAATTCGGTTCCTGCCTTAATGCAAATGATGGTGGAATATGCAGCTAATACTCCTAAAATCCTTGCAAGTTTGCGCTTAGTTTTGCTTAGCGGAGATTGGCTGCCCTTAACCTTGCCGGTTCAAATTCAAGCCGCAGTTAAAGGGGTAGAAGTTATTAGCTTGGGGGGTGCAACGGAAGCCTCGATTTGGTCAATTCTCTATCCAATTAAACAAGTAAACTCAGCTTGGAAAAGCATTCCTTACGGGCAAGCGATGAAAAACCAGCGCTTCTACGTCCTCAATGAAGCGCTAGAACCTTGTCCCGTATGGGTTCCAGGACAGCTTTACATCGCCGGCATCGGACTCGCTCAAGGTTACTGGCGCGATGAGATAAAAACGGCTGCGAGCTTCTTCACCCATCCTCGCACCGGCGAAAAGTTGTACCGCACAGGAGATTTAGGACGTTTTCTCCCCGATGGCAATATTGAATTTTTGGGAAGACAAGACTTTCAAGTTAAAGTCGGTGGTTATCGCATTGAATTAGGAGAAATTGAATCAGTTTTGATGCAACATCCAGCCGTGCGAGAAGCTGTTGTCACTACATTCGGCGAACAACAAAATAAGCGTCTCGTTGCTTATATTATTCCTGAGTCTTCTTCTTCAATTTCTGAAGCTTCATCTTTCAAAGAGTTGCAAAACTTCTTAAAAGAAAAGCTGCCCGAATATATGGTGCCGGCAACCTTTATGAAACTGGATACTCTGCCCTTAACTTCTAATGGCAAAGTGGATCGCAAAGCACTTCCCGCACCTAACTTTATAAAGTCTGAATTGGATGAAAACTTTGTTGCACCTCAAACGCCGGTTGAAGAACGGTTAGCCAGAATTTGGTCTGAACTTTTAAGTTTAGAACAAGTCGGAATTTATGACAGTTTCTTTGAACTGGGAGGAAATTCCTTGCTAGCGACTCAATTGTTAACTAGACTGCGCGAAACATTTCAGGTAGAGTTGCCCCTGCGGGATTTATTTGAAGTTCAAACGATTAGCGGACTTTGCGAAAAAATTTCCCAAGCTAAGAAGAAAGGCGAAAAACTCCAAGAACAGGAAATTGTGTCGGTTTCTCGAAAAGCCTATCGCAAGAAATTGTCTTCATTAAGCTAACTGCTAAAAACCGCCGGTAAGCACACAACAGTAATCAACCGAAATTCAGCCGATGACTTCGCATTTTTTAAACAACTCTTTAGAGATCAAAACCCCAGCAAATTCTTCAGGAGAAGTCTTTGTACTTCCCACCTCATTTGCTCAACAAAGGCTGTGGTTTCTTGATCAATTTGAATCGGGCAATTCTTTCTACAACCTGCCGGCAGCCGTGCAATTGAAAGGGCAGGTTAATATCCCTGTTTTAGAAGAAAGTTTTCAAGAAATTGTGCGCCGGCATGAAGTTTTGCGAACAGCCTTCACCCTAGAAGACGGGGAGCCGGTTCAAGTCATTTATCCCAATGTGGATTTAAAATTACAAATCGTAGATTTTACCCAAATCCAAAACCCCCATCCTCAAATCCAAACGGCAATTCTTGAAGAGGCTCAAAAAACCTTCAACTTAGCCGAACCTCCTTTGCTGCGTACCACGCTAATTAAGTTAGACGAGCAAGAATTTATTCTGCTCCTAAATATCCACCATATTGTTTCAGATGGTTGGTCATTAGGAGTGCTGGTAAAAGAATTAGCAGCCCTTTATGAAGCCTTTTTGTTAAACAAACCCTCCCCGCTTCCTGAGCTTCCGATTCAATATGCCGACTTTGCAATTTGGCAGCAAGAAAACTTGCAAGGAGAAAAGTTAGAAACTCAGTTAAATTACTGGAAGCAGCAGCTTCAAGATGCACCTCTATTACTGGAGTTGCCGGCAGATAAACCCCGCTCAGCCGTTCAGACATTTCGAGGTGCGAGACAATCATTTGTGTTGTCAAAGGTTCTTACTGACGCCTTAAAAGAGTTCAGTAACCGAGAGAATGCTACGCTCTTTATGACGCTTCTAGCGGCCTTTAACGCGTTGCTCCATCGCTATACAGAGCGCACAGATATCTTAGTGGGTTCTCCCATCGCCAATCGCAATAAAGCTGAGATTGAAGGGTTGATTGGTTTTTTTGTCAATACATTAATTCTTCGCACTAAACTATCTGAAAACTCCAGCTTTCGGGAATTACTCGCACAAGTTCGAGAGGTAACGCTAGGTGCTTATGCTCATCAAGATTTACCGTTTGAAAAGCTAGTTGAAGAACTAAAACCCGAAAGGAGCCTCAGTCATAACCCGTTGTTTCAAGTCATGTTTTTGCTGCAAAATGCACCAATGCCAACCCTGGAATTACCGGGGTTAACGTTGAGTGTTTTAGAAATTGATAGCGGCACCTCTAAATTTGATTTAACCCTTGAAATGGCTGAAAAGCCGGATGGGCTTCATGGTTGGTTTGAATATAATACAGATTTGTTTGAGAGCAGCACCATCAGCCGCATGATTGGGCACTTTAAAAATTTATTAGAAAGAATTTTTGCTAATCCAGAACAGCAAATTTTTCAACTGCCATTACTCACTGAAAATGAACAGCATCAACTTTTAGTGGAATGGGTCGGCGATGAAGAAGAAATTAACGAGCCAACACAACATTTGTGCCTGCATCACTTATTTGAAGCCCAAGTAGAAAGAACACCCGATGCAATTGCCGTAGTTTTTGAAAATCAACAGCTAACTTATCAAGAACTGAATGAAAAAGCAAATAGTTTAGCAAATTACCTGCAAACTTTAGGAGTCAAACCCGAAGTTTTGGTGGGGATTTGTGTTGAACGTTCCCTAGAAATGCTTGTGGGGCTTCTGGGCATTCTCAAAGCCGGCGGCGCTTATGTTCCCCTAGACCCAGCCTATCCTTCTGAGCGCTTGGCCTTCATGCTAGAAGATGCTCGCGTGCCCGTGTTGCTCACCCAGTCCCATCTCGTTGAGACACTTCCAAAGCATCAAGTCGCTGGCACCGGCATCCTGCCTATCACTGTCTGCTTAGATACCCAGTGGCAGGCCAATGTTTTAGCCAGTAACGAGAACCCTGTCAGCAGCGTAGCAGCCGCGAATCGAGCCTACGTCATCTATACATCGGGTTCAACCGGCAAGCCAAAAGGTGTGCAAATTTGTCACCAGGCTGTGGTCAACTTCTTAAGTTCCATGCGGGTAGAACCGGGGCTAACGGCTGAAGATACACTGCTATCAGTCACCACCCTATCTTTTGACATTGCAGCGCTGGAACTTTTCCTCCCCCTGAGTGCTGGTGCGCGTGTGGTGCTAGTTAGCCGGCAAGTCGTCTCAGATGGAAAGCTATTGTTAGAAACACTCCATCAATCTGGGGCAACAGTGATGCAAGCCACACCCGCAACTTGGCGGCTATTATTAGAAGCCGGTTGGAGTGGCAGTGGACAGCTCAAAATTCTTTGCGGTGGAGAAGCTTTGCCGAGAGAACTGGCCAATCAGTTAACGGCGCGGTGCAAAGAACTCTGGAACCTTTACGGCCCAACTGAAACTACGATCTGGTCGGCAGCGTGTAAAGTCAAGCCTGGGAACGCTTCAGTTCCCATCGGGCAACCCATTGCCAACACGCAGATTTATTTACTCTCCCGGCATCTGGTGCCTGTACCCATTGGTGTGCCGGGAGAAGTTTATATTGGGGGTGTCGGCTTATCTAGAGGGTATTTAAACCGGCCTGATTTAACGGCTGAAAAGTTTATTCCAAATTTATTTAGCCAACATTCAAATAGCCGGCTCTACAAAACCGGCGACTTAGGACGTTATTTACCCGACGGCACAATCGAATATCTCGGTCGCATTGATAATCAAGTTAAGATTCGGGGTTTCCGGATTGAACTGGGCGAAATTGAAGCAAAATTACTAGAAAACCCGGCTGTTCAAGAAGCTGTAGTTGTTGTGCGTGAAGAGAATTTAGGCAATAAACGGTTAGTTGCTTATGTGGTTCCTAAAGCGCAATCAATTGCTCTCAAATCAAGTAACTTACGCCAGGATTTACAACGTAAGTTACCGGATTATATGGTGCCGGCAACTTTTGTTATGTTGGAAAGTCTGCCTTTAACTCCCAACGGTAAGGTAGATCGCAAAGCCCTGCCGTCTCCTGAGAAAACTCGACTAGAACAAGAAAAAGCTTTTACCGCACCTCACACGCCGGTTGAGGAAACTTTGGCACAGATTTGGACTCAAGTTCTCGGTCTTAAACAAGTTGGCATTGATGACAATTTCTTTGAATTAGGAGGAGATTCTATCCTCAGCATTCAGGTCATTGCTAAAGCTCATCAAGCAGGATTAAAACTTAAACCTAAACAACTCTTTCAATATCAAACAATTGCTCAACTAGCAGCCGTTGCCGGCACAACTACTGCGCTGGAATCTCAACAAGAACTAATCACAGGAAAATTTCCCCTCACTCCTATCCAGCACTGGTTTTTTGAACAAAATTTTTCCGATTCCCATCACTGGAACCAGTCAATTCTTCTAAAAACGAAACAACCGCTCAATTCAAAACGCGTGGAAAAAGTTGTGCGGCAATTGTTAAGGCATCACGATGCGTTGCGCCTACGTTTTCTGCACGAAGAAACCGGCTGGCAACAGGAAAATGCTGAACCTGATGAGGCTGTACCATTTAGCGAAATAGATTTGTCATCGCTGTCGGCACAGGAACAAGCGCCGGCCATGCAAAAAGCTGTGGATAATTTGCAAGCCAGTCTGAACTTATCCCAAGGGCCATTGATGCAGGTTGCCTTGTTTGACTTTGGCGATCAAAAACCGAATTACTTGTTATTTGTAATTCACCACTTAGCTGTTGATGGGGTATCCTGGCGGATTTTAATTGAAGATTTTCAGATCGCTTACGAACAACTAAGCCGAAATGAAGCGCTCACACTTCCAGCTAAAACGACCTCATTTAAACAGTGGTCAGAACGCTTGAATTTGTACGCCCAATCGGGCGAATTAAAACAAGAGTTGAATCACTGGTTTTCACATTCTGGCAAAAAGGTTTCTCCGTTGCCGGTGGATCATGTTAATGGGACAAATACAGTTGCAACAGCCAACACGGTATCCGTGACATTAAGTGTCGAAGAAACCCGTTCTTTGTTGCAAGAAGTGTCGGCAGCTTATCGCACACAAATTAATGATGTGTTGTTGACAGCTTTGCTACAGGCTTTTGAAGAATGGACTGGAGAACAAACCTTGCTTGTTGATTTAGAAGGTCATGGACGCGAAGACATTTTTGAGGATGTAAATTTATCGCATACTGTGGGCTGGTTTACCAGTTTATTTCCAGTCTGGTTATATTTAGAAGCCACACATCCTGGGGAGGCTTTGAAGGCGGTTAAAGAGCAGTTGCGAGGCATTCCTAATCACGGCATTGGCTACGGCATTTTGCGATATTTGACTGGCGAAATTGCTGATACATTGCTTTCTTTGCCTCAAGCTGAAGTAAGTTTTAACTATCTGGGACAATTTGATCAAGTTCTGCCGACATCCTCTTTATTTGCCCTTTCCTCAACGTCTCCAGGGATAACTTGTAGCCCACGAGGAAATCGGCATTATCTACTAGAAATTAATGGCTTTGTTGTGGGTGAAAAGCTGCAAATAGATTGGACATACAGCCAAGAAGTTCATCAACAAAGTACCATTGAAAATTTGGCGCAAGGGTTTGTGGCAAAACTGCAAACGCTAATCGCTCATTGCCAATCACCCGATGCCGGTGGCTACACCCCCTCTGATTTTGCAGAGTTTCAGTGGAGCCAGTGGAGTCAAGAAGATTTAGACAAAATTAATGCAGTTCTGGGAGAGGTGTGAAATGAGTAAAAGCAATATCGCAGAGTTTTATCCCCTCTCGCCCATTCAACAGGGCATCCTGTTTCACACGCTTTATCAACCAAAATCAAGTGTGTATTTTGGGCAGCTACTTTGCACTTTGCAGGGTAAAATCAATGTTGCAGCCTTTAAAGAAAGTTGGCAGCAGGTTATTAACCGGCACTCGATTTTACGCACTGCTTTTGTTTGGGAAGGCTTAAAAGAGCCAATCCAAGTTGTTCGCAAACAAGTCAGTCTGCCTTGGGAACAATTCGATTGGAGAGGGCTATCTTCTATCGAACAGCAAGCGCATCTAGAAATATTTCTCAAAAAAGACCACGAGCGAAATTTTGAACTAACATCAGCCCCCCTAATTCGCATCACGCTGATTCAGTTAGAAGACAATACTTATCAGTTCATCTGGAGCCATCACCACTTAATATTAGATGGGTGGTCACTTCCCTTAATTCTCAAAGAAGTCTTTGCATTTTATGACGCCTTTTGCGAAGGCAAGGAACTGAACCTGACGCGTCCTCGCCCTTATCGAGACTACATTGCATGGTTGCACCGGCAAGATTTGTCTGCTGCTGAATCTTTTTGGCGGGAAACGCTTAAAGGTTTTACCGCACCCACTTCGTTAGTAATTGATAAAACTTTAAGTTTATCCCACACAGAAAACGAGCAAGGTGAGTGTAAAATCGCACTCTGTGCATCAATGACGACTGCACTTCAGTCTTTGGTACGACAGCATCAGCTAACATTAAATACCCTCGTTCAGGGTGCCTGGGCCATGCTTTTAAGCCGTTATAGTGGCGAAGAAGATGTCGTTTTTGGGGCGACTGTTTCGGGGCGTCCTCCTGAATTAGTGGGCGCTGAATCAATCGTGGGGATGTTCATTAATACCCTGCCGATGAGGGTATCAGTGCCGGCAGAAGCATCACTTTTATCATGGTTAAAGCAACTACAATTTCATCAGGTTGAGTTGCGCGAGTACGAATACAGCCCCTTGGTAGAAATTCAGCAGCGATGGAGTCAAATTCCTCACAATGTCCCGCTGTTTGAAAGCATTGTAGTTTTTGAAAATTATCCTGTTGATCCAGCTTTACGAGAGCGAAATAGTCATCTAGAAATTTGTGATGTGCAATCCCACGACAGCACAAATTATCCAATTACTGTGATGGTGATCGCACAATCTGAGTTAACAATCAAGATTTCGTATGATCGTCGGCGCTTTGATGCTGATACGATCACTCGAATGCTCGGTCATTTACAGACATTGTTAGAAGGAATCGTTGCCAATCCCAATCAATATTTGAAGGATTTGCCGATATTAACGCCGGCAGAACGGAAACAACTGCTGGAATTAAATAACATCGCCGATTATTCCCAGAATATTTGTCTGCATCAGTTATTTGAAACGCAAGTAGAAAAAACACCGGATGCAGTAGCCCTAATATTTGAACAGCAACAGCTAACTTACCGAGAACTGAATCAAAAAGCCAATCAACTTGCACATTACTTACAATCTTTGGGTGTCAACCCAGAAGTTTTAGTCGGAATTTATCTAGAACGCTCCCTAGAAACGATTATTGGAATCTTAGGCATTCTTAAAGCCGGCGGTGCATATCTACCCATCGATCCAGCTTATCCAAAAGAGCGCCTTGCTTTCATGCTCGAAGACGCACAGGTGCCGGTATTGCTGACTCAGAAACGGCTTTTAGAAACCGTACCGAACTACAGCGGTAAAATTATCTGCTTGGATGAAAGTCAAGAATTTATTACCGAAAAAAGCCCAGAAAATCCTCTCAGCAATGTCAGCGCCGGCCACCTCGCTTATGTAATTTATACCTCCGGTTCCACCGGCACACCCAAAGGCGTCACAGTCACCCACTCAAACGTTGTCCGTTTATTTGCCGCTACACAACCTTGGTATAATTTCAACGCCGAAGATGTCTGGACAGTTTTCCATTCAATCGCCTTTGACTTCTCCGTTTGGGAAATTTGGGGAGCGCTGCTTTACGGCGGCAAACTTGTTGTCGTTCCCTACATAACCAGCCGCTCACCTGCAGATTTTTATCAGTTGTTAAATGAACAGAAAGTCACTGTTCTCAATCAGACTCCTTCGGCTTTTCGTCAACTGATTAAAGCGGAAGAGTCTAGAGAAAGCTCTGAAGAATTAAACCTGCGTTTAGTAATTTTCGGCGGGGAAGCATTAGAGTTGCAAAGTTTGAAACCCTGGTTTGAACGGCACGGCGACAAAACCCCACAATTAGTGAATATGTACGGGATTACAGAAACCACCGTTCATGTCACTTATCGTCCCCTAACAAAGGCTGATCTGAATGCAACCGGAAGTGTAATTGGTCGGCCAATTCCTGACTTACAAGTGTATTTATTAGATAATAATCGCCAGCCGGTTCCCATTGGGGTTCCGGGTGAAATGTATATTGGGGGTGCCGGTGTGGCGCGGGGATATCTCAATCGCCCAGAATTAACCGCTGAACGATTTATTTCTAATTGCTTCAGCGACGAGCCTGAAGCACGACTTTATAAATCTGGGGATTTAGCGCGTTATCTGCCAAATGGGGAGCTTGAGTATTTAGGAAGAATTGACCATCAAGTAAAAATTCGGGGATTTCGCATCGAACTGGGAGAAATAGAAGCGGCTCTCAGTCAGCATCCATCTGTTGCGGAAGCGGTTGTGATTGCTAGAGAGGATGAGCTGGGTGATAAGCGATTAGTGGCTTATATTGTGGCTGATGAACCCTTAATAGATAGTCAAGTTTCTCCGATAAAATACAGCGAACTGCGAAGCTTTTTGAAGGAGAAACTGCCGGAGTATATGGTGCCGGCTGCTTTTGTGTTTCTCCCGTCTATTCCGCTGACTTCTAATGGAAAGGTTGACCGGCGAGCGCTGCCGGCTCCTGATACCTCCAGACCTGAATTAGAGTCTACCTTCGCTGCACCTCGCACTCCTGAAGAAAAGTTGTTTGCAGAAATTTGGGGACAAGTTCTCGGACTGGAAAAAGTCGGCATCCATGATAACTATTTTGCTTTAGGTGGAGATTCAATTCGCAGTATCCAGGTACAATCTTTAGCAAAAAAACAAGGTTTTAATATTTCGCTGCAAGAATTATTTCAATATCAAACAATTGCTCAGCTAGTTGAGAAAATTAAAAAGGAAAAATCAGAGCCGTCCCAACCAGAAAAAAGCCAATATTTCAGCCTTATCGGTGATGACGATAAACAACGCTTACCGGATGGGATAGAGGATGCCTACCCTCTGGCAATGCTTCAAATGGGGATGATTTTCCACAGCGAATATAGCCAAGAAAGCGCCACTTATCACGATATTTTTAGCTTTCATCTCAAAGCACCGCTGGATCTTCAAGCTTTGCCGGCAGCCATCCAATATTTAACCAATCGTCATGGGATTTTGCGAACTTCGTTGCACCTCACCGGCTTTAGTATCCCAATGCAACTGGTTCATCAAAACGTTGAGATTCCTTTGCGGGTGGAAGATTTGCGTCATCTTTCAAACGCAGAGCAAGAAAACGCTTTAAATGCCTGGTTTGAATTAGAAAGAAACCTGCATTTTAATTGGAATATTTCCCCTTTACTGCGCTTCCAAATTCATCGCCGCACTGATGACACCTTTCAGCTTACACTAACTTTCCATCACGCAATTCTTGATGGATGGAGTGTGGCTTCCTTGCTGAATGAACTGTTTGGACAGTATTTCTTACTTTTAGGCAAAAAAGCCGGTTCTATTGCACTACCTCCCACCAGTACATTCCGTGATTTTGTGGCACTGGAACAAGCTGTGATTGCATCCCAAGAACAGCAGCATTATTGGAGTGAAAAGTTAAACGACAGCAGCATGACTGTACTGCCTCGTTGGCCGGCTTTTCAACAAAAACAAAAAGTTCAGCAAATTTGTGTGCAAGATGTGAGCGTCCCACCAGAGATTTCTGAAGGACTTAAACAGCTTGCAAAATCCGCAGATGTTCCCCTCAAAAGTGTTTTACTAGCCGCACACTTACGCGTTTTAAATCTACTTACCGGACAAGTAGATATCCTCACGGGATTAGTGGCAAATGGACGCCCAGAACAGACAGACGGGGAGCGAATTTTAGGGCTTTTTCTCAATACTTTGCCATTGCGCCTGCAACTGTCTGGCGGCACTTGGATAGATTTGGTACGGCAAGTTTTTGAAGCAGAACGAGAAGTGTTACCCTTTCGGCGCTATCCGCTGGCAGAAATTCAGAAAAACCAGGGAAATCAGCCTTTATTTGAAACGGCCTTTAACTATGTAAATTTTCACGTTTATCAAGGGTTGCAAGAACTTGAAGATGTCAGAGTTTTAGGGCAAAAATTCTTGTTGGAAACTAATTTTCCTTTATTTGCTGATTTCAGCCTTGATCCTTTTTCTTCTGAAGTGGAACTGTCGCTGGAGTACGATGCTGTAGAGTTTAGTCACGAACAAATTCAGGCAATAACCGGTTATTATGCTCGGACTTTGGCGGCAATGGTGTCCGAGCCGTTGGGACGTTATGAAAGACATTTGCTGCTTTCCGAGGGAGAGCAAAATCAGTTGCTTGTTGAGTGGAATAATACCCCAACTAAGTCAATTCAAGAACAATACATTCATCAAGTATTTGAAGCCCAAGTGGAACGGGCACCGGATGCAGTTGCAGTGGTATTTGAAGATCACCAACTGACTTATGATGAGCTGAACGAAAAAGCAAATCAATTAGCGCATTACCTGCAAGAAATTGGTGTAAAACCAGAGGTGCTGGTTGGAATCTGTGTGGAGCGTTCTGTTGAGATTGTGATTGCTGTTTTAGGCGTTTTGAAAGCCGGTGGAGCTTATCTACCACTCGATCCAGCTTATCCGCAGCAGCGCTTGGCTGTTATGTTGGAAGACGCACAAGTGTCGATAATTTTAACCCAGAAACGGTTGTTAGAAACTCTTCCTTCACATCAGGCTAAAGTTGTCTGTTTGGATAATGAGCAAACTTTACAAATTAACAATCAAAATTATTTCAAAAATCCCCAACTAACTCAGCCATGTTTTCCTTCAAACTTGGCCTATGTCATTTATACCTCTGGCTCCACCGGCACCCCAAAAGGCGTGATGATTTCCCACGGCAATCTGAGCAATGCCTATGCTGCTTGGAAGGATGCTTATTCGCTTGATTCCACACCAACTTGTCATTTACAAATGGCAAATTTCTCCTTTGATGTCTTTTCTGGCGATTTGATCCGGGCGCTCTGTTTCGGAGGAAAATTAGTTCTCTGTCCGCGAGATTTTCTCTTAGAACCAGAAAAGCTGTATCAGCTAATGCTTCAAGAAGAAGTTGATTCTGCTGAATTTGTACCGGCTGTGTTAAGGAGCCTCATTCAATATTTAGAAAAAACCAATCAGTCTCTCAAGTTCATGCGGTTGCTAATTGCCGGTTCTGATAGCTGGTATGGCAAAGAATATCAGGAAGTTAAACGCTTTTGTGGACTAGAAACTCGCGTTATCAACTCCTATGGATTGACAGAAGCAACTATCGACAGCACTTACTTTGAAAGCGATGTAACTGAGCTGCAAAGTGAGGGTTTAATTCCTATCGGTCGTCCCTTTGCCGGCACCCAAACTTATATTTTAGATTCTCATCTTCAGCCAGTGCCGATTGGCGTTTTCGGAGAGTTATGTATTGGAGGGAAGGGATTAGCACGGGGATATTTAAATCGGCCCGATTTGACCGCAGAAAAATTCATCCCCAACCCCTTCTTTAAAGAAAAAGAAAAATCCCCTCTCATCACGGCTTCAAGTCGGCTCTACAAAACCGGCGATTTAGCCCGTTATTTACCTGATGGAACTATTGAACTGTTAGGGCGAATTGACTATCAAGAAAAAATTAGAGGTTTCCGGATAGAACTCTCTGAAATTGAGGCAATCATTAGTCAGCATCCAAAGGTAGAACAGTCGGTGGTTACGGTTTGGAAAGATGCAGCCGGCAACAAAAACTTAGTTGCCTATGTTGTTTCAACCTCTAATTTTGGAGCGCAAAACCCCAACATTGGCGACAGTAGGGTGCCGTGTCTCACGCACCCGACAGCATTTCACTTTCCTAACAACGCTGCTGAGTTAATCGGATTTGGTATCAAGAGCGAATTGCGCGGCTTCCTCAAAGAGAAATTGCCCGATTATATGGTGCCGGCTACATTTGTGTTGCTGGAGACTTTGCCCCTAACGCCGAACGGAAAAGTTGATCGTCGTGCATTGCCGGCACCCCAGCTAACAACAAGTGATTTAAAAGAGAATTTTGCCGCACCGCGAACTCCAATTGAAGAAGTTATCGCCCAGACTTATGCACTCGTTCTTGGTGTTGAAAAAGTCGGGATTTACGACAATTTTTTTGAATTAGGCGGACATTCCTTATTAGCAACTCAGGTAATTTCTCGACTGCGAGAAGCTTTCCAAATCGCAATTCCTTTATCGTGGCTGTTTGAGTCGCCGGCAGTGGCGAGTTTGACTATACGCATTGAGACGGCACTAAAGTCTGAGCAAAAATTTGCAGCGCCGCCCATTCATCCCGTACCGCGCAACCAAACATTACCCCTATCTTTTGCTCAACAACGGATGTGGTTGTTGCAGCAGTTAGCGCCGGATTCTTCTCTTTACAATTCTCCGGTTGCAGTCCGATTGAAAGGTTCTCTCAACTTGGCAGCTTTAGAGCAAAGTTTGAACGAAATTATTCAGCGTCACGAAGCTTTGAGAACAAGTTTTGTGGAAATGGAAGGTGAACTCGTTCAAATCATTCACGGCACTGTAAAAATTACTTTGCCGATGATAGATTTAAGCGAGGTGCCGGCATCAAATCACGATGCTGAAGTGCGCCGATTAGCTATAGAAGATGCTGTAAAACCCTTTGATTTAACTCAATGTCCGCTACTTCGTGCCACTTTGCTGCGGTTGAACTCACAAGAACATATTACACTGCTAACGATGCACCACATCGTTTCTGATGGGTGGTCGATGGGAGTTTTTCTAAAAGAATTGGCAGCACTTTATGAAGCCTTTTGTGCTGGAAATCCTTCGCCACTTCCTGAACTGCCGGTGCAGTATGCCGACTTTGCTGTTTGGCAGCGCCAGTGGTTGCAAGGAGAAGTTTTGCAAAGTCAGTTAAATTACTGGAAGCAGCAACTAAGCGGTCGTTGTCCTCAGTTAAAATTCTCTACCAATGGGTTAAAATCCTCTGTTTCAAGTAATCGCGGTGCCAAACAATCGTTTATTATTTCCAAGGATGTAAGCGAAGCACTTTCTCAATTAAGCCGCCAGGAAGGTGTCACTTTATTTATGACCTTGCTAGCAGCATTTCAGACTCTGCTCTATTGCAACACCGGCACTAAAGATATCCGAATAGGTTCTCCCATTGCCAACCGTAATCAGGTTGAAATTGAGAAATTGATTGGATTTTTTATTAATACTTTAGTGTTGCGAAATGACTTGTCTGACAATCCAACGTTTCGAGAAATGATGAGACGGTGCCGTACTGTTGCTTTAGGCGCTTATGCTCATCAAGATTTGCCATTTGAGAAGCTGGTAGAAGAACTACAACCTGAGCGGAATTTGAATCATAACCCCATGTATCAAGCATGGTTTGTGCTGCAAAATGCTCCGATGCCTCCCTTGGAATTAGCGGGTTTAACTCTCAGCCTGTTTGAGCTAGGAACCGAAACGGCAAGGCATGATTTACTCCTTGACATTTGGGAAATTCCTGAAGGCTTAAATGCTAGCTTTGAATACAAAACTGATTTATTTGATCAGGCGCTGATTACCCGATTAATTAGAGATTTTGACGGACTTCTCAATCAAGTTGTGGCACAGCCTAATAGCCGGTTGAGCGAACTTGCAGAAATTATCGCTGAAACCGGCAGACAAGCACAGCTCATTCAAGAAAAGGAACTTCAAGCAACAGGCCGGCAAAAATTAAAGATGAGCAAGCGGAAGGCAATTCAAGATTTATAGAAGTGAGCTAAATATGGCGCTTAAAAAGTTAGGAAACATCAGTCGTAAAACGATCAGCCTGTCCCCAGAGGAATTAATTAAGACCTCGTATGTACAGCAGGACAGCCTGCTTCCATTAGTCGTGCAGCCGGCTGTAGATGAATTGAACTTGACAGCTTGGGCGCACAACAATCGCCAATTTATTCAAAATCACTTATGGAAGCACGGAGGAATTCTTTTTCGGGACTTCAAAGTAGATGGGGTAACGGAATTTGAGCGGTTTATTCAAGCAGTTGCTGGGGAATTGCTAGAGTATTCTTTTCGCTCAACGCCACGCAGTAAAGTAAATGGAAATATTTATACTTCAACTGAGTATCCTGCTACTCAATTTATTCCGTTACATAATGAAATGGCCTATTCTCGCAATTGGCCGCTAAAAATTGCTTTCTTCTGCGTTAAAAAAGCCGAACAGGGCGGAGAAACTCCGATTGCAGATAGTCGAAAAGTTTTTGAGCGAATCAAGCCAGAAATTCGTGAAAAATTTATGCAAAAAAAGGTTATGTATGTGCGAAACTATGGAGGGGGAATAGATTTACCCTGGCAAAATGTTTTTAATACCGACAGCAAACCTGAAGTAGAAAAGTATTGCGTTAAAGCTGGAATTGAGTTTGAATGGAAAGAGAATGATCGCCTTAGAACCAGGCAGATTTGTCAGGCTGTTGCGAAGCATCCTAATACGAATGAAATGGTGTGGTTTAATCAAGCTCATTTATTCCACATTTCCAATTTAGAACCCACCGTCTGTCAAGAGCTTTTAGCAACTTTTAAAGCGGAAGATTTACCCCGCAATGCCTATTACGGTGATGGTTCGACAATTGAAGATGATGTTTTAGAAGCCATTCGCCAAGTTTATCAGCAAGAAACAATCATCTTTCCTTGGCAAGAAGGAGATGTTTTGTTACTGGACAATATGTTAGCAACACACGGAAGGACGCCATTTTCCGGTTCCCGCCAGGTTGTCGTCGGCATGGCTGAACCGTTTACCTGTCAGGATATTTAGGATATAAAAAAGGAATTATTAAGATGCCAACAAAAAAGATTGAAGGATTTCGACTGTCTCCACAACAAAAACATTTATGGCGACTACAAGAAGTTGAACAAGGACATCCCTATCGTGTTCAGTGTGGGGTGACAATTGAAGGAAATCTAAACAAAGAGCAGTTAAAAATTGCCCTAGAGAATATAGTCTGCCGGCATGAGATTCTTCGCACGGCATTTCAGTGCCTGCCGGGTATGACAATTCCGTTGCAAGTGATTGCTGAGACTTGTCAAATTTCTCTATCTGAATATGATCTCAGTGAGTTGCATCCCGAACAACAGGAAATTCAAACTGACGCTCTATTTCAAACACTGATTCAACAGCCTTTTAATTTTGAAAAATGCTCACTTTTTGATGCTTCTCTTGTAAGATTATCCTCACAGAAGCATCAGTTATTGCTTAGCTTATCTGCTATGAATGCAGACGGCACAACACTTAAAAACTTAGTGCGTGAAATCAGTTGTTTATATTCAACGGGCTTACAGGGAGAGCAAGCCGGTGATGAACCCATGCAATATGCTGATATTGCCGAATGGCAAAATGAATTACTGGAATCAGAAGAGACGCATATTGGCAAAGAATATTGGCAAAAGCTGACGATTGCTGATTTTCCAAAAATTAATCTTCCTTTTGAGGAAAAGGTTTTGAAAAATCCAGACTTTCAGCCTCAGTCATTGAGGGTTAAAATCAATCAAAATTCAACCCAAAAAATAAAATTATTATCCCAAAAGTATGAAACAGAAGTTTCTCAATTACTGCTGGCTAGTTGGCAAATTCTAATTTGGCGACTAACCAGAGAAACCAACATTATTGTCGGGCTAGCTAGTGATGGGAGAAAATATGAAGAGTTAGAAACGGCGCTGGGACCCTTATGCCAATGTTTACCGCTTCAAAATCATCTTGCAGCAGATTTAAAATTTTGCGAAGTTTTACAGCAAGTTGAGCGCTTAGCGAATGAGGTTTATAACTGGCAAGAATATTTTAGTTGGGAAACGCTTTTAGATTCCAATGAAAATGCTCAAGGTTTTTCAGGATTGCCATTTTGTTTTGAATTGATTGATATTTCAAACAAATATGAAACTAACAGCGTTTCATTTTTAATCGAGCAGCAGTACGCCTGTACTGAGCGCTTCAAAGTTAAACTGTCGTGTATTTATCAAGAAGATTCCCTTGTTGCCCAGTTTTATTATGATTCCAGATTATTTTCACTTGAAGATATCGAACGTTTATCAAAACATTTTGAAACGCTGTTAGAAAGTGCGATAAATAACCCGGAAACTGCGATAGGTCAATTAGATATCTTGAGCGAGTCTGCCCGATATCAACTATTGGTTCAATTCAACAGCACTCAAACTAATTCCCCTGAAAATAAGTGTATTCACAACTTCTTTGAAGAACAAACTGAACGCACTCCAAACAATATTGCCGTTGTTTATGAAAATCAGAAACTCACTTACGCTGAACTCAACGCACGGGCGAACCTACTAGCTCACCACTTGCAAGAATTAGGCGTTGACTCAGATGTTATTGTAGGTATTTGCGTCGAACGTTCAATAGAAATGATAGTCGGAATGCTGGGCGTTCTCAAAGCCGGCGGTGCTTACTTACCAATTGAGCCAACAATGCCGGCTGAACGCATAGCCTTGATGTTAGAAGACGCTCAAGTTCCAGTCTTGCTAACTCAAGAAAACCTTTTACAAACCCTGCCAATACATAGCGCACAAATCGTCTGCATAGACAGAATTGTTGCTGACAAGGTAACTGAAAATGCCGGATTACTTCAAAGTAAAAAGCATAATAATCTTACCGCTTTAGCTTATGTAATTTATACTTCTGGTTCCACCGGCACCCCCAAAGGAGTTGCCATTGAACACCGAAACCTCAGCAACTATTTGCACAGTATTCTGGAAAGATTAAAATTACCTGCCGGTGCCAGTTTCGCCACCGTTTCCACCTTTGCAGCCGACTTAGGAAACACAGCGATTTTTCCGGCATTGTGTACAGGCGGCTGCCTCCATATCATCTCCCAGGAACGCGCCACAGATCCAGAAGCCTTAGCAGAATATTTTCGCCGGCAGCCCATAGATTGTTTAAAAATCGTTCCCTCCCACCTTGCCGCCTTGCTCACATCTTCTGAAGCCGCAGCTATTTTGCCTCGTCAGCGCCTGATTTTAGGAGGTGAAGCTGTTAGCTGGAATTTAATGGAGAAAGTGCATAAATACGCTCCAAATTGCCTGATTTTCAATCATTATGGGCCGACAGAAGCTACTGTAGGGGTGTTGACTTATCAGGTCGATTTTGAAAAATTGCAGCATGATTCTGAAACAGTTCCACTCGGTCGTCCGATTGCGAATACCCAAATTTATATCCTCGATTCCTACCAGCAGCCGGTGCCCCTGGGTGTAGCCGGTGAATTGTACATCGATGGTGATAATTTAGCGCGTGGCTATTTAAATCGCCCTGAACTAACCGCAGAAAAATTTATTACAAATCCCTTCAAACCGCAACCCGATGCGCGTCTTTACAAAACCGGCGATTTAGCTCGTTATTTACCCGATGGAAATATTGAGTTTTTGGGACGCATTGACTCTCAGGTAAAAATTCGGGGATTTCGCATCGAACTCGGAGAAATTGAAGCGACTTTAAGACAGCATCCAGATGTAGACCAAGCGGTGGTTATAGATTGGGAAGATGTACCGGGTGATAAACGTCTCGTTGCTTACGTCGTTCCCAAGGAAGAATTAATTGCTTCAAAATCCAATCTGCAAAATTTAAAATTAAGTGATTTGCGGAACTTGTTGCAAGAAAAATTACCCGCATACATGATGCCGGCAGCGTTTGTCATTCTCAAAAACCTGCCTTTGACGGCTAACGGAAAAATAGATCGGCAAAAATTATCGGCTGCCGATAAAACCTGTTTATTTTCTACAGAAACCTTTGTCGCGCCTCGCACTCCCCTTGAGGAAAAGCTCGCAGATATTTGGGCTGAAGTTCTTCATCTTGAAAAAGTTAGCATTTACGACAATTTCTTTGAGTTGGGAGGGCACTCTCTACTAGCGACTCAGGTAATTTCTCGACTGCGCCAAGCTTTTCAAATTGAGTTGCCTTTAACCCATCTTTTTGAATTTCCAACAATTGCCGATTTAGCGGGGATAATTTCAGAAAGGATAGAGCGGCCATCAGAGGATGAAGCATTCGCTCAAATGCTAGCAGAGCTAGAGCAACTATCAGAGGAAGAAGTCCAACAAATTTTGGCTAAGGAAGGGGTGAACAAATGAGCGATCTTCTCGCACGCATGGCAGAACTTTCTCCAGAAAAACGTGAGCTGCTGTTGCGCCGGCTTAACCAGAGAAAAGAAAACGTTTCCCCTATATCAATCAAACCCCAAGCTCGAAATTCTAACGTTTTCCCCGTCTCATTTTCTCAACAGCGGTTATGGTTCCTCGATCAATTAGATCCCGGCAACCCGACTTATAACATCCCTGCGGCTATACGTCTGACGGGAAAGCTCAATCTGGCTGCTTTAGAGCAAAGTTTTAACGAGGTTATCAAGCGTCACGAAGTTTTACGGGTAACTTTTGCAACGGTAGATGAGCAACCCGTTCAAATCATTCATCCAACTGGTGATTTTAAATTGCCGGTTTTAGATTTAACACCCTTCCAAAATCAAGATTCCCAAATCCAAAACTTCATAGTAGAGGAAGCAAAGCGACCATTTGATTTGGCAAAAGATCCGTTATTGCGAGTTAGGTTGCTGCATTTAAAGGATTCAGAATATGTCGTGATCCTAACGATGCACCATATCATCGCTGATGGTTGGTCAATGGGGATCTTTATTGAAGAAATTGCGACACTTTATCAAGCTTTTTCTAACGGCAAACCTTCCCCTCTACTTGAACTGCCAATCCAGTATCCAGATTTCGCAATTTGGCAGCGAAAGTGGCTACAGGGAGAGGTGTTAGAAAAGCAAATTGCCTATTGGAAAAAGCAGCTAGGCGGCACGCTTCCTGTATTGGAGTTGCCGGCAGATCGACCACGACCGGCAGTGCAAACCTTCCAAGGCGCACAGGAAAGTTTCATTGTTCCTAAAAAGCTGACTGAGGCAATTGCTGAATTAAGCCGGCGTGAAGGCACAACCTTATTTATGACCTTGCTGGCAGCATTCAAAGTATTACTTTACCGCTACACCGGCCAAACAGATATTTTAATTGGGTCTCCCATTGCTAACCGCAATCGAGCTGAAATTGAAAAATTAATTGGCTTTTTTGTTAATACTTTAGTATTGCGAACTGACTTAGCCAATAATCCAACTTTTCGGGAGTTGCTAAGTCGAGTTAGAGAAATCGCATTAGGTGCTTATGCTCATCAAGACTTGCCATTTGAGAAGTTGGTAGAGGAATTGCAGCCGGCACGCAACATGAGCCATGCCCCTCTATTTCAGGTGATGTTTGTTCTGCAAAATTCGCCGCTCTCCTCTCTAAAGCTGCCAGGATTAACCTTGCATCCTTTGGAGATAGAAACCACCACCGCTAAGTTTGATTTAACCCTGTCAATGCTCAACACCGAGCAGGGATTAAATGGGGTAGTAGAATATAACATCGATTTGTTTGATGCTGCCACAATTAAACAGATAATTGGGCATTTCCAGACTTTATTAGAAGGAATTATTGCCAATCCAGAACAGCAAATTTCCAAATTACCGTTACTAACTGAGCAAGAGCGCGATCAACTGTTAGTTGGATGGAATAATTCTTCGGCAGAGGAGCAAGGGAGAAAAGAAAATTCTGGATTGTGCCTGCATCAGTTATTTGAAGTACAAGTAGAAAAAACCCCAGATGCGGTTGCCGCAGTATTTGAAAATCAACAACTGACTTATCAAGAACTCAATCAAAGAGCGAATCAACTTGCAAACTATTTACAAACTCTCGGCGTTCAGCCAGAAGTTTTAGTTGGAATTTGTATTGAACGCTCACTGGAAATGCTGGTTGGGATTCTTGGGATTCTCAAAGCTGGCGGCGCTTATGTTCCACTTGATCCAGCCTATCCAAGGGAGCGCCTCGCACTCATGTTAGAGGACGCACAGGTGCCGGTGCTATTAACTCAAAAATGCCTGGTAGAAACCCTGCCAGAACATCAAGCTCAGGTGGTGTGTATCGATCAATATGAATTAGATAATTCCGACAATAATTCCATTAAAGATTTCAACTTTCCTAAATCTAATCCTTTCAATCTAGCCTATGTAATTTATACCTCTGGCTCTACAGGACGCCCTAAAGGCGTGCAGATCGCGCACGCTTCTGTCATTAACTTCTTAAGATCAATGCAGAAGCGGCTAGAAGTCACAAATAAAGAAGTTTTTATAGCAGAAACTTCTCTCTCTTTTGATATTGCGGTTTTGGAGCTTTTCCTGCCGCTTATTACAGGCGCTTGCGTTGTTTTGGTCAGCCGTGAAGTAGCATCTAATGGCACAGAACTCTTAAAAATGTTGACCAGTTCGGGGGCTACATTTATGCAAGCAACTCCTGCAACTTGGCAAATGCTTTTAGCAGTAGGATGGCAAGAAAGTAAGAATTTAAAAATACTCTGCGGCGGTGAAGCTTTACCGCGAAAGCTCGCCAATCAGTTGCTAGAAAGAGGTGCGAACGTATGGAATCTTTATGGCCCTACGGAAACCACGATTTGGTCTACTATCTATAAAGTTGAGTCAAATGAGCAGCCAGTTTCCATTGGTCGTCCGATAGCGAATACACAAATTTACATATTAGACTCTTCCCTGCAACCAGTGCCGATCGGTGCGGTTGGTGAACTGTATATCGGTGGTGCCGGCTTATCTAGAGGGTATTTAAACCGACCTGATTTAACGGCTGAAAAATTTATTCCCAACCCCTTCTTTAAAGAGAGAGAGGGGGAGGGTGGATTCTATTTTACCCAGACTTCAGACCGGCTCTACAAAACTGGCGATTTAGCCCGTTATCTTCCCACTGGACAAATTGAATATTTAGGCAGAATTGATCATCAAGTAAAAATTCGGGGATTCCGCATCGAGTTAGGAGAAATTGAATCCGCCCTCAGCCAGCATTCTTCTGTACGGGAAGCTGTGGTTACGGCTAGAGAAGATCGTCCAGGCGAGAAATTTTTAGTCGCTTATCTTGTGCCTAACGAGCAGTTAGTTAATGAAAAATCCCAAATTTCAAATCTAAAATCTAGCGAACTGCGTAATTTTTTGAAAGAAAAGTTACCTGATTACATGGTGCCGGCTGTCTTTGTGCTGCTGGAAGCGCTACCTTTAACGCCTAACGGGAAAGTTGACCGCCGATCACTGCCGGCACCAGACACGGCTATCAGTGACTTAACCAGCGCTTTTATCAGTCCTCGGAACCCGGTTGAAGAGGTAATCGCCGGCATCTGGACTGAAGTGCTTCATGTTGAACGAGTCGGCATCGACGATAACTTTTTTGAGTTAGGCGGACATTCATTATTAGCCACTCAGGTAATTTCTCGCCTGCGCGAAGCTTTGCAAATTGAACTTCCCCTGCGCTATCTGTTTGAGTCGCCAACGGTGGCTGGTTTGGGTGAGCGCATTAACGCAGCAAATGTTAAGGAGAAAAGTCTTAAAGCCCCCCCCATTGTGTCGGCTTCACGGCCTAAAGAATTGCCCCTTTCTTTTGCTCAACAACGCCTTTGGTTCCTAGATCAATTAGCTCCTGGCGATCCGGCTTATAATATCCCAGCGGCGGTGCATCTAAAAGGTGAACTCAATGTGCCGGCGCTAGAAAAAAGCCTGAATGAAATTATCTATCGCCACGAAGTTTTGCGAACAAGTTTTGCTACACTGGATGGGCAACCTGTTCAAATTATCCATCTAAATTTTGATTTTAAGTTGTCGATTTTGGATTTAACACAAAACCAAAATCAAACATCGAAACTGCAAAGTTACATTATTGAAGAAGCGCGACAACCATTTGATTTAACGCGCTTACCTTTGCTGCGAGTTACGTTGCTAAAACTAGAGAGTATAGAGTGGGTTGCTGTGCTGACCATGCACCACATCGTTTCTGATGGTTGGTCGATGGGAGTGCTGGTTCAGGAATTGGCGACACTTTATGAAGCATTTTGTGCCGGCAACTCGTCCCCACTGCCGGCGTTACCAATTCAATATGCAGACTATGCCATGTGGCAGCGCAAGTGGTTGCAAGGGGAGGTTTTGGAAGCCAAACTTAGCTACTGGAAGCAGCAGTTAGGAACAAGCTTGCCGGTGCTGCAATTCCCCACTTTGCGAACGCGAACTGATGTTTCGACATTTCGGGGTGCAAGCCACTCTTTCCAATTACCGGCAAATTTGTCTAAGGCAATCAATAAAGTAAGTCGGCAAGAAAATGTCACACTTTTTATGACATTGTTGGCTGCTTTTCAAACATTTTTATATCGTTACACAAATCAAGATGATCTGGTTATTGGCACCGATCTAGCAAATCGTACTCAGGTAGAAACAGAGTCTCTCATTGGTTTCTTTGTTAATCTTCTCGTCTTACGCACTGATCTCAGCGGCAACCCAACTTTTCGGGAGTTGTTGAAGCGAGTTCGAGAGGTGACATTAAACGCTTATGCCCATCAAGATTTGCCTTTCGAGAAACTGGTGGAAGCATTGCGTCCTGATCGCAGTTCCAGCCACAACCCGCTTTTTCAAGTGTTATTTGTTCTGCAAAACACCCCGGTGCCGGCTTTAGAGCTTCCGGGTTTGACCTTAACGCCTCTTGAGATTGACAGCGGCACAGCCAAGTTCGATCTGGCTTTATTTATGGCGGAAACAAAGTCGGAAATCATCGGAACTTTTAAGTATAATGCTGAGCTTTTTGATGAAGCCACTATTGCTCAAATTTCTGATCGCTTTGTTACCCTACTCAGCAGCATTATCGCGCAAAGCGATGCTCGTTTAAACAGTTTAGAAATTATCACAGAAGCTGAAAAACAGAAACAAGCCATGCAAGAAGTAAAACGTGAAAAAGGTAACTTTAGCAAATTCAAAACTATCAAGCCGAAAGCGGTGAGTCTGCCCCAAGGAGAATTAATCCGAACCGAGTCTCTACAGCCAGGAGAAACTTTTCCTTTGGTCATCAAGCCGGCTGTTGCTGAGGTTGATATCATTGATTGGGCAAAGAGTAACCGGGAATTTATCGAAACCAAATTGCTACAACATGGCGCAATTTTATTTCGAGGTTTTAACGAACCTTTAGTGTCTGTATTTGAGCAATTTGCCCTTTCTCTTTGCCCTCAATTATTTGGCGAATATGGGGATTTACCCCGCGAAGGAATTAGTGGAAAGGTTTACGGTTCAACGCCTTATCCGGCGGATAAAGCGATTTTATTTCATAACGAAAGTTCACACTTGCATCGCTGGCCGTTAAAAATCTGGTTTTTTTGTGTGCAGCCGGCAAAACAAGGCGGCGAAACGCCGATAGTTGACTGTCGCAAAGTTTATCAACTTCTTGACCCCAAACTCATCGAAAAATTCACACAAAAGCAACTTGTCTATGTCCGCAACTACACTGATGGACTTGATGTAAGTTGGCAGGAATTTTTTAGAACGACAGATAAAGCTGTAGTAGAAGATTATTGTCGGCAAGCTGCCATAGAATTTGAGTGGAAAGAAAACAATGGGTTGAAAACTAAAAAAATTAGGCCGGCAGTAACGAAACATCCAAAAACTGGAGAAATGGTCTTTTTTAATCAACTGCCCTTGCATCATGTTTCTTGCTTAGATCCAGCAGTTCGCGCTTCTTTAGTCTCCGTATTTGGAGAAGAAAACTTACCCCGCAATGTTTACTACGGAGATGGAACGCCTATAGAAGATTCTGTCATTGAAGAAATTCAAGCAGTCTATCAAAAAGCAGCCGTTACTTTTCCTTGGCAGGCTGGAGACATATTAATGTTAGATAATATGTTGGCCGCCCACAGCCGTAATCCTTTTACAGGTTATCGAAAAATTGTAGTGGCAATGGGAGAAATGTTTTCTGAAGACAAACATTAAAAAGATGCTCTTTTAACGCCGGCAATGGGAGAAAAGCTGCAAAAGTTTTTCGCTTTCGGTTTTCTCCTTGCCCTGATCAAATTAATTTGAAGTAGTTTAACATTCAAGAAAAATGCAAACAATTACTGGATTTCGGCTTTCTCCTCAACAAAAATATTTATGGTCTTTGCTTCAAGAAAGCCCCGCTTATCGTGCCCAATGCTCTCTTCTTATAGAAGGTAATCTTAACCAAAAAACGTTAAAAGAAGCTTTACAAGCAGTCATCAATCGACATGAAATCTTACGAACAACTTTTCATCGCCGGCCAGGGGTAAAAGTTCCCATTCAAGTTATAGAAAGCGTCACTGTACCTTCCTGGAAATTTATTGATTTTACTCAAAGCGAGCCTCAAGATATACAAACGAAACTTCAAAGCATCCTAAAAGAAGAAACTAGCGTTAATCTTGAATTTGACAAATCGCTATTATTGCGTTTATCTTTAATTTATCTATCCGAAAATAGATATATTCTTATTGTTAGTTTGCCATCGCTTTGTGCCGATAACCGCACACTCACTAATTTGGCTCAAGAAATTAGCCAAGCTTATCGGGCTTGTCTTCAAGGTGAGGAACTGTCTGATGAAGAAATTGTGCAATATGTTCAATTTTCAGAATGGCAGAATGAATTACTTGAGGATGAAGATGCAGAAGCCGGCAAAGAATTTTGGAATCAGCAAGATTTTTCGACTTTAGCTAATTTAAAGTTGCCTTTTGAAAATAAAAGAGTTGAGGTGCCGACTCGCTTTGAACCCAACTTTAGCGAAGATAAAATAGAGCTTTCTCTCGTTGCTAAAATCGAACAAGCCGCAAGAAAGTATAATGTTTCAACTTCTCTATTTTTACTCGCTTGCTGGAAAATCTTACTTTGGCGATTAACTGGGCGAGAAACTATCATTGTTAACTCCGCCTTTGATGGCAGAAAATATGAAGAATTAGAACCGGCACTTGGATTATTTGCTAAATTCTTACCCCTTCAGACTCATCTGCAAGATAACTTCCACTTCAATGAAATTTTGCAGCAAATCCAGCAGTGGGAACGAGATGCTTACAAGTGGCAGGAATATTTCTTAGCAGAAGACATTGGCAACGCAATTTTACCTTTTAGTTTCGAGTTTGAGGAACAGCCGGCAACTTATTCTGCTGCTGATATATCTTTTTCAATTGTCCACCAGTACGTCTGCTTTGATCGGTTCAAAGTCAAACTTTCTTGCCAGCGCCAGGAAAATTTTCTCTTAGCACAGTTTCACTACGATCCGGCTTTTATTGACGAAATAGCAATTCGATGCTTAGCGGACCAATTTCATACTTTACTAGAAAGTGCCGCAAATAACCCAGAAAGTGTGATCGGACAGTTAGGAATATTGAGCGAACGTACGCGAAATCAACTGTTAGTAGAATTTAACAATACGCAAGTAAATTATTCACAAGATCAATGTATTCATAAAATTTTTGAAGAACAAGTAAAGCGCACACCTGCTCAGATTGCGCTTGTATTTGAAAATCAGCAGCTAACCTACCGGGAACTAAATGATCGCTCTAACAAACTTGCCAATTACCTACAGAAATTAGGCGTAGAACCTGAAACAGTAGTGGCAATTTGTGTGGAACGTTCCCTAGAAATGGTGGTGGCAATGCTGGGCATTCTTAAAGCCGGCAGCGCTTATTTACCGCTCGATCCAGCCATGCCGGCAGATCGCATAGCCTTGATGTTGCAAGATGCTAAGGTGCCGGTTTTGTTAACGCAACAGCATCTTGTGAATAACTTCGGCGAACACGCAGCACAGGTTCTTTGCCTAGATACGGAATGGAAAGTTATAGAAAAGCAAGCTGAAGATTCAATTAAACCCCTCAAATTAACTATCCCAAACCCATCAAACCTCGCCTATGTAATTTACACCTCTGGTTCCACCGGCATCCCCAAAGGCGTTGCGATTGAACACCGGCAACTATCTAATTACTTGCAGGGAATTACAGATAAATTAAACTTAAGTGCCGGTGCAAATTTTGCCCTCATTTCCACCTTTGCCGCCGACTTAGGGCATTCCGTTGTTTTTCCCTCCCTGTGCGGCGGTGGCTGTCTCCATATCATCTCCCAAGAACGCGCAACCGATCCCGAAGCACTTGCCGATTATTGCCGGCAATATCCCATTGATTGTCTGAAAATTGTCCCCTCTCATTTGCAAGCATTACTAACAGCTTCCTCTCCCGCAGATATCCTACCTCGTCAGCGATTAATCTTAGGCGGTGAAACTTTAAGTTGGAACTTGATTGAGACGATCAAAAAATACGCCCCAAACTGTTTTATCTTAAACCATTATGGGCCAACAGAAGCAACCGTAGGCGTTTTGACTTATCAGGTAGATTCAGGAGAATTCGCTCACATTTCGGAAACAGTTCCCCTAGGTTGTCCTCTGCAAAATACACAGATTTATTTACTGGATTCACAGTTGCAGCCGGTGCCGATTGGGGTGCCTGGTGAAATTTATATCGGTGGTGCGGGGTTAGCACGAGGCTATTTAAACCAGCTCAAACTCACGGCAGAGAAATTTATTGTTAACCCATTTAATCGGGAAACCCGACTGTACAAAACCGGCGATTTAGGCCGTTATTTACCCGATGGAAATATTGAGTTTTTAGGACGCATTGATCATCAGGTAAAAATTCGCGGTTTCCGCATTGAATTAGGCGAAATTGAAACAGTGCTGTCTCAACATCCGGCAGTGCGTGAAACAGTTGTTGTCGTGCGAGAAGATAAGCCTGGGGAAAAAAGCCTTGTCGCCTACATCAATGTCAACCCTAAAATTCAAAGTCCCAAATCTAGTGAATGGCGTGCTTTTTTGAAAGAAAAGCTGCCGGATTACATGATGCCATCATCATTTGTCGTACTCAAGGCACTGCCACTGACGCCAAATGGCAAAATAGATCGTCAAGCACTGCCGGCACCAGAAACCCTCAATACCGATTTAGCCGATACATTTGTCCCACCTCGCACCCCCGTTGAGGAGGTATTAACCGGCATTTGGGCAAAACTGCTTAATCTTGAAAAAGTGGGAATTCATGATAATTTCTTTGACTTGGGAGGACACTCCTTACTCATTACTCAATTATTAGCAAAGGTACGAGAAAGTTTTGATGTGAATCTGCCTTTACGCAGTTTGTTCGACTTTCCTACGATTGCCGGTTTAGCCAATAGCATTGATAAGCAAAATGCAAATTCTTTTACACTTCATCCCTCCAAGTTTGCTCTGAGTGCTGAAGCCGTCTTGGATTCTACAATTCGTCCCGCCACTCAACTTATTTATTCTGCCAAGCCTACCTCTATCTTCTTAACAGGAGCAACCGGCTTCCTCGGTGCTTTTTTACTGAATGAACTGTTGCAAAAAACACAGGCAGATATTTATTGCCTGGTACGTTCCTCTGATATTGAATCAGCCAAGCAACGGTTAAAAAACAGCCTTGAATGTTACTCACTATGGGAGGAACGCCTCAGTTCTCGAATTATCCCAGTTATCGGAAACTTGTCTGAACCCCTTTTAGGTCTTTCAAATGAGCAATTTCAAACGCTCGCCAGTAAACTTGATGTCATTTACCACAATGGTGCATTTGTTAACTTCACTTACCCCTATTACGCACTCAAAAACGCTAATGTTTTAGGAACTCAAGAAATTCTGCGATTGGCAAGTGCTTTTAAACTCAAGCCCGTCCATTTTATTTCTACTACTTCTGTTTTTTCACCAGTGATTGAGTCAGGCGTTCAAATTGTGCGAGAACAAGACAATTTGACTCCGGGCGAAGCCCTCACTGGTGGCTATGCTCAGAGTAAGTGGGTGGCTGAAAAGTTGATAGAAATTGCCCGCGAACGGGGGATTCCTGTTTCTATATACAGACCCGGACGTATTTCTGGGCACAGCCAAACAGGTGTTTGTAATCCTAGCGATTTTCTCTACAGAGCGATCACCGGCTGCATTCAACTCGGATGTGCGCCGGTTCATGACCGAAGGATGAATATAGCGCCAATTGACTATGTAAGCCGAGCAATTGTTCATCTTTCTCAGCAAAAAGAATTGCTAGGAAATACCTTTCATTTAGCCAACCCTCAGCCATTTCTTCTCAATGAATTAGTCGATTGGATGGGTTCGCTGGGTTATCCACTTGAGCGGGTTTCTTATGATCATTGGAAAGCAGAAATACGGAATAGGGCTGGAGAGTCTCAGGAAAATGCTTTATATCCGCTGGTCGGTCTTTTTTCTGAAGGAGATTCTGAAACGCCAAAATCTAAATCAGGGGTGCTACAGTTTGATTGCCAAAATACCTTAAATGGTCTTGCCGGCACAGACATCATTTGCCCAACAGTAGATATTAACTTGTTCCGCACCTACTTCTCATATCTCATCGCTCGTGGCATTGTAAATGCGCCTAAGCAAAATGATGAACTTACTACCCATAAATTCGCTTAAATGTCAAGAATTTTAAGTTAAACTTAGGAGAATCAAAAATGACTGAACAATTACGAGAAAAACATTTAGAAGCGCTGATTGAGCGCTACACAAAGCGCACCAAGAAATCAAAGCAAATGATGGAAAACTCTCGCCCGATTATGGCAGATAATCGGGCTTCCGATGGGTTTCGTTTTCCCGTTAAAGAAATGTTTTATCCAATTGTAGCTAAGCGATCTCTCGGTTCCAAAATTTGGGATGTGGACGGGAATGAATACATTGATTTAACAATGGGATTGGGAGTTAATCTATTCGGACACAACCCATCTTTTATTAAAGAAGCACTGATTGAGCAACTGGATAAAGGCATTCAAATTGGCCCTCAAGCAGAACTTGCCGGCGAAGTTGCTGAGTTAATTTCTGAGATAACCGGCATGGAGCGCGTCACCTTTTCTAACACCGGCACCGAAGCCGTTATGGCAGCCATTCGAGTCGCCCGCGCCGCCACAGGACGCAATAAAATAGTTGTATTCTCAAATTCTTATCACGGTCATTTTGATGGAGTTCTGGCAAAGGCAAAAAAAGGAGATGAGCATTTAAGTTCGCTGCCACAAGCGCCTGGAATTCCTTTAAGCATGGTTGAAGATGTTTTGGTTTTAAATTACGGAAATCCTCAATCCCTCGAAATTATCAAAGCGCATTCTCATGAATTGGCGGCTGTTTTAGTTGAACCTGTACAGACTCGCCGGCTCGACTTTCAACCGAAAGAATTTCTCCAAGAACTCAGGCAATTAACCAAAGAAACAGAAATTGTATTAATCTTTGATGAAATGGTTTCGGGTTTCAGAATTCATTTAGGAGGGGCGCAAGCTTGGTTTGGGATAGAAGCTGATATTGCCACCTATGGAAAAATTGTCGGGGGTGGAATGCCGATTGGTATTATCGCCGGCAAAGCGGCTTATATGGATAGAATTGACGGCGGGATGTGGAAATATGGAGATGCTTCCTACCCTCAAGTCGAAATGACATTTTTCGCCGGCACTTTTTGCAAACACCCCCTGGCGATGGCAGCGGCACGCGCTGTATTGCAACAGCTTAAAACTCAAGGAGCCGATCTTCAAGAAAACTTAAACCAGCGCACCTCTCACTTAATCCAAACTTTGAACGCTTACTTAACAGAAAACGAAGCCCCAATTTGGTTAGTCAATTGTGGCTCAGTTTTCCGAGCTGTCGCCTCCTCAGTTCATCATATTGATCCTTTTCTCTTTCATTTAATCGAAAAAGGAATATTCATTTCTGAAGGTCGCAGTTGTTTTCTTTCCACTGCTCATACAGATCAAGATATTGAATTGATCATTCAAGCCGTGAAAGAAAGCGTCCAAGAAATGCGAAAAGGAGGGTTTTGGCCTGTTTCCTCCTCCAACTCGCAAAAAGTGCCGGCAGTTTCAGGTGGTTTAAAGACAAAATAAGCCCGTTTCTTTAAAGGCTGGCAAAACTTCATTGATTCTTCCCTAGAAAAGCGAAAAATATGTCTTCAGGCATTGTTTATTCCGACTACGATCCTTTAGCTCAGATATATAACCAAGTTTGGGGCGAGGAGCTAGCGGAGGTTGCGCTGCAACCTGTCGAACAATTATTGCTAAAGCATCTCCCCAAAGAAGCGCATATTCTTGACCTGTGTTGTGGCAGCGGCCAGTTAGCGCAAAAATTGCTCCTGAAAGGCTACAAAGTCACTGGAATTGATGGCTCCGAGAAGATGCTGCACTACGCTCGTGAAAATGCACCGGCAGGTCAATTTATCTTAGATGATGCCCGATTCTTCAAATTTCCGGCAACCTTTCATGGGGTCATTTCCACAACCTACGCTTTGCAATATGTCATGAACATTGAGGAATTAACTTCGGTTTTCCAGAATGTTTATAACGCGCTGTTAGATAATGGCTGGTTCCTGTTCGATTTGAGTTTAGAAGAACGGTTTCAATCCTCAAGCTGGCAAGGCTTGGCGGGTGGAGATGTTCAAGACAATTATGCGTGGGCGATGCAGCGCAGCTATCAAGCCGAAGAAAAAATAGGCTGCGTCAAAACTACAATATTCCAATTGATAGACGAAGCGTGGCAGCGAATCGATAACACGACTTTAATGAAATGTTACTTTCCCGAAGAAATTCAACCGGCTCTAGAAAGCGTGGGTTTCAAGAAAATTAGCATTTACGATGCAGAAGGTGATTTTGCTATGCCTATTTCTGGCAAGATATACTTTGTCTGTCAGAAATAACGAGCCTGGTCAAAAAACTCGATATTGGGAGAAATGGTTCCATGAATAAAGACAATACAGAAGACAGCACGATCTACAAAGTTGTTGTGAATGACGAAGGTCAATATTCAATATGGCCGAGTGACCGAGAAAACGCTCTCGGCTGGCAAGATGCCGGAAAAACCGGCTCTAAAACAGAATGTTTAGCCTACATTAAAGAAGTGTGGACGGATATGAGACCCCTCAGCCTCCAAAAGCAAATGGCAGACTCAGCCGGCCAAACACAAGCTTAATCACGGGTGCATCTCAAATTTGCAAAAATATTGGAGTGGGAGCATCTTGCTCCCTAAGACTACAGCAAGCGGGCAAGATGCCCGCACTACAAATTTTCAAAAATGAGACAGCCGGCATTCCCGCCTGCCCCAAAAAAAATATTCAAATGTTAAAAACAAGCAAATCAGCTTTTAACGCTTGGGTGATGTGCCCTAAACCCAATCCCCAAGCTAGCTTGCGCCTCTTTTGCTTTCCCTATGCCGGCGCGGGATCTCAAATTTTTCGCACATGGGCGCAGAGTCTGCCGGCAAGTATCGAAGTTTGTCCCATAGAACTGCCAGGGCGGGGAACTCGAATCATGGAAACTCCCTGCACTCAACTTGAGCCACTTGTTGAAACCCTCGCATCCGTTCTTTTGCCCCACCTAGACAAGCCATTTGCCTTTTTTGGTCATAGTATGGGGGCACTGCTGAGCTTTGAAATCGTTCGCCGGCTTCGCAAAAAATCCAATTTGCTGCCCCTTCACCTCTTTGTATCGGGCCGGCAAGCCCCTCAGATACCGGATTTAAATCCCCCCATCCACGCACTTCCTGAATCGGCCTTCCTGGAGGAACTGCGCCGCTATAATGGCACACCTCAAGCCGTGCTGGAAAATGCAGAACTGATGCAGTTGCTTCTCCCGATTCTGCGGGCAGATTTTGCCGCCATTGAAACCTATGTTTACGCAAGCGAACCTCCCCTTGATTGTCCAATCACGGCTTTTGGCGGGTTCCAAGATCCGGAAGCCAGTTGTGATCAGCTAGAAGCTTGGCGCGAACAGACGAGCGCTGCGTTTTCCCTACAGATGTTTCCGGGGGATCACTTCTTTTTACACTCAGCCCAGCCCCAGTTGCTTCAGTTTCTTTCTCAAGCGCTGCATAAGCTGGCAGACTTAGGGTGCGGTTAAAGCGCGTGAAACTCCTATTCCTCGGCTATGGTTGCTGGCTTCTCTTCAAAGAACTGAAGAAGTCCGTCTATCTAGTGGGGTAAAGTGAAAGAGATGAGAGTCTCAGTGTTTCTGTGGTTATGGATAGCAATCTTCCCATTGTTTACGTGTCCCTGTTGCTAGTTTTGCTCTCTGCTGCCGGTTGGTTCGTTTTTCGCCAGATCCTTAGAACTCGCAAAGTAGAAAGTAACCTGGCACGGTTGCAAAACAAGCTAAGCAAAGACAAGGGCAAGGGCACTGCCCAAGAACATTACGAACTTGGCAGTATTTATTTGGATAAGAAACTGTTTGCCCAGGCAGCGGTGCAGTTCCAAAAAGCCTTAAAAGCTAAAGACTTGGAGGGAGAGGAAAATCAGGCTCTTGTCTACAATGCTTATGGCTATGCTTGTGCTGCCCAAGAGCAGTATGACTTAGCTATTCGCCAATACAAGGAGGCTTTGAAGTTCAATCCCGCTTATGTGACGGCGATTAACAATCTGGGCTTTGCTTATGAACGTAAGAAGTTAGCGGCTCAGGCGTTGGAAACTTACGAGGAAGCGCTGAAGTATGAGCCGGCTAATCCAACGGCTAAAAAACGCGCTGAATCGCTGCGGAAACAAGTGGTTCCTGCCGCCTAAAATGATGCCGGCAATTTGAATTAACCGCTCAGAAATGCAGGGATTTTGGCAATGCGAAAGTTCCTGCATTTCTAGTCTGTGTTTATCTGTGGTTAAAAAACATCCCATCTCTGGCCTAAAATGAAAGGGCCATACCCATTGCCAAATTTCAACATTATGGCCGATCCTAGTTCAAAAAAGCCTGCCGGGAGTCAGAAAGCCTCCCCGAAGCTTAGCCCTGAAACCTACGCTCGCCTCAAAGGGGAAGCTGCCGCCCCTTACCGGGGACTGCGGAAGTTTGTTTATGTCGTCTGCGGAGCCTCTGGTTTCTTGGGTGCCTTTGTCTTCTTGGCTCAGCTCATTGCCGGCAGAGAAGTTAGCTCAGCTTTGCCCAATTTTGCCCTACAAGTTGGGGTCATTGCTCTGATGATTTGGCTATTTCGTCTGGATAAGGCGTCGGGTAAAGAGCGGTAAGGCTGCCGGTGTCGCGCAACAAAACTTCTTAAATCCTGACAGTCAAACACAAAAATAAAGAAAATATAAGGAAAGTCAGGGTATTTTGATAAAGGTGCCACAATAAAAACATGAAAGATTGATTGGGGTCAGCCGATATAAAGACCCTAAGCTTCAATACAAAGAATACTCGCAACGCGTCAAACTCCACAATATAGGGGTTCTGGCGCGTTGTACTTTTAAGGCTTAAAATTTTCTGACTATAAAACACCCCTTCATTGCCGGCAGATTTTTTCTGCAACATTTAAGAGGCGTTGGGTTTTACTTCCGCTGCCGGGGAATTTGCCGGCAGCGGGAAAGATGTTAGTAAGCTAAAGTTTCTAGGGTTTCGCGCAGATAGCAACGGACTTGGTGATCCAATCCTGCATCTCGGTATTGTTTGTCCAGAAGAAGCTCTGTTTGCCAGCGTTTAAATCCAGAGCTGGCCGCAATTGCTTGTTTGAGGCTATTCCAGATTTTGGCATCGGCCTCATGGCCCGATGATGTAGCTTTAACTTCCCGTAGGTTAAAAGGAGATTGAGCCATAAATATCTCACTGATTGACGAGGAACCGCAGACTGAAGGATAGCCAATGGCACCCTTGACATGACCACCGGCACCTTCAGAGTGCAGATGGAGCCTCTACTGTCAATTTGATATTTTTATCCAGGTTTGTCAAGTTTTTCCGGTCTTAAAGCCGGAAAAAGTCAAGAAATGCCGGTAAATATATAATTTACCCTACCGATGTGCCTGCAGCTTAAGCAGATTCGGTGGGATTTGAGCTGGAAGCCGGCTCATCGGTTGCTAGGGGTGAAACCGGCTGTGGGGTGGCAACGGCAGAGGTTGCGGTTACCATTTCCGATTCAGCTTCGAGGGCCGGCAATATTTGATTCACCTGCAAACCCAACGATGTAAAATCCTGGCGGATCTTTTCTAGGGGATAGGGTGAGGTGCCGGCAAATTTTGCGTCACCGCCTAACATCACCCGTGCGACGCTCACCGGCACTTGCAAGAATAAATTACAGCCCAAAAAGGCCAGTGCTGCTAAAACCAATCCTGCCGGTCGCCAGTCTGAAGGAGCCACTGAAGCTGCAATCGGTGACCACCAGTAGATTGGCCACAAAGCCAGTGCTAGGAAAATGGCCACCAAAATCGAGAGCATTTGATGTGCCGGTGTTTTAAAAAGGCTGAGGATACGCTGCCGTTCTGGGGTCAGAAGCTCCGGCTTCATGGCCACGACCAACGTGCTAAAGATGTAGAAGGGACGAAAAAGTTGCATCCCTAACACCGGCACAATGCCGGCAGCGCCAACTAAAAATAATTCTAACCAAACCGGCAATAGCGGAGCGCCCATTGCCAATCCCACCAGGCACAGGCCCAATAAAATTGGAAAAGCGGCCAAGCCGGCCAAATGAATCCACAGAAAAGGATCGGATCTAAAGGAGCGCATTTGTCAATCGTCAGTTTTCAGTTGTCCGTTGTCAGAGCTTAGCTGTTAGGGGCTGGCGGTCAGATGTCCGTTATTAATCGCACTTTGACCCAGACAGGGACGCTCTCCCTGATTCCTAACAGCTAAGCACCAACCTAAGTAGCTGATAGAGTCCGCCGCTTGCTAACCATCCGGAAGGCTTCGATGATGTCACTTTCAGCCCAGGCATGGAAATTATCGAGTCCTATACCGCATTCAAAGCCGGCGTTGACTTCCTTGACATCCTCTCTCATCCGTCGGAGCGAGTCGAGGGTTCCCTCGTGGATCACATTATTGCCCCGACGCACGCGCACCTTACAGTTGCGGATAAACTTGCCAGACTGAACCATGCAGCCGGCGACAGTGCCCTTGGTCGCTGGGAAGACAGCCCGGACTTCCGCTTGACCCAAAGGTTCTTCAACCAATTCTGGATCGAGCAGACCTTCCATTGCCCCTTGGATATCATCAAGCAGTTTGTAGATGATGTTGTATTCGCGCACATCTACACCGGCTGCATCTGCTGCTTGTCGCGCACCGCTTGCCAGGGTCGTGTTAAATCCAACAATCACCGCATCAGAAGCGGCTGCGAGATCGACATCTGTTTCCGTGACTTCGCCGGGGGCTGAGAACAGCACTCGGACTTGCACTTCATTTTGAGGCAACTGTTTAAGCGATCCCAAAATAGCTTCCACAGAGCCTTGAACATCGGCTTTGAGGATGAGGTTGAGTTCCTTGAGCTGGCCTTCTTGAGCGCGGGCTGAGAGGCTGCTGAGGGTAACGCGGCGAGAAGCCATCGCCTGCTGTAGACGAGATTGGCGGTTCTCTTCGGAGCGCAGGTCTACAACGGCGCGAGCTTCGCGTTCGTTGGTGTAAACCTCGAACTCGTCACCGGCTGCTGGGACATCTCCCAGACCCAACACTTCAACGGCAAAAGACGGAGTTGCCGCATCCACGCGTGCGCCTCGGTCATCAATCATCGCCCGCACCTTGCCCATTGCTGAGCCGGCTACGAGGATATCACCCACTCGCAAAGTACCATTTTGCAACAGCAAGGTCGCAACCGGCCCTCTTGCCTTATCGAGGTGCGCTTCAATGACCGTACCTTTAGCGGAGCGGTCGGGGTTGGCTTGCAGCTCTTGGATTTCTGCAACTAACAGGATCATCTCTAACAGGGTATCGAGGTTTTCCCCTTTAATGGCGCTCACTGCCACCATAATGGTGTCGCCGCCCCATTCTTCTGATACCAGACCGTATTCAGTCAGTTCCTGCTTCACGCGCTCCGGCTGAGCGCCTTCTTTGTCTATTTTGTTAATGGCCACGATAATCGGCACTTCAGCGGCTTTCGCGTGGCTGATTGCTTCAATCGTTTGAGGCCGGACGCCGTCATCTGCTGCCACCACCAAAATTGCGATGTCAGTGACCCGTGCGCCCCGTGCCCGCATTGCGGTGAATGCTTCGTGGCCCGGTGTGTCCAGAAAGACGACTTGCTGCATCTCGCCTTCATGTTCCACATCCACATGGTAAGCACCGATGTGCTGGGTAATCCCCCCAGCTTCGCCGGATGCCACTTTTGTTTTGCGGATCGTGTCGAGCAAAGTCGTTTTGCCGTGGTCTACGTGGCCCATAATCGTGACCACCGGCGGACGCGGAACCAGGTATTCCATATCTTCCGCATCGAGCATTTCGGTACTCTTGCGAGCTTCCGATTCTTCCTCAGCAGTTTCTACCTCAACACCTAGCTCTTGGGCGACCAACGTGGCCGTTTCCAGATCCAAGGTTTGCGTGATGTTGACCGCCATTCCTTTAAAGAACAAGGCCCTCACGATGTCGGTTTCTGCTGCACCTAGAATGTTTGCCAGATCCCGAACCGTCATGCTGCCGGTCAGTGTCACTTGCTCTGGCCGTTTTTTCGTCTGCTGTTCGCGGCTGTTGCGGCGGCTAGACTTACTGCCACTGCCTTGCTCACCACCCCGACTGGCCGCAGATTTCTTCGTTTTATTTGCCGCCAGTGCCGGCGCTGCTGCCGGTTTGGCTTGGGCGGGACGAGCTTTTTGCTTGGCCGGTCGGGCGATGGAGAGACTGACCTGAACGGTTTCGGGCAGTTCATCCAATTCTTCCAAATCCTCATCTTCATCTTCGATGGGTTTGGTACGCCGTTTCGCCTTTACGCCGGCTTTGCCAGCTTTCTCTGGAAACTCTTGGATTTCCTCTTCCTCGTCCTGGCGGTTTTTGGGGCGTTTTGGAGGCCGAGGCGGGGTCGGGCGCAGCAATTGGATAGCGTCCGTGTCATCTTCTGATGACTCAGCCGCGACTTCACGTTCTCCTGGAGCCGTTGGGGCTGCCGGTTCAGCCGGACGTACCCGCTGGGGTCGCTGTAGTTCTGGAATCCGCTTCGCTGTTTTTGGCTTTAACTCTATTCCTGCCGATTCTCCAACCGCTGCAATGCGCGGCGCTGATGGCGCTTGCGGAGCCTCAGGTTTCGCTTGAGGAGGAGCCTGAGAGGGTGCTGCTGGCTCCTCACCCCTGACTCGTTTGATCACAGGCCGAGCTTCTCTTCCCCCTGGAGAACCGGGGGCTTGAGGGGCAGCCGGTCTCACTGGCGGAGACGACAATCTGGCTGATGGCACGGGTGGGCTGGCTGGTGTCGGCGTTGCCGGCGGTTGGGGTTTATTAATCGGTTGAGGGTTTTCTTCAGCCACAGGCGGCGGCAATTGTGCCACTGCGTTATCTGTATCTGACTCTATCTCTAGAGGTTCCGTAACCAAATCTGTATCTGTAACAGAGTCTGCTGCTACAAATTCTTCTTCACTCTGATTGTTGGCGCGAACTGGCCGATTCAGCATCTTCGGCTTTCCTGGTTGCTGTGCCCGATACTGGGCTGGTGGCGATTGAGGGGGAACTAAAACCTGCTGTTGCACAGTTCCGCTGCCGCCTACCTGTTGTTTGGGGGTAGCGCGGGGGGTAGGGCGAACCTCCAAAATTTGCTGTTTTTTCCGATCGTTGTTGTGGCGATCGCCTGCTTCTGTAGGTGGCGTCGCAGGTTTTTGTCTAGCCGGTGCTGACTTAAGTTGAGTAGATTGGTTGGCCGTATGTTTATCAGCTTGAGCACGAATGCGCTCCGCTTCCGATTCTGTAATCGTGCTGCTGTGGCTTTTTACTGCTATATTGAGCTGTTCGCACACTGCCAAGATGTCTTTGTTATCCAAATTCAATTCCCGTGATAGCTCGTAAATTCTGACTCTGCCGTTGTTCATCCACTTCTCCCTCTAGAATCCAACCTATTGTCACAGGGTGACCCACTGTTTTTAAAAGGCACTACATTGATTTGTCATCTGTGACGACGCCTAACCTTTCTCGCACACAACGCAAATTGCGCTGGTTGACAAGGGATAAGAAGCGCCCTGTAGCCTGACCGTGGCTAGCGTTCTCAGCTTGGTAGACCATGTTGGCCTCTTTGCTGCGAACAAACTTCCTTTCTAATCTAATCTTGCACAAATCTTTAAAGAACTGTGGGCGGTCTTGTTTGGGGTTTGGGTTCTGAGGCTATTTGATTCTGGTTAGGGAGCTTTGCAGCCAGTTGCTTTGAAGCATCCGCCTGCATCGCGGATAAACGTTGCCACAAGATTTGGTAAATTTCGATCGGGACGGATGCTTTGAGGGCGCGTCCCAGTCGATTTTTCTTTTGCGCTGCACTTAAGCAGCTCTCATTAGAGCAAAGGTAGGCCGAACGCCCCATGCCTAGGTCTAATTGTAACTGATGGGACGGAAAGACTCTGACAATCCGCCACAAATCATTTTTATGAGCCACTCGGCGGCAACTGATACAACGACGGTAGTTCGTTTCCATTTACACCCTAAGGCATAAGGGTGAAAAAAAAATCATCCCTGTCAAAGAATTCTACCTGTAAATTTTCCACTCTTGGGTTCTGCACAAAAACAATTTAAAACTGTCTGAACCCTCCAGGTAAAATTTTTACTCAGAAAAAATTGCCTTGTGCCGGCTCCCTCCCCAGACAGCGCCCTCCAAAAACGCCGCCCCTTATGAGATTGAAGCCTTAGGTCGAAGCGCCGGTTGTTTCCTCCGCAAAGCTTGGTGAGGCTTCGGTGCTGGCTGCTTCATCTTCGTACTCATCTTCATATTCATCCTCATATTCATCTTCCAACGCCGCCTCCTCGGCTTCGGCTGCCTGCTGGGCAAACTTCCGATTTTCCGCTTCGTAGTCATACTTAGCGGTATCTTTGATATCAATTTTCCAGCCGGTCAGGCGAGCTGCTAGGCGGACGTTCTGCCCTTCTTTCCCGATGGCTAAACTGAGTTGATCCTCGGCCACAAGGACGTGGGACTGCCGGCCTTCGGTGGCCACCAGACGCACTTCATCCACTCGCGCTGGACTGAGGGCGTTGGCGATATAGGTTGCTGGATCTGGGGACCAGCGAATCACATCTATTTTTTCACCTCTTAATTCATTCACCACGACCTGAATGCGTGATCCCCGCGCTCCAATACAAGCGCCAACGGGATCAACGTCTCGTTCTAGGGTATCGACGGCTATTTTGGTTCGAGGGCCAACATGACGTGAGGGTGGGTTGGCTTCTCTGGCCACTGCTACAATTCGGACGACTTCATCCTCAATTTCGGGCACTTCGTTGGCAAACAGATAGACCACTAAGCCGGCATCTGCTCTAGAAACGATGAGTTGGGGTCCGCGTTGAGGGGCGTCGGTTACTTTTTTTAAGAAAACCTTAAATGTGGCGTTGGCGCGATAGTTGTCATTGGGCAACTGTTCCCGCTTGGGAAGTTCTGCTTCGACTTCTGGCTGGCCAAATCCACTGCTGACGGCCATAATCACAGACTGCCGCTCAAACCGCAGCACTCTGGCTTGCAAGACGGTTCCTTCTAAATCCTGGAATTCTTCTTGAACTAACTTGCGCTGCTGATCCCGTAGCTTTTGCGCCAGCACTTGTTTGGTCTGAATCGCCGCCATCCGACCAAAATCACCTTGTTCTGGGGTGACATCCAGAACGACGGTGTCGCCAAGTTGGGCTTCTGCGGCAACGGCTTGGACTTCTTCCAGGGAAATTTCATGATCCAAATTGCCGACTTCCTCGACAATGGTCTTGGTGGAAAGCACGCGAAAGCCTTCTTCTTCCACGTCTAGGTCTACTTCAAAGTTGTCGAAGTAGTTTTCATCAAAGTTGGGTTGATCGAACCGCTGGGTGCGTCGGAAGCGCTCGTAGCCTTTGAGTAATGCTTCTCTCAGGGCTGCTTGAACGGCGTGTTTGGGTAAATTCCGCTCTAGACTGATGCCGTCGATCATGTCTTTGAGACCAGGGAGTTTGACGATTGACATAAACAGAAAAACCTCGCTGTTGAATGGATAAATCGTGAGTTGGCGAATAAAAGTAACGAATTACTGATGGGACAAAGCAGATGAGTATTTGGAAGGGCCTCACTGCCGTTCGTCCAGCTCGACTTTGGCGACCAACTGCCGAGGAATGGAAATGACACGACCTTTTTGATTGAGATAAACGGCTGTCTCATCCCGCCGAATCAATTGGCCCGACCACTCTACATGACCGTGGTAGGGTTCAGAAGCGCTCACCGTGACCGGAAAGCCTTTAAAAGAGATAAATTCTCGGTCTGTTGCCAGATGCCGCGATATACCGGGACTAGAAATTTCCAGCACATAAGCGTCGGGAATAATATCTGAGGCATCTAAGGCGGCTTCCAGTGCCCGACTCATGCGTTCGCAGTCATCTAACCCGGTATCTTCCTGCCGGTTGCGGATATCGACTCTCAACACCGGCGGACTTTGGTTGGTATGAAAAACCGCACTGACGACTTCTAATTCGAGCGCTTCTGCAACAGGTGTCGCCAATTCGATGATTTGTGGGATCAGGGGATGAGTCATTGTTCGTTTCAATAAAAAAAGTGGGTACTCCCCCACTTCCCGTGTACATGACACTCTTCTGTCACTCTTGCCAAGACAGAAGTCTTAATGTTTGCCCGCAAGGGGTTTGAATTCCCCTGTTTCTTCTGTGAAATCGGGCAAGGACAAAGGCGTTTAAATGTCAATCCCTAAGCGGGATTTTAGCAAGCACTTTACTCTACCCTCCACCCATTCTACAACAAAAATCTCGCTGTGCGGGTTGGTCTGACGACCCATTGCTTCTAGCGTCCAGCCAATCGGCGCAGTTGTTGGGTTTGCTGCAAGATGTGCGCGGGATCAGGTTCGGGTGTTCGTTTGACGTAGTTGATCTTGATCTCTTCTAGCAGATCGGAAACGAGGGTTTGCAGTTCTTCAAGGGTCTGTTCTTGCTGTAATTCTGAGCGTAGGGCTTCGCTAAAATGCTCTACAAGCCGGTCAGATAGTTTGGTGGCGATGGGATCGGGGGGGGCGTTGGCAATGGCCGTGTAGGCGCTCTGAGGCATCTCTGTTAGCAGTTTTGAGACTTGTGAGACTAACTGCTCGGTTAGCTGGGCCGGCAGGTGTCCTAGTCCCGGAAAGTGCTGAAGTTGCTGGTAAACCGGCAGTTGGTTGAGGGTGTGATCCAGGTTATGGCGCAACAAGGCTTCTACGTCGGTTTGAACTTCGGGTAAGGCTTTGCAGAGAGTGACTTGCAGCAAACGTTTGGCAATGACTTCGATCTCGTTGGTGTTATTGATGTCGATGTAGCGTTTTTGGGTTGATTGCAGCAGGGATCTGGCAACCTCCCCTCGTTCCACGGCACCCTGAAGTTGGTCGATTGCCTGGATCACGACGACTTCAGTGAGTTCTTCGGCAAAACTGGCGACAAAAACCCGGCTGATTTGGGTTCGCAAAGGTTCGAGATCGGGAAATTTGGCATTGTTGAGGCGAATAACGACGGGGATCACACGCAGCCACCGCCAGAAGGGGAGTAAGAGAAAGATGTCATACCAACGCAATAGCATGGCGTCGGGTATCCAGCGCAACCCTGTGTGCCGGCGCGAAAGCCACCAGGTACGGACGAGAAATTCGATTAAAAACAGCCCGATAAACCATCGGTCGATTTTCCAGAATCGGTCAATAAATTTGCCATTTTCTCCGATGTTTCGATAATAATTCGTTGCGATTAATGGCTCGATTTGGCGCTCGAAAAAGGCAATTTGCGAGTTCCAGCCTTTTTGAGTTAAATACTGCTGGCTCCAAAAGGTTCGGAATGAGTCTTTTGAAGAAGCATCTCTATTGCCAAAAACCTGCCGGCGCATTCGGTTTTTGATGGTTTCTAAAGTGCCGGTTTTCTCGGCAATCTGAAAGTGATTTTGATCAATCATTTCGCCGCTAAGTTCGCGGAGTCGCTGGAGTACGGTTTCGGCTTGGGCGGAATCTAATCCATTGCTGGCGACTTGTTCTTTCAGTTGATCGACTATTTCTAAATACTGTTGGGTGTCTCTATGGGGTTCAATGCCTTTATAGGGGTCATAGAGTTTGTAAAAGTTAACATCTTTCAGCGGTTCGTACACTCGGCCCAATGTCCAAAATCCCCGCAGATATAAATCACGTGCGGGTACATAGCTCAAGTCAAACAGCACCAACCCTAAGTTAGCTAAGGCTAGGAAAGCCATCAGCCGGTCGAACCAAAGACTCCGGGGAGAAACTTTGCGAGTGGTGATTTGTCTGGATTGCATGGCTAAATTTTTAGGAAGTTGGAACCGGCACGATTGAAATTTGAAGGCATCGATGCAATAACTTACTGATTTTTCGACAAAATCTCACTGCTTGGAAAAAATTATTTGAACGTTGGAAAATGTGGGGATCAGTGAGCGAGTCCACCCTTAAGATGCCGCAAGAAAGTAATCCGAGTTGAGCGTAAGAGTTGCGGGAACTTCCGAAAGATAAGAGTGGGTTCCTGAATCGCTCAATCGAAAAAGTAAAATCAGGAAAACTTAACCATTAAAAATCAAAAAATGTCTTTTTTGAACTTAATTTTTAACGGTCAGGTGGGGGAATGTCTGAAGCAGGAGGCGGGGCAATTTCCCAATCGGGTTGACCGGCATCTTCAAGGCGGGGCGGTAACCGGGAAGCACTGGGGTTTTGCCCGCTTGGAACGTCATCACCGTTGCGTCCAGATTCCTCTGGGGAATTCAAGCGATCCCGAACCTCGAAGGGGGGTCTTTGAGAAGCTGGAAGACGCCCTACAGGCCGGCGAGTGGCCTCTGAACCGGCAGATGGACGGGTAAAGGTTTTCCAAGCAGTTTGGATGCCGGCAAAAACGCTGCGAGTGGTGACTTGCGCTTTTTTCGCCTGCTGCTTCGCGCTGCCAAGGGTTTGATCCACTTGTTTGACAACATCGGTGGCGCTGTTAACTCCTTCGCTGACATCATCGGTCAGATCGCTGATTTCCATGCCGGTGAGGCGGATAGCTTCCAAGGTGGGAGGCAACTCACGCGATAATGTCTCCGCTAATTTTTCCACACTCCGCGCAGCCCGCGCTAACTCCTGTAAGGCCGGCAAGGCTGCCACCAAAACAGCAGTTAAACTGACTGCAACCAGCAAAATTGACAGTCCTAGCCAAAAAATGGGGTCGATCACAGAATTGTGTTGAAAGTAGCAGGGGGTGGGCAATCAGTCTGTAAGGGTCTGTCTAGACTCAACTTTAACGTTCTTGAGGCATTTCCGTTGGCATTACCTCTCCAGCAGAGTTAGTCACTACGTCACCGTAGGCATCACGCATCGGAGAACTTGACGCTGGGGAACCTGCGGCTTCTGTTTGGCTAAGGATTTGACGTTCTCTGCCAGAGGCTTCTATGCCGGCGTTAATGGCTTCGCGCAATCTTGTTAGGGTGCCATCCCAGTTCCGCAGCGCTGTTTCTGACAGGCGATCCGCTTGCATTTGTACGCTGGTTGACAAGTCTTCGGCTAATTCCGGTAGGGCGTCTGCAGATTTTTTCAGCAGCTTGCGCGTGTCCCGGCCCGTACGAGGGGCCAGCAGTAGGCCAGTGACTGTGCCAATGGCGGCTCCTAACAGCACACCCCCAAAAAAGAATCCTGAGCGGTTATTTGACATCGTTCGGTTTGTATTCTTACACCAATTGTAGGAGTCTTGATGGGCGATTCAAGCTTCTAAGGGTTGAGTCCGGCTGATAACAGCGTTCGGCACTCGTTCCTAAATACTTCAAAGCGCCTTAAACTCGCCTGTAGATTAGCACAGGTGTGAAGCGCTTGATCCGCGCACCGGCTTTCTCTAAGCGGATGATGGGTGAAGCAACTGCGTCCTTTTACGCTTGGGAAACCGCTGTTTTTCAGGGTTTGAACCGGCGCACCACGGTTGAGCGACGCCGCCACGCCGTTTGGCCTAAACTTAGGAGGCCCAACACTTGCTCAGCCCGCTGAAGTTGGGTTTGCAGTTGCCGGTATTGTTTTCGCAGCTGGCGAGTGCCCCGTTGTCCTTTGATAATGGCATTGGGTGCGCCATGCAGCACGGCATAAGTGTTACGCTCAACTGAGATCAGTGTATCTGCGACATTGGCCAGCACCCGCCGCAAGTTCCACACTTGCCATGCCACATAAAGGCACAAGAGTGCGATGAGCGCATTGACGATTAAAACGACTGTCAGCATTTCCCCCCTCTCGCGATTGACTTCTCTAGCTAAAGTTGCGGGTTATCCCTACATCGGCTTTGGCTCGATCATACCTGTATAACCTAGGCGATGAGTATCTACGAGAAGGTGGATCTCAAAGCTGGGATCTGATCAATGGAACGACTGGCAGTTCAGTTGCCGGCTTTCCATCCAACATCTATGGCAGACTAACTTAAAGAGGCTGGAAAAATCTTAGCGGTGAACTCAGTCATGAAGCGTCCGAGCTTGAAAGGTGATACCTAGCTGACGCTATATTGTGAATAAGTATTCCGCTAACGCTGAAGTTTTAAAGAACCCGATGAAAACGCTCATAACACTTTTTGACAAAGAACGCAGTGAACTCCAGAGAGATATAGATAAGGCAGGCAGCCTTGACCAAGTCGTAAAACTGGTTCAAAACCGGCTTGATAATTTAGAAAAAAGTTACATGGGTGATCTTAATGTCACTCAGATACGTCTGGCTTCCTTTTTTCTAGAAACTCTGCGCCAGTCTGTTGCTGCTTTGAGTGCGGCTAATGAGGTTAAATTTTCGGTTCCCCCCACCTCATCAATTTCTAACTCAACTGCAAAGTTAGCTCCGAATAAGTTAATTTTAAAAGTTTTGCAGGTGCTTGCCGGCGCAGGAACCTTAACTTCCTTAATTTCCTTAATGCCAAATGACCCGCAAGTGTGGATGCCGACCTTATTGGTGTCGGTTGTCATTGGCTTAGAAGTTGCCCTTAAACTTGACAAAAAAACCAGCGAAAATAATTCAACCGTTCCGCTGCTTCCAGAAACGACTCTGCCGGTTGTGCGCGTTGATAGTCAAATTTTATTAGGCAACCTCGCGGATGCTTTAAATACAATCGATCAGGCAGTTGCACGGGCAACAGATGTTCAAAGAAACCCTGAATCTAATGGTTTAGAAGAACTGCCAGAATTGTTAACGCTGATTCAAAGACTTTGGGGCGCGTCAGTTCTAAATAAACCCCAGATGGCAATTGAACTAACAAAAATGTTGCCCCAAGTTTTGATGGAAGAGGGAATTCGCGCTCAGATTTATCAGCCCCATGAGGCAAAAAATTCTCGTGAGTATTTTGATTTTGAGCCAAGCATTGATCCCGCCACTAAAGACTGCGTGACAATTACGCCGGCCTTATTTAAAGGTGATAGCTTGTTGCGGCGTGGTCGAGTGATTGAGCCGGCTAATCTAACGCTTCCACAAAGTGATCGTTATAATGAAACTGTGCGGTGAGCCGGCAGTTGCTTAAAGTTGGAAAATTAGAAATTGACCTTAATACCCAGTCAGCCGAATTCGTTGAACTCAGGATAAAATCTTTAGTAAAGTTATGGAAATTTTAGAAACAATCGGTTTCGATCTGGGACATGGAGAAACAGCCGTCGCTAAAGCTGTAATCGAGAGCATTGAGCCTCCAGAAATGCTGGAAGTCAACAATAAAAAAAATCAAATTACTGCCCTAGGTTGGCATCCTGAACTTGGCTATCTTGTGGGAGAGCAAGCCTTAATTCAAGTTGGGGTTACTCAGCTTCAAATTGCTTTTAAGCAAAAACCTAATCAAGATGCAAGTTATCGAGAAACCCTGCGAAGTTTCTTAAAAACCTATTACTCGCTTTTGAAAGAAAGCCGGCAAATTCAAGGCGAGAAAAACAGCTATTTTTATGTAGGTTGCCCTTCAGGTTGGTCACTAGAAGATCGTGAAGAGTACCAAAAGCTGCTTCAGGAAGCTGGAATTCCGCTGCTGAATGTGATCCCAGAATCACGAGCGGCTTTTATGCAAGCCAAGGAAGCCGGTAAACTTGAGTACAACAAGCTGACATCATCGGTACTGATTGTTGATATTGGTTCTTCAACAACTGATTTTACCCTCGTTAAAAGCTTATCCGAAATCCCTATAGATTTTGGCAGTAATGAGCTGGGAGCTTCTTTAATTGACAAAGCAATTTTTGAACGCACGCTTGCCAATCACGAGCAAAAAGAATTACTTGAGAGAGTCTTTGCTCAATATTCACATCACAAAGCTCGCTGTGAACTTGCCTGCCGCAAAGCAAAGGAAGATTATTTTTCTAACGAACAGCTTTACAGTTCCCCTCAATCTTTTGCACGGGGGTTTGAGTCGATTAACGAACAAATTTATTTTATCCCCCAAGTCAATCAATCAATCATGGAGGAAATTTTAAACCACCCCTTAGCGGAATTAGGGAAAAAGAGTTGGATTCAATCATTTCGTGAAGCAGTCACGGTGGCGAAAGAAAAGCTCGATCAACAAGGCATTGCCCCAAAAGTCTTGCTGATGACAGGTGGGGCATCTCGCATGAAGTTTACCCGTCTTATTTGCGAAAAAACATTTCCCGAACCCGAAACGCAAGTTCGTCCCGATCCAGAACCTGAACGCTGCATTGCGCTGGGTTTAGCGCGAGTGGGAAGATGGGATTTGCGTGCTGCTGCTTTCAAACAAGAAATGAATCACTTATTTGATTCAAATTTTTTCAGAAATCTCATTGAAAAAAATCTGCCGAATTTAATAGAATTATTGACCAATTCACTTTCAGATGAATTAATTAAATCCATCGTTAAAACTGGGTTAAAAGATTGGCAAAATAACAAAATTAGGACTTTATCTGATCTCGAAGGTTCTATGAAACAGCGAGCGGAGCAGTGGGTTAAAAGTAATGAAACTCAGGCTCTCATTAACAGCCAATGTCTCGCTTGGTTTAATAGCAAGATTCAGCCTGAATTAGCCGATAAAACCGATCCGATTTGTCGAAAATTTCAGATTCCCAGAAGCAGTTTAAGGTTTGAGGAAGGAATCGCGCCGGCAGCCGTAAATCCGGAACTCCAGCTCGGAGATGCGATTCTTGCCGAAATTGTGTCATTTATCATCAATGTGGTGATTGGTGGGGGCACTCTTGCTAGTCTCTTGACTTTAATCTTAACTGGACATTTAACTTGGCCAATCGCCCTAGTTTATGGAGCTTCAGCTTTAGCGGCAGGAATGGAGTTAAATCGTCAGGGTGTTAAAGATGCGATTAAGACAAATTTAGATGTTCCTAGCTGGATGCGTTCAAATTTGTTAAGTAACAGTAAAATTGACAGTATATGCAAGGAAATAAATCCAGAGTTGGAGAAGGTTCTCAAAGAACAACTGGCGGCGAATCAGGAGACGTTTGATCAGTTAATGGAAAAAGTTGAGTTAGGGTTAAAAGACGCTCTGAATGCAAAGATTCAAGAAGCGATCATTTTAATTCAATAAAAACCGGCACTTTATCAACTTAACTGCATGATGCCGGCTCTTTGTCAAAATATAGGCAAGAGCTGGCTTTTTTATATAGCTGTATATTGTCAAAATTTTTATAAAAGTTTGTCAGGAGAGAAGTTTCATTCTAATTTCATTTTCCTATGAAAAACTCTATTCTAGGTGCCAACTGATGCCGGCTTAAAAAGTTGCAGGAATAACTACTTGGGCGAACACATCTCGCACCTTCAAAGCAGGTATTGAGGCGGCAAGAGTCAAACGCTTAGTTAAACAAATTATGCTTAATGCCATCCTCAAGTGGTCAATTGTCCAGCGCTGGTTGGTTGTCTTAGGGGCAATTATCGTCACCGTTTTAGGCGCTTATAACCTAACGCAAATGCCCTTAGATGTTTTTCCCAACTTTGCTCCTCCCCAAGTTGAGATTCAAACAGAAGCACCAGGATTAGCACCTGAAGAAGTGGAATCCCTCGTCACATTACCGATTGAAAGTGCCGTCAATGGCACTCCAGGCGTAACAACAGTGCGATCTTCCTCGGCTGCCGGCATCTCTGTTGTCAAAGTAATTTTTAGCTGGGGAACCAATGTCTATCAAGCCAGACAGTTAGTAACAGAAAGATTGCAGCAAGCCAGCGAAAAACTTCCAGAAAGTGTTGAGCAACCGCAAATTTCTCCCATTAGTTCCCCCATTGGCACCATTTTGCAATACGCTTTCACGGCGGAAACTACGCCATTAATGGAAGTGCGGAGACTGGTTGATCGTGATATTACCAACCGTCTGCTAGCCGTTCCTGGTATTTCTCAAGTCGTCGTTTATGGCGGAGATATCCGTCAGTATCAAGTGCTGGTTATTCCCGCTAAATTAAAAGCCTTTAATGTTTCCTTAGCAGAAGTCACGGAAGCAGCCGAAGCAGCTAACACCAATGCAGCCGGTGGCTTTTTGATTAGTCCAGATCGAGAATTATTAATTCGAGGAATTGGCAGGATTTCCTCAATTGAAGATTTAAAACAATCCGTTGTTACCACCCGGAATGGCACCCCCGTATTACTAAGCGATGTGGCTGATGTGGAAATTGGAGCCGCATTAATGCGAGGTGATGGCAGTATTAATGGTGCGCGGGCAATTGTGGTGGTGATCGACAAACAACCCCAAGTTGACACGCCGGCAGTTACGAAGGCGGTTGAAGCTGCGATGGCAGAACTTAAGCCTAGCCTACCTCAAGATGTTCAGTTTACCGTCACATTTCGGCAGGAAAATTTTATCGATGATGCCATTGAAAATGTTTTGAGTGCTTTACGTGATGGCATCATTATTGTTTCGATTATTCTGTTGCTATTTTTGATGAATTGGCGCACTGCTATTATTACCCTGAGCGCAATTCCCCTATCTGTGCTAATTGGAATGATGATTCTCAATTTGTTTGGTCAAGGCATCAATACAATGACGCTAGGGGGACTAGCCGTGGCAATTGGCTCAGTGGTAGATGACTCAATTGTGGATATGGAAAATGCCTACCGAGGATTGCGAAAAAATCAGTTAGCAGGAACGCCGGTTCATCCGTTCCAAATTGTTTATGATACCTCCGTGGAAGTGCGCGTTAGTGTGATATTTTCAACCGTGATTATCGCTGTCGTTTTTGCCCCTATTTTTACCCTAACTGGAGTTGAAGGTCGAATTTTTGCGCCAATGGGTGTGGCTTATTTAATCTCGATTTTTGCTTCAACCTTTGTGGCAATGACACTCTCACCGGCATTATGTGCCATCTTGTTAGCTAAGCAGCAATTACCGGAAGATGAAACCTGGGTTTCGCGGTTTTCTCAAAGGCTATATCGACCTCTTCTAAAATTTTCTCTAAATTTCCCCAAGATTATCTTGATGATAGCGATTGCTTCATTTATCGCTTCCCTAATTGTTCTAACTTCTTTAGGACGGGTATTCTTGCCGGAGTTTCAAGAGCGATCGCTTGTTAATGCGATGCTGCTGTATCCTGGTGTTTCTTTAGAAGCGACAAATCAGGCGGGATTCGCCATTCAAGACGCGCTTAAGAATGACAGCCGGTTTGAGTCGGTGCAGTTACGTTCTGGACGTGCACCGGGAGATGCAGATGCCGGCGGCGTTAATTTAGGACACGTTGATATCGAAATTAGCGATGAAGGGATGAGAAATCGGCAGGCAACGGTTGAGAAAGTTAGAGAAGAATTTGCTAAATTGCCCGGTGTCGCGCCGAGTATTGGGGGCTTTATTTCTCACCGCATGGATGAAGTTTTATCTGGGGTTAGAAGTGCAATTGCGGTGAAAATCTTTGGCCCTGAACTGGATGAATTACGCAGAATTGGCGCTGAAGTTCAAACAGCCATGCGCGAAATTGAAGGAATCGTGGATTTGCAGCTTGAACCTCAAGTTCCTATCAAACAGTTACAAATTCAATTTGACCGGCTCTCTGCCGCTCGTTATGGTCTTTCGATTGGTAACTTATCAGAAACAATTGAAACGGCATTAAATGGGCGAGTGGTTTCTCAAGTGCTGAAAGAACAGCAATTATTTGATTTATTAGTCTGGCTAAAAGAAGATTCTCGCCGCAATTTAGATACGATTCGAGATTTGTTAATTGATACACCGAGCGGGCAGAAAATTCCCCTAGGACAGGTTGCTAAAATTGATTATGGAACCGGCCCGAATACCATCAATCGCGAAAATGTTTCTCGCTTAATCGTTGTTTCTGCCAATGTTGCCGGTCGAGATTTAGGCTCTGTGGTTGATGAGATTCAAGCCAAGGTGAAACAAGCGGTACAACTACCTCCTGGCTATTTTATCCAATACGGCGGTCAGTTTGAATCTGAACAGCGAGCGACGCAAAATTTGCTGGTATTCGGAACTTTAGCGCTTGTCGTTATCGCTGTTTTAATGTATTTTGCCGTCAAATCTATACCGGCAATGCTGATGATTATGATCAATCTACCCTTAGCGATCATTGGCGGCATTATTTCTGTCGCTTTGGGTGGCGGCATCCTCTCTGTTGCCTCGATGGTGGGATTCATTACGTTGTTTGGCGTAGCCACGCGCAACGGACTGCTGCTGGTGGAAAACTATAACAGCAAGTTTGCGATGGGTATGCCCTTGAAACAGGTGCTATTTGAGGGATCGATAGAGCGACTTGCAGCCATTTTGATGACTGCGCTCACTTCAGCATTGGGAATGGTGCCCCTCGTAATTGGCACAGGTGCCGGCAAGGAAATTTTGCAACCGTTGGCGGTAGTGGTGCTGGGCGGGTTATTTACCTCTACGGCATTAACGTTGCTGGTGCTGCCGGCACTTTATGCCCAGTTTGGGAAATTTTTAGTGCCGAAGCAAACACCGGCATCTCTTGAAGAGAAAAGTTGGAGTGGCGTTTGAAACGATTTGCCGCTTCGATTTATCCCTGAGTATTATCCTCCAGTTGCCGGCTCAGACGTGCCACCACCTGAATCAACTCATCCGTATCCACCGGCTTAGCCAAATGCTGCTGAAAACCGGCCTCAAGCACGCGCCGGCGATCCTCTTCCATCGCGTAGGCGGTTAGTGCCACCGCAGGGATTTTGCCGCCCCGATCCGCAGCCAAAGCTCTCACCTTACGGATCAACGAGTAGCCATCCTCCTCAGGCATTCCGATATCGCTAACTAAAACATTGGGTTGAAATTGCTGTAAAGCGATAAATGCCGTATTCACGGAGGCCACTACCTTCACCTCAGCGCCACTTTGTTCGAGTGCTGTAACAATAACGTCTCGCGTGTCAGCTTCATCATCAACGACAAGCACCCGGACGTTGGAGAGTGGGGCAGAGGCAGAGGAGGAGTGCAGGAGTGCAGGGGGATTTTCTTCTACCGGCTGCCTTTCCAAAAGTGGCAGCAACACGGTGAAGGTTGCCCCTTGTCCCTCACCCAAACTGTCAGCCTGGATCGTGCCGCCGTGCAGTTCGACTAAATGGCGCACAATTGCCAAACCCAAACCCAGTCCGCCGTGCGCCCGTGTCGTTGAGCCATCCGCCTGACGGAAATACTCAAAAACATGGGGGAGAAAATCGCCTGGGATGCCAATGCCGGTGTCGCTGACTTGAATTTGAGCCATAGAACCGGCAGCCGCAAGGCGGATCGTCACACACCCTCCCGACGGGGTAAACTTAATCGCATTTGAGAGCAAATTCCAGACAATCTGCTGTAACCGGCCTGGATCGGCTGAAATTAACTTCACCGTTGGATCAAGCAATCGCTCAATTTTAATCGCCTTCGCTTCAGCAGCCGGTCGCATCGTATCAAGCGCCCCCTCAATGGTGGATGCTAAATTCACCGGCATTATATTCAGGCTGGTTTTGCCCCGCAGGATGCGCGAAACATCCAGCAAATCTTCTACCAGTTGAGTTTGCAGGCGGGCGTTGCGCTCAATTGTTTCCAGGGCGCGAGAAATGGTTGCTGCATTAAAGTTACGAGTCCGCAGCATCTGCGCCCAGCCCAAAATTGCATTCAGCGGCGAACGTAACTCATGAGAAAGTACCGCCAGAAACTCATCTTTAATTCGGTTCGCCGCTTCCGCTTCACCGCGTGCCTCCCGTTCACGAGCTAAAAGTTGCTCGCGTTCTGCCTCCAACTGCTTACGGTCGCTAATATCGGCAACAATTGACAGACAGCTCTTTTGGCCTTTTGCATCCCGCAGTTCAGTCGCCCAAACGGCGATATCAATCGGTGAACCGTCTTTTTTCTGCCGGCGCAACTCTACCCCAATTAATTCCTCTCCTTGGCTAATGGTGGCGAGGTTTGCTAGAAATTCTTCTCGTTTGTCTTCTGGAACCGAAGGCAGAAAACAGCCCAGTGCTTCTTGTTCACTCCAGCCAAAAATCCGCTCAGCGGCTGGATTCCATAAAGTTACAACCCCATCATTGAGATTAAACACCCGAATCCCCAAGGGGCAAGCTTGAATCAAGCTGTTAAGGGTTTGATTGGTTTCCCACAGCTTTTCAGAAGCTTGTTTGCGATCAGTAATATCCGTAATCATGGCGATTTCGCCCGTGAATTCTCCTCGCTCATTAATAATGGCGTTGCTAGAATTCAGTGTCCACAGTTCAGAACCATCTTTGCGACGCCACCGGCATTCACTCAGTGCTTTAGTTCCTTGGGTTTGCCCCTCAATATTTCCCTCGGATACGATGCGGGCCGGCTCGTTCGTGAAGTCAGAAATCGGACGCCCCATCATCTCTTCCACGGTATAGCCCAGCATCTGAGCCATGCGAGGATTCACGAAATCTGTGTACCCTTGGGCGTTAATTGTCCAAATTCCTTCATAAGACGTTTCAACGATGCGACGGTAGCGTTCCTCACTCTGCCGGCGCTCTGACTCGGCTTGTTTGAGTTGGGTTAAATTGAGAACAAAGCTGACCCCGCGATCCTGAGATCCCTCAAACATGACACCGCCGAGTACAACGGGAATGCGGCTGCCGTCTTTGCAAATGTATTCCTTTTCTAGGGGACTCGCTGCCCCAGACTGCTTCATCTGAGCAATTGCCCCCTCACTGAGATGCAGATGTTCAGCAGGGGTCATGTCTTTCCAGTTGACTTTACCGGCTCGCAAATCTTCCTGGGTATAGCCCACCATCTGCAAAAAGGCATCATTGGCATCGGTAATGTTGCCGGTGGTGTCCCAAAAGATCGCGCCGATGACGTTGGACTCTACCAAGCGTCTAAAGCGGGATTCACTCTCGCGCAGCGCTTCCTCTGCCTGCTTGCGTTCGCTGATATCGATGCCAGAGCCAATGTAGCCGGCAAAACTGCCATCGGGAGCGTAAAGCGGCACGCCGGTATCGAAAATCCAGCGGTATTCACCATCGGCTCGTTGGTGCCGGTATTCGATTTGGAAGCCTTCCAGCCGGTTTAATGCCACCCTACACGCCTCCGCACAAGGTTGTACATCGTCAGGATGCCGCCCTTCATACCAACCAAGGGAGAGTGCTTCTTCTAGGGTGTGGCCGGTAAAGTCTAGCCAAGGCTGGTTGAAATAGGTGCATTGCCCATCTGTGCCGGCCATCCAGATAAATGCCGGTGAGTTATCTGCCATCGTGCGGAAGCAGGCTTCGCTTTGCTTGAGCGCATCTAGCGCCGTTTCAGCAGCAGCACGGGCTAATCGTTCAGCTTCAAACAGACGCGCTCGCTCTAGGGCTTGGGCGCACTGCTGGGCCAGCGCCAGCATAAAAGCACGGTCATCTTGATTGAATTGCCGATCCTCTGGAAAGCCCAAACCGATTCCGCCTACAACGCGCTCGTTCACGATCATCGGGATGGCAACTAAAGCGCCATCAGTGGCCGTGGCTTCTACATGGACAGACACTAGATGGGGATACTGGGCGTTACGCTCTGCCTGTGTTTCCAGCACAATCGGCTGCCTGTGCCGCACCGCATCAGCAATGGGTACGGGCGCATCCGCTGCAAAACGGGGCCATGCATCCACAACGTCTTGCGGGTAGCCCACGATCCGGATATTCTCAAATTCTGTGCCGGCTTCATTGAGCAAAGAGACGAGTCCGACATTTGCATCCAGTACGGCTAATCCGGAAGTGAGGATCGCATCTGCCACTTCTGAGGCTGTCAGTGCTTCTGAAAGGGTGGCAGTCACGTATTGCAAACCGGCGATCCGTTCAGCGGTGCGCTCAGCTAGATGCCGGGTTTGCTGTTCTCGAACCAAAAGCTGAGCACGTTCAGACTCGATTTGTTTAGCGGCAGAAATATCACGAATAAAGGCAGTCGTAGCCGGCCCATCCGGTAACTCAAACCGGGCAACATGAACCTGAAAAGGAAACACCGAGCCGTCCCTTCTTTGACCAAGGGTTTCATAATTATTCGGAACGGTTTCCCCTCGCTCTCGTTGTCGAATTCTTTCAGTGATCTCCTCGCGGCACTGGGGCGCAATATCATTGAGCAGCGGTCTGCCTTGCATTTCAGAGAGAGTGCTGTAGCCAAACATCTTGAGGTAAGCAGGGTTGGCGTACAAACTGACTCCGTTACGCGCGATGGAGATGCCCATTGGTGCGTTTTCAAACAACAAGCGGAAGCGCTCTTCACTCTGCCGCAGGGCTTCCTCAACCCGCTTGAGTTCAGTAATATCCCCCACGGTGACACCCGTGCCTAAGATTTCTCCACTGCCGGAACGGATCGGGTAGTAGCTTGCCAACCAGCGCTGCTGCTGATTAGGAGCAGCGCGTGTGTCGCCACTCACTTCTACATTTAAAATTGGCTCTCCGGTATTAAGGACTTGCCGGTGAAGTGCTCTGGTGATGGATGCTGTTTTTGCCGGCAAAATTTCCTCAAGGGTGCGCCCTAAGTGATCTGCCAAAGGAATGCCGTTGATCTCTGCGAGGCAACGATTGAGGCGCACAAAGCGCAGATCGCGATCCATAAAGGCAAACCCAACCGGCGCACTTTCCAGCAAGGCGTTGAGCAGTGCTAAGGACTCATCTTTGCGACGTTCTGCCTCCTGAACCTCGCGGTAAAGCAGCGCATTGTCGATGGCGACAGCAGCGCGGTGGGCTAAATCTTCAGCCAAGGCGAGATCGGCGGCAGTGTAATGACGCTCTGATTCGGCTATGGCAAAGGAAATTGCACCGAATACCCGCCCACGGGCAATCAGTGGCACGCTCATATAAGACTTGATCGCCAACGAGCGCAGCATCTCTAGGTGTTCTGCATCTAGGGCAGTGGCAACTAATACTTCATCGGGCATCTGTGGATACAGTTGTGATTGCCCTGTACGCAGTACCTTCACGATGGGGTGTTCCCCATTCGGGCCGGCTGGGTAGCGCTGTTCAATGTCACGCGCTAGCTGCTCTTTGATTGGGTTGGGATGAACTGCAGCCACCCGGCGGAATACCTCGTTGGTTTCGGCAATATCGACGACGCAATAATCTGCCAGAGTGGGAACCGCTAAACGCGCCACGCTGGAGAGAGTCGTTTCGTAGTCGAGGGAAGAAGCCAGCAGGGTACTCGCTTGCGATAGAAACTGCGCGGTTTGTTCGGCCCGCTTTTGATCCTCAATATCTGTACAAGTTCCAAACCACTTGATAATCTGGCCTTGTGCGTCGTGCATAGGTAACGCTCGTACCAAGTGCCAGCGATATTGCCCATCGGTTGAGTGCCGCAACCGAAATTCAACTTCGTACTTCGTGCCGGTGGTTAAGGAGTGCTGCCAGCGATCAAGACTGTGGGGGAGATCGTCTGAATGCAGCATCTGTTGCCATCCCCAGCCGATCAGGTTGTCAACGCTTAATCCGCTGTAGTTCGCAACACGCTGGTTCATGTAATCTAACTGGCCATCGGGTTGTGCCGTCCAGATTAGCTGGGGGATCGAGTCGGCGAGGAAGCGAAAACTTTCTTCGCTTTGGATCAGCGCTTGCTCTAGCTGTTTGCGCTCAGTGATATTTTCAAAGGCTATTCCCACACAGCGATCGGGCAGGGGAAATGCTTTGATAGAAAAGAATTGCCCAGTAATCCGTTCATCGCTGTAAAGCACTTCTCCAAAGTCTTTGGCAATGCCGGTGTGAATGACTTCTGCATAATCTTGAGGCAATTGTGTCTCAAGCATTAGCGGGAAACTCTCAGCCAATGTGGTTCCGATCAACTCTTCCATCGCTATCCCGTTCGATTGACGGGCAGCGGGATTGCTTGCTATCAGCCGAAAAGAACCCAGATCCTTGCTATCTTCCAGTTGCCAAACGCTCAAGCCCACCGGCACATTTTTAACAATGTCTGCATAAAGCTGGATGCGCTTTGAGGCGGCTCTTTGCTCGCTGATATCCTCAATCATGCCAAATCCGTAAAGCGGTTCAGCGTTATCGTCCCGAACCAGCGTCACGGTTAAATTCACCCACAAACTTTCTTGATTTTTTTTGATATATCGTTTTTCTAACTGATAAGTAGAAATTTTTCTCTCAAATAGTTGCTCAAGCAGCCGCATATCTGAGTCAATGTCTTCGGGATGGGTAATATCAACAAATGTCAGCTCGGTTAATTCTTCTGCGGTATACCCCAACATTTCGCAGAAAGTTGGATTGACATTAACGATTTGATAGTCCAAATTAGCGACAACAATTCCAATGGGTGAAGCTTCAAAAAAGGTGCGAAATCGCTCTTCACTGGCTCGCAAGTTCTCCTCAGCTAATTTTCGCTCGGTGATGTCATAAGAAGTGCCGACGCCGGCTACAATGCGCCCAGAACCATCCCGAATCGGGGCGGAATTGGCAATCATCGTGCCACGGCTGCCATCCCCCCGCACGATTTCCACCTCTTCGTTTATTACCACTTCTCCTGTTCTGATAGACCTTGCCAAGGGGATTTCTTCGGCTGTGTAAGGCCGGCCATCTGCGTGAAAGATTTCGTACTGCAAATAGTCTTCGACTTGGTCAAGTATTTGGTAATTGCCGCGCACGAGTTGCTTCACTTGCTCATTCATCAGCACGAGACGCCCCGAAGGGGCTTCGGCGACGACGACACTGGCCGGCATTTGCTGCAATACAGCTTCTAAGAGTCTCTCCTTGGACTCCAACTCCTCGAAGAAGCGATCACGTTCTGCTTCGGCTCGTTTGCGATCACTTAGATCCAGGATAAAGCCCACGCCTATTTCGTCAGATCCTCCTAGATAAGCAGCTCCCACCAAAACCGGCACGCGGGTGCCGTCTTTGCGGATGTATTCTTTTTCAAAAGGCGTGTGGGTTCCTATTGTTTTCAGTTCCTCAACTGCGTGCAGATCGAGTGGCCGATATTCTGGAGGTGTTAGTTCTACCCAGTTCAGGTTTCCAGAGAGCGCCTCTTCTGGTGTATATCCCAGGATCTCGCACAAGGCGTTATTGACTTCTATGATCTTGCCGGTGAAGTCTGCGAACATAATCCCGATCAAGTTCGAGGCTATCATGCGTCTGGCGCGGGATTCGCTTTCTCGCAGCGCAGCTTCAGTTCGTTTCTGGGCGGTGATGTCATAGGCAATACCCAAGACATATTCAACTGAACCATCTAAGGCAAATTCTGGCACCATGCGCGAGCAATAGTAGTGTGTGCCATCACTGGGCGTGGGCAACTCAAATTCAAAGCTCATCTGTTGAGCTGTGGTAAATACTTGTTGAAAACAGGCTTCCCACATCGCGCAATCTGCTTCTGGGGTGCCTAATTCTCGGTGAGTTTTCCCGGCAAATTCTTGCTGGGGGATGCCGGTTACTTGTTCGATGGCGGGGTTAACGTAAACGTGACGAAATTCTCTGTCTATGCGGGCGATGAGCAGGGGGGCATTTTCAACAATGGTTCTAATTTCTCGTTCGCGCCGGTGTAATTCTTCTTCTATTTGCTTGGTGTGTGTGATGTTACGCCAACTTACAACAAAACCATCCTCTAGTTTGCTAGCGCGGATCTCATAAGCTTTGACGAGGCGTTGTTGGTTAAATACATCTTCGTAGATCAGGGATTCTTTGCTTAGGGGAATGCCGGTTTCTACGACTTGGCAGTATTCCTCAAATAAGCCGGTTTCTTGATATGCCGGCAGCAATTCACCCAGTCGCTTACCAATTTTTTCTTCTTTGCTAAATAGGTGATCTGCACAAGCGCCGGCGTTGATATATTCGACTTGAAAATCTGTGATGCGACCGAATTGGTCTCGAATGCTTTTATATATACCAAAACAGTCGAGCATATTTTCGACTGAGATACTAAAGCGCTGTTCGCTTTTTTGTAATGTTCTTTCTACTGACTGGCGATCTGGGATATCTACGAGAAAACCGCTGAGGCGTTGTAGGTTGCCTTGGGTGTCTTTGACAGTGCTGAGTCTATCACGCAGCCACACCACACCCCCGTCGGCTGCCACGGCACGGAACTCAATTTCTTGTGGCTTTCCTTCAGAGATGGCTTGATGATACAAAGCTAGGGTACGATCTCGCTCATCTGGATGGATCAGGTTTGTCCAGAAATTCGGGTTTGAGAGCCACTCCTGGACAGAATAGCCCAAAAGTTGCTCGGCTTGCCGGCTCACAAAGGTAAACTGCAAGGTGGTTGTTTGTCTTTCCCAAACGATGACACCGAGCGTTTGCGCGATATCGTGGCATTGTTGTTCCATTCCTTTATCCTCGGTGTGTGCCACCTATTCACGAGCCTAGCACTGAGTCGCTACTGCAAAATACGACGGTTCTGGCGAAAATGCGATCTCGCACTAAAACTATTATGTGCTCAAGATTTTTGCCGGTCTAGCCACCGTGCTGATCTGTGTATTTTCCCTGAGGAGTGCCGGCGTTTTTACTGTAAAACTGCTCAGCAAAAGCCGGTTTGAGATACACGCACCCTGCCGGCACCTCTGTAGCGTCGGTGCGCTCTGGAAACAGAAAGTGACTGATTAAACTCAAACTCCGTTGCAGAGGCGGTGTCGCTGCCGGCAGGCGCTTGATGCCGGTGCCGGTTGTGAGGGTGAATTGAGGAACACCAGGATTATTTAAACGACAACATAATATATCAGCTGGCAACTTGGGAGAAGTTGGTGCCCTTTATTGATGTGCTTTAAGTTTACTGCTAATTTTCTAATCGCTTCTCTGACTTTTGCCGTCTTGGGAGTTAATTCAACTGTAGCTCAACCAGTTGTCTCACCTCCAAGCCCTACAAGAAATTCACCAGAAGCAACTATCTTTAAATGTATTCCTTACAGCAATGAATTTTTGATTACTGTTGCACAAAACGGTGAAAGAGAAGCGGCTTTATTTATCTGGAGCCAGCATAATTTTAGTTCTGACATACCTCCTCAAGAAGCTTGCAACAGTTTTTCACAACGCTTGAGTGAGAAAGTAACTCAGAACAACGGTAGTTTGAAAAATTTGCTGTTTACAATGGGGCGGGTGAGTGATCGAACCGTGCTTTGTTTGGTACACAATTACCAAGAAGGCTGTAACACACATAACACGGTGTTCACATTAAACCCTGAAGATGCTAAACAATATAATGGACAACCCTATAAATTTGTAGAATATTTAACAAACTTTCGGCCCCCGGCTTGCGACTCTCAAGTTGTACAATTTGTTGGAAATCCGATTATCGATATTGAGCGGCAATTTTATTTTAGTTTAGAACTTTGGCAAAATAAATTTTTACTCAATGAAACACCGATCCCCTCACCTCCACCCGAATGCGTAAACCAGAAATAATAAAATAAAAAGCATCATCCTCATCTTAAAAACTTCTCCTCCAGCCAAAAAAACCTCAACGGCATCTGTGTTTCTCTGTGTCCATCTGTGGTTAAAAAACATAAAAATTTAACTTGTTATAAAATTCTCAAAAAGCCACAACCCATTCCTCTAACCGTTAATTTTATCTGCGTATGGCTAGCGCCACGCTGCGCTATCATCTGCGATTCAAAATATTAAACTTTATTACGATCAACAAATACAAAATCTTTCATTTCCATTAAAAAAACCTAAACCTCTCGAATCACACCACCTCTTCGCCGATCTCCTGCCCCTGAAATATCTCCTTCCGAAGTTTCCAAAACTGTATGAACTCCCCCAAAAAACATATTCTTTTTCTGCCACTCAACTAACTGACTACTAAAGTTAATCCCTAAATTCTTAATTTCTTCGCTGGCAAATCCCGGTTCCAAACTAAAAACATTATTTTCCCAGTGAACTCTAGGGCTATCCACTGCCCTATCAACCGGCATCTTAAAATCAATAATATTGGAAATGACTTGTAAAATCGCAGTTCTGATCCGATTCGATCCACCTGAACCCAAAACAATTTCTGGTTGATTATCTTTTAACACAATAGTAGGAGCCATCATCGAAGAAATTCGTACATTTTCCGGCCACTTATGGAATCCTTGCGGGTTTAAATCTTCTTCACCCAGCATATTATTAACCATAATGCCGGTGCCGGGAATGACATAACCCGATCCTTCGCCATTGGAAGTTGTAACACTGGCAGCATTTCCTTCACTATCAACTACGCTGATATGGGTTGTGCTACCCCATTTACTGGAAATTTCTGTTAATTGATTTATCGAATTTGATAAATGAGAGGAGTTTAAAAAATTATCTGCAACATCTTGTTGATAAAGATTTCCATCGAAACCATGTTTTCTGGCATCATTTGTTAAACGCATTACCTCTGCTAATAGTTGCAAATGACGAGTGCTGCCAAATTCTAGATTTTCTAGATTAACATTGGATAGCAGTTTTAAGGCAAAGGCAATCAGTGTGCCTCCAGAACTCGGCGGAGGATTTGTTAGTAAAGTATTGCCTCGATAATTTATAATCTGCGGGGTTCTTTCGATAACGCGATAGTTTTTCAAGTCTTCTAAGGTTAAATGCCCACCTTGATCCTGGCAATCTTTAACAAGTTGATCAGCGATTTCGCCTTCGTAAAATTCCCTTGCTCCTTTTTCTGTTAAATAGGTTAATGTCTTGGCAAAGTCTTGGAATGATAATTGTTCGCCGGCTTGAATAAGCTTGCCGGTGGGAGCATATATTTTGCGGCTTTCTTCAGAAGCCAGCATAATCGGGTTGAGGAGTGTTAAGCAGTAAGCTTGAAAATCGTTGAGTTCTATGCCGTTTTGTGCATAGTGAATTGCCGGCTCTGCAACTGCTTTTAAGGGTAATCTGCCTAACTTTTTTTGAACGTAAAACACCCCAGCAAGATTGGTCGGCACTGCCATAGAACCAAGCCCAATATGAAATTCTTGCACGGCTCCGCCAAAATTAACTTCAATCGGAGCAAAACTTAATTCTGACTCAGGTTTTTTCTGGCGAGGAGTTTGGGTAAAAAAATCAAATAAAATATTTTGGTTATCTTGCGTGTGTGCTAAAAGAAATCCCCCACCGGCAGCCGAAGTTAAGGCAGATTCAGTGACAAAAGATGCTAAAATTGCAGCGGCTGCGGCATCAAAAGCATTGCCGCCTTGTCGCAACATTTCAACGCCGGCTTCTGCTGTTTTTGGGTGGCCGGCTGCAATCACGCCATGAGTTTTTTTATTCATAAATAGTAATTTTTCCTTTTTCTAATTATCTTATGCCGGCAACCTCTAAATATTGGTAGAGGCAAGCCATATCCGCTCTTAGGGGAAACTCTTGAGATGACAAAACCTGCTTTCAATCCCGCTCAATTCTATCGCGTTCTGCGTTCTTTATCACATCAGATGATCCGTTTTTCTGATTTCCTAAGCGTTCTAACAGACGTGATATAAGACGCTCCAATTCTGGCGACAAGCTCAAGGGCAAATCTTCAGAATGTAAATGTAAATCTTGTTGTGGGAAAGGAATTTTGATATCTTGCTCCCGAAAAAGTTCTTCAATGCGAAAATAGATATCGCTTTTGAGAAGATATTGCTTGCTAGGTTCTTTTGTCCACACAAGTAATTCAAAATCCAGATAACTCTCCCCAAACCCTTTAAATAAAATTTGGGGTGCAGGAAAGGGCAAGACACCCTCATGATCTTTCGTGGCATCCAACAATGCTTGTTTAACTTTTTTCATATCTGAACCGTATTCCACCCCAACCGGCAACTTCAACCGTGAAACTGGA